>NZ_RPDJ01000053.1 GCF_004023625.1 Streptomyces cavernae | reverse complement strand
GAACAACCATCTGAAGGGCCGCACACAGGCGACGATCTTCGAGTACCTGCGGATGATCGCGATCGCCCGGCTGTTCATGGACAACGTCGCCCACATCCAGGGCTCCTGGCTGACCACCGGCAAGGAGATCGGACAACTGTCCCTGCACTACGGCGCCGACGACCTCGGTTCGATCATGTTGGAGGAGAACGTGGTCTCCTCGGCGGGCGCCAAGCACCGCTCCAACCGGCAGGAGATCATCGACCTGATCCGCAGGGCGGGACGGGTGCCGGCGCAGCGGACGACGACGTACGAGCACATCGTGGTGCACGACGACCCGGCGAACGACCCGGTCGACGAGCGGGTCGTCTCCCACATCTCCTCGACGGCGATCGAGGGTGGCACCGCCCACCCCGAACTGAAGCTGCTGGCCTCCAACTGATGCCGACGGTCGCCGGCTGAAGGTAGTGCCCCAACTGACGGCAACAGACGCCGACCGGCGTGACGGCAACTGACGGCAACTGACGGCAACCGAGGCCGACCGAGGTTGAGAGCAGGCGTGCTGACGATCCATACGGCCGAGGAAGGCGTCACGGTCGCCGTGGCGGGCGACCGGGTCGCCGCCGTCGGCTCCTACGAGGAGTTGGCCGAGCGCTTCCCCGGGGCGCGCGTGCGCCGCTGGCCAGGCAGGCTGGGCCCGGCCCGGGTCCACGAGGGCCCGCTCCCGGACGCGCCGACCCCGCGCGAGCGGGTGCACGAGGTGCTGAAACTCGGCGCGGTGGCGGTGCTCGCGGAACACGCGGACACGCCGGAGCTCCGTGCCGCGGCGGACCGGAACCACGTACTGGTCCTGCCGCGGTCCGGTTCCCTCCCTCTCACGGAGTCGGCCCGTGCGGACCTGGCGGTCTTCACCCCGGAGGGGGAGTGCGTGGCGACGGTGTGCGCGGGGCGGCTGGTGCACCGGCGTCGGTAGGAGGCGCCACGGGGTGGGTCACCCCGCGAACGCCTTCCCGAACGCGCCGTCCTCCTGTTCCACCCCGCTGCAGTTCGTCAGCGCGTCGTTCGACGAGGAGTCGCCGCTGTCGCACTGCCGGTCGCGGAACGTCGCCCACATGGAGACCCAGGCGATCCCCTTCTCCTCGGCGAACGAGCGGACCTGGGCCGCGTCGTCGAGCGTGAAGGTCTCGCCCTTGATGTCGTTGTCCCCGAGCATCGAGGTGAGCGCCATGCCCCGCCAGGCATCCGCGTCGGACAGGCCGAAGATGTCCGCGAGCTGGTCATGGGCGGCTTCGGCCGAGGTGATCGCGTAGTCGCCCATGTCGTCCCGGTACGACTCGCCGTAGTTCATGGTCATGATGTTGACGGTGGAGACCTGGACCCCGTTGTTGTTGGCGGAGTCCAGCAGCGCCTTGCTGTCGGAGTCCAGCCCGGTGGGCATCACGGGCAGCGTGAAGGACACCTTCAGGCCGCTGCGTTCCTTCTGCAACAGCGCGATCGCCTTCGACCGCAGTTCCACCGAGTCGGAGTCCTTCAGCGCGTCACCCTCGACGTCGAAGTCGGCCTGCGTCGCCCCGGCCGCGTCGAGCGCCTTGCCGTAGGCGGCGGCGAGTTCGGAGGCGCTGTCGCAGGCCTCGGCCAGCTCCGTCCCGGACGCCCCGCCGAAGGACACCCGCACCGAGGCACCGGACTTGGTCAGCGCCGATATCCGGGAGGTGACCGCCGAGTTGTCGATCGGGGTGCTCGCGTCCCACACCGGCGTACAGGAGTTGCCCTTGGCGACGACGAAGGCGAGGTTGTACGTCGACGGCGATCCGGCGGCGTCCAGATCGGAGGCACTGCTGGCGCTGACGTACGGCGCGAACGTCGTGGACGACGACGCGTCCTGAGCCGGCTCCGAGGGCGCCGCCCGGGTACTGTCCGGCGCCTTGGGAGTCCCGGCGTCCGATGACTCGTCACCACCGGAGGAGCATCCTGCGCTGGCCAGTGCCAACAGGCAGACGAGCCCGGCGGCCGGCTTCAGAAAACTCCTCATTGACCATGCACCTGCTTTCGTGATTGCTGTCTCAGCACGGAAACAAAAAAGAGTTTCCCGGAGGGGAATCTCTCACACGCCGTTGTGTTCCGCGTCGGGTTTCATCATGACAGGTCGCTCACAGACACTTCATGAGAAAGTTCGACCGGATGGGACCAACCGGGCGGAGGTTTGCGGACATTCGGTGCACTCTTATCCAGCCCGCTGCGCGCCGGAGACTCTGGAAACTCATAGGAAGAAGACAGGTCAAGGCGTTTCTCGTGGCTTCTCACATGGAATTCCGGGTATCTGACACAAAGCCGGGACTTAATCCCGGGGAATGAAATCCGAGCCTGCCATCGAAAATCAGGCGGCGGCGCGCGGGCGTCGTCGTAAAAGCGGCAAGGGATCCGCGGAGGGTCCCGTGTTCGTGGACAACTCCGGGCGCAGATCCAAGATACTTCGCCGTCTCGGCCTTCTCGCCGGCGTCGGCTGTCTCGCTTACGCGGCCGTGCTCGGCATGGCGTTCATGGGATGGGGCACCTCCCTGACCGTTCGTAGAGACTGAGCGGGAGTGAGTCCTGCTGCCAGGACGCAGCTCAGTCGCGTGCTCCGAACGGTGTTGGGCGTTCTGGTCGCCCTCCCCCAAGCTCTCGGCTTCGCTCGAGCAGGGAGGTACCCCCACCGCTCCGCGTCCGGGCGGCACGACTCTCGATCGTGGTCCGGGAATGCGGGGGCGGGGTTCCTCACGCTCACGGGTACCCGGTCCGGCCTGGGCGGTCCGATGCCCCGCAGCATCGCTCTGGTGCTGTGGGGGCGGTGTCGTCCGTCGCCGGATCGGATGCCCGAGGGCGCGCCGTCCGATCGCCACGGCTGCCGCGTCGATGGGGGTACCCCCCGCTCGAGCGGAGCCGAGAGCTTGGGGGAGAGTGGCCTTGCGGGTCTTGCTGGTGAGGGGCTGCTGCCAGTGCTGGGCGCCCCAGCGGGAGGCGTAGGCGGGGTCGACCGCGACGATCGCGAGGCTTTGTTCGGCGGCCATCGCCCCCAGCCGCGCCTTCAGCTTCCCGGTGGGGAAACGGGAGAGCAGTCGGCGGAAGCGCTTGTTGCGGCCGTGCTTCTCCCGGCTGGTGCCGTTGGTGAAGTCGAGGTCCTCGATCGCGATCGCCGCGGCCCCGCACCGTTGGCTGTGATGCAGCAGCCGGGTCAGGGCGTGCCGGATCTGGGCGTCGCGGTGGGTCGTGCTGCCCGACAGGTCGTAGCAGAAGCGCTTCGGGTCGCCGGCCGGGTTGCGAGCAGACCACTGCCGAAACACGCTTCTGACGCGCGAGTCCTCGGGCACGGTCGCGGCAGCCCCAGTGATCGGGTTGGTCACCGGAGTCGTGGCGGGGCTCTACCCGGCGTGGCGGGCATCGGGTATTCAGCCGGTGGAGGCCTTGCGGCGCTGACGGGGCACGGAACGGCCATCCGGCCCGGCAGAGCCGGGCCCCGCGCCTGTGTGCCCGGCGGCGATGCGGGCAGGTGGAGTCGGCCGCGTGCCTGTGCGGTCGGCGGCGATCCGGGCAGGGCGAGTCGGCCGTGTGCCTGTGTGCCCGGCGGCGATCCGGGCCGGCCGGCCGAGTCGGGCCCCGCGCCTCTGCGCCCGGGCCCTTCGCCTCTGCTTCCCGTTCCCCGCGCTCTGCTCCCGGGCGCCCCGGCCCTGTGCCCTCCTGCCACAATGGGCGCGTGACCCGCGCATCCCTGAACAAGCAGCCGCACGAAGTCGCCGCGATGTTCGACGACGTGGCGGAACGCTACGACCTCACCAACGACGTGCTGTCCCTGGGCCAGGCCCGGCTGTGGCGCAAGGAGGTCGCGAAGGCGGTCGACGCCCGGCCCGCGCAGAAGGTCCTGGACCTGGCGGCCGGTACGGCGACCTCGTCCCTCCCCTTCGCGCGGACCGGCGCGTACGTCGTGCCCTGCGACTTCTCCCTCGGGATGCTCCAGGTGGGCAAGCAGCGCCACTCCTGGCTGCCGTTCACGGCGGGCGACGCGACGAAACTGCCCTTCAAGGACGACACCTTCGACGCGGTGACGATCTCCTTCGGGCTGCGCAACGTCCAGGACACGGAGGCGGCCCTGCGTGAGATGCAGCGGGTGACCCGTCCCGGCGGCCGCGTCGTGATCTGCGAGTTCTCACACCCGACCTGGCAGCCCTTCCGCACGGTCTACACCGAGTACCTGATGCGCGCCCTGCCGCCCGTGGCGCGCGCGGTGTCGTCCAACCCGGACGCGTACGTCTACCTCGCCGAATCCATCCGCGCCTGGCCCGACCAGCCGTCCCTGGCCGAGCACCTGCGCAAGGCGGGCTGGTCGAAGGTGGCGTGGCGCAACCTGACGGGCGGGGTGGTGGCACTGCACCGGGGATTCAAGCCGCACGAGGGCTGAGCGGTTCGGGTCGGGGCCGTCGGCGCCTCGAGCCTCGGCACGGGCACCGACACGGTCGCCGCACGCCTCAGCTTCCCGGACGCCGTGCTGTACGGCGTCCTGTGGCTCACCGCGGCACCCACGGCAACCACCCTGGCGCCCCGTCCGATCACCCCGATGAGCGCGGAACGGTCCCGGCCTCACCTGAGGACTTCGAACGCGTCCCCCGGCGCATCCAACTCGCGCCGTATCCCACCGGACGGCGGCCGCGGCACACGCGGTTCGCGCACACCCGCGCCTCCCTCGCCCTCTCCTTCGCCGAAGTCGAACCACACGGTCACCACCGCGCCGCGCGGCACCTCGGCCCCGGGGAGCGGGAACTGCCGTACGACGTAGTCGAAGACGGTCAGATGGAAGTCGGGCCGGTCCGGCGCGGCGATCCGGACACCACGTGCTTCCGCTCTTTCCCGGGCGTCCACGGCCATCAGACCGACCAGCCGCGGCACGTGTACTTCGGGTGGTTTGTACACCTACGTCACCCCCAGCGGTACCGGAAGGGTAAGCCCGCACCGGGCCCTTCCGGAAGCGTCGGGGGCAGGACCGGGCCTCACGGCTCGCGCTCCTGCAGATCGAGCTCCCGAAGCTGAAGCTCCGCCAGCTCCAGCTCCTACAGCTTCAGCTCCAACACCTCCAGCTCCTTCAGCCCCAGCTCCTACAGCTCCAGCTCCTACAGCTTCAGCTCCAACACCTCCAGCTCCTTCAGCCCCAGCTCCTACAGCTCCAGCCGATAGCAATGCCCCGGCCGACGTGAGACGGGCGCGACGTGCCTCTCGGCGAGCACCATGCCCAGCCGCCTGGTGACCGCGATGGACCGCTCGTTGGCGGCGTCGACCATGGCCACGACACCCCTCAGCCCCGCCTCCCGCAACCTGCCCAGCGTCTCCTGCGCGGCGGCGGTGACATATCCGCGCCCCCAGTACGGCCGCGCCAGCCGCCAGCCGATCTCCGTCTCGCCCCTGGGGCCCCATTCGTGCGGCCACGGTTGCGCGCCCGTGAACCCGATGACCTCGCCGTCCTCGTCCAGCATGGTCCACAGGCAGAAGCCCAGCTCCGCGTCGTGCCTGCGCTGCCGCGCGGTCAGTTCCTCGTACACGGACAGCTCGGCCGCCTTGCCGCCGTGGAACTCCATCACCTCCGGATCGTCGAAGATCCGGTGCCAGGCGAAGGCGTCCTCGTGCGTCGGGACGCGCAGTCGTACAGCGGGCAAGGCTCGGTTCACAGGGGCAGCCCTTCAGCCGGGTGATCGGTACCGCTGAATAGACTGCCCATGTCCAGTGCCCGTCAGCACGCAGATAACCAACCTTGGGGAGATCCCGCCGTGACCGAGCCCCTCTCCGAACACACCGCCGATGTGATCGTCGTCGGGGCCGGGCCAGCCGGTTCCACCACCGCGTACTACCTGGCGAAGGCCGGACTGGATGTCCTGCTGCTGGAGAAGACCGCGTTCCCACGGGAGAAGGTCTGCGGCGACGGTCTGACACCGCGCGCCACCAAACAGCTCGTCTCGATGGGCATCGACATCTCCGAGGAGGCCGGCTGGCTCCGCAACAAGGGCCTGCGGATCATCGGCGGCGGCGTACGGCTCCAGCTCGACTGGCCGGATCTCGCCTCCTTCCCCGACTACGGACTCGTCCGCAAACGGGACGACTTCGACGAGCAGTTGGCGCGCCAGGCGCAGAAGGCGGGCGCGCGGCTGTACGAGCGGTGCAACGTCGGCGCCCCGATCATCGACGAGCGCACGGGGCGCATCACCGGCGTGCACGCCAAGCTGGGCGACCCCGACGCGGGTGACAAGGCCGAGAAGCGGGACGTCACCTTCCACGCGCCCCTCGTGGTGGCGGCGGACGGGAACTCGACGCGGCTGTCCCTGGCGATGGGCCTGCACCGCCGGGAGGACCGTCCGATGGGCGTCGCGGTCCGCACGTACTTCACCTCGCCCCGGCACGACGACGACTACCTGGAGTCCTGGCTGGAGTTGTGGGACCGGCGAGGGCCGGGCGAGGACCGGCTGCTGCCGGGCTACGGCTGGATCTTCGGCATGGGTGACGGAACCAGCAACGTGGGCCTGGGCGTGCTCAACACCTCCGCCTCCTTCAAGGAACTGGACTGGCGCGAGGTCCTGAAGGCCTGGTGCGCGTCCATGCCGGAGGACTGGGGTTACGTCCCGGAGAACATGACGGGCCCGATCCGCGGTGCCGCCCTGCCGATGGCCTTCAACCGCCAGCCGCACTACACCCGCGGTCTGCTGCTGGTCGGCGACGCCGGCGGCCTGGTGAACCCCTTCAACGGCGAGGGCATCGCCTACGCCATGGAGTCCGGGCAGATCGCCGCAGACGTCATCGTCCAGGCGCACGCCCGGGCGACCCCCGCCCAGCGCGAGATGGCCCTCCAGCGTTATCCGCGCGTCCTCAAGGACACCTACGGCGGCTACTACACGCTGGGCCGTGCCTTCGTGAAGCTGATCGGCAACCCGCAGATCATGAAGCTCGCCACGCAGCGCGGCCTGACCCACCCCCTGCTGATGAAGTTCACGCTCAAGCTCCTGGCCAATCTGACCGACCCGACGGGCGGCGACGCGATGGACCGCATCATCAACGGCCTCAGCAAGGTCGCTCCGCGAGCCTGAGCGCCTGCCGGGTTCCCGGTGACGGCCTTCGCCGGGCATGGTCCGCTGCCGGGACTCCGGCGGCGGCTTTCGCCGGGCGTGGTCCGCTGCCGGGTTCCCGGTGACGGCTGTTGCCGGGCGTGGTCCGCTGCCGGGCCTCCGGCGACGGCCTCCGCGGGCCGAGCCCCGCGGGGCCCCGACGGCCCCGCACAACACGCACCCTCTTCCACGAGGATCTCCGCACACGCCGAAGGGTCGCCCTCCCCCACGGGAGGGCGACCCTTCGCCACAACTCCGACTCAGCGCACCACAGTCAGTGCACCGGAAACCCTGAAAACTCAGAGCACGCGTACCGCGCCGGAAGCCGGGTACCCGGAGAGGTCCTGGATGACCACACCCTTGGACGGGTTGGCGGCATCCAGGTACTTTCCGTTACCGATGTACACCCCGGTGTGATAAGCGGAGCCCTTGCCGCCCCAGTAGAGGATGTCCCCGACCTGGATCTGGGAGAGCGGGATGTCGGTGCCTACCGTCGACTGGTCCTGCGAGACCCGCGGCAGATCGACACCGACCTGCTTGAACGCGGCCTGCACGAGGCTGGAGCAGTCCCAGGCGTTGGGCCCGGTCGCCCCCAGCACATAGGCGTCGCCGACCTGGGCCTTCAGGAAGCTGATGACCGTGGCCACGCTGCCGCTCGCCGGAGCGGACGCGGAGGTGCTCGTGGAGGTCAGGGTGGTCCGCTCGGTGGACCGGGAGGCACGCTCCGCGGCGGCCTGCCGCTTCGCCTCTGCCTCGGCCTTGCGCTTCTCCTCGGCCTTCTTCTTGGCGACCGCCAGATCGGCCTTGGCCTGCTCGGCGGCCTGAGCGGCGGCGGCGTCGCGCTCCGCCTGCAGCTGGTAGTCGGCCGCGGCCTGCTGGGTCGCCGCCACGGACTGCGCGATCGTCGCCGTGAGGTCCGCCGTCAGCGCGGGCAGCTCCTGGGTCTGCGTCGACGACTCCGACGCATTGGCCGTGCCGGCGGCAGCCGCCACGGCCAGGGTGCTGAGTACACCACTGGCCACACCGGCGCGCAGTGCCGTCGTCGAGGCACTCGAGCGCCGGGGTTTCCGGTGGCTGCGTATGTGAGCGGTGTGGGACATGAGTCCAACCGGTATCAGGGGCTCCTCCATACCTTCAAGAAACGTGTCCTGCGCCACAGTTGTTCAATCGACCTCCGAAATCCCTCGCCTACGGTTCCTTATTGACGCCATAGCGGACAATGTGGACACCCCTCGACAAGGCTGTGATCACGGGCTTTCAATAATTCGCCCGATTTGCCGCGCACTTACCATTCAATGACTTCGTTGGCCAAGCCCGGTTTCTGATCCGTGACATTCGATGTGGCGCAGGTCACGGAAAGGTCACCCTTCCGGGCGGTGCGCGGCGCTCGTGAACGCGTGCACGCGTCCGCAGCCCGCCGCGCCCTCCCTGTCGCGTGTGAACGGGACCCCCTATCAAGGGATCTGGTCCAGCGCCAATTTGCCCCTACGGCATGACGCTT
This sequence comes from Streptomyces cavernae, assembly GCF_004023625.1. Lineage (GTDB taxonomy): Bacteria > Actinomycetota > Actinomycetes > Streptomycetales > Streptomycetaceae > Streptomyces > Streptomyces cavernae. Next base: position 40,136 of record NZ_RPDJ01000053.1, on the reverse strand, counting down.
GATAGTGCAAGACCGCCGCGACCAGGCGCGATGAATGAAAATGTCACCTCTTGGTGATCACGCGACTGCTTCGTGTACGAAGATCGTCGCTCATCCGACTTCATGATCCTTGTTCGGGTGGTGGAGATCACAAAGTCCTTGCTGTACCCCGTGTCGCAGATCACAGACCCACAGGCATAAGATGCGTGGCAGTTGGGCTTGTGACCTGCTTCACATGTGAGCGATCTTTGAGAGCTCCGTAAGGGGCGGGTGAGAAGTCCGACGCAACCGCCAGCAGTCAGCGCCGACTGAAGGGAGCGAGGAGCGTGAACGCGTATGCGCCGATCCTCGTACTGGGAGCCCTCGGGGCAGGCTTTGCGATCTTCTCCGTGGTCATGGCCACGTTGATCGGTCCGAAGCGTTACAACCGGGCCAAGCTCGAGGCCTACGAGTGCGGAATCGAGCCGACCCCCACGCCGGCCGGTGGCGGGCGCTTCCCCATCAAGTACTACCTGACGGCGATGCTCTTCATCGTCTTCGACATCGAGATCGTCTTCCTCTACCCCTGGGCCGTCACGTTCGACGCCCTGGGTGTTTTCGGGCTCGTGGAGATGCTGCTCTTCGTGCTCACCGTCTTCGTCGCCTACGCGTACGTATGGCGGCGGGGCGGCCTGGAATGGGACTGAGGGGCCTTTAAGAGCATGGGACTCGAAGAAAAGCTGCCGAGCGGTTTCCTGCTGACCACCGTCGAGCAGGCCGCGGGCTGGGTGCGCAAGTCGTCCGTCTTCCCGGCCACCTTCGGCCTGGCCTGTTGTGCCATCGAGATGATGACCACCGGAGCCGGCCGCTACGACCTGGCACGTTTCGGCATGGAGGTCTTCCGCGGATCACCGCGCCAGGCCGACCTGATGATCGTGGCCGGCCGGGTCAGCCAGAAGATGGCGCCGGTGCTGCGCCAGGTCTACGACCAGATGCCGAACCCCAAGTGGGTGATCTCCATGGGGGTCTGCGCGTCCTCGGGCGGCATGTTCAACAACTACGCGATCGTCCAGGGCGTCGACCACATCGTCCCCGTCGACATCTATCTGCCCGGCTGTCCGCCGCGGCCCGAGATGCTGATGGACGCCATCCTCAAGCTCCACCACAAGATCCAGACCTCCAAGCTCGGCGTCAACGCCGAGGAGGCGGCCCGCGAGGCGGAGGAAGCGGCGCTCAGGGCGCTCCCCACCATCGAGATGAAGGGGCTGCTGCGGTGAGTGAGGCAAACGGTAACGGTGTGAACCCCGAGAAGGACCTCGCGGCCGACAACCTCCCCGGGCAGCGCGGCGACCGCGGTGAGGAGATCCGCGTCCAGCGCGGCATGTTCGGCGCCGACAACGGCGGGGACACCTCCGGCTACGGCGGCCTGGTCCGCTCCGTCCGGCTCCCGGGCCCGGCCTCCCGCCCCTACGGCGGCTGGTTCGACGAGGTCGCCGACGAACTCGAGGGCGCCCTGGAGGAACAGGGTCTCGTCCCCGAGAACGCCATCGACAAGACCGTCGTCGACCGCGGTGAACTCACCTTCCACATCGAGCGCGAGCACCTGCTCACGGTCGCCAGGACCCTGCGCGACGACCCCGCGCTGCGCTTCGAGCTCTGCACGGGTGTCTCCGGCGTGCACTATCCCGGCGACAAGGGCCGTGAGCTGCACGCCGTCTACCACCTGCGTTCGATCACCCACAACCGGCTGATCCGCCTGGAGGTCAGTGCGCCCGAGGGTGAGCCCCGCATCCCGTCCCTGGTCCCGGTGTATCCGACCAACGACTGGCACGAGCGCGAGACGTACGACTTCTTCGGCATTGTCTTCGACGGCCACCCGGCGCTGACGCGGATCATGATGCCGGACGACTGGCAGGGCCACCCCCAGCGCAAGGACTACCCCCTCGGCGGCATCCCCGTCGAGTACAAGGGCGCCCAGATCCCGGCTCCGGACCAGCGGAGGTCGTACACATGAGCGCCCGTCCGTCGCCCGACCGCCACCCCTCAACGACTCCCTTCGGGAGGCCCCAGTGACTACCGCATCAGCGCGCGAGACCACGGAAGGCACCGTCTACACGGTCACCGGCGGAGACTGGGACGAGGTCGTCCAGTCCGCGACCCGCGCGGACGACGAGCGCCTCATCGTCAACATGGGCCCCCAGCACCCCTCGACGCACGGAGTGCTCCGGCTCATCCTGGAGATCGAGGGCGAGACCGTCACCGAGGCCCGCTGCGGCATCGGCTACCTCCACACCGGCATCGAGAAGAACCTCGAGTACCGCACGTGGACCCAGGGCACCACGTTCGTGACGCGCATGGACTACCTGACGTCGTTCTTCAACGAGACGGCGTACTGCCTCGCGGTCGAGAAACTGCTCGGCATCGAGGACCAGGTCCCCGACCGCGCCACGATCATCCGGGTGCTCCTGATGGAGCTGAACCGCCTCTCCTCGCACCTGGTGTGCATCGCCACCGGCGGCATGGAACTCGGCGCCACCACGATCATGATCTACGGCTTCCGGGATCGTGAACAGATTCTCGACATCTACGAGCTGATCACCGGTCTGCGGATGAACCACGCGTACATCCGCCCCGGAGGACTCGCCCAGGACCTCCCCCCGGGCGCCGTGGACCAGATCCGCGAGTTCGTGAAGAAGATGCGGAAGAACCTCCCCGAGTACGACAAGCTCGCCACCGGGAACCCCATCTTCAAGGCCCGTATGCAGGGCATCGGCCACCTCGACCTGGCCGGCTGCATGGCCCTCGGCGCCACCGGCCCGATCCTGCGCTCGGCCGGCCTCCCGCACGACCTGCGCAAGGCACAGCCGTACTGCGGCTACGAGACGTACGACTTCGACGTCCCGACCGCCGACACCTGCGACTCCTACGGGCGCTTCCTGATCCGCCTGGAGGAGATGCGCCAGTCCCTCGGGATCATCGAGCAGTGCCTGGACCGGCTCGCCCCCGGCCCGGTCATGGTCGCCGACAAGAAGATCGCCTGGCCCGCCCAGCTCGCCCTGGGACCGGACGGACTGGGCAACTCCCTGGACCACATCAAGAAGATCATGGGCACCTCCATGGAGGCCCTGATCCACCACTTCAAGCTGGTGACGGAGGGCTTCCGTGTCCCGCCGGGACAGGCGTACGCGGCCGTCGAGTCGCCCAAGGGCGAACTCGGGGTGCACGCCGTCTCCGACGGAGGCACCCGCCCCTACCGGGTCCACTTCCGCGACCCGTCCTTCACCAATCTGCAGGCCATGGCGGCGATGTGCGAGGGCGGCCAGGTCGCCGACGTCATCGTCGCCGTCGCGTCCATCGACCCCGTGATGGGAGGCGTCGACCGGTGACCACCAGTTCTTCGGAGCGCGGCGTCAGCCTGGGCATGCCCGAGCTGCCCGCGCCCGCATACCCGGACGACGTCCGAGCCCGGCTGGAACGGGACGCGCGCGAGGTGATCGCCCGCTACCCCGACTCCCGCTCCGCCCTGCTGCCGCTGCTGCACCTCGTGCAGTCGGAGGAGGGCCATGTCACCCGCACCGGAATGCAGTTCTGCGCCGAGGTGCTCGGCTTGACCACGGCCGAAGTCACGGCGGTGGCCACCTTCTACACCATGTACCGGCGCAAGCCGTCCGGTGACTACCAGGTGGGCGTCTGCACCAACACCCTGTGCGCGGTCATGGGCGGCGACGCCATCTTCTCCGCCCTCCAGGAACACCTGGGCGTCGGCAACGGCGAGACCACCGACGACGGCAAGGTCACCCTGGAGCACATCGAGTGCAACGCGGCCTGCGACTTCGCCCCGGTGGTGATGGTCAACTGGGAGTTCTTCGACAACCAGACCGTCGAGAGCGCCAAGCGCCTCGTGGACGATCTGCGCGCGGGAGCCGAGGTCGAGCCCACGCGCGGTGCGCGCCTGTGCACCTTCAAGGACACCGCCCGCATCCTGGCCGGCTTCCCCGACGAGCGGCCCGGGGCCGTCGAGGCGACCGGCAGTGCCGGACCCGCTTCGCTGGTGGGCCTCCGCCTGGCCAGGGGAGAGGCCGCACCCGCGCGCGTGGTGCATCCGCGCGGCGGCGAGGCACCGCAGGACGAGCCGCCGCACGAGCCGTCGCCGACCGAGCACCTCAGCTCGCACGACGCGCCGCAGGACACATCGGCCTCCGACCCTGCCCATCCGGCGGGCCCTGTCGCCGAGGAGGGGGAGTGATGACCTTGTCCACCGAGAAATACGGGGGCAACCCGCAGCCGCAAGCTGGGGGAGAGACCAGTCCGGAGAAGCTGCTCGCACCCGTGCTGTCGGCCTTCTGGGACGAGGACAGGTCCTGGACGCTGGACGTCTACCGAAGGCACGAGGGGTACGAGGGTCTCCGCAAGGCACTGGCCATGTCGCCGGACGACCTCATCGCCTATGTGAAGGACTCAGGTCTGAGGGGCCGCGGCGGTGCGGGATTCCCCACGGGGATGAAGTGGCAGTTCATTCCCCAGGGTGATGGAAAGCCTCACTATCTAGTTGTCAACGCCGACGAATCGGAGCCCGGGACCTGCAAGGACATCCCGCTCCTGTTCGCCAATCCGCACAGCCTCATCGAGGGCATCGTGATCGCGTGTTATGCCATTCGGTCTTCGCATGCCTTCATCTACCTGCGCGGTGAAGTCGTCCCCGTGCTGCGGCGGTTGCACTCCGCCGTACAAGAGGCCTACGCGGCGGGCTATCTCGGCGAGAACATCCTCGGCAGCGGACTCGACCTCGAACTCACCGTGCACGCGGGCGCGGGCGCGTACATCTGTGGTGAAGAGACCGCACTGCTCGACTCGCTCGAAGGCCGCCGTGGTCAACCGCGGCTCCGTCCCCCCTTCCCTGCCGTCGCGGGCCTCTACGCCTGCCCGACTGTGGTGAACAACGTCGAGTCCATCGCGTCAGTTCCCGCCATTCTGCAAAAAGGCAAGGAATGGTTCAGGTCGATGGGCAGCGAGAAGTCCCCGGGCTTCACGCTCTACTCGCTCAGCGGCCACGTGGCCAACCCGGGCCAGTTCGAGGCCCCGCTCGGCATCACGCTGCGCCAGCTCCTGGACATGAGCGGCGGGATGCGGCCCGGCCACCGGCTGAAGTTCTGGACGCCGGGCGGCTCGTCCACGCCGATGTTCACCGATGAGCACCTCGACGTCCCCCTCGACTACGAGGGTGTCGCCGCCGCCGGTTCCATGCTCGGCACCAAGGCCCTGCAGTGCTTCGACGAGACGACCTGCGTCGTCAGGGCCGTCACCCGCTGGACCGAGTTCTACGCCCACGAGTCCTGCGGCAAGTGCACGCCCTGCCGTGAAGGCACGTACTGGCTGGTGCAGTTGCTGCGCGACATCGAGGCGGGCAAGGGCGTCATGTCCGACCTCGACAAGCTCAACGACATCGCCGACAACATCAACGGCAAGTCCTTCTGCGCCCTCGGCGACGGTGCCGCCTCGCCGATCTTCTCCTCCCTCAAGTACTTCCGCGAGGAGTACGAGGAGCACATCACGGGCCGCGGCTGCCCCTTCGACCCGGCCAAGTCGACGGCCTGGGCCGACCGCACGGAGGTGAACGCATGACTGTGACCACCAGCGCTCCCTCGGGAGGGGGAGAAGCGGCGGTCCCGCCGGAAGATCTCGTCTCGCTGACGATCGACGGCGTGGAGATCAGCGTGCCCAAGGGCACCCTGGTCATCCGGGCCGCCGAACAGCTCGGCATCGAGATCCCCCGCTTCTGCGACCATCCCCTTCTCGACCCCGCCGGCGCCTGCCGCCAGTGCATCGTCGAGGTGGAGGGCCAGCGCAAGCCCATGGCGTCCTGCACCATCACCTGCACCGACGGGATGGTGGTGAAGACCCACCTCACCTCGCCCGTCGCGGAGAAGGCCCAGCACGGTGTGATGGAGCTGCTGCTCATCAACCACCCGCTGGATTGCCCCGTCTGCGACAAGGGCGGCGAGTGCCCGCTGCAGAACCAGGCGATGTCGCACGGCAACGCCGAGTCCCGGTTCGAGGGCAGGAAGCGGACGTACGAGAAGCCCGTCCCGATCTCCACGCAGGTACTGCTGGACCGCGAGCGGTGCGTGCTGTGCGCCCGCTGCACCCGCTTCTCCAACCAGATCGCGGGCGACCCGATGATCGAACTCATCGAACGGGGAGCGCTGCAGCAGGTCGGCACCGGCGAGGGCGACCCCTTCGAGTCGTACTTCTCCGGCAACACCATCCAGATCTGCCCGGTCGGGGCACTGACCTCGGCGGCCTACCGGTTCCGCTCCCGCCCGTTCGACCTCGTCTCCTCGCCGGGCGTGTGCGAGCACTGCTCCGGCGGCTGCGCCACCCGCACCGACCACCGGCGCGGCAAGGTCATGCGGCGGCTCGCCGCCAACGACCCGGAGGTCAACGAGGAGTGGATCTGCGACAAGGGCCGGTTCGCCTTCCGGTACGCGCAGCGTCCGGACCGGCTGACCACACCCCTGGTGCGGGGCGAGTCCGGTGAACTGGAGCCCGCCTCCTGGCCGGAGGCACTGGACGCCGCCGCCCGGGGGCTCGCGGCCGCCCGGGGCCGCGCCGCGGTCCTGACCGGTGGCCGGCTCACCGTCGAGGACGCCTACGCCTACAGCAAGTTCACGCGCGTGGCCCTCGACACCAACGACATCGACTTCCGCGCGCGCGTGCACAGCAGTGAGGAGGCCGACTTCCTCGCCGCCCGGGTCGCGGGCCGGGGCCGGGACCTCGACGGTACGGGCGTCACCTACGCCGCCCTGGAGAAGGCACCCGCCGTGCTGCTGGTCGGCTTCGAGGCCGAGGAGGAGGCGCCAGGCGTCTTCCTGCGGCTGCGCAAGGCCTGGCGACAGCACGGGCAGCGGACCTACGCCCTCGCCACGCACGCCACCCGCGGCCTCGAGAAGGCCGGCGGAACGCTACTGCCCGCCGCGCCCGGCACCGAGACCGAATGGCTGGACGCGCTCGCGAGCGGCGTCGGCCTGGAGGACGACGGAAGCCTGGCCGCGGAGGCGCTGCGCACCGAGGGCGCGGTGATCGTCGTCGGCGAGCGTCTCGCGGGCGTCGCGGGCGGGCTCACCGCCGCGGTACGGACCGCCACCGCCACCGGCGCCCAGCTGGCGTGGATCCCGCGCCGGGCCGGTGAGCGCGGCGCCGTCGAGGCGGGCGCGCTGCCGTCGCTGCTGCCGGGCGGGCGCCCGTCCACGGACCCGCGCGCGCGGGACGAGGTCGCCGCCGTCTGGGGCCTGGCGCAACTCCCGCACCGCTACGGCCGTGACACCGGCCAGATCATCGAGGCCGCCGCCACCGGCGAACTCGGGGCACTGGTGGTGGCCGGAGTAGAGGTCGCCGACCTGCCCGAGCCGGCACGCGCGCGTGCGGCACTCTCCGAGATCGGTTTCCTGGTGTCGCTGGAACTTCGGCCCAGTGAGGTCACCGACCACGCCGACGTCGTCCTGCCGGTCGCCGCGGTCGCCGAGAAGCCGGGCACCTTCCTCAACTGGGAGGGCCGGGCCCGCTTCTTCGAGGCCGCCCTCAAACCCGAACAGATGACCCGACCTCTCGCGCCCACCGACGCGCGCGTGCTGCAGATGCTGGCGGACGCCATGGACGTCCACCTGGGACTGCCCGATCTGCGCACCGTGCGCGCCGAGCTCAACCGGCTCGGCGCCTGGTCGGGGCCCCACGCCACCGGGCCCGTGGAGATCGCCACCCACCTGCCGCGCCCCGCCGCCGGAGAGGCCGTGCTCGCCGGACACCGGCTGCTGCTCGACCAGGGCCGCCTCCAGGACGGCGACGAGGCGCTCGCCGGCACCCGGCACGCCGCCTACGCGCGCGTGTCGGCCGCGACGGCCGCCGAGGCGGGCGTCAAGGACGGCGACGCCCTCGCCGTGACCGGCCCCTCCGGAGCGGTCGAGTTCCCGCTGAAGGTCACCGAGATGCCCGACCGGGTGGTGTGGCTGCCGCTGAACTCCGCGGGGGGCGGCGTCGCCTCCGACACCGGGGCGCAGCCCGGCTCCCTGGTCGTCATCGGCCCGGCGAAGGCCCCGAAGGGGGCAGTTGAGGAGGTGGAGGCGTGAACCCGTACCTCGCCGCTGAAGACCTGTCGATGTTCGGCCGCGACCCCTGGTGGCTGGTCGTCATCAAGGCCGTCTTCTGCTTCGCCTTCCTGATGCTGACCGTGCTCTTCTCCATCGTGTGGGAGCGCAAGGTCGTCGCCTGGATGCAACTGCGCATCGGCCCCAACCGGCACGGCCCGTGGGGCATGCTCCAGTCGCTCGCCGACGGCATCAAGCTGATGCTCAAGGAAGACCTCATCGTCAAGCGCGCGGACAAGGTGGTCTACGTCCTCGCGCCGATCGTCGCGGCCATCCCGGCCTTCATGGCGATCGCGGTGATCCCCTTCGGACCGGCCGGCAACGAGATCTCGATCTTCGGCCAGCGCACCACGATGCAGCTCACCGACCTGCCGATCGCGATGCTCTACATCCTCGCGGTCGCCTCGGTGGGCATCTACGGCATCGTGCTCGCGGGCTGGAGCTCCGGATCGACCTACCCGCTGCTCGGAGGACTGCGCTCCTGCGCCCAGATGATCTCCTACGAGATCGCCATGGGTGCGGCCTTCGCCTCGGTCTTCCTGTACTCGGGGTCGATGTCGACCTCGGCGATCGTCGAGGCCCAGCAGGACCGTTGGTACATCATCCTGCTGCCGGTCTCGTTCATCATCTACATCGTGACCATGGTCGGTGAGACCAACCGGGCGCCGTTCGACATGCCGGAGTCCGAGGGTGACCTGGTCGGCGGCTTCAACACCGAGTACTCGTCGATCAAGTTCGCGATGTTCATGCTCGCCGAGTACGTGAACATGGTGACGGTCTCGGCGGTGTCGGTGACGCTCTTCCTCGGCGGCTGGCGCGCCCCCTGGCCCATCAGCGGCTTCTGGGAGGGCGCCAACCACGGCTGGTGGCCGCTGCTGTGGTTCACGGTCAAGGTGCAACTGCTGCTGTTCTTCTTCATCTGGCTGCGCGGCACCCTGCCCCGCGTCCGCTACGACCAGCTGATGAAGCTCGGCTGGAAGGTGCTCATCCCGGTCTCCGTGGTCTGGCTGATGCTCGTGGCGACCGTGCGCACGCTGCGCAACGAGAACTACGACTTCGCCGAGATCGCGCTGTACGTCGGCGGCGCCGTACTCGTCCTGCTGCTGCTGTCGTTCGTCGCTGACATGTTCCGCGAGAAGCGGCAGGCGGCCGCGGAGCCGCCCACCGAAACCGCCGCATTCGACCCGATGGCGGGCGGATTCCCCGTCCCGCCGCTACCGGGGCAGGAGCTGCCGCCGGTGCCACGGCGCCGCTCGCGCCGCGAGCGCGAGTTGATTGTCAGTGGTGGGCCCGATACTGCGAGTGACGGATCACTTGGCGGATCTCACGACGGAAAGGAGGCGTCCGATGGCTGACGAGCCCAAGGAGACCGCACCCGGTTTCCTGAACCCGGTGGCAGGCTTCGGCGTGACCTTCAAGGCCATGTTCAAGAAGCGGCTGACCGAGCAGTACCCGGAGCAGAAGAAGACCACCGCCCCGCGGTTCCACGGCCGGCACCAGCTCAACCGCCATCCGGACGGTCTGGAGAAGTGCGTCGGCTGTGAGCTGTGCGCCTGGGCCTGCCCCGCGGACGCCATCTATGTGGAGGGCGCGGACAACACCGAAGAGGAGCGCTACTCCCCGGGCGAGCGCTACGGCCGCGTCTACCAGATCAACTACGCCCGCTGCATCCTGTGCGGACTGTGCATCGAGGCGTGCCCCACGCGCGCGCTGACGATGACCAACGAGTTCGAACTGGCGGACTCAAGCCGCGCCAACCTCATCTACACCAAGGAGCAGCTGCTCGCCGGTCTCGAGGACGGCATGGTCGACACCCCGCACGCCATCTACCCGGGAACGGATGAGCAGGACTACTACCGCGGCCTGGTCACGGAGGCCGCGCCCGGCACGGAGCGCCAGGTCGCCCTCTCCAAGGGCGAGGTCCCGCAAGAGGGTTCCTCGACCTTCGGCGAGGGCGAGCCGGCGTCGAAGAAGGTGATCGGCCGATGACGCAGCAGCTCGAACTCGCGGCCTACAGCACATCCACCGGTGAGGCCTTCCAGTTCTGGGTCCTCGGCACGGTCGCCGTGATCGGGGCCCTGTGCACCGTCTTCATGAAGAAGGCCGTGCACAGCGCGCTGTGCCTGGCCGGCACCATGATCGTCCTTGCGGTGTTCTACCTCACCAACGGCGCGTACTTCCTGGGCATCGTGCAGATCGTCGTCTACACCGGCGCGATCATGATGCTGTTCCTGTTCGTGGTGATGCTGGTCGGCGTCACCGCGGCGGACTCGCTGAAGGAGACCATCAAGGGCCAGCGCTGGCTGGCGCTGCTGTGCGGTCTCGGCTTCGGCATCCTGCTGGTCGGCGGCATCGGCAACGCCTCCCTCAAGGAGTTCAACGGCCTGGGGCAGGCCAACGCGAACGGCAACGTGGAGGGCCTCGCCGCCCTGATCTTCACCAAGTACGTGTACGCCTTCGAGCTCACCGGTGCCCTGCTCATCACGGCCGCCGTCGGCGCCATGGTGCTCACGCACAAGGAGCGCACCGAGCGGGCCAGGACCCAGCGTGAACTGGCCGAGCAGCGCGTGCGCGAGGGCAAGCAGGTCCCCCCGCTTCCGGCGCCCGGCGTCTACGCCCGGCACAACGCGGTGGACATCGCGGGTCTGCTCCCGGACGGCACACCGTCGGACCTCACCGTCAGCAAGACGCTGCGGGAGCGCGGACAGATCCGTGACGTGTCGGCCGAGGCGATCAACGATCTGAAGGCCCTGGAGCAGCGGTCGGCCGAGCGTCTGGAGCGGACCCCGATCGAACCGGCGAACCTCAAGCGGGCCGAGGAGGCGTCGAAGTGAATCCCGTCAACTACCTCTACCTCGCCGCCCTGCTGTTCACGATCGGCGCCACCGGCGTACTGATCAGACGGAACGCGATCGTGGTGTTCATGTGTGTCGAGCTGATGCTCAACGCGTGCAACCTCGCGTTCGTCGCCTTCTCCCGGATGCACGGCAATCTCGACGGCCAGATCATCGCCTTCTTCACGATGGTCGTCGCCGCCGCGGAGGTCGTGGTCGGGCTCGCGATCATCGTGTCGCTGTTCCGAACCCGCCACTCGGCCTCGGTCGACGACGCCAGCCTGATGAAGCTGTGAGGGGCTGAATAGTGGAGAACCTGATCGCGCTGCTCGTTGCGGCGCCTCTGCTCGGAGCGGCCGTACTGCTGTGCGGCGGCCGGCGGCTCGACGCCGTGGGCCACTGGATCGGCACCGTCCTGGCGGCCGTCTCCTTCGTGATCGGCATCGTGCTCTTCGCCGACATGCTGGGGAAGGGTCCCGAGGAACGGACCCTGACACAGCACCTGTTCACCTGGATTCCCGTCGGGGACTTCCAGGCGGAGATCGGCTTCCAGCTCGACCAGCTGTCGATGACGTTCGTGCTGCTCATCAGCGGCGTCGGCTCGCTGATCCACCTGTACTCCGTCGGGTACATGGAGCACGACGAGCGCCGGCGCCGCTTCTTCGGCTATCTGAACCTGTTCCTCGCGGCGATGCTGCTGCTCGTCCTCGCCGACAACTACCTGCTGCTGTACGTCGGCTGGGAGGGCGTCGGTCTCGCCTCCTACCTGCTGATCGGCTTCTGGCAGCACAAGCCCAGCGCCGCCACCGCCGCGAAGAAGGCCTTCCTGGTCAACCGGGTCGGCGACATGGGCCTGTCGATCGCCATCATGCTGATGTTCACCACCTTCGGGACGTTCGCCTTCGGCCCGGTGCTCGCCTCCACCGGCGACGCCTCCGAGGGCATGCTCACTGCCATCGGCCTGATGCTGCTGCTCGCCGCCTGCGGCAAGTCCGCCCAGGTACCGCTGCAGTCCTGGCTCGGTGACGCGATGGAGGGCCCGACCCCGGTCTCAGCGCTCATCCACGCCGCGACGATGGTGACCGCGGGCGTCTACCTGATCGTCCGCTCCGCGGACATCTTCAACGCATCCCCGGACGCCCAGCTCGTCACCACCGTGGTCGGCGCGGTCACGCTCCTGTTCGGTGCGATCGTCGGTTGCGCGAAGGACGACATCAAGAAGGCGCTGGCCGGCTCGACGATGTCGCAGATCGGCTACATGGTGCTGGCCGCGGGCCTCGGCCCCATCGGCTACGTCTTCGCGATCATGCACCTGGTGACCCACGGCTTCTTCAAGGCCGGGCTGTTCCTCGGCGCCGGTTCGGTCATGCACGGCATGAACGACGAGGTCGACATGCGCAAGTACGGCGGCCTGCGCAAGTACATGCCCATCACCTTCGTGACGTTCGGCCTCGGCTACCTCGCGATCATCGGCTTCCCGGGGCTGTCCGGATTCTTCTCCAAGGACAAGATCATCGAGGCGGCCTTCGCCAAGGGCGGCACCGAGGGCTGGATCCTCGGCAGTGTGGCTCTGCTCGGCGCGGCCATCACCGCGTACTACATGACGCGCGTGATGCTGATGACCTTCTTCGGGGAGGAGCGCTGGCGGAACCAGCCCACCGCTTCACCGGACGAGCCGAGCGCGGAACCCGCGGCCGAGCACCACGGCGCCCACGCCGAGCCGCACCCGCACGAATCGCCCAAGGTCATGACGATCCCCATGATCGTGCTGGCCGTCGGATCGGTCTTCGCCGGCGGGTTCTTCAGCATCGGTAACCGGTTCGAGCACTGGCTGGAGCCCGTCACCGGGTACAAGCACGGCAACCCGCCGGTCAGCGCCCTGACGGTCACCCTGTCCACGATGGTCGTCCTGGTCATCGGCGCAGGCATCGCCTACGCCCAGTACGGGCGCCGTCCCGTCCCGGTCGTCGCCCCACGCGGATCTCTGCTCACCCGGGCAGCCCGGCGCGACCTCCTCCAGGACGACTTCAACCACGTCGTCCTGGTCCGCGGCGGGGAGCACCTCACGCGCTCCCTGGTGTACGTCGACCACACCCTGGTGGACGGCGTCGTCAACGGCACGGCGGCCTCGGTCGGCGGTCTGTCCGGACGGCTCCGCAGGCTGCAGAACGGCTATGCGCGCAGCTACGCGGTCTCGATGTTCGGCGGTGCGGCGATCCTCATCGCCGCGACCCTGCTGATGAGGGGGGTGTGACCACGATGTCGCAAGTAGTGAACGCAGGGTTCCCGCTCCTGACGGTGACGGCTGGGCTTCCGGCGGTCGGGGCGATCGCCACGGCTGCCGTCCCGGCCGCCCGGCGGACCGCCGCCAAATGGCTGGCGCTGCTGGTCTCGCTGGCCACACTGGTGCTCGCCGTGGTGATCCTGGTCCGCTTCGAACCGGGCGGCGACCGATACCAGCTCAACGAGTCCCACGCCTGGATCGCGGACTTCGGGGTGCGTTACGAACTGGGCGTGGACGGCATCGCGGTGGCGCTGATCGCGCTGACCGCGCTGCTGATCCCGTTCGTGATCCTCGCGGGCTGGCACGACGCCGACCCGCTGGAGACCAAGTCGTCGCGGTGGCGGCCGACGCAGGGCTTCTTCGCCCTGATCCTCGCCGTCGAGGCGATGGTGATCCTCTCCTTCGAGGCCACCGACGTCTTCCTCTTCTACATCTTCTTCGAAGCCATGCTGATCCCGATGTACTTCCTCATCGGAGGCTTCGGGGACCGCGCCCACCAGCACGGCGACAAGGCGGCGGCGACGCAGCGCTCGTACGCCGCGGTGAAGTTCCTGCTCTACAACCTCGTCGGCGGCCTCATCATGCTGGCCGCCGTCATCGGTCTCTATGTGGTCGCCGGCACGTTCTCGCTCAGCGAGATCGCGGACGCGCGCGCGAGCGGCAACCTGGACATGGCCACCGGCACCGAACGATGGCTCTTCCTCGGCTTCTTCTTCGCCTTCGCGGTGAAGGCGCCGCTGTGGCCGCTGCACACCTGGCTGCCCAACGCCATGGGCGAGGCCACCGCCCCGGTCGCCGTACTGATCACGGCGGTCGTGGACAAGGTGGGCACCTTCGCGATGCTCCGCTTCTGCCTCCAGCTCTTCCCGGAGGCGAGCAAGTGGGCGACGCCGGTCATCCTCGTCCTCGCCCTGATCAGCATCATCTACGGGGCGCTGCTCGCGGTCGGCCAGCGCGACATCAAGCGCCTGGTGGCGTACGCGTCGATCTCCCACTTCGGGTTCATCATCATGGGCATCTTCGCGATGACCACCCAGGGCCAGTCCGGGGCGACGCTCTACATGGTCAACCACGGGATCTCCACCGCCGCCCTGATGCTGGTGGCGGGCTTCCTGATCTCGCGTCGCGGCTCGCGTCTGATCGCCGACTACGGAGGCGTGCAGAAGGTGGCACCCGTGCTCGCCGGCACCTTCCTGATCGGCGGCCTGGCGACGCTGTCCCTGCCGGGCCTGGCCCCGTTCGTGAGTGAGTTCCTGGTCCTGGTCGGCACGTTCGCCCGCTACCCGGTGATCGGCATCATCGCCACCTTCGGCATCGTCCTGGCCGCGCTCTACACCCTCGTCCTCTACCAGCGGACGATGACGGGCCCGGTTAAGGCCGAGGTCGCGGAGATGCCAGACCTCAAGCTGCGCGAACTCGTGGTCGTCGCCCCGCTGATCGCACTGCTGATCTTCCTGGGCGTCTATCCGAAGCCGGTCACCGACATCGTCAACCCGGCGGTCCAGCACACCATGTCCGACGTACAGCAGAAGGACCCCCAGCCCGACGTGGAGGCGGCCAAGTGAGCGCACCAGCCGTCCACAGCCTGTGGACAACCGCGGCGGAGCCGATCTCCAAGATCGACGCGCCGAAGATCGAGTACGGACAGCTGTCGCCCACCCTGATCGTCATCGGGGCAGCGATCGTCGGCGTGCTCGTCGAGGCCTTTGTACCGCGCAAGTCCCGCTACCACGTCCAGTTGTTCGTCTCCGTCGTCGCGATGGCCGCCGCGTTCGCCGCGGTCGTCGCCCTCGCGGCCGGCGGATACGGCACCACCAAGGCCCATATCGCGGCCATGGGCGCCATCGCCGTCGACGGACCCTCCCTCTTCCTGCAGGGCGTCATCCTGCTCACCGGTCTGATCGGGGTGTTCACCTTCGCCGAGCGGCGCCTCGACCCGGCCGCGCACGGCAACCGCGTCGACTCCTTCGCCGCGCAGGCCGCCTCCGTGCCCGGCAGCGAGAGCGAACAGGCCGCGGTGAAGGCCGGGTTCACCACCACCGAGGCGTTCCCGCTGCTGCTCTTCGCAGTCGGCGGCATGCTGATCTTCCCGGCGGCCAACGACCTGCTGACGCTGTTCGTCGCCCTGGAAGTGTTCTCGCTGCCGCTGTACCTGCTGTGCGCGGTGGCCCGCCGCAAGCGGCTCATGTCGCAGGAGGCCGCGGTCAAGTACTTCCTCCTCGGCGCCTTCGCCTCCGCGTTCACCCTGTTCGGCATCGCCCTGCTGTACGGCTACGCGGGCTCGGTGTCCTTCGCGACGATCGCCCAGGTCGTCGACGGCACGGTCCCCGATGTCAACCCGGCGCTGGCCGACACCATGGGCAACGACGCGCTGCTGCTCGTCGGCGCCGCGATGGTCGTCATGGGCCTGCTGTTCAAGGTCGGCGCGGTGCCGTTCCACATGTGGACCCCGGACGTCTACCAGGGCGCGCCCACCCCGGTCACCGGTTTCATGGCGGCGGCCACGAAGGTCGCGGCCTTCGGCGCCCTGCTTCGTCTCCTCTACGTCGTCCTGCCCGGCCTGCGCTGGGACTGGCGGCCGGTGATGTGGGGCGTCGCGATCGTCACCATGCTGGGCGGCGCGATCGTCGCGATCACCCAGACCGACATCAAGCGGATGCTGGCGTATTCGTCGATCGCGCACGCGGGCTTCATCCTCGCGGGTGTCATCGCCACCACTCCCGACGGCGTCTCGTCCGTGCTCTTCTATCTGGCCGCGTACTCGTTCGTGACGCTCGGCGCGTTCGCCGTGGTCACGCTGGTCCGGGACGCGGGCGGCGAGGCCACGCACCTGTCCAAGTGGGCGGGGCTCGGCCGCCGGTCGCCGCTGGTCGCTGCGGTCTTCGCGGTGTTCCTGCTGGCCTTCGCGGGCATCCCGCTGACCTCCGGCTTCGCCGGGAAGTTCGCCGTCTTCAAGGCGGCGGCGGAGGGCGGGGCGGCTCCGCTGGTCGTGATCGGTGTGATCTCGTCCGCGATCGCCGCGTTCTTCTACATCCGGGTGATCGTGCTGATGTTCTTCAGCGAGCCGAAGCCGGAAGGCCCGACGGTCGCGGTCCCGTCACCGCTGACGATGACGGCTATCGCGGTGGGTGTGGCGGTCACGCTGGTGCTGGGTGTGGCGCCGCAGTACTTCCTGGATCTGGCGGGGCAGGCGGGGGTGTTCGTGCGCTGACGCGCCGCCTGTCCTCGTTCTCGTACGCAGCGGCCCGGCGGCCCCATCTCGGGGCTGCCGGGCCGCTGTGGTGATCTGGGCCGGGTTACTCGCTCTCCTTGCGGCGTGGCTTGATCCCGGTGAGGTCCAGGTCCACCGGGAAGGGAGCGGTCACCTTCATCCGCTCGCGGAAGATGCCCACGCTCGTGTACGCGCCGGTGGTGGGCTCCAGCTCGAAGGCGTGCACCACGGCGAGGCCCTTCTCGTTCTCGACCCGCCAGTAGTGGGCGATCCCCGCCCGGGCGTACTTCAGCGGCTTGGTCTCGCGGTCCCGTGACACGGAGTCCGCCGAGACGACCTCGATGGCCAGTACGACGGCTTCGGCGGGGTACCGGGTCTGCTCCGGGTCGTCCACCACGTCCCCGTTCACCACGATCACGTCCGGCTCCGGCCGGTTCTGCCGGTCGATGTCGATGGTGAACTCGCGGATGACTTCGAAGTCCGCCGGCGCCAGCGACTGGAGCTGCCACTTGAAGAAGTCGACTGCGCGTTCGTGAAAGAGGGTCTGCGGACTCACGAAGACCAGGCTCCCGTCGATCAGTTCCGTGTGCGGAGGCAGATTCGGAAGCCGGTCCAGGTCGTCGGCGGTCCAGCCGCCCTCGGGCGGGATCGGCCAGCTGGGTGTGGACGCCTTCGGTGCGACGCTCATCAGTGCTCCCATGGGACGGAGTCTCGCCGGTTCCAATCAGGCTATCGGCCGGAAACGGGCAGGTCTCCCGCGTACGTGTGAACGACTGTCGTGTCCTTGACCCGGTGCGCGCCGGGTTCGCCAGGCAGCCTGTGGATAACTCGGGCGTTGTCGGCGCGGGCCCCTATCGTGGACGCAGTGGTCGAGGGACGACGCACGGGGGACGGGCGATGCAGGGGATGGGCGGGACGGTTGTGACGACCGAAGCGGACACGCCGACGGCAGGCGGTGAGAGCGAGGCGCTGGCCGCGCTGCACCGGGTCTTCGGCTACCAGGCATTCCGCGGCCGGCAGGAAGAGATCATCGAGCATGTGGTGGCGGGCGGAGACGCCGTCGTCCTCATGCCGACCGGCGGCGGAAAGTCGCTCTGCTACCAGATCCCCGCCCTGGTCAGACCCGGCACGGGCATCGTGGTCTCCCCTCTGATCGCCTTGATGCAGGACCAGGTGGACGCCCTGCGGGCACTGGGCGTGCGCGCCGGGTTCATCAACTCCACGCAGGACTTCGACGAGCGGCGCGTGGTCGAGGCCGAGTTCCTCCAGGGCGAACTGGACCTGCTCTACCTGGCACCGGAGCGGCTGCGTATTGATGCCACGCTGGACCTGTTCTCCCGGGGCAAGATCTCCGTCTTCGCGATCGACGAGGCGCACTGTGTGTCGCAGTGGGGCCACGACTTCCGCCCCGACTACCTCACGCTGTCACTCCTCGGCCAACGCTGGCCCGACGTGCCACGGATCGCGCTGACGGCGACGGCCACCCGCGCCACACACCGTGAGATCACCGAACGGCTGGGCATGCCGGAGGCGCGTCACTTCGAGGCGAGCTTCGACCGGCCCAACATCCAGTACCGGATCGTGCCGAAGGCCGACCCCAAGAAGCAGCTGCTGTCCTTCCTCAAGGAGGAGCACGCGGGCGACGCGGGCATCGTGTACTGCCTCTCGCGCAACTCGGTGGAGAAGACGGCGGAGTTCCTGTCGCGCAACGGCGTGGAGGCGGTGCCGTACCACGCGGGACTGGACGCGGGCACCCGAGCGACGCACCAGGCACGGTTCCTGCGCGAGGAAGGCCTGGTCGTGGTCGCGACGATCGCCTTCGGGATGGGCATCGACAAGCCGGACGTCCGCTTCGTCGCCCACCTCGACCTGCCGAAGTCCGTCGAGGGCTACTACCAGGAGACGGGCCGCGCGGGGCGGGACGGACTGCCGTCCACGGCATGGATGGCGTACGGCCTCCAGGACGTGGTCCAGCAGCGCAAGCTCATCCAGAGCAACGAGGGCGACGAGGGCTTCCGGCGCCGGGCCATGGCCCACCTGGACGCGATGCTGGCCTTGTGCGAGACGGCGCAGTGCCGCCGGGGCCAGCTCCTCGCCTACTTCGGCCAGGAGCCGCAGGCAACGGCGTGCGGCAACTGCGACACCTGCATGACCCCGCCGGAGACCTGGGACGGCACGATCGCCGCGCAGAAGCTGCTCTCCACGGTATGGCGGCTGGAGCGCGAGCGGCGGCAGAAGTTCGGCGTGGTCCAGATCGTCGACATCCTGCTCGGACGCAAAACGGCGAAGGTCATCCAGTTCGACCACGACCAGCTGTCGGTGTTCGGCATCGGCGAGGAGCTGTCCGAGGGCGAATGGCGAGGCGTGGCCCGGCAGTTGCTGGCGCAGGGGCTGCTGGCGGTCGAGGGCGAGTACGGCACGCTGGTGCTGACCGAGGAGAGCGGGTCGGTACTGCGGCGCGAGCGGGAGGTGCCGCTGCGCAAGGAGCCGCCGAAGCCGGCCGTCACCCGGACCGCGGCGCCGAAGAGCGAACGCAAGGCGAAGGCCTCCGTCGATCTCGCGCCCGAGCTGTTCCCGGCCTTCGAAGCCCTGCGCTCCTGGCGCGCGGCCCAGGCGAAGGAACAGGGCGTCCCCGCATATGTGATCTTCCACGACGCGACGCTGAGGGAGATCGCCACGATCCATCCCACGACAGTGGCGGAACTGGCCGTGATCAGCGGGGTGGGCGAGAAGAAGCTGGCGACGTACGGGGAGGGGGTGCTCGAGGTGATGAGGTCCCTGTCCGGGGAGCCGGCGGCGTCCGACACCCCGGTGCCGGACGATGCCTCCGCCCCCGCCCCCGCCCTTGCCCCCACCCCGGCCCCCGCCCCCGACCCGGACTGGCCGGAGCTGGATCAGGAGCCGGAGCCGGACGACTGGATATAGGCGGGAGTCGGACTGACCTGCGGCGACGCGCGGACCCACGCAGGATCTGGCTCTGCCAGTGCCCCGCCACCTGCGGAAGCGGCGAGGCCGCGCTCAGGCCGGGCCGGAACGCCCCAGGTGCCCGTGGGCACGGCGCCGGCCCGCCCGTCGGTGGGCCGGCGGGGCGGGCACATCGGTTGCCTCAGCGGGAGCGAAGGCCTGGCTCTCAGCCGGACACGATCCGCCCGGTGACCTCGCCCAGACCCACCCGGACGCCGTCCGGGCCGGGGGCCCATGCCGTCAGGGTCACGACGTCGCCGTCCTCCAGGAACGTCCGCTTGCCGTCGGGGAGTTCGAGGGGCTCCTGGCCGTTCCAGGTCAGCTCCAGCAGGGAGCCGCGCTGGTCCGCGGACGGGCCGCTGACCGTGCCGGAGCCGTAGAGGTCGCCCGTTCGGAGCGAGGCACCGTTCACGGTCATGTGGGCGAGTTGCTGCGCGGCGGTCCAGTACATCGTCGAGAACGGCGGCTCCGAAACGGTGTGGCCGTTGATCGCGACGGAGATGCGCAGGTCGTAGCCGCCGGGCCCGTCCGAGGTCTCGGCCGAGTCGTCCAGGTAGGGCAGGAGGGGGTGGGTCCGGGCGGGAGGGGCGACGTGGGCCTCCTCCAGAGCATCCAGCGGGGTGATCCACGCCGAGATCGAGGTGGCGAAGGACTTGCCGAGGAAGGGGCCGAGCGGGACGTACTCCCAGGCCTGGATGTCGCGGGCCGACCAGTCGTTGAGCAGGCAGAGGCCGAAGACGTGGTCGCGGAAGCCCGACAGCGGGACCGGGGTGCCCTGGGCTGTTGGGACGCCGACGACGAAGCCGACCTCCGCCTCGATGTCCAGGCGGACGGAGGGGCCGAACACCGGCGTGGGGTCGGTGGGTGCCTTCCGCTGACCGGAGGGGCGCGCGACGTCCGTGCCCGACACCACCACCGTCCCCGACCGCCCGTGGTAACCGATCGGCAGATGCTTCCAGTTGGGCGTGAGGGAGTCCGCGGCGTCAGGGCGGAAGATCCGGCCGACGTTCCGGGCGTGGTTCTCCGACGCGTAGAAGTCGACGTAGTCCGCAACCTCGAAGGGGAGGTGCAGGGTGACCGAGGAGAGCGGGTGCAGCAGGGGTTCGATGGCCTCCCGGTGGACCGTCACCCAGGCCGTGAGGGCCCGGCGTACGTCCGACCACGTGGTCCGTCCAGCTGCCAGCAGCGGGTTCAGCGTGGGCTGGGTGAGCAGCGTGGCGTACGGGGAGCCGAGTGCCGTCGCCGCCGCGCCCGCGTCGAGCACGTGGTCGCCGATCCGGACACCGACTTTTCGGTCCGCCGGGCCCGACCCGGAGCCGTTCAGGGAGAACACGCCGTACGGAAGATTGTGCGGGCCGAAGGGATCGTCTTCGGGGGCATCAAAGGGGGGCATGGGTTGCTGCCTCACTTTCCGTGTTGTTGGGCCACACGTTACGTCCAGCAGACCTTCGCGGGCAGTGCCTAAAGAGTTCGTAATGTCCGATTGGAGTGGTCTTGTTGGAGTGTCCGATTCCGGCTTAGGGGTCCTTGCACTATGGGCGTCCGATGAGGTCGCGTGGTCTGGTGCCGTGCATCGCAAGGCGCCGGAGAGCCCTGGATGGGGGTGTCCCCTGCTCGAGCGCAGCCGAGAGCTTGGGGGAGCGGTGCCGGGCCGCGCGACCCGGGCGGGCATAGTGCAAGGACCCCTTGGCGTCCTCGGGGAACGGACGCGGCGAGTCCGCGCCGTGGGGGACACGTGGGGGGACCAGTGGCCGAAAGCACCGGCGGTGTGCCATTCGCAGTGGACCGGGACGTGCCGGGGCTGATCGTGAAGTTCGGCGACTACCCGCTGCACCACGGTGGAGTCGGCGCCATCCGCAGCCTGGGACGGCTCGGCGTCCCGATGTACGCCATCACCGAGGACCGTTGCACCCCGGCCGCCGTCTCACGCCATCTCTGCCGCGCCTTCGTGTGGCCGACGACGGGCACGGAGGAGCCGAAGCGGCTGGTCGAGGGTCTGCTGCGGATCGGGCGGCTCATCGGCCGTCCGGCCGAGCCGATGATCAGCTGGCGTGCGCACATGCCCGAGGGGATGCTCCTCAAGTCGACCCCGGCCGCCTCCAGCATCGACGCCCCGCAACCCGGCCGCACCCTCGGCGACTACTGCGCCGCGGCGGGGATACCGAGGCTCGTGGCGGACGAGGACATCATTCCCGTCGAGACGTTCAGCGCGTACGGCGAATGGTTCCAGCAGCAGCTGGTTCCCGAACTGGAGCGGGTGCGCCTCGTCTCCGTGGGCCGGAACGGATCCGGCGGCTTCGAACTCAAGCTGGACTCGGGGGAGTTGTTGATCGCCCGGGCGGTCGTGGTGGCCA
The DNA here is from genome assembly GCF_004023625.1 of Streptomyces cavernae. GTDB lineage: Bacteria > Actinomycetota > Actinomycetes > Streptomycetales > Streptomycetaceae > Streptomyces > Streptomyces cavernae. Next base: position 18,390 of record NZ_RPDJ01000053.1, on the reverse strand, counting down.
CCGGCCTGTCCGGGCTCGCCCATCTGCCGCCCGAGCTCACCACACCCGACGGCCCCGCCGTCACTTCACCGGTCTCGCACAGCTCACAGCACCACGACCTGGGCCGGTTCTCCGGCAAGGAGTTGATCGTCGTCGGAGCGGGGCAGTCCGCGCTGGAGACGGCGGCGCTCGCGGCCGAGGCGGGAGCGCGGGTGCGGGTGGTGGCGCGCGGCCGGGGCGCCGTGGCCTTCGGCGCCCCGCCCTGGAAGCAGCCGCGCCTGCGCCCCAAGTCGCCGTTCGGCAGGGCCTGGTCGCTCTACGCGATCAGCTACTACCCGCACCCGTACCGCCATCTGCCGTCGTCGCAGCCACGGCACTTCCTGGTCCGCCGGATCCTCGGTCCGCTCGGCGCCTGGTGGCTGCGGGACAGGTTCGAGGGCAAGGTCGACGTGTGCGAGGTGGAGCGGATCGTACGGACCGAGACGGCGGACGGGAACCCGTCACTGGTCGTCCGAACGCCGGACGGCCGTACGGAGAAGCTCAATGCCGACCACGTCATCGCCGCGACCGGCTACCGGGTGTCGCTGTCGGCCATGGACTTCCTCGGGCACGAACTGCGCACCCGGCTCGCGGTGAGCCGGGGCACGCCACGGCTGGGCGCCGGGTTCGGGTCCTCGCTGCCGGGGCTGTACTTCACCGGGCTGCCGGCGGCGGCATCGTACGGGCCGGTGATGCGGTTCGTCTGCGGCACGGAGTTCGCCTCACCGCGGTTGGCCAAACATCTGGCGGCGGCGCACGGTTGACGGACGCGCTGGGCGCGTGGGCCGGTACGCGGTGCGGCGAGACGCGTGCTGGTGCGCTCGATGCTCGGACGCGGCGCGTGAACCGCTTTGCGCGCCCGGTCATTTGTAGGGCTTCGAGTGGTTTCGAACGTGTCTCTGGTGATGCGCGCGGCGCTCGTGGCGGCGGTCAACGTCCGGTTCGGGTCGGGCTGCGCACAGCATGCATCCGTATTCTCTGATCATGCCCGCACCGATTGCATATTCACTTATTGCCACTGATCTGGACGGAACGCTGCTGCGGTCCGACGACACGCTCTCGGACCGTTCGCGGTCCGCTCTGGCGAGAGCGGTGGCGATGGGCGCCCAGCACCTCGTCGTGACCGGCCGCCCGGCTCCCCGGGTGCGGCCGCTCCTCGAGGACCTGGGCAGCAAGGGGCTGGCGGTGTGCGGCCAGGGGGCGCAGCTCTACGACGCGGGGGCGGACGAGCTGCTGTGGTCGGTGAAGCTGGACCGGGAGCTTGCGTGGACGGCGCTCGGGAAGATCGAGGCGGAGGTGGGGCAGGTTTACGCGGCCGTGGACCAGGACGGTGTGGACGGTCTGACTCTCATCGAGCCCGGCTACCAGATGCCGCACCCGACGCTGCCCGCGGTGCGGGTGGAGCGCCGGGACGACCTCTGGACGGAGCCGATCAGCAAGGTGCTGATGCGCCACCCCTGGCTGTCGGACGACGAGTTGGCGTCGTCCGCCCGGGCCGCGGTCGGTTCCCTGGCCACGGTGACGATGTCGGGCCCCGGAACCGTCGAACTCCAGCCATGCGGCGTGACCAAGGCGACCGGACTCGCCCTGGCGGCCGGACATCTGGGCCTGACGCCCGGGGCGACGATCGCCTTCGGTGACATGCCCAACGACATCCCGATGTTCGACTGGGCGGCCCATGGCGTGGCGATGGCCAACGCGCACGCCGAACTGAAGGCGGTGGCCGATGAGGTGACGCTGTCGAACGAGGACGACGGGATCGCCGTGGTGCTGGAACGGCTGTTCCGCTAGGTCCTGTCGTCAAATTCCCGTCGTCCGCGCGGGGGCGGGCCGCGCGGAGGCGAGCCACCGCGGAGACAGTCGGCGCGCGGAGACAGTCGGCGCGCGGAGACAGCCGGCGTTGAGGCGAGCCACAGCGGAGGCGAGGCGGGCGTGGGGTGCTCGCTGTGAGAGCGAGCCGGTGCGGCCGTGTCCCGGAGGTTGTGGTCAGCCGGCGGTGCGCGGGAGGCGTTTCTCCCAGGTGCGGTGGAAGACCACCTCGTCCCCGTCCCGGCAGATCACCTCGTCCGAGGCGATGAAGTCCGTGGCGGTGCAGGCGAGGTGGGAGTGTGTTTCCACCGTGGTGTTCCACGCCAGCTCGGGGCGGTGCAGGCGGATCGTCCAGTCCGAGTGGGCCCGGGCGCTGAGCGGGTCCGAGTCCTGGATCGTGTACGTCACCCGAGCCTCCTCCGAGTACTCGAGGCCGTCCGGATGGACGCGGACGGCGTCGGGGCTCGGGTCCACCTCAAGACGCCGAACGCCGGCGGCCACGTCGCGTACCACCAGGCGTTCCGGGCGGGGCTCGTCCAGTGTCGTCGGTGTGATCACTCCCAGCGGCTCCGCCTGCTCGGGCTCGTCGAAGGTGACGGCCGCACCGGAATCCGGGTCCCTGACCGGGAGCTCGAGCACGCTTCCCGCCGGATCCAGCGTGAACCGAGAGCTCGTCTGCGGCCAGATCCACGGCCAGTACGCCGACGACACGGCGAGCCGGAGTCGTCGGCCCGCGCGGAGCACATGGCCGATCGGGTCCAGCTCGAAGGAGACCTCCTCCGTGCCAGCGGGTGGCCATGGCACCACCCGGTCCGTCCCCTGCCGCGCGGACAGGTTCAGTACTCCCCACGTGATCAGCGTCGACGAGCCGTCCGGTGCCACGTCGCACAGCCGCGCCGCGACCTGGCCCCGCTCCACCGGCGAGGTCAACCGCAGCCGCACCCGGGGCCGGCCGAGGATCCACAACTCCTCCGGCACATCGAAATCGAAGCAGACCGACTTCCCGTCGTCCTCCCGCTGGTCCGGCGGAAAACCGCCGTCGCTTCCCAGCGGGACGAAACGACCCGCGTCCGACCCGGTGTGCTGCGGTGAGTGCACCACGACGGGGGTACCCGGCAGAACATGGGACCGCGTGGAGACGGCCGGCGACGGCCAGGACTCGTCGCCGACCCAGCGCCCGGGCAGCGCCGGACGCGCGGTGGCCGGGCGGGTCGGGCGGATCGGGGGGTTGGCCCCGGGTGGAACCGAGGCGGTGGCCGAGGCAGGGCCCCCGGGTGTGGCGGGGCCTTGGGGCGTGGCGGAGCCTTGGAGCGTGGTGGGGTCCTGGGATGTGGCGGAGCCTGGGGGTGTGGGCGGACTCCAGGGGGTCGACGGGCCTTGGGACGCGACCGGGACCCGAGGCGTGGCCGCGCCCCGGGACGTGGCCGGAACCCTCGGGGGCTCCGGGGGCGGGGGCGTGATCGGGGGATGCGGGTCGGCCAGGTAGGAGCGGAGCAACGGCTCTCCCATCACGCCCGTGTCCACGTCCTTCAGCCAGTGGTCCCACCACCGCAGCGTCTCCTGGAGGAAGCCGATCGCCGGGCCCGGTGGCAGTTCGCGGTCCGGGTACTGCTGCGACCAGGGCCCGATCACGCCTCGTACGCGCTCGGAGGGCAGGTTCTCGACCAGCCGCAGCACGGTGTCCCGGTGCGGATCGTGCCAGCCGCCGACCGCGAGGACGGCGGCCCGGACCGCCCCGTAGTCCGCACGGACGCTGTCGTGCCGCCAGTAGCCGTCGCGGGTCTGATGGCCGAGCCAGGCGTGGCCGAGGGGCTGCATCTCCTCCAGCCGCTTCACCCACATGTCCCGCCAGACGTCGCCCACGTACTGCGGGTCGGGCGGCCGGGAGGCGAAGGCGAGCATCGCGGCCGCCCCGGCGTGCATCTCCTCGGCGAGGACGGAACCTCCCCTGTAGTGCCCCGCGTTGTCGTAGCGGTCGTCCGTGCCGCAGACCGTGACGACCGCCTTGAGCGGCTCGGGCGCGAGCGCCGCGAGCCGCAGGGAGTTGCCGCCTCCCCAGGAGATGCCGAACATGCCCACACGACCGGAGCACCAGGGCCGGGAGGCGAGCCAGTCGATCACCTCCACGCCGTCGGCCAGTTCCACGTCCGAGAACACGTCGCCCGGAGTCCCCTCGGAGTTGCCGTGCCCGCGGACGTCCACGCGGACGGACGCGTAGCCGTGCCCGGCGTACCAGGGATGGCGCTGCCCGTCGCGCGGGGCCGTCGCGTCGGTCAGGCGGTACGGGACGTACTCCAGGAGCGCCGGTACGGGGCCGGCCGCCGAGCCGGGCCCGGATTCCACCGGTCGCCACACGCGCGCGTACAGCCGTGTGCCGTCCGACAGCGGAATCCGCGTGTCCTCGTGGAAGGTCTCGTGGGGGAAGGACGTACTCACACGCATGGGGGACCTCGGAGGCGGGGTTCGTACGTTTCGTACCGACCGTGCAGATTTGTAGTTTTCCCTATGGGTCTATTCTCGTGTGTTCTATGTCATGCGACTGCTTGTCGCCCTTTTGGGAACATACCCGGCGTGATCGCATGGCGCCCGGGTAGTGGAGCACCCGTCCGCGAGAGCGAAGCGGAGGGTACGGGGGACGGGCGCCCTCTGTGATCGAAAGGCGACCGGATACGCTGACTTGAGTGATGGCAGCGACACATCGACAAACACAGGGGCCCGTCGTCGTCGCAGCCGTCTCACTGACCCAGTACCGCCAATGAGAGCGTCAGCAGACAGGAGACCCTCGTGACCGTCGTCGGGCCGTTCGGGCTGAGCGTGCGGGACCAGGCTCTCGAAGCCGATGTCCAGGCCGGATTGGCGGCTGTCGAGGAGGGGTTGCTCGAAGCCACCAAGAGCGAGGTCCCCTTCATCACGGAGGCCGCCCAGCACCTCGTACGGGCGGGCGGAAAGCGGTTCAGGCCGCTGCTCGTGATGCTCGCCGCGCAGTTCGGCGACCCCTACGCGCCGGGGATCGTCCCCTCCGCGGTGGTCGTCGAGCTCACTCACCTGGCGACGCTGTACCACGACGACGTGATGGACGAGGCGGACGTGCGGCGCGGGGTCGACAGCGCCAACATCCGCTGGGGCAACTCGGTCGCGGTCCTCACCGGCGACTTCCTGTTCGCGCGCGCCTCGCACATACTGGCCGACCTCGGTCCCGAGGCGGTCCGGATCCAGGCCGAGGCGTTCGAGCGCCTGGTCACGGGCCAGATCCTGGAGACGGCGGGGCCGCGCGACGGCCGTGACCCCATTGACCACTACCTCGACGTCCTGGGCGGCAAGACCGGGTCGCTGGTCGCGGTCGCCGGACGCTTCGGGGCGATGATGTCCGGGGCCGACGAGACGGTCGTCGACATCCTCACGCAGTACGGGGAGCGGCTCGGCATCGCCTTCCAGCTCGCGGACGACGTGCTGGACATCGCCTCCGACTCTCATGAGTCGGGAAAGACGCCCGGTACGGATCTGCGTGAGGGCATCGCCACGATGCCGGTGCTGCGGCTGCGCGAGCGCGTGGCGCGGCTCGGCCTGGCCGAGGACATCGCGCTGGCCGAGCTGCTGGAGTCCGACCTCTCGGACGACGCCCGCCACGCCGAGGCCCTGTCCCGGCTGCGCGAACACCCGGCCCTGGAGCACGCCCGACGCGACACCATCCGCTACGCGGAGGAGGCCCGCTCCACCCTGGCACCCCTCCCGGACTGCTACGCCAAGGCGGCGCTGGTGGAACTGTGCGACGCGGTGGTGCACCGGGCCGGCTGAGGTACGCCACTCAGTGGTACGCCCGCGAGTGGGTCGCGGGTCGGGTGTGCATGCGTCGGGGTGCGCATGCGTCGGGGTGTGCATGCGTGGGGTGTGCGTGCGTGGACGCCTACTGAGCCGTGAGTGCCGGCCGCGCGCCGTTGGGCTCGTGGGCTGTCGGGCTGGTCGGTGTGCTGGTGGGTTGGCCGAACTCGGGGTTGGCGGGCCGGTCGGGCTGGTCCGGCCGCGCCCGGCGGCGGGGCTCCGCAGGGCGGGGTGAACACAGGCCGACGGTTGACGATCGACGTCTGACCAGGCATTTCACTTTCCTTCGGTACGCCCGCCCACGTCCCGGTGCCCCTCTCGGGACCCTCTCGTGACGCCTCTGCCACATCCGTGACAGTTCTGTCATCGTTTTCTGTTCAATGTGATGCAGGTCACATTTTTGGATTGAGTCCAGACTCGGATCCGTTCCGTACCCATGCCCAGAAGCTGACGCAGGGGGTGTCAGCTGTCAAACGGGGAGATTTCCGATCATGGGTACTGACGCTACGTTCACGAAGCGCCGCAAGAGCCTGATCATGACCAGCGTCGCGGTGGTCGCCGCGGCGGGTGTTGCCGCGGCGGTGATCCCGGCGGTCGCCGACAGCGGAACCAAGCACCAGAGCGCAAGCAGCACCAGCGGCGGCGGTAACGACCACACCGCACACGGCGACCGGACCGAGGTCATCGCGCAGAGCGGCGTCGCGGCCGGAAGCTACGGCGGCACGATCCTCGCCGCCGGCCTTCGGGGCGCCAACGAGGTCCCCGTCAAGGGCGGCCCCGCCGTCGGGGACAAGGACGGCGCGGCCCTTCAGTTCGTCAGGGTCAAGGGGGACAAGGTGTCCGTCGCCGTGAAGTGGCGCGGCACGGGCAAGCCGACCCTGCTCCACATCCACCAGGGCGCCAAGGGCGTCAACGGCGGAATCAAGATCGACTTCACCAAGCTGCTCGGCAACATCAAGCACCAGTCCGTGACCGGCACCGTCAAGGTCAAGGACGCGGCCCTGCTGAAGCGGCTGAAGAACGATCCGGGTTCGTTCTACGCCAACCTGCACACGGCCGAGTTCCCGGGCGGCGCCGTCCGCGGCCAGTTCCACAAGGTCACCACATCCTTCGACTTCAGGGACGCGCTGGACAACTTCCAGGCCTCGGTGGTCAAGGGCAAGCAGATCTACGAGTGCAAGCCCGTGGAGGGCGGCGGTTACGCCTTCGCGCAGCGGGACGTCAGCGCCCTGCTCGGCGGCCGTATCGCGCACTCATTCGTGAAGCCCAACTCCGGTACACCGCAGTGGATCGCGCCGGACCGCAGCGCGGTCACCGGTTCGCTGATCAGCAAGACCCCGAACGGTGCGACGAACATCCCCGAGCTCGACCTGAAGGCCACTCAGTCCGGCAAGCACCGCGGCCTCCTGGCGGACACGGCCGAGATCCTGCGCCTCAACACGGTGGGTGGCGTGGCCCCGAGTGGGTCCTGCACCCCCGGCAAGATCGTGGGCGTGCCGTACCAGGCGGACTACGTCTTCATCCAGAAGTAGCCCGGAGGCAGAGCCGGAAGTAGCCCGGCGGCAGGGGAGGAAGTAGCCCGAAGACAGCGGAGGAAGTAGCCGGCGGCAGAGAGAAAGCAGCCCGAAGACAGAGGAGGCAGTGCCCGGAGACAGAGGGCGACGTCTCCACCCGGAACGGCGGCGCCTCTCCACCAACCCCTACGGGGTGGGGGAGGCGCCGCCCTCCCGTGTCATACCCCAGGAGTACACGGAGTTGACTCTGGGGTCTGACGCTTCGCCGCGGCCGATTTGGTGTGATTGAGAAACCACCTCACAGCGTTTCGGGGGACAATGGCGGCAAGGGGTGGACGAGTGCAGACGGTTGGCCGCCGCCGACGACGGAGGTAAGGCACACATGGCACCGTACGAAACCGACGACAGCACCATGGACGGGGAGGCGCCCTCCGGGCGGCGAAAAGCCGCGCGGTACGTCGTTCCGTTCACGGTGGTGGGGGTGGCCGCCGCGACCATCGGGCTCGTCCCGGCCCTCGCCGACTCCGGCGACCCCGATCTGCCGAAGATCAGCGCGCAGCAACTCATCGAGAAGATGGCGAAGTCGGACGTACAGCAACTGTCCGGCACGGTGAAGATCAGCACCGACCTGGGCCTGCCCAGCCTCGGCGGCCTGGAGAGCAGCCTGGCTCCCGGCGGCGCTGCGGGCGGTGACTCGAGTGCGGACCCGGCCTCGAAGCTGATGGAGCTCGCCTCCGGTACCCACACCCTGCGCGTCGCGGCCGACGGCCCCGACAAGCAGAAGCTGTCGGTCCTGGACAAGGCGTCCGAGTACAGCCTGATCCACAACGGCGATGACGTGTGGGCGTACGACAGCGCGTCGAACGAGGCGTTCCACTCCACGGGCGCGTCTGCCGGTTCCGACGACGCTCAGGAGGAGATGCCGAAGGACGTCCCGGCCACGCCCCAGGAACTGGCCGACGAGGCGCTGAAGGCGGTCGACGACACCACGTCCGTGACGGTCGACGGCACCGCACAGGTCGCCGGCCGTGACGCCTACAAGCTGCTGATCAAGCCGAAGCAGTCCGGTACCACGGTCGGCGCCATCACCGTGGCGGTGGACGCGAAGACGGGTGTGCCGCTGAAGTTCACACTGGTCCCGGCGAGCGGCGGCGCGGCCGTCGTCGACGCGGGCTTCACCGAGGTGAGCTTCGCCAAGCCGGCCGCCTCCACCTTCGACTTCAGCCCGCCCAAGGGCACGAAGGTCACCGAGGGTGACGAGCTGGAGAAGCGGGACCACGACAGCGCCAAGGGCCCCGATGCTCCCAAGGGCCCCGACGCTTCCAAGGGCGCCGGGCACGACGAGAGTCGCGAGGACCTGGGCAAGGATCTCGACGGGCTGAAGACCATCGGCGAGGGCTGGACCACCATCGTCCGGCTCGACGGGGGCGAGGGCGCCGGCGCCGCCGGGGACTCGTCCTCCGACGAACTCCCCGCGGACGCCTCCCGGTTCCTCGACTCGCTGGGCGACAAGGTGTCCGGCAAGTTCGGCTCGGGCACGGTCTTCTCCACCCGACTGGTGAACGCGCTGATCACGGACGACGGCAAGGTCTACGCCGGTGCGGTCACCAAGGACGCACTGGTGAAGGCGGCCAACGCGGACCAGTAGCGACAGTGGACGTGTCCGGGCCCCACGGCCCGGACACGTTCCCCGAGGGAACGGCGAATCGAGGAGTTCATGGAGGACCTGTCCGCCGCGGAGCAGCGCGAGCCGGGCGAGGCGGACACGCGTGGAAAGGCGCACACGCGCGGCGGGGCGGAGACGGGCCGTGAGTCAGGCACGGACCGTGAGGCGGACGCGCGCGGCGAGGCGGACACCGGCCGTGAGCCGGACACGCGCGGTGGAGACGGCACCGCGGACGCGGTGATCGCCACCCGTGGACTCACCAAGCGCTACCGCGGCGGACAGCTCGCCGTCGACGGTCTCGAGCTGACCGTCCCGGCGGGCAGTGTCTTCGGGTTCCTCGGGCCCAACGGCTCCGGCAAGACGACCACGATCCGCATGCTCATGGGCCTGATCGAACCGACCTCCGGCACGGCGCGGGTACTGGGCCGGCCGATGCCGCGCTCGTCCCGAGTCGTGCTGCCGCACGTGGGAGCGCTGATCGAGGGACCCGCGCTGTACGGGTTCCTGTCCGGCCGGGACAACCTGCTCCGCTACGACGCCGCCGACCCGACCGCCGATCCGCGGACCCGGCGCACCCGGGTGTCCGCCGCACTGGACCGGGTGGGACTGACCGCCGCAGCGGGCAAGAAGGCCAGGGCGTACTCGCTGGGGATGAAGCAGCGGCTGGGGCTGGCGGCGGCGCTGCTGCAACCCCGTCGACTGCTGGTCCTGGACGAGCCCACGAACGGCCTTGACCCGCAGGGCATGCGTGAGATCCGGCTGCTGATCAGGGAGTTGGCGTCGGACGGCACGACGGTGTTCCTCTCCTCGCACCTCCTGGACGAGATCGAGCAGGTGTGCTCGCACGCGGCGGTGATGGCACAGGGCCGACTGATCACCCAGGGCGCGGTGCGTGACCTGGCGGCGGGTGCGCGTGGCCGCCTGGTCGTGACGACCCCGGACTCCGCGGACGCGGCCCGGGTGCTGAAGGAGCAGGGGGTGGCGGACCTGGTCATCACGGAGACGGGGGTGACGGGCGAACCACCCGACCGCGAACTCGCCGATGTCAACGCCGCGTTGGTGGCGGCAGGGGTCCGGGTACGCGGGTTCGGTGTGGAACGGGCGTCACTGGAGGACGCGTTCGTGGCGCTCACGGGGGAGGGGTTCGATGTCGCGGGCTGAGGAGTCGGGGACATCGGCGGCTACCGCGGGGCCGGCGGACCCCCCAGCACCCGCGCCTCTCGCGGGATCGGCGAAACCCCCAGCACCCGCGCCGCCTGCGGGGCCGGCGAAGTCCGCGGCACCCGCAACACGCCTGCCCTCCGCGGGAATCAGCCCCTCCACAGGGGCGGGGAGCCATCCGTTGTGGACGTTCGGCCTCTTCCGCAGCGAGCTGGTGACCACCTTCCGGAGGTGGCGGACGATCGCCCTGCTGGCCGTGCTCGCGGCGGTGCCGATCCTGGTGGGCATCGCGGTGAAGATCGAGACCAGCGGCGGCTCCCCGGCTGACGGGGGCGGCGGCGGTGGCGGCCCGGCCTTCATCGCGCAGATCACCAACAACGGCCTTTTCCTGGTGTTCACTTCACTCGCGGCGACGCTCCCGTTCTTCCTGCCGATGGCGATCGGCGTCATCGCCGGCGACGCGATCGCGGGCGAGGCCAACGCGGGAACCCTGCGCTATCTGCTCGTGGCCCCGGCGGGCCGCACCCGGCTGCTGCTCACGAAGTACGCCACCACGCTCGCGTTCTGCCTGGTCGCCACCCTGGTCGTGGCGGCCTCGGCACTGGCCGTCGGCGCGCTGCTGTTCCCGCTCGGTGATCTGACGACCATCTCCGGCACCCGGATCAGCTTCGGCGAGGGCCTCTTGCGGGCCCTGCTGATCGCCCTGGTGGTCGCGGCCTCACTGATCGGTGTGGCGGCACTGGGCCTGTTCATATCCACGCTCACCAACAGCGGCATCGCGGCGATGGCCACCACCGTCGGACTCCTGATCACCGTCCAGATCCTCGACCAGATACCTCAACTGCACGCGGTACAGCCGTACTTCTTCTCCCACTACTGGCTCTCCTTCGCCGACCTGATGCGTGAACCGGTGTACTGGGATGACCTGCGGCGCAACCTGGGCCTTCAGGCGCTGTACGCGGCGGTGTTCGGCTCGGCGGCGTGGGCACGGTTCACCGCGAAGGACATCACGGCATAGAGGGTTCGTGGACAAGCCGGCGACGCCCTGCCCCGGGCCGGCGACGAACCCCTGCGGACACGGCTCATCACCGGTCGCCGGACGAACTCCCGGTGAGCCGGGCCAGGAGCGAGGACTCGCGCGGTGGCCCGGCCGTGAAGTCGTTGCTGCGCCAGGCGTTCACCCAGGGGACGCGGTACACGTCGACGACGGACGTGATCACCTCGATGTGCTGGACGAGCGGGCGGGGCAGCCGTCCGGGTGCGTCCGCGACCAGTACCACGGCGTTCAGATCCAGGCCCGGAGGTGCGTCGCCCCGCCGGAAGACGTCCAGGGTGTGTGACACGGCGTCGAGGCCGGTGGCGTGCGTACGGGCCACCAGGAGCACCGACTCCGGTTCACCGCGCTCCGGGCGGGGCCAGCCGCGGCCCGCGTCAAGACCGCCGAAGACCGTGGCGAGGGTCGTGGTGCCCGCCCCGCCGTGGACGGCCACCCAGGCGAACCGTCGTGCCGTCGCCACGAGCCGGGGCGGCTCTACCCGGTGCGGTGCCGGCGCGACGACCGGTCCGCGGAGCCAGATCTCGGGACCGCCCAGGCCCCCGCCCAGGCCTTGTTCCGCCATCCCCGCATCGCTCCTCTCCAACTGCCGACACAGTCCGTGACGTTGGTTCGACCGAGCCGGCCGACGGCCTCCGAGGCACGATCTCACGGTGGTCAAGGCGTGTGGAGCCGGGCAGCGGGTTCCTGGGACGGACCTGTGACGCTCCGGTGACACGTGCAGTGGGGGCGAGCCTGGAGACTCGATCACGTACACCCGCAACGCGGCCGGGGCCGTCTGGAACCGCGCCACCCCGCGCCTTCGTCACCCCATCCGGAGTGGAGGGAACGATGTCCAGATTCTCCCGCGAACACAAGCGTGCCCGTGGCGCGGCCTCCGCCGCACGGGCGGCTCCGGTGGAGGTCCATGTGCCGGTGAGCGGACGGGCCACGGTCGGCGGCAGTCCCGTCCCGGTGGCCGCCAACGAGCCGGTCCACACGTCGGTGCTGAACTACCTCCACCGTCTGACCCTGGCGACCGGTCATCCCGTGGACGCGACGGTCCGCGACGAACGGATCGGGTTCGTGGTGCCACTCCAGGTGTCCCCGGACGGCGCGAGCGCCTTCACGGCGCAGCCGCTGCACGTGGGCGTCCCGGGGCCCTCGGCGTCGCCGAGCGCGGACCACGCGGTATCCGACAGGTGGACATCGGACCGGCCCGCACCTGAGCCGAAGGACGCCGTGCCGGGTGCCGCACGGGAGTCTGTACAGGGGTCTGTGCCGGGTGCTGTACCGGAGTCCGTGCCGGGTGCCGTATCGGAGTCCGTGCCGGATGCCGTACAGGGGCCTGTGCCGGGTGCCGTGCGGGAGTCCGTGCCGGGCGCGGTAAAGAGTGCAGTGCCGGGCGCGGTACAGGGGTCCGTGCCGGGCGCCGTACCGGACGTCGTGCCGGATCCCGTGCCCGCCCCGGCCGCCCGTGACGTGGCGACGTTCACATTGCGCGCTCTGCCCGAGCCCGGGACGGCGGCGACGCGGAACCTGTCCGCCGTGCCGGAGTCCGCGGCCGCTGGGCCGCCCCGTCCGCCCTTCGCCTCCCAGGCCGGGGGCGCCGGTGCGTCCGCGCCGGCGGAAGGCTCCGGCCCAGCCGCGCAGGCCGGACCCGCCGCTCCAGCCGCGCAGGCCGGACCCGCTGCTCCAGCCGCGCAGGCCGGACCCGCTGCTCCAGCCGCGCAGGCCGGACCCGCTGCTCCAGCCGCGCAGGCCGGACCCGCCGCTCCAGCCGCGCAGGCCGGACCCTCCGCTCAAGCCGCGTCGGCCGGACTCGCCGATGCTGCCGCGCTCGCAGGACTCGCCGATCTGACGGAGCCGGTGAAGCCCACTCCCGCGCGGGGGTTCGACGCCGTCGCCGAGGCCGTACTGGAACCGGACTTCGGTGAGCAGCCCGCCCTGCTCGCGGAACCCGTCTCACGGATCAACGAGGCGGTACGGAACGGTCGGATCGAGGTGGCGTCCGCGCTGGCCGGGGAGACGGTGGAGGCCGCGTCCCGGACGCTGGGCGCGGACCACCCCGAGGTACTGCGACTACGTGAACTGACCGCCTATATCGCCTACTTGGCGGGCGACGCGGTGCGCTCCTTCCAGCTCTCCCTCGACCTGGCCCGCGTCTGCCGGCACCAAGGTGACGCGCAGTCCGCCTACGGCAACGTCCAGAGTGCCGCGTCCGCCTGGCGTGCGGTCCGCGACCCGTCGCAGGGACTGGACCTCGGCCGCGACCTGATCGGCGTCTGGACCGACCTGGCCGCCGAGGAGGGGCCCGCCGCGGACGACCTCGACCAACTGGATTCGGCCCGCTCCCGGATGACCCGCCTCACCGAACGCGCCCGCCTCTACGCCGAAAACCCCTACGCCCAGGGCCAGTGAGGACCGACCGCAGGCCGTGCCCGGCCGGGCCGCCGGGGACCGGTTCGCCCGGCGGCCCGGCCGACCCGGTCACCGTGCCGGCCGGCGTGCCGCGCGCACCCTCGTACGGTCAGGAGCTCAGCTCCCACACCGCATGGGCCGCCGCGTCGCTGTTGCGGTTCAGCGCCGTGTCGTTGATGTTCGACGTCGTGTCGCAGGACGAGTGGTAGCAGCGGTCGAAGGCCTGACCGGACGTGCCGCCCCACTTCGCAGCCTGCGCCGCGGACTTGGTGTTGCTGGCGCCGGTGAAGATGCCGCCGACCGGAACGCCCGCGTTCTTGAACGGCGCGTGGTCCGAGCGGCCGTCGCCCTCGGTCTCGATCTCGGTGGCGACCCCCAGGCCCGCGTAGTAGTCCTTGAACACCTTCTCGATCGCGGGGTCGTCGTCGTAGACGAAGTAGCCGGGGTTCGGCGAGCCGATCATGTCGAAGTTCAAGTACCCGCTGATCTTCGCCCGGTTGGCGGAGGACAGGTTGTTCACGTAGTACCGCGACCCCACCAGACCCAGTTCCTCCGCGCCCCACCAGGCGAACCGCAGGTGCTTCGTGGGCTGGTACTGAGCGCGGGACACGGCGAGCGCGGTCTCCAGCACCGCCGCCGAACCGGACCCGTTGTCGTTGATGCCGGCACCGGAAGACACGCTGTCGAGGTGGGACCCGGCCATGACGACCTGGTTGGTGTCGCCGCCCGGCCAGTCGGCGATCAGGTTGTAGCCGGTGCGGCCGGAGGAGGTGAACTGCTGGATGGTGGTGGTGAATCCGGCGGCGTCCAGCTTGGCCTTGACGTAGTCGAGCGACGCCTTGTAGCCGGCTCTGCCGTGTGCGCGATTGCCGCCGTTGGCTGCGGCGATCGACTGGAACTGGGTGAGGTGTGCCTTGACGTTCGCGAGCGGGATGTCGGGCGCGGCGGCCGCCGCGGGGGCGGGGGCCGCCCCTGCTATCGAGGCGGTGGCGAGCAATGTGGCGACCGAGACGGCAAGGGCCGCCGAAGTGCGCCCGGGGAGAACGGAGAGCTTCATGTGGGGGCTCCGAATTCCATAGGGTACCCATGGGTAATGGGGTGCCTGATGGTGAATCCGAGACTGACTCTCCGTCAAGGGCGCTATTTGGACAGGCAGTTCACTTAACGGACAGTTCACATTCAGCTCTGCTTCGCTAGGTCCTGTCGTCAAATTCCCGTCGTCCGCCCGGAGGGCGGGCCGAGCGGCGTCATGGGGGTCCCCCTGCTCATGGGGGTCTCCCCGCTCGAGCGCAGCCGAGAGTGGGGGAGAAGCCGAGAGCTTGGGGGAGCGTGCTCTGGGGTCCCCCGGCCGGAGGCTGGGCGAGTGCCGGGCGGAAGTCCTCGTACTGGATGTACTTGGGCTTTCGCCCGGTGCGGCGAGTGGGGGTCCCCCTGCTCGAAGAGCTTGGGGGAGCGTGCATGGCGTCGCGCGGCAGACGGGAATTTGACGACAGGGCCTAGTGCACGCAGAACTCGTTGCCCTCCGGGTCCTGCATCACCGACCACTCGCCGCCGGGTTCCTTCACATGCCGCAGCACGCTCGCGCCGAGCTCCTCCAGGCGTGCGACCTCGTCCGCGCGCCGCTCCGGTCCCGGGTGCAGATCCAGGTGGATCCGGTTCTTGCCGCTCTTGGGCTCGGGCACGCGCTGGAAGAGGATGCGCCGGCCGAGACCGGTGCCGCTGTGTTCGTCGTACGGGTCCTCCGGGTGCCGTACGGCGACCAGGTCCCGCCAGGCGCGGCGGCCCCGGATCTGCACGGTCGCGGCCTCGGGCGCCGCGCCCGCGTCGAGTAACCGCCCGATGAGCCCGCTGTTGTCCTCGATCCGGTAACCGAGGGCCGCCGCCCAGAACTCGGCCTGCGCATGCGGATCCGCGCAGTCGACGACGAGCTTCCAGTGCAGAGGTTCACTAGGTGTCATGGGCCACTTATAGCGGGCGACGGACCTCGAGCGGAGGCACATCCGCGTCGACGCGCGGTCCTGTGCCGAGCCCCTCCGGCGCGGCGTCGGCACGGAGCACCGCCGCGGCGCGGCGCGTGGAGCGCAGCGCGTCCCAGGTCAGCAGTGACAGCGCCAGCCAGACCAGGGCGAAACCGGCCCAGCGCTCGGCGGGCATGGCCTCGTGGAAGTAGAGGACACCGAGCAGGAACTGGAAGACCGGGGCCAGGTACTGGAGCAGACCGAGCGTGGACAGCGGCACCCGGATCGCCGCCGCACCGAAGCAGACCAGTGGTGCCGCGGTCACCACACCGGTCGCGGCGAGCAGCGCGGCGTGTCCTGCGCCCTCGGCCCCGAACGTGGAGTCGCCGCGGGAAGCCAGCCAGAGCAGGAAACCGAGCGCGGGCAGGAACTGGATCGCGGTCTCGGCCGCCAGTGACTCCACACCGCCGAGGTTGACCTTCTTCTTCACCAGTCCGTACGTGGCGAAGGAGAAGGCGAGACACAGGGAGATCCACGGCGGACGCCCGTAGCCGACGGTGAGCACGAGCACCGCGGCGAAGCCGATACCGACCGCCGCCCACTGCGCAGGACGCAGCCGTTCCTTGAGGAGCAGCACACCCATCGCGATGGTGACCAGGGGATTGATGAAGTAGCCCAGGGACGCCTCGACCACGTGACCCGTGTTCACGGCCCAGATGTAGACGCCCCAGTTCACGGTGATGACGGCCGCGGCCACCGTGATCAGTCCGAGCCGGCGCGGCCTTCGCAGCAGTTCACCGGCCCACGCCCAGCGCCGCATCACCGCCAGCGCGATCCCGACGAAGGCGAGCGACCACACCATCCGGTGGGCGAGGATCTCGGCCGCCCCCGCGGGCTTGAGCAACGGCCAGAACAGGGGGACGAGGCCCCACATGCCGTAGGCCGCGATGCCGTTGAGAAGACCTATCCGCTGTTCGCCCTTCGATTCCGCTCCCGCTCCCGATCCCGACACCGCGCCTCCTCGTCAGCCGGCCGCTCCCGTACGGCCTCAACGAAGGTAACGCCGAGCACCCCCGCCCGTCATGTCCGTATCGCCATACGGTCATGACAGCCGGAGGTGCTCCGGAGAGGGGCGGGATCAGGCCTTGAGCGCCGCCGCGATCGAGTCGGCGATCGGGGTGGTCGGGCGGCCGGTCAGCCGGGACAGGTCGCCGGAGGTGCCGGCCAGCTCGCCCTTCTCGACGGAGGCGTCCACGCCCGCGAGGATCGCGGCGAACGGCTCGGGCAGCCCGGCGCCGGTCAGGATGCCCTGGAAGGCCTCGACGGAGACGGCGTTGTAGACGATCTCCTTGCCCGTCTGCTTGCTCAGCTCGGCCGCGTACTCGGCGAAGCTCCACGCGGTGTCGCCGCTCAGCTCGTACGTCTTGTTCTCGTGGCCCTCGCCGGTCAGCACGGCGACCGCGGCGGCGGCGTAGTCGGCACGGGCGGCCGAGGCGACCCTGCCCTCACCCGCGGCCTGGGTGACCGCGTTGTACTGCAGTACGGGGGCGAGCTGCTCGGTGTAGTTCTCGTTGTACCAGCCGTTGCGCAGCAGGACGTAGGGGACGCCGGACTCGTGGATCGCCGCCTCCGTGCCCTTGTGGTCGTCGGCGAGCGCGGCCGTCAGGCTGCCGAGGGCGCTGGTGTACGCGAAAAGCGCGACACCGGCCTCCTTGGCGGCGTCGAGGACCACCTTGTGCTGCTGAACCCGGCCCTTGTCGAATTCGTTGCCGGAGATGAGCAGCACCTTGTCGCCCGCGGAGAAGAGGCCGTCGAAGGTCTCGGGGGCGTTGTAGTCGGCGACCGCGATCTTCACTCCGCGGGCGGCGAAGCCGGCGGCCTTCTCCGTGTCGCGGACGACGGCGGTGATCTGGTCGGCCGGAACCTTCTCCAGCAGGCCCTCGATGACGAACTTCCCGAGCTGTCCGGTGGCTCCGGTGACGACGATGCTCATGACTGACGACTCCAGTGGGTGCGGTGCGTGATCTACTGAATGCGTGATCTTTCAACGATCTGGCACTCACCCTAGGACGTGCACTAACTTTAGGAAAGTACCCACTTTGAAGTAAGGTACTTTCATGGCCGTAAGCAACCAGAGTCAGCCAACCCTCGCCAGGTACGACACCGGGGAGGCCCAGTGCCCGTACCGGCTCGTCCTCGAACACGTCACGAGTCGCTGGGGCGTCCTGGTCCTGATCGAGTTGCTGGACCGCTCGTACCGCTTCAGCGAACTGCGCCGTGCCATCGGCCGCGTCAGCGAGAAGATGCTCACCCAGACCCTGCAGACCCTGGAGCGCGACGGCCTCGTCCACAGGGACGCCAAGCCCGTGATCCCGCCGCGCGTCGACTACTCCCTCACCGACCTCGGCCGCGAGGCCGCCGAGCAGGTGCGGGCGCTCGCGACGTGGACCACGGAGCGGATGGAGGACGTGGAGAAGGCCCGCCGCGCATACGACGAGGCCCGGACCTGACGGCCCGGGCCTCGAGGCGCGCTGCCCGCGGGTGCGGCGGAGTCAGCCGCTGACCGCCGACGCTGACGGCCGGCGCTGACGGTCAGTCGCCGGCGTTCAGCCGACGACGGTCCAGGTGTCGCCGCCGGCGAGGAGTGCGGCCAGGTCGCCCTTGCCGTTCTGCTCGACCGCCGTGTCCAGCTGGTCGGCCATCTGGGTGTCGTAGACGGGCCGGTCGACGGAGCGGAAGACGCCGATCGGGGTGTGGTGCAGGGTGTCCGGGTCGGCCAGCCGGGACAGGGCGAAGGCCGTGGTCGGGGACGCGGAGTGCGCGTCGTGGACGATGATCTGCGCCTCGTTGTCCGGCGTGACCGTGACGACCCTGAGGTCACCGGTGGCCGCGTCCCGGACGACGCCCTTGGCGAGATCGGTGCCGAAGCGGATCGGCTGCCCGTGCTCGAGGCGGATCACAGCCTCCTCGGCCTGCTGCTTGTCCTTGAGG
>NZ_RPDJ01000052.1 GCF_004023625.1 Streptomyces cavernae | reverse complement strand
CGGCCACCGCGAGATCCTCGGACTGGACGTCGCCACCGCCGAGGACGGCGCCGGCTGGCTGGCGTTTCTGCGCTCGCTGATCGCCCGCGGCCTGTCCGGTGTCCAGCTGGTCGTCTCCGACGCCCACGCCGGCCTGGTCGACGCCATCGGCGCCGTGCTGCCCGGCGCGTCCTGGCAGCGCTGTCGCACGCACTACGCCCGCAACCTGCTGAGCCAGGTTCCGAAATCGGCCCAGCCCTGGGTGGCCACGCTGCTGCGGACCGTTTTCGAACAACCCGACACCGACGCGGTGAAGGCCCAGATGACCCACGTCCTGGACGCACTGGAGGCCAAGTTCCCCAAAGCCGCGGCCCACTTGGACGCCGCTCAGCACGATCTGCTGGCCTTCACTGCCTTCCCGCGTGAGATCTGGCGGCAGATCTGGTCGAACAATCCGCAGGAGCGGCTGAACAAGGAGATCAGACGCCGCACCGACGTGGTCGGCATCTTCCCCGACCGCACCGCCGTGATCCGGCTCGTCGGCGCGGTCCTGGCCGAGCAGAACGACGAGTGGACCGAGGCCCGTCGCTACATGGGCCGTGAGCTACTCACCAAAGCCCGTCTACACCCGATCGAGTCAGAAACCGACGAGACCGTCCTGCCCACCGAACTCACCGCATAGCCTTCAAAACGAGATCACCGAGTGGCCGTCGATACACCACTCCAGCGGACGTGACCAAGCTCGGCAGACGCGTGACAGCATCCGGAACGGCCACCTTGGGCGCATGGCCCAGACAGAGATCTCGCACAACACGTCACCTCCACAAGACGCGGGTGGAGGACGTCAGCCCGGAGGAGATGGAACGCCGTATGGGCGACCCGAAGTAGGCGGAGGCGATGGCTTACGTCCAGGGTGCCGACTTCTTCCCGGAGGCTTCCGGTTCCGGGGGATGACGCACCTCCGTGCGGGTGGCGCCCAGGCCCCGAGCCCCGTACCTGAGCCGCTATGCCGCCCACCGGTGGTCGGCACCACTGCATCCGAGAGGAGCAGGGGCTGCCCAAGAGGCGTCGTGTGACGAACGAGAACCGGGGCACCCTGCTGGGCGCGCCGTATGGGGAGACCGGCGACGAGTTGGTGGCAGACCGGTGGACGGGCAGACCGCCACGCGGTGCGGTCCGTGCCACCGCAGCGAGCCGGGGCCGTGGTCGCCCGTCTGGCGCCGTCCCGGAACTGCGCCACCTGCGCTTCGTCCAGCGGCCGGTGCCCGGGCCCGGACCGCCTGCGGTGATCCCCCACCCCCACCGAACGCGCGCCGGGCCGTGCGAGCGGACGCCCGCACGGCCCCGCATCGGCACCAGCGGCGGGCGTCGGTAGAGGCGACGACCGTCGTCGGGATCGTCAGACGGCGATGATCTGCCGATGCTGCCGCGTCAGTGACGGGTACGGCTGTTGCTCGATGTTGACTCCGTCGGCGGTGCTGCCCTCGTCGACGGCGAGGCAGAGCCCGCTGTAGCGGTTGTTGAGGAAGTAGTAGCCGTCACCCGTGGGCGTGAAGGGCCAGTGCTGCTGGCGGCGTTGGCGTCCCCCCAGATGGCCACGTTGCCGCCGTCGGCGCGGGAGAGACCCGCGGCCTCCAGGAGCTTGCCGCTGCCCAGACCCTTGATCTCGTATTAGCCGTCGCCGGTCTTGGAGAAGGTCCACTTCTCGTTCGCCTTGTTGAGACAGGGCCGCTGCAGGACGTTGGTGCGGTTCGCCGTGCCCCCGCGCTCCACGTCGGCGGACTTGCCGCTGTGCCGCACGAAGCCGACGTTCCGGGCGGGCCATTCGGCCACCTTGAGGGTCTGGTTGCCGGCCCATGTGCCGGAGGCGACCTGGGTGAAAGTTCGTGCCGTCGGTGCTGGTGGAGATGCGAAGGCGTCTTGGAGGTGGCGCAGCCGCTCGGCAGTGAGATCGAGGGCTCCATGTCGGTGCGGCGCTTTTCAGGGCGCGCAGTGCCGTCCTGTCAAGGGCCGACAGGGGCTCGAAGTCGGAGTCTGGGAAGGGATGAGGAACTGCTCGGGCATCTCGGTGCCGGGGTGGAGCGAGGGGGCGTCCCACCCCGGCCGGGTCTCATCGGATGTGCTTCGCCGGCTTGGTGGCGGCGTTGAGAAGGTATTCCAGGGGGCCTCGGCGGAAGAAGCGGGACCAGATCGCGGCGAACACGGTCGCCCCGAGGACGAACATGATCAGCGGCACCCATGATTGCTGGGTGCCGGTCCCGGCGGGCACGGACAGCGCGGACTGGGCGAGGAAGTGGCCGACGTAGGCGGTCAGGGACATGGTGCCCACGGCGATGACCGGCTTCGCCAGGCGGCGCAGTCGCGGCAGGCGGTCCATCGCCACCGTCGCGCCCACGATCACGAGGATCGCGACTCCGACGCTGCCGATGATGTCGAACGTGGTCCCGCTGTGCGGCCCGGCCTTCAGCAGGAACGACGCGGACATCTCGGGGAACGACCCCCCGTCCGGGGGCATCGAACCGCTGGCGGGGGGCATCGAACCGGAGCCGCCGGACGACGACCCGTCTTCCGCCGTGCTCCTCAACGCGCCCGATCCGGCGAGCAGCAGAGACATGCTGTAGGCGGCCGCGGTGAGGGAGGCGCCGAGCGCGGCGAGGCGCTTCTGAACGGTGCCGGAGGACAGGTCGAGGCGGCCCAGCGCCATGCCGGCGATCACGAACGACATCCACGTGAGCGCCGGGTAGAAGCCGGTGAGCAGCAGATCGAGCGCTCCCACCTCACTGAGGCGGCGGAGCGGGTCGTAGGCGTTGATGCTCTCCTGGACCGACGAAGTCAGCAGCGAGGTCAGAACGTACGCCAACTGCGGTGTGACGAGGGCGAACGCGGCCGCGATGATCGCGAGCGTCCCGGCACGCAGTCGCACCAGGGGCAGGGCGAGGAGGAAGTAGACCCCGTAGAAGCCGAGGATGATCACTCCCCCGTACTCCATCGCCAGCACGGTGCCCAGCGCCAGCAGGACCGCGGCGCGGATCGCGATGCGGGCCTTCGCCTGCCGGCCCGCCAGGCCGGTCTTGGGCTCGCGGCGGCCGGCGAGCAGCATCAGCGAGAACCCGGCGAGGGTGGCGAACAGGACCGATGAGTGGCCATCCGCTATGTAGCGGATCCAGCTCGCCACGCCGGTCGTGGCGGACAGCGGGGGGCCGATGTGCACGACGTACATGCCGAACACCGCCAGCGCACGGGCCAGATCCACCCCGACGAGGCGTCCCATCGAGGGACCGGCCGAGGCCGGCACGGCGGACTCGGGGGACGTTCGGGGCGGCGGAGGTGAGTTCTCCGGGAGCGCTGACGTCTCCTGCGGCGGCTGCGTCTGTGTCATACGGCAAACCTCGCGCGGAGCTCAGGGGGCGGGCCATCCGGCAGGCTTCGGTAACGGCCCCGCCGATCGGCGGGTGCCGCCCTGCCGACCGGCGGAACCTCGTCCCCGACCCGGTCCGGTGCGACAGGGCGGTGGTCTTGTCCAGCCACTCGGCGGGGGTGGACCCGACGGTTGCCGGATGGGCGCGGGGCGGCCGGGCTTCCAGGGTGGAGGCATGACACACCGTGCGGGGCACAAGGAGCCCGACACCTCCCTCGCCTCACCAGCCGACGAACCGGGGCGTGACGTGGTCCCTCGCAGGGGCGACTTCCTGGAGTTTTTCGGCCTGGTGCTGGCTGCGGGCGCCCTCGTCCTGGTCGTCGTCCGTCCTGAGGTCTGCGAAGCGTTGGTGCGCGCCCTCTCCTCGAGCACCGGACTCGTCCGCTGAGCCGGCACACGATCACGCCCGGTCCGCCCGGCACCCTAGTTGCGGTGCCGGACGGACCGCAGAAGAAAGCAATGTTGTGAACACCGCATCCGGCCCGACGACGGATGAGACGTCCCACCGCGCCCGTCTTGGCCGGCCCCCTGCGGGAGAAGCTCGTCTTCGCGGCGCCCGGCGCGAGCGACGACGACATCCACGACGTCCTGGCCCGCACGAAGCTCGACACCCTCGTCGACCGACTGCCCCACGGCCTCGACACCCGGTCGGACACCGCGGTTCGAAACTGTCGGGCGGCGAACGGCAGCGCATCGCCATCGCCCGAGCCCTGCTGCGCAAGCCCCGACTGCTGCTCCTCGACGAGGCGTCCTCACAGCTCGACGCCGTCAACGGGCTCGCGCTGCGGGACGTCATCACGGAGGTGGCCCACGAAACCACCGTGCTGGTGGTGGCCCACCGCCTGTCCACGGTGACCGGCGCCGACCGCATCGTCGTCATGGACGCCGGCCGGGTCCGAGCCCTCGGCACCCACGAGGAACTGGTGACCGAGGACCCGCTGTACGCACAACTGGCGGCCACCAGCTCCTGACCCTCGCCCGATGACCCACCACACGCCAGGTCGTCCGGTCGGCCGAGCCCCACCCCGACCGGACAACCACCCACACCCACACCCACGCAGACCAAGACCGCGAAAGGCCCCCCATGTACACCGAGTCCGCCATCGGTCACAGACGTGCAGTATGGAGCTGGCTGGCGCAGCCGACCGCGCTGTTCGGCGGCGTGTACGGGCTGCTGGTGTCGAGTTCGGCCGTCGCCGCGCTCACCCAGTTCGGCGAGACGACTCGAGCGGCACGCATGGACGACGCCCTGTGGGTCCTGTTCACCGCCCTCGCCTCGGCCCTGGCCCATGGTTACGCCCACCAGATTGCCCACCGCGACGCGCACGGACGTCCCGGCGTGCGGGGTGTGGTGCGTGCCGTCCTCGCCGAATGGCCGCTGGTGGTGGCGGCGCTGCCCACCGCACTGCTGCTGTGGGGGGCGGGCCTTGGCTGGTGGCGCTCGGCAGGCATCGAGTACGTCGCCTTCGGCATCAACACCGTCCTGCTGCTGGGCTGGGGCGTGCTGGCTTCCCGGGCCGCGGGCAGCACATGGGGACGAGCTCTCAGGATCGGCTGTGCCGACGCGATCCTTGGAGTGGCCGTCGCCTTGGTCAGCACGCTGCTGAAGTGACGCGGCGACTTGTCACGTGTAGCTCTCGTCGTCCACCGTGGGCGAGGCGGAAACCAGAGCTGTCAGCCTGGTGCCGGGACGTTGACTGTCCGGCCGCAGCACCAGAGACGGTCAGGGCGGGGAGCGGGACGAGCGTGCATGCTCGGCGGAGCGCAGGTCAGGGCGCCAGCGCCCGTTTGCCGGCCGCGGACCATGGCCTCGTGAGCCGACTTCGTCTTCCCACCGCCGCCCTCGCGATCGGGCAGTCGAGGAGAAAGTCATGCTGCTGCAGGAAGAGAACGCCCAGCAACAGCAACCGGTGCATTCACATGCCACGGTCGATCAGGCTCTGCGCGTCCTGATTGCAGTGCACCGGTTGCCGCCCGAGGAAGGGTGGGAGGTGCTGCCGCGGTCTCCCAGCACCTCAACATCAAGCTCCACCTCAGCGCGGACGAGGTCATCGGATGGGCCCTTGGTCGAGCGCGCGACAGGGCGATCTTGGAGAGGCTGGATGCGGAGGTGGAAAAGCACAAGTGCGCTGGCCGTCTGGGCGGCGGGCACCCTCGCACCCGCCCGAACCATCTCGGCGGTGACTCTCGCGCCGTGGCCACGAGGTTCCTCAAGCGCGCCTACGTCTTCCAGGGCACCATGACCGTCGCAGCGATCCGCCTCTGGCTTCCGGGGTAGATCCATTCGTGCGGGGATACACCTTTAGGCTTGCCGGCAACGGACACAACACACTGATCTCATTTGGGAGTTGAGGGTGGCGCACGACGTTGCCGCGCTGGCCGTGGAGCTAACGGACATGGCCGCGGCGGATCACCGGTCCGACGTCCGCGCGAACAGCGACGACACCTGCCGAGCAGCTGGCCTGGCGGCGGCTTACCGCACAGCACGGTGACCGGCTCGGCGAGATCATGGACGAGTATGGCTGGCCGACGGAGGAACTGGTCGGCGAGGAGGCCGCGCGCGCAGCGTGGCTGGTCGCCCAGCACGCTGACCGGCAGCTCGAAATTCAACGACGCGCCCTGAAGCTGATGCGGCAGGCGGTGTCGGCAGGCTCGGCCAGCCCACGCGAGCTGGCCTTCTTGCGCGACCGCACGCTGGACAATGAGGGCCGCAAGCAGATCTACGGCACTCGGATCGCCGGCGTGAAGGACGGGGCACCGGTTCCCTGGCCCTGCGAAGAGCCCGAGCGCATGGACGAACTCCGTGCAGAAGTCGGCATCGAGCCCTTCGACGAGTACGTCGCCGAGTTCGCAGTGGCCTGACGCCTCCGCGCCTTCCGCTTCCGCTTCCGCTTCCGCTTCCGCTTCCGGCGCACCCTGCCCAGGGTTCACCTGCCGTAGGTAATGATCCGCCGGACAGGCCCTGAGTAACAGCTCAGTCCGCGCTGAGCGGGATCCGCAGCCGCACCCGGTAGCCGCCCTCCGTGGTCGGGCCCGCATCCAGGGTGCCGTGCAGGATGTCGGCACGTTCCCGCAGCCCGACGAGGCCTTGCTGGGAGCCGGGGAGGGACAGGGAAGAACGCGTGGATGGGGTGTTGGTGACGGTCACTCCGATGCCCTCGCCGTCCTGCCACAATTCGACGCTGGCCGTGGCGCCAGGTGCGTGTTTGCGGACGTTGGTCAGCGCTTCCTGAACCGTACGGTAGAGGGCACGTTGGGTGGGTGTGCTCACAGTGGGCGGCAGTTCCCCCGTCAGCTGTACGTGAGTGCCGCTCGATTCAACAAGTTTACGCACGTCGGCAAGCGTGGGCTGAGGCGTCAGCTCGGTGGCGTCGCCGCCGGAGGCCCGCAGCAGGGTGACCATGGTGCGCAGTTCGTCGAGCGTGGTGACGCTCAGCGAACGGATCGTGCGAGCGGCCTCCTTGGCGTCCACGTCCCGGGCGGCGACCTGCAACGCCCCGGCCCGTACGGCGATCAGGCTGACCTGATGGGAGACCACGTCGTGCATCTCCCGGGCCAGTTGGGCGCGTTCGCGAGCGAGGACGGCCTGGGCGTGCAGGGTCCGCTCGTGTTCCCTTGCCTCCTCGATCTCGGCCAACCGCCGCGCCAGGTCCCGCTGTGCCTGGAGTAGCTGGCCGAAGAGGACCGGTGCCGCGGCCGTAGCCAGGCCGTACGCGAAGAAGACCAATGTCATGGTCCGGTCGACCTCGGCCAGGGGCCACGGAGTGCTGCTCGCGACGGCGGCCAGGGCGACGCACACGGCGAGGAGACGGCGGTTGCGGGAGCGTTCGGCCAGGGTGAACAGCGCCGCGAGCACAGCGACGGCGACATCCTGCATCAGCGCGACGGGCAGGGTGAGCAGGAACACGACGAGCGGGAACCGGCGCCGGAAGGCCAGCGCGGTGCACCCGACAGCCGCCAGCGCGAGCTCCAGTCGCGTGGGCTCCCAGTTGTTCAGCCGCACGTCCACGGCCGCCGCGGCCACCAGGGCGAGGTCGATGACCGGCGCGGGAACCCGCTGCCACAGGGCGCGTGCACGGCTCATCCGCCGACCTCCGACCGCAGGCGCTCGTCGAGTAGCCCGGCCCGCTGCGCCAGCAGCGCCGCCTGCACCCGGCTCGCCACGCGAAGCTTCGTCAGGATGGCGCTGACGTGGTCCTTCACCGTGCCCGCCCCCAGGTGGATACGCGCCCCGATGTCGGCGTTCGACAGCCCCTCCGCCACCAGGACGAGGACGTCGCGCTCCCGCGCGGTGAGCAGCCGGACCCGCGCGGCCTCCTCGTCGACGGCCCTCCCGGTGCCGGGGTGGCTGTGCAGCAGCGTCCGCGACGCCTTGGGGGACAGCACCACACCGCCCGCGGCCAGGGTGCGCACCAGGTGGGCGAGCTGCTCGGGCTCGGTGTCCTTGAGGAGGAACCCGGCCGCGCCGGAGTGCAGGGCGGTGAGGATGTACTCGTCGGCGTCGAACGTCGTCAGCATCGCCACCACCGGCGGGTCCGGCATCGTGCGCAGTTCCCGGAGCACGGTGAGCCCGTCGACGTCCGGCATCCGGATGTCCAGCAGCACCACGTCGGGCCGCTCCCGGCGGACCGTCTCGACCGCCTCGCCGCCACTCGCGGTCGCGACGACCTCGATGTCCTCGGACGCGCCCAGAATCAGCTGGAAGCCCGAGCGGACCAGAGCCTCGTCGTCGACCACCATTACCCGGATCACGCGCTCCCCCTACCCTTCGTTCATACCGTCCGGCCCATGCCGACTCGACCCTAAAGCCCCGATCGGTCCCGGCGGCCCGCTGAGCTGCAGCTCCAGCCACACGGCGGGGTAGCACCCACCACTCGGCAGGGCCACGGCAGCCATCTGCCGGATGGGCCGTGATCGGCTCGGCCTCCAGTCTGAGGGCCATGACCCATCACCCGGACTCCGCGCTACTCCCCCAGTGCTCCGGCCATAACCACGATCAACGGGCCCGGCCACTGCACGCCGGAGCCATCCCGCCCGCCTGCTGGGAGGGCGGATCCCTGAGGGGCAACGGCCTCACGGCGCCCTCGTGTGCGGAGAGCTGGAAGCCGAGAGGGGCGTCGTCACAGCCCCGCTGATTCAGCAATCACTCGCGAAAGGGAGGAAACTCCATGAGAGAGTGTTGAGTTCTACCCTTGATCACGCTTGTCGCCACCACGCTCGGGGTGACAGCGGCAGGTGTGGCCCCTGTCCTCGTCGCCTCCGACACGCCTTTGCGGGTGATGCCGTTGAAGGGCCGCCCGAGACCTGCCCGCCGGACTCGGACGAGGCCTGCGGCGGTGGAGGTGAGTGCTCCTGCGCAGCCGATTCCTCCTGCGGCGGCTTTATCTGTGTCATACGCAGGATCCTTCGATGCCGTCAGGAAGCGGACCATCCGACAGGCTTCGGCGACCCCCGCCGACCGGCCGGGACTGCCCCGCCGACCGGCGGAACCGCGCCGCGCCGACAGGCCGGCGGGCCCGGCCGGCACACTTCCTCTATTTGATGACGGCGTTGGCCACGACGACCGCCAGCCCGAGCAACGCGTCCACCATGCCGATCTGCAAGGCGGAGTCCCACGTGCGACCGGCGGCGCGGGCCGCGAACAGGCCCATTTTGCCGTGGCCGCGCATGAGGAGAGGACCCCCACCGTCGAGACCGTGGCTCTCTGCCACCCGGGGCCGTCGTAGGCCGTCGGCCCCGGGTCGGAGCGGCTTCGCCGAGTCGGAGGATCAGTGGCCGTTGACGGTGCCGGACAGTTCGTTCGTGCTCTTGGGCAGGGTCACAGAGGTGACCTTCTTGCCCGATTCGATGTCGATGGCGTGCAGTTGGCGCTTGCCCGGCTCGGAGACGTACGCGGTGTTGTCGCGGACGAAGAGGGTGGGCCGGGGCTGCTGCCAGTCCAGGGGCTCCTGCCACTCGCCGACGACGGGGATCTTCTTGTCGACCTTGCCCGTTTCCGGGTCGATGACGTGGAGGGCACCGTTGGTGCCGAGGACGAGGGCCTCGCCGTGGGGTCCGCGGCCGAGTGAGCGGAAGGAGTAGCTGGTGCCCAGGTCGACCAGGCGTAGTTTCGCGGTCTCGGTGTTGATGAGGGAGATGTGGGTGGGCCGCTCCAGTTCGGCCTCCGGGTCGGTCTTGTAGTCGCCCAGGAGGATGGGCGAGGTGTCGCTGCCGCGCTGGTTGCCGATGCGGCCGTAGTCGTCGGGGGCGTCGACCTTGGTGAACTTGCCGTCCTTGTAGATCAGGAGGCCGTCCTCGCAGCCGATGCCGATGGCCTCGTCCTTGGCGGCGGCCTCGCCGTGGACGCCGGGGCAGTTCTCGTTGCGCTTGATCTCCTTGTTGTTCTTGTCCAGGACGAGGGCGCCGGTGCGCTTCTCCTCGGTCCCGAGAGTGGTGAGGAGTTCACCGTTGGTCAGTTCGATGGCGACGCCGTGGTGCGGTTCGGCGGAGGTGTAGGTGCGGCCTTCCGGCTTCTTGCCGCCCTTGAGGTCGGCGGGGTCGAAGACGTTGACCTCGCCGGTGCCGTCGGTGAACAGGACCGTCTTGCCGGCGTGCTGGACGACGTGGCCGGGCTTGGCGCCCTCGTACTCGACGCTGGTGAGGGTCTGCTCGGCGGCGTTCAGGACGCGGAAGCCGGCGTCGGTGGAGACCATGACGTGGGAGTCGTCGCCGGCGGGGTTGAGGCGGTTGAAGCCCGGCAGTTCGATGGTGTTGGCCAGCTTCAGGCTTTCGCCGTCCAGGACGTACAGTCCGCCGTCGAAGGTGGCGACCACCGGGTCCTTGACCGCAACGGCCTTCGTGCTCGGCGCCGCCTTGGCCTGCGTGTCGGACGAGGGGGTGTCCTCTCCTCCGCAGGCGGTCAGGACCGCGGAAGCCGCCAGGGCGAGGGCCGTGCCCGTGAAGGCTCGGTTGCGTATCGGCTTGTTCACCGGTGTGTTCCTTTCTGTGCCGCGTGAGCGCGGCGTGGGGTGGTGAGTGTGGGATGGCCGTGGTCGGCCGGTGTGCAGGTCAGGGGCGCTGGTTCAGGCGCCGTTCAGGCCGTCGGTCATGGCGGTGGTGTTGGCACGCATCATCTGCAGGTAGGTGCCGGCGCCCTTGCCCTTCACTGTCAGGGACTCGGAGTAGAGCTCGACGACGCGCACCTGGCCGCCCAGTTCGGTACGCAGGACCTCGGCCAGGCGCGTGGGCTGGGAGGAGTCCGCGAACACGGTCTGGACGCCTGCCTTCCGCATCGCCTCGGAGAGCGAGCGCAGGTCTGAGGAGCTGGGAGAGGCCAGCGTCGTGCCGCTAGGGATCACCGCGCCGATCACCCGGAAGCCGAAGCGTTCGGCGAGGTATCCGAAGACGTGGTGGTTGGTCACCAACGCGCGCCGCTTCTCGGGTATGCGGTCGAAGGACTTCTCCATCGAGGCGGTCAGGTCGGCGAGTTGTGCGTCGTAGCGGTCGGCGTTGGCGTGGATCGTCTTCTCGTCAACGCCGTCCACGTGCTCGACGACCTGGTCGGCGATCAGGCCGGCGGCCTTGCGGACGCGGTCGGGATCGGTCCAGAAGTGCGGATCGGGCTGCCCGGCCTCCTCCTCGGGGCCGGCGTCGCCATGCGCCTGGAAGGTGAGCGGGTCGACCGCCTTGCCGGCCTCGAAGGTGGCCACCCCCGCCTCGCGAGCGGCGTCCACGTGCCGCAGCACGTTCTCCTCCAGACCCAGCCCGTTGAAGACCACCAGGTCCGCGCGCTCCAACTCGGCGGCCTGCAAGGCCGACAGGCCGAAGGAGTGCGGGTCGGCGTTCGGCTTCATCAGCACGGTGACGTCGGCCTCGTCGCCGACGATCTCCTGGGTGATGTCGCCCAGGATGTTGGTCGTCACGACCACCCGGGGCCGGTCGTCGCTGCTCGTACAACCGGTGCCCGCGCCGGCAAGGGCGAGGGCCAGCGGGACCAGCGGGAGGGTGCCCAGTCGCCGCGCCCCTCGCGTCCGTGTGGTCATCGTCCGGTCTCCACCATCAGGGCCGGCTCGATGTCCAGGGCGAAGGTGCGCGCGATGCGCAGGTTGTCGTTGTAGTCGATCTCGTACACACATTTGCCTTTGGGGTCGTTGAGGTAGGCGCGGCTGCGGTCCACTTCGATGACCGGTCCCGCCTGGCTGCCTTCGCGGCCGGCGTCGGGGGCGCCCGTCAGAAGCCGCTTCGTTCTGGAGACCTGCTTGCCGGTGGCGATGTCGTAGCCGTGGAGTGCTCCGTCGGTTTCAAGGACGATCAGGATGGAGCCTTCGCCGGCGGTGTTGGCGGAGACGACAGGGCCGGTCCTGACCCGTGTCCACGTGCGCTCGCTGACGTCCAGGACCCACACGGCCCGCTTCCCGGCCGGTGCCGTGAGCGTGTCGCTGCCGGGCCGGTGCCGGAAGGCCGTGGCCCGTTCCGCTTCGGATACGTCGCTGCCGTACGGGATTTTCTCGGCGGTGAAGGTGCCGTCGTCCTCACGGACGAGCAGGGCGCCGTCGGCGCAGCCGAGGACGACGCCGCGCCGGGTGACGGCGTCGCCCCGCGCCTCCTCGCAGGCGTCCGGCGACGCAGCTCGCTCGCCCTCGCGGTCGTACACCGCGACCTTCCCGTCGTCCGTGACGCCGAGCAGGTGCTCCGCGTACGGCACGACAGCTCCCGCGTGCGTCCCGGGAAGCATGCGGGCGGTGCCGACCTTGCCCTTCGCCAGACCGGCCCGGCGGTAGATCCTGGCGCGGCCGTCCTCGTCGGTCACCGCTGTCACGGCGGCATCGCTGCGGACGCGGCTGCCCGGCCCTCCGGGCACCCGGCCCACGTCACGTATCGCCGCGCTGTAGTAGTGGACGTGGTCGCCGTGGTCCACCATCCAGGCGCCGCCGTCCAGGACACGTGTGCCGCCCGCGGTGTGGAAGTAGCCGAAGCGGCCATCGGTGGTGAGTCCGGTGGTGCCCGTCGTCCGAGACACCTCGTGCGTCTTGCCGGTGATCAGATCGAGTACCCGGGTGTCGCCGGTGGCCGGGTCGTTGAGCAGCAGCCGCGACTGCTGCTCGGCCTTTTCCTGGGCCCCCTCGATGTAACCGTGCGGAGCCGAGGCCGAGGCGGTGGTCCGCGGGGCGGACGCGGTGTCGTCGTGGCTCGCGCAACCCGTGGTGAGCAGGGAGATCGTCACGAGCGCGGCGGGCGCCCAGGGCATGACGTTACTTCGGACGGACAAAGGGATCGCCTCAGGTTCTTTCAGTCGGTCGCCGTGGCGTGAGCGCCGAGGGAGCGCGCACGGCTGCGGTGGCGGAGGCCGGATGCCAGGTGGGAGAGGAAGAACAGGCTCACCGCGAGGGCCGAGATGGTCGCGCCGGCCGCGGTGCTCAGGTGCCAGGACAGCAGCAGGCCGCCGAAGGTGGCGATGATGCCGAGGAGCGCCGCGAGGGCCATGACGCCCCGCACACTGCGCGCCCAGGGCAGCGCTGCGGCCGGCGGGGCGATGAGCAGGCCCAGCACCAGCAACGTGCCCACGATGTGGAAGGAGGCGACGATGGCCAGTGCCAGCAAGCCGAGCAGCACGGCGTGGGCCAGGCGGGGCCGCAGGCCGAGCGTCTGGGCCTTGCGTGAGTCGAAAGCCAGGGCGAGGAAGGCCCGGTGGCCGAGGAGCGAGACGGCCAGTGCCAGCAGCAGCGCCCCACACAGCAGCAGCAGGTCCTGCTCGCGGACGGCGAGGACGTCACCGAAGAGGAACCCGGTCAGGTCGACCGCGAAGGACTGCGACCGCGACACGATGATGACACCGAGCGACAGCATCCCCACGAACAGCAGCCCGATCCCGGTGTCCTGGGACAGCTTCGGGGCGCGGCCGAGAACCGTGACGCCGGCCGTCATGACGGCCGCGCTCAGCAGCGCCCCCACCAGCAGGTTGCCGCCGAACAGCGCGGCGAGCGCGATTCCCGGCAGCAGCCCGTGCGACATGGCGTCACCGAGGAAGGCCATCCCCCTGAGCACCACCCAGGTGCCGGCCAGGGCACAGATCGCCGACACCAGCATCCCGCCCCACAGGGCCCTCTGCACGAAGGTCACCTCGAAGGGACCCGTCAACCACTCCATGTAAACGCACTATAATGAAAACCATGTTCAAAACACAGGGGCCCCCTCCCGCCGTCGCCGAGATCCGGACGCCCCGCGTCCGCTTCGCGGAGCTCTCCGCCGGATATCCGGGCCGCCGCGTTCTGCATCAACTCGACGCGGAGATACCGGCGTTGGCGATCACGGCACTCGTCGGCCCGAACGGAAGCGGGAAATCCACCCTGCTCGGGGTCATGGCCGGAGTGATCAAACCCACATCAGGCCGGCTCCACCACGCCGGCGACCGGCCGCCGGCGTTCGTCCCGCAGCGCAGCTCCGTCGCCGACGCACTGCCGCTCACGGTCAGGCAGACAGTGGAGATGGGACGCTGGAGCGACCGCGGGCCATGGCGCCGACTGACCCGGCAGGACCAAGCCACCGTGGACCAGGCCATGGAGAGGCTCGCCATCACCGACCTCGCCACCCGCCAACTCGGAGAACTCTCCGGCGGACAACGGCAACGCGCCCTGATCGCCCAAGGACTCGCCCAGGAATCGGACCTCCTCCTCCTGGACGAGCCGACCACGGGCCTGGACCCGGAAGCAAGGGACCGGATCGCCGCGCTGCTGACGGAGCTGGTCGCCGACGGAGTCACCGTCGTCCAAGCCACCCACGACCTGGAAGCCGCACGCTCGGCGGACGCGTGCCTCCTGCTCCGCGACGGTCAACTGGCGGGGCGGGGACACCCCGAGGACGTTCTCACCGCCGCAACGCTCGCCCGGATCTGGCAACCGGTGTGAGGCGCCGGCACCGGCGCCCTTCGAGCGCACTCGCCCAGTCCCGCATCGAATCAGTTCACCGAAGTGGTGGCTAGGGGTGGGCACTAGCGGGCCGCCTGGAACGTACGCCGGTACGCCTGGGATGAGATGCCGATCGCCGCGTGCAGGTGCTGGCGCAGGGAGGTGCTCCTGGGGAAGCCGAACCCGGTCGGCGATCTGGTCCACCGACAGGTCGCTCGGCTCCAGCAGGTCCCGGGCTCGGGCTACACGCTGCTGCGACGACCGCGGTGGCCGTGGCCAGGAGTTCAGGGCCACTGCACGGCGAGCTGGAGGTCATCGGCCGGTTGGGCTTTGGACACCGTTTCCCTTCGTGGACTGCGTCGGTGGGCACGCGATCGGCCGACCCGGTGGCTCCGGTCAACGAGGCATGTGCTGCCCGAGCTCCCGTGCCTTCTCGCACAGTCCCGCACCCCAGGCACGCCCTTCGACCGGAGCGGACATCCCTGTGGCTGCGGAAATCTGCGCACCTTCGAGTGCGCCATCCGGGGCGGATCCGAACTCTGCCCAGTCCACCCTGACCCCGGAGCGCTCCGCGAGAACCAGCACGGTGGCGGTGAACCCCTCGGAGAGCGCAAGCACTATGGCATGGCTCGTTCTTCGGTGCTGCGCCAGTAGGGCGTTGACGAAGATCTCGAAGATGGCCGGGTCGATCTGGCACTCGTCGTTCTCCATCGGACCGATGCCGGATGAGATCTCCAACTCCGCCTCGAAGACCGACACTTGGCGGCGGAACAGACGGGAAGCCCCGTTGGACGGGTTCCACACAGTCTCATCGCCTATATCGAAGTACTGGCTCAACACGGCACCTTTCGGCTGGTCATGACAGGCGAGCGTATCCAGCCGGATCACCGCTGTCGTCGCTGTTACGTCCTGGCCAGAGGCCGGTGACAGATGAGGGCTGCGGCTATTCCGACGAAGGCGAGAAAGTGCCCGGCCTTGCGTTCGTAGCGACGGTGAAGCCGACGGCAGCCGGCCAGCCAGGACACTGTCCGCTCGGCGACCCAACGGTGGCGGCCCAGCCGCTGCGAGGACTCGATGCCTTTGCGGGCGATGCGATGACGGATGCCCCGCTTGCGGAGCCATCGGCGCAGGTGGTCGTAGTCGTATCCCTTGTCGGCGTGGAGCTTGGCCGGTCGCCGGCGACGCGGGCCGCGCCGGGAGCGGATCGGCGGTATCCCGCGTACCAGTGGCTTCAGGCCAAGGCTGTCGCGCAGGTTGGCGCCGGAGATGCCCAACGACAGGGGCAGACCGTTCCGGTCCGTGATCAGGTGGATTTTCGATCCGCTCTTGCCGCGGTCGGTCGGATTCGGTCCGGTCGGGGGCCCCCTTTTGCGGCCCTGAGGCTGACGGAGTCGATCGCGCACCGCGACCAGTCCAGCTCGCCGCGGGCGCCGAGCTCGTCGAGGACGACTCTGTGGAGCCTGGCCCAGACCCGGTCCCGGCTCCACTGCGCGAAGCGCCGGTAGACCGTGGGCCAGGCCGGGCCGAACACCGGGGGCAACTGCCGCCAAGTACAACCCGAGGTCGCCACGAAGATGATCGCCGCCAGGCATTCGCGGTCACCCGCCCGCCGTCGGCCGCCGCCCTGCGGACCTATGACCTCCGTCGGCGGCACCACCCGCCGGAACAGCGTCCATAACTCATCCGGCACCAACCGCTCAATCAGACCCGTCATGCACCGCTCAACGAACGATCAAGCCAAAGGAAACGGCGACTAAGGCCCTCCGACGTGAGGCTACCCATCTGCTTCAGTGGCGCCCTCGACGTTGTCCAGGTAGAACCGCACCGACGCCAGCCGCCCGTCGCGGAGGCCATGGATGGCCGCACCACGAGCCAGGTACGGCACTCCAGACTGCGTATTCCCGCGAATCTCCCACTCGCTCCAGATCTGATCACCGTCCACAACGGACTGCAGGACAGTCCCCACGAGGTCCGGAACGTGCGCGAAGAGTCCACCCCAGTTCTTCCGGACGGTCGCGCGACCGACGAAATTCCGCTGGGGATGGAGGGGAATCTCCGAGACGAAGTCTTCAGTGAAGCAGTCGACAAATTCGTCCAAGTCGTGCGCGTTCATTGCCTTTTCCATGCGCTGCAGGATTTCCGTACTGCTCACCGAGTTCACCGTCTCCATCAATGGGGAATGGCACTGCAGGGGCCGGTTTGACTCCTGGCACGCGCCTTGGCGCCGACCGGCTCACCTTGTCGCTCAAGGATGGCAGCTCGTCTCCGGGGTTAGCCTGGGCCAAACTGTCACACCTTTGAAGTCGGCCCCAGCCCAGAACCGTTGACGAGCTCGCTGAGCCGGTCGGCGTCGCAGGAACCCGGCTGTGCAGTGAAGACCATGGCCCGCAGGTCGCTGTCACGAACCGTCAACAGGTCGCAGTCCAGAACAATGTCACCCGCGTCGGGATGACTGAGTACGGAACGGTCATCATGGTGGGTAGCGGCCCCCGCCCTACTCCACAAGGTGGAGAACGAAGGACTCGTGCTCCGCAGCTCATCGATCAGGGCGGCGAGGGCGTCGTCCGCGGGGTAGCGCAGTGACGCGGTCCGAAGCTCCGCCGCAAGCATCGCTTCGAATCTGGCTGCCTGTTCGGCAGACCTGCGGACGCGACCGGAATCCGGGTTGAATGCCCGCCACGCGATGTTCCGATCCCAGATGTGTGACGTCTGTTCCCCGCACTGCAGCGCCTCCCATGCACTGTTCCAGGCGACCACCGTCCACGTTGCATCGCAGATGCACACCGCCGTGCCCTCAAGACGCTCAAGCAGCCGTTGCGCGCCCGGACCTAGGTCACGAGGGACCGGTCCGTCAGCAGGGGCGTGCCCCGCCAGCGCACAGAAATGCTCGTACTCCGCCCGGTCCACGCGTAACGCGCGGGCGAGGGAGTTCACGACACTGGCCGACGGGTGGCTCCAGCCCTGCTCGAGCCGCCTGATGTAGTCCGCCGAGATGCCGGCCAGGTCGGCAAGCTCCTCTCTGCGCAGTCCGCGAGTGCGACGTCGGCCCCCTGTGGTGAGCGCAATCGCGGCAGGGTCGGTGCTTTTACGCCGCTCCCGAAGTGCGGCGCCGAAGAGATTGGGCTGCCTCATGGACCAAGTGTGGCTCACGAACGCTGCATCACAGTACGGGCGTTCGGCGCGTTCGGCTCGAAGCCCTGACCTCGCAGTGCCCAGCGCGGGGCATCTGTGATCCACTCACCGATCGCAGCCAGGGAGCGGGCGTCGCCAACACACTCGCTGCTGCCGCGGACAGCAGACGATCCCTCTTGACATACGCTCGGATCAGGCGGGAGCCCGTACACCACTTCCTAGGACGCAACCTCGTCTGCCTGCGTGTCTTCCTCGGAGGCTGTTCAGCGGGTATGACATCACGGACCCGAGTTGTCGGCCACGACGACCTCGAGCGACTGTCCGACGACGCACCATCGACTGCCCGCCCGGGAGACGACCACTGCGGCCTGCCCATGGCCCGCCAGGCCCTGCAGCGCCTGAGCCGTGGGCTCTTGGGACTTCAGGCACCGCGGGCCTCACACCGGCGCTCAGGACGGGGCTCGCAACGCCTCGACGGGTTCCATTCGGGAAGCCCGCAGCGACGGGTACACCCCCGCGAGCAGCCCGACCAGTGCGCCGGCGACCGGTGCGCCGAGGGCAAGGCGGCCGTCCAGTACGGGAGTCCAGTCCTTGAGCGCCGACACGGACACCACGACAACCATGCCCAGGGCGGCGCCGATGACGCCGCCCAGCAGGCCGATTGTGGTCGACTCCATGAGGAACTGTCCGGCGATCTGCCGACGCGAGGCGCCCAGGGCACGCCGCAGCCCGATCTCGCCGACCCGTTCCATCACGGTCACCAGCGTGACATTGGCGATACCGATGGCACCCACGATCAGCGAGACCAGCCCCAGCACCAGGAACAGGCCGTTGACATCTCCCTGAACACCTTTGCGGGCCTTCGACAGATCGGGCGGCGCGAGCACGGTGAGCGCCTTCGCGTTGTTGGGCGAGAGAGCTGTGGGCGACTGCCTGGCGACCTGCTGCGCGGCACCGAGTGAGGTGTTGATCAGGACACGGTTCACCAGATCCAGGCCGAGGCGGTCCTTCGCTGTTGTGGGAGGCAGGATCACCGAGGTGGAAAGGCGCTGTTCACGCTCGAATCGGCCGAGGATCCCGATCACGGTGAAAGAGTGTCCGTCGAAGAAGACCGCGGGCGCGTCCTCCACCCCTTTGATGCCGAGGAGGTGAGCGGCCTGGTCTCCGAGTACCGCCACCCGGTCGTGCCTGTCGATGTCTCCGGTGTCGTAGAACCGGCCCGCGGTGACGTCACCGCGCACCGCCGCGGGCAGGGAGGACGAGGCAGCGACGACGGCCAGCGTCTGGCCGGACACGCCACCGGGTGTGACCACATCGTTGGCGCGTACCTGCACAGCAGCCGTCTTGTCGGATTCCGCGAGCGCGGCGGACGACTCCACACCGGCCAGCCGGTCCACGGCGTCGATGCCCTGCCAGTCCACCAGGGGGAGGGCGTCGGACGATGGGGGTGGAGGCGGCACCACCACGGAGACCGAGGTGGCGGTGAGGGCGTCGAACCGGCCCACGATCTGGTTGGCGGCCGTCGACGCCACCCCGATCGTGATGACCAGCGTGCCGATGCCCAGCACCGTGCCCAGAGTGGTGAGCGCGGATCGGACCGGGCGGGCCAGTACGCCCGACAGCGCCTCGGCCCACAGGTCTCTGGGAGAGATCCAGGGACGCTCGACTCCCTTGTCGTGCCCCTCAGCGGAGCGGAGCCATGGACGCCGACTGCGCTGTGGCCTGATCAGCTGCTCCTGGCGGGATGCGGCCGGTCCCAGGTCCGGAGCAGCGGTACGGTGACGGGACTTCATGCGACCTCCTGGCTGAGCCGCCCGTCACGGATGCGGACGCGTCGGCTCGCACGCCTGCTGACCGCATCGTCATGGGTGATCACGGCCAGCGTCAGGCCCTGGGCGCAGAGCTGGTCGAAGAGCTCCAGGACCGAGAGGGTGTTCTCGCTGTCGAGGTTGCCGGTGGGTTCGTCGCACAGCAGAAGAGCCGGTTCGCTCATCAGAGCCCGGGCGATGGCCACGCGCTGGCGTTCACCGCCGGACAGGCGATCGGGCTTGAAGCCGTGCCGGTGTGACAGCCCCACCCGGTCCAGGGCTGCTCTGGCCCGTTCGCCACGGTTCCGCCGCCGCCTGCCTGGACGGGGTTTGCGGTAGAGCTCCGCCAGCATGACGTTCTCTTCCACAGTCCGGTAGGGAAGCAGGTGGAAGGACTGGAAGACGAAGCCGATGCGGCTTCCGCGCAGCGCGGTGCGCTGACGGTCGGCCAGGGCGCCGGTCTTCACTCCGTCGAGCCAGTAGTCGCCCGAGCTCGGCCTGTCCAGCAGCCCCAATATGTTCAGCAGGGTGGACTTCCCGGAACCGGACGGTCCGACAATCGACAGGTGCTCCCCTCGCCGGATCGTCATGTTCACATCCCGCAGTGCGTGCACGGGCGGTTCCGAGTCGAAGGTGCGATTGACCCCGGTCAGCTTGATGACGTGGCCTTCGTGCGGCGTGTCACCGTGTGGGAGTGATTCGGTCACAGCCCGACCACCACAAGGTCGCCCTCCTTGAGCGCGCTGCCCGTTGACTTCACAGCGACGAGCCCGTCGGCGGAGATCCCGAGGTCGACATCGACACTCACCACCTGCTTGCCCCGCTGGACACGCACGCGCGCCTGACCGCCCGCCGAGGTCTGGATCGCGGCGACAGGCACGGCCAGGACCTTGCCGTCCGAGTCGCCCACCTTTATGGTCACCGTCGCCGCGCCGTCCGCCCCAGCGCCTGCCAGCGGTCCGGGTTCCGGAATGGAGACTCTCAGTGGCACAGGCGCGGATGCCCCACCACTGGAACCTGTGGCTGCCTCGGCCTCCCCACCGGTCCCGTCATTCTCCGCGGGACCTTCCGGACCTGCGCCTGAACCACCGATCTCGCCGAGGACACCCTTGGCTTCCTTGCCGTCCGGTGTGGTGACCTGCACCGGCATCCCCTTCCTCAGCGAACCGGCGTCCGTGCCGGGCACCACCGCCTCCACCACGACGTCGGCGCTCGTCACGGTGGCGACTTCCCCGTCCGGAGCGTCGCCCGCGCGCACCTTGGTCTTGTCGACCCGGACCGGAAGCTTCGGAAGGAAGATCACCTCTCCCGCCGGGACCTTGGTTCCGTAGCCGGACTTGAAGGCGCTCAGAGCGGAGTTCGCCAACTCAAGCTGTTTTTCCGCCGACTTGATCTGCAAAGCCCGCGCTTCAGCCGATTCCGGTACGGACCCGCCGTCGCCCTGCTCGTTCTGTGTTCCCTCGCCGGAGCTTTGAGCGGTGAGCAGCGCGAGCTGTGCGTCGGACACCGCGGACTCGAGTTGTCCCAGCTGCTGCCGGTCGGCGGTGCTGGGTTCCTGCGCCGTGTACCCCTTGCTGCGGTACCAGCGGCTGACCGCGGACGCGGTGCCCTGTCCGTAAGTCCCTGTGACGCCGCCGGTCGTGAAGCCCAGCCTGTTCAGGGCGTTCTGCAGCTGTCTGACGTCGTCCCCCGACGAACCGGGGCCGATGGTCCGGTACATCGGTACCGATCCGCGCAGCACCATCACCGGCCTGCCGCTCACCTGCATGAGGACACTGCCCTCCTTCAGTTCGCTTCCGCGGATTGGTGCCTTGGTGACCCGCTGGACCGCGGCATTGCCCTCGCCGCCCTCCTCAGAAACGCCGACGGCGCCGGCCAGGGTGAGACTCCTCGGAGAGCCGTACTCCAGGCTT
Source organism: Streptomyces cavernae (assembly GCF_004023625.1). GTDB lineage: Bacteria > Actinomycetota > Actinomycetes > Streptomycetales > Streptomycetaceae > Streptomyces > Streptomyces cavernae. Next base: position 29,278 of record NZ_RPDJ01000052.1, on the reverse strand, counting down.
CCCTGGGCCACCACAGTGGCGGTCAGCGCCCGCTGCTCCACGGGGACGGTCACCGGACCCGCCTTGGGCGGCTGGTGCGCGGCCGCGGCGTCTGCGGGCGACTCCATCCGGGTGCCGGCGAACCAGCCGCCCGCCCCGACCAGAGCGACCACGCCGACGATCACGCCCAGTCGCGTCGTACGACTGCTCTGGCGCTTCTTGTCTCGCTTCACCCGTTGTTCCCTACGAAGGGGTTCTTCTTGTACTTGGGCCAGTACGCGGCCCTGAAGTTCTTGCCGCACTCAAGGTCCTTGAGTGCAAGGTCGATCTCACGGGTGAGCTTCGGCATCGCCTCTTCCTTGCTCAGCGGCTTGGCGTCCGGCGGAATCTGGGCGCTCACCTGGAACTTCACCGTGTCGCCGATGCTGGTCGGCTGAGTGCTGCCGACCGTGATGCCGGCCTTGCGCAGGCACGAGGCGTATTCCTGGGCGAGGGAGACAAGTTGCTGGTCACCGTTGAGAGCCTGCCCAGCCTGCCTGTCGCGCTCTGCCCGCTTAGCGTCCTCCTTCCCCTGCTCCGCCGCCGACTTGGCTGGGCCATACACCTTCAGGTGGGCTTCCGCGCTGCAGCTGCCCTTGGGAGGACCCGCGTACTTGCCGTTGTCCTCGGCCGCCTCCGACGCTCCCAACGCCTCGTCGTACGCACCCTGCTGGGCACTGGGCAGAGAAGCGCGGTAAGGGGCGTTGGGGTCCTTGTTCTGGACGGGGCCGGGTGCAGCCGGATCATTGGGGTAGACGGCTCTCGAGTAGATACCGAATCCGTACTTCTGCCGGTACTTCTTCGCCAGTGCGTAATCCGCCCCGTCGATCGACGAGCTCGCCTCGTTCTGTGTGGAGCCGGGATTCGGCGTGTAGTTGAACCCGCGCTTTTTCATGCAGGCGGCTACGGCGTTCTCGGTGAGGTAGTGGTTTTTCGTGTCCGGGTCGGCGTCCTCGGGAATGGTCAGCGCGCCGGCCGGCGCGGCCGACGGACTGCCTCCGCTCTGGACGTCCCCGTCGTCGCTCACGGCGGAAGGGGATTTGTCGGAGTCGCTCTGGCTGCATGCCGGCAGGGACAGCATGCTCGCTGCCGCGAGCACCATCCAGATATTGCGGAACCGCAATGTGATCACTTGTCCTTCGATGGGGAGTCGTCGTGCGGTGGTTCGGCGCTGCCTGGGCCGGTTGACCGGTACTTCCGGTCACCCGTCGCGTGGTCGTCTGCCCTCGGTCGGGTGCCGCCCGAATCGCACAGGCAGTGACCGACTGCCGCTGCCCGCATCCGGGGGCCCGGAACGTTCTCGCGTCGGGCTTGTGTCGTCGACGCCGTAACGCCACCGCGCCATGGAAAAGGCACTGGCCGTGCTCGTTCCCTGCACGATCGCCATGTGATGCGCGCCACAGTTCGTGTGGTCCAGGCTGCCGTACTCCGTCCCCACCCGGTTACAAGGCTGGAGACACGCGGCGAGGGCCGCACACCCGACCGGCGACGCAGAGTGGAAGAGGCGCAGCGCATGCAGATGAGAAGTGCACCGGAACAGGCATTTGACGATTTCGTGACGGCCCGCCGGTCGGCGCTCCTGGGCTACGCGGGCTCACTGGCGGGCGGGGACCGCCACGCGGCCGAGGATCTGCTGCAGGAAGCACTCGTCAAGCTGTGGCTGGCATGGCCGCGAATCGGAGACGGAGCGCCGGAGGCTTACGCCCGGCGGATACTGATGCGTTCGGCCGCACGAGCGGCAAAGCGATGTTGGCAAGGCGAGCGGCCTACGGAGAGACTGCCGGAACTCGCGGCGACGGCTGACGCGGCCGGCTTGGTGGAGGACCGCGTTCGGCTGGAAGCTGCCCTGGTCCACTTACCGCTGCGGCAACGGACAGCTGTGGTGCTGCGGCACTACTGCGATCTGCCGGAAGGCCAGGTCGCCGAAAACCTGAACTGCGCCCAGGGGACTGTCTCGTCGCTCGTCTCGCGAGGCGTGGCGACATTGCGATCGCTGATCGTCCCCACCGTAGCGAGCGTGCAGGCGTGAGCGGTGAACTGACCGGCACCGCCACCATCCGCAGACCGGAACCGCTCGGCACAGGCGGAGCGGGACGAGTCGCAGTGTGGCTGGCACAAGCTGCCGAGGCATTTGCCCGCGCCGAGGCGATCGGCTCGTCTCTCCCTCCTGCCGACCGCGTCAACGCTCAAGCAAACAGACAGGCGAGTGATGGTGACAGGGCGTCAGTATCGGTGACGGATTCATCGTCGGACTTCGAGGAGTTCGTGACCGCACGCGGTCCACGGCTGCTTCGCGCGGCGTGGCTGCTGACGGGCGACGCCCACCTGGCGGAGGACTTGGTGCAAACGGTACTGGCCAAGATGTGGCCCAAATGGCCCCGGATCGCTGAGGAGAACCCGGAGGCGTACGCCCGCAAGGCCTTGGTCAACACTTTTTCGTCGTGGTGGCAGCGACGCTGGCGCGGCGAGGTTCCGCACGGGGAACTGCCCGAGTTCGCCACCTCGGACGTGTTCGCGGAGGTCGATCTGCAGCACTCGCTCGCTGCTGCGGTTCGTGCGTTGCCGACCCGGCAGCGCGCAGTGGTCGTCCTGCGCTACTTCGAGGACCTGAGCATCGAGGAGACGGCCAAGATGCTCGGTTGCCGACCGGGCACGGTCAAGAGCCAGGCGACCAAGGCACTGCATGCGCTGCGCGGCGTGCCGGCCTTGAAGACGGAGGTGGAGGATGGTGAGCATGAGGCAAAACACTGACGGGAAGGACTCGCAGGAGGAGCAGCTGCGCGAACTCCTCGAACGCACAGTGCCGCTTCTGCAGGCACCGCCAGACCGTATGCGCCAGGTCCACCAGCGGGTGGTGGCGCGCAAACGGCGCCGTAAGGCGTTCGGGGCAACCGTGACAGGCGTGACGGCGATTGCCTTGCTCTACAGCTCCCTCAGCTCACAGCTGTTCAGCGTGCACACGTCTCCGCAAACTCAGGTTACCTCCCCCTCTTCCGCCGAGCGCCGGATCAACCTCTCGGACGGGATGCTCGGCCTCGACCTGCCCCACGGCTGGTACGTCCGTGACCAGGCGGACCAGCTGAGTGCGGCTGCTGTCTTCGTCACCAACCGGCCCTTGAGAGCGACGAAGCCCTGCCCGCCGACGACCACTGGTGACTATGACTGCGCACCTCTGCCCACTCTCGCAGAAGGCGAGGCGCTGATCTCCTTCCGGCAGACGGAACGCCCAGTGGCCCTGGACTCGGGGACGAAAGTCGAGCCCAGTCCGTACTCCAGCCCAAGCGAGGGCTGCCGGTCGCTGGGAGGGAGGCAGGAGCTGGTCCGACAGGGCTGGACAGCGCATTCTGACGAGGCATCATTCCCTGTCGAAGTCCATGTCTGCCACAAAAGCGCCTCGGCCGCGACACTCGCCGAAGTCGCAGGGATACTCGACGCCGCGACCTTTGATCCGAAACGGTAGGTGTTCCGGCTCGTTGAAACTGTCGCCTCCGCCTCCGCCTGCGGCCGGAGACCTTGAACCGCGGGGTGATGCCGCGTCGGTTCCAGGTGCGGCCCTTGGGCGGACAACCGGTCACGCCCACTTCGTCCTCGAAGCAGAGGAATGCGCCGGTCACCGCCCGGAGGGTTTTACCTCCTGCCAGGTCGCCCCCCGCCATGCGGTGATCGCGTCCTCGCCACGTTCGGCGGCGAGCCGGCCGAGTCTGCACGCTGTAGCCCATGCGGTGCAGCAGCCGGGTGACGATTCGAAGACGCTGAAGGAGCGGCGCAACTTCCGCCCGACCAGCGTGCACACCCATGCCGCGGTCCACACCTGGCCGGCCCTCCTGGCCGACCCTTCCTCCAGGCAGGCGGCGAGCTTGGCCTGCAGGTCGGGGCCGAGCCGACCGTAACTCCCTGACGATACACGGGACTTTTACTTCTTCCTCGAAGAGCTTGGCGGCCCGCATGCGTACCTCTTCGCGGCGCTTGCGCTGCTCGCCGGTCAGCCCGCCACCCGTCCGGATCCCGCACACTTCCGGACCACCAGCCAAGATGTGGCCTGTCACCAGGTCCAACGAAGACCCAGTAGTTCTTGTCACCGATCAGCGTCTGTCCGGGGCGGCTGTGGAGGAGGTCGCGTTCGGCGGTGAGGAGGGGTGTTCACGAGTGGGGCTGACGTGCAGTGGAGTGTCCCGTTTGGAGATCGTTTCCCGTGCGCTGGAAGATCGTTACCCGTGCACCTGCTGCCGGTATGTCACGCTCCCCACTCGGCCCCCGAACCGGGCGCTCCGGCCCGTGTCCGGTGTTCGGTCAGCCGTCGTGGGAGCGCTGCCGACCGACGGGGGATCCGTGTGCTCTGCGGAAGGAGGGCTCGGACAGTGCCGCGTGGCGCAGGTGTTCCGCGAGCGCCGTGGTGGCCGTCGATGCGGCGTCGTCCTTGACGCCCCAGGCCAGCAGATGGCGGCGGCTGGCCCAGGGGTCCTGCAGTTCGCATACGTCGAGTGGCTGGTGGGGGTCGATGGCGCGACGCGGTACGACGGCGAGCCCGACGCCGGCGGCGGCGAGGGAGACGAGGATGCCGAGGTTGGCGACGGTGGTGCGGTAGCGCACCACCGGAGCGTGGGGTCCGAGGTGCTTCTCGATCCAGCGGCGTAGCGAGGAGGCGGCGTGGAGCCCGACGAGAGGGTGCTCGGCGACCTCGCTGTAGGTCAGTGCGGTCCGTCCGGCGAGAATCCCTTCCACCTGGGCGATCACGACGAGGGAGTCGTCGCCGAGGGGCTCCATGTGCAGGCCGCAGTCGTGGGCCTCGTCGTCGAGGACGACCCCCAGGTCCGCCTCGCCGTCGGCGAGCATCCGCACCGTTCGAGGGGTACGGCTCTCGGTCACTGTGACGTCGACGTCCGGGTGTGCGCGGAGGAACGAGACTAGGGCCTGCGGCACGAACCGGTGCATCGCGGAGCCGCCGCCCAGCAGGGTCAGCGAAGTGGTCGGGGACCGGGTGTAGCTCGTTACGGCGCTTTCGAGCCTCGCGGTCCGGTCGAGTACGTCGCGTGCGTGGCGAGCCAGGGTTGTCCCCGCCGGCGTGGGCCGCACGCCGCGCCGGCCGCGGATCAGCAGTGCCACGCCGGCGCTGTGCTCCAGTGAGCGCACTCTGGCGCTGGCCGATGGCAGGCTTAGGTGCATCCGATGAGCACCCGCCGTGATCGATCCCTCCGTCACGATGTGGAGAAAGAGCCGCAGGTCGTCCAGGTCGTAGCGCACTGCCCGAGCCTAAGGTCCAGCCGTAGGCTGGGTACACCGATTACGCATTGTGGACCTACTGGTCACGGGGCGATGCTCGGCGTGTGTACGAGTTATTGTTTGTCCTGCTGGCCGGTGTTGCCGCCGGGGTGTTGAACGCCATGGGTGGTGGGGGCACGTTCGTGGCGCTGCCGGCTCTCGTCGCGTTCGGCCTGTCACCGGTGACGGCGAACGCGGTGTCGCGGGTCGCCCTCGTCCCCGGGGCCGTGGCCAGCGCGTGGGTGTACCGACGCGAGATCACCCCGGTCGGGGTGACGTCCACGAAGGCGCTGACAGCGATCAGTGTGATCGGTGGCGGAGTCGGTGCCGGCCTGCTGCTGGTGCTTCCGGCATCGTCGTTCGACGCCGCGGCGCCGTGGCTACTCGCCTTCGCCACGGCGATCCTCGCCTTCGGACGTCGCCTGTCCCAGGCGTTGAGCAGCGCGCTGGGCCGCTCGGTCGGCATGAGTTCCCGAGCCGTTCTGATCAGCCAGTTCTTCCTCGCCGTGTACGGCGGATACTTCGGCGGTGCCGTAGGCATCATGATGCTGGCCCTGTGGAGCATCGGCCTCGGCCTCGACGCCGCGGTCAGCAACCCGATGCGGATCGCACAGCTCGCAGCCATCTATCTCAGCGCGACCGTGCTGTTCCTCATCGCCTCTGACGCACTGACTGCTCCGCTTCTCCTCACTGCCATGCTCACCGGCGCGGTGCTCGGTGGCTTCGCCGGCGCCCACCTGGCCCGCCGACTGCCTGCCTGGCTGCTGCGGGGCGTCATCCTGACCACCGCCGTGACCATGACCGTCCTGTATTTCCTGCGCGGCTGACACGGGGAGCCGCGGTGATCATCCCCGCCCCCCATCGTCGGGAGCTGAGGCTGACTGACATGACCGAAGATGACACGGGAGCCCACCGCACAGTACACGAATGCGGCGCGAGCGAGACTGGTGATGGCCTACGAGGCATGCGAACTGGCCGATCTCACGTGTGCCGCCGTCCCGATCGGCGAGCACGAGCTGAACCCCGACGGCACCATCCGTTCCCCCGGCACCGTGCTGCCCGACGCCGCCCGAGTGCTCGCGGCCGCACAGCGGTTCCTCGAAGCCGCCACCGTGTTCGAGCCCCACCCACCAAGCAGGCAGAACTCTGACCAGCACAAACACCAGCCGAGCCTTGTCATGCCACAGCTACCTACAACGAACCCAGCCCCGCTCAGCACACAAGACATAACTCCAGCTCACACACCCCGGCCTCCCCACCGAAGCCACCCACCCCGCCTCTCGACAAACCAGCAACACACCAGGCCAACCACCATCCCGCACACCAACAAGCCCCCTCCGAGCGTCAGCAGGCGTCCGTCCCTTCACAGGGGCAGGCTGAGTGTGAAGACCGTCTCCACGTTCGGGGTGCTGGTCACCGAGACCGTTCCGCCGTGGGCTTCGGTGAGTTGGCGGACTATGGCGAGGCCCAGGCCGCTGCCGCCGGTCTGGCGGCTGCGGGACTTGTCCGCGCGCCAGAAGCGGTCGAAGACTCGGGGCAGGTCCTCGGCGGCGATTCCGGTACCGGTGTCGGCGACTTCGATCACGACCTGGTTGCCGGCGCCGCGGCAGCGCAGGGTGACGGTGCCTCCGGGAGGTGTGTGCCGGATGGCGTTGGACAGCAGGTTGCCGATGGTCTGGCGCAGGCGCACGGGGTCCGCCAAGAGGGTGGGGGCGCCCTCGGTGTGGGTGGTGAGCGTGACGCCGGCGGTGTCGGCCCGGCCGCGGTGGGCGGTGGCCACGTGGTCGAGGAGCTCGGGCAGGCGCAGGAGTTCGGGGTGCAGCCGGAGCCGGCCCGCGTCGGCCTGTGCCAGGTGCTGGAGGTCGTCGACGATGTGCTGGAGCAGCAGGGCCTCCTCCAGCAGGGAGGCGACGAACGCGTCGTCGGAAACGGCGTAGCCGTCCTGGGCTGCTTCGAGCCAGCTGCGGATCGTGCTGAGCGGGGTGCGCAGTTCATGGGCGACGTCGCTGACCATGGCCTTGCGCTGGCCCTCCACCCGCTCGCGGCGCTCTGACAGGTCGTTGAACGCAGCGGCCAGGTGACCGATCTCGTCGTTGGTGGTCACCGGTACCCGCAGGTGCTGCTGCGCCGGGCGGCGGGCGGCGTCGGTCAGTGCCCGCAGGGGTCTGACAAGCCGGATGCCCACCGCGACAGTGACGGCCACCGTGAGGACCAGCACAAGGGCGGCGACGCCGGCGACCCGAACCGTGTTGCCCGGGGAGAGATCGAAGCCGGGGGCGGCCGATCCGGCCCGGGTGGTGACGAACAACAGCGCGGGCGGAGCGACGTACGGAGCGAGCTGCTCGCGGCGGGCGGTGTCGATGCACCGTTGTACGGCCTCGCCGGCGACTCCGTTGGTGGGCTTGAAGCTGAGACCTACCGTCACGGGGTTTAGGCGCTGGCGTTCCAGACAGCCGCCGACCAGGACGTTGAGCCGGTCGAGCGCCCGTTTCTCGGTGGGCGTGGGGTCGTCGAGCGTGTACAGGGCGCACGCCCCGCTGATTTTCTGCAGGAGGTCATTGTTGGCGTTGATGACGACGGAGGGCCTACCGCTCGGCGTTTCGGTGACTCGGGCGCTGGAACCGGCGAAATGGCGCCAGCAGGGCTGCAGCTTCTCCGCGAGGTTGCGTAGTTCCTTGCGCTCACCTTCCGGCAGTCGATATGGGCCGACCGCTCGCGGGTCGATGCCGTCCGTCTTGATGCCGGGCAGCAGCGCCGGGTCGGCCCGCAGAGGGTCGACGAGCACCGAGGCTCTGGTGGGAAGGGCGGTGGCGGAGCCGGACCCGGCGATGGGCCGGCGGTCTTGTGTGGTCAGGGTGATACGGCGCCCGGTCCGCTCGGCCAGCCGGCTCAGGGTCGGCTTCACCGCGGACCAGTCGGTGTGGTCGGCGGCATAGCCGATGAGCGTGTCGTAGATCTGGGCGTCGTTGGCGAGGACTTGCCCCTGCTCGTCCTGGATGGCGCTCGTCGCGGTGCGCACGGCCAGCCAGGCGGTGGCCGCGACCGACAACACGGCGATCGTGATCGACGCCGCCAGCAGCCGGACCAGCAGACTCCGCCGCAACGGCAGCCTGCCCCGGCCCCCGGCCCTGCCCTTGGCGCTGCCCCTGCCCTTGGCTTCGGTTCTGGCCGCGGCCTGGGCCTCCGTCTCAGCGCCCACGGCTGCCGTCGGTGAGGCAGTAGCCGACTCCGAACACGGTCCGCAGATAGACCGGCTGCCGGGGAACGGGTTCGATCTTCTTGCGGAGATTCAGGACGTGTACGTCGATGGTGCGTTCGGTTATGTAACGGTCGGTTCCCCGTGTCCGGGCCAGTAACTGACGCCGGGTGAAGACCCGTTCCGGTTCGGCGGCCATCGTGGCGAGGACGTCGAACTCACCCGGCGTGCAGGTCACCAGCCGGCCCTCGATCTCGACGATGCGGCGGACGGGGTCGAGGGCGAGAGCACCGATCCGCAGCACCGGGTCGTCCGGCGCCGCGGCGGATGCCCGGGTTCGCCGCAGCAGGGTGCGGGTACGGGCCATCAGCTCGCGGGGGCTGTAGGGCTTGGTCAGATAGTCGTCAGCGCCGAGGTCCAGGCCGAGCAGGAGGTCTTCCTCGGTGCTGCGGGCGGTCAGCATCAACACGGGCACATCGCTTTCGCGCCGCAGGATGCGGCACACGTCCAGTCCGTCGACGACGGGCATCATCACATCGAGGATCAGCAGGTCGGGCCGGTGGCGGCGCACCTCGTCGAGCGCCGCGCGCCCGTCATGGACGACCAGGGCGGTGTGGCCCTCGCCCTCCAGATAGCGGCGGATCACCTCGGCCTGTTTGGTGTCGTCCTCGGCCACGAGAACACGGGCGCTCATGGGGTCACCTTAGGGGGCGGGACAAGACCAGACGGATCTCTGACTGCGCCCTGACAGAATCCTCATATCCGCGGGCCATGGTCTGCGCCATGTCGAATCTCCTCAATCGGGCGTCGTCGGACCGTCGCGGCGAGTGCGCCCATCGCCCGCGGCCCGTGTTCAGTCGTACTCGCCGAGCCGCGGTGTTCACCTTTGTCGGCGCGGCCGCGCTGGTCGTCCTCACCGCATGCGGGGGCGGTGACGGAGGCGGCGGAAGCGATGCGGACAAGAGCGGTCAGGGCGACGTCGCCTCGATCAATACCCCGGCGGCGGGCGGTGGTTCGACGCAGTCGAGCGCCGATCCCGACGCGGGCCGGCCGCGGATCCGGCTGGACACCACCCAGGAAGAGATCAACCGCATGATGGATGCCTGGCTCGCCTGCCTGAAGGAGAACGGGGCGGAGAAGAAGTACAAGACCTCCCCGAACGCCCCCGAGGTGAAGGCGTGTCGGGGGAAGGAACCGCTCGATCCGCCGGAGCTGGACCCGGCCAAGAACCCGGACTACAGCGACGACGTACGGATCATGGTGAAGTGCATGAACGAGCACGGCATCAAGAGCGTGGTCGTCGATGGAGGCTGGGGCTTGGAAGAGGGAGCGAGCTTGAGCGCTCCCAACTACGAGGAAGCCGAGGCCACCTGTCAGGTGAAGGCGTTCGGTGAAGACGACTGATGACACCGGGGCCGCCCGTCCGCGGGGCGGACGACGGGTGGTCCTCGGGGCCGTGGCACTGGCGGTCGTCATCGCGAGCGCACTGACCGTAGCCGCCTGGCAGGACCGCGACGGGAAGCCGGACAAGGCGGCCGGCAGCGCCGCGCGGGTCGCCACCGCCGTCGTGACCAGAACCGATCTGTCCAATGCCCAGACACTGGACGGGACCCTCGGCTACGGCCGGACGACCACGGTGAAGGGCGGCAGGGGCGGCCTGATCACCTGGCTGCCGGCGGCGGGGACCACGGTGCGGCGGGGCGAGCCGCTGTACCGGGTGGACAACGTTCCGGTACCGGTCTTCTACGGCAGCACGCCGCTGTACCGGACGCTGAGGGCCCGGGGCACCACCGGCCCGGACGTGAAGGTGGTGGCGGACAACCTGAGGAATCTCGGCTACGACATCGGCGCACAGCCCGCGGTGGGCACGTGGATCGCTCAGCAACCGGTCAGGCCCGACGAGGCGGACACCGAAGAGACGGCCGGGGACGCAGCGCGGGAGACAGCGGGCTCGGCCACGGCAGGTCCCGCACCGGACGCCACCGGAACCAGGCAGAGCACCCAGCCCGACGCCGCCACCTCCAGCGCGGCGCCCGTCCAGGTCAAGCGTGGCGACGGGGTCCTGACCGCCGGCCTCGTCGCCGCGATCAAGCGGTGGCAGACCACGGTCGGCATGCCCCCCACCGGCGTTCTGGCCGTCGGCGACCTCTCGGTGCTGTCCGGTGCCGTGCGGGTCGACGGCGTACAGGCCCAGCTCGCCGACGCGGCCGACGGGACCCTCATGACCGTCACCTCCACCGTCAAGTCGGTGACCGTACCAGTGGAACCGGACGAGGCAGGCTCCATACGGAGGGGCGACTCGGTGACGGTGAACCTGCCCGACAACTCCACGGCCCAGGGCACCATCACCGCCATCGGCACCACCGTCCAGCTCGGTGACGCGGCGGCCGGCGGCGGCAACGGCGGCTCCGGTCAGCCCGAGCTGACCGTCAGCATCAGGTTGCGCGACACCGCGGCGGTGCGCAAGCTGAACTCCGCCCCGGTACAGGTGAAGTTCACCTCGGAGACTCGCAAAGGCGTGCTCGCCGCGCCCGTCGGCGCTCTGATGGCGCTGCGCGAGGGGGGCTACGCGGTGCAGTTGCCGGGCGGCCGTCTGGTGGCGGTGAAGACCGGGATGTTCTCCAAGGGTGTGGTGGAGATCAGCGGCAGCGGCATCAGTGACGGAACCAAGGTGGTGACGACCTCATGAGCTCGCGCCCGGTCCTGGCGGTGCGCGGCGCGAGCATGGTGTATCCCGGCGGGGTCACGGCGCTCGACGATGTCTCGCTCGCCGTCGAGCAGGGCGAACTGCTCGGCATCGTCGGCCCGTCCGGGTCCGGCAAGTCGACGCTGCTGAACATCATGGGCACGCTGGACCGGCCGACCAGCGGCACGGTGGAGATCGGCGGCCAGGACGTCGCAGAACTCTCCGACCGCAGGTTGTCGGCCTTGCGGGGCCGCCAACTCGGCTTCGTGTTCCAGCAGTTCCACCTCACCGACGGGCTGACCGCCGCCGAGAACGTCGCCACCGGTCTGCTGTACGCCGGGGTTCCGCGCGGCAAGCGCCATCCGCTGGCCCTGGAGGCGCTGGCCCGGGTGGGGCTGGCACGCCGTGCCCGGCATCTGCCACAGCAGCTCTCCGGCGGTGAGCGGCAGCGGGTGGCCATCGCCCGTGCGCTCGTCAACCAGCCCGTCCTGGTGCTCGCCGACGAGCCCACGGGCGCACTGGACACCGCCAACGGCGTGGCCGTACTGGATCTGCTGACCACGTTGAACCGCGAGGGAACCACCATCGCGGTCATCACCCACGACCGGGACATCGCGGGCCAGCTGCCCCGCCGGGTGGAGATCCGCGACGGCCGCCTCCTTTCCGACACCCGCACCGACACCGACACCCGCACCGACGCCCGTACGGAAAGCTGGTCATGACCATCACCTCGACGCGCCCCGCCGCCGGCCGCCCCGCCGAAGGGGTCGCCGACAGCAGGCCGGTGCGACTGGCGCCGCTGGACATCCTGGGCCTGGGGCTGCTGGGCCTGCGGACCCGCAAGGTCCGGGCGGCCCTGTCCGCCCTCGGCATCTCGATCGGCATCGCCACCCTGATCGTCGTCACCGGGATCCCGGCGTCCAGTGAGAAGGCCCTGATGACCAGGCTCTCCGCGCTGGGCACCAACATGCTCCAGGCCGTGCCCGCCCGACAGGACCCACCGGTGCTGCTGCCGCCGGAATCGGTGGACATGGCCGGCCGGATCGGGCCGGTCACGGTGGCCAGCGCGGTCGCCAACACCCATGCCGAGGTCTTCCGCAATGACCGCGTCAGCGCCAGCGAGTACGCGGGCCTGACCGTCCTGGCCGGCAAGCTCAATCTGCTTCAGGCGATCAACGCCAAGGTGGGCTCGGGCCGATTCCTCAGCGCGGAGACGGAGAAGTTCCCCACCGCCGTCCTCGGCTCGGTCGCCGCCTCTCGCCTCGGCATTCCGAAGATCACCGCCGGGCAGCCCGCCCCGCAGATCTACATCAACCGCCGCTGGTTCACGGTGATCGGCATCCTCGAGAAGACCCCGCTGTCGCCGGACATCGACCGCTCGGTCCTGGTCGGCTGGGACGCCGCCCGCAGCCTGCTGAAGTTCAACGGCCACCCAACCGTGATCTACCTCAAGGCCAGAGAGTCGCAGATCGAGGCCGTACGCGACGTGCTGCCCGCCACCATCAACCCCGAACTGCCCGGCCTGGTCCAGGTCAGCCGCCCCTCCGACGCACTGGCCGCCAAACGGGCCACCGAGACCACCTTCTCCGCGATCTTCCTCGGACTCGCCGGGGTCGCCCTCCTGGTCGGCGGCATCGGAGTGGCCAACACCATGGTCATCTCCGTCCTCGAGCGCCGCCGGGAGATCGGGCTGCGCCGCGCTCTGGGTGCCAACAGGAACCAGATACGCGGCCAGTTCCTCACCGAATCCGTTGTCCTGTCGGGGCTCGGCGGCCTGGCCGGCACCGTACTCGGAGTCCTGGCCACCATCGGTTATGCCACTCATCAGAACTGGCAGCCGGTCATCCCCCTCAGCTCGATGACCGCCGGGTTCGCCGGCGCGGTCCTGATCGGCATGCTCGCCGGCGTCTACCCATCCATCCGCGCCGCCCGCCTGACCCCCACAGAAGCCCTCGCGACGACATAGGGCTCCAGCCCATCCCGGTCCCATGGCATCCGAAGCACCGGTAGATCATCGTTGGTTTTTCATGACTGTCCGGGCTCATGGCCATCATCTGGAACGACCGGCTTGAACTGCCATGCAATCGGTACGAGAGCGGGAATCCACACCGGCACCGGCAGCGCCGCGGCGCCCCACAGCAATGGCCGTAACCGCATGGCGGCTCGTTACCGGCGGCCGGTGAGGAACTGCTCGGGGTGCGGGAGACCCTGGAGCTGTATGCCGAGGACATCGGCGTCCCCTGCAACCAGGTCCGGCTCAACCGGCAGACGGCCGGCAAGTGGCCTGCCGAGTTCGCCGCCCTGAGCGCGACCGAGATCCGCAGTCTGGTTCCCATCGCAACTGGCGGATCACCATGGGCAGTCCGACGGGTTCGCGGCCGAGGACACGGCGGATGTACTCATCACGAACACTCCGTTGTCGATCTCCGGTCAGGCAGCGACGATTTCCAGCGCCGCGGCGTGCACGCCCGGGGCGGCGGCGAGGTAGCTCTTGCTGGTCAGCTCCCACGGCTTGCCGTCGAGGTCGGTGACGACGCCGCCGGCCTCCTGGACCAGCAACACGCCCGCCACGTGCGAGCGCACGTGGTCGAACTGCCAGTGCAGGTCCATCCGGCCGGCCGCGACCTGCGCCAACTGGTGCGTCACGGGCACGGAAACCCGCACGTAGATGGCCGCCTTCATCATCGCGGCGAACGAAGCCCCGATCCGGTCGGCGATTTCGGCGTCCTGGCCGGGCTTTGCCTGACCGGTGCCGGCCAGGACACCGTCGAGCGAGGTCTTGTCCGAGACCCGCAGCCGCACGCCATCGCGGAACGCCCCGCCGCCCTCGACGGCCGTGAACATCTCGTCCACCAGCGGGAAATAGACCACGGCCAGCACAGGCCGCCCATCCCGGACCAGGCTCACGCCGATGTTCCAGTCGGTCATGCCGTGGACGGCGTTGATGTTGCCGCCGACCGGATCGATGAGCCACCACTCACCCGTGGTCAGCGGGCCCCAGCCGTGTTCGTCGTTGAGCCAGTCCGCACTGGGCAGGATGTCGGTCAGCGCCGGCCGCAACACCTCGACCACGGCTTGGTCGTTGGCGCGGACGTCCGCCAGGAGTTCGGTGAGCCCGAACTGACGCGCATCGGAGGAGTAGCGGTCCAGCATCAGGGCGCCGGCGCGGCGGACGGCGGCAGTGGTGGCAGACAGAAGTTCGTGCGTCATGGGAAACTCCAGTCATTAACAGTGCGGCATCAATGCGCGCGTACGATTTACTGCTATGCAAGTAGACTTGAACCTGCTCACGGTGCTCGACGCCCTGCTGGAAGAGGGCAGCGTGATGGGCGCGGCCGACCGGCTGCACCTGTCCTCGCCCGCGGTCAGCCGCACCCTCGGTCGGCTCCGCGCGGTGACCGGGGACGACATCCTGGTGCGTACGGGTCACTCGATGACCCCCACGCCCTACGCTCTGGCGGTTCGGGAGGACGTGCACCGGCTGGTCCGGCAAGCGCACGAGGTGCTGTCACCGACCCGTGAGTTGAACCTGGCCGAGCTGGACCGCACCTTCACGATCCAGTGCCACGACGCGCTCGCCACCTCGCTGGGACCCGTGTTGGTCGGCCGGATCCAGGAGCAGGCACCCGGCGTGCAGTTGCGCGTGCTGGCCGAGCACTCCGCCGACACCGACGACCTCCGCCAGGGCCGCGTAGACATGGAACTCGGCGGGGACCGGCCGAGCCTGCCCGAGTTTCGGTCCGAGACTCTGGGACACGACCCGCTCGTCGTGGCGATGCGTCCGACTCATCCGTGCGCGGACGGCTTGGATCTGCGCTCCTACGCGGCGCAGCCGCACGTGCTGGTCTCCCGACGAGGCCGTCTCACCGCACCGATCGATGACGTGCTGGCGGCCGAAGGACTGCGCCGACGAGTGGTCGCGGCGGTCGCGACGCTCGCCATGGCCCTGCAAATAGCCGGCCGTAGCGACGTGCTGGTCACCAGCACCGAGATCCTCAGCCGCCCGCTCATCGAGGTGTTCGGGCTGATCATACGGCCACTGCCGGTGGAGTCGCTGCCGGCGGTGATCAACTGCAACTGGCACCAGCGTTACGATTCCGACCCCGCTCACGCCTGGCTCCGTGACCAGGTACGGGCATCTCTCTCGGAGATCGTCGCCGGCTAGTGGTCCAGCGGCAGGGCGACCGTGCCGGCGAAGCTGGGTGTCTCGGCCTCATCGAGCATGGCCGCGGCGACGGTCTCGCGGCTGACCTTCGCGCTGAGGTCAAACGGGGGCGCGGCCTGCAGGCCGACCGTGCGCCGGGTGCGGCTCTCCGGCCCCATGTCGAGCACGCCGGCGTGGAAAACCGTACCCCCGGCGGCCAAGACGGTGTTGTCGGCCTCGACTTTGTCCGCGAGCCGGTCGCCCAGCAGTTTCCCGAGCACGGCCGCTCCCTCGCCGGCGGCGTCGGCCGACTTGCCCGTGCCGTAGGCGCCGAGCCAGATGATGCGCTGCGGTCCGGCGGCGACAACCGCCTTGGCGCCGGCGAGGAGAGTTCCCGCCTGATCCGCGCCGAGTCCGGACAGGACAACGGAGTTCGCGTCGACGACCGCGGCGATGCCGGCCGGATCGCTCACGTCGGCCGTGACTTTGCGCAGCTTCGGGGAGTCGGGAAGGGCGATGCGCTCGGGGTTCCGCGCGATCGCCGTGACGGAGTGGCCACGTTGTAAAGCTTGTCGAGTGATCGCGAGTCCCGTTCGGCCGGACGCTGCGAGGACGATGAGGTTCATGCCAGGAACACTAGGGAGCAGGTCGATTAACATCAAGTTCTTGTTCGTCAACCAATGATTTACCCACATGCAATTGGCTGTAGCGACGAGTGCGGTCTGCGGATCAACGGTTGCGGGTGCCGACGGCGAAGCGTCGGCACCCGCAACCTGTCAGCCGCGGCACCCTGCGCGACGGCCAGCACCGCGAACAGGAAGGCGGCGGTGGCCGCCGCCGATCGGAGCACGTCGATGGGTGACCAGCGGCGGGCCACGGCCTTCCGGTCGGCCGGCGAAGCGTCCACCTGCCAGTCGTTGACCTTGAACTCGATCGGCACCGTGCCCGGGAACGACAGCAGCCAGAACAGCGCCATCGCGGCTGGATCGCCCACCGCAGCGCCAGACTGGGCCCGGTGACGGTGATCAGCCCGACCACGGCGAACGCGGCCGCCGGGAACATAACGATCGGCACCACCACCCGCAGGTGGCGCACGAGTGCTTGCGGCGCAAGCAGATGGGCCCGATCCTCCAAACTGGACAGTGCCGGATGGATGCCGTAGCGGACGATCAGCTCGTCGCCGGCGAGAACGCCGAGCGGGAACAGGCCGATGTACTGCACCACGTCACCGGTCATGCCGACCGCCCGAGGTAAGCCGCAGCCGCACGAGCCGCGCCGGTTGCGCGTCCCGGTCGCGCGGTCCTCGCATCCCGCCGGTCGTGGTGACGTACAGGACATCGGGGATCGGATCGAGCGCCACCGCGGTGCTGCCCATGAGCCCTTGTGTCTGCCCGGCGAGCTCGACCCGGCGACCGTGCGGATCCAGTTGGAGCACACTGTTGCCGTGCTGGGTGGCGAGGAAGATCCTCCCGTCCGGGTGCGCTGCGAAGGGGCCGGCGGTCAGGTTCTCCGCGACGAGGGTGACATCGTGCACGGTCGAGCAGCGCAGCAGCAATGCCTGCGCGGTGTTGGAGATGTAGACCGATTCCCCGTGCGCGGCAACGCCATTGGCGCCGGGCATGAACCTGTGCGCGCCGGTGGCAGGGTCGATGTCCAGGGCCAGCCCGAGCGCGGAGTCCATCGCCAGCAGGTGTCCGCCGACTCGCTGCATGCCGTTGCCGAACACCAAGTCCGGCTGTTCGCAGACCAATGGCAGTGGCCGCGTTCGGCACAGACCAGTTGCCGGTCGCGCTGCCGATCGCTCCGGCGAGGACCAGGGCACCGACGCTGTGGGCGACGATACCGGTGGGCACGCGGTCCATCTCGGCGAACACCTCGGTGCGTCCGTCGCAGTCCACACGGTCGATCCGGCGGTGCGAGGGGATCGTGACCAGCCACCTGCTGTCGGACGTGGGGCGAGGTTCTCCACGAACGTGCCCGGTTCCCACTCCGCCACGACCCCCTGAGCAGGTCGTCCGAACTTCCCCATTTCCAAGGAAGCGTTGATCCTCGACCTTCCCGCGCGACGACGACCACGCTCCCGCACCGGACTGGCCCGCGTCGATCGCACCGCGATCGACGCGGCGCTGGACATCCTGGCCGGCGAGCTGGACGCACTCATCGTCAACGACGCCCAGATCTACGACACGCTCATCGGCTATGCCGCCGGCCACACCGACTGGTCCGCGGTGAAGCCGACCCTGAGCCGGCTGGCCGCGCGGACCGGGCGCGACAGCGACGATCCCCTGAGCCAGATCGCGGCTACGGCCCTACTCGGGCTGTGACGCGTCCAATGCACTGCCCTGCGGCGGAGCGTGAAAGCACGCCCCGACAGGTCCGCGACGCTGTTACCGCCGACGTGCGCAGCGCGGGGCGGCTGCTCGACGCCGGCCTGGCCGGCTTCGGCCACACGACGATGCCGTGACGGTTCGCGGGCCCGCCGTTCGTTCGCGACAAAGCAGCCGGCTCTGGATCACCCGGTGCCGCCGGCCGCCGCCATGATCTGACGGGTGCGCTCGCGCAGCAATTGGTGCGTGCGGTCGTGGTGGTTGCGGGGATGCCACGCCATGCCGATCGCCGTGTGCGGCAGGGCCAGAGGGATCGGGAAGGTGCGCAGCCCGAGGGTGTCCAGCATCGACCGGCCCAGCTGGGCCGGGGCGACGCACACGACGTCGGTTTCGCGGGCGAGGTACAGCGCGCTCGCGAAACTGGGGACCACGGCGATCACGCGCCGGCTCAGGCCCAGGTCGGCGAGTTGCTCGTCGATCGGGCCGTGCGCCCGGCCCCGCCGGGACACGACGATGTGATCGGCCGCGGCGAATCGCTTCGGCGTGACGGTCTTCACCCTCGCGAGTGGATGGTCCGGTCGCACCGCGCCGATCAGCGTCTCTGTGACCAACGTTTCCGAGTGGATCTCCGGGTCTCCCGGGCGGATGACCCCGATCTCCAGGTCCACGAGTCCTTCCCGGAGGGCTGGGGTGTCCTCGACGCTCTCCGGCCGCAGCCGCAGCGAGACGCCGGGGGCTTGGACCCGCAGGTCGTCGATCAGCGACGGAATGAACGTCGTCGACAGCATGTCGGCCACTTGCAGGTCGAACATGCGCACCGTGGTGCGTGGATCGGCGGTGTGCGACGGCGTGAACAGCGCTCGTGCTCGGGCGGCGACCGCGTGCACCTCACCGCGTAGCTCCAGCGCGCGGGCTGTGGGCACGAGGTCGCGTCCGGCCCGCACGAGAAGCGGGTCGTCGAAGGCGCGGCGCAAGCGGGCCAGGGCGCGGCTCATCGACGGCGGCGAGGTGTGCAGGCGTGCCGCGGCCTTCGTCACGCTGTTCTCGGCGAGCAGTGCGTCCAATGCCTCGATGAGGTTCAGGTCGTAGTCCACCTACCGATTATCACCAGCGAAATAAGTGTGTACCAAGGTTGCACTGGAGTGAATCGGGTTGCGTCCCTACCGTCGAACACAGGACGACGTCAGGAGTACACAATGGACATCCGCACGTGCCCCGCAGGTCACCAAGCGCTTGTGGCCGTGGTGCAAGTGGCTGAGGGTGAGCTCTGATGCGGGCTGTGGTGATCGGGGCCGGGATCGTGGGCCTGACCAGCGGGCTAGCCCTGCGGCGCGCCGGTGTCGACGTGGTGATCTACGAGCAGGCGCCGGA
Organism: Streptomyces cavernae; assembly: GCF_004023625.1. Taxonomy (GTDB): domain Bacteria; phylum Actinomycetota; class Actinomycetes; order Streptomycetales; family Streptomycetaceae; genus Streptomyces; species Streptomyces cavernae. The sequence goes on along the minus strand of NZ_RPDJ01000052.1, from coordinate 10,277 downwards.
GATCCGCGCCGCCGGGGCCGGGTTGGGGCTGTGGGCCAACGCCTTGGCGGTCTTCGACGAACTCGGCATCGGCGCGCAGGTGCGGGCCATCGGCAAGCCCAGCGAGATGTACTTTCACGACCCGGCCGGGCGGCTGCTCGCCACCCCGGAGTTCGGCCCCGAGGACCATCAGTTCCTGCTGGTACACCGGGCCAAGCTGAACGACCTGCTGGCCGACGCGGTCGGCCGGGAGAACATTCGCCTGGCGACCGGGTTCGGCCAATACCAGGAGCACTCGGACCATGTCACGGTCCGGCTGACCGATGGCAGCGAGGACGACGCCGACGTACTCGTCGGCGCGGACGGGGTGTACTCGACAGTGCGCGGGCAGTTGGTGCCCGGCAGCCCGGCGCAGGAGCACCCCGGCCATCACGCCTGGCGGGCGGTCATCGCCAACCCCCGCATCACCCTGTCCGAAGACCGGCTGATCCTGGGCGCCCACGGCTGCCGCGGCGGCTACGTACGCACCTACGACGGCGGTGTCTACTGGCTGGTGAACCAGTTCAATTCGCCCGAGCTGACCGGCAGCGTCAAGCAGCAGGCCCTGGACCGGGCCGCCCACCTCGACCAGGGGAAGCGGAACCGGGTCCTGACCGAGCTGATCGCCGCGACGCCCGAGGAGATGATCCTGCAGAACAAGATCATGCTCGCGCCGTCGCTGCCGCACTGGGTTTCCGCACGTGTCGTGCTGGCCGGGGACGCGGCCCACGCGATGTCGCCGCACATCACCGCCGGTGCGACGCTGGGCATCGAGGACGCCGCCCTGCTCGGCCGGCTGCTCACCCCCACGAGCGACGTGCCCGCAGCACTGGCCGCCTACGAGGCCGACCGAATCCCGCGCTACGCCCATGTCGCGGAGCTGTCGGCCGCGGTGGAGCATGCGCCCACGGCGCAGCAGTTCGCACAGCACTACGCCGCTTTCAGCCACTGGATGATCACCACGGCGACGGCGATATCCGGCACGCGCCAGGTGCGGGCATGACCTTCACGGTGGAGGTGGACGTGTGGGTGCCGATGCGTGACGGCATCGCGCTCGCGACCAACGTGTGGCGGCCGGAAGGACCGGGGCCGTTCCCCGCGCTGCTGGTCCGCACGCCGTATGGCAAGGACGACGCGGGCTTGTATGGCAACCCGAAGCTCCCGGACGTGTTCGCGTTCGTCGACGCCGGTTATGCGGTGGTGGCCCAGGATGTCCGCGGCACCTCCCACTCACCCGGCACGTTCGCACCACAAACTCACGAGGGCGCGGACAGCCTCGACACGCTCGCATGGCTGGCCGATCAGCCATGGTGTGACGGCGCGGTCGGCATGTGGGGCGGGTCCTACATGGGATTCGCACAGTGGCAGGCGGCCCCCCACAACCCGCCGGCGCTGCGTGCGATCGCACCCGTGATGAGCTCCGCCGACCCCTACGCGGCACCGTGGCGCTCTCCGGGCGGCGCGTTGTCTCAGGACGCCGTCCTGACCTGGAGCACGCTCTCCGCAGTGCGCAACCTCAGCCGTGGCCTCGCCGACGGACACGGTGACCCCGCCGACGTCCACGCGCTGATGTCGGGCCTGGCTGACCCACGATCGCTGCACAACCCGCTGCCGCTGGCCGACCGCAGCGCGGTGACCCGTTACCTGCCCTGGCTCGGCGAGGTTCTCGACCATCCCGAGCGGGACGAGTTCTGGCAGGAGATCTCCGCGATCGACCACTGCGACCGCATCACCGTCCCGGCCCTCCAGATAGGTGGCTGGTACGACGTGTTCATCGGCGAAACCGTGCGGTCCTACACGATGATGCGCCGTCACGGTGGCAGCGCCGAGGCCCGCAACGGCCAACGGCTGCTCATCGGCCCGTGGTCGCACGCCGACGGCACCGACCTGGGCACCTACCCCGACCGGTCGTTCGGGCTCGCCAGCAGCATCAAGACCGTCGGAGTCACCGAGGCACACCTGCGGTTCTTCGACCGCTGGGTCCAGGGCCGGACCGAGACGTCCGACGACGCCCACCGGGTCCGGATCTTCGTCATGGGCATCGACCGGTGGCGTGACGAGGTGGACTGGCCGCTGCCCGACACCCGTTACACCGACTTCTTCCTCGCCGGGGGCGGCCGCGCCAACACCGCCGGTGGTGACGGCGTCCTGACGCGCGACGCCGTGTCGGGGGAGACGGCGGACACGTTCCTCTACGACCCACGCCGCCCGGTCCCGAGCCTGGGTGGCACCGTGCTCGCTTCCGCCTCCGGCACCTTCCCCGGACCGGCCGACCAGACGGCCGTCGAAACGCGCGAGGACGTGCTGTGCTTCACCACTCCCGTCCTTGAGCATCCCGTCGAGGTCACCGGCCACGTCACCCTGGTCCTGCACGTCTCCTCCTCCGCACCGGACACCGACTTCACCGGCAAGCTCGTCGACGTGCACCCCGACGGCAGGGCGATCCTGCTGTGCGAGGGCATCCAGCGCGCCCGCTACCGCACGTCACTCACCGACCCGGAGCCCTTGGAGCCGGGAACGGTCTACGAGTTGGCCATCGATCTGAGCGTCACCGCGAACGTGTTCCTGCCCGGGCACCGCATCCGGCTCGAAGTCTCCAGCAGCAACTTCCCCCGCTACGACCGCAACACCAACACGGGCAGGACGATCGCGGGCGACAGCGAGGACGACCTGGCCGTCGCGGTCAACCGGGTCCACCACGGCCCGGCCCGCCCGAGTCGTCTGGTCCTACCGCTGGTCGAACGACCGGAGACCGAACACCCCACGGCAACGGAGGAGCCGACATGAGCGCACTTCAGGACCTGGTGGACCGGGCAGCCGTCGCCGATGTCGTCGCCGGTCTCGCCCACGCCCAGGACGACCGGGACTGGACCGCTCTGCGGCGGCTGTTCGCCGACGCGGTGCATCTGGACCTGTCGGCCCATCACCACGGCAGCCCGCCGACGACTGTGCCGGCCGCCGAGCTGGTCGAGCTCGCCCGTAGGACCCTGGAGGGCTTCGACAGCACCCACCACGCGGCCACCGACCTCGTCATACAGCTGTTTGGTGACGAGGCCGAGTGCCGCGCGCACATGGTCGCCTACCACCACGTCCCCGCGGACCCCGGTGTCACCGACCACTGCACGATGCGTGGCCTCTGGCGGCTCAGGCTCCGCAGATCCGGCGGACGCTGGCTGATACACCACTGGGCCGTGGCGCGCACCGCCCCGTGGGAGGGCTCCTCCGGCGTCTACGAGCTCGCCGCCGCCCGCACCGGACCTCCGTCCTGACGACAACCGCGAAGGACGCAACGGAGAGGAACCCATGTTCTACGAGATACGCACGGAACGCGCCCGCGCCGGCCGCGGCACGGAAATGGCCCGCTACATGGACGAGACCGTCATCCCGCTGCACCAGGAAATGGGGATGCACGTGGTGGGAGCGTTCACGGTGGCCGATGACGAGGACGCCTTCGTCTGGATCCGGCGCTTCGAGGACGCCGCCGACCGGGAGCGCGTCCTGGCCGCCGTCCATGGGCATTCCCGGTGCGCAACCGTCGTCGACACCCTTTCCGCGCTGTCAGGCGGGACGGCTTCCGCGGTCCGGCTGGAACCTGCCCCACGGTCCGGGCTTCGCTGACCCCGCCCGCGCACCTGCCCGTGCCGCGGCGCGGGCAACCACATCCCTCCCGGCTGCCGCGGACCGGGGCCGCCGTACCCGACCTGGATCGATCGACGACGCGAAGGGAGGCTTCGAATGGTTCGACACGAACTGCCGGCGACACGGGACACCGTGGTAAACGTCTTCAGCCGGGACACCCCACCGGTTCTCACCGTGGACGCCGGCGACTCGGTGGTGGTCGGCTCGCTGGACGCCGCAGGGTACCTGGAGCCGATGCGAACACCCGGTGACCCGAGGCCGAGGATGTTCGAGGACCGGACCGGCCACTGTCTCACCGGGCCGATCGCGGTTCGGGGCGCGCAGCCGGGCATGGTCCTCGAGGTGCGCTTCGGGTCCGTCAGGGCCGGCACCTGGGGGTGGACACTCGCCGGGGCGAGGGACAACCCGCTGACGCGCCGACTCGGCGTCGCCGACGGACCCGCGTCATGGCTGTTGTGGGACATCGGCGACGGGACGGCCACCAACGACCGCGGCCGGACCGTGGACATCGCGCCTTTCCTGGGTGTGGTCGGTGTCCCTCCGGTGGAGCCGGGCCCGCATTCCACCATCCCGCCGCGAGCGGGGAGCGGGGGAAACATCGACTGCCGTGAACTGGTGGCGGGTTCGACGCTGTACCTGCCGGTGACCGTGCCCGATGCGATGCTCCACCTGGGAGACGGCCACGCGGCGCAGGGGAACGGTGAGGTCGCGGGCACGGCGATCGAGTGTCCCATGACGACGGAGATGACACTGAACCTCCGGGAGCGGGCCCCGGTTCCCGGTGTCCACGCCGAGACACCTGAAGGGCGGGTCACCTTCGGTTTCGACGAGAACCTGAACGTGGCGACGGGGGATGCGCTGGACGCCATGCTGGTCTGGCTGTGCTCACTGTTCGATCTGGACAGGACGGCCGCGCTGGCCCTGGCCGGCGCAACCGTCGACCTGCGGATCACCCAAGTGGCCAACGACACGTGGGGGGTGCACGCCGTGCTGCCGTACGACGCCGTCCGGTGACCCCCACGGCACACCGGATGGGCCTGTCGCGGGCCTTGTGGAAGCGAGTAGAAAGCAACCTGAATGATCACTCATGACCATCACTCGACCAGCGGTGACGCAATCTCCGAGACCCGTCCCCGACGGATTTCCTTCGCGGAGGTACGCGCCCGGATCGGCGAGCCCGAGGACCTGATCAAGGGCAAAATACACGACCGCCTCGACCGGTACTGCCGCCGTTTCATCGCCCACTCCCCTTTCCTGGCGATGGCCACGTCGGACGCGACAGGGCTCCCCGACAGTTCACCGCGCGGTGACTATCCGGGATTCGTCAAAGTACTCGATGAGCGCACGCTCGCCATTCCCGATCGGCCAGGCAACAAACTCGCCGACTCTTTTCGCAATCTCGCCGAGAACGACGGGATCGGGCTGATGTTCGTCATCCCCGGAATGCGGGAAGTGCTGCGTGTCAACGGTCGTGCCTATCCCACCGACGAACCGGACGTGCTCGCCCGGATGCGCACCGAGGGAAAGGAGGCCGAGCTGGCGATCGTCGTGGAATTGACGGAGGTCTTCTTCCACTGCGGCCGCGCGCTGATCCGCTCCCGGCTGTGGGATCCGGCGAGCCAGGCCCTGGCCGAAGAACTGCCGTCGATGGGTGAGATCGCCATCGACCAGATGGGGCTCGACGACGCAGATCCGACGGTGCTGGAAGAGATGCTCGAAGACGACTACCGGCACCTGTACTGAAGGCGGTATGGCCATGCAACGAACCATCCTTGAGAAGGCGGAGCCGGTCGCCGAGGGCGCGGTCTCGCTCCTCCTGCGCGGCGCCGACGGCCCGCTGGCCCCCTGGGAACCGGGCGCGCACATCGATCTGGCACTGCCCAACTGGCTGACCCGGCAGTACTCGCTGTGCGGGAACCCTGCCGACCGCGATACGTACCGTGTCGCCGTCCGTCACGACCGGCTCAGCCGAGGCGGCTCGGAGTACATCCACCTGTTCCTCAACGAGGGCCGCACACTCGACGTCTCGGTGCCACGCAACAACTTTCCCCTGCTGCCCGCACCGGAGTACCAGTTCCTCGCCGGCGGGATCGGCATCACCCCCATCGTGCCGATGCTGACGGCGGCGGTCGAAGCGGGCGCCTCGGCGACGTTGGTGTACGTGGGCAGGTCCCTGGCCACCATGCCGTTCGCCGACGAACTGCGGGCTGCGCACGGCAGCCGGGTGCGCATCCACACCACCGAGCAGCACGGCAGGCCCGACTTCGCCGCGGAGGCAGCAGCGCTGAGCCCTCGCGCGCTGGTTTACTGCTGCGGCCCCACGTCGATGCTCGACGCGGCCGAGGCGGCGTTCCCCGCACAGCAGCTGCACATCGAGCATTTCCGGCCGGTGGCCAAGGAGTTCGCGCCCAACAAGCCCTTCGATGTGCGCTGCGCCCGGTCGGGACGGACTGTCCGGGTCAGTGCGGAGGACTCCATGTTGGACGCGTTGAACCACGCGGGATTCCGCATACCGTCCGGATGCCGTGAAGGCGTCTGCGGCAGTTGCGAGATCGCCCTCGTCGACGGAGAGCCGGAGCACCGCGACGACATCGGCGCCCCGCCCGGTCGCATGTACTGCTGCGTCTCACGGGCCCTGTCGTCCGACCTCACCGTCGACCTCTGACCCGACCCGTACCACCCCTCATGTGCCGAACGCCGTGATCGCCGATCATCCCGGGAGAGATGCCCCGTGACCATCCATCCGCACCTGACGACGAAGGTCTGGCGCTTATGATCGACTGGCTCGAACTGGCCGAATCGGTCATCACCTCACCGTGGTTGTACGCGGTGCTCATCGCGGTGTCCTTCCTCGACTCCTTCCTCCCGCTGATCCCGAGCGAACCCGTCGTAATCGTCGCAGGCGTCTACGCCGCCACAGGGCAGACCGACATCGTGCTCGTCATCGCCGCCACGACGTTCGGCGCCCTTCTCGGCGATCTCGTTCCCTACGTGGTCGGACGACTCTTGAGTGAACGCATACTCAAGCGCCTGCCACCCGGCTCCAAACGCCGGACGGCGCACGACTGGTTCGCCCGCGAACTCGACGCTCGCGGCGGCTTCATCCTGGTGACTACACGGTTCATCCCGGTGGGGCGCTACCTGGCCACGTTGTCCACCGGGCTCGTGGGCTACCCGTTGGGCAAATACGTACTCTTCGTCGCGTTCGCCACCGCCACGTGGAGCGCCTACACCGCACTCACCGGCTATTTCGGCGGCGTCGTGTTCCAGGAGAACACGCTGCTGGCCATCGCCGTCGGTGTGGGGCTGGCGTTCGTGGTGACCGGTGCCATCGAAGGCATACGTCACCTCCGCCGCCGCAGGAGTGCCGTCGCAGCGGACGCAGCCGTCGACTGACCGTGAGGATGCGACGTGGTGGCGCTGCGGATGGGTCTGACTCGCCGACCGCCTGACGCGGCCGGCTTGGTGGAGGACCGCGTTCGGCTGCAAGCTGCCCTGGTCCACTTACCGCTGCGGCAACGGACAGCTGTGGTGCTGCGGCACTACTGCGATCTGCCGGAAGGCCAGGTCGCCGAAAACCCGAACTGCGCCCAGGGGACTGTCTCGTCGCTCGTCTCGCGAGGCGTGGCCACATTGCGATCGCTGATCGTCCCCACCGTAGCGAGCGTGCAGGCGTGAGCGGTGAACTGACCGGCACCGCCACCATCCGCAGACCGGAACCGCTCGGCACAGGCGGAGCGGGACGATTCGCAGTGTGGCTGGCACAAGCTGCCGAGGCATTTGCCCGCGCCGAGGCGATCGGCTCGTTGCAAACTCAGGTTACCTCCCCCTCTCTTCCGCCGAGCGCCGGATCAACCTCTCGGACGGGATGCTCGGCCTCGACCTGCCCCACGGCTGGTACGTCCGTGACCAGGCGGACCAGCTGAGTGCGGCTGCTGTCTTCGTCACCAACCGGCCCTTGAGAGCGACGAAGCCCTGCCCGCCGACGACCACTGGTGACCATGGCTGCGCACCTCTGCCCACTCTCGCAGAAGGCGAGGCGCTGATCTCCTTCCGGCAGACGGAACGCACCAGCTGATCGCACAGCTTGTCCGCTCCCGCCCCGGTACCGACCTCGCCGACCCGACTTGCGCGGTCCGGACCGCCCTGCGCCGTCTTGCCCGCCACTGGTAGTGCCCAGTTGCCCTGTACTCGGGGACGAAAGTCGAGCCCAGTCCGTACTCCAGCCCAAGCGAGGGCTGCCGGTCGCGGGGAGGGAGGCAGGAGCTGGTCCGACAGGGCTGGACAGCGCACTCTGACGAGGCATCATTCCCTGTCGAAGTCCATGTCTGCCACAAAAGCGCCTCGGCCGCGACACTCGCCGATCTCCGCCAGCTCGGGACGGACCAACCGCCACCGTCTCAACCGAGGCGGCGACCGTCAGGCCAACCACGCACCCCACACGATCGCCTCGTGCGGATGTGCTACGCCCCCCCACACACGGCTCTACGTCGCGCGGCACACAGCTGAAGGCATGTCAACAAGGACATCCTCCGCTGCCTGGAACGCTTCATCGCGCGGGAGGTATACAACCACCTGACCAGCATGAACATCTCACAGCAAACCCGAACAAGCAGCGGAGGGTGCGGCCGGGGCGACATCCTGAAGACCCGAGCCCGGCGCCGCTCCCGGGCGGCCGGATCGTTTACCGGGATGAGGCGCCGGGCCGGGGAGAGCCTGGCCAAGCGCAAGGAGGGGTTGTGTCGCTGGCCGAGGCATATCCGCAGGTCTCGGCGGTGTGGTTGCAGGAGCGCAACGGGGGTCTGAACCGCAAAATGCGACGCCGCAGATGCAGTCGAGGAGCGCGGTGAGGCGTGTTTCGAAGGCCCGGACGGGCTTACCTCGTGAGGGGCACCACCCCGAGGAGGGCTGCCGTCTTGGTGTAAACGGTTCCGGCAAGGGTGTCGTTCAGAGCCAGGCGCGAAGGGGCGTCCGGCTGAGACTTGCTAAAGAAACCGCCACTGGGGTGTGGTGCGGACGAGGCGGTGGCGAGCCAGACAGGGGTCTGTACCCCTTCGTCCGGGGTGATTGAGAACGGTCGGAAGAGCGGGGCGCTCAACCGCATCAGCCCGCCGGCGTTGCTGTTCATCGCGGTGCCCTTGACCATGCCGGGATTGGCGTTGTAGACGCTCATACCGTCGGGCAGGCGTTGTGCAAGTTCACGGGCCGCCAGGAGGCTGACGAGTTTGCTCGTCGCGTAGACGTTGATCTGGTTGTAGAAACGGTTGCTCCACGATGTTCCCGCGACATCCGGATCGGTGGCGTCGAGTTTGCCTCGCCTTTCCGTAAAAGAGGACATGTTGATGATCCGCGCCTGGGGTGTGAGCGCTCCTTCGGCCAGCAAGGCGTGAGTGAGCAGGAACGGAGCGTGGTGGTTGAGCGCGTAGGTGCGTTCCGCGCCGTCCGCTGTCTGCTCGTACCGGGGGAAAGCTGCCCCTGCGTTGTTGATGAGGATGTCCACTGGGTGGCTGTCGGCAGCCAGTTCCGCGGCCAGTGCCCGCACCTGCGGCCACTGCTCCAGATCGGCGGTGTACGTCCTCGGCAGGACTGCTTCACGGTGCGAAGAGCCCATGCCATGCAGGCGTTCAGCAGCATCCCGGGTGCGCGTCGCGTCCCGGCCGACAAGGACGACGCTGTGCCCGGCCTTGACCAGTTGGCGTGCCATCACCAGACCCAGGCCGGAGGCGCCGCCCGTGATGACCGTGGTCTTGCTGCTCATCGCCGTTCCTTTTCCGGGGTGCCCATGACGTTGGCGGCCTCACCTGTCGCGTGGGTGCCGTCGATCGCTTGGCGGAGAAGTGCGAGCAGGCGGAGCCTGCTCTCCTGGTCGAGGCGGACGAAGGGTGAGTGCTCGGTGGTGTGCTGGATGACGCGATCACGCAGCGCACATCCCATGGAGGTGAGCTGGATGACTTTCACTCGGCGGTCGGTGGGGTGGGGCACGCGGCGGACCAGGCCACGCTTCTCCAGCCGGTCAATCATCGATGTGGCGGTCGAGGCGTCGCACTGCAAGCGGTCGGCCAGTCGGCGCGCGGTCATCTCCTGCCCGCGACTCAGCCTCCACAGCGCATCGGTCTGGGTATCGGTCAGCCCCGCTTCCCGGGCCAACTCCTTGAGCTCGGTATGTACCTGGGCGCGAATCGCGAACAGACAGTCGTGGAGCTCTTCGTTTAGCTGGCGATCATCCATGACCACCATTATACATTGAAAATCCAGTCATTGGAAAATCCATGGATTACCGCGTTTCCACCCGACGCGGACTGGCCCGCGAGGACGGACCATACTGATCTCGGCTCGTTGGGGTGATGTTTGCTGAACGTCCTGTGTGGGTGCGCTGTTGCCGGTAGTCCGTGGTGGGTGAGATATGCGGATGGGGGCGGGCTGACGCCTACAGCACGGCGGCGCCGGGAAGCGGTGCGGATGCAGGCGGCGGAGCTGTTCGCTCAGCAGGTCACCGAGCGCGACGAAGAGGCCGTGACCGGCTGGAAGGAGGCGACCTGGGTGGAGGTAAAAGGGCCCGGGCGGCCTGCGGGGGTTACATCTGCTTCGAGGACGAGGCGGGCTTCACCCGCAGGCCGCCC
>NZ_RPDJ01000051.1 GCF_004023625.1 Streptomyces cavernae | reverse complement strand
GCGGCGGCGTCCGTCTCCGCCTCGCTCGGGCTCCGGCAGCAGACCGATCTGGTGGTAGTGACGAATGGCGCGCGGGGTGGTTCCGGCGAAGGCGGCGGCATCGCCGATCTTGACGTCGCGGGGAGGCGTGACGAAGGGGTACATCTCAGACAGGGCCTTTCGTACTGTGGTGCCCTCGACGACACCACATGCCGCTACGGCATGTGCAACTACCCACCACCCGGGGACCCTGACGGGCTATCGGACGGTCCCTCGCCCTTGGTGTCCCGTCATGGCACCCCGAGCAGGGGTTGAGGATTTTCATGGAGCCCCGTCACCGCCCGCACAAGCAAGAAGAGCACCCGGCGCCGCGTGCTCTTCTTGGTGTCGGCGGCGGCCATCTGCCCCTTGGAAGGCAATTTGAGGACGGCAGTCCAGGCGGGAGCGGCGGTGCGCCCGCCTGGACTGCCGTCCTGAGTCCCACACGGGGGAGCGGTGTCAGGCTCGGTGTCAGCCAACGTCACTGGGAGGGGCAGGCCGGGTGTCAGATCGCATGCCCTAGGCACACGCGGTGCCTGACTGTCAGAGGGTGTCAGGAACGCGGGGGGCGCCGTCACCTACCGGCTCGTACCCGGCCGACGGACGCCCGGCGCCCAAATGCCGTGCCCCTGCACCCGTGCTACTGGCTAGTGGGGCGGACACCCCCACTACCCAGCTACCCACTACCCAGTAGCCGCCCGCAGCGCCGGAACTCCCACCCGCGATGGCGCCCCAAGGACGCCCGCCCCCGAAGGGCGGTCCTTCTTGCTCTTCCGCTCCCAGCCCGCTACCAGCGCTTTCTCCGCTGGTAGCGGGCTTGTCGTTGCTGGGAGCCCGGCCGTCTCGTCTTCACGGTCCAGGTCGCGCAGTATCGGCTGCTCTGGGTGAGCATGGCGGCGAGGGGACGGGCGTACCCCCGTCGAACCCCGGTCAGCCGCCCCCTGCGACGCGTTCTCAGCCGGTCGTGCCGGGCGGCGTGGTCCGTGCCCGGGTTCCGGTCTCCGCGGTTGCCTTCCCGGTGTTGCCGGGGGCGAGTCCGCAGGTGCCGGACCTCGATACCCCGTCCTGTCCCCTCAGCTCCACGACGACCTGGCCGTCGGCGTCCTGGCTGTAGGCGATCGTGCAGGTCAGCTGACGTAGAGCAGTGCTGTCCAGTCCCCCCAGGGCGAAGGGCAGGCGGGTCGTGACCCTGCCGCCCGGGGAGCGCTCGACCTCGACGGTCCCGCCGGGGTGGGCGGCGGGAAGGGAGGTGCCCAGGCCGACGGCCAGGTCTTCCTCCTGCGGACCGCCGAGCAACGCCAGGACGACCTTCTCGGTCGGCACCCGCCCGGCCGTTTCGCCGGGGTTCTGGTCTCCGGAGCCTTCCTCGACGTACCCGTCGAACACGGACGAGCTCGCGGGCGTCCGGATCACAGGGGCCAGCCCTCCGTCGGGGGAACGGAAGAAGAGCAGTATGTCGTACTCACGGTTGAGGAAGGCCTGGACGGAGGCGGGACCGCCCGCCTCGATGACGTCGGTCTCCTGGATACCGCAGCCACCGAGCAGCGGTACGGCGGCCACGACGGCGACGGCTGCCGCACGCCGACGCGTCCGCGCACGCCTCATCCGCCGGCCTCCTCCGCGTGCAGCGGTATCTCGACGGTGAAGACGGCACCGCCCCCGGGCCGGTTCCCCGCACGGATCGTTCCGCCGTGCAGCTTCACGTTCTCCAGGGTGATCGCCAGCCCCAGGCCGCTGCCCGCCGAGCGGGTGCGGGCCGCATCGGCCTTGTAGAAGCGGTCGAAGATGTGCGGGAGCACCTCGGGCTGAATGCCGGGTCCGCTGTCCATGACCTCGGTGATCAGCACGGGCGTGCCCGGGGACCGTACCTCGGTGCACAGGCGTACCGTGACGGGCGCGCCGCCGTGCTTCAGGGCGTTGCCGACGAGGTTGGCGATCACGACGTCGAAGCGGCGCGGGTCGAGCCGGGCCCGGATGCCGTCGGGCAGTTGCACACCGACCCGGTCGTCGGTCCAGTACCGGTTCTGCAGGGTCTTGCGGATGGCCTCGGCGACATCGACCTCGTCGTCATTCAGCTCGGCCGCGCGGGCGTCGAAGCGGGACATCTCCATCAGGTCCTCGACGAGCACGGCGAGCTTTCCGGTCTCCGCGCTGACCAGCCGGAGCGCGCGGGCGGTGTCGGCGCCCAGGCCCTCCGCGTCCTCTTCGAGAACCTCTGTGACGGCAAGCATTCCGGCGAGGGGGGTGCGCAGTTCGTGCGAGACGTCGGAGGCGAAGCGGCGGGCACGCTCCTCGGCCTCACGCAGTTCACGCACGGACCCCTCCAGTTGGCCCGCCGACTCGTTGAAGGTGCGGGCCAGGTCCGCCAGTTCGTCGCTGCCGCGCACCCGGATCCGGGTGTCGAGTCTGCCGCTGCCCATGCTCCGGGCCGCCTGGCGCAGTTCCCTCACCGGGCGCAGCACACTACGCGCGGCGATCAGGCCGGGTATCAGCGCGACGGCGAGGCCGGGCAGGGCACCGTCCCGGGCGGCCATGAGGAGGGCGTCGACGTTGACCTGCTCGTCGGCCATCCGCATGACGGCGTACAGGACGAGTCCGGTGGGCAGCACGCTGCCGGGGCTTGTCTTGAAGACTGTGGGCATGGCGATGGTCAGGTAGGGAACGCCGTCCTTGACGACCCGCTCGAAGGCGCCGCGGGGGTTGGCCCGCGCGGCGCGGCGCAGTTCGGGTGTGATGACGGTGGAGACGGGGTTCTCGCCCGACGAGGCGCGGAGCGAACCGTACTCGGCGAACACCACCCAGGGCCGCGGCTTGCCCTTGCGGGCGAGGTCACGCAGGACCTCCTCCATGCCCTCCTTCCGCACGGGCAGGGAGAAGCCCGTCTGCTGGACGTGGTCGCGGAACGACGAGACCGCCGTGTCCTGGGCGGTCCTCAGCACCGCGGTGCGGGCCTCACGGTAGGTCAGCGCGGCCGTCGTACCGGCGCTGACGGCGGCGACCAGCAGGAAGGCGAGCAACAGCCGCGTGCGCAGCCCGAACGCCCTGACCCGCGGCCGTTGTTCGTCGGTGGCCGTACCGCCCTGCCCTTCGTCCTTTCCGCGGCGCTGCCGACCGGTGGCCACGTCGCGGCGCTGCCGACCGGTGGCCTCGTGGCGGCGCAACCGACCGGTGTCCTCGTCGCGGCGCAACCGACCGGTGTCCTCGTCGCGGCGCAACCGACCGGGATGAGGGCCGGTGGTCACAGCGGCCCGAAGCGGTAGCCGAAGCCCCGCAGCGTCTGGACGTAGCGGGGGCTGCCGGCCTCGTCCTCGATCTTGCCGCGCAGACGGCGGACGCATGCGTCCACCAGTCGGGCGTCGGCGTGGTAGCTGTGCTCCCAGACGTGCTCCAGCAGTTGCTGTCTGCTGAACACCTGCTCAGGAGCCGCGCAGAGGTGCAGCAGGAGCTTGAGTTCCGAGGGAGCGAGCGCGAGCGGCCGGCCGGCCTTGGTGACCGTCAGCCCGACCCGGTCGACGGTGAGTTCGCCGTGGACCTCGATGGCCGGGCGGCCCGCGCCGGCGTCCAAGCGGCGCAGTACGGCACGGATGCGGGCCTCGATCACGTCGGGACGGGCGGGCTTGACGATGTAGTCGTCGGCGCCGGCTTCCAGGCCGACGACCACGTCGAAGTCGTCGCCGCGCGCGGTGAGCATGATGATCGGCAGCTGGCTGTGCTCGCGGACCTGGCGGCAGACCTGTACGCCGTTCATTCCGGGCAGCATCAGGTCCAACAGCAGCAGATCGGGGCGGAACTCGGCGAGCGCGGCGAGGCCGGCCTCACCGGTCGCGGCCGCCCGTACGTCGTGGCCGCGGCGGCGCAGACCGATTTCGACCCCCTCGCGTACGAAAGGGTCGTCCTCGATGAGGAGCACGCGGGGCATCGGCAGTTCTCCCTCGGTGGTGGTCAGGTCCGGATCCGTCTACGGCGTACGCCGGAGAGCAGCGCGGCGAGTTCGGCGAGTCGCAGCGGACGTGCGAGCAGGGCGAAGGTGAGGACGACGACCGCCGCGCCGGCAACCGTGGAGACCACCGTCCCCGCCGGTGCGGTTCCCAGGGCCGCGAAGTGGCCCAGCGCGGTGGCGGGGACTGCGGCGAGCACCAGCCGCGCGTGAGTGCCGACGGCGGACGAACGCAGGGGGCGTGCGACGGCGAGCCGGTGACTCAGCACCCGGCCGGTCACCGCCCAGCCCGCGCACAGCGCCAGTGAGTGCGCCGCCGCCATGCCCGTCACGGCCCAGCGAGCCGGCAGCAGGTGTGCGGCGGCCAGGGACAGTCCCGCGTTGAGGGCGACGATCACGAGGTTGAGCAGGAACGGCGTACGGGTGTCGGAGAGCGCGTAGAAGGCGCGGGACAGGACGTACTGGCCCGACAGGGCGACGAGTCCCGGCGCGAAGGCCATCAGGATCCCCGCCATGGCGGCCGTGTCGTCGGCGCTGGTCCTGCCGTACCCGAAGACGAGGGCCATCACCGGCTGCGCGAGGGCGAACAGCGCGCAGCCGGCGGGTACGACGGCCGAGGCGCAGACGCGCAGGGCGTGGGAGACGTCGCGCCGCACGGCGGCGGTGTCCCCGTCGGCGGCGGCCGCGCTCATCCGGGGCATCAGCGCGGTCACCACGGAGACCGTGATGATGCCGTGCGGTACGACCCACAGGGCATAGGCGTTGTTGTACGCGCCGTATCCGGGGCCGCCGTCGAGGCCCGCGGTGGTGGCCAGCCGGGTGGTGACCCAGTAGGCGGCCTGGTTGGCCAGGACCAGCAGCACCAGCCAGCCGGCCGATCGCAGTGGGCGGGCCAGTCCGCTGCCGCGCCAGTCGAAGCGGGGCCGCCAGCGGAAGCGGGCCGCGCGCAGCGCGGGTACGAGGGCGAGTGCCTGGACGGCGATACCGGCGGTCGTGCCCCAGCCGAGCACGGCGGTCTCGGTCGCGGTGAGCGTGCCCCCGCGCCCCATGGCCAGGGCCAGGTACAGACCGAAGACGGTCATGACGACGACGTTGTTCAGGACCGGCGCCCACATCATCGCGCCGAACCGGCCCCGTGCGTTGAGTACCTGCCCGAGCAGCGTGAACAGTCCGAGGAAGAAGATCTGGGGCAGGCAGTAGCGGGCGAGCGCGATGGTCATGGCCGCCTGTCGGCCGGTGTAGTCGGTGTACGCGCCGACGATCGCGGGAGCCGCCCATACCGCGGTCGCGGTGATCGCCAGCAGGGCGACGACGCAGACGGTGACGAGCCGGTCGGTGTATGCGACACCCCCGTCCTCGTGCTCCTTGGCGGCCTTGACCAGTTCGGGCACGAAGACGGCGTTGAGCGCGCCGCCGAGGAGCAGCATGTAGACGATGGTGGGCAGGGCGTTGCCGACCGCGTAGCCGTCGGCGATCGGCCCGATGGTGCCGAGCGCTGCCGCGACCACGGCGGACCGGGCGAAACCGGTGGCCCGGGAGACGATGGATCCGGCGGCCATGACGGCACTGCCGCGGGCCGTGGAGGCCGCCTTCGTCGCTTCCGCCCCGTCCGCGCCGTCCGCGCCGTCCGCGCCGGCTGGTGTCGTCGGCGTCGTCTGCTTCATCGGCGGTTCAGATACGCCTGGAAGGCGCGGTGAAGGGCGTGGTTGGCGCTGCCGCCCAATGGCCTCTCCCACTCCCCCAACGTCTCGACGACCTGTCCTCCGGTGCCGAGCTTCCACCGCAGCAGTCCGTACGCACGTTCCCCAGGATCGAGAGTGGAGGGTACCCCGCGCATGTCGTAGACGTCGGCGCCGAGGGCGTGGGCGTCCAGCAGCATGCGCCATTGCAGGGCGTTGGAGGGCCGGACCTCGCGACGGTGGTCGGCCGATGCGCCGGTCTGGTACCAGGCCCGGCGGCCCACCGTGATCATCGTGTGGGCGGCCAGGATCTCTCCTCGGTGACGGGCGAGGTACAGCTTCATCCGCCCCGGTTCCTCGGTGTTGAGCGCCGCGTACTGACGCTCGTAGTAGGCGAGCGAGCGGCCGAGCCGGAACCCGTCGCGTCGCTCGGTGATGCCGAGCAGCCGGTGGAACTCGGGGAGTTCCGCCGCACTGCCCACCACCACCGCCACGCCCTCCTTCCGGGCTCGGCGCACGTTGCGTCGCCACTCCTGGTTGAGGCCGGACCACAGGTCCTCGGTGGTGCGTCCGGCGAGCGGCACATGGAAGACGTGCCGGGGCTGGGCGTCCCCGTCGCCTCCGGTCCCGTCCCCACCGCAGCGGCGCCAGCCGCGGGCCCGCAGCCGCTCGGCGACGGCGGTGCCGAGCGGGTCGACCTCACTGGCGAGGACGTCGCCCAGGCGTCGGCCCGGGCCGGTGAGCGGCTTGAGCAGGGCGGCGTCCCAGCGCCGGTAGGCGGGCGACGGACCGATGCGCACGGCGAAAGCGCCCGCGCGGCGCAGGTGTTCGAGCAGCGGGCCGAGCCAGCCGTCGACGTCGGGGTCCCTCCAGTCGGCGACGGGCCCTTCGGGAAGGTAGGCGAAGTACTTGCGGGTGCCGGGGAACTGCCGCAGCAACACCAGGGCCACGCCCGTCAGTTCGCCTGCCTCCGGATCCGGACCCCAGCCGAGCAGCTGGGCGCGCCAGCCCTCCTTGACGTCGGCCCAGGAGGGGCACTGCAGGAAACCGGCACCGAGGGCCGCGCCGTCGGGGGACGCGAGGAAGTGGCGGTATGTCTCCGCGGTGATGGTTCGCAGGGCCACGTCCCGGTTCCGTGGCTGGGGCACGCGGCTGGGCGGCACAAGCAGCGCTGACACAGTCTGAGCCTCTCCTTCTCCCCGGGCCTGTCGCGGGGTCGGACAGGATGTTCACAGCGGCCCATGACCGCTCCGCGCGGCGAATGTGACCGGACGATGACCGTTCCCCACCAGTCGCCGTCACATTGCCGCACAGCGGCTGACCTCGGGTTTTTCAGCTCTACAGTCACGGCATCGGCGAATCGCCCACCCCGTTCTCGTCCTTCCCGGAGGTCCTGTTGCCCCGCACACGCGTACTCGCCCATGCCCGCGTCCGGGCCGCTGCCGTGGCCGCCCTGCTGGCGCCGCTCGCCGCCTGCTCGTCGAGCGCATCCCCTGACGCCCCGGAGTCCAAGGTGACGCCGAGCGCCGACGACCGCCCTGTCACGGTCACCGTCACGCCCACGGGACAACAGGTCCCGGCCGGCGAGCCGGTGAGGGTCACGGCCGCGGGCGGCAGGCTAACCTCGGTGACCGTCACCGACGCCGAGGGCCACCGGCTCACCGGCAAGGTCGCCGCCGACGGCCGGTCGTGGGTCTCCGACCGCAAGGCCGTACCCGGCGCGGCGTACACGGTGACGGCGGCGACTCGGACCGAGGGCGGAACCGTCAAGAGCACCAGGGCCACCTTCACCACGGCTCCGGCGGACAAGGTCAACAAGGTCGACTGGCGACCGGGCGCCGGCACCAACGTCGGCATCGCCCAGCCGATCTCCCTGGTCTTCGACCATCCGGTCAAGAACCGGGCCGAGGTCGAGAAGCAGCTCAAGATCACCACCTCGAACGGCACCGAGGGCTCCTGGGGCTGGATAAGCGACTGGTCGGGCAGGGACCGGGTGGACTGGCGGCCCAGGAAGTACTGGAAGCCCGGAACCAAGGTCACGCTGAACGCGGCGTTGAACGGCACCGACTCCGGCGCGGACGGCGGCTGGTTCGTACGCGACTACACGACCACCTTCACCATCGGCGCCCGACAGATCGTCAAGGTCGACCTCGACCGCTATCGGCTCACACTCGTACGCGACGGCGAGACAGTCCGGCGCATACCGGTCTCCGGCGGAACGCCCGGTGGTGACAAGCGCTCCTGGCGCGGAACCGCCGTGCTCATGGCCAAGGAGGGCACCATCAACATGAACTCCGAGACGGTGGGCCTGGGCGACGCCTACGACAAGATGGTCGACCACTCGATGCGGCTGACCTGGTCGGGCATGTACGCACACGCCGCCCCGTGGAACGCCCGCTACTTCGGCAAGGCCAACCAGAGTTCCGGATGCATAGGAATGAGCGACGCGGACGCGGCCTGGTTCTACGGGCAGGTGCGGCCGGGCGACCCGTTCGAGATAACCGGCAAGGACACCAAGGGTGTGGTCGCGCCAGGGAACGGCTTCGGCGCGTGGAACCTCTCGTGGACCGAGTGGCGGCAGAAAAGCGCGCTGCGCTAGGAAGCGGAAGCGGTCCGGGCAACTCCAGGGTGACCAGGCCCGCGCAACGACGCAGGCGCAACCGCCGCCGCGAGGCCGTTGCGGTCACGGGTGCGGGTCGCCAGCACTACCTGGCTGGGCTCGACGCCTCTCAGCGGGACCGTGGTGAGGTCGCAGCCGGGCGACGACGGCGTCCACGCGGTGATCCAGCAGCGCCGGGCGCGGTTGGTCCCCGGTAGGTGGAGGGTCCGCACGTCGGCGTCGGGGTGCCGGTGGCGCATTTCGCGTACCGCCGGAGTGACGATGATGCCCGGTGTGTAGCCGACGGTGACGCGCTTGGGCCGGGCGGCGGCCCGTACGCGCTGGGCGCCCGGCTGTTCGAACTTCGAAACAGCCGGGCGCCGCCCGACCGAACAGGGGGTGAAGGGACCACCGACCGCCTTGGAGGAACGGGTGCCCTGCGACGGCCGTCCTTCAGCCGCCGGCGATGGCGGTCCCCGTCTGCTGCATCGGGTTCTCCGCGGCGTACCGCACCAGGTCGAGGAAGCGTGAGTCGGCGACGGCCGTCATCAGTTCCCTGCTGGTGACCGGGGCCGAGAGCGTGGCGTCGGCGTCCGGGTTGACGGTGAGTGAGACAGCACTGTCCCCGTAGGAGAAATACACCAGGGTGGCCGTGGTTTCCGGCGAGTCGGTGAGCAAGCGGTAGGAGGTCGCCTCGATGTCGCCCGGCAGAGTGGCCCGCTCGCAGCTTCCGCCCTTGAGGGCGCCCGGCTCGCCGGGGCACGGCTTCGGGCCGGAGCCGTCGTCGGACGGCCGCACGGAGAAGATGATGGGGAACACCTTGCCGTCTTCGGTTTCGCCCTGGTAGCGCCGTACCTCCAGGTCGACCGGCCGGATCAGGCCGACCGTGGCCGGCAGCAGCTCGTCGAGGAGACGGGCCGCCCGCTGCTGGAACTCTTCCCGCCGTTCCCGCTCGGCAGGCGGCAGGTCGGTCATGCTCCGTTCCTCGTCGTTCGTGGGTTCGATGTGGACCGGCGTCCGGTACGGCTCCGGCTTCTCCACCGGGGCGAGCGACTCGCGGGGCTCGGGGGTGGTGCTCGCGGCGGGGAGGACCGTCGTGTCGCCGTTTCCCCCGACGGGCAGTGTCGCGGCGCCGAACGCCACGGCCCCGACCACCACGCTGATACCGGCGGCGATCGCGAGACGGGCACGGGCCCTGCGGCGTCGGCCCTGGACGACCGCGGTGGGCACCAGGTCGTCGACCGACGGCAGCACCGCCACCGTCCGTTCCATCGCGTCCCTGACCAGCAGGGCGGTCTGGCGGTCCTCTTCGGGCATGTGGTCTCCCATGACGTTCCTCAGCTCCCCGTGGCGTAGATGTGGGCCTCGCCCAGTTGCGCGCGCAGCTTCACCAGGGAGCGTGAGCACTGGCTCTTGACCGTGGACTCACTGCACTTCAGCAGCTCGGCCACGGACTCGACGCTCTGGTCCTCCCAGTACCGCAGCACGACCATGGCCCGCGCCCTGGGCGGCAGTCCGGCCAGTGCCGTCATCAGCGTCACGCGCAGATCGGTGTGGTCGGGTGCGGGCCGCGGATCGGGGCGGGAGTGCGCCAGCAGGTCCCGCAGCCGGCGCCGCCGCTCGGCCAGGTAGGTGCGGGTGAGCACGGTCCTGGCATAGGCCTCGATGTGGTCGGCGGCGCTCGCCCTCCGCCAGTGCTGGAACAGCTTGGCAAGCGTGGTCTGAGTCAGGTCCCGGGCCGTGTCCGGGTCCCCGCACAGCAGGTACGCGGTCCGGTACAGCCGTCTCTGGCTCGCCCGGGCGAAGGCTTCGAAGCTGTCGGGGGCCTCAAGGCCCTCCGCCGCTTCGGAGCCCTGGCCGTTCTCCGGCATCTGCTCCCCCTTTCCGGGCCCTGTCGAGGACCCTGTCCTGTCACCCGACTTCAGAGCGCTGCCGCACCCTAAAGGTTGAAACCGAATTCACCGCGGGCGTCCCGCGCCCCGGACACCGGGCAGGGCCGGCCAGGGACGCGGCACGAGGGGAGGCGGACTCCGGCCGCGGCACAGGGTGGGCATGGAGCCTGCGCTCGCTCCGCTCCACAGTGGAACCACCCGTCTCCGTAGGGCAGTCTTTGACCGCGTGGCGAGCCTTTCCGAGCGGAACGCGGTACGTGACGTCGATGCGCACATGGTCGTGTGCGGAGACGACGGTCTGGCCCACCGGCTGGCCGGAGAGCTGCGCGCCGTCTACGGAGAACGGGTGACGCTGGTCGTGCCGCCCGCAGCGCGGGACGTGCGGCAGCCGGTGGTCGGCATGGCCCGGGCGTCCGCGCTGTTCGACCGGGTGTCGGCAGCGGTGAACCGGGCTGCCGGAAACGGTGAGCCGACCGCGGTCCGGTCGCCCGCCAACGGCCCTGTCGGCGTACGGCTGTTGGAAGCCGCCGACGCCGACGAAGCCATCCTGGCCGAGGCCGGTGTGGAACGAGCGGCAGCACTCGCGCTGGTCTATGACGACGACGAGACGAACATCCGCGCGGCGCTGACCGCGCGCCGCCTCAATCCGCGGCTGCGGCTGGTGCTCCGCCTCTACAACCGCCGGCTCGGCCAGCGCATGGAGGAACTCCTCGACCAGGCCTCGGCGTTGGCGATCGAGGGCCGCGCCGGCCGGACGGGCGTCGACGGAGATGTGGACGGCGACGAGCGCAGCGGCACGCGGAGCGCGGGATTCGACGCCTCCACCACCGTCCTGTCCGACGCCGACACCGCGGCCCCCGCGCTCGCCGCGACAGCCGTGGCCGGCACCAGCAAAGTCGTCCAGACCGACGGGCTGCTGCTGCGCGCGGTGGAGCGCCCGCCAGGGCAGAACGGCGACACCGGACTGTGCACTCTGGCCCTGCTCTCGGCGACCACCACCAACCCGGCCGGTACCGAGGGGGCCGAGGGCAGCGGGGCGCACGGACCCCAACTGCTGCCCGACGAGGCGTCCGTGGCCGCGGCGGGCGGGCGCGGGACCGTCGTCCTGGAGACCGTGCAGTACACGGGGTCCGCCCTGCCGGCCGGACGCAGTGTCCCGCCGTTCGCATCGCTGTTCTCGCGGCGGCTGCGGTGGTCCCTTGCCGGGCTGGTCGGGTGCGTGATCGCGCTGGCCGTGGCGTCGATGGTGGTCACCGGGGAGCATCCGCTGCGGGCCACGTACCTCACGCTGCTCGACCTGTTCGCCATCAACGACCCCGCGATAGGCGAGCCGTTGGGCCGGCAGATCCTGCAGCTTCTCTCCGGGCTGATGGGACTGCTGCTGCTCCCGGTACTGCTGGCCGCCGTGCTGGAGGCGCTCGGCACCTTTCGCAGCGGGACGGCGGTACGACGAGTGCCGCGCGGACTGTCGGGTCATGTCGTCCTCCTCGGACTGGGCAAGATCGGTACCCGCGTCCTGGCACGACTGCGGGAGCTGGACATTCCGGTGGTCTGCGTGGAGGCCGGGCCCGAGGCACGCGGGCTCGCCGTGGCGCGCCGGCTGCGCGTGCCGGTGGTGCTCGGCGACGTGACCCACGAAGGAGTCCTGGAAGCCGCCAAGATCCACCGGGCACACGCCCTGCTGGCGCTGACCAGCGTGGACACCACCAACCTCGAGGCGGCCCTGTACGCCAGGTCACTGCGGCCCGACCTGCGGGTCGTCATGCGGCTGTACGACGACGACTTCGCCACCGCCGTCTACCGGACGCTGCGCGCAGCGCACCCCCAGGCGCTCACCCGCAGCCGGAGCGTGTCCCACCTCGCGGCACCCGCCTTCGCGGGAGCCATGATGGGGCGGCAGATCCTGGGGGCCATCCCGGTGGAGCGCAAGGTGCTGCTGTTCGCGGCCGTGGACGTGGGTGAGTGCCCCCGGTTGGAGGGGCGCACCGTCGCCGACGCGTTCCGGCCCGGGGCCTGGCGGGTGCTGGCGCTGGACACGGGGGCGCCCGGCGAACAGCAGGGTCTCGTCTGGGACCTGCCGCCCGGATACGTTCTGGGCGCCGGGGACCGCGTCGTACTGGCCGCCACCCGACGAGGGCTGGCGGAACTGCTGGGACGAAGGCCGCACCGTACGAACACGAGCGCATGAGCACGAGAACCGATACCGCGGGTATCCCAGGACGGTCGGTACCCCACTACCGCGAGTACCGCTGATACCCAGCGGGAGTCCCGCTAGTACCGGAGTACCGCCAGTACCCGCAGTACCTCCCGAGTACCCAGATCACCTGGAACCTCTGGAACCTCAGAACCTCTAGAACCGCTCCACGAGGTGTTCCCGCCCCGCCGGTGGCTCGTACGGCTCCGGCCAGAAGTCGGTGACGGAGGCTATGCGGCCGTCCTCGTCCGCAGTGAAGAACGAGACGGCGTGCATCTCCTCCGGGCCCACCGCGAAGTGGGTCCAGCTGACGGCCTGGGTGGGCTCGGCGACGATCCGTTCTATGCGCACATGCCAGTCGCCGGGATACTCGCGGTTGAACTGGACGTAACGGTCCCGCCCCCGGATGCGCTCGCGGGTCTGGGGCAGGGTGTAGAGCACGTCCTTCGCCAGCGTCGCCTCGAAGGCAGGCCAGTCGCGGGACTCGGCCGCGAGCCAGTAGCTCTCGACTGTCCTGTGCAGTTCGGTCGTCATGCCAAGAGTGAACACCCCGCCACTGACAACCCGTTCTGACCTGCGCACATGTGGAGCGGACGGGGGCATGGCCGGGAGGTTTTCCACAGGCTGAGGGCCTCGTCGGCGCAATGTCCTCACGGACGGGCAGTATGGGGCCATGACTGAGAGCAACGGGCCCACCCCACACCACGACGACATCCCTGATCAGCACGGGGAATCCAGTCGGCAGAGGGACATGCCCGACTGGGAAAAGCGCTTCCGGGCGCCGCGCGTGTCCCTGCCCGACTGGGCAGAGGAGGCGCCGGACCGCTCACTGTTCGTATCCAATGTGACGGGTACGTACGAGTTGTACGCATGGGACCGATCCACTGGCGTGCAGCGCCAGGTCACGGACCGGCCGAACGGCACGACGGACGGGGTACTGTCCCCCGACGGCGACTGGATCTGGTGGTTCGACGACAAGGACGGTGACGAGTTCGGAATCTGGCGCCGACAGCCGTTCACCGGCCCCGTCACTTCCCGCGACGACAGCGGTGTGGACGGTGACGGGCGTGCCGATGGCGGGAGCGGCGAGCAGGCCAGGAGCGATGCGGGTGCCGCCACGCCCGGCCGGCTCGACGAACCGGCCGCTCCCGGGTTGGCCCCCTCCTACCCCGCCGGCCTCGCCATCGGACGGGACGGCCGGACCGCGGTCATCGGACGGTCCACCGACGAGGACGGCTCGACCATTCACCTGGTACGGGAGGGACAAGCGCCGGTGGAGATCTACCGGCACCGGGAGTCCGCCGCGGTCGGCGACATCTCGCACGACGGAACGCTGATCGCCATCGAGCACACCGAGCACGGCGATGCCATGCACTCCGCCCTACGGGTGGTCGACCTCAAGGGCACGGCCGTCACCGAACTGGACGACACCAAGGGCGGCACGGTCGAACTGGGCCTCGAAGTCCTGGGCTTCGCGCCCGTCGACGGCGACACCCGGCTGCTCATCGGTCATCAGCGGCATGGTCGCTGGGAGCCGCTGGTGTGGGACGTGGCGTCCGGCGAGGAGACGGATCTGGGACTGGCCGCCCGGCTGGCGGGCGATCTGACCGCCGAGTGGTACCCGGACGGCTCGGCGCTGCTGGTGGTGCACAGCTTCGAGGCGCGTAGCGAACTGTGGCGCTATGACCTCGCGACACGGCAGTTGGACCGGGTGGAGACCCCCCGGGGCACGGTGTCGGGGGCGACGGCCCGTCCGGACGGCACCGTGGAGTACCTGTGGTCGTCGGCGGCCGAACCGCCGGTGGTGCGCTCGACCTCGGGCAAGGTCGTCCTGGACCCGCCCGGGATGAAGTCGCCGGGGTCGGTACCGGTGGAGGACGTGTGGGTGACCGGGCCGGGCGGCCGTATCCACGCCCTCGTTCAGCGTCCGGCGGGCGCCACCGGTCCTCTGCCGACCGTCTTCGACATCCACGGCGGACCGACGTGGCACGACAGCGACGCGTTCGCGGCGGGCCCCGCGGCCTGGGTGGATCACGGGTACGCGGTCGTCAGGGTCAACTACCGCGGCTCCACCGGCTATGGGAGGGAGTGGACGGACGCGCTGAAGCACCGGGTCGGCCTGATCGAGCTGGAGGACATCGCCGCGGTGCGGGAGTGGGCGGTGAGCTCCGGGCTCGCGGACCCGGAGCGGCTGATCCTCACCGGGGGTTCGTGGGGCGGCTATCTCACCCTGCTCGGGCTGGGCATGCAGACCGAGGCGTGGACGCTGGGGATCGCGGCGGTCCCCGTCGCCGACTACGTCACCGCCTACCACGACGAGATGGAGACGCTCAAGGCGATGGACCGGACGCTGCTCGGGGGTACGCCGGAGGAGGTGCCGGAGCGGTTCCAGGCCTCGTCACCGCTGACCTATGTGGACGAGGTCAAGGCACCGGTCTACATCTCCGCGGGTGTCAACGACCCGCGCTGTCCGATCCAGCAGGTGGAGAACTACGTCGACAGGCTCGCCGCGCGGGGGGCGGTCCACGAGGTCTACCGCTATGACGCCGGGCACGGCTCGTTGGTGGTGGACGAGCGGATCAAACAGGTCCGCCTGGAGCTCGACTTCGCGGAGCGGCACGTGAAGGGGAGCGGCGTATGAAGAGCTGACCGAAAACAGCCGATGGCGGGGGCCGGTTTCGGGACGGGCCATCGCGGAGCCGAACCCCAGCGGTCGGCCCCGCGCGGTGGCACCGTACCGTTGGAGACGTGTACCGGTTCCTGCTGACCCCGCGGTGGTGGGGCATCAACGTCTTCGTGCTGCTGGCCATCCCGTTCTGCGTCTTCATGGGGTCGTGGCAGCTGAGCCGGTTCGAGGACCGGGTGCAGGACCACCGGGACGCGAGCGAGCAGGCCTCGGCCGGCAAGCGCGAGGCCGCCCGGCCGCTTGCCGAGCTGCTGCCCGTGAACAAGGCGACCTCCGGTAAGCAGGCCACCGCGACCGGGCGGTACGGGGAGCAGTTGCTCGTGCCGGACCGGGAGCTGGACGGCGAGCGCGGGTTCTATGTGCTGACCCTGCTGCGGACCGACGCCGGCAAGGCGCTGCCCGTGGTCCGGGGGTGGCTGCCCGGCGCAGCCGACCCGGCGAAGGCTCCGGCCGCGCCCACCGGGGAGGTCACCGTCACCGGAGCGCTGCAGGCCTCCGAGACTCCCGGGTCCAACGGGGTCAGCAGCGCGGGTGGGCTGCCCCCTGGGCAGACCGCGGCCATCAGTGCGGCGTCGCTGGTGAACCTCGTGCCGTATGAGCTGTACGACGCCTGGGTGACGCTCGCCGAGGGCGACGGCGGGATGAAGGCGGTGCCGGCCTCCGCGCCTGACGGCACCGGGCTGGATCTCAAGGCGTTCCAGAACCTGGGCTACACCGGCGAGTGGTTCGTCTTCGCGGGCTTCGTGGTGTTCATGTGGTTCCGGCTGTTGCGCCGCGAGGCGGAGTTCGTACGGGATGCGCAGCTCGGCCTCGTCCCTGATGGGATGGAGTCCGCCGACGATGGGTCGACCGACGGTGAGTCGTCCGGCGGTGAGTCGTCCTGCGGTGAGTCTGCTGACCCCGCCTCGGGCCAGGACGGGACAGCGCGGACCGGTGCGGACGGAGCCGGTACGGACCGAGCCGGTGCCAAGGAGCCCGTCGAGGCGGGCGCCGCCAAGGGTACGTCCTCGAACGACTGAGCCCCCGGGCCACGGACGCACGACGGACCCGGGCCATGTGGACCGGGACCGCGGGAACCGTAAATCGGCACCGGCGAGCCCTGTCCGTGCCGGCTATGAACCTGCTGCCAGCAGCCCCGTGCGGTAGATCGTCCCGGCGCAGGCGTTGGAGATGGTCGTCCCGGTGCTGGGGGATTCGACCTCCGCCGTGTAGGAGACCGTCACACTGCCGTCGGCCACGCCGTCCGCGGTGACCAGTTGCGCCGCGACGCCGTCCGTCTCACCGGCGCCGCTGCTGTCGGTGGTGCCATCGGTGGGTGACGGCCCGGTGGAGGGGTCGGTGCCGCCGCTCCCCCCACCGCTCGTGGTGGGACAGGTCTCCGACGGCACCCAGGCGAACTTGACCTCGTACGAGGTGCCTGGCTGCAGGACCAGCCCGGTGGCGTTCAGCGAGGGGTCCGGCAGACCGGTGGCCTTGTCACCCGCCGTGTGCGAAGACACCGTGATCTTCGAGGAGTCGGCCGCGCCCTGCGGGGTGAAGCTGACCGTGCCGGAGCCGAAGACGGTACAGGCTGAGGTGGAGACGTTGGAGACGGTGAATGAGCCGTAGACCGCCCCCGCGGAGTCGGGAGTGCCGGCGGTCGCGGCGGCGCCGCCGAGGTCGACGGCTTCGCACGCCCGTTCGGTGGCCGCCGAGGCGGTGACTTCGGGACCGCCGGTCCCACCGCCGTCTGCGCCCTTCTCCGGCTCGCTCGGCTCGTTTCTCCGGTCCGCTTTGCCGCTGTCATCCGTCTTGTCCGTGGAGGTGTCGCCACCCGCTGAGCCACCTGAGGGGTCCTTGCCCTGGGGGTCGCTGCCCTTGGTCTGCTCGCTGTTGGCGGCGATGGACGGGTTGGTGTCGGAGTCGGTGGCGTTCGAGACGTGGACCAGCGCCGGGATCGCGGTGCCGATGAGCAGCGCGGCGGCGGCCATGCCGACCGAGGCCTGACGCTTGCGGGCCCGGCGGGCCGGAACCGCCCGGCGCAGGTGCTCGAGTGTGCGGTCGCTCGGCTCCAGCTCCTGAACGGCCTGGTGCAGCATCCTGCGCAGCGCCAGTTCGTCGGGGCCGAGGCCGGAGAGCGGACCATCGGCGGGTTCCCCGGAGCTACCGGGCCCCCCATGATTCGCGTCTCCCAGGGGGGTCACGGTTCCGCCGGGGCTCCCGGCACCGTCAAGACTTCCGGCGCCGCCACTGCTGCCGGTTCCCCCAGGCATCCCGAGCTTCCGGGTCTCCCCCAGCTCCCTGAGGGTCGGCCAAGCACCGATACGCCTGATGTCCCCGTCTTGTCTGATTTCCTTGGCGTCGTTCGGGCGGTTCGTATCGTTCCCGGATTCGCCGAAGGTCCCGTCGGGCGGGCTTTCGGGGCCGTGGTTCACTGTTCCGTTCCCAGCGTGCTGCGTGTCTTCGTCGGGGTGGTCGGGGCGCTCGTCGCCGCACTTCCTGCCGGTCGCCCAGGAAGGGGTCGAGGCCGCCCACGAGGGCCCTCGGCCCTGCGGTCGCCCATCACGCGATCGTCCGTCACCGGCCGTGCCACCGCCGGCCGAACCGCGACCGGCCGTCCCGTCGCGGGGCGCGTCCTCGCGGGATGCATCCTGGCGGGGCGCGTCCTTACGGGGCGCGTCCTCGTGGGACTCGTTGTAGGACTTGTCGTCGCGCTCGCTCATGCCGGTGCCTCCATCGCGACGCGTAGCGCCGCGATGCCCCGGGATCCGTAGGCCTTCACCGAGCCCAGCGATATCCCCAGGGCCTCGGCGACCTGCGCTTCCGTCATGTCCGCGAAGTAGCGGAGCACCAGCACCTCGCGCTGTCTGCGCTGCAGGCCCTTCATCGCCTTGATGAGGGAGTCGCGCTCCAACTGGTCGTACGCGCCCTCCTCGGCGCTGGCCATGTCGGGCATCGGCTTGGACAGCAGCTTCAGCCCGAGGATGCGGCGGCGCAGCGCGGAACGGGAGAGGTTCACCACCGTCTGGCGCAGATAGGCGAGCGTCTTCTCGGGGTCGCGCACGCGTTTGCGGGCGGAGTGCACTCGGATGAACGCCTCCTGGACGACATCCTCGCAGGAGGCGGTGTCGTCGAGGAGGAGGGCTGCGAGGCCGAGCAGTGAGCGGTAGTGGGCGCGGTAGGTCTCGGTGAGATGGTCGACCGTCGTCCCCGCGGCCATGATCTCTTCAGCGCCGTCGCGCTGATTCGGAACGCGGGCGGGCCGCGCTGCGGGCATGGGGGCGATCACCGGCATGCCGCCGGACGTTCCGGGCATACGGGGTCGGCGGGGTGGACGCAGGGCGGTGCCCCTCGTCGACGGCTGTCCCCCCACTCGAGCGGTCCCGAGCGCGGGGGAGAATTCGAGAACCTCTGCCACGCCAGTTGGACACGCTTCCCCCCGTCAGGGTTGTACGCGACAGGCATCACTTTCACGTCAGGCAGCACGACCGACGCTGCACCAAATGCCCTCATGTGACCGGCTCTTCCCCTATGCCCCTAGTACCGAGGCGTCCGGACGCCCCTGAACGGCGTCCGCAAAGACGCTCCCCGCCCTCCGCGCGGTTGCGGAGAACGGGGAGGAAAATCTTCGAGCTTCGGCCGGCCCGTTCAAGTGATCCGGACCGTCGCTTCAGTCATCAACCTCGCAGACAGAGATCCTACAAACGTTTTCTGCCGCAGCCAGGGGGATTCCGGCTGGCGGACGCCGCATGCGCAGAAGTTGCGCATGAGAGCGCTCCCCTGCACAAATGCTCCTCGGCCCATCGTCGAGGCGAAGGCCCCGGGCTGGTCTCACCACAGCGCCGGCCCCGGGCAATGACTCACGCCGCAACGCCGAGTGAGGGCTCGCAAACCCCGACCCCAAGCGAGGGCGCACCACCCCGCACCCGGCCGCCCCCAGGCGGGGCCCACCACCCGTCTCCGGCGGATCGGTGAACGTCCGCACGCTCCTCGCCCGTGGCCGCGCGCACCGCGCTCACCGTCCGGTCAATTCCTCCGCCACCAGCTCCGCGATCTGCGCGGTGTTCAGGGCCGCGCCCTTGCGCAGGTTGTCGCCGCAGACGAAGAGTTCGAGCGCGGTCGGATCGTCGAGGGCGCGGCGGACCCGGCCGACCCAGGTGGGGTCCGTGCCCACCGCGTCCGCCGGGGTGGGGAACTCACCGGCGGCCGGGTCGTCGAACAGGACGACCCCGGGCGCTGTGGCGAGGATCTCGCGCGCCCCGTCGACCGAGACGTCGCCCTCGAAGCGGGCGTGGACGGTCAGGGAGTGGGTGGTGACGACCGGCACCCGCACGCAGGTGGCCGCGACCGGCAGGTGGGGCAGGCCGAGGATCTTGCGGGACTCGTCCCGCACCTTCATCTCCTCCGACGACCAGCCGTTCTCATGCAGCGAGCCGGCCCACGGGACGACGTTCAGGGCCACCGGCTCCGGGAACGGCCCGGTGTCGTCGCCGACGGCCCGCCGCAGATCCCCGGGGCTGGTCCCCAGCTCAGTGCCCGCGACCAGCGACAGCTGCCGGCGCAACGCGATCACGCCCGCGTGCCCGGCGCCGCTCACCGCCTGGAAAGCGGTGACGACCAGCTCACGCAGCCCGAACTCGGCGTGCAGCGCACCCAGCGCCACGATCATGGACAGGGTGGTGCAGTTGGGGCTGGCGACGATCCCACGCGGCCGGACCCGGGCCCGGTGCGGATTGACCTCGGGCACCACGAGCGGCACGTCCGGGTCCATCCGGAAGGCTCCGGAGTTGTCGATCACGACCGCGCCGCGTCCGGCGGCGACGGGCGCCCACTTCAGGGCGACCTCGTCGGGGACGTCGAACATCGCGACGTCGATTCCGTCGAAGGCCGCCTCGGCGAGCGCGACGACCTCGACCTCCTCACCGCGAACGGTCAGCTTGCGGCCGACCGAACGCGGCGAGGCGATCAGACGGATCTCGCCCCAGATGTCCGCGTGCTGGGACAGGATCTGGAGCATGACGGTGCCGACGGCTCCGGTCGCACCCACGACCGCGAGCGTCGGCCGCCCGCTGCGGGCCTGAGCCATCAGCGGCCCGCGCCTCCGTCGTAGAACTCGGTCACCGCCCGGTGCCTCCGTAGACCACGGCCTCGTCGGAGTCGGAGTCGAGTCCGAAGGCGGTGTGCACGGCACGGACCGCCTCGTTGACGTCGTCGGCGCGCGTGACGACCGAGATACGGATCTCGGAGGTCGAGATCAGCTCGATGTTCACGCCCGCGTCGCTGAGCGCCTCGAAGAACGAGGCGGTGACTCCCGGGTTGGTCTTCATACCGGCGCCGACCAGGGAGATCTTGCCGATCTGGTCGTCGTAGCGCAGCGATTCGAAACCGATCGCCGTCTTCGCCTTCTCCAGGGCGTCGATCGCCTTGCGGCCCTCGGCCTTCGGCAGGGTGAAGGAGATGTCCGTGAGGCCGGTCGTGACCGCGGACACGTTCTGCACGACCATGTCGATGTTGATTTCGGCATTGGCGATGGCGCGGAAGATCACGGCGGCCTCGCCCGGCTTGTCCGGCACGCCGACGACCGTGATCTTGGCCTCGGAGGTGTCGTGCGCGACACCGGAGATGATGGCCTGCTCCACCTTCTGGTCCCCTTGCCCTTGCTGAATCGGCTCACTGCTGACCCAGGTGCCCTGCAGTCCGCTGAAGGACGAGCGCACATGAATCGGGATGTTGTAACGGCGGGCGTACTCCACACAGCGGTGGAGCAGCACCTTGGAGCCGGAGCTGGCGAGCTCCAGCATGTCCTCGAAGGAGATCCAGTCGATCTTCCGGGCCTTCTTCACCACGCGCGGGTCGGCGGTGAAGACGCCGTCCACATCGGTGTAGATCTCGCACACCTCGGCGTCCAGCGCCGCGGCGAGCGCGACCGCGGTGGTGTCGGAGCCGCCCCGACCGAGCGTGGTGATGTCCTTCTTGTCCTGCGAGACACCCTGGAAACCGGCGACGATGGCGATGTTGCCCTCGTCCAGCGCCGTGCGGATGCGCCCCGGGGTTACGTCGATGATCCGGGCTTTGTTGTGGACGGAGTCGGTGATGACGCCCGCCTGGCTGCCGGTGAACGACTGGGCCTCGTGGCCCAGGTTTTTGATCGCCATCGCCAGCAGGGCCATGGAGATCCGCTCTCCGGCGGTCAGCAGCATGTCGAACTCCCGCCCGGCCGGCATCGGGGATACCTGCTCGGCGAGATCGATCAGCTCGTCCGTCGTGTCGCCCATCGCGGAAACCACGACAACCACCTGGTTGCCGTTCTTCTTCGCTTCCACGATCCGCTTGGCGACGCGCTTGATGCCCTCGGCATCGGCTACGGATGAGCCTCCGTACTTCTGCACGACAAGGCCCACGTGCGCTCCTCGCTCAGTCCGTCTCGTACCGCACGACTGCGGTCGACTCAGTTTAACGAGCGGCCGGATCCGGCCCCGGGAGTATCGGATCGTGAGATGTCCCGCTCACTGTGTGATCATCCGGGTGGTCGGCGTTCCAGGACGTCCGTGTCCGGCCGCTCCGGTCCTTCCGTGTCCGGCCGCTCCGGTACGGCAGCGTCCGGCCGCTCCAGGACGGCGCATGCCCGCCAGACCGCCCGGCACTCGGAAAGTGCCCGGCATCACACCGGCCCCCTTCCCGTCGTCACCGAATGCCACACCCCAGCGGCCCAGCAGCCTCTCTGCCCAGCAGCCTCTCTTACCGCCGGTACTCCCATAAGTCCCTGAGAGTTCAAGGACTATCGTTCGCCTCGTGCGCGTACTGCTGGTGGAAGACGACGAACCGGTCGCCGAGTCGCTCCGGCGTGGCCTGCTGCGCTACGGGTTCGAGGTGGAGTGGGTGACCACGGGCGCGGCGGCCCTGGCTCACGAAAGTCCCTACGACGTCGTGCTCCTCGACCTCGGCCTGCCCGACACCGACGGGCTGGACGTCTGCAAGGTCCTGCGCGAGCGCGGCGACGTACCGATCATCGTGATCAGCGCACGCAGCGACGAGACCGACCGGGTGGTGGGCCTGGAGATAGGCGCCGACGACTACGTATCCAAACCCTTCGGCGTCCGCGAGGTCATCGCCCGCATCCGGGCGGTGATGCGGCGCGTGCAGCCGCGGGGCGCCACCGAGAGCGGACCCGGCGGATCGGGCGGCCGCAGCGGCCCCGACCAGTACGGCGCCCGGCTCACCATCGACCGCAAGGCGGCCCGCGTCCGGCTGGACGGCGCGGAGGTGGCGCTCGCCCCCAAGGAGTACGACCTGCTCGCCTTCCTCACCGAGGAACCCGGCGCACTGATGTCGCGCGAGCAGATCATGGAGGCGGTCTGGGACGCGAACTGGTTCGGACCCACGAAGACACTGGACGTGCACGTGGCGGCGCTGCGCCGGAAGCTGGCGGGGGCGATCACCATCGAGGCGGTGCGCGGGGTCGGGTTCCGGCTGGAGATAGCAGCAGGCAGCGCTCCCGGTGAGCCGGGCACGCCGGGCGGGCCCGGCACATCGGCCGGGACCGGCACACCGGACGGGCCCGGCACTTCCGGCCGGCCAGGTACGTCCAGCGGGCCCGGCACATCCAGCGGATCCGGTGGCGCGCCGTGATCCGCCAGCTGATCGTCAGCTACGTCCTGCTGGTCGCCGTAGCGCTCGCGGCCTTCACCGTGCCCGTGGCGTTCACGCTGACCGAGCAGCTCCGCGACGACACGGAGGCGTCTCTGCGGCGGGAGGCCACGATCATGGCCGTGCTGCTGGGCGACGAGGATCCGGAGTCACGCGAGGCGCTGGTGCGGATGGCGTCCGCGTACAACGAGGAGGAACAGACCGGCACGGTGGTGCAGGTCGTCTCCTCCGACGGGACGAAGATCGCCGGACTGCCGCTCGCGTCCCGCGACGAGGCCGTGCGGGCGGCCCTGCGGTCCGGTCGGGTCACGACCGACTGGGGCGCCCCCTTCGTCTGGGGCTCCCACCTCGTGATCACCGTCCCCGCCGAGGAAGGCCCGCAGATCGTTGGGGCGGTCCGGATCAGGTACTCGACGTCCGACCTGAGCAAGCGGCTGTGGACGATCTGGGGCTTCCGGGCCGCGCTCGCCGTCGGGGTGCTGGCCGTCGCCGCCGGCCTCGGTGCGATCGTCGCCCGTCGGCTGACCCGGCCGTTGCGCCAGCTCAACGACATGGCGAGCAAGTTCGGGGACGGGGATCTGACGGCCCGTTCGCCGGTGACGGGCCCACCGGAGACCCAGCAGTTGGCGCGCACCCTGAACACGGGCGCGGAACGCCTGGACACGCTGATCGGCTCCCAGCGCATCTTCGTCGCCGACGCCTCGCACCAACTCCGCACCCCGCTCACGGCGCTCAGGCTGTCGCTGGACAACATCGCGGACGGCGTGGACGACGAGTTCGTACGGGAGGACGTGGAGCAGGCCACCGCCGAGGTGGTCCGGATGAGCCGGCTGGTCAACGGGCTGCTCGTGCTGGCGCGGGCGGAGGCGAAGGTGACGGCCGCCGAACCGGTGCCGCTGCGGGATCTGGTGGAGGAACGGCTCGCGGTGTGGAGACCGGCCGCCGACGAGCGCGGAGTCGCCGTCGCGCTCAGGGGAGAGGCCGGCGGCCGGCCGCTGGTGTTGTCCAGCCCCGGTCACTTGGAGCAGGTGCTGGACAACGTGCTCTCCAACGCCCTGGAGGTGTCTCCCGACGGTTCGACGATCACCGTGCGGGTGGCGGGCGCGGGCAGTCGTGAGGTGGTCCTGGAGGTGGAGGACCAGGGTCCCGGTATGTCGGATGCCGAGAAGGCGCGCGCCTTCGACCGGTTCTGGCGGGGCCAGGGACTGACCGGCCGGTCCGGCTCGGGGCTCGGGCTCGCCATCGTCCGCCAGTTGGTGACGGACGACGGCGGCACCGTGACCCTGCGGGACGGCAGGCCCAGGCCGGACGGAACGGCCGGGCTGTGCGTGCGGATCAGCTTGCGGGCGGGAGTACCGAGGAGTGGTGGTTGACGATGAGCCACTTGCCGCCGCGCTTCTCGTACTCGTAGGTGTAGCGGGCCTCGACCTTGCGCTTCTCGCCGGTCTTCGGGTCGGTGAGCGTGAACTCGTACAGCCCCGTGTCGATGGCCGAGTTGGAGTCCAGGACGTTGACGATCGTTCTGATCTTCTTGCCCTGCGGCTTGTTCGCCAGGAAGTGCTCGAAGTAGTCGACTATCTCGGCGTGGTTGGTGCGGATCTTCGGCGAGGCGGTGGGGAGCAGCACCGCGTCCTTGGCGTAGCGGGCGGCCACCTTCTGCGGGTCGCCGCTCTTCAACGCGGCGTTCCAGCCGTCGAAGAGGGCGGTGATCTGCTTCTTGGTGGGCTTGGCTGCGACGGCCGGTGCGCTCTGCTCCGGGGTGGCGATGCTGACCCCGGCAGTGAGAGTGCCTGCCACCACGAGAGCGGCGATGGCCACGGTCGCTGTACGGGTCTTGCGCGTCATGCGGCAACTCCTGTGTCTGGGTTGTCGGTTGCTCCCTGTCGGGGAGTGGTTCCAGACTCGCGGGAAACGGGTTAAGGCCCGTGCAGGGGACGTACAGGGGGTGGACAACAAGCGTCCAAAGTACGGAGAGTTACGGCCGTGACGCCCACCACGCCACGACGGCCACGCCCGGCCACAACTGCCACAACGGTTGGGGCCACCAGGGCCGCCGGACGGCCGCGGCGGACTGAGTGGGCGGGGCGGGCTGAGGTGCCCGGGGCGGACTGGCTGGGCAGGCGGACTGACTGGGCAAGCGGACTGACCAGGCAGGCGGGCTGAGTGGGCGGGGACGTGCGGGCGGACGTGCTACTGGCGGCGATCGTCCTGCTCGGCTCCTGCGTCCCAGTGGCTCACCGGGATGGCTTTCGCGCTCGTCGCCGTACCCGCGCTGGTACTGGTGCTGGGGCCAGCCGAGGCAGTGGCGCTGGCCAACTGTGCCGCCGGGGCGATCAGCGTCGTGGGACTGGTCGGTGGATGGCGGCGGGTGCGACCGGCGGCCATGGTGCCGCTGTGCGTCGCCGCGGCGTGCACAGTGCCCGCCGGGACCTGGCCGGCCCGGCGGCTGCCGGAACCGGCGCTGCTCGCTGTCATGGGGGCTCTGGTGACGGTGGCCGTGGTGCTCGTCATGCGAAGCGCCCGGGTGCCCGCGCTGAACGGCACGAAGGGTGCGGTGGTGGCCGGTGCGGCGGGCGGGTTCATGAACTCGGCGGCCGGGGTGGGCGGACCGCCCGTGTCCCTGTACGCGGTCAACGCGGGATGTCCGGTACGGGAATTCGTACCCACGCGCAGTTCTACGGCGTCGTCGTCAACGCCTTCTCCGTGGCGTCCAACGGGGCGCCGCGGCTCCCGGCCCCGCTCTGGCTCCTCGCCGGCGGCGCGATGGCCGTAGGCGCCCTGATCGGCAGGGTTCTCGCGGCGCGCGTTCCCGAGGGGCGGGCCAGGATGCTCGTCCTGCTGCTCGCGCTCGCAGGAGGGGTGATCACCCTGGTCAAGGGGCTTGCGGCCGCGGCGGGTTGATCCCCGCCGCGGCCGCAGGCCCTTGACCGTGCAGGCCCTTGACCGTGCAGGCCGTAGACCGTGCAGGCTCTTGCCCCTGCAGCCCTTGGCCATGCAAGCCAGGCCGCGCGCCCGACGTGCAACCCCGGTCGTCCAAGCTCCTGCACGCCGCGCAGGCCCCGGCGTTCGGCCACGCCCCGCAATCCCCGGCCCGGCCGAGCCCGGCGGTCCCCTGCTTGGCCCGGGGGACCTACTGCTTGGCCCGGCGCAGCCCCAGCGGTGCCGCGATCTCCTCCGCCATCACACGGCCCGCCTCCTCCGCGAGGTTCTCCTCGCCGAGGTCCTGGTCGGTGTCGAGGCCGTCCAGTTCCTCCAGGGGCTGGTTCAGACGGACATGGGCGACCAGGGACTGCAGGGCGCGCAGCGCACCGGAGGCGGTGGAGCCCCAGTTCGAGAAGTACGAGAACTGCCACCACCACAGGGCCTCGACGGTGCGGCCCGCACGGTAGTGGGCCATGCCGTGGCGCAGGTCGGTGACCACGTCCGCCAGGTCGTCGGAGATGCGGCAGGCCACCGGGGCCCGGCGCGGCTCGTACGGGTCGAAGACCTCGGAGTAGACGTCCACCGGGTCCAGGAGCCGCGCGAGGCGTTCGCGGAGTT
The DNA here is from genome assembly GCF_004023625.1 of Streptomyces cavernae. GTDB lineage: Bacteria > Actinomycetota > Actinomycetes > Streptomycetales > Streptomycetaceae > Streptomyces > Streptomyces cavernae. Next base: position 26,534 of record NZ_RPDJ01000051.1, on the reverse strand, counting down.
CGTCGACGTCCCCCTCGGGGCCCAGGTCGGGCTCGTAGCGCTCGTCGGGCACGATGTCCTCGTGCGCGCCCAGCCGGCCGCCCGCCAGCAGCAGCTGGGAGACCTCCAGGAGCAGGAAGGGGATGGCCGAGTCCGGCTCGTCCCCACGGGCGACCTCGGTCACGGCGACGAGGAAGCTCTCCACCTGGTCGGCGATCTGGACCGCGAAGTCGTCCGGGTCCTGACCGGTCGCGTGCAGCGTGGCGTCGGGCATCACAGTCCCCAGGTTCGAAGGCATGGTGGTGTCAGACATCTAGGAGTCGTCTCCCCTCGAAGGCGCGGCCCAAAGTGACCTCGTCCGCGTATTCCAGATCGCCTCCCACCGGGAGTCCGCTGGCCAGGCGGGTGACCTTGAGGCCCATGGGCTTGATCATGCGCGCCAGATACGTGGCCGTGGCCTCCCCCTCCAGATTGGGGTCCGTGGCGAGGATCAGCTCGGTGACCGTGCCGTCGGCCAGCCTGGCCAGCAGTTCCCGGATCCGCAGGTCGTCCGGGCCCACGCCCTCGATCGGGCTGATCGCTCCGCCGAGCACGTGGTAACGGCCCCGGAACTCACGCGTCCGCTCGATCGCGACGACGTCCTTGGGCTCCTCGACCACACAGATCACCGAGGAGTCGCGGCGCGCGTCGCGGCAGATGTTGCACAGCTCCTCCTGTGCCACGTTGCCGCAGGTCGCGCAGAAGCGGACCTTCGCCTTGACCTCCATCAGGGCCTGGGCGAGCCGACGCACGTCGGCCTGCTCGGCCTGCAGGATGTGGAAGGCGATCCGCTGCGCGCTCTTGGGCCCGACGCCGGGCAGGCGACCCAGCTCGTCGATGAGGTCCTGGACCACGCCTTCGTACAACGGACTGCCTTTCCACTGCTTTGCACGTTCGCACGTACGGTAGTTGGCGCCCGACCGCCTTACCAGGGGCGACCCGGCCGAGCTCGAGGGAGACCACCGTGTCACCGGACCACGGTGTCACCGGATCACCGTGTCACCGCCACCGGATCTCCGTGTTACCGGCACCGGATCACCGTCTCACCGCCACCGGGTCACCGGGGGCGCCGGAACCCGGGTCGGCGGCCCGGAAACCAGGTCGACGGCCCGGAACCCGGGTCAGAACGGCAGGCCGGGGATGCCGCCGCCGAGGCCCTGGGCCAGCGGGCCGAGCTTCTGCTGCTGGAGTGTCTGCGCGTTCTCGTTGGCCGCCTGGACGGCCGCGACGATCAGGTCGGCGAGGGTCTCGGTGTCCTCCGGGTCCACCGCCTTGGGGTCGATCCGCAGTGCCCGCAGTTCACCGGAGCCGGTCACGGTCGCCTTCACCAGGCCGCCGCCGGCCTGGCCGTCGACCTCGGTGCGGGCGAGTTCCTCCTGGGCGTTGGCGAGGTCCTGCTGCATCTTCTGTGCCTGCTGAAGCAGCTGCTGCATATTGGGCTGGCCACCACCGGGAATCACGATCAGCTCCTGCGTCGGGTACGGCTTCTGGCGGGGGGTTTCCCGTCTGGCACGAGCCTACGTGGTCCACGCGGCTGTCGCCCCAGCACTCTTTCGGGTGAGACGGAGACGTTTCCTATACCTGATCGTGGACCACCTTCAGGCGGAAAAACTGCGATAACTGGGCTATCGCCACCCAATGGGAGGTAATAAGGGGCGGGCGCAGCAGTCATGTGCGTCACGGTACTGTCACTCAACGTCATGATTGAGGGAGCGCGCGGGTGAGCCAGCCGGAGATGCAGCCCGAAGGGACGCCTCAGGACGGGCGGATCGAGCGCGCGGGGTTGCGGCCGGGAGACCTCACCGGGCGGGCGTTCCCGCGCGGGGACTGGGGGGAGCCGGCGGAGCAGTTGGAGGAGCTTTACCGCTGGGTGGAGAGCGGGGCGCTGGCCGTGGCCGACTGGTATCTGGCGGACCGGGTGTGGAAGCGCCGCAGTGCGCGGGCGCTGCGCGTCGGGACCGCCGTGGGGGTCGTGCTGGGGGCGTCACTGCCGCTGCTGGAGCTCACCCGGGTGGTGAGCGGGGTGGCTCTGTGGGGGTATCTGTCGTTGCTGCTCGGGGCGGCCTGCGCGGTCTGTGACCGGTTCTTCGGGTTGACGTCCGGGTGGATGCGTGACGTGGCCACCGCGCAGGCCGTACAGCGCAGGCTGCAGGTGCTGCAGTTCGACTGGGCGTCGGAGAGCGTGCGCGAGGTGCTGGGCCCCACGGAGGGGACGGCGGCGGAGGCCGCGGAGCGGTGCCTGGGGGTGCTGCGGCGGTTCACCGAGGACGTGACGGAGCTGGTGCGGTCCGAGACGGCGGACTGGATGGTGGAGTTCCGGACGGGGCCCGCCCCACTGGCCGTCCAGTCCGCGGGCTCGCCCCGCCCGGAGGGCGCCCAGCCCGGGCGGATGGCCCTGCCTCCGGCCCGCCCCAACATGCCCCGGCAACGGCCCCCTGAGCCGCGCTGACAGGCCCAGGCCCTGCCGAGGATGTGGGGCCCTGCCGATGGTGTGTGGGCCCTGCCGATGGTGGGGGCCGCTGGCAGGTCAGCTGAACAAGATCATCGAACCTTGCGCCAGGCTCCTCGTCGCCGCCGCGTGGAGGCCCAGCCACACGTGGCGTTCCCTCGCGAAGGGGCTCGCGTCGAACGGGGCCGCTGCCGCCGGTTCCTCCAGAGAGGTCGGGATCAGGGGCGCCGCCGGGGCCGGGGGCGGGTTCGTGGGGTCGATGCCGATCGACGGGGCCACGAACTCCAGCTCGCGCAGCAGCGTCTGGGAGGAGCCCAGCGGGCCCCCGCCCGCCAACAGCTCGTCGTTGGACAGGGGATTGGGGAAGTCCACCGGGACGTACGCCCCCGCGTGGTCGTAGTGCCAGACCAGGTGCGACTGCTGGGCCGTCGACTCGAACATCTCCAGCAACTGCTCGTAGTCACCGCCGAGTTCGTCCACCGGAGTCACTTCCAGACCACGTACGAGCAGCAGATACGCCCGGCGCAGGAAGTGCAGCGCGTCGTAGTCGAAGCCCGCGACCGGCGCGACGTCCCCGGACAGCCCCGGCATGTACGCGTAGACCGGCACCGGCGGGAGTCCGGCCTCGCCGAGTGCCTTGTTGTAGAGCGCGAGTTCGTCGGCGAACGGGTTGTCGGGCGTGTGGCACAACACATCGACGAGCGGGACCAGCCAGAGGTCACAGGCCAACAGAGATCTCCTCGCGTAGCACGGAACTCAGGGCAGAGTAGTGCCCCTGTACCCAGCTCGCCCGCCCCGCTACGCACGCCCGGCCGATATCGGTACGGACCGTGCGACGCCTGAGCGCCCGGCGCATGGTGGGACGGATGGCGCTCGACCAGGGGGATGGCGGTCAGAGAGACCGCTCAAGGGGACCGGTCAGAGGGACGGACCGCTCAGGGACCGGACCGGTCGGACGCCACGGTCCAGGCGGCGTGCTGCCGGGAGACCGGTCAGGGAGTGCGGGCCAGGAGGACCGGGTTCGGGACAGGACAGGGCCGGGGGACCGCTCAGAAGCCGGGTTCAGGCCGGCCGGTCAGAAGGAGCGATCGGGACAGCCGGCCAGGCAGGCGATCAGGAAAGACCAGTCGGGACCGCAGGTCAGAAGGAGCGGTCGGGACAGCCGGCCAGGCAGCGGGTCCCCGAGCAGGCGGGTCCCTGAAAGGCCGGTCGGCCTGTCACCGGGTGGCGAGTCCTTCGACCAGGGCCAGGGAATGGACGTTGTAGGCGGTGATGATCGCCTGGGCCTCGGCCGCGTCCCGCCGGGCGAGCGCGTCCACGAGTTCGGTGTGGCCCGCCCACAGCCTCCCCCGCAGATCGGGGACCCGGCGCAGGTGCTGGACCACGCAGACCCAGCACTGGACGCGCAACCGGTGCAGGAAGTCGGTGAGGTAGGGGTTGCCGTAGCAGACGCTCAACTCGCGCCAGAAGCGGATGTCGTAGCCGATGAGGATGTCGAGTTCACCGGCGTCCGCGGCGCGCTGGGCCTCCGCGCCTCGGCGGCGTACAGCGGCGAGGGCTGCGGCGATGCGCGGGGATTCGACACTGTGGCCGAGGGAACCAACGACGGCGGATTCCCTGCCGGCAGACTCCCCGGCCCCGGACCCGCCAGTTCCGGACCCGCCGGTTCCGCCGGCAGACGCCCCGGACCCAGACCCGGCCCCAGCCCCGGCAGCAGACGCCCCATCCCCGGCCCCGACGGCCGGATCACCCCCCGCAGGGGTACCCACCACAGGGCTCCCCGCCGCAGGTGCCGCCATCGGGGCCCGGCCGAGCCCGGCCTGTTCGAGTTCCACCGCGCGCCCGGTCAGACTTCGGAAGAGGCCGTCCGTGACCAGGATCCGGGCCTCGATCATGCCCCGGTAGTCGGCGAGCGAGTACTCGTGGACGCGGAAGCCCCGGTGCTGGTCCGCTTCGAGCAACCCCTGGGCCGACAGGTCCACCAGGGCCTCACGCACCGGTGTCGCGGAGACCCCGTACTGCTCGGCTATCTCCTTCACCGTGAACTCCTGGCCCGGCTGCAGACGGCCGGCCAGCACCTCGTCGCGGAGCGCGTCCGCCAGCTGCTGGCGCAGGGTGCTGCGGGTGACGGCGCCATTGCCGGGCATGGTGTTCTCGGTCCCCCATCGTCGGGTGTGCGTTCCTCCGGAACACGCCACCTTACGCGGTCGAGAGCGCTCACACCGTGTACTCGTCAGCCACTGACAGCGCCACGTCCAGCGCCGCGAGGCCCTCCTTGGCCTCCGCCTCCGAGATGGTGCACGGCGGCACCACATGGGTGCGGTTCATGTTCACGAAGGGCCACAGCCCCTGGGCCTTCGCCGCCGCGGCGAACGCGGCCATGGGGGCGTTCGCCTCGCCCGTCGCGTTGTACGGGACGAGGGGCTCACGGGTCGTCCGGTCGCGCACCAGCTCCAGCGCCCAGAAGACGCCCGTTCCCCGGACGTCGCCGACGCACGGGTGGCGCTCGGCCAGCTCGCGCAGCCCCGGACCGAGCACGCTCTCGCCCGTCCGGGCCGCCCGCTCCACGATCCTCTCCTCCGCCATGACGTTGATCGTGGCGACGGCCGCCGCGCAGGCCAGTGGATGTCCGGAGTACGTGAGCCCGCCCGGGTACGGCCTGCGGGCGAAGGTCTCGGCGATCGCCCCGGAGATCGCGACCCCGCCGAGCGGCACGTATCCCGAGTTCACGCCCTTCGCGAAAGTCATCAGGTCCGGTGTGACCCCGAAATGGTCCGCGGCGAACCATTCGCCGGTCCGCCCGAACCCGGCCATGACCTCGTCCAGGACGAAGACGATGCCGTACCTGTCGCACAGTGCGCGCACACCCGCGAGGTAGCCGGGCGGCGGCACCATGATCCCGGCCGTGCCCGGGATCGTCTCCAGGATGATCGCGGCGATGGTCCCCGGCCCCTCGAAGGCGATGGTCGTCTCCAGGTGCTCGAGCGCGCGCTCGCACTCCTCCTGCTCGGTTGCGGCGTGGAAGGGGGAGCGGTACGGGAACGGGGCCCAGAAGCGCACGACGCCCGCCGTGCCGCTGTCGGAGGGCCAGCGGCGCGGGTCTCCGGTGATGTTGACGGCCTGGTGCGTACCACCGTGGTACGAGCGGTACGCCGAGAGCACCTTCGACCGCCCGGTGTGCAGCCGCGCCATGCGTACGGCGTGCTCCACGGCGTCCGCGCCACCGTTGGTGAAGAAGATCCGGTCCAGGTCGCCCGGGGTGCGCTCGGCGATCAGCCGGGCCGCCTCCGACCGTGCCTCGACGGCGAACGCGGGCGCGAACGCGGCGAGCCGCCCGGCCTGCTCCTGGATCGCGGCGACGACCTTCGGGTGCTGGTGGCCGATGTTGGTGAAGACGAGCCCGCTGGTGAAGTCCAGATAGCGGCGGCCGTCGTAGTCCCAGAAGTACGACCCTTCGGCACCGGCCACGGCGAGCGGGTCGATCAGCTCCTGCGCCGACCAGGAGTGGAACACATGCGCACGGTCGGCGGCACGCACGGCAGCACCGGCCTGGGGATTGGGCTGAGGCATCGGGGTCATGGCGGGGAGCGTAGGGGGCGGGCACGGGCGCCCGACATCGACGTCCTGTCTGCGGGTCCGGGCGGGATCGCGACAGTGTGTCGGGCTAGCACTGCGACTCTTGACAGCATGCTGTCTAATTGACAGCATGCTAACAAGAAGCTGATTCCCGGAGGAGGAACCATGAGCCGCAAGCCCGTCCACCTCGCCGTCTACGACACCTTCGCCGACTGGGAGACCGGTCACACCACCGCCTGGCTGGCCCGGGCCGGGTACGAGGTCCGTACCGTGGGGCCGTCCGCCGCCAAGGACCCGGTCGTGAGCATCGGAGGGATGCGGGTCCAGCCCTCGGACGCACTGGACGGCCTCCGCCCCGAGGACAGCGCCCTGCTCGTCCTCCCGGGCGCCGGCCTCTGGGAGACCGGTGACGACCTCGCCCCCTTCGCCCGCAAGGCACGCGAGTTCCTCGACGCCGGCGTACCCGTCGCCGCCATCTGCGGGGCCACCGCCGGACTGGCCAGGGAAGGCCTGCTCGACGACCGGGCGCACACCAGCGCCGTCTCCTTCTACCTGGCCGCGACCGGCTACCGGGGCGGCGACCGGTACGTCGACGCGGACGCCGTCACCGACCGGGGCCTCGTCACCGCCGGCCCCACCGAGCCCGTCGCCTTCGCCCGCGAGGTGTTCGGACTGCTCGGGGTGTACGAGGGCGAGGTGCTGGACGCCTGGTACCGGCTGTTCCACGACTCCGACGCGGAGGCCTACGCCGTATTGGAGAAGGCGGTCCAGTGACCAGCTCACAGAACGGCTCGCAGCAGCAGAACGGGCCGGAGAACAGCTCGGAGAACGACTCCAAGGGCCGCGAGCGGCAGGACCTGCTCAGCCGCGCCGCACTGACGAGCTTCCGGCTGAACGGCCAGTTCCTCGGCGTCGCCGAGGAGTTGGCCCGGCCCGCCGGGATCACCGCCGCATGGTGGCAGGTGCTCGGGGCGGTGCTGCGCGAGCCGTTGCCGGTGTCGGGGATCGCGCGGGTCATGGGGATCACCCGGCAGAGCGTGCAGCGGATCGCGGATCTGCTCGTGGAGCGCGGGCTCGCCTCGTACGAACCGAATCCAGCCCACCGGCGGGCCAAACTGCTGGCCCCCACGCGGGAGGGCCGCGCGGCGATCGCCCGGATCGGCCCCGGGCACGCGGCCTTCGCCGAACAGCTCGCCGAAGCGTTCGGCGAGGCCGAACTCGCGGAGGCCGTACGGGTGCTGGAACGACTGTCGGCCGTACTCGACGGCCTCGCCGGGGACCCGGCGCCGACGACACCGACGGCACCGACGGCACCGACAGCACCCACGCCGGCGACGGACACCGTCTCCGCTGTTACGGAACCGTAGAGGCCACTCGGCGTGCCCGCCCGTACCCCCGCATTATTCTCAGTTCTGCTGCACGGGAACGAGCGGGTGCACGGGTACGGGGGAAGGACGTGGCGGCGATGGAGCAGCTGGGGCCTGGTGATCCGCAGCGTATCGGCGCCTATCGGCTGCTCGGCCGGCTCGGCGCGGGCGGCATGGGCCACGTCTATCTGGCGCGGTCGGACCGCGGACGCACGGTCGCCGTCAAGCTCGTCCGGCAGGAACTCGCCCTGGAGGAGGAGTTCCGGGCGCGGTTCCGGCAAGAGGTGCAGGCCGCGCGGCGGGTCGGCGGACTGTGGACGGCGCCGGTGCTCGACGCGGACACCGAGGCCGAGATCCCCTGGGTGGCCACCGGCTACGTCGCCGGGCCGACACTGCAGTCCGTAGTGGGCCAGGACCACGGGGCGTTGCCGGAGCGTTCGGTGCGCATCCTCGCGGCCGGGCTCGCCCACGCGCTCAAGGACATCCACGCGGCGGGCCTCATCCACCGTGACCTCAAGCCCTCCAACGTGCTGGTGACCATCGACGGTCCGCGCGTCATCGACTTCGGCATCGCTCGCGCCCTGGAGACCGTCACCGACGGCGGACTCACACGGACGGGCGCGCTGGTCGGCTCGCCCGGGTTCATGGCGCCGGAGCAGGTGCGCGGGGACCGGATCACACCGGCGTGCGACGTCTTCTGCCTCGGGTCGGTGCTGGCGTACGCGGCGTCGGGCACGCTCCCGTTCGGGACGGCGAGCAGCGGGGTGCACGCGCTCATGTTCCGGATCGCCCAGGAGGAGCCCAATCTGGAGCCCCTCCCGGAGGGTCTCGCCGACCTGGTCCGCGACTGTCTGCGCAAGTCCCCGGAGGCGCGCCCGACCCTCGACGACATCCTCGCCCGCACGGGTGCCGAGGACACGGTCCTCGACGGCCGGGCCCTCGACCCCTGGCTCCCGGGTTCCCTGGTGGCCCAACTGGGGCGGCACGCGGTGGCCTTGCTGGACACGGAGGATCCGGAGGACGGCAACCCGCACGGGGCCCCGGCCGCGCAGTCCCCCGTGAGGCCCCTGTCCGAGTCCCCGGTGGCGACGGCTCCCGGGCCAGCAACTCCCGGGCCAGGAGTTTCCGGGCCGGGGGCTTCCGGGCCGGGGGCTTCCGGGCCGGGGGCTTCCGGGCCAGGGACTCCCGGCCAATTGGCTTCCGGCCAAGGCGGACCCGCGCAAGGGCACGCCGAGCCGATGGCGGACGCGAAACCGGTGGCGGACGCGAAGCCGGTGGCGGACGCGAAGCCGGTATCGGGCGGGAAGCCAGTGGCCGGCGCGAACGCGGCTGAGAACGCGAAGCCGGCGACGGACGCCGAACCAGCAGGGGACGCCCGACCCGCCGGCGACGGGAATACGGTGGCGGAGACGAAGCCCGCCGCCCACGCGAGCGCGCCCACGCCCCAGGGCGCACCCAACGCTGTCACACCGTCCTCCCGTCCGATCCCCGAGGCGTCCCCCGAGCACTCCCCCACCCCCGACGCCGTCGGGACCAGCGCACCGCCCCCACCGGGCGTCCCGGGTGCCGCCCCCTTCGACCGCCTCCCCACCCAGGTGGCGGGCCCGACACCCCCGCCGAACTCCCTGCCCGCGTACGGCTGTCCGCCGCAGCACCCCCAACAGAACCCGCACCAGCACCCACCGCAGTACGGGCAACAACACCCGCAGCAGCACGCCCAACAACACCCGCAGCCAGGCCACTCCGCGGGCTGGGGCCCCGCACCCGGGTACGGCCCGCCCCTCGGCCCCACGCCCCCGTACGGGCCGACCGCTCCGTACGGCCCGCCGGGCACCGGGGGCCAGGACGGGCCTCAGGAGCCTCAGCGCAGGAGCGGCCGCTCCACCGCCGCGCTGATCGTGGTCGCCCTGGTCGTCGCGCTGGGTGCGGGCGGTTCGGTGTACGCGCTGATGAAGGGCGACGGCACGACGAACGACGACACAAAGAACCCCGCGACCAGCGCCCCGGCGACCCCCGGGCCGACGGGCTCGGACGCTTCCGGGCCCTCCCCCACACCGTCGACGCCGCCCGCCCCGTCGACCGCGCCGCCCACGACCCAGGTGGCCGGCGGAGTGATCCCCGAGGGCTTCCTCGGCACCTGGAACGGCAGCATCGACAACGCGACCGGCCACAACACCCGCCAACTCGTCATCCGCCAGGGCGAGGTGGGCGAAACGGTGCTCACCCTGGCCGCGGACGGCCCGTCGGGCGGCGGCACCTACCACTGTGTCTTCGAGGCCCGACTGAGCGCGGCGCCCACGGCGAACGGCCCGCTGTCGATCGGCCCCTCCACGGTCACTGTCGGCCGGCCGGCCACGTCCTGCACCCCCGGCGCCGCCTCGGAGATCACGCTCCTCCCGGACGGCACCCTCCGCCGGGTGAACACCAGCAACGGCGAGTCACTGACGTACACGAAGGGCGGCTGACGCACACGACGAGCGGCTGACGCACACGACGAATGGCTGACACACACGAAGAGCCGCGGCCGGTCCCTGAACTCCAGTTGAACTTCAGCCGTCGCACCCGGAATGTCCCTCCGGGCCCCCGTACCGTGTCCGCACCATCGGACCTCCGGTCTTCCGAACCGCGGGTCTTCGGGAGTGTGGGGGGCACCCGAAATGCAGTGGCTGAGCGCCGAGAACCTCGTGGCCGTCGGAACCGCCGTCGTGGGCATCGTCGCCTCGGCCGGGATGGTGTGGTACGAGCGCCGGGTGCCACGGCGCAAACGAATCGGCTACCGCGTCCAGATGGACAACCCGATAGGGGACGACATCAGATCCGGGCGGATCAACGTCCGGTTGGGCCTGTTCCGCGAGGCGCCCGAGATGGCCGACGCGACACTCGTCCTGCTGCGCATCGAGAACGACGGCTCGCAGAGCATCGCGGACATGGACTACACGGGCCGTGAACTGCACGGTCTGACAGCGAAGTTCACCGACCGCACGGTCCGCGGGGTCTCGGTCACCCAACCGCCCGGCACTGACCATCTGATGGATCACTTCACGACGGCCTACGGGTTCACCTACGAGGGTGACACCCTGCGCATCCCGCGCGTACCGCTCAACCGGGGCGACCACTTCAAACTGCTCGTGCTGCTATCGGGCGGTGACGTCGGCTGCCCGATCCGGCTGTACGGCGGCATCCGCGACGGCGAGGTGCACCCCAACCGCAGTGCCACACCGGACGACAAGCCCCCGCTGTTCAGCCGGGCCGCCCGGCTGATCACCATCATGCTCACCGTCTCCGTCGTCACCCTCTCGACGATCATCGTCGCCCGCGACGACACCCGGCCGCCGCTCGGTTGTGCGAGCGGCAGTCTGACGGTGACCGGATCGACCGCCTTCAAGCCCGTGATCGAGACGCTGGCGAAGGAGTACGAGAAGCGCTGCGCGGGTTCCGACATCACCGTGGACGCGCGCGGCAGCGCCGCCGGGGTCAACGAGCTCACCGCACTGGGTGCCCGGTGGAAGAAGGGCTCCCCGCCGGTGATCGCGTTCTCCGACGGCGACATGGCCGGCGACCGCGGCGGGCTGGACAAGACGCGCGTCGGGGTGTCCGTCTTCACGCTGGTCGTCAACGACGGCATCAACCTCAAGCGGGGCCTCACCGTCGAGGACGTACGCCGCATCTACAGCGGCAGGGTCGGCCACTGGGACGACCTCGACCCCCGGCGCTACGGCAAGCTGCCCCATGTGCCCGTCGTCCTCGTCAGCCGGGACGCCGACTCCGGCACGCGGCAGATCTTCCAGCGGCGGGTGCTGGGGACGTGGGAGCGGGTGCCCAGCACATCGCTGAACTGCGTCTCCAAGGACGACAGCACGGCAGCCGTCATGCGGTGCGAACTCGACTCGACCGAACAGGTCCTGAACACGGTGGCCGAGCTTCCCGGGGCCCTCGGCTACAGCGAACTCTCCCTCGCGAACGACCGCGAGGGCCTCAGCCGGGTCGCGCTCGGCGACGACGAGCCCTCCATCGAGGGCCTGGAGAACGGCACGAGCGACTACCCGTACTACGGCGTGGAGTACGCCTACACCTACGGCCGCCCCTCCGCCGGCTCCCTCACCGGCAGCTTCCTCGCGTACATCGACCTGGGCACCAGTCGGCGGGTGATCCGGGACCACGGCCATCTGCCCTGTTCGCGGCCGGATGTGCCGCCGTGCGCGGAGGCACCCTTGCCCCGGTCCTGACGTGTCGGCGCCCGGACACCGGCACGCTCTTGACGTTGCCCGAAGCTTCCCGGACCGTAAGGCTTTCGGTGATGTGTTGGGGGATGGGCGCTCTGTACGCGCCCGCGCATCGGGGGGAGCCGCCATGGGCGTATCGGACCGCATGCCGGAGAACGGCAACGAGGAACGCGCCGAGTCCGCCCCCGGAGGCGACCGCCTCGACCTCACGAAGGGCCCCGCCCCGAAACCCTCCGACACACCTGAACCGACGGCCGCGGCGCCCGTCCCGGCCACCCCACCGCAACCGACGGACGCGATCCCGAGCCCGACCGACACCACACCCGAACCGACAGACGCGATCCCGAGCCCGACCGACACCACACCCGAACCGACAGACGCGATCCCGAGCCCGACGGATGCCGTCCCCTCCGCGGAAGACACCGCTCCACCGGCCCTCGCAGTCCCGGCTCCAGCGCCGAGCGCCGCACCGGAAACCGCACCCCGCCCGGAGCAGGAGACTGCCCCGAACCCGGCACCCGCCGAGACAGCCCCGAACCCGGCACCCGCCGAGACAGCCCCGAACCCCGCACCCGCCACGACGCAGGAGACCGCACCGGATCCTGCCCAGAGCACCGCACCCGACCCCGCTCAGAAGACACCACCGGACCCGGCAGCGACACAGCCCCCCGCACCGGACAACGCTCCGAACAGCGCTCCCGACAGCGCACCGGACAACGCTCCGGCCCTGGCCCCGGCCGCGCCGCGTACCGACCCCGTAACCACCACCCTGGCCCTCGGCACCCCACCCCCGTCCCCGTCCCATTCCCCGTCCGCACCCCCGTTGTCCCCGTCCCCACCCCCAGCTCCGGGCTTCGGCACCCTGCCCGCACCCCAGCCCCCGGCTCCGGGCTTCGGAGCCCCGGCGCCGACGCCGCCCCCCACCGCGGCCCCGGGGCCGGCCCCGGCCACGGCCACCTCCTACTACCTGCCACCACCGGCACCCCCGGCCCCCACCGCCCCGCTCCTCTTCCCTCCGCCCCCGTCCCGCCCCCCGACCGTCGGCACCCCCGCCGACCCGCTGCGCGCACTCGCCGCCGGGCTGCTCAACCTCAGCGGGCTCGGAATCGGGTACGCGCTGCTGCGGCGCTGGGCGGAGGCCGCCGTGTGCTGGGCGGCCACCGCCGTACTGCTGCTCGTCGCGCTGCCCGCCGACGTCGACGGGGTACCGCGCGGCGCGCTCATCGGGTACCTCGTACTGCTGGTGCTCGCGGCCGTCGACGGGGCTCGCCGCGGACTGCGGACGCCGCTCGCCCGGCCCTCCCGCGCCCCGCTCGCCCTGGCGCTGGGCCTCGCGCTGCTCCTCGTACCGGCCGCCGGCACCGTCGCCTACGACGGAGCCCGCGACGAAGCCATCGAACAGATGCTCCTGGACCGGCTCACGGACACCGACGAACTCGTCGAGGCCCAGGAAGGCAAGCCCTTCAGCGCCGCCGAGGACGAGTACAAGACCGCCCTGGCCCGCTACGACGACCTCGTCGAGGACCACCCCGGCTCACGGGCGGCGGGGCTCGTCCCCGAGCGGCTGGAGACGTTCTACGAAACGGTCGCGGCCCCGTACGACGCCAAGGACTACTGCGGCTCCGTCGAGCCCCTCACCTACCTGCGCACCCTCCCCGACACCGTCGGCGAGGACCGCCTCGGCGAACTCGCCGCCTGGCCCGACGACCGCCTCGCCACCTCGCTCCTGGAGTGCGGCACCGGCAGGCTCGGCACCGGCGACGAGGGCGGCATGCTCGGCCAACTCCTCAGCACCTTCCCGGACTCCGGACAGGCCGCGAAGGTGGAACCGGCACTCACGGCCGCGATCGACACCCGGGTGAAGGCACTGGGCGGCGCCGAACCCTGCGCCGCCACCGACGAGCTGCGGGCCATCGGCGAAACCGCCGACAACCTGCCCGGCGACGTCTCGGCCCGGATCACCGGACGCACCGGCAAGGCCGTCGAGTCGGGCACGTACGCCTGCGGTGTCGACCAGTTCAAGGACGGCGACTTCGCCGAGGCCCGTAAGACGCTCACCGAGTTCGCCGACACCTACAAGAACGACAGGAACCGTTCCCGCGCCCAGAAGATCGCCATCGCCGCCGAGATCGCCGAGGACCGACCTGCCGCGGGCAGGCGACTGCCGTCCAACGGCACCCGGGCGGCTCCCGGATGGACCTGACGATCAGCAACGACGGCCCCGACGCCGTGGAGATCCTCTACACCGGCCCCGTCACCGGCAGGCTCTCCCTCGCCAAGTGCGGCAGCTGCATCAGCTACAGCAGCGAAGCGATCGGCCGCAGCCTCGCCTGCAAGGCCGACAAGTCGTACCCGAGGAAGACCCTCCGCCTGCCCGCCGGCGAATACCACTTCCTGTACAAGCCGGTCGACACCAGCGGCCTGAGCACCGCCCGGGTCCACTCCAACGGCATCAGGATCCAGCCGGGCTACGTCTACACGGACTGCACCTACTCGGTGTCCGGACTGGGCCTCGACCTGTGATACACAGAGTGACCATACGATCCCTCGTGCACGGACCCGCGTCTCGTACCGTGGGACGGCGTCAAGGGAACCGTACGAAACCCGCCAATCAATGACGCCAAGTCGACATACGACAGCGGCATTGTCGGCGAGAATGAGCGTGGCCCTGCACCATGGCAGGGGTGCAAACTACCCACTAGGGGCGGTGACTTTACATGTTCCTTGCAGCCGAAAAGGGCGACATCAACACCATCATCGGCGGGATCGCCCCTGACTGGGGACCCTTCGGCAGCCTGGGCAACGAGGCGCGTGTGATGATCGAGGTCGTCATGGCCGTCGCCATCCTGCTCTGCCTCGGCATCGCCATCTGGGGCGCCGCCAAGCAGCGCATCGGTGCGACGGCCCTGCGCGACACATTCAGCGCCGAACAGGGCAAGGGCCTCATCATCGCCGGTCTGACCGGGGTCTTCATCATCGGCTCACTCGGCACGCTGTTCACCATCGTGTACGGAATGGCCGTGTAGCCGCGCGGCCGCCCGGCGCTCCCTCAGTCCCACGCCGGGCACACCCGGCCCCCTCCTGCCCATCCGTCCGTCGTGCCCACCGGCTGAGGTTGCGTTTCCCTGATGTCGAGTCACCACACCGCGCCCGCGCGGCTTCCAGCACGGCTACCTTCGTACTGTGCGTTTTCGCGAGGAGCCGAGGGGGCGTGCGCGGAATGAGCCTGGGTGACGACTACGACGGAGCGGGACGCGGCGAGGGTTCCTACGGGGGCGGCGGCCAGACCCGGACCCGCCTCCCCGAGGGCGAGGGCGACGTCTACGGCGGCGCCCGCCGCACCCGCTCGTCCTCCCGCAGCCTGGTCACCGTAGTCGGCGTGGTGGTCCTGCTGATCGCGGCGATCGCTTTCGCGAACCGTGGAGGCGGCGATTCCTCTTCTTCGGACGACGGAGCGGACACCCCGGGTTCGTCGTCCACGGCGGCATCCGGGAAGCAGCCGGTGAAACAGAAGTCCGGCGGTATTCCGGCCGGTTTCACCCACGATGAAGAGGGGGCGCAGAGCGCTGCGACCAACTACGCCGTGGCGCTGGGCTCGACCGGCATGTTCAAGAAGGACAGCCGACACGAAATCGTCGACGCCCTGTACACACCGGCCGCAGCCGACAAGCTCCAGGGCCCCATGGACGAGGCGTACTCGACGAGCTTCCTCAGCAAGCTGGGCCTGGACGCCGACGGCAACCCGCCCGAGGGAAGCACGTTTGTATCACGCGTGGTCCCGGTGGGCGCCAAGGTGCAGCAGTACAGCGACACCACAGCCAAGGTCGCGGTCTGGTACATGGGGCTGATCGGCATGTCCGGACAGAGCTCCACCGACCCCGTCGCCTCCTCGTGGAAGACATGGACCTTCGACCTGCAGTGGTCCGACGGCGACTGGAAGATCGTCACGGACTCGCAGAAAGACGGCCCCGCCCCGGTGCCCGGTGACGACAGAGCCGCCACCTCCGACGAGATCAGCAAGGCCATCGACGAGTTCGGAGGGTTCACGTATGCCCGGTAGCGCGCACCGCGTACTCAAGCTCGCCGCCGCCGTCACGGCCGTACAAACCTCTGCCGTGCTGCTGGCCTCACGCGCCTACGCGGCGCCGACCCCGACGCCGACCCCCTCGGACGACCCCTGCGACCTCATCGTCGGCGAGGCCAAGAAATACTGCGAACGCGGCAGCGGCGAAAAAGGCGACACCTCCACCCCCAGCGTCACAAACACCCTCGACCCCCTCTCCTCCCTCGCGAAAGGCTGCGCCGACGCCGCCTCCTGGACCGTCGACAAGCTCTCCGAGGCCGTGAACGAGACCGCCAACGTCGACTTCACCAACCCCAAGTTCCTCCAGCAGTACGCGGTGGTCTTCGCCGCCTCCACGATCCTCACCCTCCTCCTCTGGCTCCTCGCCGTGGCCAAGCGGGCCGTCCGGGGCGTACCCCTGACCACCGCCCTCTCCGAGGCGGTCGGCTTCCTCTGGCTCACCGTCCTCGCCTCCGCCTTCACCCCGCTGATCCTCTACACCGTCGTCTCCGCGACCGACGGCGTCAGCGAGGTCCTCGCCAAAACGACGGGCAATCAGACCGACGCGTTCTTCGGCACGTTCTCCGAAGCCCTCAACAAGGGCAACGACATCGGCGGCGGCCCGATCATGCTGATCCTGGTCTCGCTGATCTCCATCCTCGCGGCCGGCATCCTCTACCTGGAGCTCTACCTCCGGGCGGTGCTCCTCTACGTCGGCGCCCTCCTCGGTGTCGTCGTCTACTCCGGACTCGTCGACAAGAACCTCTGGGGCCACGTCCGCCGTTGGGCGGGAGTGATGATCGCGGTCATCCTGGTCAAACCGGTCATCGTGATCGTCCTCGGCCTCGCCGGAGCCCTCTCCTCCGACGGCGGCCCGGACTCCCTCGCCGCCGTGGTCTCCGGCCTCGCCATCATCCTGCTGGCCATCTTCGCAAGCGCCATGATCTACCGCTTCGTCCCGGGCTTCGGCGACGAGATCGCGAACTCCCGCAACAACCGCATCATGCGGGGCGCGGAAGGCAAGGCCGCCGCCGTCATCAGCTCGCCCGCCACCCTCGTCGCCCAGGGCATCCGCACCCACAGCGCCCGGGCCGACAGCAACGGCAGCGCGAGCGGCAACGGCTCCGGCACAGGCCCCCGGCCCGCCAACCCCACCTCCGGCGGCATCGCCGCGCACAGCACGCGCGCTCCGCAACCCCAGGGCGGCGCCTCCGCCCCTCCGCCGCGCACCAGCCCGGCCAACACCCCCCATGCCGCAACCAACCGCAACACCAGCAACCGCACGGGAGGTGAAGGGCGTTGACGACCGACTCGCACGTGGCCCACCCGGTCACGCCCCGCCGGACGTATCTGATCGGCCGCGCCCGGCCGAACGCGATCATCGGCCGCAACCGCGAGTCCGGTGAGATCGCGCTGATCGTCGCAGGCGCGTTCCTCGGCATGATGTGCGGACTCCTCGTACCGGTGCTGTCGCTGCGCATCGTGCTGCTGACGGGCTTCCCGATGCTGGCGCTCGCCGCGGTCTACGTCCCGTACAAGCGCCGCACGTTCTACAAGTGGTTCGAGATCAACCGCAGTTTCAAGCGCACCGTCAAGCACGGCGCCGTCTACCGGTCCGGCGCCATGGAGGCCGGCACCCGGCTCGACGGCCGCGAGGTCGAGGTCGGCCCGCCGCCGGGCATCGGCCGTATCACCTGGCTGGCCGCCCCGTTCGGCCCGGACGAGATCGCCGTGCTGCTGCACGCCGACCGGCGCACCGTCACCGCCGCCATCGAGATCGAGGGCCCCGGCGTCGGCCTGCGCGACTCCGAGGACCAAGAGGCCCTCGTCGACCGCTTCGGCACCCTGCTGAAGCACGTCGCGAACGGCGACGGGTTCGTCACCCGCATCCAGATGCTGGCCCGCACCCTCCCCGCCGATCCCGACGCCCACGCCAAGGACGTCGCCCAGCGCGGCGACGACAGGTCACCGGGCTGGCTGCAGCACTCCTACGACCAACTGCAGTCCATGGTGTCCACCAGCAGCGAACAGCACCGGGCCTACCTGGTGGCCTGCATGCAGTACTCCCGCGAACTCGCCGCCGAGGCCCAGGCCATGGCCCGCGCCGCCCGCCCCCAGGGCGGGAAGAAGCTCGACAAGGACGCCGGGCTCGCGGTGGTGATGGCCCGTGAGCTGACGGACATCTGCTCCCGGCTCCAGGAGGCCGACATCCGCGTCCGCCAGCCCCTCGGCCAGGGCCGGCTCGCCTCCCTCGTGCACTCCATGTACGACCCGGACCACCCCATCGACCACATCCAGGCGATGACCCAGCGCAACGCCTGGCCGGCCGAGCTCGACGCCACCGAGCCCACGTTCCTCCAGGCCAAGACCCGTGAGTCCAGCACCCGCGCCCCCTGGTGCCACGCCACCGCCTGGGTGAAGGAGTGGCCGATGACCCCCGTCGGCGTCAACTTCCTCGCCCCGCTGCTCGTCCACACCCCGGACGTCATCCGGACCGTCGCCGTGACCATGGACCTCGAACCCACCGAGGTCGCCATCGAACGGATGCTCACCGAGAAGACCAACGACGAGGCCGAGGCCAGCCGCGCCGCCAAGATGAACCGGACCGTGGACCCCCGAGACATCGCCGCCCACTCCCGCCTCGACCAGCGCGGCGAGGATCTCGCCAGCGGCGCCGCCGGCGTCAACCTGGTCGGCTACATCACGGTCTCCTCCCGCTCCCCGGAGGCCCTGGCCCGCGACAAGCGGACCATCCGGGCCTCGGCCGGCAAGTCGTATCTGAAGCTGGAGTGGTGCGACCGCGAGCACCACCGCGCCTTCGTGAACACACTGCCGTTCGCCACCGGCATCCGACGCTAGTAAGGAAGGACCGCCCGAATGCGGGATCCGCTGTCCGTCCTCACCGACGCCTTCACCTCCTTCCTCTTCGGAAAGGTGGAGACGACCCGGCTGCCCGTGCGCACCTCCACGGGCCAGGCCCAAGCGGTCTACCTGCCGACCGCCGCACCCGGCCTCGGCGACTCCGGCGTCATCATCGGCCGCGAGGTCTACTCCGGAAAGGGCTACATCTACGACCCCTTCCAGCTCTACGGACAGCAACTCCCGGCACCGCACTGGCTGGTGCTCGGCGAGTCCGGAAACGGCAAGTCCGCGCTGGAGAAGACGTACGTCCTGCGCCAGCTCCGGTTCCGCGACCGCCAGGTCGTCGTCCTCGACGCCCAGGGCGAGGACGGCGTCGGCGAATGGAACCTCATCGCGCAGGAGCTGGGGATAACTCCCATCCGCCTGGACCCGACTGCCGCCCTGGACATGGGCATCCGCCTCAACCCGCTCGACCCGGCGATCACGACGACCGGCCAGCTCGCGCTGCTCCGCACCATCATCGAAGTCGCCATGGGCCACGGCCTCGACGAACGCTCCGGCTTCGCCCTCAAGGTCGCCCACGCCTACGTCAACGAGACCATCGTCGACCGCCAGCCCGTGCTGACCGACATCGTCGAACAACTGCGCCACCCCGAACCGGAGTCGGCGGAAGCGATGAACGTCGCCCTGGACGACGTACGCGCCTGGGGCCTCGACGTCGCCCTCGTCCTCGACCGGCTCGTCGACGGTGACCTGCGCGGCATGTTCGACGGCCCCACGACCGTCGGCATCGACCTCGACGCCCCGCTCATCGTCTTCGACCTCTCCCACATCGACCGCAACTCCATCGCCATGCCGATCCTGATGGCGATCGTCGGTGTGTGGCTGGAGCACACCTGGATCCGCCCCGACCGGAAGAAACGCATCTTCCTCGTCGAGGAGGCCTGGCACATCATCAACAGCCCGTTCGTCGCCCAGCTCTTCCAGCGCCTGCTGAAGTTCGGCCGCCGGCTCGGTCTGTCCTTCGTGGCCGTCGTCCACCATCTGTCGGACGTCGTCGACGGAGCGGCGGCGAAGGAGGCCGCCGCGATCCTCAAGATGGCCTCGACCCGGACGATCTACGCCCAGAAGGCCGACGAGGCACGCGCCACCGGCCGCGTACTGGGCCTGCCCCGCTGGGCCGTGGAAATCATCCCCTCCCTGACACCGGGCATCGCCGTCTGGGACGTCAACGGCAACGTCCAGGTGGTCAAACACCTCGTCACCGAATCCGAACGCCCCCTCGTCTTCACCGACCGCGCGATGACCGAATCGTCGAGCGACCACGACCACGACCACCTCACCGACGACGCGCTGCACGCCGCGGAACTGGAGGCGGAAGAGCGAGCAGCGGCCTTCGTGGAAGCCCACCTCGGCGACTCGGAATCCACGGTGGCCTGACCATGAGACCGGACGATCACCTGCGCGGGGACGGCCGCGAACGCGGCATCCCGGACGGCCTGCTGATCGGCGTGCTCGCGTTCCTGCTCGGCATGACCCTGCTGGTGTGGTCGGCGACGGGTCTGGCCGGCCTGTTCGCCAAGGGCGCCTGGCCCACCGCGGTGACGTTCGGCCGCACCCCCCTGGCCATGCGTCACCTGATCGCCCAGCCCCACGACATCACCGGCGCCTGGCCGGAGACCCCCGGGGCCGAACTCTCCGGCTACGGCCTCTTCTGGGGCCTGTTCATCGGCCAGCTGATGATGCTGCTCGTCCTCACGGTGTTCGTGATGGGGGTCGTGGCACGCTGGCGCGCGGGGCGCCGCGGACGACGCATGGCCCGGCTCGCCCCCGCACCCCACGAGGTACCCACCGAGGAACACGCGCACAAACCGGTACGGGACGATGCACGTGACGCCGCGCGGGACGACGTACGGAACGACGTACGGAACGACGTACGGGACGCAGTACGCGAACCGGCCCGCGAACCGGCCCGAGAGCCCGTGGCCACCACCCCCGTGGCACAGGCACCCCCAGCACCGGCCCCCGCATCCGCATCCGCCCGCATGGAACACGAGCCCTCCCAGCTCCCCGCGGAACACGAGCCCTCCCCGCCGCCCGGCTCCCCGCCACCCGGCTCCCCCCTGTCCACGCCCTCCGGCCCGCTCGTCCTCGGCCCCGCCGAAACCCGCCGTCCCCGCGCCGTCCAGGCCGTGCTCGACGCGGTGGGCCCCGCGCTGGTCATCACCTCCAGCCCTGCCGTCTGGTCGGAGACCAAGGACGCCAGGGCCAAGCTGGGCCCGGTCCTGCTCTACGACCCCTCGCACCTGTGCGACACCCCGGCCCGCCTGCACTGGTCGCCCACCACGGGCTGCGAGGACAAGCCGACCGCTGCGGCGCGGGCAGCCGCTGTCCTCGCCCCCATACGCCCGGCCGCGAAGATCGACGCAGCCGTCGCGGACACCGCCGAGACCCTGCTGCGCAGCTATCTGCACGCCGCCGCCGTCGACGGCCGCACCATCCGCCATGTGCACCGCTGGGCCCAGGGCAACCACATCCAGGAAGCCGTGCGGGCCCTGCGTACGCATCCCAAGGCGGCCTCCGGCGCGGCGGGCGAACTCGAGGCGGCCCTCACCTCCCATCCCGAACGCCGGGACATCGCCCAGGAGTTGACGGCCCGTGCCCTGTCCGCACTGTCCACCGTGAACGTACGGGAATCCTGCACACCGAACCGAGCCGACACCCTCGCCCTGGATTCCTTCGTGCACGAAGGGGGCACGCTCTATGTGGTCGGTGAATCCATCGAGGACCCCAAGACAAGCCCGGGCGCGATGCCGCTGCTGACGGCTCTCGCCGCAAGCGTGGTCGAGCGCGGCCGGCGCATGGCCGAACGGTCATCCTCCGGTCGCCTCGACCCACCACTGACCCTGGTTCTCGACGACGTCGCCGCGGTGGCCCCGGTGCCCCAGCTCCCCGACCTGCTCACCACCGGCCCCGATCGCGGCCTGCCGGTCCTGGCCCTCCTGCGCTCCCGGGAGCAGGCCCGCAGCCGGTGGCCCAACTGGACCGGCTGAACCGACTGAACCGACTGAATTTGACTGAACCGATCGGACCGACCGACCGGGCAGCCCGGGCAGGCCGGGCAACACGCGCAGCCCGGGCAAGACGCGCAGGCCAGGTAAGACGCGCAGCCCGGACAAAACGCGCAGGCCAGGTAAGACGCGCAGGGCGCGCAGGCCGGACTGAGCCGCCCTGGAGTTGCCTACGGCCGCTTGACCGCGAACTCCACCTCCCGGGCATCGGGTTCCCCCGGCACGGGCACCATCACCCCCGTCGGCACGAACCCCACCTTGCGGTAGAACGCCTCGGCCCGGGCGTTGCGCTCATGCACGAACAACCGCACCCGCTCGACGTCCGCCACCTCCCACGACCACTCCAGGGCGGCCGCGAACAAGGCCTCGGTCACCCCGCGCCCCCGCTGCCCGGGCCGTACGAAGACCCCCACGACGTGCCCCTGGTCCTGCTCGACCACGTCCCCGAACGGATCCTTCGACCCGGCCTCCTCGACCAGCACGGTCACCGACCCGTCCCAGCCGCCGTCCACCCGCTCGGCGATGAACTGCTGCCGCTCGGTGACCCCTTCCGCCGCCCCGGCGGTCCGCTCCCGCCAGTAGGCGTCCGACTTCGCCGCAGCCTCGTCGTAGGTCTCCAGGAACGCGAGATGCGCCACCGGGTCCCGCAGCGCGGCCAGCCTCAGCTCCTTCACCGCCCGCCACTCGTCGGGACGAATGGGCCGAATTACATGGGTCATGATGGTCACCGTAGTACCCGGGTACGACGCCCAGCACCCGGATATCCCGCCCCCGTCCGACGCTCCGGACCCCGTGCGCGGCCGAGCCTGGAACCATGATTACCGCGCAGCAACTGACCAAGCGTTACGGCAACAGGACGGCCGTCAGCGACCTCTCCTTCACGGTCCGCCCGGGCACCGTCACCGGATTCCTAGGCCCCAACGGCGCGGGCAAGTCGACGACGATGCGGATGATCCTCGGCCTGGACTCCCCGACCCGCGGCCGCGCCACGATCGGCGACCGCGCGTACGCGGCCCACCCGGCGCCGCTGAGGGAGGTCGGCGCACTGCTGGAGGCCCGCTCGGTCCACCCGGGCCGCACCGCGTACCACCACCTCATGACCCTGGCGCACACCCACGGCATCCCCCGTTCCCGGGTCGAGCACGTCCTGGACCTCACCGGCCTCACCGACGCGGCCCACCGCAGGATCAAGGGCTTCTCCCTGGGCATGGGCCAGCGCCTCGGCATCGCCGCCGCGTTGCTCGGCGACCCGGCCACGGTCATCCTCGACGAGCCGGTCAACGGCCTCGACCCGGAGGGTGTCCTCTGGATCCGCACCCTGCTGAAGTCACTGGCCGCACAGGGCCGCACCGTCTTCGTCTCCTCCCACCTGATGAGCGAGATGGCACTGACCGCCGAGCACCTGGTCATCATCGGCCGCGGCCGGCTCCTCGCCGACACGACGGTCGCCGACTTCATACGGGAGTCGGGCGCGGGCACGGTCAAGGTCGTCACCCCTGAGGCGACCACTCTGGCCGGCCTCCTCTCCGGCCCCGGCGTCGACATCACCCGCGACACCCCCGGAACGCTCCTGATCCACGGCACGGACGCCGAGCACATCGGCCGCACGGCCGCCACCCACGGCATCCCCCTCTTCGAACTCACCCCCAGCGCGGCCTCGCTCGAGGAGGCCTTCATGGAGCTCACCCGTGACGCGGTCGAGTTCGCCGCCACCGTCGAAGGAGCCGCCGCGTGACCACCACGGCCACCACGCCCACCAGGCCCAACACGGCCGACCGGACCACCCCGGACATCACACCGCGCCGCGTCCTGCGCTCCGAATGGCACAAGCTGTGGACCCTGCGCTCCACCTGGATCACCCTGGCCCTCACCGTCGTCCTCACGGTCGGCGTCGGAGTGGCGATCACCGCGACCTACGAGTCAGGGGGCGGGGACAGCGACATGGACGCCGTCCTGCTGGTCCTCCTGGGCATGCAGTTCACCCAGATCACCATCGGTGTGCTGGGCATCCTGGTCACGGCGGGCGAGTACTCGACCGGCATGATCCGGTCCAGCCTGACGGTCGTCCCGCGCCGGCTGCCCGTGCTGTGGTCCAAGGCCGCGGTTTTGGGCGCGGTCGCCTTCACGGTCGTCCTGGCCACCAACTTCGTCACCTTCCCGCTGGCCCAGGCCTTCCTCTCCGACACCGACCAGTCGGCCTCTCTGGGCGACCCGGGCGTCGTCCGTGCCCTCGTCGGCAATGCGGCCGGCCTGGCGCTCCTGGGAGTGCTCGCCCTCGGCATCGGCTCCCTGATCCGCTCGGTCCCCGGCAGCATCGGCGTCCTGATCGGCGCCGTCATGATCCTCCCGGAAGTCCTCGCGATCCTTCCGTACGAGGTGACCGACGCCGTCGTCCGCCACCTCCCCGCCCAGGCCCTGATGTCCCTCACCCACGCCCAGCCCGCTCCGGACATCGCCTCTCCCGGCTCCGCGCTGCTCTCCCTGGTCCTGTGGGCCGCGGCCACGCTCGCCACGGCGGCCTTGCTGCTGAAGCGCCGGGACGTATGAAGGTCGTCAGTAGGAGGATGGGACACGTGATTCGGGGCGGCAGAGGACGGCGCAGCCACCAAGGGCCGCCGCACGAACAGCCGCTCACCCGCCTGTTCCAGCGCATCACCCAACAGGCGCGCGCCCTCGACCGCCGCCGGCCGATGCTGTGGGACTTACTCGTCACCGGCTTCTTCGTCACGGCCGCGCTGGTCGACTACACGAGCGGCGGCTGGAAGAGCGTCGCCGAGGACCCGACCCTGCCCGGCCGGCTGATCCTCGCCCTCTCGCTGGGTTTCTCGGTTCCCCTGTGGTGGCGCCGCACCCACCCCTTCGCGGTGCTGCTGACGATGGTGCCCCTCGCCTTCGTCAACGCCTGGACCGGCGCCGTCCTCCAGGCGTCCCTCATCCTCCTGGTCGTCCTGTTCAACATCGCCCTGCGTGCCCGGCTGCGCCCCCTGCTGTGGGCGTACGCCCTGATCCTGGCGCCGTTCGTGGTGACCGAGTTCCGCTATCCCGCGGAATACGGCGCGGGGCAGAACGTGGCCCCGGCCGCGATGAGCCTCGCCCTGTCGGCCGTGGGCGGCATCGCCGTCCGCACCCGCAAGGAGTACCTCGCCTCTCTCGTGGAACGCGCCCGCCAGCTCGAGGTCGAACGCGACCAGCAGGCCCGGCTCGCCGCCGCGGCCGAGCGCGCCCGTATCGCACGCGAGATGCACGACATCATCGGCCACAACCTGTCCGTCATCACGGGCCTGGCGGACGGCGGCCGGTACGCGGCGGCCAAGTCCCCCGAACACTCCGCCCAGGCCCTGCACGCCATAGCCACCACCAGCCGCCAGGCCCTGGACGAACTGCGCCGACTGCTGGACGTCCTGCGCGAGGAGGACCGCCGCACCGCCGACAGGAGCCCGCAGCCCACGCTCACGGACCTCGACCAGCTCATCGACGGTGTGCGCTCCGCCGGCCTCCCCGTCCGCACCACCGTCCACGGCCGGCCCTCCCTCTCCCCCGGCCGCCAGCTCACCGTCTACCGAGTCATCCAGGAAGCACTCACCAACACCCTCAAACACGGTGGCCCCGGGGCGACATCGCAGATCGAACTCTCCTACGAGAGCGGTGGCGCGGTGACGCTCACGGTGACCGACACCGGCCGAGGAGTCACCACAGGCTTCGCAGGCCACGAGGACGAGAAGGGCGGCGTGGGAGCCGGAGGCAGAGGGAGCGGCGGAAGCAAAGGGAGCGGCGGGGGAAGCAACAAGCCCGCGACCGGCGGCCGGGGTCTACCCGGCATGCTCGAACGGACCGCCCTCTACGGGGGCACCCTCGACGCCGGCCCCCTGCCCGCCCCGGACCGGGGTTGGCGCGTCCGACTGCACCTGCCCGAGGAATCCCCCCAGCCAACCCCCAAAAAAGCTCCCCAACCGATTCCCCACATTCAGCACCTGCCGGAGGAAAGACCCCAGTGACCACCGTGCTCATCGTCGACGACCACGCCTTACAGCGCTTCGGCTTCCGCATGCTGTTGGAGAGCCAGGACGACTTGGCCGTCGTCGGAGAAGCGGGCAACGGCGCCGAAGCGGTCCGTCTGACGGCCGAGCTCCACCCCGATGTCGTCCTGATGGACATCCGTATGCCCGGCCTGGACGGCATAGAGGCCACGCGCCGGATCGTCGCCGCCGGCGACCGCACACGGGTCCTCATCCTCACCACCTTCGACCTGGACGAATACGCGTACGCGGGCCTGCGGGCGGGCGCCTCCGGATTCCTCATCAAGGACGCCGAGCCCGAGGACCTCCTGTCGGGCATCCGCGCGGTGGCTTCCGGCGACGCGGTGGTGGCCCCAAGCCTGACCCGCCGGCTGCTGGACGCGTACGTACAACATCTCCCGGCCTCCCCCATCTGCCAGGGAACCCCCGACGGTGAGCCCCCGGCCCCGGAGCCGGACCCCCGGGTCACCACCCTGACGGACCGCGAACGCGAGATCCTGACGGTCATCGGCCGGGGCTGGACCAACGCGGAGATATCCGCCCACTTCCATCTCGCCGAATCGACGGTGAAGACGCATGTGGGCCGCATTCTCGCCAAAACCGGCTCCAGGGACCGCATCCAGGCGGTGATAGTGGCGTACGACGCGGGCCTGGTACGACCCCGGGAGTGAGAAATAAAAGGACCGGAAAAAACGGAGGGAATGGAGAGTACCGAGGGAAGGGGGGAACTGGCGGGGAACGCAAGAAAGCCCCACACCGTGTGGTGTGGGGCTTTCTCTCAATATTTGTTCGGCGGCGTCCTACTCTCCCACAGGGTCCCCCCTGCAGTACCATCGGCGCTGTAAGGCTTAGCTTCCGGGTTCGGAATGTAACCGGGCGTTTCCCTCAC
>NZ_RPDJ01000050.1 GCF_004023625.1 Streptomyces cavernae | reverse complement strand
CGCCGCCCGCAGCCACTGCCGCGAGCCGGGCCGGGCGTCGCGTGCTACCAGCGGGCCGGCGGAGGCGCGGTGAGATGGTCCGCGAGCCGCGACAGCCGGTCGCGGAGCGAGCGGCCGCGGCCGCGCGGGCGCGCCACCACGTTCTC
Source organism: Streptomyces cavernae (assembly GCF_004023625.1). Taxonomy (GTDB): domain Bacteria; phylum Actinomycetota; class Actinomycetes; order Streptomycetales; family Streptomycetaceae; genus Streptomyces; species Streptomyces cavernae. The sequence continues at coordinate 63,347 of NZ_RPDJ01000050.1, read as the reverse complement.
CCCGGCGGCGGCGCTCACCAGATGCTGCACCGTGTCCAGATCCAGCTCACGTTCGCCCGGCACCGCCAGCCCCTCGTGCGCCAGTCCGTGCAACTCGGCATCGCCCGAGGACAGCGCCAGCACCGTCGCCCCGGCCCGCCGCGCGTCGTGCACCCGCTCCAGCAACGGATCCCCCGGCGCGCCGGGGGCCACCACCAACAGCGTCTCCCCGCGCCGCGCCGCCTCGATCCGGCCGAGACCCACCGCCAGGTGCGGCGGATCCGAGGCCCGCGCGCCGTGCCGGACGAGCGTCGGCGCGAGCTCCGGCGTCCCCGACCAGGCGGCCTCGTCCACCAGGTGCGCGGCCAGGTGCCACGGCTCGTACTCCTCGGTGCCCACGAGCAGCAGCCCGCCGCCGTGCGGCACCACGGACGACCGCAGCGCGGTCGCGAACCGACGCGTCGCCCCCAACCACTCGGTCCCGGCGAGCACTTCGCGCAACAGCGCCACGCGTACCGCGTCCATGCCCCCGCATCCTGCCGCAACCAACCACTCGTCAGGCGGCGTTCACCGCAAATTCGCCCAATTCAGCGCGTACGAGACGATCAGCTCCGCCCGCCTCCCCGTGATCGTGGTCACCTGACCGCGCCCGTCCGCGTGGCGGGCCGCACACGTAAAGTCGGCCCATGACCTCTAGCGACAGTGCACAGACGCCCGCCGCAGCCCCCGCCAAGGCTCCGGCCAAGGACCCCTGGGACCTCCCCGATGTGTCCGGGCTCGTCGTCGGCGTGCTCGGCGGCACCGGACCGCAGGGCAAGGGCCTCGCCTACCGGCTCGCCCGCGCCGGACAGAAGGTGATCATCGGCTCCCGCGCCGCCGAGCGCGCACAGTCCGCCGCCGAGGAACTCGGCCACGGCGTCGAGGGGGCCGACAACGCCGAGACCGCGCGGCGCAGCGACATCGTGATCGTCGCCGTGCCCTGGGACGGCCACGGCAAGACCCTCGAATCGCTGCGCGAGGAACTGGCGGGCAAGCTCGTCGTCGACTGCGTCAACCCGCTCGGCTTCGACAAGAAGGGCGCCTACGCGATCAAGCCCGAGGAGGGCAGCGCCGCCGAACAGGCCGCCGCGCTGCTCCCGGACTCCCGGGTGACCGCCGCCTTCCACCATCTCTCCGCCGTGCTGCTCCAGGACGCCGCGATCGAGGAGATCGACACGGACGTGATGGTCCTCGGCGAGGAGCGGGCCGACGTGGAGATCGTCCAGGCGCTGGCCGGCCGCATCCCCGGGATGCGCGGCATCTTCTCCGGGCGGCTGCGCAACGCGCACCAGGTCGAGGCCCTCGTCGCCAACCTGATCTCCGTGAACCGCCGCTACAAGGCACACGCCGGGCTGCGTCTGACCGACGTGTAGGGCGCGTGCGGGCGGGCGCAGGGGCATGGGGGACACTGGATGCCGTAGTGCCCCGTCAACATGACCGTCCTCAGGAGCCGACCCCCATGCCCCCCGTGCCCCCACGCGACCCGGCCCGGCGACTCGCCCTCTACGCCCTCGTCGTCTGCGTCCTCGCCGTCGCGGCGGCCGTGATCTCCTTCGTCCGGGGCAGCTGGCTCGGCATCGTCTGGGTACTGCTGGCGGGGCTCTCCTCCAACATGGCGTGGTACTACCTGCGCCGCGCCAAGGCAGGCCGGACCCCCACCGGCTGAGGCCCGCGGCCGGTCACTGCGCCGGGATCTCCGGGTTGCCCTGCCAGAACCGGTAGAGCTGCTGGCCCCAATAGGTGTCCCAGTCGCTCACGCCCAGCGCGCGCAGCACCGCGTCCACCGCGTCGAAGAAGACGCCGTTGACCTCCGGGAGCCACAGCAGGGCGAACACGGCGAGCAGACCGAACGGGGCGAACGGCTCCACCTGACGGCGGATGTTGTACGACAGCCAGGGCTCGATCACGCCGTAGCCGTCCAGACCCGGAACCGGCAGGAAGTTCAGGATCGCGGCCGTCACCTGCAGCAGCGCCAGGAACGCCAGCGCGTAACGGAACGTGTCCGGCACCCCGTCCAGCGCGTCCAGCCAGAACGGGGCCGTGCACACCACCGCGAACAGCACGTTCGTCAGCGGACCCGCGGCCGAGATCAGACTGTGCTTCCAGCGCCCCTGGATACGCCCCCGCTCGATGAAGACCGCACCGCCCGGCAGACCGATCCCGCCCAGGATCACGAAGAGGACCGGAAGGACGATGCTGAGCAGGGCGTGGGTGTACTTCAGCGGGTTCAGCGTGAGGTAGCCCTTCGCGCCGACCGTGATGTCACCGCTGTGCAGTGCCGTACGCGCGTGCGCGTACTCGTGCAGACACAGGGAGACGATCCAGGCGGCCGTCACGAACAGGAAGACCGCCACCCCGGGCTGCTCGGCGAACCCGGTCCAGGTGGCCCATCCGGTGACGGCCATGACGGCCACGATCCCGACGAATACGGGGCTGATCCTCCGGTCACTGTGCCGGGAGGTGGCGGTGGTCATGGGGCTCCCTGGTGTGGGCTGATGTGTGCGGAGTCGACCGTACCGGTGGTCTGGGGAGAACGTCCCGCGGGTGGGGTCAGGTTCCTGGTAGTCGTTACGCTGTCATCGAGTCGACTGAGGAGGTGCCCATGACGATCGCCGAGGGTTGGGTCGAGTTGGTCCAGGACCAGCTCCAGGTCCCCAGGAGCGCGCGCCTCCGGCTGACGAAGAACGGGCTGACTTTGGTACCGGTCACTCATGCGCACACCACCACGGCTCGGCGCATTGCCAACCAGATCGAGGACCGGCTGCCCGGCTGGGCTCCGGTGGGCGCATTCGCGGTGGTACCGCCCAGGGAGGGCTACAAACCCGAGCCCGATGCCTAGGCGCTCCCGCTGGACCAGATCCGTTCGGAGGAGAGCGAGGTCGACGAAGCGCTCCTGCCTTTCGTCGTCGAGGTCGTCTCGCCGGAGAGCAGGCACCGCGACTACAACACCGAGTCGGACCACTACGCCCTGCGCCGCATCCCCGCCTATCTCATCGTCGATGTGCTTTCCGCCCGCTGGACGCTGCTGACCCGCCCCGTGGACGGCGCATACCAGCACGAGGAATCCGGCGTCTTCGGCGACGAAATCCAGATCCCCGTGGCCGACCAGATCCTCGTCCTGGACTCCTCGCAGTTCATGCGGTCCTGAACCCGGAGGCGGAGCCCACCCCCCGCCCGGGACAATGGCACCGTGCGCTACCGCATCCTCGGCACCACCCAGGCCTTCCGTTCCGACGGCACCCATCTCCCGGTCGGCGGGGCGCGGTTGCGTGCCCTGCTGACCGTGCTCGCACTGCGCCCCGGGCGCGGTGTGCCGGTGAGTGCCCTCGTCGACGAGGTCTGGGACGGCGACGCGCCCGCCGACGCGAACGGGGCGCTGCAGGCGCTGGTGGGCCGGTTACGGAGGGCGCTGGGAGCCGAGGCCGTCGCCTCCGTCGAGGGCGGCTACCGGCTGTGCGCGGCGCCCGACGACATCGACCTGCACCGCTTCGAGCGGCTCGCGGGCGAGGGCACGCGGGCGCTCACCGACGCCGACCCGGCCAAGGCCGCGGCCGTCCTGGACGACGCCCTGGCCCTGTGGCGCGGCCCGGCCCTCGCCGACCTGCCCGACCGCACCGCGGAGGCCGCCCGCTGCGAGGCACTCCGCCTGGACGTCCGGCGGGCCCGCGCGACGGCGGCCCTGGAACTCGGCGAGGCGGAACGGATCCTGCCCGAGCTCACCGCCCTGTGCGACGCCCATCCCCTGGACGAGCCCTTCCAGGCGCTGCGTCTGCGGGCACTGCGCGCGGCGGGCCGTACGGCCGAGGCACTGGCCGCCTACGAGTCCGTACGCAGGCTGATCGCCGACGGCCTGGGCTCGGACCCCGGCCCCGAACTGCGGGCGCTGCACGAGGAGTTGCTGCACCCGACCGAGAAGCGCGCACCGGTGCCCCCGTCTGCCGCCGACACCGGCACCCCGGGCGCAGGCCCCGCCCCGGGCAATCTACGGGCCCGGCTCACCTCCTTCGTCGGCCGGGAGGCCGACATCGAGGCCATCCGCGGGGACCTCGCCACAGCCCGCCTCGTGACCCTGCTCGGACCCGGCGGGGCCGGCAAGACGCGGCTGTCGCAAGAGGCCGCCGAGGCCGTCGCCGCCACCGCCCCCGACGGCGTCTGGCTCGCCGAACTCGCGCCGCTCGACGACCCGGAGGCCGTACCCGAGGCCGTCCTCACGGCGGTCGGCGCCCGCGAGACCGTCCTGCGCGGCGCCGGCGCCGAGGAACTGCGGGCCGCCTCCGATCGGCACGACGACCCCCTCGTAAGGCTCGTCGAGCACTGCGCCAAGCGCCGCATGCTGCTCATCCTCGACAACTGCGAGCACGTGCTGGACGCCGCGGCCCGGCTCGCCGAGGAACTGCTGACACGTTGCCCGGAGCTGACCGTGCTCGCCACCAGCCGTGAACCCCTCGGCGTACCCGGCGAGTTGCTGCGGCCGGTGGAACCGCTGCCCGAGCCGATGGCCCTGCGGCTGCTCGCCGAGCGCGGGGCCGCGGCGATGCCGGGGTTCCGGATCGACGCCGACGAGGAGACCGCCGCGGCGGCCGCGGAGATCTGCCGCCGTCTCGACGGCCTCCCGCTCGCCATCGAACTCGCCGCCGCCCGCCTGCGGATGCTCACCCCGCGCGGGCTCGCCGACCGCCTCGACGACCGCTTCCGGCTGCTGACCTCCGGCAGCCGCACCCTGCTCGCCCGCCAGCAGACACTGCGTGCCGTCGTGGACTGGTCCTGGGACCTGCTCGACGAGGACGAACGCGACGTACTGCGCCGGCTTTCCGTCTTCGCGGGCGGCTGCGACCTCGCCGCCGCGGAGGCCGTCTGCGGTCCGGCCGCGCTGGAGGCGATCGGCTCACTCGTCGACAAGTCCCTGGTGGTGGCCGCCCCGTCGCCGGACGGGGAAATGCGCTACCGGCTGCTGGAGACCGTCGCCGAGTACGCGGGGGAACGGCTCGACGAGGCGGGAACCCGGCCCGAGACGGCGCGCGCCCACCTCACGTACTACCGCGAACTGGTCCGCACCACCGACCTGTTGCTGCGCGGCCCGGGCCAGCGCGCCGGGGTCGCCCGGCTGGAGCTGGAGTGGGAGAACGTACGCGCCGCACTGCAGCACGCCGTCGCCGTCCGCGACGAGCAGGAGGCGCTCTGCCTGGTGCTTGCCCTGTCCTGGTACTGGCAGATGCGCGATCTGCGCAGCACGGCCGGCCACTGGTCCCGGGAGGTCATGGCCCTCGGTCCCAACCCCTTCGCCCCGCCCGTGCGCCCCGCCGAACCCCTCATGGAGCGCTGCACCGACGAGCCTCCGCCGATGCGCCCCGAGGTCCTGGAAGAGGCCCGGCGCGGGGTGCACCTCATCAACCTCGCCTGCATGGACCTGGAACCGGAGAGCTGGCAGACCCCCGAGGCCCGGGCGAAGCTGCGCACCATCACCGAGGTCTACCGGCCGGGCCTCCCGCAGACCTGCCGCAGTCCCGGCTACCTCTGGTTCTACGCCCTGGTCCTCGCCGGTGACGTGGAACGGCTCCACGAGGCGGGGAGCGCGGCGATCCGGACCTGCCGCGAACTGGGCTACGAGTGGGAGCTCGGCGTAGCCCTGCAGATGCGCGCCAACCTGCTGGCCAACAGTGCCGACACGGTCGGCGACGCGGCCCGGGACGCCGTCGAGGCGATGGAGATCTTCACCCGGCTCGGCGACGGCTGGGGTTTCGTGGAGGCGCTGTCCGCGCGCGGCGAGGCCCGTGAACGCCAGGGCGACTACCTGCTCGCCGCCGCCGACTTCGAGGCGGCGCGGGAGCACGCCGAACGGCTCGGCGCCCACGCCCAGGCGTCCGTGCTCCGTACCCGGCTCGGCGGCGTTCTCATCGAGGCGGGCCAGGGCGAGCGGGGCGAGCGGCTGCTGCGCGAGGCGCTCGAGGAGCGCGGCACCACCCGAAACGAGGCGATGCCGGCCGCCCGGCTCTTCCTCGCCATGTGGTGCGGCCGCACGGGACGGACCGCGGAGAGCCGGCAGCATCTGCGCGTGCTGAGGGAGGAGTTCAGCGCGGTCACCTTCGTGGTCTTCGACGGTCTCGTCCTCGGTCTGGAGGCCTGGCTGCACACGGTCGACGGCGAGCACGAGCAGGCCCTGGACAAGGCACGGCGGGGGCTGGAGCGGGCCCGGGATCCGATGTCCGTCGCGGTCGTCCCGCAGATGAGATCGACGCATCTGATCACCGGGGCCCTCGCCCTGTTGGGGCTCGGCGGCGAGGAACGGGCCCGGGACGCGGCCCGGCTGCTCGGTGCCGCCGCGAGCCGGCTGCCGGCCCGGCACGTGCCCGCCGGGCTGGAGCGGGAGGCGGTCGAGCGGGCCGAGTCCGCCGCCCGGACCGTCCTCGGCGACGCGGCGTACGAGGCCGCGTACGCCAAGGGCGGCGGGCTCTGTCTGGAGGAGGCCGCCGCCCTGCTGTGACGCGTACCGACCGAGCGGCCCTGCGGGTCAGCTCTTGGTACGGAACTTGTGGATCGCCACCGGAGCCATGACGGCGGTGATGACGACCGACCAGATCAGCGTCACCAGCGCGTCATGGGCGATCGGGCCGCCGTTCATGAGGCCGCGGGCGGCGTCCGCGAGCGACGACAGCGGGTTGTAGTCGGTGAACGCCTGGAGCCAGCCCGGCATCGAGTCGGTCGGCGCGAAGATGGACGAGCCGAACTGCAGGGGAAACAGCACGAGGAACCCCATTCCCTGGATGGCCTGGGCGTTCTTCATCATCACGCCCATGGTCAGGAAGATCCACATGACCGCGGAACCGAAGACGCCCGCGAGTCCGACGGCCGCCAGCAGACCCGGCACGTTCTCCACGGACAGGCCGAGGACGAAACCGACCGTGAGCAGGACCGCCATGGCGACGAGCATCCGGCCGAGCTCGACCGTGATCTTGGCGATGAGGACCGAGGACCGGGCGATCGGCATGGACCGGAAACGGTCCATCACACCGGTCTGGAAGTCCTGGTTGAAGCCGGTGCCGACGCCCATGGCGAGGTTCATGCCCATCATCGCCATCAGACCGGGCACCACGTAGTTGACGTACTCGTCCTGGTTGCCCTTGCCCGCGATCGCGCCGCCGAAGACGAACACGAACAGCAGGCAGAAGACGATCGGCATCAGCACCGCGTCGAACATGGACTCCGGGTCCTGCCGGATCCACAGCAGGTTGCGGCGGACCAGGGCGCGGATGTGCTGCAGGTGGGAGCGCAGGCCGATCCGGGGGTCGGCGGGCGCCGGGGCGGGGGCCGCGAGGGTGGTGCTCATACGGCGACCTCCATACGGGCGGGCGTGGTGTCCTGGGAGTCGGTGGTCTTGTGGCCGGTGAGGGAGAGGAACACCTCGTCCAGGCTGGGCAGTTCGGTGTTGATGGCGGCGACGGTGATGCCGCGGGCGGTGACCGCGCCGACCACCGCGGTCAGTTGCTCGTCGCTGAGGATCGGTACGAGGACGGTGCCGGACTGACTGTCCACGGTCGCGCTGCCCGGGCCGGTCAGCCCGAAGTCGTCCAGTGCGGTGGCGGTCGGGCGCAGCTGAAGCGGATCGGCCGGGCGGATGCGCAGGGTGCGTCCGCCGACCTTCGCCTTCAGCTCCTCGATGGCGCCGCCCGCGACGACCTTGCCGCGGTCGACGACCGTGAGCTCGCCGGCCAGCTGCTCGGCCTCCTCCATGTACTGGGTGGTGAGCAGCACCGTGGCGCCGTCGCCGACCATGCGCCTGATCTCCTGCCACACCTCGTTGCGGGTGCGCGGGTCCAGGCCGGTGGTCGGCTCGTCCAGGTACAGCACGGCGGGGCTGCCGATCATCGACGCCGCGAGGTCCAGCCGGCGGCGCATACCGCCGGAGTAGGTGTTCACCGGGCGTCGCGCGGCCTCGGTGAGGGAGAACCGCTCCAGGAGCGCTTCGGAGCGGGAGCGGGCCTCCTTGCGCGTCAGGTCCAGCAGCCGGCCGATCATGTAGAGGTTCTCGTGGCCGGAGAGCTTCTCGTCGACGGAGGCGTACTGGCCGGTGAGGCCTATCACCCGGCGCAGCTGCCGGGGCTGGCGCACCACGTCGTAGCCGGCCACGAACGCCTCGCCGGCGTCGGGCCTGATCAGGGTGGAAAGACAGCGCACGAGGGTGGTCTTGCCGGCGCCGTTGGGGCCGAGGACACCGTGGACGGTGCCCTCGCGTACCTCCAGGTCCACGCCGTCCAGCGCCCGGGTCTCGCCGTAGTGCTTGACCAGCCCCCGTACCGTGACCGCCGCTCGGGGGCGGCCGGGGTTCTCGTCGATTCGTGTCATGGCCCCGAAGGTGCCAGGGGCGACCGACAAACCACCGACAGCTCGCCTACAGCCGCCTACGGCCGCCCACAACTGACCGACACCACCGACCGACACCACCCGACAGGCCCCCGAGAGCGGCGCCTGCACAGGCGCGCAACAGCGGCGCTGCACAGGCGCACGAAAGCCGCGCCGGCTCAGCGCACAAAAGCGGCGCCGGCTCAGCGCACAAAAGCGGCGCCGACTCAGGCGTACAAGGGGACGGCCCCGCTGACGGGGGAAGATCAGCGGGGCCGTCCTGTTGCCGCGGTGGTCTCGGGGACCGTCCTAGTGGACGGAGTGTTCCTCCGACGGGAACGTCCCGCCGACAACGTCCTCGGCGAACGCCTTCGCGGCGCCCGCCATGACCTCGCGCAGGTTGGCGTACTGCTTGACGAAGCGGGGCACCCGTCCGCCGGTGAGGCCGAGCATGTCGGTCCAGACGAGGACTTGGGCGTCCGTCTCGGGTCCCGCGCCGATCCCGACCGTCGGGATGTGCAGGACACGCGTCACCTCGGCGGCCAGCTCAGCGGGGACCAGTTCGAGGACGACGGCGAAGGCGCCCGCGTCCTGCACGGCCTTGGCGTCGCGCAGCAGCTGCTGGGCGGCCTCCTCGCCGCGGCCCTGGACGCGGTAGCCCATGGCGTTGACGGACTGCGGGGTGAGCCCGACGTGGGCCATCACGGGGATGCCGGACTCGACCAGCAGCTCGATCTGGCGGTGCGAGCGTTCGCCGCCCTCCAGCTTCACGGCCCCGACCCCGGCCTCCTTCACCAGCCGGGTCGCCGAGCGCAGCGCCTGCACCGGCCCCTCCTGGTATGAGCCGAAGGGCAGGTCGCCGACGATGAGGGCGCGCGAGGTGCCCCGTACGACGGCCGCCGACAGCATGGTCATCTCGTCCAGGGTGACGGGTACGGTCGTGTCGTACCCGAGGTGGCAGTTGCCCGCCGAGTCGCCGACGAGCATCACCGGGATGCCGGCCTCGTCGAAGACGGACGCGGTCATCGCGTCGTAGGCGGTGAGCATCGGCCATTTCTCGCCGCGCTCCTTGGCGGCGGCGAGGTCGCGCACGGTGATACGGCGGGTGCCCTTGCCGCCGTACAGCGACTTGCTGCTGTCGGGGCTGCGGGCAGCCGAAAGCTGCGTCATTGCAACGGCTCCTTCAGTCATCTCGAGGCGCCCTTACGGCGTCCCCGGACCGCTTCCATGGTGGCACCTCGTGCCACCCACGGCTAGTCCGTCCTCCGGCCATGCCGGTTCCGAGGCGAAGCTCACTTCTCAGTGGGGACGGGGCGGCCCTCTGTAAGTTCTGGGTAAAGAACTTTCGATACGAGACGGTCCCGTATCGAATTTCGCTAGGCTGTTTGTATGACAACTCCTGTCGATTCCGTCTCCCGAATACCGGAATCCGTCCATCGGCGCCGCTGGGCGATCCTGGGCGTGCTGATGCTCAGCCTGCTGATCGTGGTACTGGACAACTCGATCCTGAACGTCGCCATCAAGACCATCTCCACTCCGGCCCCCACCGGCCTCGGTGCCACCCAGAGCGAGCTGGAGTGGGCGATCAACGCCTACACCCTCGTCTTCGCCGGGCTGCTGTTCACCGCGGGGCTGCTCGGCGACCGGCTCGGGCGGAAGAAGGTACTGCTCGGCGGGCTCGTCGTGTTCGGTATCGGTTCGGCGCTCGCCGCGGAGTCGGGTTCGCCCTTCGAGCTCATCGCCTTCCGTGCGCTGATGGGCCTCGGGGCCGCCTTCGTGATGCCCGCCACCCTCGCCGTCCTGATGAACGTCTTCGAGCGCGAGGAACAGCCGAAGGCCATCGGTATCTGGGCCGGCGGTGTCGGCCTCGCCATCGCCATCGGCCCGATCACCGGCGGTGTGCTCCTCGACCACTTCTGGTGGGGCTCGGTCTTCCTCATCAACGTGCCGATCGTGATCCTCGCGCTGGGCCTGATGATCTGGCTGGTTCCCGACTCTTGCGATCCGAACCCCGGCAGGGTCGACCCGGTCGGCGTGCTGCTGTCCGTCATCGGCCTGGTCCTGCTCGTCTACGGCATCATCAAGGGCGGCCAGCTCGCCGACTTCACCGACGGCACCGTCCTCGCCACCATCGCCGCCGGACTTGCCGTCCTCGCCGGCTTCGTCGTGTACGAGAAGCGCAGCGACCATCCGTCCATCGACGTCACCTACTTCAAGAACAAGGTCTTCTCGGCGGCGATCGCCGTCATCGCACTCGTGTTCTTCGCGCTGATGGGTGTGACCTTCTTCTCGGTCTTCTACACCCAGAGCGTGCGCGGCTACACGCCGCTGCAGACCGGGCTGCTGATGCTGCCGCTGGCCGTCGCCCAGCTCGTCTTCGCGCCGCGCGCCCGGCTGGTCGTCGACCGGTTCGGCAACAAGGCCACCACCACCGGCGGCATGCTGATCATCGCCGCCACGCTCGCCGCGTTCGCCACCCTGGAGGACGACACCCCGATCTGGATCCTGGAGGTCATCTTCTTCCTGATGGGCGCCGGCATGGCGCACATCATGACCCCGACCAGCGTCGTCATCATGCAGGCGCTGCCCCGCGAGAAGGCGGGCTCCGCCTCCGCGCTCAGCAACACCTTCCGTCAGGTCGGCGGCGCCCTCGGCATCGCCGTGCTCGGCTCGGTGCTCTCCACGGCCTACCGCTCCGGCATCGAGGACAAGCTCACCCTGCTGCCGCCCGGCACCCGGCACACGGCGGGCGAGTCCATCGAGGCCACGCTCGGCGTCGCGGCGCAGCTGGGCAGCCGCGGCGAGGCGCTGGTCGCTCCCGCCCACGACGCCTTCCTGCACGCCATGCACGTCACCGCGCTGGGCGGCGCGGCGGTGGCGGTGCTCGGCGCGGTCGTGGTGGCCGTGTTCCTGCCGGGGAAGCCGGCGGCCCCTCAGAAGGGCGACGGCGAGAGCGACTTGGTTGCGGCCGAGTCGGGAGCCGAATCCTAGTGCCCCGACAGGCAACGTTCGCCCGTCGCGACGCCCGGCACGCTCCCCCAAGCTCTTCGAGCAGGGGGGGACCCCCACTCGCCGCACCGGCCGAAAGCCCAAGTACGTCCAGTACGAGGACTTCCGGCCGGCACTCCCCAAGCTCTTCGAGCAGGGGGTACCCCCAGAGCACTTGCCTGCCGGGGCGCTAGGCCAGGTGTCCGCCGCCCGCCGCCCGAGGGAGAATCGCCGCAGAGCGATGAAGGGACTTGAGTGAAGTGAGCCTCGCCGAGAGCCGAGCCAGGCAAGAGGGCCCCGCACGGGGCCGACCCCGGAGCGAGGCGGTGGAGCGCGCCATCATCGAGGGCGTACTCGAACTGCTCGAGGACGGGGTCCCGCTCGCGGAGGTCTCCATCGAACGGGTCGCCCGGACCGCGGGCGTCGGCAAGGCCACCATCTACCGCCGCTGGAGCGGCAAGGAGGAACTCTTCTGCGACGTCCTGCGGGCCGTCGAACCCCCGGACCCGGAACTGCCCGGCACCTCCCTGCGCGACGACCTGCTCGCCCTGCTGGAGTCGCTGCGCCGGCGCGGGCTCGCCAACCGGTCCTCGGCGCTCCTGCACAACGTCCAGGCGCAGATGAAGAGCCAGCCCAGGCTGTGGGCCGCGTACCACGCCACGGTGGTGGAGCCGCGGCGCCGCAGGACCTGCGAGGTCCTGCGCCGTGGTGTCGCGGACGGGGAGATCCGCGACGACATCGACATCGAGCTGGTCTACGACCTCTTCATGGGCCCGATGCTGCTGCGCACCGTCCTGCGCCCGGACGCCGGACTCGACGAAGGCCTGTCCGAACAAATCGTCGACGCTGTGCTGGAGGGGCTGCGGCCGACCCTTTAGTGAGCGTTTTGTCACAGCGGACGATCTCGGCCACTCGACCGGAAATCGAATCGCCGGGTTCTTCGTCATCGTCCGAGTACGGCCGTCGAGGACGGCGGAGAACGGCACCGATCATCCCCTAGGGTCTTGTGTGGGGTGTCCTGGAAGCCCCGGGCGGTGCCCGTGGCGCCGGCGACTTGAGAACATCCCTACGGGCTGACGGTGTGCAAGGCAGGCAGTGAGGCGACGGTATGGCGCAACAGGCGTATGTGGCGGAGGCGGACAGCGCGGGCTCGGATGAGCACCGGAGGTCCTTGCTCCGGCGCCTGGGCGACGGGCTGGGACGGCAGTGGGACGGCTGGCGGTCCGACCGCCGGATCTGGCGGCGCGGTCTGGTGATCGCCGCGTTCGCGCTGCTGCTCGCCCTGGTTTTCGTGATCCATGCGCAGATCCCGAACAGCGTGGGCAACCTCGGCAGCCTCACCGAGACGTTCCTGCCCTGGCTCGGCGTCCTCATCCCGGTGCTGCTGCTCCTCGCGCTGCTGCGCAAGTCGGCGACGGCACTGATCGCGGTGGTGGTGCCGACGGTCGTGTGGGTCAGTACGTTCGGCGGGCTGATCACCGACAAGGCGGGCTCCGGCGGCGACCTCACCGTCGCCACGCACAACGTCAACGCGGACAACGCGGACCCCTCCGGCACGGCCCGTGACGTCGCCGCGTCCGGCGCGGACGTCCTCGCCCTGGAGGAACTGACGGAGCCGGCGGTCCCGGTCTACGAGAAGGCCCTCAAGGGCACGTACAAGTACCACTCCGTCCAGGGCACCGTGGGGCTGTGGAGCAAGTACCCGCTGAGGGCGTCGAAGCCGGTCGACATCAAGCTCGGCTGGACGCGCGCGATGCGGGCGACGATCACCACGCCGGAGGGCGACGTGGCGGTGTACGTCGCCCATCTGCCCTCCGTGCGCGTCAAGCTCGAGGCCGGGTTCACCGCCCGTCAGCGGGACAAGAGCGCCGACGCGCTGGGCGAGGCGATCGCCCACGAGCGACTGCGGAAGGTCGTCCTGCTCGGTGACCTGAACGGCACGATGAACGACCGCGCGCTCAACGGCGTGACCTCACAGATGCGTTCGACGCAGGGCGCGGCGGGCGACGGATTCGGGTTCAGCTGGCCTGCGTCGTTCCCGATGGCGCGGATCGACCAGATCATGGTCCGGGACGTCGAGCCGAAGTCCTCCTGGACCCTGCCGCGCACCGGCAGCGACCACCTGCCGATAGCGGCTCGCGTCACGATGTGACGCAGCCCATGTGACAGAGGATGTGACGCAGAACATGTGACGCAGAACATGTGACGCAGAGCATCCCCCAGCACCCCTCACCTCACGGAATACCGGGCACCCCAGCGTTTGTTCCGCAGTTGAACATATGCTGCTCGATCGTGCGGTCACAGCTGCCCGCACACCACGCTCGTCCCCGTGAAAGGTTCTCCATGCCCCTGGCCCTGCTCGCCCTGGCCGTAGGTGCCTTCGGCATCGGCACGACCGAGTTCGTCATGATGGGCCTGCTGCCCAACGTCGCGAACGACCTGCACATATCCATCCCCACCGCCGGTCATCTGGTCTCGGCGTACGCGCTCGGCGTCGTCATCGGCGCACCGCTGCTCGCGGCGCTCACCGCGAAACTGCCGCGCCGCCGGGTCCTGATGGGCCTGATGACCCTCTTCGTCGCGGGCAACGCGCTCTCCGCCGCGGCCTCTTCGTACGACTGGCTCCTGGCGGCCCGCTTCCTCTCCGGCCTGCCGCACGGCGCGTTCTTCGGCGTCGGCGCGGTCGTCGCCACCGGACTCGTTGCGCCCGAGCGCAAGGCACGCTCCGTCTCACTGATGTTCCTGGGCCTGACGGTCGCGAACGTCGCGGGTGTTCCGGTCGCCACGCTGGTGGGCCAGCACTTCGGCTGGCGGGCCACCTTCCTCGGCGTGAGCGCCATCGGCGTCGCCGCCGTCGCCGCCCTGGCTCTCCTCCTCCCGCACGACCACGCGCACGCGGCACCCGCCGGGGTCCGCCGCGAACTCGCCGCGCTCGGCTCGCTCCCCGTCTGGCTGGCGCTCGGCACCACGGTCGCCGGCTTCGGCGCCCTGTTCTCCGCGTACAGCTACATCACGCCGATGCTGACGGACACGGCCGGCTACGCCGCTTCCGAAGTCACCGTGCTGCTCGCCCTGTTCGGGGTCGGCGCGACCGCGGGCAACCTGCTGGGCGGACGCCTGGCCGACCACCACATGCGCGGCACGCTCTTCGCGGGGCTGACGTCGCTGGCGCTGGTCCTGGCGCTCTTCCCGGTGCTGATGCGGACACCGGGGACCGCGGCGCTCGCCGTGGTCCTGCTGGGCCTCACCGCCTTCGCCACGGGCTCCCCGCTCCAGCTCATGGTCATGGAAAAGGCGTCCTCGGCCCCGTCCCTGGCCTCCTCGGCCAACCAGGCGGCCTTCAACCTGGCAAACGCCGGCGGCGCCTGGACCGGCGGCCTCGCCCTGGCGGCGGGCCTCGGCACCACGGCGCCGGCCCTGGCGGGCGCCGCCCTCGCGGTGCTGGGCCTGACGGTGGCGGCCGCGGCCTACGCGACGGACCGCCGCCGCGCCTTCGCGCCCAGCCGTCTGGTGGCCTCGCACATCCCGCAACAGGCGGAAAAGGTGCACCACTGAGCGGCCCCGGCACACCGGTGCCGGGCCGCGGCCCCGATCGGCGCCGCCGGCTGCGACGGGGCGCCGCCGGTTTCGATCTGTGAGGTCGGCGTCAACGGGTGACGTCGGCGTCAAGCGGGTGACGTGGACGTCGGCTTCGACCGGTGGTGCGTCGGCCTCGACGGCTGCTGCCGCCGGCCCCGACCGGTGGTGCCACCCTTGACCCTGACACCGTGTCAGGCGGTCGACTCGGAGACACCATGTTCACCATCGGAGACTTCGCCCGGCACGGCCGC
Source organism: Streptomyces cavernae (assembly GCF_004023625.1). Lineage (GTDB taxonomy): Bacteria > Actinomycetota > Actinomycetes > Streptomycetales > Streptomycetaceae > Streptomyces > Streptomyces cavernae. The sequence continues at coordinate 48,174 of NZ_RPDJ01000050.1, read as the reverse complement.
GTGTCGGTCCGGATGCTGCGCCACTACGACGCGACCGGACTGCTGCGCCCCGCCCATGTCGACCCCGCCACCGGCTACCGGTACTACACCGCCGGACAACTGGCCCGTCTCAACCGTGTCATCGCGCTGAAGGACCTGGGCTTCACCCTCCAGCAGGTGCGGGACATCGTGGACGGCCGGATCAGCACGGAGGAACTGCGCGGCATGCTGCGGCTGCGGCGGGCCGAACTGGAGGGCGCCATGGCCATCGCGGCGGCGCGACTGGTCCAGGTCGAGGCGAGGCTCCGAGCGATCGAGAGCGAGGGACACATGCCCACCGACGACGTGGTCGTCAAAAGCGTTCCGGCGGTCCGCGTGGCGGAACTCACGGCGACCGCCGCCAGTTTCGAGCCGGAGGAGATCGGACCCGTCATCGGGCCCCTCTACGACGAGCTGTTCCGGCGCCTGGCCGCGGAGGGGGTCACGCCCACAGGGCCGGGAATCGCCTACTACGAGGACACCCCGGAGGGCGGCGGCCGGATCAGCGTCCACGCGGCGGTTCAGGTGTCCGCCCCGCTGCGGGACGACGCCTTCAGGGTCCTCGACCTGCCGCCCCTCGACCGGGCGGCGACCATCGTGCACCGCGGCTCGATGGAGTCCGTGGTCCCCACGGCCCAGACCCTGGCCCACTGGATCGACGGAAACGGGTACCGGTCGACCGGCTACCCCCGGGAGATCAACCTGGAGTGCCCGGAGAACCGCGACGACTGGGTGACGGAACTGCAGGCGCCGGTCACCCCGGTCTGACACGTCACGGCCGGGCTTCCGGGGACCGTGCGGTCCCCGGAAGCCCGGACCCGGTTCAGCCGGGATGCGTCACGGTCGCCCGCCTCAGACCGTCTCCCGCCAACGGTTGGTGATCGGCAGCCTGCGGTCCTTCCCGAAGCCCTTCGGGGAGATCTTCGTCCCCGGCGGGTACTGGCGCCGCTTGTACTCCGCCGTGTCCACCAACCGCAGCGTCTTCGTCACCAGGTCGTGGTCGAAGCCGGCCGCGACGATCGCGTCCGCCCCCTGGTCCTGGTCCACGTACAGCTCCAGGATCGCGTCCAGCACGGGGTAGTCCGGCAGCGAGTCCGTGTCCACCTGCCCGGGCCGCAGCTCCGCGCTCGGCGGCTTCGTGATCGAGTTCTCCGGGATCGGCGGGGTCTGGCCCCGCTCGGCGGCGGCCCGGTTACGCCACTCGGCCAGCCGGAAGATCGACGTCTTGTACACGTCCTTGATGGGCCCGTACGCGCCGACCGAGTCGCCGTACAGCGTCGAATACCCCACCGCCAGCTCGGACTTGTTGCCCGGCGCCAGGACGATGTGCCCCTCCTGGTTGGAGATCGCCATCAGCAGCGTCCCGCGCAACCGCGACTGGAGGTTCTCCTCCGCCAGCCCCGTCGACTCGGTCGCCGACATATAGGCGTCGAACATCGGCGCGATCGGCACCGTCCGGAAGTTCAGCCCCGTCCGCCGCGCCAGCTCCGCCGCGTCGTCCTTGGAGTGCTCGGACGAGTACTTCGACGGCATCGACACGCCGTACACGTTCTGCGCCCCCAGCGCATCGCACGCGATCGCCGCCACCAGTGCGGAATCGATTCCCCCGGAGAGTCCGATCAGCACCGACCGGAACCCGTTCTTCGCGACGTAGGCCCGCAGCCCGACGACCAGCGCCGAGTACACCTCCTCGTCGTCGTCGAGCCGCTCCGCGTATCCCCCCGTGAGCTCGGCCTCGTAGGCGGGGAGCGGCTCCTGGGACAGCACCAGGTGATCGATCCGCAGCCCGTCGTCGACCACCCCGGACGGCGGCTCGGCGGCCGCGGCCGGCAGGTCGAGGTCGAGCACCACGCACCCCTCCGCGAACTGCGGCGCCCGCGCGACGACCTCCCCGTCGCGGTCGACCACGATGGAGTCCCCGTCGAAGACCAGTTCGTCCTGCCCGCCGATCATCGCCAGGTACGCGGTGGTGCACCCGGCCTCCTGCGCCCGCTTGCGCACGAGTTCCAGCCGGGTGTCGTCCTTCTCCCGCTCGTAGGGGGAGGCGTTGATGGAGACCAGCAGCCCCGCCCCCGCGGTGCGCGCGGCCGGCACCCGCCCGCCCTCCTGCCAGAGGTCCTCGCAGATGGCGAGGGCGACGTCGACGCCGTGCACACGCACGATCGGCAGGGTGCCACCGGGCACGAAGTAGCGGAACTCGTCGAAGACTCCGTAGTTCGGCAGGTGGTGCTTGGCGAAGGTGAGCGCCACCTCCCCGCGGTGCAGCACCGCGCCCGCGTTGCGCGGCGCGCCGGCCGGCTGGCCGAACCTGGGCTGGGCGGTCTCGGAGCGGTCGAGATAGCCGACGATCACCGGCAGCTCACCGAAGCCCTCCTCGGCGAGCCGCGCCGCCAGGGTGCGCAGGGCGGCCCGGGAGGCCTCCACGAAGGACGAACGCAGGGCCAGGTCCTCGACGGGATACCCGGTCAGCGCCATCTCGGGGAACGCCACGAGGTGCGCTCCCTGCTCGGCGGAGTGCCGGGTCCAGTGGAGGATCGCCTCGGCGTTCCCGGCGAGATCGCCGACGGTCGAGTCGATCTGATTCAGGGCGAGGCGTAGTTGAGGCACGCGCCCAGTGTAATCGTCAGAGCGACGCAATGGGGTGGGCAGCCCACGTCCCGGCGCCCCGGCCGGCGGCTCACTACCGTTTGACGAGGGGGCCCACGGCACCGACGCGAAGGAGACTCCCGTGACCCGGGCACGGTTCGTACGAGTCGGAGACGTCCCCCTCCATGTCGTGGTCGACGGCAGCGGACCGCCCTGTGTGCTCAGCCCCGGCCTGGGGATGTGCTGGTTCGACTGGGACCCCGTCGTGCGGCTGCTCGCGCCGCACCGCACGGTCATCCGCTTCGACCGGCCCGGACTCGGGCTGAGCGGACCCGCGCGAGGGTGGCCCACGCTGCTGGACGAGGTGGGGAGGATCGCGGGCGTGCTGGCGGCGACGGGCGCGGACGGGCCGGTGACCCTGGTAGGGCACTCCCTGGCCGGTTTCCACTGCGAGGCCTTCGCCCGCCTGCACCCGGGACGCACGGCGGCGCTGCTCCTGCTCGACTCCAGCGTCGAGGACGCACCCCGCCCCCGCCGGGCACGGTCGGCCCGCAACGCCGTCACGCGCGCAGGTGGCACGCTGCTCTGCGCCGCCGGTGTGCCCCGGGCTCTGGGGCCACGGCTGCGGCGGGCCGCCGTCCGCGCGGAACGGCACGGGGGCGCGGACCCGGCACCGTACGACCTGGTCCGCAGGGCCTACTCCACCAGCCGCTCACTGCACGCGATCCTCGCGGAGAACGCCGGCTACCGCGACCAGGCCGTGGACCTGGCCACCCTGCGCTGGTACTTCCCGCTCCCACGGGTCCCGGTCACCGTGCTCGCGGCGGGTTCCGAGCGTCGACTCAGGCACCAGCGCGCCCTGGCGAACCGGCTGGGCGCCACCTTCAGCGTCGCCGACCCCGCCGGCCGCATGGTGATGCTGGACCGCCCACGGGAGGTCGCGGACGCGGTGCTCGCCACGACGTGAGGGGGCAGCGCCCCTTCAGCGGTGCGGGGAACGGCGCGCTCGGCCGCGGCCGGTCCGCGGGTGGCGGTCGGCGGCACGTCACCGACGGTCGGCAAGCCGCGCATCGGCGTGAGTCCCGGGAGCCGGTGGACAACTGGCTCCGGCCAGGCAACCAAGCAAGCACCTTCGTACTCCTACAAACTGACCCCTCATCGAGAGGAGTGCGAAGGTGTCGGACGAGACGCATCAGCCCCCGGTCCCGCCGTCGTCCCAACGGACGGGCGGACCGACGCGTCGGCGATTCATGGTCTATTCGCTGGCGGCGTCCACTCTCACCGTGGCGGCCCCCGGCGCCTGCGACTCGTCGCAGGCGACGGGTGCCGAGCCCGTGGCCGAGGGCGTGCGCAGACCGTCTGACGTCCTGGTGACCGGCGCGGACGAGGAGATGCTGGTCCTGGAGGTCACGGCCGCCAACAAAGTGGTCGTACGGCTGCCCCGCGTCGAGGTCGGCCAAGGCATCACGACCGCGGTCGCCATGATGATCGCGGAGGAGCTGGACGCCGCTCTCGCCGATGTCGACATCCCGCTCGCCGACGCCCGCACCAAGGGAAACCAGTACACGGGCGGTTCGAGCTCCGTCAGCTCGCTGTACGGCCCGGCCCGCGCACTGGCCGCCACCGCACGCGCCAAGTTGGTGACGGCGGCGGCGAAGCGGTGGCGCCTCCCCGCCAGGACACTGCGCACCCGGGACACGATGGTCATCGCCCCCGACGGGCGTAAGGCCACCTTCGGGTCACTGACCGCGAGCGCCGCCCGGATCAGCAGGCCGGCCGTGCCGAGCAAACCCAAGCCCGCGTCCCGGCACCGGGTGATCGGGCGGCCGACGCCCCGGATCGACGCGCGGGACATCGTCACGGGCAAGGCCCGGTACGCCGGAGACCTGTCGGCGGCCGGGGCCAAGCCGACCGTGGTGGCCCGGCCGCCGACGATCGGCGGGAAGGCCGTCTCGGTCGACGCGGCGGCGGCCCGCGCCATGCCGGGCGTCCTCGCCGTCCTCAAGATCGCCGGTGGTGTCGCCGTTGTGGCGGAGTCCTTCCATCACGCCTTCAAGGCCAGGGACGCACTGAGGATCACCTGGGCCCCCGGCCCGCTCGCCTCGCTCTCGGACGCCGCCATCCGGGCCCGGCTGCGGGCCGCCGTCCCCCGGTTCGAGGCCCCGCCGCGTCGCTCGTCGCTCCTGGAGGCCGAGTTCGCGTTCGCCTTCGTCAGCCATGCCCCGATGGAGGTGCTGACTGCGGTGGCGGACGTGCGCGCCAACCGTGCCGAGATGTGGTTCTCCTCCCAGACACCCATGGACGCGCGGGACAGCATCGCCGCGGCGATCGGGCTGCCGGCGTCGTCGGTCCGCGTCCACGTCCTGCGGGGCGGGGGCTCGTTCGGACGGCGGCTGAACTACGACGCGGCGATCGAGGCGGCACTGATCTCCAAAGCGGCGCGGCGCCCCGTGAAACTGATGTGGAGCCGTGCCGACGACATACGGCACGGCAGGATGCGCCCGGCCAGCCACCACAGGATCCGCGCCGCCGTCGCGCGGGGCAGGGTGGTGGCTTTCGAGCATGCGACGGCCTCGGTGAACGAGTCCTACGACGACGGGGGGCCATCCGCTCAGGGCGGTGTGACCGCCGCCGTCGCCCGCGCGGGGCGCGCTCCGGCGGCAGGTCCCGTGCCCAGCGACTCCGGCCTGTACAACTTCGGGCGCGTCTCGGGGGATTCGGGCGGCGTCTCGCTGGCGATGAACCTCGGCGCCTGGCGGTCGGTCGACTCCGGGACGACGCGGACCGCGGAGGAGATCGTCGTCGACGAGATCGCGAGGAGCCTGGGCAAGGACCCGGTGGCGTTCCGGCGCACCACGCTCAGGAACAAGGCCGTCAGGGCCGTACTCGACAAGGCCGCGGCCGCCGGGCACTGGGGCCGCGCTTTGCCGGCGGGCCGCGCCCAGGGCATCGCGGTCCACGAGGAGTACGGCTCCTGCGTGGCCTGCCTGGCCGAGATCGACGCCACCGACCCCGAGAACCCGCGGGTGACCAAGGTGGTGATGGCGGCCGACGTCGGAACGGCCGTCAACCCGCGTGGCCTCGAGGCCCAGCTCATGGGCACCGCGATCGACGGGATCTCCACCGTGCTGCAGGCAGGCCTGCACATCGACCGTGGTGCCGTCCGCGAGGACAGCTTCGCCGACTTCCGCTACGCCCGCCAGCGGCACGCCCCACTGCACTTCGAGGCGCACATCCTGCCCTCCCGGCGGGAACCCGGCGGGGCCGGCGAACTCGGCGTCCCCGCCGCGGCGGGTGCCGTCGCCAACGCCTACGCGCGGGCGACCGGCACCCGGCCGCGCCGCTTCCCGATCAATTTCTGACCGAACCTCTGGAGAAGGCCGCGATGCCGTCGTATTCCTTCGTCCTCAACGGCAAACAGGTCACCGTCGAGGCACCCGCCGACATGCCGTTGCTGTGGGTGCTGCGCGACATGCTGGGGATCACCGGTCCCAAGTACGGCTGTGGCGTGGGAGTGTGCCGTGCCTGCACCAGCCATCTCGACGGGGCGGAGATCCAGCCCTGCGTCGTGCCGGTCGCTGACTGCGCGGACCGTGACGTCACGACCATCGAAGGCCTGGCAGACGGCGACACACTGCACCCCGTCCAGCAGGCCTGGCTCGACTGCGACGTGGCCCAGTGCGGCTTCTGCCAGCCGGGACAGATCATGACCGCGGTGGCACTGCTGAAGAGGACACCGCGGCCGACCGACGCGGACATCGACCGCATCGAGAACGTCTGCCGCTGCGGCACCTATCCCCGTATCCGGGAAGCCATCAAGAAGGCCTCCGCCGCCGGAGAACATCCCAGCAACTGACCTGCGGGAACCCGGTCGAGGGCCTGGCGCCGAGGCGGGGCTCCCGAAGATGCCGCAAGGTCGGACAGCGCGGCACCCGAGTACCACTGCGGCGGCCCTAGTCATCCGGCTCCGCACCGGCGGACGACGAGCGGCATCCGCCCGGCGAGATGAACGACCGGACAAGTCGTAGTCGCGGGCGGACACGAGGGTGTACCGGCGCCTTGCGATCGCACGCACCACGCACCGCTCCCTGATCCGGATCACAACCCCGGACAGGGCCTAGGGCAGCCCTAGGCCGGCCCTAGTCGCGGGGCGCCGCGCCGCGTTCCTTCAGCATTCCCGTCATCAACTCGATCTCCGACTCCTGCGCCTCGGCCATGCCCTGCGCGAGCTTCTTCTCCACGTCGACCGTGCACTTGGCGACACAGCCCTCGGCCATGTGGACGCCGCCCTTGTGATGGTCCGTCATCAGCTGGAGGTAGAAGATCTCCGCCTGCTTGCCGCTCAGCGAACCCAGCTTCTTCAGCTCGGTGTTGGTCGCCATGCCGGGCATCATCGCGCCGTCCTTGCCGGAGGCCATGCCACTCATGCCCATCCAGCTCATCGGCGGGTCCGACGACACCTTCGGCAGTCCCCACAGGTCGAGCCAGCCGATCATCATGCCGCGCTGGTTGGCCTGGGTCTGCGCGATGTCGTACGCGAGCCGCCGCACCTCCTCGTCGTCGGTGCGGTCGCGCACGATGTACGACATCTCAACGGCCTGCTGGTGATGGACCGCCATGTCCCGTGCGAAGCCCGCGTCCGCGGAGTCCGCGGCGGGGGTCTTCGTCCCGGAGTCGTCACCGTCGGCGACCGCGTATGTGATCGCCCCAGCGGCGACCAGCGCGGTCGCCGCGGCGCCGGCGATCCAGGCGACGTGCCGCATCACTGGGACAACCCTCCCGTGCAGGCGGCACCCGGTTCGGGCGTCTGCTTGCCCTGCACGAACTCCTCGAAGAACTTGCCGAGGTTCGGGTCGCTCGCGCTCGTCACCGTGCGCTGCTTCCCCCAAGCGGTGAGCATGATCGGGTCCTTCTGCTTGTCGTCCGGGCTCATGAGCGTGTACGGCGTCTTCTTCACCTTCTCCGCGAGCGCCTTGACGTCGGCCTCCGACGCCTTGCTGTTGTACGTCACCCAGACCGCGCCGTGCTCAAGGGAGTGCACGGCGTTCTCGTTGTTGATCGCCTTGGTGTAGACGTCGCCGTTGCAGTTCATCCACGCCTGGTGGTGGTCACCGCCGACCGGCGGCTCCATCGGGTAGCTCACCGACTTGGTGACGTGGGTGCGGCCGAGCTGGCCGGACCAGGTCTTCACACCGTCCTTGCCCGTGACGAACTTGCCCGAGCCGGAGTTCTTGGAGTCGCTCGCGGCGCTGTCCTTGTCGTCCGCCTGCGAGGAGACGAGATAGGTGGCACCGGCGACGAGACAGGCGACGACCACCACGCTGGCCGTGATCGTGAGGATCCGGTTGCGGCGCTCGCGGGTGCGCTCGGCGCGGCGCATCTCCTCTATGCGCGCCTTGCGGGCGGCGCTGGAGCCGGTGTTCTTCGTGGGGGCCATGGGGTCTGTCCTTCTGGGGAAAGGTACGGCCGGGTCCGCTGATCGTAATGGGACCGGAGGGTCGGTAAGGAGACCGGGCGCCGGAATGGCGCAATCGACGGGCTGTGCGCCGGGTTCGTACCGGATTGGCGCCGCCCGGGAGTCGAACCCGAGCAGGGCGGGCGTCGGATGTGCCACAAATTTGAATCCCAGATGCGCATTATTTACGGTTGGTCGTATGCGGCTGCTGCGATCGACCGACCTGGCCCTGCGGATGCTCATGCGGCTGGCCGTCATGGACGCGCCGAGCCCCACGACCCGCGAGGTCGCCGAGGACATGGAGGTGCCGTACACGCACGCCGCGAAGGTGGTCGCCGAGCTGCAGCACCTGGGACTGGTGGCCGCCCGCCGCGGCCGGGGCGGCGGGCTCACGCTCACCGAGGAGGGGCGCTCCGCCTCGGTCGGGGCGATCGTGCGGCACTTCGAGGGCGACGGGGACGTCGTGGAGTGCGAGGGGGACACGCCCTGCCCGCTCAACTCCGGCTGCCGGCTGCGCGGTGCCCTGCGCCGCGCCCAGGAGGCGTTCTACGCCTCGCTGGACCCGCTGACCATGAGGGACGTGGTGGCCGCGCCCACGGGACCCCTGCTGCTGCAGATCACGGGGCGCGGCTGACCCGGACACCTGACGCCTCCCAGCCCGCGGGAACACTTCGGCCGGTCGTCAGTCCTGCGCGAGCCAGAGGTCCGGCCCGAACACCTCGTAGTGGATGTCGGCCGCCGGTACGCCCTTCGCGAGCAGCTGGGACCGTACGGCGCGCATGAACGGCAGCGGACCGCACAAGTACGCGTGCGTGCCCTGGGGTACCTCGACGTCCGCCAGGTCGGCCCATCCGGCCCGCCAGGGCCGCCGTGCCTGCCCGGCGCCGTCCTGCCCGGACTGTCCGGCGCCGTCGGTCTCCGCCGGGTCGTCGGCCTCCGTGGCGCCCTCCTCGTACCAGAAGTGGAGCCGCCCGTCGGGGAGCTTTGCCGTGAGGGCCTCGTGGTCGGCGCGCAGGGCATGGGTGGCGGGGGAGCGGTCGGCGTGCACGACGGTGACCGGGGCGCGGTGCCCGTCGGCGGCGAGCTGCTCCAGCATCGCGATCATGGGCGTCACGCCGATGCCGGCCGAGGCGAGCAGCAGAGGCGCGTCACCGGCGTCGAGCACGAGATCGCCGTACGGGGCGGAGAGACGCAGGACGTCACCGGGGCGAACGTGTGAATGCAGGTGGTTGGAGACTTCACCGTCGGGCACGGGTTCGCTGTGAACCGCATTCACAGATCCGGCTCGCCCGTCCTGTGATGCGTCGTCGGCCACTGTGTCGCCGTGAACCCGCTTCACACTGATCTGCCACACCGACGCCCCCGGTGCTGTTGACAGGCTGTACTGGCGTATCTGCCGGGCCCCGTCCGGGAGCGCGACCTGGACCGACACATACTGCCCCGGCCGGTATCCGGACACCGGGCCGCCGTCCGCCGGGCGCAGCCGGAAGGTCGTGACGTCGGCCGTCTCCTCGATCCGCTCCACGACCACCCAGTCGCGCGGGCCCCCGCCCTGCCGGTCCTCGTACAGCGACTTCTCGATGGCGATCAGCGCGTTCGCCATCAGCCAGTACACCTCGTCCCAGGCGGCCGCGACCTCCGGGGTGACCGCTTCGCCGAGCACCTCGGCGATGGCCGCGAACAGGTGCTTGTGAACGATTTGGTACTGCTCGGGGGCGATGCCGAGCGAGGCGTGCTTGTGCGCGATCCGGCGCAGCATCACGTCCGGCCGGGTGTCGGGGTGGTCGACGAGGTGGGTGGCGAAGGCGGCGATCGAGCCCGCGAGGGCCTGGCGCTGGGTGCCGGAGGCCTGGTTGCCGCGGTTGAACAGATCGCGCAGGAGTTCGGGGTGGGCCTCGAACAGCCGGGCGTAGAAGCGCTCGGAGATCGTTCCGATGGCCGCGCCGACGGCGGGCAGGGTGGCGCGGACGGTGGCTGCTGACTGCTCGGACAGCATCGGGGCTCCTCAGGGCCGGGGTGTGCGTCGGCGCCGGGGTGTGGCGCCGGACCGTACGCTAGTTAAATTGGTATCTGAGATGCAAATTAACGGCGCGGTATCGAGCCAGGGAGGGGCAGGCATTACGCGCCGGACGGATGAGCAGGCAGTATGGGCACAGCGCCGGACACCTGCCGTACGCGAACCGTTCGGCCGGAGCTCGGCGGGTGGATCAAGCCCCGCAACACGGACGAAATGGTGTTGTGGTGGGATGCTCGGGGTGCCCCGAGTGTCCCCGGGCGTGGGAGCATGCGGCCTGACCAGCAAGGATGGGTGGAAGCGGAAGATGGACAAGCAGCAGGAGTTCGTGCTCCGGACGTTGGAGGAGCGCGACATCCGGTTCGTACGCCTGTGGTTCACGGATGTCCTGGGCTTCCTGAAGTCCGTGGCCGTAGCCCCGGCCGAACTGGAGCAGGCCTTCGACGAGGGCATCGGCTTCGACGGCTCGGCGATCGAGGGCTTCGCCCGGGTCTACGAGTCCGACATGATCGCCAAGCCGGACCCGTCGACGTTCCAGGTGCTGCCGTGGCGCGCGGAGGCGCCGGGCACGGCCCGGATGTTCTGCGACATCCTGATGCCCGACGGCTCCCCGTCCTTCGCCGACCCGCGCTACGTCCTCAAGCGCGCCCTGGCGAAGGCCTCCGACCTGGGCTTCACCTTCTACACGCACCCGGAGATCGAGTTCTTCCTGCTGAAGGACAAGCCGCTGGACGGCTCCCGGCCGACCCCCGCGGACAACTCGGGTTACTTCGATCACACCCCGACCCACGTCGGCCAGGACTTCCGCCGCCAGGCGATCACGATGCTGGAGTCGATGGGCATCTCGGTGGAGTTCTCCCACCACGAGGGCGCCCCCGGCCAGCAGGAGATCGACCTGCGCTACGCGGACGCGCTGTCCACGGCGGACAACATCATGACGTTCCGCCTGGTCATGAAGCAGGTCGCGCTGGAGCAGGGCGTCCAGGCCACCTTCATGCCGAAGCCGTTCTCGGAGCACCCCGGCTCCGGCATGCACACGCACCTGTCCCTCTTCGAGGGCGACCGCAACGCGTTCTACGAGTCGGGCTCGGAGTACCAGCTCTCCAAGGTGGGCCGCTCCTTCATCGCGGGCCTGCTCAGGCACGCGGCGGAGGTCTCCGCCGTCACCAACCAGTGGGTCAACTCCTACAAGCGCATCTGGGGCGGCGCCGAGCGCACCGCGGGCGCCGGCGGCGAGGCCCCCTCGTACATCTGCTGGGGCCACAACAACCGCTCCGCGCTGGTCCGGGTCCCCATGTACAAGCCCGGCAAGACCGGCTCGGCCCGCGTCGAGGTCCGCTCCCTGGACTCCGGAACCAACCCCTACCTCGCCTACGCGGTCCTGCTCGCCTCAGGTCTGAAGGGCATCGAGGAGGGCTACGAGCTCCCGCCGGGCGCCGAGGACGACGTCTGGGCCCTGTCCAACGCCGAACGCCGCGCCATGGGCATCGAACCCCTCCCGCAGAACCTGGGCGAGGCCCTGACCCTGATGGAACGCAGCGACCTGGTCGCCGAAACCCTCGGTGAGCACGTCTTCGACTTCTTCCTGCGCAACAAGCGCCAGGAGTGGGAGGAGTACCGCTCCGAGGTCACCGCCTTCGAGCTGCGGAAGAACCTGCCGGTGCTGTAGGGGCAGGTTGGAGCCGGTTCCCGCTGATTCGGGCGGATGGGGCCGACGGTCGTGACCGTCGGCCCCTTTGCGTCTCGCCGGCCCCGGGCCGTCTGTGGGCCGTAAGGAGCTGGGTGGGTGCCCTCGATGCCGTCCAGAACGGGCCGCTCTCGCTGTCGCCGACGTCGAAGCCGAGGATCTCGCGTCGGCTGTCGGCGGAGCGGTGGCGATGACTACCGGCTGGGACACAAGCTGGTGGTTGACGCTTGCCTTGCAGTAGGTGGCGTCCACGAACGCGTAGGGGAAAGACGGTGTGCGGCAGCGGCCGGTCCTTGAACACGTGTGCGAGCGCCGGTCGCCGCTTTCGAGAGCAACAGATGCCTCTTCGTGGGGTGACGGCGGGAGCACTCCGAAATGCTCGCAGTGCAAGTCGGACCGCTCAGCCAGGTCGACCAGCGCGCGGACATGGTCAGCGCGGCTGATTCGACTGGCCGGGTCCCCGAGGGCGTATCCGCCGACTGGCGATGTGTCCGGGCCGAAGACGCAAACCCCGAAGGCGTCAGGGAGCAATGAGGCGATGATCACCCAGACGAGCCGGGCGATTCCCACCTCCTGCAGGCCGGCCACCAAGCCGTCTGGCACGGTCTGCAGGAAGACATCCGGCGGTTCCCTCTGCGAGGGATGCCGGCGGTGGCTCTTCCCGTCCGTCGGGACAGGCGTTTCGGGACGGATACCCTGACGGGATGCTCGAGAATCTACCTCCCTGCCCTAAGTGCTCCTGTGAGTACACCTACGAGATGAACGCCCTTGTGGTGTGCCCGGAGTGCGGCCACGAATGGGTTCCCGCCGAGAGCGGTGCGGACGGCGGGGACGCTGCCGGGGAGCGGGTCGTCAAGGACTCCGTCGGCAACGTGCTCCAGGACGGTGACACTGTGGTGGTCGTCAAGGCGCTCAAGGTGAAGGGGAGCCCCTCGGGAATCAAGGCCGGGACCAAGGTACGCAACATCCGGCTGGTCGACGGGGTCGACGGCCACGACATCGACTGCAGAGTCGACGGTTTCGGAGCGATGCAGCTCAAGTCCAGCGTGGTCAAGAAGAGCTGATCTGCGACTCGTCGCGGGTGACCGGCTGCCCGGCATCGGCTGACAGAGGCCCCTTCCGCACTCGGACTGCCGTCCTGTCCGTGGAGGAGTTCCCCGGGCGGTAATCAGATGCTGAATTGCAAAATTTTGCAATTGGTTAGATGCTGTGTTGGCTGTGTTCGCAGGTAGCCACGGGCGCAGCCTTCGCTTGCCCCGCGTGGGGCGCTGTCGGGGAAGCCGAGGGGTCGTGTCCGTTCCGCTGTACCAGGCCAAGGCCGAGTTCTTCCGGATGCTGGGGCATCCCGTACGGATCCGGGTGCTGGAGCTGCTGCAGGACGGTCCGAAGCCGGTGCGGGATCTGCTGGCGGCCATAGAGGTGGAGCCCTCCAGTCTGTCGCAGCAGCTGGCGGTGTTGCGCCGGTCGGGCATCGTCGCGTCGACGCGGGAGGGCGCGACCGTCGTTTACGAGCTGGCCGGCGGCGACGTCGCGAACCTGATGAAGGCCGCGCGCCGGATCCTGACCGACATGCTGGCCGAACGGAACGAGCTGCTGGCCGAGCTGCGGGAAACCGAGGTCAGCGCGCGATGAGCGTCTCGTTTGGCCGGCCAGCTGTCCGGCTCACTGCGCTGCTGCCTGGTCGTACGGATCTGGCAGAGATGCGCCGCGCCCCGCGCCGGGACCTGTTGGCCGGGCTGACCGTGGCGATCGTCGCGCTGCCGCTCGCGCTCGGTTTCGGCGTCTCCTCCGGGCTCGGCGCCGAGGCCGGGTTGGCGACCGCGGTCATCGCCGGCGCGCTCGCCGCGGTGTTCGGCGGATCGAACCTGCAGGTGTCCGGGCCGACGGGCGCGATGACGGTGGTGCTGGTGCCGATCGTCACGGAGCACGGGCCGTCCGGGGTGCTCACGGTGGGCTTGATGGCGGGCGTGATGCTCGTCGCGCTCGCCCTGTTCAGGGCCGGGAAGTACATGCAGTACGTGCCCGCCCCCGTGGTCGAGGGCTTCACCCTCGGCATCGCCTGTGTGATCGGCCTGCAGCAGATCCCGAACGCCCTGGGGGTGCCCAAGCCCGAGGGTGACCGCGTCCTCGTGGTGACCTGGCGCGCTCTGGCGGAGTTCGCGCAGAACCCGAACTGGACCGCCGTAGCCATCGCCCTGGCGGTCGCCGCCATGATGCTGATCGGGGCCCGGCTGCGGCCCACGGTCCCCTTCTCCATCCTCGCGGTGATCGCGGCCACCGTCGTGGCGCAGGTGGCCGGCCTGGACGCGGCGAAGCCGATCGGTGATCTGCCGTCCGGACTGCCCGTACCGTCGCTCGCCTTCCTGGACCTGGGCGCGCTCGGCTCGCTGCTCGCCCCGGCGGTCGCGGTGGCGGCGCTGGCCGCGCTGGAGTCGCTGCTGTCGGCCTCGGTGGCCGACGGCATGACGGTGGGCCAGAAGCACGACCCGGACCGAGAGCTGTTCGGCCAGGGCCTGGCCAACATCGCCGCACCGCTGTTCGGCGGCGTGCCCGCGACCGGCGCGATCGCCCGGACCGCAGTCAACGTCCGCACCGGCGCGAGCTCTAGGCTCGCCTCGCTCGTCCACGCCGCGATCCTCACGGTGATCGTCTTCGCAGCGGCGCCCCTCGTCTCCAGGATCCCGCTGGCCGCGCTCGCCGGCGTGCTGCTGGCCACCGCGATCCGCATGGTCGAGGTCGGCTCGCTCAGAGCCATGGCCAAGTCCACCCGTTCCGACGCGCTGGTCCTCGCCCTCACTGCGGTCGCGACCCTCGCGCTCGACCTCGTGTACGCCGTGATCATCGGCCTGGTCGTCGCGGGCGCCCTCGCCCTGCGCGCCGTCGCCAAGCAGGCCCGCCTCGAAGAGGTCCCCCTCGACCGCGGTGACCACAGCGTGGAGGAGCACGCGCTGCTGGCCGAGCACATCGTGGCGTATCGGGTCGACGGGCCGCTGTTCTTCGCCGCCGCGCACCGCTTCCTGCTGGAGTTGGCGGAGGTCGCCGACGTACGTGTCGTCATCCTGCGCATGTCCCGGGTGACCACCATCGACGCCACCGGCGCCCTCGTCCTGAAGGACGTGGTGGAGAAGCTGAACCGGCGCGGCATTGTCGTCATGACCTCCGGGATCCACCCCGGCCAGCGCCAGGTGCTGTACTCCGTCGGCGCGCTGGAACTGCTGAGCCGGGAGGGCGGCGAGTACGCCACCACGCCCGAGGCGATCCGGGGCGCCCGCACCCACCTGGAGGGCGCCGGCGTGATGCCGCCCCTGCCCGCCCAGGCGTCCCGGCCCGTCAGCCAGGAAACGGAGGAACCCGTCCGATGAGCACTCCGCCCACACCTCTGCGCATGGTCGAGGTCTCCGGTGCTGAGGCCCTGTGGTTGCTGGAAGGCAGTTCGCTGGGGCGGCTTGTGTACACACAGCGGGAGTCGACCGTGATCCGGCCCGGCCGGCACACGTGGGAGTACGGCCGCCTGGTCGTGCGAACACCCGCCCCGGCTTCCGCGGTTCCCGCCACCGCGACGTACCACGTGGACGATATACGTGCAGTGGCCGGCACCGGCTGGACCGTCACCGTCGCCGGACCGGTCGAAGTGATCACCGATCCCGACGAGGCCGCCCACTACCAGCGCACCCTCTCAGGCTGGACCCACGGCCCGCACGACACCCTGCTACGCCTGCACCCCAAGACGGTGAGCGGATTCCGCCTCGCCCGCCCGGAGCCGTGATGAGTACCCACCTCGAAGCCCTGCCCTACCGGCATGTGCTGACCCTGCCCACGATGCCGTCCGCGGTCCGCACCGCCCGGGAGACAGCCGAGCAGGCCCTGGTCGAGTGGGGCATGAGCCTGCGTCATCCCGCCGTGGGGCCGGCCCTGCTGATCCTCAGCGAGTTGGTGACCAACAGCGTCCGGCATGCTGCGGTGCTCTCCCCGCAGGTGACCGTCATCTACGCGGGGGGCAAGGACTGTCTGGCCTTCGCTGTGCACGACCGCCACCCGTACCAGCCGCCGCTGTGCGCGGTCACCGATGCCGGTGGCGGCCTGGCGACCGTCATGGAGCTCACCCTTGGCCTCGGCGGCACCGCGGTCGTCCGGGGCGACGCCGACGGTCAGGGCAAGAGCATCTGGATCACCCTTCCCCTCTGAAGCAACAGGCTGATCGTGCAAGGAAGTTGACGACGATGACCATCGAGTGGCGCTACACCGTCGAACAGGGTCTCGGAATCCTGTCCGTCTCCGGGTACCTGGGTCCGGACGCCGTCCATCGCTTCGCGGGTGCCGTCGGCTGGGTGGTGGGACGCGGGAGTGGTCCGGTCATCGTCGACCTGACCGGACTGCGCAGCTGGTCGGCCGAGGGACAGCTGGCGATTATCGAGGCCGCGCGCCGTCTCGCCGCGGCGGACCGGATCCTGGAGCTGGCCGCGATCCCCGCGGACGGCTCCCTCGTGTCCGGTGAGGACTGCCCGCCCATCCCCGTGCACGCTGACTTGGCCGGCGCGCTCGCCGCACACGACGCAGGGCACGGCGAGCCGTCGGAGGGCCGTAACGAGTGGCGGACGACAGGGTGGCCGAGCGGAGACGACGTGGGAGAGTGACCCGCCGGGTTCAGCCAGGGGCGAAGGCGCCGTCACGGTCCCGTACGGGTACGACGGTGCAGGTGTCCTCCTCCGTGGCGATGGCCGCGTCCGTGGCGTAACCCGTCGGGGCCGGCTCCCGGCCGGAGGCGCCGACGGCGACCGCGTGAGTGAGTTGTCAGCTCCGGGCCCCGTCGGGCGCGGACGAGGTGGACCGGTCGCCGAAGGACAGCTTCAGCATGCGGCTGTGCCCGCACCGCGGGCAGGAGCCCTCCGGGCCGACGGCGGTGGGCCGGCACTTGAGGCGGCAAGCGGGGCACTTGAACCAGACGACGCCCGCGCCATGCAGCGGAATGATTCTCACGCAGGCCTCCTCGTGCCACGTATGGACTTGCTAATCTTAGCAATTGTTGAGGTCGTCACCGCGGGTTTCGGGCGGCTCGGCTCTCGTGCGCGGATTCGGCGTGGCCCTCGCCGCACCTGAGGATGGGGCGCATGTTGTTGACGATTAGGTGGGTGCGATGCGCCGAGCGCCGGCCGGTGCGGCCGTTCTGCTGTACCGGGGAGGCGACGGCACGATGAGCGCGCCGCTGTACCAACTGAAGGCCGAGTTCTTCAAGACGCTCGGCCACCCGGCGCGCATCCGGGTGCTGGAACTGCTGAGCGAGCGCGAGCACGCGGTCGCGGAGCTGCTGCCCGTGGTGGGCATCGAGCCGGCCCATCTGTCGCAGCAGCTCGCGGTGCTGCGCCGGGCGAACCTGGTGGTCACCCGCAAGGAAGGCTCGACCGTGTACTACTCGCTGACCAGCCCGCACATCGCCGAGCTCCTGCGGGTCGCGCGGACCATCCTCTCCGGGGTACTGGCCGGGCAGGCCGAACTGCTCGCCGATCTGCAGGCCGCCCAGACAGAGGCGAAACCGCCGTCCTAGCGACGGCCCTCGAGCGGTGGCCGTCTCCCCAGAGTTGACAGCGCTCTGTGGCGTCGGGAGGCGGCCGCCTTCATCCTGCGGATCTCGGCCCGTCAAGCACTGACAAGACGGGGCAAACTTGGCAAAGCGTAGGAAAAATGGCGTAACTCCGGCTTCGGGAGAACCCGTTAGCCACCTGCGAAAGCAAGTCCTCACCAGCGACAGGAGAGGGACGGTCATGAGTCTGCTGCGCAAGATCCGCGACACCGGACGGGTGGCCGAGCCCGCCCCGCCCGAGCCGAAGGGCGAACAACCTCCCGCAGCCAAGCAGTTCGGCGGCTCGGTGCAGGTGAGGTGTGTGGACGCCGGCTCCTGCAACGGCTGCGAGATCGAGATCACTGCGGCCTTCAACCCGGTCTACGACGCCGAGCGGTACGGCACCCGGCTGGTGGCCTCGCCCCGGCACGCCGACGTGGCGCTGGTGACCGGGCCGGTGACGAGGAACATGGCCGAGCCATTGCGCCGCACTGTGGCCGCGATGCCCGAGCCGCGGTTGGTGGTCGCGGTCGGCGACTGCGCGATCGACTGCGGGGAGTTCGCAGGCGGGTACGGCGTCGAGGGCGCCGTCTCCGATGTCGTACCGGTGGATCTGGCCGTGCCCGGATGCCCGCCCGAGCCGGACAAGATCGTCGCGGCGCTGCGGAGGGTGACCGGGCGGTGAGCGTGATCCCGGCCGCCCTCGCGACGGCCACCGGACTGGGCGTGGCGGGCGCTGTTGCCGGCCTGGTCCTGCCGCAGCGAGGGCGCGGCGTGGTGGTGGGGGTCGTGGCGGCGGGTGTGGGGGTGGCAGGTGGCACGGCGGGTGTGGCCGCGCTGGGCGGAAGCCGCTGGTCGGCGCAGGTATCCGGGCTGCTTCCGTTGGCCGGTGCGTACGTCGAGGTGGACGCCCTGTCCGGATTGTTCATGGCGGTGGCCGGAGCCGTGGTGGCGGCGGTGGCGGTCTACGGCGTCGGCTATGTGGCCGGGCACGGGTCGCATGGGGCGTACGGCCTCGGCTCGCGGGGCGCGCAAGCGGTACTGCCGCTGTTCGCACTGAGTCTGCTGCTGGTGCCGACGGCGGCCTCGGTCACCACCTTCCTGATGCTGTGGGAGGTGATGGCGCTCACCTCGCTGCTCCTGGTCCTGGCCGAGCACCGCGCCCGGCCCGCGGTACGGGAGGCGGCGCTCTGGTATGCCGTGATGACGCACCTGGGGCTCGTGCTGCTCCTGGTGGGCTTCATGGTGTACGCCGCCCAGGCAGGCGGCGAGACCTTCACCGCCCTGCGGGACGGCCGGGCGGGCATGTCGCCGACCGTCCGTGGCCTGGTGTTCGTGCTCACGGCGATGGCGTTCACGTCCAAGGCGGGCCTGGTGCCGCTGCACGCTTGGCTGCCACGGGCACATCCCGAAGCACCCAGCGCCGTCTCGGCGTTGATGAGTGCGGCCATGGTCAACCTCGGGATCTACGGCCTCCTACGCGTGGGGTTCGATCTGCTGGGCGGGGGACCGGCCTGGTGGTGGCTGCTGGTGATGGCCATGGGCGGGCTGTCGGCGGTGTACGGGATCCTGCAAGCCGCGATGGCCTCGGATCTCAAACGGCTGCTGGCGTATTCGACATCCGAGAACATGGGCCTGGTGGTCCTCGGCGCGGGGGCGGCCGGGCTGTTCGCCCACGCGGGAAACGAGGAACTGGCCGGGCTGGCCCTGGCGGCCGCGCTGCTGCACGTCGTCAATCACTCCGCGTTCAAGGCCCTGTTGTTCGGGGCGGCGGGTTCGGTGCTACGGGCCACCGGGGAGCGGAACCTGGATCTTTTGGGCGGTCTGCGGGCGCGGATGCCGGTCACGGCGGGGCTGTTCGCGGTCGGCGCGCTGGGTGCGGTGGCGCTGCCGCCGGGTAACGGGTTCATCAGCGAGTGGCTGCTGCTGCAGTCGATGATCCATGGGCTGGCCGTACCCGGAGTGACCACGGCGAGCGTGCTGCCGCTGGCGGTCGCGGTGATCGCCTTGTCCGCAGGGCTCGCGGCGGCGGTGTTCGTCAAGGCACTCGGCGTGGGTTTCTTCGCCCGGTCACGCGGCGCGGAAGCAGCCGCGGCCAAGGAGTCGCCGCTGCTCATGCGCGTGGGGATGGGGCTGCTCGCGGCTCTCTGCGCTGCGCTGGCCCTGGTTCCGGGCCTGCTGGGCGACGGCCTGGAGCGCGCGGTGGCGGCGGTCGGGTTCTCCGGGACACGTCCGGTGTCCGGCGGCGGGCTGCGGGTGCGGCTGGAGGAGGTGTCCGCCACGCTGTCCCCGCTGTGGGTGGTGGCCGCGCTGGCGGTCGCGCTGGGCGCGGTCATGGCGACGGTGCAGTGGGCGGCGCGGCGCCGGCAGCGGCGTACGCAGGCCAGGTTGTGGGACTGCGGCGGCGGGGTGCCGACGCCCCGCATGGCCTATACGGCGACGTCGTTCGCCGAGCCGTTGCAGCGGGTCTTCGACGATGTGCTCGCCCCGGAGCAGGATGTGGATGTCACGCCGGTGCGCGAGTCGGCGTATCTCGTGGAGCGGGTGCGCTTTCGCAACCGCGTGCCCGACCGTATCGAGCACCGCCTGTACCGGCCGGTCCTCGATGTGCTGGCCGCTGCCGGGCAGTCGGCGCGGAGGCTGGCGGGCGGCAGTGTGCACGTCTATCTCGGCTACGGCTTCTTCGGCCTGGTCACTCTGCTTGTCGTGTTGGTGGTGGGCTGGTGAACGCGGTCGGATACGCGGCGATCGCCCTCCAAGTGGGCGCGGTGGTGGTCGGCGCGCCGCTGCTGACCGGTCTGATGCGGCAGACCCGGGCGCGTCTGGAGGGCCGGGCCGGGGCGGGGGTGGTCCAGCCGTGGCGGGACACCCGCAAGCTGCTGCGCAAGGAACCCATCAGCCCCGTCGGTACGGGGCCGGCGTTTCGGTGGGCGCCGCTGCTGTTGGTGGCCACGGCGCTGGTGCTGGCCGTGCTGGTGCCGCTGGTGTCCACGGACACGCCGGTGCGGGGGCGGGCGGATCTGATCGTGGTGGTGGCGTTGCTGGCGCTGGGCACGCTGGCGCTGGCGCTCGCGGGCCTGGACACCGGCACCGCGTTCGGCGGCATGGGGGCCTCCCGGGAGATGACCATCGCCGCGTTGGTCGAGCCGACCATCCTGATGGCAGTGTTCGCCCTGTCGATACCGGCCGGGTCGACCAACCTGCCCGTCATCGTCGCCGGAGCGGCCGACCAGCCCGCCCGGCTGACCTCCCCTGCGGGACTGCTGGCGATCGCCGCGCTCGCGGTCGCGGTACTGGCCGAGAGCGGCCGGCTGCCGGTGGACAATCCCTCCACCCACCTGGAGCTGACCATGGTCCACGAGGCCATGGTGCTCGAATACGCCGGACCGGACCTGGCGCTTGTCGAGTTCGGCGCCCAGCTGCGGCTCGCCGTACTGCTGGGGCTGCTGGCCTCGCTGTTCGCCCCATGGGGGATCGCCACGAGCGGGTCACTCGTGGCCGTGCTGCTCGCCCTGCTGCTGGTGGTGCTGAAGGTGGCGGTGCTGGGGATGGCGCTGGCGGCGGCGGAGGTGTTCTGGGCCAAGCTGCGGCTGTTCAGGGTGCCCGAACTGCTCGCCGGCTCCTTCCTGTTGGCGCTACTCGCGGTGACGGCCTCGTATTTCCTGGGCGGTGAGTGATGAGCGAAGGTCTGTTCACCCAGCTGCTCGATCTGGCCTGCGGGGCGTTTCTGCTGGCCGCGGTGGTGGTGCTGTGGCGGCGTGAACTCGTCGCGATCGTGCGGCTCTTCGCCCTGCAGGGACTCGCACTCGCGGCGATCGCCCTGCTCCTCGGGCTGCACGAGGACCGCTGGGACCTGATCGTGGTGGCCGCCGGGATCGGGGCACTGCGGGCCGGGCTGCTGCCGTATCTGATCCGCCGGGCCCTGACCGCGCTCGTCGCCGACCAGGAACAGGGCGAGACGCGGCCGTATGTGCGCAGTGAGGAGGTGCGCGAGACGCAGCCGCTGGTGAATGTGGCGGCCTCGCTGCTGACCGCGGCCGCGCTCACGCTGCTCGCCTACGCGGTCGCCCGCCCCCTGGTCGAGCTGGATCCGACACCCGCCACCCGCGCGCTGCCCGTGGGGCTCGCCGTGGTCCTGATCGGGTTCTTCGTGCTGGTGACCCGGCGGCGGGCGCTGGCCCAGGTGGTCGGGTTCCTGCTGCTGGACAACGGCATCACGGCGACCGCCTTCCTGGCCGCGTCCGGGGTGCCACTGATCGTCGAACTGGGCGTCTCCTTCGACGTGCTGCTCGCCGTGCTGGTGCTGCAACTGCTCACCGTACGGGTGCGGGAGGCGTTCGGCACCACCTACATCGACGACCTGCGGGAGCTGCACGACTGATGAACGCCGCACTGACCGCGCTCCTGCTCACCGTTCCCGCCGCCGCACCGCTGGCCGTGGCCGCCGGGTACGCGCTCGTCGGGCTCGTCACGCGAAGGGCGTCACGAGCGGTACCGACGGCCCGGGGGGAGGCGAGGCCCCGTCCACAGCTTGCGGAGAAGACTGTCCGGCACCCGGGGACCGCGGCAGGGGGTGTGAGCGTGGAGGACGGCAAGGGGGAAGCATCAGATGCCTCCGCGCCCGTGGAGCAGCTTCTCGCTCCCCGGGCGCGCGGGCGCCGTCCGGCCGACTGGGCCGGACTGGCCTCGCCGACGGTGATTCTCGTCTGCGGCGCGCTCCTGGCATCGGACGTCGTCGACGACGGGGCGCTCGCTGCGTACTCCGGCTTGCTGCGGGCCGATGCGCTGACCGTGTGGATGCTGCTGGTGGTCGGCGCCGTCGCACTGATCGCCTGCGCCTCAGCCCCGGCCCACCTGGCGGGTGAGCGGGCCGCCGGACGGATCCCGGATGTGAGCGCGTGGCGCTACCACGTGCTCGTGCACGCCTTCCTCGCCGCGATGTGCCTGGCCTTGGTGACCGCGAATCTCGGCGTGCTGTGGGTGGCGATCGAGGCCACGACCATCGTCACCGCGTTCCTCGTTGGTCACCGCCGCGCCCGTACGTCCGTGGAGGCGGCCTGGAAGTACGTGGTGATCTGCTCTGCAGGGATCGCGCTCGCCTTCCTCGGCACCGTGCTCATCTACTACGCCGCCCGCCAGGCCGGCGTCGCGGAGGCGTGGGCCCTGGACTGGCCGACGCTGCTCGCCCGTGCGGACCGGCTCGATCCGGCGGTCACCCGTCTCGGCATCACACTGGTCGTCCTCGGCTACGGAGCCAAGGCGGGCCTGGTGCCGCTGCACGCCTGGCTGCCCGACGCGCACAGCCAGGCCCCCGCCCCGGTCTCGGCGCTGATGTCGGGGGTGCTGTTGTCGGTCGCGTTCGCCGCGATCCTGCGCTACCAGGTCATCGCCGATGCCGCCCTCGGGCCGGACTTCACCCGCGTCCTGCTGACCGGCATCGCGTTGCTGACCCTGGCGCTCGCGGCCGGGCTGCTTGTGGCCCAGCGCGACTACAAGCGCATGCTGGCCTATTCGAGCATGGAGCACATGAGCCTGGTCGCCCTGGCCGCGGCGATCGGCAGCCCGCTCGCCCTGGCCGCCGGTCTGCTGCACATCGCCGGACACGGGCTGGCCAAGGCCACCGCGTTCTGCGCCTCCGGTGGGATCCTGCAGCTGCGCGGCACGTCGAAGATCGGGCGAGTGCGCGGGGTGCTCGCCCAGTCGCCGTGGCTGGGCGCGCTGTTCGGGCTGGCGGTCGTGGCGCTGCTGGGCTTCCCGCCGTTCAGCCTCTTCGCCTCCGAACTGGGCATCGCCCGCGCCGGATTCGCCGCCGGTGCAGGACTGGGGTGGGCCATGGCGGCCGCCCTCCTGCTGGTCCTGATCGCCTTCGCCGCGCTGGCCACGCGCACTGCGCGGATGCTGCTCGGCCCCGGCGAGCCGACCGGCGAGAGCCCCTCCGCGCTGTGGCCCCTGGTCCTCGGCCTGGCGGCCTGTGCCGCGCTCGGCATCGCTGTCGGCCCGCTGGGCGACCTGCTCTCCCAGGCCGCCGCCGTCCTCGAAAGGCCCTGACACCATGGCGCGTACCGTGCACCAGGTCCCCACCGGCGAACTGGCCGTGCAGGCACAGGCGTTGCTCGGAAGCGACCATCGCCTGGCCCTGGTCGCCGCCCACCACGACGAGGAAGCGGTGCGGATCGTCTACCTCTTCGTCTCCGGGCCGCCCGACACCCGCACCGAGCTGCATGTGTGCCTCGACCCGGCCCGGCCCGAGGTGCCCAGCCTGGCCCATCTGTCCTTCCCCGCCGGCCGGTTCGAACGCGAGATGCACGACCTGCACGGCATCGTGCCCCTCGGCCATCCCCTGCCCCGCCGCCTGGTACGCCATTTCCACTGGCCGCGCGGCTGGTACCCGATGCATCCGGATGCCGGGGACCCGCCCGCCTTCGGCGAACAGGAAGGCCCATACCCCTTCCTGGAGGTCACCGGTGATGGCGTCTACGAAATCCCCGTGGGCCCCGTCCACGCCGGGATCATCGAGCCCGGCCACTTCCGCTTCTCCGTCGTCGGCGAGACCATCCTCAAACTCAAGGCCCGCCTCTGGTTCGTCCACAAGGGCATCGAGAAACTCTTCCAGGGCCGCACGGTGGCCGCTGGGCTGCCGCTGGCCGAACGCATCAGCGGCGACACCGCGGTCGGCCACGCCCTCGCCTACTGCCTGGCCGTCGAGGAGGCAACCGGCATGTCAGTCCCCGAACAGGCCCAGTGCGCCCGCGCCCTGCTCCTGGAACTCGAACGGCTCCACAACCACGTCGCCGACCTCGGCATGCTCTGCAACGACGTCGGATACGGCATCCTCAACGCCCACGCCCAGCGCGTCCGCGAACAGCTCCTGCGCCTCAACCATGCGGTAACCGGACACCGCCTGCTACGCGGCGGCGTCGTCCCCGGCGGCAGCGCCCTGCGCACCCTGCCCGTTCCCGCCCAGCTGGACGCCCTCGGCGACGACATCCGCGAGATCGTCCGGCTGGCGCTCGGCCACTCCACCGTCCACGACCGCTTCACCGGCACTGCGATCCTGCGCACCGAGGCCGCCCGCGACATCGGCTGCCTCGGCTACGTCGCCCGCGCCAGCGGCCTGCCCCTGGACGCCCGTATCGCCCACCCCTTCACCCCGCACGGACGCCCCTCCGGCATCCCCGTGCACGACGGCGGCGACGTCCTTGCCCGCTTCCTGGTCCGCGCCGAAGAGATCGACGCCTCCCTCGCCCTGATCCGTGAGCTCACCGACTGTGTCGCCACCGGCGCGGTCCTCGGACCCACGGCCGTCCCCGGGCAAGGTCCGCGCAGCGGCGTCGGCCTCGTCGAAGGCTGGCGCGGCACCATCGCCACCCGCGTCGAGCTCGCCGCCGACAGCACCCTTTCCCGGGTCAAGCCGGTCGACCCGTCGTTCTTCAACTGGCCCGCGCTGCCGGTCGCCCTGAACGACACGATCGTTCCGGACTTCCCGCTGACCAACAAGAGCTTCAATCTCTCCTACGCCGGCAATGACCTCTGACAGTGCCGCACGGCCGAGCAACAGCGCGGGCCCGGTGTGCGTGCGGATGACGATGTTCTCCGTTGTCCTCCACGAGTTGGTTGACCGGGGCGGATCGCGGGCAGCGGCGGCCGGGACCCCTTAGCGCCCCGGGAGGCAACGGTTGCCCGTCAAGGAGCGGCGTCATGGAGGTCCCCCTGCTCATGGGGTCCCCCCGACCGAGCGCAGCCGAGAGTCGGGGAGAAGTCGAGAGCTTGGGGGAGCATGCTCTGGGGGTCCCCCCTGCTCGAAGAGCTTGGGGGAGTGCCGGGCGTCGCGACGGGGCGACGTCGCTTGTTGGGGCAACCAGTTCAGTAGACGAGGATGAGGCCCAGCAGCCCCGGCCGCGTCTCCTGACAGCTCCACCGCGTCTCCTGCCGGCCCACGGCGCCTCCTGCCGGCCCACCGCGTCTGTCGGCCCCACGGCGTCTCACCACTACCTCTCATCTCACCACGGCGTCTCACAGGGCCGGGGCGGTCCTGGGCTGCGTCCGGTGGCCTTCCATCCTGTAGCCCCTGCTGGGGTTTCAGAGGCTATGAAGGCTCCTGTGGGGCTCCTGGATCCCTCGGTCGGTCTGTCTTGGACTTGTCAGACGCCCGGAAGGGTGACATGACTGGAGGTATGCCCGAGCGGACCCGGTCCGAGGAGCCCGTCCCGCACACCGGAACCCCGGCTGCAAAACACGGCCGTGCCGGCCACGTCGCGGACGGACGCACGCCGCCGGGCCAGCCCGGCCACGTCTGGTACGCCGCCTTCGGGTCCAACATGCACCTGGCGCGCTTCCGGTACTACCTGTCGGGCGGCAGGCCCCCCGGGGGCCGCCGCACCTACCCCGGCTGTCGTGACACGCGGCCGCCGGAGCGTACTCGGCCGGTGACGCTCCCGGGCCAGCTGTACTTCGCCCTGGAGTCCCGGGCATGGACCGGCGGTATGGCCTTCTACGACCCGAACGGCGGCGGCGGAACGCCCGCACGCGCCTATCTGCTCACCGCCGAGCAGTTCGCGGACATCGCCGCTCAGGAGATGTGCCGGGAACCCGGGGCGGAACTCGACCTCGCCCCGGTACTGGCATCCGGCCGCGCCGAGATGGGCCCCGGGCGCTACGAGACGCTGGTCTGTCCCGGACACCTGGACGCGCACCCCGTCCTGACGTTCACCGCTCCCTGGCACATGCACGAGGTCCGGTGGAACGCGCCGAACTCCACCTATCTGCGGCACATCGGTTCGGGCCTGAACGAGGCGCACGCCTGGCCGGGCGCGCGCATCGCCCAGTACCTGGCCACGCGGCCCGGCACGGCGGGCCACTGGACGGCCACAGCCGTGACCACCCTCCTGTAGGGCTCGCAGCCCTCAGGGCTCCCAAGGGCCAAGGGCACTCAGGCGCCCGCCAACTCCGTCAGCAGCTCGTGCAGCGGCTTCGTCGCCCGCTGCCGGTACTCCTGGATCGCCCAGCCGTTGCCGTCCGGGTCCTTGAAGTACATGAACGTGGCGCCGTCGTCGGGTGCGAACTGCACCGGCTCGGAGACATCGAGGCCGCGTTCGCGCAGTTCTTCGTGGGCCGCCTTGATGTCCGGGACACACAGCTGCAGACCCTGGTAGGAGCCGGGCGCCGGGTGCGGGCCGGGCATGGTCTCCCAGACGGTGTCACCGAGGGCGATCGAGCAGCCGGAGCCCGGGGGCGTCAGCTGGACGATGCGCATCCCCGGCATCACCTCCTGGTCGATGTCGACGTGGAAGCCGACCTGGTCCCGGTAGAAGTCCCGGGCCCGGTCGATGTCACTGACGGGCAGTGGGATCACTTCGAGCGTGTACTGCATGCCTGGTCCTTTCGAAAACCTGTCCCTGTCCCTGCTGTCCCTGCTGTCCCTGCTGTCCCTGCTGTCCCTGCTGTCCCTGCTGTCCCTGCTGTCCCTGTCCTGTTTGTTGACGTGGTCCCTGGTGCTGGCGTCTCTGTCTTCTCGGCTGCCTTTGCCGTCTCCGCTGTCTTTGTCGTCTCTGTGGCTGTGGGGTCTGTGGTCTCTGTCGTCCCCGTCACTCGAATCGCCAGCGGGTCTGGCTGAACGGCTCTCCCTTACCGAAGCCGAAAACCGTCTGGGGCGCCACCGTGAAGACGAAAGCTCGCCCCGGCCCGTGGTGGAAGCAGCCACCTCGCACCTCGAAATGCCAGAAGCTGCCGTACTTGGCCTCCCACAGCCCGGCCAGCTCGCGCAGACGGTCGTCGTGGGAGACCCGCACGGCCTCGCCCTCCACCACCAGGTCGTAGCCCTCGTTCCAGGTGTTGGTGCCCGTCGTCAGGACGACATGGGGGTTCAGCGCCAGATTCAGCGCCTTGCGCTCCTCGGGGCCCGTGCAGAAGTGCAGCGCCCCGTTCGCCCAGACCGCGGGCAGCGGTGTGACGTGCGGCCGTCCGTCGGGCCGCACGGTCGAGATCCAGAAGAGCTCCGCCCCCGCGAGCATCGCCTCCACCTCGGACCAGGCGGGCGCGACGGCGTCCTCGCTGCTGTAACGGGGGTCGACCCGCCCCTGTGGTCCCTTCATGACGCCGATGTCCATGACCGTCCATCCTTCCGTGAGCACGACGGCACAGTTCCTCCAAGGACAGACCCCGTGCCCGGCCGAAACTCATCGGTGGTCCCGCCCAGGGGCTTCCTCGAGGTACTCCGGTTAGGCTCAAGGCCGTACGACCTTGATCCGACGCTGATCCGACATCGATCCAACAAAGATCCAACAGTGATCCGACGCTGATCCGACTCGAGCCGACGGGAGGGCCGGGGAATGACCGTGCCGGGGCGCAGAAGCAGTACGTTCAGCAGGCTGCTGCGGCACGGATTCACCGATCCCTCGGCCGCCGAGCGACTGCTGGACGCGGTCGAGCTGGCGCCCGTACGCAATGACCCGGTGCTGCTCGACGCGCTCGGGGCCACCGCCGACCCGGACCTGGCACTGTCCGGACTGGTACGTCTCCTGGAGGCGCAGCCGGACCGGGAACTGCTGGACACCCTGGTCTCGGCCAAGCCGCTGCGCGACCGGCTGCTCGGTGTGCTCGGGGCGTCCGCCGCGCTCGCCGACCACCTCGCCCGGCACCCCCGGGACTGGCACGCCCTGGTGATGTACGAGCCGCACGACCTGCATCCGGGGACCACCGAGTTCGAGCGCGGGCTCGCCGACGCCACCGACCCGGTGTCGCTGCGCGTCGCCTACCGCCGCTGTCTGCTCTCCATAGCCGCACGGGACGTCTGCGGCACCACCGACGTCGCCGAGACCGCTGCAGAGCTGGCCGACCTCGCCACGGCCACACTGCGTACCGCGCTCGCCATCGCCTGCGCCGCCGCGCCCGACGACGCCGCCCTGTGCCGGCTCGCGGTCATCGCCATGGGCAAGTGCGGCGGCCATGAACTCAACTACGTCTCCGACGTCGACGTGATCTTCGTCGGTGAACCGGTGAACGGCGCCGACGAGGGCAAGGCGGTGAGCTCCGCGACCCGGCTCGCCTCGCACATGATGCGGATCTGCTCCGAGACGACGGTGGAGGGCAGCATCTGGCCGGTCGACGCCAATCTGCGCCCGGAGGGCCGCAACGGCCCCTTGGTGCGGACGCTGAGCAGCCACCTCGCCTACTACCGCCGCTGGGCCAAGACCTGGGAGTTCCAGGCGCTCCTCAAGGCGCGTCCGGTCGCGGGGGACATGGAGCTGGGCGAGGAGTACGTGGCCGCGCTCGAACCGCTCGTCTGGAAGGCCGCCGAGCGCGAGAACTTCGTCACCGACGTGCAGAAGATGCGCCGGAGGGTCGTCGAGAACATCCCCGCGGCCGAGATCGAGCGCGAGCTGAAACTCGGTCCCGGCGGTCTGCGCGACGTCGAATTCGCCGTGCAACTGCTGCAGTTGGTGCATGGACGAGGTGACACCGCCCTGCGCAGCGGCACCACGCTGCACGCACTCGAAGCACTGGCCGCCGGCGGTTACGTGGGACGGTCCGACGCCGCGCAGCTCGACCGGGCCTACCGTTTCCTGCGCTCGATGGAGCACCGCATCCAGCTCTACCGGCTGCGCCGCACCCACCTCGTGCCCGAGGACGAGGCCGATCAGCGGCGCATCGGGCGGTCGTTGGGACTGCGCACCGAGCCCGTCCCGGAGCTGAACCGCGAGTGGAAGCGGCACGCGGCCGTGGTACGGCGGCTCCACGAGAAGCTGTTCTACCGGCCGTTGCTCGACGCCGTCGCCCAACTCGCGCCGGGGGAGATCCGGTTGAGGGCCGAAGCGGCACGGGAGCGGTTGGTCGCGCTCGGGTACGCGGACCCGGCCGCCGCACTGCGGCACCTGGAGGCACTGGCGTCCGGGGTGAGCCGGAAGGCGGCCATCCAGCGAACTCTGCTGCCGGTGCTGCTGGGTTGGTTCGCGGACTCCGCCGACCCCGACGCCGGTCTGCTCAACTTCCGCAAGGTGTCGGACGCGTTGGGCAGGACTCCGTGGTATCTGCGGCTGCTGCGGGACGAGGGCGCCGCCGCCCAGAACCTCGCCCGGGTGCTGTCCGCCGGGCGGCTCGCGCCCGATCTGCTGATGCGGGCGCCGGAGGCCGTGGCACTGCTCGGCGACGGTGACGGCGACGGAGGCGGCCTGGAGCCGCGCGACCGTACGCACCTGGAGCGGGAGATCCTCGCCGCCGTGGGGCGCGCCGGCGACGCCGAGGCCGCCGTCACGGCCGCGCGCGGAGTACGGCGGCGGGAGCTGTTCCGTACTGCCGCGGCCGACATCGTTGCCTCCTACGGGGCCGAGGATGCCCCGGAGGCCGGACAGGGGGCACTCGTGGACCGGGTCGGCCCGGCCGTCACCGACCTGACGGCCGCGACCCTGGCCGGAACCCTGCGGGCCGTGGTGCGCGCCGGCTGGGGGGACGGGGAGGAGGCGATGCCCACCCGGTTCGCCGTCATCGGCATGGGCCGGTTCGGCGGGCACGAACTGGGCTACGGATCCGACGCCGACGTACTCTTCGTGCACGAGCCGCGACCGGGCGTGGACGACCAGGAGGCCGCCGAGGCCGCCAACGCCGTGGCCGAGGAAATGCAGCGGCTGCTGCGGATACCCAGCGCGGATCCACCGCTGCTGATCGACGCCGATCTGCGGCCGGAGGGCAAGTCGGGGCCGCTCGTACGGACGCTGGCGTCGTACGAGGCGTACTACCGGCGGTGGTCGCTGGTGTGGGAGTCGCAGGCGCTGCTGCGCGCCGAATTCGTCGCCGGGGACGAAGAGCTGGGGGCCCGGTTCCTCGAGCTGATCGACCCCTTGCGGTACCCGGCGGACGGGCTCGGGGACGCGGCGGTACGGGAGATACGGCGGCTGAAGGCACGAATGGAGTCCGAGCGGCTGCCGCGCGGCGCGGACCCGGCCCTGCACACCAAACTGGGGCGGGGCGGGCTGTCCGACGTCGAGTGGACGGTGCAGCTCCTCCAGATGCGGCACGGGTGGGCGGAGCCGGGGCTGCGCACCACCCGCACCCGCCGGGCGCTCGCCGCCGCACGCGATGCCGGACTGTTGCCGGCGGAGCAGGTCGCGGTCCTGGACGAGGCATGGGTACTGGCGACCCGGGTGCGCAACGCGGTGATGCTGGTGCGCGGCCGGGCGGGGGACACGTTCCCCTCCGAGAGCCGCGAGCTGGCCGCAGTGGGGCGTTACCTGGGGTACGGTCCGGGGCACGCGGGCGACATGCTCGACGACTACCGGCGGATCACACGGCGGGCTCGGGGCGTCGTGGAGCAGCTGTTCTACGGGACCGGCACAGGGTGACCGCCACGCGGGCCCGACCACCGGCCCCGCTCCGGCCCGGCTACCGGACCCGCGTCCGTGATCCGCTCGGGCCCGGCTACCAGACCCGCGCCGGTGATCCACTCCGGCCCGGCCACTACCGGACCCGCTCCGGCTCCGAGTCACCGGACCCGATCCGGCCCGGCCACCCGGCCCGCTCCGGCTTCGGTCACCGGACCCGTTCCGGCCCGGCCACCGGACCCGCACCCGTGTCCCGCTCCGGCCCGCTCCGGCTTCGGTCACCGGACCCGTTCCGGCCCGGCCACCGGACCCGCACCCGTGTCCCGCTCCGGCTCGGCCGCCCAGTCGGCACCCACCCAGTTCGGCACCCGCCAAGTCGGCACCCACCCAGTTCGACAACCACCAGGTCGGCCCCCGTTCGGCCGACGCCCGAACCCCCACCACCGGCACCGACGTCGTATCGTCTGCGCCCGGTGCACGGGCCCGAGCCCGGGCGGGCCGTCTGAGCCGCCGTACGTACGGGAGAGCGCGCCGCCTCAGTCCGTGCTGCGTGGGGTCGAGGCGCTGCGGGCCGCGGCCCAGCGCTCCCTGAGCCCGGCGGACGAGGCCTCGGCGGGGATCCGCGGGAGTGCGTAGGGCAGGGCGCCGTACCAAAGGCGGGCGACCAGGAAGCCGAACGCCAGGCAGATCATGCCGCCCACCGCGTCCAGCCAGAAGTGGTTGGCCGTGGCGACGATCACGACCAGGGTGGCCGCCGGGTAGAGCAGCCCGAGGACACGGACCCACGGGACGCGCGCGAGGGCGTAGATCGTCAGCCCGCACCACAGCGACCAGCCGATGTGCATCGAGGGCATCGCCGCGTACTGGTTGGACATGTTCTTGAGATCGCCGGACGCCATCGAGCCCCAGGTCTGGTGCACCAGCACGGTGTCCACGAAGCCGCCGCCGGACATCAGCCGGGGCGGTGCCAGCGGGTAGAGGTAGTAGCCGAGCAGGGCCACCGCCGTGGTGGCGAAAAGGGCGAGGCGCGCCCCCGCGTAGCGTCCCGGATGACTGCGGTAGAGCCACACCAGGACACTCAGCGTCACCACGAAGTGCAGTGTCGCGTAGTAGTAGTTCATCCCGATGATGAGCCAGTCGACCGTGTTGAGGACTCGGTTGATGTTGTCCTCGACGGCGATGGACAGATGGTGTTCCAACCGCCAGAGCCAGTCGGCGTTGGTGAGCGCCTCGGTCCTCTGTTCCGGAACGGCGTTGCGGATCAGCGAGTACGTCCAGTAACTCACCGCGATCAGCAGGATCTCGAACCACAGCCGGGGCCGGCGGGGCTTCCGCAACCGGCGCAGACGGGCCTGGCCCGCCCGCCCGTCGGCCTCGTCCGCGACGGGCGACGAAACGGCCCGGGGCCGATCCTCCAGAGTCGTCACGGTGGTATCGCCCATGAGGAAAAGTCTGCCAGACAAACCGTCCCGTACCGATCATCCCCTGGTTGGGTCCGGATCGCATGTTCTCCACCTTTGGGCGTTATGGGCGGCCCGGGTTATCCGACTTACGAACGATTTCTTTCCCTTAGGGGCCGAGGCCGTCGACCCCCCGCACCACCCTTGCGGATCATGGGCGGCGGCGGGGCCGTGAAGGGGTCAGCGGGGAGTCGTCGAAGCCCACCACCGAGACGTCCCTGGGTACGCCGGGGCCGCGCTGCCGGAGCGTCGGCCGCCCGGACATCGCCGAGCGCCATCGTGTCGCCCGCGCGCACCCCCGTCGTGCGTCTCCGTCGTGCACCACCGTGCGTCACCGTGGTGCACACTGCCGGCACTCCCGTTCGAGGGGTGACGCGGCCGCCGCCTGACGACCTCAGGGGGTACGGCGAGTGCCGGCCAGTCGCTGTGCGACGCCCCGTGCGCTCAGCCAGAGCAGGTCCTGCCCGGCACGGACGAAGCCCGACGCTCCGCGGCTGGCCTTCGCGCTCAGATACACGCCACCTCGGATACACGCCCTCTCGGATACACGCCCTCTCGGATACCCGCCTTCTCGGATACATGGCCGCAACCGCCGTCCTGATCGCCGTCCCTGTGGCCGCCGTCTTCTACCTTCGTCTTCTACCTTGGTCGGCAGAACCCGGTGACCGGCCTCACCGCAGGTGGGACGAAAGGCTGACCAGCGTATGAGAAGGGCCTACGTAAACCGAGGAAAACCTGCGAGCCTCAGTATTCATGTCGGCCCTGCCGACAGACTCCCTCTGTGAACCAACCAACCCAGCCGAACCGACTGAACCGAGCAAACCGATCAAGGACGACATGAGCCAGCACTCCGCCGATCCGGCCCCGGCCGCCACGACGTCGGCCCTCGCCACCGTCGCCCGACACCGCGACTGGTGGCGGGACGCCGTGATCTACCAGGTGTATCCGCGCAGCTTCGCCGACAGCGACGGCGACGGCATGGGTGACCTGGAAGGCGTACGCTCCCGACTTCCGTATCTGCGCGACCTCGGTGTGGACGCCGTGTGGCTCAGCCCCTTCTACGCCTCCCCGCAGGCCGACGCCGGCTACGACGTCGCCGACTACCGCGCCGTGGACCCCATGTTCGGCTCGCTCCTGGACGCCGACGCGCTGATCCGCGACGCCCATGAGCTGGGGATCAGGGTGATCGTCGACCTGGTGCCGAACCATTCCTCCGACCAGCACGAGTGGTTCAAGCGGGCGCTGCGCGAAGGCCCCGGCTCACCGCTGCGGGACCGCTACCACTTCCGGCCCGGGAAGGGCGAGAACGGCGAACTGCCGCCCAACGACTGGGAGTCGATCTTCGGCGGACCGGCCTGGACCCGGGTCACCGAGCGTGACGGCACCCCCGGCGACTGGTACCTCCACCTCTTCGCACCCGAGCAGCCCGACTTCAACTGGGACCACCCGGCCGTCGGCGACGAGTTCCGCTCCATCCTGCGGTTCTGGCTCGACATGGGCGTCGACGGCTTCCGCGTCGATGTCGCGCACGGCCTGGTTAAGGCCCCGGGCCTGCCCGACCTGGGCGACCACGAGCAGCTCAAGCTGCTGGGAAACGATGTCGTGCCGTTCTTCGACCAGGACGGCGTGCACGAGATCTACCGCCAGTGGCGCACTGTCCTGGACGAGTACGCGAAACGAGAAGCACCCGAAGGGCCCTCCTCGGAAGCGCGGTGGTGGGAGACGGGCGGGCGGATCTTCGTCGCCGAGGCCTGGACGCCGACGGTGGAACGCAGCGCCAACTACGTGCGCCCCGACGAACTGCACCAGGCCTTCAATTTCGAGTACCTCACCACCCACTGGCACGCGGCCGAGCTGCGCGCGGTGGTCGACCGCACCCTGGAGGCGATGCGCCCGGTCGGCGCCCCGGCCACCTGGGTGCTGTCCAACCACGACGTCACCCGGCACACCACACGGTTCGGCAACCCGGCGGGCCTCGGCACCCAGATCCGGCTGGCGGGCGACCGTGAGCTGGGCCTCAGGCGCGCCCGTGCGGCGACCCTGCTGATGCTCGCCCTGCCCGGCTCGGCGTACATCTACCAGGGCGAGGAACTGGGCCTGCCGGAGGTCGTGGACCTGCCGGACGAGGTGCGCCAGGACCCGGCCTACTTCCGCGGCGCCGGTCAGGACGGCTTCCGCGACGGCTGCCGGGTGCCGATCCCGTGGACCCGCACCGGTCCCTCCTACGGCTTCGGCGACGGTGGCAGCTGGCTTCCGCAGCCGCGGGAGTGGGGCGAGCTCAGCGTCGAGGCGCAGACGGGCGTCACGGGTTCGACGCTGGAGCTGTACCGGTCGGCGCTCGCGGTCCGGCACGAGCACCCCGACCTCGGTGCCGGGGACAGCGTGACCTGGCTCGAGGCGCCTGAGGGCGTACTGGCCTTCCGGCGCGGCGAATTCGTCTGCACGGCCAACACCAACGGGACGGCCGTGCGGATTCCCGGATACGGGCGCGTCCTCGTGTCCAGCACTGAAGTCGTCGTGACCGACGGCGAGTTCGAGCTTCCCGCGGACACCACCGTGTGGTGGGCCGGCTGATGTGCGTCAGACCCGGTGCCGTGTCGCAGCGTCGGCGCGGCACCGGGCCCGTTCGTAGCGCCGGGCCAGCGCGTGGAAGGCCTCCTTCGGCTCCCAGTGCCAGTTCGATGCCGGGTCGCCCGGCCGGTCCTGGATCGGCTTGACGATCGCGTAGCTGACCATGTCGAGGTCGTGGCGCGGATCGTCGGGCCGGTGCGGTGCGTCCGCGGTGACGAACTCGAAGGCCTGCGCCGCGTACAGGCCCATCGACTCGAAGACGTCCAGGAGCCCGGTCAGATACGTGGCCTGTGTGCGCTCGCTGCGGACCAGCCCCTCGTTCACCTCCGGCGGCTCCTTGGAGTAGTCGACGTTGTACCAGCCCATCCCGCCCTGTTCCGGCGCGCCCCGGAAGGTGCAGGCGCCGAACTCGGTGATGGCGAGCGGCTTTCCGTGCCGCAGGTACTTCCTCAACTCCCTGACGTACTGCGCCGGTCGGCGGTGGTACGAGTAGTAGTCGATGCCGACGACGTCGAACAGGCTCCAGTCGACCCGGTCGTCCTGGGCCGCCGCGTAGCTCAGCTTTCCGCGGAACACCGACCGGCCGACCTTCGCGGCCTTCGCGAGGAACACGTCCAGTTTCCGCTGCATCGCCTCGAAGTCGACGTTCCCCTTCAGCAGGTTCTCGACCCTTTCCAGCGCGTCGGCGCCGGGCACAATCCCCGGCACGAACAGCCAGAACTCGCAGCCCACGGCGAGGTCGACGGCGGCACCCTGCCGGCGCAGCCGCTCCGCGCACCGGCCGGTCTCCGCGAGATGGTCGAGGATCTCCCGCTCCGGGGCGTCGCCCAGCGTCGGCTGCGCCCAGATGTGCAGCCCCCGCTCGGCTGCCTCCGCCATGGTGGCGGTGAGCCGCTCCACGCCGTCCCCGGTGACCTCGATGGAGTCGGCGTGCAACTCGCGCTGGATGGCGCGCAGATCGCGGCGCATCCGCGCCGCGTTCCACGCGGTGCCCGGGGTCTCGCCCGCGCCGACCGTGTACACCACGCCCCGGTGGGTCAGTCCCTGCTGGGCCGGGCCGCGCTGCATGGCCTGAGCCGGGCCCGCGCCCGCGCCCGCGGCCAGTAACGCGGCGCCGGCGCCCGCGGCTCCGGCCAGGAACCGCGCTCGGCTGATCGACATGGCCGCCTCCCGTTGCTGAGTGCCTGAGATGTGCCCTCAGCCTGCAAGCCGGCCGCGGCGGCAGTCGTCGGCCGATGGTCTACGGCGCCGCTCCGGAAGTCGGCGGGAGCACGAGGGGACGCCGACGGAAGTTCCACGACGCCTTGCTGACAGACGCCTTGCTGACATTCCCTGCGACGGACGGCACCGACACGGCGCCCGCCCTCCACGCCGGGAAGAGCAACTGCTGACGAGCGGGCCCGGATGCGTGGTGCACTCGTCTCCCGCACCGGCTGACGGCGCACTACCGTGGTCGGGCAGGCCGACTCGCGGCCTGCCCCTGCGCATGCCCTCGAGGGGCGGCCCCGATGAACGCACGCGGTGAACGCACCCGCTCCACGGTACTGGTGGTCGACGACGCGGCGGCCAGCCGCTACGCCATGGGGGCCGTGCTGCTGCGGGCGGGCCACACGGTCGTACCCGTCGCCAGCGCCGGGGAGGCCCTCGTCGAACTCGACCAGCGGCTGCGTGCCGGCGCACTGCCCGATGTGGCGCTCGTCGACGTCGGACTGCCCGACATGAGCGGCTTCGAACTGTGCCGCAGGCTGAAGGCGTGGCCGCTGCTGGCCCAACTCCCCGTCGTGCACTTCTCCGCGGGCACCGCGGCGGCCGTCAACCGCTGCCGCGGCCTGGACGCCGGAGGCGAGGCCTATCTGTCGGTGCCCGCCGAACCCGAGGAGATCCAGGCGGTGGTACGGGCCGCGGTCCGTGGTGCCCGCCCCGCACCGGCGTCGAGGCACACGTACGCGGGCTGGAACTGCTCTCCGCGGCGACCGCCGCCGTGCAGGCCGCGCGCACCCCGACGCAGCTCGCCGTGGCGGCGGCCGAGGGCACCGCCCGGCTCACCGGCACCGCCGCGGCCGCCTTCGTCATCGACCAGGACGGCGAACTGCACAGCGGCCTCGACCACGGCGAGGACCGGGCCGCCGCACCACCCGACGCGGGCGCGCACGACGCGGTGGCACGGCTGCTGTCCCGGATCGGACAGGCACGCACCGGCGAACACGGCACGGTCGTGCCCGCTCCGCTGTGGCCGCCGGGCTTCTTCCGGCCCGGCGACCCGGACGACGCACGGCTGGTGCTCGGCCTGGCTCCGGACGGCCGGCCCCAGGTATGTCTCGCGCTGCCCGCCGGCCCGGTCGCCCCGGCGACCGAGGCACTGCTCGACCGACTCGCCCGGGCGACCGCACTGGCCGCCGAACCCCTGCTGATGTACCGGATGGAACGCCAGGTCGCGCTGACCCTCCAGCGCAGCTTCCTGCCCCGGCGGCAGCCCGAACTGCCGGGCGTCGACGTCGCGGTCCGCTACGTCCCGGCGTCCCGGCGGACCGAGATCGGCGGCGACTTCCATGTGGCGCTGGGCACCGCCGACGGCATCCTCGCCGGCGTCGGCGACGTGGTTGGGCACTCACTGGACGCGGCGGCCGTGATGGTGGAGATCCGGCACGCACTGCGCGCGTACTGCGTCGAGGACACCGACCCAGGGAGGCTGGTGGCGCGGCTCGACCGGATGCTGCGCCACTACCACCCCGACGCGACGGCGACCGTCTGTCTCACCCTGGTCGAACCGGTCACCGGACGGACCCGGATCGCCAACGCGGGCCACATCCCGCCCCTGGTCCTCCGGGCGGGCGGCGGCACCCACTACGTCGAGGGCGCGGGCCCGCTGCTGGGACTCGGTCTGGACCGGCCGCCGCCGGTGGAGACGGTGCTGAAGCCCGGGGACCGGCTGCTGATGATCACCGACGGGCTGATCGAGACGCGCGGCACCGACCTCATGGACTCCCTGGACCACCTGCGGACGGCGGCCGCCGAGGCGCCGCCCGAGGTCGCCGGGCTCTGCGACGCCCTGCTCGACCACTTCGGACGAGACCGGGACGACGACATCGCGCTGCTGGCGCTGCGAGTGCTGGAGCTAAGGGCTGTCCCGTAATCCCCGGCGGATCAGCACGCCGCGTCATGGGGGTCCCCCTGCTCGAGCGAAGTCGAGAGCTTGGGGGAGCGGTGCATCGCAAGGCGGAGGGGCGCTCGCATACTGGACGTATTCGGGCGATCCGACAACGCAGCGAGGTGCCGTAGCTGTCGTCGTGCGCCCGCCGGGGATTACGGGACAGCCCTTAAGGTGAGAGTCCCCGCACGACAACAGGAGCGTTCATGCCGCAGATCACCGTCGACTACTCCGAGTCCCTCGCCGACGCCTTCGACCGGCGCGGTTTCGCCGGGGCGCTGCACCCGGTCGTCGTCGAGACGACGGCCGCCAAGCTGGAGGCGTGCAAGACACAGTTCCGCCGCACCGAGGACACCGTGGTGGGCGGCAGCGACACCGGTGAGGCGATCGTGCACGTCACCATCGGTCTGCTCGCCGGACGCACCGACGAGACCAAGGCGAAGCTGACGGGGCAGGTGCTGCAGCTCGTACGGGAGTACCTGAAGCCGGCCGAGGGCCTCGGGCTGCACGTCTCCGCGGAGACACGCGACCTGGACCCGTCCTACCAGAAGTTCGACAGCTGACCGCCATCCGGCGTGCGGCACGACCGGACTGTCAACAGACCGCCTGGCCCCGCTGTCCCTGCAGGGCCAACTCGGTGAGCCGGCCGACGAGGACGCCGAACGTCCCGTCGGCCGGCTCGTCCGCGAGAAGACCCACCAGCAACGCGGCCATCTCCGCGTCGTACGCCGCGCTCACCGCGGCCAGCGCGGCGAAATCATGGACGAGCTGCGACTCCAGTTCCGCGCGCGGGATACGGCGGCCGTCGAGCCAGATCAGGGCCGTCGACTCGGCCAGCGAAATCCATGAACGAATCACCAGCTCCAGCCGTGCGGGCGGATCCACGATGCCGAGATGCGCGAGGATCTGAACGTACGCGGCCTGCCGCACGGAGTCGACGAGGGCGTTGGTGGTGGACGACCCCACCGCCGGGCCACCCCGCATCAACGCCGAGAAGCCGGGCCCGTGTTCGTCCACGAAGTCGAAGAAGCGGTGCATCACGCGCAGCAGCCGGGCACCGAGCGGGCCCTCGTGCGGCTCGACGAACCGCTGTGCCAGTTCGTCCGCCGCCCGCTGCAACGCGGCCTCGTACAGGCTGAGTTTGCCGGGGAAGTAGTGGTAGACGAGCGGCCTGGAGATGCCCGCGGCCGAGGCTATCTCGTCGATCGACACCTCGTCGGGCGAGCGGGTGCTGAAGAGTTCGAGTGCGACCCCGATCAGCTGCTGCCGCCGCTCCTCGACAGCCATCCTGCGCCGGACCCCCATTGCCATGCGAACACCTTACCGATCGAATCCAGCCTTAAGCTGACCGAGTTGCGCACGGAACAACGAAAGGCACGGGGGTGCTCCATGCGAAGGCGCGGACGCGTGAACGGAGTTGTGGGAGCCGGGCTGTTCGCCCTGATCCTGACGGCATGCGGGGCGGGCGGCACGGACTCCGCCGGTACCGGCGGAGAGGCGGGCGCGGGTTCGGACGAGGGAACGAGCAAACCCGCCGCGGCCACGGCACTGCCGGTCGAGTCGACGGCAAGGAAGGCGACGTGGACCGACCGGGGCGCGACGCATCAGCTCGAGGTCTCACCGAAGCGGCTGGCGCGCGGCACGGCGGCCGACCTGAAACACGTACGGCTCGACGACGACCTGAAGGGCATGGTGCCGTACTACCTGACCGTCAGCTACACCAACACCGGCTCGGTGCCCGTGGGCGGAGCGGGCCCGCAGGCGAGCTTCACCGTCACCCTGGCGGACGGCACGCCCGGCCGGGCGATCTCCCTGTGGAACGCCAATCCCCTTGCGACCAAGGCGAGTCCGTCCCTGCCCGACAACTGCGACAAGGCCGGCCCCGCCTCGGTGGCGCCCAATGACACGGCCACGGTGTGCCGGCTGGTGATGCTGCCCAAGGGACATGATCCGGCGACCGTCGTCTACTCCGACGAAGCCGGCGACACCCTCCTGTGGAAGGTCGGCGACGGCAAGGGAGACGACAACGGGGGCAGCCTGCTTGCCGCGGGCACGACCGCCGACTCTTCGTACGAGGGCCTCACCAACAAGGGCGCCGTGCCGATCCGTGTCACTCCCAGGAGTGTGCGCGCGGGGAGCCTCGCGGACCTCGCCGACTACGACCTGAGCGACACGCAGAAGAACCTCGTGCCGTGGTACGTGACCTTCGAGTACCGCAACGTCGGCAAAGAGAAGCTCCTCCCGGCCATGGACGACGGCGTCGGTCTGCGCACCGCCGGCGGCCGCGACATCCAGCCGGTGCCCCTGCTTGACTTCTCCTTCGCGGGCCGCGGCGAGGCCGAGGGTATCGACCAGTGCCGTGGCCACGTCCCCAACACCCGCCTGGAACCGAACTCCGCACTGACCCTCTGCACCGTCCACCTCCTCAAGAAGGGGGACCGGCCGACGATGGTGTCGTTCGAGGGGGAGGGCAAGGGCGTGAAGACGCTGACGTGGCGGGCGCTCTAGGCAGCACTTTGCGAGGGGCGCCTTGCACAACTCCAGGTGCTGCAAGGAGCCCTCGCCGTAACGGGCGTCGGTGAGAAAGACCGGTGACGCATGCCTTCGTCCAGGTCGAAGAGCGACAGCTGGGCCCCGGGGTGCGGACGCTCTCGCCGCACGATGACCCGTGTCCCGCCCGGGTAGCCGGCCAGATCGATCATGCCGGTCAGCTCGGCGACTTCCGCGCCCTGGCGCAGGGTGCCGTCCTGTTCGAGTGCGGGATGCCAGACCTGCTCGGGCAGGGCTCGGATCGCCTGGCGGACCGGCTCGGTGACGGCGTATCCGACGGAGAAATGGGTGAGGATCCCGCGTGAGCGCAGTGCCCGGAGGTGTTCCAGGAACGCTTTCGTTCCTCCGGCACTGTCCGCGCGGATGAGGATGGGTGTGCCGTAGCGGTGGGCGTCGGGGAACTGGGCAAGCGCCTGGTCGAGGACGGTGATGTGGTCGGCGGCGGTGTTGGCACCGGCGTTGCCGGGCCTGAGCACTCCGGCCAGGGCTTCGCCGGTGTTGTCCAGGAAGCACAGCAGCGGGTGGTAGCCGAAGCCGCGCTTGTAGGTCGCCGCCGCCTGCTCCTTCTCGGAGTGACAGGTGACCAGGGTGGCGTCGAGGTCCAGGACAAGACCGGGCAGGCCACGTCTGCCTGCGCGGGCTGCTGGTATCCCCGCCCTGGTCTCGGCGGCCTGTAGCCAGGCGATCTCCCGGGCGGCGTCCCTGGCGGTGCGCAGGCGGGCAAGTGCAGCCGAGCCGACGCCGGCCAGCAGGCGCCAGGCGGTCGGGGTGGAGGCGACGGGGCCGAACACCTCCGCCTGGTCACGCAGCAGGGCCGGGTCCGATATCGCTTCGCCGCCGTCGGTGAGCATGACGGCGAGAGTTCGGGCGCCCCCCGACAGTGCTTCTGTTGGTCCTTCATCGCCCACCCGGACTTCGGGTGTTGCGACGTTCATTAGAACCCGAGACGGGCGGGCGGGGCTCGGTGCGCGTCGCCTGCAGGGGGTCGAGGCGTGCGCTCCCCTTTCCCGGTTGGGGGTGCCGGGCGGGGGGCTATGGCGGCTACGCCAGGTTCACGGGCTCGAATTGGCGGGAGCGGGTCAGTCGTGTGGTGAGGGTGCCGATGAGGTATCCGGCGGACAGAAGGGTGAGGGCGAGGACCGTGCCTGGCTTGGCGAGCATGTCGGTGAGGACGGCGGCGACCACTCCGGTGCGGGTGTGGACGGAGGACCACAGGCGCGGGTCGTGGATCTTGGCGGCGAGTTTGGTGGTGAGGCTGTCGCTCTTGCGCGCGGTCTTGGCCATGGTGCGCAGGTCTTTGCCGGTCAGGGGTTTGCCGAGGAGGACGAGGTCGGTCCAGCCGGCGAGTCCGGCGATGATCCAGCCGGTCGAGTGGCCGGCATCGATGGCGAGCCAGAGTCCGGCGGCCAGGGTGCTCAGGCGTGTCCAGGCGCCGAAAGCGGCCGACCGTTCGAGGTTGTCATGCCTTCGCGGGCGGAGGGAAGCGTGCTGACGCGGCGGAGCCGCAGGACGCCGATCCAGTCCAGGGAGAGGCTGGCGGGCATCACGAGGGCGGCGAGGGCGTGGATCGTGAGGAGCGCGTTGTCGAGCGACATGGTGGGCCTCTCCGGCATGGGTGCCGCCGGAGCCGGTGACGGCTCCGGAGGCTGGGGACAGGGGGTTACTTGCCGGCCTGGGCCTCGGCCTGGTGCTTGAGATTGTTGACCCAGTTGTGGAGCGAGTTGTCCAGGGCCGCCTGCAGGACGGCCTGGTTGGCGTCGACGGGGGCGCCGGTCCAGGACTCCTCGGTGTGGACGAGGACGCCGTCGGCGGTCGGGGTGAACGTCCACACGTGGACGGCGGTGATGCCCTGGGCGGGGCCGCCCCAGACCAGGCGCTTTCCGGGGTCGACCTGGCGGACGGTGGAGGTGATGCCAAGGCCCTCGGTGGTCCAGCGGAAGAC
The DNA here is from genome assembly GCF_004023625.1 of Streptomyces cavernae. Lineage (GTDB taxonomy): Bacteria > Actinomycetota > Actinomycetes > Streptomycetales > Streptomycetaceae > Streptomyces > Streptomyces cavernae. Next base: position 5,873 of record NZ_RPDJ01000050.1, on the reverse strand, counting down.
GGAGCCGGGGCGGAGGCGTCCGGGGGTGTCCTTGACGACCGAGACGACGTTGGGCTGCCAGGTGGGCCAGTTCTCGACGTCGGTCTGGATCTTCCAGATGGTGCGCAGGGGGGCGTGGATGAGGATGTTCTCGCGCGTGATCACGGGGGCGTTGTGGTCGATCTCCACGTCGCCGGTGTGGGCGATCAGAGCCTGGGTGGGGGTGGCGGGCTTGTCGTCACCGAGGGCGTAGGCGGTGCCGGTGGCCAGGAGGAGGGCGCCGGTGGTGGCGGCGAGGAACTTGGCCGCGGTGCGGATGCGCATGGTGAGGTCCTTGCGTGTAGGTGGGTTGGTTGGGGCCTCCTTGGGCGGCGCGGGTCCGCCGTGCCCAGGGGAGGGGGTGGGTCAGTTGTGGGGCTCGCTGTCGGGGATCCAGGAGCCGTGGATGCCGCCGGTGACGCGGCGCGGGAGGTGGACGGTGGCGATCCGGTCGAGGCCGGAGGCGTCCAGGACCAGGAGCTGGGAGGCGTCCTGCTTGAGGTCGGAGGTAACGGTGAGGAGGTAGCCGTCGTCTTCGCGGGTGGCGCCGGCGGCGGAGACGAAGACGGCTTCGCTGGGCAGGCGGGCGTCGCCGACCTGGTGGATGCGGCGGACGCCGGTGGTGCGGTCGTACTTGACGACGCCGTAGCCGCCGAAGCCTTCCTGGTCGGGGAAGGAGACCGCGTACTGGTAGCGGTGCTCGGCTCCGAGGAAGTCGTCGTTGAGGGTGGGGAATTCGACGGCGAGGTCGTCGATGATCTGCTCGTCCACGCTGCCGGCGTTGAGGTCGATGACCCAGCGGCGGGTGTAGGAGCGGGTGTTGGGCTCGGTGCCGCGGCTGGGGGCGCCGACCCACCAGTTCCAGGAGAGCTGGAAGCCTTCGCGGTCGACGGTGGGGCCCTCCAGGACGATGCGGCCCTGCGCGTCCTCGTAGGCGTTGGCGGCGTGGAGCATGTTGCCCGGCTCGATGGAGAACCAGCGGATCTTGCCGGTGCCCTGCGGGCGGCGGGGCATGACGCCGATCCGGGCCGGCTGGTCGTCGTTCCAGCCGTAGGGGATGCCGGAGTTCTCGTTCGGGTCGAACGTGACGGTGCCCTCGATGAAGACCACGTGGTGGCGGGTGATCGCGAAGTCGTGCTTGAGGGAGGCGGTCGCGTCGGGGATCTCGGCGCTGTGCGTGATCTTCCCCTTGGCGTCGGCCACGTAGTAGATCAGGTAGGGCGGGAACGGGGAGGAGCCGAAGAAGTGCAGTTCCCCGGTGACCGGGTCGGTCTTCGGGTGCGCGGTCATGGCGCTGCGCAGCTTGCCGTCGAAGTCGTAGGCGCCGACGGTGTCCAGGTCGGGGTTGAGTTCGAAGGGGAAGTTGGCCTCGCACAGGGCGAGCAGGCGTCCGGCGTGCTCGATGACGTGGGTGCCGGCGGTGCTGGCGGTCAGGTCGGGGCCGCTTTCGGTGAGGTAGGGGGCGCCGTCGAGGGCGGGGGTGCGGACCCAGCGGTTGCGATACCACTCGGCGCGGCCCTCGCGCAAGCGGATGCCGTGGACCATGCCGCTGCCCTTGAACCAGTGGGTGGGGGTGACGCCGGGCCTGGGGTTGTGGCTGTTGCGGATCAGCCGGCCGGTCAGTTCCGGCGGGAGGGTGCCCTCGACGGTCAGTTCGGTGGCGGTGATCTCGTCGACGGCGGGGGTGTAGTGGCCGATGAGGTACGGCTTGTCGGCGGTCATGGCGGGCTCCTCGCTTTGTGGATGCGGTGTGGCGGGACCGTGAGGGGAATGTCAGTCGCCCTGCTCGGCACGTGACTTGAGGCCGGCGAGCCAGGTGGTCAGGGAGTGGTGCAGGGCCTGGCCGAGCTGTTCGGCGGCGGCGTCGACGGGGGCGCCGCTCCAGGACTCCTCGGTGTGGACGGTGACCTGGCTGCCGGTCTGCTCGAACGTCCAGACGTGGACGCCCTCGATGCCGTTGGCTGGGCCGCCCCAGACCAGGCGCTGTCCGGGGACGATCTCGCGGATGGTGGAGGTGATGTCCAGGCCGTGGGTCTTCCAGTGGAAGGAGTTGCCGGGCAGCAGGGGGCCGTCGAGCTTGGCCTGGTCGACGTCCGCGTTCCACTCGGCCCAGGCGTCGATGTCGGTGTGCAGGGCCCAGATGCGCTCCAGGGGGGCGTCGATGACGGTGGACAGGCGGACGATGACGGGGGCGGTCTCGTCGATGGTGAACATGGCGGTGGTTCCTCTCGATTGACGTGGTGTCAGGGGCTGGGGAGTGTCAGTGGTCAGTGGCGGGCCGCTGGCTGCGGGACGGGCCGGTCGGCCGCCGGGGCTGCGGTGCGTCGGCGGGAGAGCAGGAGTGCGAGGGCGGCGGTGGAGGCCAGGATCACGGCGCTGATGGCGAAGGCGGTCCGATACCCGGCGGTCAGCGCCTCCAGGTGCGGTTGGTGGGTGGCCGCGTGGGCGGTGGCGGTGCCGGCGAGTGTGGCCAGGACGGCCAGGCCGATCGCGCCGCCGACCTGGCGGGTGGTGTTGACCAGCCCGCCGGCCAGTCCCGCGTCCTGGGCAGGGACGCCCTCGACGGACAGGGCGGTCAGCTGGACGAAGGCGATGCTGAGGCCGAGGCCGATGAGAATGCTGGTGCCCAGGACGTCGACGGCGTAGCTGCCGTGGGCGCTGATCCGCGACAGCCACAGAAGGCCAGGCCGTAGGCGTTGACCACCCAGGTGGTGCCGCTGTCCGACAGCCCCACGCCCGACCGGATCTGCGGCAGCGCCACGTTCACGATCGAGGTGGCCAGCATGACGGTGAACTGCGCCCCGGCGAGCGCCGCGAGAGCGGCTTCGGGGCTGCGGGTGGTGCCGGTGGTCTTCACGGAACACTCCTTGTGTGGTTAACCACTCACATGCGTGGCCAAGAGAGGCGGGGCTGCGTGCCCCGCCGAGAGTCCGGCCGCGCGGTCGCGCCGGCTCAGTAGTGCCTGATGCCGGCCGAAAGCGTCCGGGTCCAGGGGGCGTCCACCTCTTCAGCCCCCATGGAGACGATGAGATGGCACAGCATGCCCCGCGCGAAGAACTCCTGGACCTGCTGTTCCGTGCCGCCGGAGGCGCCGCGCACGTACTCCACCAGCCGGGCGTAGCCCTGCCGCACGGCCTCGCGCACGGCTGGCTCCGACACCGCCGCCGCCTGGGCGTGCAGCTGGATCAGCATCAGGTCGTTGTCGCTGATCAGCCGGGCGTACGCCTCGCCCATGGCCTTGAGGACCACCTCCGAGGAGCTGCCCTTGGCCTCGGCGGCGGCCCGCTCCAGGGCGGCTCGCACCTGCACGAAGCAGTGCTCGACCACTGCCGTGAACAGCAGTTCCTTGCTCGGGAAGAGGCGGTAGACGTATGCCTGCGAGATGCCCGCCGCCTTAGCCACCTCGGTCGTGGTAGTGCCCCAGTAGCCGCGGGCGGCGAAGGCGCCGATCGCGGTGCGCAGCACCGTCTCGCGGCGCTCCTCGGCGGTGGACAACTGGCGGGATCGTTCGCTCTTCATGTGAGTACTCAACCACTCACACTTTCTCGCGTCAACCCGTGGCAGCTCAATCCGTAGGCGGTGCTGCTCGTGGCCGGGCGGCGCGCGCCATGGGCCGGCGGGGCCGGATCGTCGGGGCTTGCAACCGGTGGGGCTCATGGCTCGAAGCCTGGCCCCATCCGCTGTCCACTTCCCAGCCCCGGTGGTGCCCGGCGCTGTCCACGCCTGTCCACCTGTCCGGCGCCGGACAGGTCGTCAGCGGCCGCACGCACCCGCTCCGGCCGGGCTTCGCGCAACAGACGCAAGTAACTCCTCCGCCAGGCGCTGCCGCATCGCCTGGAACGCGATGGGCGCCCGCCAGCGCAGGTCGGCCGTCAGCGTCTCCCGCGCGGCGTCATGCGGATACAGACCCAAGGGCGTCGACTCGATGAACGGCAGCTCCCGCAACCACTGGAACAGCCCCGGCGCGTCTTGGTCGGCGAGCACGGCCGCCAGCAGTTCCTCGGTCGACGAGTGGGCCTGCGCTGCCACCTCAAGGGCTCGACGATGAGCAGCGGAGGGAACCTCCCCGACCAGTCCGGCCACCAACGTGCGCAGCACCTCGGCCGACGGGGAGGTTGGTCGGTCGCCGACGGCGCGGGCGCGCCGGGAGCGGATCGGCGGGATACCCGGTACCAGCGGCTTCAGGCCGAGGCTGTCGCGCATGTTGGCACTGGCGTTGCCCGGGGACAGGGTGAACCTGCATGAGGTTCTCGTCGTAGTAGCGGAGTGTTGGCAGACATCCACGAGACCGGAGTGACCCATGTTTGCTATGTCACGTATCGCTATTGCAGCAGTAACGACCATCTTGGCTCTAGGCACGGCCGCCGCCACCGCGAACGCCGCGCCCGCGCCGACGAACTGCGTGGTCAACCTCGACTCAGACAGCAAGCAGTGCTACGGCACGTTCCGGGAGGCCGTCGCCGCCTCCACCTACGGACGGATCACCGACGCGCCGTTGTCGGCGAAGCACATCGACCAGAAGCTGGCCGACCGTCTCAAGGCTTCCTCGGGCACTACAGGGGCGCGGTCCGTGCAGCTCGGCGTTGTCTACACGGCCTCGAACTACGGCGGCTCCGCCATGATCTTAACCGCCGACAGAGGCTGTCGGAATGGCAACGGCCGGGACTTCGAGACCAACCTCGATGGCATCTTCGACAACTCCGTCAGCTCGCTGACCACTCTGTCCTGCTGGCTGGAGTTGTGGGATGCCCCTAACACCTCCGGTGTCCACCATGAGTACCAGCAGACGACCTCGTACGTCGGGGACCCGATGAACGACCGGGCGAGTTCGATCGCCATGCTGTAGGACACCCGGCACGCAGCGGTGCCCCGCCCCCGAGAAACGCGGGGCGGGGCACCGCTGCGTGCATGCCGACTACGGGCTAACCGAGTTCTCGCCGTCGGACGGGCACCGGTCGAGCACGGCTTCGCCTGCCTCAAGAGCTGGCGGACCCTCAGCAAATTCCGCACCGACCCCGCCCGCGCCGCCCATCGCCTGCGTGCCCTGCTCGTCCTGACAAACCCCGAAGTCGACCGCTGACGAACGATCTTCTCCGCAGACTCCCGCCCACGACCAGCTTGAGTACCCCGAGTACCCATCCGGTCTGTCAAGCCGCTCACGCGGCAGGGCCAGAACCCAAGATCTTCATCAGACTTCTAGTGTCCTGAGTCTTAGAAAAGCTGCATATTTAGGGTTTAGGGTTGGGTAGGCGGTTCAGGTAGCCGGCGAGGCGTTCGAAGATCTCGTCGGCGGACTTGGTCCAGGTGAACGGCTTGGGGTCTTCGTTCCAGTGCGCGATCCAGTCGCGGATGTCTTTCTCCAGTGCCTGGACGTTCTTGTGGACGCCGCGCCGGATCTGCTTGTCCGTCAGCAGGCCGAACCAGCGCTCGACTTGGTTGAGCCAGGAGGAACTGGTCGGCGTGAAGTGCATGTGGAACCGCGGGTGCGCCAGGAGCCACTTCTGGATGGCGGGCGTCTTGTGCGTGGCGTAGTTGTCACAGATGAGGTGGACGTCGAGCCCGGCGGGGACTTCCTTGTCGAGCTTGGCGAGGAACTTCTTGAACTCGACGGCACGGTGGCGGCGGTGCAGGGAGCCGATGACCTCGCCCGTGGCGGCGTTGAGCGCCGCGAACAAGGTGGTGACGCCGCCGCGCAGGTAGTCGTGGGTGCGGCGCTCGGGCATGCCGGGCATCATCGGCAGCACCGGGGCCGAGCGGTCCAGCGCCTGTATCTGGGACTTCTCGTCGACGCAGAGCACGATGGCGCGCTCGGGCGGATCCAGGTACAGGCCCACCACGTCGCGGACCTTCTCAAT
>NZ_RPDJ01000049.1 GCF_004023625.1 Streptomyces cavernae | reverse complement strand
GACCGACGGCATCCGCAACCTCCCGGGGAGCGACGACACAACACGCCACCACTCCCACCGATTCACCGGCCCTATGCCTGACCAGCGAAAACACCGCCCTCAGATTCGGAACGACAACAGCTACTCACCCCAAGATCGAAGTAGGCGATCTCGTGGCTTACGAAAACTCTAGCGCTGCCGCGCCCGCGCCCGCAGCGCATCCCATGGCCAAGCCCGGCTACGGCAAGCGCTCCGCCCCGGAGCAACTACCGCGCCGGCCCGGCGATTTCGACCACCTTCCGCCGCGCGAGGCGTACCTCGCGAGCCTGCTCGACCGGCTCTGCGAAAACGCCGCGATGGACGCCAAGACCATCGCCAAGACCCAGCCCCTCTACGGACAGCAGGCAGTCCGCTCCGCACTCAACGAACTCGGCCGGGCCGGGCACCTGCGCCGCGTACGCCGACGCGTCACTCCGAGCGACGACCCCGGCACCGGCACCGGCACCGGCACCGGCACGCGGTGGGTGTTCCACACCTATTGGTCCCGCACCGCACGTGACAGCGAATGGTGGGCGCGCTTCCTCGACGGTGACGCGACACCCCAGCCACCCGCCGAAGCACCGCGCACTGCCGAGCCAGAAGCCGACCCCGGTGCCGTAACACTCGTGACCGCACCGCCACACGCACCCGAGGGCGCCCGCCCCTCCCCCGCGTACACCGCCCTCGCCCAACTCGGCCTGCGGGACCCGCGCCTGGCCCTCTCCCCAGCCGACTGCGCCACCCTGGAACAACTGGCCGCCGACTGGCTGACCCGTGGGACGACACCGGATCACCTGGCCCAGGCCCTCCTCGCCGGCCTCCCCGAACAGGTGTACTCACCAGGGGCGTTCGTCCGGCGCAGGCTCATCGACAAGATGCCTCCTGAGCGCCCCGCTCCCGAGCCCCGCGCGTCCCGCGCCCTCATGGAGTGCACCGACTGCGGTGTACCCGGCCGCCCGGAAGCCCTGCCAGGAGGTCTATGCCGAGCCTGCCGCGGAGGCAGCGACAGCGCGCTCCGAACACCGACGCCGATGCAACCCACGGAACTGCACGCCCGGGCCGCTCAGGTACGCGCTTCGATCCGCGTACCCGAACGCGTCTGAGCCACAGGGCTGGGCTGGCGATGCTGCTCGTGGGGTTCTGCTCCCAGCGCCAGGGCACGCAGTCACCACCGCCTGGTCTCGGCCTGCCTGGCAGCGGCCTCGACGGCACGGAGTTCGTCCATGGCTGTGCGCCAGAACAAAGGCCCCGCCGCTTGAGAGCGACGGGGCCTTGCCCACATGGGGTACCCAAGAGGGTGAGTGGAGATGGCGGGAATCGAACCCGCGTCCAACGGTGAAGAACCAGGGCTTCTCCGTGTGCAGTTCGCTGTGCTTTTCTCGGCCCCGGCGATCACGCGAACAAGTCGCCGACGGGCTCAGTCACTGTTTGGTTTCCCTCTTCACCCCGTGACCGGGATCAAGGTTTAGTCCCCTAGCTGATGCCAGGATCCGGGTCGGGAACAGCCCCGGGCTGACACTCCCTTAGTAAGGGGGCAGTTGCCTAGCTACCTGATCAGGCAGCGAGGGCGAACTGCGTCGCCTTGGGAGAATCGCTCTTGATAGTGGCGATTATTTTTTTCGGCCTGTGGTTTACGAGATCATGGCCGCTTCCTCGACACGCTTCCCCTGCTTCGACAGCCGCTGTCGAAACCGATCATCCCCATGTTGATTTTTCAACGTCCTCCGAGGAGGAGCTAGCACCCGCTGTGAGGTGCGTGAGCCATCGTACGTGACCAACGCACATCGATGCCACCGTATTCCCGGCGGTCACCCCGCCGTCGTCCGTGGTCAACGCAACCCCGCCCCGGAGCATTCCCACGCGGCCGCGCGGACCACGCCGCCTCAGGCCCGCTGCTTGCGCCGCGCCGCCGCCACCGCGCGGTCGGTCTCACGCCGGTCCTGCTTCTCCCGCAGAGTCTGCCGCTTGTCGTACTCCTTCTTGCCCTTGGCCAGCGCGATCTCGACCTTGGCCCGGCCGTCCTTGAAGTACAGCGCGAGGGGGACGATCGTGTGACCCGTCTCCTGCGACTTCGACTCCAGCTTGTCGATCTCCACCCGGTGCAGCAGCAGCTTCCGCTTGCGGCGTGCGCTGTGGTTGGTCCAGGTGCCCTGGCTGTACTCCGGCACGTGCACGTTGTACAGCCACGCCTCGTTACCGTCGAGCTGTACGAAGCCGTCGACCAGCGACGCCCTGCCCTGGCGCAGCGACTTCACCTCGGTCCCGGTGAGCACGAGACCGGCCTCGTAGGTGTCGAGGATGTGGTAGTCGTGCCGCGCCTTCTTGTTCTGCGCGATCAGCTTGCGCCCTTTTTCCTTAGCCATAGTGCGGTCCATTTTCGCACTACAGGGGGGCGGCGGGGCCAGCGCATTACGAGGGAACCCCGACCCCCGGGATCAGGGGGAATCCCCGAGGCCGCTCAGGATGCTCTCGGCCTGCCGCAGCGCCCGTTCGTCTGCCTCCAGGTCGGGGGTGATGCCCCGCCCGTCGACGCCGCGCCCGGAGGGGGTGCGGTAGTGCCCGACCGTCAGTTCGGCGACGGATCCGTCGCGCAGCCGGCTCGGCATCTGGATCGAGCCCTTGCCGAACGTCCTGGAGCCAACGACGACCGCGCGGCCGCGGTCCTGGAGCGCGCCGGTGAGCAGTTCCGCCGCGCTCATCGTGCCGCCGTCGACGAGCGCGACCAGGGGTCTTGTGGTGTCGCCGCCCGGATCGGCGTGCAGGGCGCGCTGCTCGCCGCGTACGTCGTAGGTGGCGACCAGGCCGCCGTCGAGGAAGGCGGAGGCGGCGGTGACGGCCTCGGCGACCAGGCCGCCGGAGTTGCCCCGCAGGTCGAGGATGACGCCGGCGTCCCGGGGGGCTCGGTCGACGGCGGAGCGCACGAGGTCGCCGGAGCCCTTGGTGAACGCGGAAACCTTGATCACGACGACACCGCGGGCCGCTTTGCGGACGGTCACCGGGTGGGTGGAGAGTTTGGCCCGGCGCAGGGTCTCGGTCCACGTACGGTCGCCGCGCTGAAGTCCCAGGGAGACCGTCGTGCCGGCGGCCGCGTCCGTGGGGTCGCCGCGCAGTAACGAGACGACCTCGGTGACGGGCGTGTCGTCGACGCTGCGGCCGTCGATGCTGCGCAGCCGGTCGCCCTTGCGGATGCCGGCCTCGGCGGCGGGCGAGCCCTTCTGGACGCGGGTCACCTCGATGTGGCCGTCGCGGAGCCTGCGCGCCCGTAGCCCGACGCCGGTGTACTCGCCGTCGAGGGCGTCCTCGAACTCCTCGTATTCGCCCGGGGAGTAGACGGCGGCCCAGCGGTCCCCTCTGCGGCTCACCGCACGCTCCATGGCCTCCATGGGCGACTTACCGTCGGCCATCGCCTCGGTGGCGGCCTCGTCGACGTCGTCGGCGCCGCCGGTCTCGCCGGCCTCGCCGGCCTCGCCGGTCTCGCCGGTCTCGCCGGTCTCGCCGGTCTCGCCGGTCTCCGAAGTCTCGTCGGTGTCGGTGGCTTCCGCGTCCTCGTGGTGGCCCGCGGTGCCGGAGCGGGGCGCGGCCTCCTGGCTCCGGTCCCCGGTCCGCTCACCGAACGAGCCGGTCGCGGCGCCGGCGGCAAGGACGCTCGTGAACACCAATGTCAGGACGGCCCCGCGGCCGATGCGGCGGGGCTGTGTGAACAGGTCACGACCTGACATGCCGGTGAGTCTAGGACAACGGCAGGCGCCGTACGGTCGGTTGAACCGCACGGCACCACCCATCGCAAGGGAGCCTCGTCACACCTTGAGGTACTTGCGCAACGCGAAGAACGCTGCGAGTGCGGGCATCAGCAGGCCGATCGCCAGTACCAGCGGCAGCTTGGTGAGGACGGCGTCCCAGCCGAGGAATGTGATGAGGTTCAACTTCTCGGAGAGCGCCAGTCCGTGGTCGATGATGAAGAAGCGGCCCACGAGGAGCATCCCGCAGGCGACGAGTCCGCCGAGCAGTCCGGCGACGGCGGCCTCCATGATGAACGGCGCCTGGATGTAGAAGCCGGAGGCGCCGACCAGACGCATGATCCCGGTTTCACGACGACGGCTGAACGCCGAGACACGCACGGTGTTGACGATCAGCATGAGGGCGACGATCAGCATCAGCGCCATCAGGTAGAGCGCCGCCACGCTCATGCCGTTCAGCAGCCCGAACAGGTTGTCCAGGGTGCCCTTCTGGTCCTGTACGGACTGCACCCCGTCCCGGCCGTCGAACGCGGTCGCGATGACCTTGTACTTCTCCGGGTCCTTGAGCTTGACGCGGTACGACTCCTGCATCTGGTCCGGGGTCAGCGACGAGGCCAGCGGTGAGTCGCCGAACTGCTCCTTGTAGTGCTTGTACGCCTGGTCCGCGGACTCGTAACTGACCTTCTCGACGACCGACATCTCGCCCAAATCGGCTTTGATCTGGTCCTTCTGCTCCGTGGTGATCGCGCCCTTGGAGCAGTTGGGGTCCGACTCCGCGTCCGCCTTGTTGCAGAGGAAGATGGAGACGTTGACCTTGTCGTACCAGTAGCCCTTCATGGAGCTGACCTGGTCGCGCATCAGCAGGGAGCCGCCGAACAGGGCCAGTGAGATCGCTACGGAGACGACGACCGCGAAGGTCATCGTGAGGTTGCGGCGGAGACCGACGCCGATCTCCGACAGGACGAACTGAGCGCGCATGGCGTCTTCTCAGGCCTTTCCGTGGAACATCCGTGGATCAGGGATCAGTGCTGGTAGCCGTAGACGCCGCGCGCCTGGTCACGGACGAGGCGGCCCTGCTCCAGCTCGATGACGCGTTTGCGCATCTGGTCCACGATGTTCTGGTCGTGGGTCGCCATCACCACAGTCGTACCGGTGCGGTTGATGCGGTCGAGCAGCTTCATGATGCCGACCGAGGTCTGCGGGTCGAGGTTGCCGGTGGGCTCGTCGGCGATGAGGAGCTTGGGGCGGTTGACGAAGGCGCGCGCGATGGCGACGCGCTGCTGTTCACCACCGGAGAGCTCGCCGGGCATGCGGTCCTCCTTGCCGCCCAGGCCCACCAGGTCGAGCACCTGGGGCACGGACTTGCGGATCTCGCCGCGCGACTTGCCGATGACCTCCTGGGCGAACGCGACGTTCTCGCCGACCGTCTTGTTCGGCAGCAGCCGGAAGTCCTGGAAGACCGTCCCCAGCTGGCGGCGCATCTGCGGCACCTTCCAGTTGGAGAGACGTGCTAGGTCCTTGCCCAGGACGTGCACCTGGCCTTGGCTGCACCGCTCCTCGCGGAGGATGAGCCGCAGGAAGGTGGACTTTCCGGAGCCGGAGGACCCGACGAGGAAGACGAACTCGCCGCGCTCGACCTCCAGGGAGACGTCCCTGAGAGCGGGGCGGTTCTGCTTGGGATAGACCTTGGAGACGTTGTCGAATCGGATCACGGTGCACCACGGGTCGCCGGGGGTAGGTGAGCGTGACCATACGCGAACCGGGTGCGCAAGCGCAGTTGCCGGTGGCGGTTGCGCGCCGGTTGCACGTTTTTGTCACTAAACGGAAGGCCTCAATCCGGCCAGGACTGGGCAGCATAAGGCGAGCCGCGCCGAATTCCGCGGAACCTGGCACAGTGGAGGGGAACGTTCGCGTTCCCGTGAGCGTTGACTGCATGTAACCGGTGCAAGGAGGGCGAGCGCATGACGTACGACCGGTTGGTGTGCGCGAACTGCGCGGCGCCCGTGAGTGAGGGCCGCTGTCCGGTCTGCCGGGCGAACCGGGAGCGGCTGCAGCAGGAGAGCCCCTTCGCGGGTCTGAATCCCATGGCACTGATAGCGCTCCTCGTGATCCTGATCGCGGCGGTGGCCCTATTGGCCCACCAGACCGCCTGAGAGGCACCAGGGGCGGCACAGGGCGCGCGAAAGGGCCCGGAGGCGATGCCTCCGGGCCTGTTCTTTGTGCGTGTCGCGCCGGGTGGTCAGGCCGCGGTGCGGTTGCCGGCCATCAGACGCGGCAGCACGCGGAAGCCGATACCACCGGCGATCATGGTCGCGGCGCCGATCAGCAGGAACGTGGTCTGTGCGGCACCGGTCTCGGCCAGCTCGCCGTCGTTGCTGCCCTGGGCGGAGGTGCCGGTGTTGCCCGTGCCGGTGAGGCTCTCCTTGCCCTGCCCCTGCTCGACGGGCTTCGAGCCGCCTCCGTCCGTGTCGGTGTTGTCGCCGCCGCCCGTGCCGCTGGTCTCGGTCGGGTCCTCGCTCGGCTCGGCCGGGACCTCGGTGGGCTCCGTCGGCTCATCGCTCGGCTCGGCCGGCTCCGTGGTGGGGTCGGACGGCACCTCGCTGGTCGGAGGCGTCGCCGGAGCGGACGGGATCTCGGTGCTCGGCGGGGTCGTCGCCGGGTCGGTCGCCGGTTCGGTCGTCGGAGCGACGTCGACGCCGACGTTCAGGCCGTCCTTGTCGGCGTCGGCGCTGACGCTCACACCACCCACACCGATGTCCAGGGCCGAGGCGGCGCCGGCGGCGGTCAGCGACGCACCGGCGGCGACCACCGCACCGGCAGCTATCCGCGCGACCCGGATCCGCGTCTTCTTGGTCATCTGTTTGCTACCCCCAGTAGCTCATCGTCATCGGAGCAGCGCCCGGGGCCGCGTCATCGGGACGGCCGGCTGAGCCCCCGGTTCACATGCGCCCCGGAGATACGCATGCCGCGCTTCAGACTTCCCACTTTTCAAAGCATCGTCAAGGTCGTTGCGCGCGCGATGTCCCCAACAGCGGCATTTGATCTCACAAAACAATGTGACTGTGACGTAAAACCCGGGCAAGCCCTCACAACAAAGGCAACTGCCGCCCCGCGGGCGACAGTTGCCATGTCGACAAAACTCTACGATTACTTTTCCCGCTGCTTGCGCCAGCGAATTCCGGCCTCCAGGAAACCGTCGATCTCGCCGTTGAAAACGGCCTCGGGATTGCCGACTTCGAACTCGGTCCGCAGGTCCTTGACCATCTGGTACGGGTGCAGCACATACGAACGCATCTGGTTGCCCCAGGAGTTGCCGCCGTCGCCCTTGAGGGCGTCCATCTTGGCCTGCTCCTCCTGCCGGCGCCGCTCGAGGAGCTTGGCCTGGAGCACGTTCATGGCCGTCGCCTTGTTCTGGATCTGGGAGCGCTCGTTCTGGCAGGAGACGACGATGCCCGTGGGGAGGTGCGTGATCCGCACCGCGGAGTCGGTCGTGTTGACACCCTGCCCACCGGGTCCGGACGACCGGTACACATCGATCCGCAGCTCGGACTCGTCGATCTCCACATGGTCCGACTGCTCGACGACGGGCAGCACCTCGACACCCGCGAACGACGTCTGCCGCCGCCCCTGGTTGTCGAAGGGCGAGATCCGCACGAGCCGGTGGGTGCCCTGCTCCACGGACAGGGTCCCGTACGCATAGGGCACCTGCACGGCGAAGGTCGTGGACTTGATCCCGGCCTCTTCCGCGTAGGACGTCTCGTAGACCTCGGTCTTGTAGCCGTGCTGCTCGGCCCAGCGCAGATACATGCGCTGCAGCCTCTCGGCGAAGTCGGCGGCGTCGACACCACCGGCCTCGGCCCGGATGTTGACGAGCGCCTCCCGGGAGTCGTACTCCCCGGACAGCAGCGTCCTGACCTCCATCTCGTCCAACGCCTTCCGTACGTCGACGAGCTCGGTCTCGGCCTCGGCGCGGGTGTCGGGGTCGTCCTCTGCCTCGGCGAGCTCGAAGAGCACACCGAGGTCGTCGATCCGCGAGCGCAGCGCCTCGGCCTTGCGGACCTCCGCCTGGAGGTGGGACAGCTTGCTGGTGATCTTCTGCGCCGCCTCGGGGTCGTCCCACAGGGACGGCGCGGCCGCCTGCTCCTCGAGCACGGCGATGTCTGCCCTCATCTTCTCGAGGTCCAGAACGGCCTCGATCGACTCCATGGTCGAGGAGAGGGACTTCAGCTCTTCGGATACATCGACGACTGCCACGACACCAAGCGTAACGGCTATGGCAACCGCCCCCCGCCCGAGCCGCTCCCACCCCCCTGACCTGCACTGTTCCCCAGCGCTACCCCCACCCCCCATGACAGCCGCAAACCGACACAAGGGCACGCGCCGGACTTGGCAAGCGCACCCCCACAGCCCGGCAGCCGCAAACGGCGGAAGGGGACGCGCCGGACTCCGCGCCCGCAGCGGCCGGCGCTCGTACCAGTCAGACCTCTACGTGAAACACCCAACGCGCCAGACCGAGGACGGAGAGTCCGGCGCGGCCCCGACCCAGAAACCGGCCGCAGGCGCAACCGGCGACGCCCCGGCACCACACGCGGACGCAACCGGCGACAACCCCCGGCACCACACGCAATCGGCCCCACGCCCCGCCGGGCCTCTTACGGACGAGCCGGAGCCGAGCTCTCGACACCCCCCGGCGCCCCCTGCGAGTCGTCCCCGGACGTGGCCAACCACGCCCCGACCCCCACCACCGCGGCCACCGCCACCCCGGCCACCCCGAGAGTGACCCTCCGTCGCCGAGCCGCGGCAGCGCGATTGCGGGCCGACCCCGGCCGCGGCGCCCCCACCGCACGCGGCACCCGGGCCGTCCCCCGAGCACCCCCCGCCAGCTCGTCCGGCCCAGGCACCCGCATGCTGGTATGCGTGTCCCGATTGGAGTCCGGCCGAGCCCCGGGCACCAACGGCACGGCCCCGCGCCGCACCCGCTCCCGCGGCACCACGGACTGCGCACCCCCGGCGGCCTGACTGCCCCCACCGCCCCTACCAGGGCCGGCGAACCCAGCCTCAGCGTCCTCCGACGCGTAGGCCTCCGACGCCTCCGAGGACGCGTCCGGCTCGTCCACGTCCAACGGCGGCATCCCGGCCAGCACCGGCAACTGCTCCCGCAGCCGTGCCCCGAGCTCGGACGCCCGCAGCCGCGACGCCGGCGCCTTGGCCAGGCACTGCACTATGAGTTGCCACAGCTCTTCCGGAATCCCGGGCAGCGGCACCACCGTCTCGGTGACGTGCCGTCGCAGCACGGCGCCGGGGTGCCCTCCCCCGAACGGGGTGAACCCGGCCAGCAACTCGTACAACACCGTCGCCAGCGCGTAGATGTCCACCGAGGCCCGCGGCGGCAACCCCTCGACGATCTCCGGCGCGAGATAGTCCGGCGTCCCGATGATCTTCGTGGCCTTCGTACGCCGAGGCGAATCGATCAGCTTCGCCACACCGAAATCGGTCAGCAGCGCCGGATGCGCCCCACCCGGCCCGAGCGGCCCCTGCATGTCCAGCAGGACGTTCTCCGGCTTGACGTCCCGGTGCACGACCCCCGCCGCGTGGGCCGCCGCCAGTCCGTCCGCCACATCGGCGACGATCGCGACGGCCGCCTCGGGCGCGAGCCGCCGCTCCCGGTCGAGCCGGGTCCGCAGATCCGTGCCGCGCACGAGATCCATGACGAGCGCGAGGTCGTTCCCGTCCACCACCAGGTCCCGCACGGACACGACGTTCGGGTGTTCGAGCCCGAGCAGCGCCGTCCGCTCCTGGACGAAGCGGCCCACGAGTTCCTGGTCGGACGCGAGGTCCTCGCGCAGCAGCTTGATGGCGACGGGCCCGTCCGGCCCCTCGCCCAGCCACACCGTGCCGGCACTTCCCCGCCCCAGGATCTGGTTGGCGGTGTACCGACTTCCGATCTTCCGTGCCAAGACTGCTCCTACGGACGCGTGTTGTCGCCAAAACTACGCGCCCGAAGAGCCAACCTTCACTTCGGAGACGGAAATCACCCACCAGGTGTCGACAAATCCCCAGACTCATGTGCCGGAAACCAGCCATGAAACGTGCCACCAGACACATCAGGGGAGCGCATCAGTACCCGCACACACATCACGGAGCGCACAACACGAAACGATCAGTACCCGCAGCACACATCATCGGCAGCACACATCACCGGCGGCACGCACTACCGGCAAGCACACAACACAGCACAGATCACAGCGCAGACATCACAGCGCAGACATCACAGCGCACAGACAGCGCACAGACCACAGCGCACAGATCACTGAGCGCAGCACTGCGCGCAGCACAAACCACTGGCCCGCACACATGCTGCGCGGCGCATCACTGCCCGGTCCCGGTCCCGGTCCCGGTGCCGCCCCCGGACCCGTCACCGCCCCCGGACACCTCCTCGACCCACTGGCTCGCCTTGCCGAACCAGTAGGCCAGCTGTTCCCAGTAGCCCTTGCCGGTCCCGATCCACCCCTGCAGTGGGCTGAACTCCCAGATCATCCACCCGGCCAGAACCAGGATGATGATCGTGAACAGGCACCCCTTCAGACAGCCGAGCCCGGGGATCTTCATCGGGTTGGCGCTGCGCTGCCGCGGCGGCCGGGGCTCGCGCTGCGGCCTGGGCTCCCGCTGGGGACGCGGCGTCGGCTGCTGCGGAGGCGGCTCCGGCGCGTACCGCTGGGGTTGCGGCCGCGGCTGCTGCCGAGGCCGCTGCCGCGGCTGGGGCTGAGGCTGCGGCGGCTGCTGCGGCGCGTACTGCTGCGGACCCGGCTGCTGGCCGTAGCCCTGGGGCTGCGGCTGCCCCCCGTAGGGCTGCTGGGGCCCGGGCCGCTGCTGCGGCTGGGGCGGAGCCTGCTGCCCGCGCGCGACCTGCCGCTGGGGCCTGCGCCGCAGCGGGTCCTCGCTCGGGTCGAGGTACTGCTGCACCTGGGTCTGTTCGTTGCGGTCCCGAGCCGCCCGCAGCTGGGTCTGCCAGGGGTGCGGGGCCTCGGGGTCGCCGCCGGGCCCGCCCTGCTGGTTCCCCGACACCGGCATCACCGCGGTCGGGTCGGCCGCGCCGCGGTGCGGCAGTACCGAGGTGGGGTCCGCGGCGTTGGAGCCGGAACCCGAGGTGTGCGGCATGACGCTGGTCGCGGCGTTCGGGTCGTACGCACCCGCGCCGTGCGGCAGTACCTGGGTGGGGTCCGCCTCGCCGGAGCCGATGCCGGGAACCGTGGCGGGCGCCGGGTCGGGCGCGAGCAGCGCGCCGACCCCTTCCGCCGCGGCGATCTGCGCGGAGTTGGAGTGCACCCCGATGCCCTCGGCGACGACCCGCAGCCCGCGCGCGAGGTTCTCGGCGCTGGGCCGTTCCTGGGGGTTCTTGCGCAGACAGCGCTCGATGACCGTCCACAGGGGGTCGGGCACGGTGGAGGGGCGGCGCGGTTCGGCGCTGAGGTGCTGGTGGAGGACTTCGAGGGCGGAGCCCCCGCCGAACGGCGGACGGCCGGTGACCAGCTCGTACAGCATGATCCCGGCGCCGTAGACGTCGACGGCGGAGGTCTGCGGACGGCCCTCGGCGGACTCCGGCGCCACGTAGGCGGGCGTGCCGACGAACTCGTGGGTGCGGGTGAGGCCGGGCGAGTCGGCGAGGCGGGCGATGCCGAAGTCGGTGAGCATCGGGTGCATCTGGCCGCCTGCCTGCTGCAGCAGGACGTTCGCGGGCTTCAGGTCGCGGTGCACCACGCCGTCCGCGTGGCTCGCCGCGAGCGCGTCCGCGACCTGCGCGGTGAGCAGTGCGGCGCCGACCGGCGAGAACGGTCCGTTGTCACGCAGGTAGCGGTGCAGGTCGGGACCTTCGATCAGGTCCATGACGAGGGCCAGCAGATCGCCCTCGACGACGAGGTCCCGCACCCGGACGATGTTCGGGTGGGTCAGTCTGAGCAGGACGGAGCGTTCCCTGAGGAACCGCATCACGATGTCCGCGTCGCTGGCGAGTTCCTCCCTGAGCACCTTGATCGCCACGGTCTCGCCGGGCTGGCCCTGGACGGCCGCCTCCGCTCCCGCGGCCTCCCGCTGGCGGGCGCGCCAGACGGTGCCCGTAGCGCCGCGCCCGAGGGGCTCCTCCAGGAGGTACTTGCTCCCTACCGGCCGCACGTCATGCGCTCCCTGTTGCTTGCTTACCTGGTCCCACCCCCGCTTTGGGGTGTTCCGACCCACTGTAGTGCCGCGCCGCCGAAGGGCGGACGGTCCGCCTCCTCGGGGACCGTCGTGGGTGTTCCCGTTCACGCTTACGCAATCCGAGTACGTATGCGCCCCCAAGGGCGTTCGACGGACGCATCGGGTTGCGCTCCACATCTGTTCGAAGGAAGACGCCGGCCCGGGCCTCCTGGTTGCCCGGACGTTGGCGTGACTGATCTCAAGCGGGCACCCGACAGGCACTTTTGCGGGCAGAGCCGACCAATCAAGATCACTTGGTGCCTGATTGTCACTTGATTGTCAGTGGCAGGTGCGAGGATGCCTTCAGTACTGGCCGATGTCGCCCGTGGTGCGGTGGGGGAATCTGCGGTGGGGGACCGCAGGGGGAGCCCCGTGCCGGGCGCCCGCGCAGAAGGGACCGCCGGCGGCGATGCAGATCCGGCTGACCGTGGTTGACCCGTTGGGGACGCGCTCCGAGGGACGCGCCGCGTCCGGCGACGTGCGCCGCGACGTACTGGTCACCGCCCCCGCCGGGACGGCGCTCGCGGCAGTGGCCTCCGCCCTGGTCTCGGCGGTCGCCGGGGGCGACGGCCCGGCCGCGGTGCTGTACGCGGGCGTGGAGCGCCTGGACGCACAGCGCGCCACGCTGGGCGAGCCCCCGCTGACCGACGGCGCGGTGCTGCACCTCGGTGCCCCGGCGGAGCCGGGTCCCGATGAGGACGGCGCGGCGGTCCAGCTCCACGTCGTGGCGGGACCGGACGCGGGCGGGGTGCATCTGCTGCACGGCGGCGAGATCCGCGTGGGCCGTTCGGCCGACGCGGACGTCCCGCTGGACGATCCGGACGTCTCCCGTCTGCACTGCGCGGTGACCCTCTCGGACGACGGCCGGGTCACGGTCGCGGACCTGGGCTCCACGAACGGCACGTCGCTCAACGGCAGGGCGGTGGACGGGCGCGCGGTGCGTTTCCCGCCGGGGTCGCTGCTGCGGATCGGCGAGTCTGCGCTGCGGCTGGCCGCGGCGGACGAGACGGAGCCGCTCGCCACCGCGCCGGACGGCGAGGGGTGCGTACGGGTGCTGCGGGCGGCCGACAGCCTGCCCCACGGCATGTCCCCGGCGCGCCCCGGCCCCGCGGCGCCGGCCGAGGACTCGCGCGGACTGCGGGGATCGCGGGCCGTCGACGTCCAGGGCCGGGCGGAGCGGGGCGAGGAGGGCCCCCACGCGCGCGAGGAGGCCGGTGGCCCGTCGGTGGGGGCTCCCGGCGAGGACCCGTCCGAGGCGCGCGGCGTGCCGTACGCGCAGGGAGCGGATGCCGTCGGCGAAGGGGCCGCCACGGCCCGCCGAGCACCGGTGCACCCGCCCGAAGAGACGCACCACGGCTTCGGGACCGCCGGATGGGGTGCCGCGGGGGGAGCGTCCGAGGTGCGCGGCCACGGGCCCGGGACTCCGCGCGCGGCGCCGGAGCGGGGCGGGGCGCCGGAGCCCGCGACCGGGCACGGGGCTCCACCCCGGTCCGCACGCAAGGGGACAGCGCCCGGAGGCACCGCGGTGCCGCGCGAACTGCGCAAGCGGGGGTTCACCGCGTGGGCCCGAAGACTTGCCGGGGGCGGACGCGGGGCGGCGGACGACAACCACGCCCCGTACGACGCGTATGACGCGTATGACGAGGGCGCCCCGGCCCTCCACGAGCCCGTGGCGGCGGCCGATCCGGCGCCCGAGCGGTGGCCCGATCCCGCCGCGCTGCTGCTCACCGCGCTGGGCCCGGGGCCGCGGCTGTGGGAGCGCGGGCCGGGGGATCCGGAGGCGCTCGTGGTGCGGCTGGGCACCGCCGACCGGCCGGTGCCCGACGGCTCGGGGCTGCTGCCGGCGGTGCCGGTGACGGCGGGGCTGCGGGAGGTGGGCGCTCTCGGTATCGCGGGCCCGCGCGTACGGCTCCCCGGGCTCGCCCGTGCCGTCCTGGCCCAGCTCGCCGCGCTGCACTCCCCGGACACCCTGGAGATAGTCCTGCTCAGCACGGACCGCTCGCGCACCCTGGCGGAGCGCACGGCCGAGTGGTCCTGGCTGGGCTGGCTCCCCCACCTCCGTCCGGCCCACGGCCAGGACTGCCGTCTCCTGCTCGCCTACGACCGCGAGCAGGCCACGGCACGCACGGAGGAACTGCTGCGCCGCCTGGACGACATCACGCCCCGCACTACGGCATCCGCCCGTGCGAGCCTTGCCGCGGGGGGCCCGCACGGGTCCGACGGCGGCGGGCCGGCCGGCACGGCCACGAGCCCGGACCGCACCGACGGCCACGGCCCCACCGCCCCGCCGTCGGACACCCACCCGTCCACCTCCCACCCGTCAGCCACCCACGCCTCCGCCTCCCACTCCTCCGTCCCGCGGCGGTCCGGTGCCGTCGCCGACGACGCCGCCTCCACGCACATCGGTGTGCTCCGCCCGCCCGCCGCCGACCCGGCCGCCGGCGGAGCGGGATCCGGCCGCGGCGGCGCCGCCCACCAGCCCTCCTGGGCCCGCGACGACACGGCCGAACAAGGCGCGCACGGCGGACCGTTCGTCGTGGTCGTCGTCGACGGCGACCCCGGTGCCGCCGATCTGCGGGAGGCCGTGGCACGGCTGACCACCGAGGGACCGCGGGCCGGGATCCACGTCGTGTGCCTCGCCGAGACCCCGGCCGCGTCGCCCGCGTCGCCGGTGGCCGAGACGTACGAGGCGGCCTGCGCGGCGGTGCCCGCGTTCCGGGCCTGCGGGGCCGTCGCGCTGCTCAGCGGCGATGTCGCCACCGCGCTCCGGCTGGTGCGGGTCGCGCAGGGCGGCCCCGCCGGGCACGGCACCGTCGCCGCGGTGGACGCGGTGTCGGCCGCGTGGGCCGAGCGTTTCGCCCGGGCGCTGGCCCCGCTGCGCACGGACGGCACCGGCGACCAGCTCGCCCGCGTGTCCACTCCGCTGCCGCAGTCGGCGCGGCTGCTCGACGAGTTGGGCCTCGCCCGCGCCACGCCCGCCTCGCTGATGGCTCGTTGGGCGGACGCGGCGGACGACACCGACGCGCTCGGCGGACGGGCCTGGGCCGTCCTCGGCGCCGGACCGCGCGGCCCGGTCTGCGCGGACCTCGTCACCGAGGGGCCGCATCTGCTGATCGAAGGGCCGGCGGGCAGCGGCCGTACGGAGCTGCTGCGTTCCGTCGCCGCATCGCTCGCCTCGGCGGAGCGGCCCGACCGGCTCGGAATGGTTCTCATGGACGGCCGCGACGGTGCGACGGCCGGCGGGTCCGCCTCGCGGGGTGACGGCCTGCGGGTCTGTACCGACCTGCCGCACGTCACCACCCATCTCGGTGCGAACGACCCGGTACGCATGCGGGAGTTCGCCCAGTCCCTGTCGGCCGAGCTGAAGCGGCGGGCCGAACTGCTCGGGCGACTCGACTTCACCGAGTGGCACGCACAGCGCCAGGTCTCCGGACGGCTCGTGGGCCAGCGGTCCGGCGGGGACCTCGACACCCCGTCCAGCTCCACCCTGCGGCTGCGACCGCCCGGCGCACGGGACCGCACGGAACCGGGGCCGCCGTTGGCGCGGCTGGTGGTGCTGGTCGACGACCTCGACGCGCTGCTGTCTCCGGCGCTGGGCTCTCCCGGGCGGCCCGCCGCCGGTTCCGTCGTCCGGGCGCTGGAGGCGGTGGCCCGCGACGGGGAACGGCTCGGGGTGCACCTGGTGGCGGCGACCGGGGAGGGGGGTCGTACCGCCGAGACGGAGTTGGCGCGGCGGGCCCCGCTGCGGGTCGTGCTGGACGCGGTGGCGACGGGTCCGGAGGAGCCGGCGGCCGGGCGGGGCCGGCTGGCGCACGGGGACGGGCGGGTCACGCCCTTCCAGGGTGGGCGGGTCACGGGGCGTATCCCCCGTACGGCGACGCTGCGGCCGACGGTGGTGCCGCTGGAGTGGGAGCGCATGGGTGATCCGCCGGCCCGTCGGTCGGTCCGGGAACTGGGCAACGGGCCCACGGACTTGGCGCTCCTGGCCAGCGCGCTGGAGCGCGCCGCCCGCTCCGTCTCCGCGACGGAGGTTCCGTCGCTCCTCTAGAGCCCCGGAACAGTCCCGGAACAGCTCCGGGACCGTCCCGGAACAGACCCCGGAACCGCCCCTGCCACCCGATTCCACGTCACAACGCCGTCACGATCGCCCAGTTGACAGGGCAGGCGCTCTTGCCGCCCCCACAGGCCGGGCGTAGACCAGTCGGACGGGACAGCGCTCGTGACGTTCGATCGGGTAGGAAAGAACGGGGCAATGATGCGCAGCACCAGCAATATTCGCAAAGGCATCGCAAGAAGGACGAAAAGCGCAAGCGGTGCAAGCAGGACCAGCGCGACAAGCAGGAAGACATCAAGGGCCGCAGCCGCGCTCGCCGCGGGAACACTCGCCCTGTCGCTCACCGCGTGCGGCGGCGGGGACGACGGCAAGGGCAGCGGCAAGGAGAACGACGGCGCGAAAGAGACCGCCGCCACCCTCGCCCTCCCCAAACTGAACGGCTCCAGCCTCGAGGTCGCCGCCGTGTGGACCGGCCCCGAGCAGGAGAACTTCAAGAAGGTGCTGGAGGAGTTCGAGAAGCGCACGGGCGCCAAGGTCACGTTCGTACCGGCCCAGGATCCGATCATCAACTTCATCGGGTCGAAGGTGGCGGGTGGCCAGCCACCGGACGTGGTGATGCTGCCGCAGGTCGGCGCGATCAAGCAGGCCGTGGACAAGAAATGGGCCAAACCGATCGGCAAGGAGGCCCAGGCGCAGCTCGCCAAGAACTACTCGCAGGGCTGGCAGGACCTCGGGAAGGTCGACGGCACCCAGTACGGCGTCTACTACAAGGCCGCCAACAAGTCCCTGGTCTGGTACAACGCGAAGGTCTTCGAGAACGCCGGGGCGAGCGAGCCCAAGACCTGGCAGGAGTTCACCACCGCCGCCCAGACGATCTACGACTCCGGTGTCACCCCGCTGTCGGTGGGCGGCGCGGACGGCTGGACGCTGACGGACTGGTTCGAGAACGTCTACCTCTCCCAGGCGGGCCCCGAGAAGTACGACCAGCTCGCCGAGCACGAGATCAAGTGGACGGACCCCAGCGTCAAGGAGGCGCTGACGACCCTCGGTGAGCTGTGGGGCAAGAAGGGCTTCGTCGCGGGCGGTGCCGACGGCGCGCTGCAGACGGAGTTCCCCACGTCGGTCACCCAGACCTTCACCGGCGGCGACCAGCCGAAGGCGGGCATGGTCTTCGAGGGCGACTTCGTGCAGGTCAACATCGCGGACACCGAGGCCAAGGTGGGCACGGACGCCAAGGTGTTCCCGTTCCCGGCCGTGGGCGACACCGCGCCCGTGGTCAGCGGCGGCGACGCGGCCGTCATCCTGAAGGACTCCGAGGCGGCCCAGGCCCTCGCCACCTTCCTGGCCTCGCCCGACGCGGCGACCGTCCAGGCGAAGCTCGGCGGTTACCTCTCGCCGAACAAGAACGTGGACCCGTCGGTGTATCCGAACGAGGTGCAGCGCAAGATGGCCGAGGCGCTCGTCGCGGCCGGTGACGACTTCCGCTTCGACATGTCCGACCAGGCGCCGCAGGCCTACGGTGGCACGCCGGGCAAGGGCGAGTGGAAGGCGCTGCAGGACTTCCTGAAGAACCCGAAGGACGTCGGGGGCACCCAGGCGAAACTGGAGGCCGACGCGGCCAAGGCGTACGGGAACTGATCCGTCATGGCGTCGGCCGCGGCGGGCGGAGTCGCTCCGGCTCCGCCCGCGTCTGGCGAACAGGGCGACGGAGCCAAACGCAAGAGCGTGACCGGCACCCGAAAGACCGTGGCAGCGCTGTTCCTGCTGCCCACGCTGGTGCTGCTGGGCGCGCTCGTGGTCTACCCGATCGGGTACTCGGTCCTGCGCAGCTTCCTCAACCAGTCCGGCGACTCCTTCGCCGGCATCGACAACTACAAGGCGCTGTTCACGGACGACGGCATCCGGACCGCGCTGAAGAACAACGTGATCTGGGTGGTGTTCGCGCCGACGGTCGCGACCGCGCTCGGTCTGGTCTTCGCGGTGCTCACCGAACGGGTGCGCTGGGGAACGGCGTTCAAGCTGGTCGTCTTCATGCCGATGGCGATCTCGATGCTGGCGGCGGGGATCATCTTCCGGCTGGTGTACGACCAGGACCCGGACAAGGGGGTCGCCAACGCGGTGTGGGTGGGGGTGCACGACACCTTCGCCGAGTCGTCGGCGTTCCCGAACGCGCACCCCGGTCGGGAGTCGCCGCTGAAGGGCGACAGCGGCGCGAAGGGCGCGTTCATCACCAAGGAGCCGGTGCGGGCCGGGCAGCCGGTGCTGCTCCCGCTGGTGGGCGTCGCACCGGACCAGATGCCCTCCGGGGCGAAGGACGCCAAGGCACCGCCGTCCGAGCCCGGCAAGGTCACCGGCACGGCCTGGCAGGACTTCACGCGTGGCAAGGGCGTGGGCAAGCTGGGCGGTGTCGACGCGGGCGAACTCGGCTACCCGGGCATGAAGGTCGAGGCGGTCAAGGACGGCCGGGTCGTCGACTCCGCGAAGGTGGGCGGCGACGGCACGTTCACCCTCTCCGACAAGGCCGACGGCGCCCAACTCCGGCTGCCCGCGAGCAACTTCCGGGAGCCCTACAACGGGGTCGACTGGCTGGGCCCGTCGCTGATCACTCCGGCGGTCATCGGGGCGTACGTCTGGATGTGGGCCGGCTTCGCGATGGTGCTGATCGCGGCGGGGCTCGCGGGTATGCCTCGGGAACTCCTCGAGGCGGCCCGGGTGGACGGCGCGACCGAGTGGCAGGTGTTCCGCAGGGTCACGGTGCCGCTGCTGGCGCCGGTCCTCGCGGTCGTCCTGGTCACGCTGATGATCAATGTGCTGAAGATCTTCGACCTGATCCTCATCATCCCGCCGGGCTCCTCCCAGGACGACGCCAACGTGCTGGCCCTGGAGCTGTTCCGCAAGGGCTTCTCGGAGGACCAGCCGGGCATCGCCAGCGCGATCGCGGTGTTCCTGCTGCTGCTCGTCATCCCGATGATGCTGTTCAACATCCGTCGGCTGAGGCGGGAGGCGCGGCGATGACGACGCATGCCGGCAAGCTCACCGGGACGGCGGCGTCCACTCCGGCCGTCAGTTCGGGCAAGGCCAGGCAGTCGCTGGGCTCACGGCTCGCTAGCCGGGTCAGCGGCGGTGTGATGCGGGTGTTCCTGATCGTGGTCGGCCTGTTCTGGCTGGTGCCCACGCTCGGTCTACTGCTCTCCTCGCTGCGCACCCCCGAGGAGATGGGCGCGAGCGGCTGGTGGCAGGTCTTCAGCAAACCCTCGCAACTGACCTTCGACAGCTACCAGAAGCTCCTGGAGAACGACGCCATCACCGGCTCGCTGGTGAACACGGTGCTGATCACGGTCCCGGCGACGCTCCTCGTGGTGGTGATCGGCTCCCTCGCGGGCTACGCCTTCGCGTGGATGGAGTTCCCCGGCCGCGACTGGTGGTTCCTCGGCGTGGTGGGGCTGCTCGTGGTGCCGGTGCAGGTGGCGCTGATCCCGATCGCCGAACTCTTCGGGGAACTCGGCCTGTTCGGCTCCATCTTCGGGGTGATCCTGTTCCACACGGGCTTCGGGCTGCCCTTCGCCATCTTCCTGCTCAGGAACTTCTTCGCGGAGATCCCGCGTGAACTCCTGGAGGCGGCCCGGCTGGACGGCGCGGGCGAACTCCGGCTGTTCGCACGGGTGGTCATGCCGCTCGGCGGTCCGGCCATCGCCTCACTGGGCATCTTCCAGTTCCTGTGGGTGTGGAACGACATGCTGGTCGCGCTGATCTTCACCAACGCGGACAGCCAGCCGATCACGGTCGCGCTGCAGACCCAGGTACGGCAGTTCGGCAACAACGTCGACGTGCTGGCGCCCGGCGCGTTCATCTCGATGGTGATCCCGCTGGCCGTGTTCTTCGCGTTCCAGCGGCAGTTCGTGTCGGGGGTGATGGCGGGAGCGGTGAAGTAGGCGGTCCCGCAAGGCCGTTCGCGGATCCCCGGCCCACTCCGGTGCGCCGGGGATTCGCCCGTTCGGCCGCACCCGACGTAACCGGGTCACTCCATCGGCCGTTCGGGCGGGCAGTACGCCCAGCGCCCGCACCGACCCATGGATGTCCCGTGCCCCGGTTCAGTGTCATCGTCCCCGTGTACCAGGCACAGGCGTTCCTGCCCGCCTGTCTGGACTCCGTACTCCAACAATCCTGCGGGGACCTCGAGTTGCTCGCCGTCGACGACTGTTCACCGGACTCCTGCGGCACGTTGCTCGAGGAGTGCGCGGCCCGCGACCCACGGGTGCGGGTGCTGCGCCACAGCGCCAACCAGGGCCCGGGCCCCGCCCGGAACACCGGCCTGGCGCACGCGGGCGGCGACTACGTCGTCTTCCTCGACGCCGACGACACGCTCGTCCCCGGCGCGCTCGGGGCGATCGCGGACCGACTGAAGGAGACCTCGGAGCCGGACGTCCTGGTCTACGGCCATCTGCGCGTCGACTGGTGGGCCACCGCCGTCCGCGACGAGGACACCGGGCTGCTCACCGAGGCGGGCCCGGCCCCGTTCCGGCCGTCCGACCGGCCCGGTCTGCTGTCGGCGCCCGCGTTCGTGTGGAACAAGGCGTTCAGCCGGGAGTTCATCGAGCGGGAGGGTTTCCGCTTCCCCACCGGGCACTACGAGGACATCCCGTGGACCTATCCCGTTCTCATGGCCGCAGAGACGATCGCAACGCTGGATCGTTCTTGCGTTCAGCACCGGCGACGACGTCAGGGCAGCGTCCTCGGCACCACCTCTCTCCAGCACTTCGACATCCTCCATCAATACGAACGACTGTTCGCATACGTCGACGCGCGACCCGAACTCAGGCAGTGGCGCCCCCCGCTGTACCGCCGGATGGCCGACGACTTCAGTGCCGTCTTCACCGGGGACCGGCTGCCGCGCGGCTCCCGCGCCGAGTTCCTGCGCCGCGCCCGCGCCGCCTGTCTGCTGCACCGCGCGCCCGGCGCCCCGGTCCAGCCGCGTACCCGGCTGCGGCACGCCATGGTCCGGCTGGGCGCCCACCGCACCTACCGCACCCTGTGCGCCGCACTGCGCCTGCGCGGACGTCTGACCCGGTCCCTGCGTGCGGCGCTCCGGCACACCCGCACCACGGCCCTGCGGGCGCACTACGGCCTCCAGCGGCGTCTCCCGCTGCGGGCCGACCTCGCCGTCTTCACCTCCGCCGGCGGCTACGACGGTGACCCCGGCGCGCTGGAGTCCGCGTTCCGCGACCTCGCACCGCACATCCGCACGGCATGGATCGCCGACGACCGCCACCACCACACGGTGCCGACGGCGACCAGAAGACTGCGGCCCGGTACGGCGGCGTACTGGACGGCGCTGGCCCGCTCCATGTACCTGGTCAGCGACGTCGACCTCGATCCCCGACTGGTCAAACGGCCCGGCCAGATCGTCGTCCGGGCCCAGCGGGGCACCCCGCTGGACCACATCGGCCTCGATCTGAGGGAGCACCCGGCCACCGCGCGCGACACGGACTTCGCAGCGCTGCTGCGCGACGCCGACCAGTGGGACTACTGCCTGTCGGGCAACCGCCACGCCACCCTCGTGCAGGAGCGGGTCTTCCCGTCCCGTTACACGACCCTGGAGTACGGCAGCCCGCGCAACGACCGTCTCCAGCGGGCGGGGGAGGCGGACGTGGCCCGGCTCAGGGACTGCCTCGGCATCCCCGAGGGCGCGGTGGCACTGCTGTACGCGCCCGCCGACCGCGGCTACCGCCGCGCCCAGCGCCCGATGCTCGACCTGGACCGGGTGGCCCGCCGCCTCGGCCCAAGGTTCGTAGTGCTGGCCCGAACCCGCTACGCACCGCCCGTGCCCGCCTGGCGGCACCCGAGGGTCATCGACGTCTCGGGCCATCCGCACGTCGCCTCGCTCTGTCTCGCCGCGGACGCGCTGCTCACGGACCACTCGCCGCTGATGTTCGACTACGCGGGACTCGACCGGCCGATCGTCATCGAGACCGGGGACTGGGAGGCGTACGAGGCGGTCCACGGCCTGTATGTCGACGTACGGGAGTTCCCGCCGGGCGCAGTCGCCAACGGCGAGGACGAACTGATCGACGTCTTCGCCACCGGCCACTGGCACGACGCGCGCTCCGCGCGGCTGCGGGCCACGTTCCGGGAGCGCTTCTGCCCGTACGACGACGGGCGCGCCGCCGAGCGTGTCGTACGCCGCGTCCTGGGCGGGACGGCGGCTCTGCCGTCGGTCGTGCCGCTCGCCGAACGCCGTCCGGCGCCGGCGGCGGAGCCGGCGACCACACCCCTGACGAGCGTGAGCGCCCGCTGGTGCACACCGTAGGAACATCCCAGGAGAGGGGCGCACCCGCCCGGGTGCGCCCCTCTCCTGGGAAGTCTCGCGGACCGCTTCGCCCGCCGTCCGACGACGACTGGACGTCTACTCGACGACCAGCTCGACCGGGATGTTGCCACGGGTCGCGTTGGAGTAGGGGCACACCTGATGGGCCTGCTCGACCAGCTTGCGGCCCGTCTCGGCGTCCACGGAGTCCGGCAGCTCCACACGCAGCGTGACCGCGAGACCGAAACCCTCGCCCTGCTTGCCGATACCGACCTCGCCGGTCACTGCGGCCTCGCTGACGTCGACCTTGGCCTGCCGGCCGACGAGCCCGAGCGCGCTGGCGAAACAAGCGGCGTACCCCGCGGCGAACAGCTGCTCCGGGTTGGTGCCGTTGCCGCTGCCGCCCATCTCCACCGGTATGGCGAGCTGAAGGTCGATCTTGCCGTCGGAGCTGACGGCGCGCCCCTCGCGGCCATGCGTGGCGGTGGCGACGGCGGTGTACAGCGCGTCCATGAAAGACCATCCCTCTCAGGTTCGTATCGGCGTCCCGTTCGGCCGCCCTACGGATGGAAGTGAAGCATACAATTCAATTGTGCACAACTAAGTTGCGGCAGAGTTATCCTGGAGACATGACCGTCATGCCCACTCCCGCCGAGGCGGAGTTCCTCCGCCTCGACCGCCAGATCTGCTTCTCGCTGCACGCCGCCTCCCGCGCCTTCAACGGCGTCTACCGCGTGCTTCTGAAGGACCTGGGACTCACCTATCCCCAGTACCTGGTGATGTTGGTGCTGTGGGAACACGGCGAACTGCCGGTCAAGACGCTGGGCGAGCATCTGCGCCTGGACTCGGGCACGCTGTCGCCGCTGCTGAAGCGGCTGGAGGCGGCCGGCTACGTACAGCGCGAGCGCAGTGCCGCCGACGAGCGCTCGGTGCTGGTGCGGTTGACCGAGACCGGCACCGAACTGCGCTCGCGCGCGCTGCGGGTACCGCGACGGATCGCCGGGGCGACCGGGTTCGAACTGGAGGAGCTCAGAGAGCTGCGCGCGAGGCTGGACCGGCTGACCGCGGCACTGGACGAGGCGGCGCGACACCTGGAGGAGTAGCCGGGGCTAGTGCCGCGGCAGGCAACGTTCGCCCGTAAAGGAGCGGCGTCATGGGGATCCCCCTGCTCATGGGGGTCCCCCCGCTCGAGCGCAGCCGAGAGTGGCGGAGAAGTCGAGAGCTTGGGGGAGCGCGCTCTGGGGGGTACCCCCTGCTCGAAGAGCTTGGGGAGTGCCGGCCGGAAGTCCTCGTACTGGACGTACTTGGGCTTTCGGCCGGTGCGGCGAGTGGGGGTACCCCCTGCTCGAAGAGCTTGGGGGAGCGTGCCGGGCGTCGCGACGGGCGAACGTTGCCTGTCGGGGCACCAGGTGGGCCGCCACGCACAAAGCCCTTGTGTAGTCCCGGATTTACCCCAGCGTTCCCTGCACAGAGTGCATCGTTTGCCATGTTTGTTCCGTGGGCTCCTTACCCGTTACTGTCCCCTGACCGGAGCACACCGGACCCGTGTCCGCCCGTCGCAGGCGAGGCATGCACGCCCTCCCCCCCACTTACGCAGCACTCCCCTACTCCTGTGAGGGTCACAGAGCCATGCGAGCGCTAATGACCACGAAAGCTGCCCGGCGAGCCCTGCGTCCGATCGCCGACCTCATCGATCAGCGCATCGAGCGGCAGATCCGCCGCTCCATCGAGGAAGACTCAAAAAGCGGACTGCGGCGCGAACTGACGGTGCTGCGCGACCGTCAGCGCCCCCTCGAGCTCCTGCTCGACGGAACGGGCCGCGGCGTGTCCCGACTCCCTGCCCAGGTCCATCTCAACCGCGCCATCGACGAGTTGGCAGCCGTGACCGGGGACAGGGACGGCGCGGAGCGCAACATCGCCCAGGCGTTCCGGCTGCTCATCGCCCTGGAGTCCCTCGGGGTCGGCCGTATCGCCGGCGGCACCATGAACATCTGCGGCAAGCTCTCCGCCGTGCCGCTGCTCGACCCGCCGAACGACGAGATCCTGGAGATCGGCACCCTGTACGGGATGTTCGGTGCGGCCCTGATCCGGATGATGGAGCGCGCGGGGCGCAACCCGAGCCTGACGATCGTGGACCCGCTCGCGGGCCTGCAGTTGCAGCCGGGCACCACCGAGGGAGACGACCCGACGGGCACCCCCGCGCGCGAGGCCGCGGTGCGCACCAATCTGGCCCTGGCCGGCGTCGCCGGAGCCGCGGCCCGTGTCCAGCAGGGCTTCTCCGAGGACCCCGAGGTGCGCGCCAAGGTCTCTGACCGGTCCTACGGAACGATCATCGTCGATGGGGACCACTCCGCCGCCGGTGTCAGCGCGGATCTGGAGTGGGCCGAGCAGATCGTCGCGCCCGGAGGCATCGTCGTACTCGACGACTTCGGACACGCCAAGTGGCCCGGCATCAAAGAGGCCTTCGACAAGCACATGGCCACCGACACCCGGCTGACGTTCCTCGGCCAGGTGGCGAACTCGGCCTATCTGCGCGCGGAGGCGTGACAGCGCGCTGCTGGTGCCGGGCGGGATGCGGGGGGCGGCGGACGGCGGATTCGAACGGGAGGAGATCAGGGGACCGGGCGGGAGGCTGGACCGGCTGAAGGCAGCGCTGCACAAGGCGGGCCGGCATCCGGAGCAGCAGCCGTCCGGCCGGACGGAGGGGCAACGGGTACCGAGGCGGGTGCGATGAACGTCCGGCGTACGTACAGTCGCAGCACGACGCCCCCTCTCACGAACTCCGCCCGGGGCCGAAACTCCTCGTTCACCACGGTCAACTTGGTCCGCTCGGTTGCGTCGTCGGGACACCAGCCGGCCCGCTCGGCGAAGGGCTGCGCGATCACCCAGACCCGTGTCACGGCGGTGAGTCGGCGCCGCAGCTCCGTGCCGCCGACCTCCGTCCCGTACAGCGTCCCGGACCTGTCCCCCGGCACCCGCAGCGCGATGTCCTTCCCCTTGCGGAAGCCCCGTGGATAGGTGAGAGCGATCCGCCGTCCGATGGCGGGCAGGAAGAGGACCGGGTCGCCGCCCCGCAGTTGCCGTGCGGCGAGGGCGGCGACAGGGGCGAGATCGTCGGGCCGCCCGTCCGTGCTCCGGTCCCGCTGCAGCGAGGGGAGCCTCGTGCAGAAGGCAAGGGCGATGACGACGACACCGACAAGAGTGACGCCCCCACCACGGATCCCCAGCCTTCGCACGAGCGAGACACCCCTGACGTCCCTACGACCGGCACACAGCCCGCCCGCGCGAGGGAGCCGGGCCCGGACCACACGGCCGATCCCCACCCCCATGTCCGTCCCCACCGTCGCCGCCACCGCCACCACGCGATCAGCGCCCGCGGCCACCAGCAACTGCACCCCCGCCAGCGCGTAGAGCACATAGCGCTCGGTGTAGAGGGGCGACCACTGTGACGCCACCAAGATCGCTCCCGGCGGCACCACCGCGAGCGGCAGCGCGACGCCCGCGAGCGACAACCCGCCCCGCCGAAAGGCCCCGCCCCACAGGGCCGCAGCGGCAAGCGCCCCGGCCAGACCCAGCGGCAGCGGCCCCGCGAACCGCCGTCCCAGCGCCTCGGTCGCCTCCCACCCCGGCGCCCGAAGCCAGGCGACCTGCTCCGACTGCCCGTGCGAGACCAGCACCAGAGGCAGCAGAACCCCCACCGCACCCCCGACCGCACACACGAAGCCCCGCCACGCCCGCCCCGGCACGCGTCCCACCGCCAGCGTCACGGCGTGCGCCGCCACCATGAGCACCGCCAGCTCGTGCAGCACCGCGGTCACCGCGACGACCAGCCCGTACGCCCACCACCGGCCCCGCCCGTCGGCGCACCGCACGAGGAGCAGCGTCGCCCCGGCGACCCCGGCGGCCACCAGCGCGTACGACCGGCCCTCCTGCGCGTAGTACCCGACCATGG
This sequence comes from Streptomyces cavernae, assembly GCF_004023625.1. Taxonomy (GTDB): domain Bacteria; phylum Actinomycetota; class Actinomycetes; order Streptomycetales; family Streptomycetaceae; genus Streptomyces; species Streptomyces cavernae. Next base: position 37,518 of record NZ_RPDJ01000049.1, on the reverse strand, counting down.
GCGTGGCGGCGTAGAGCAGCCCGGCCCACAGCCCCACCCGCGGCCGTCCCAGCCGCACACCGAGCGCCGCAACCAGCCCGGCCGCCACGCACGCCCCCAGCACCGACGGCAGCCGCAACACGACCTCCCCGGCACCGGGGGCGAGGGCGAGAACGCCGTGCATCAGCAGGTAGTAGAGCCCGTGCACGGCGTCGACGGTGTGCAGCAGCCGCCAGATCTCGGGCACCGACCGCTGTGCGACCTGGTACGTCACTCCTTCGTCGCGCCACATCCCGCCCCGGTCGATCCCGCACAGCCCGACGGCGAGCATCGCGACCACGGGCACCGCCACGGCTCCCGCGCGCAACGCCCCCGGCCGCGCCGCCCCGGCTCCCGCGCGCACCGTCCCCGCCCGCGCCGCCCCGGCCACTCCCATACGGACCGCTCCCGCGCGCTCAGTCGTCGCCGCCCCCGCAGTCACAGGGGGCACCCTCGAACCATCGGCCTCGCGCGCGGGTCTCTTCCCGGCCTCGCTCCCAGCCTTGCCCCCGGGCTTGTTCCCAGCCTTGCCCCCGGTCTTGTTCCCAGCCTTGCCCCCGCCTTCGCCCCAGGCCTTGCCCGTTACCTTGGCTTTGACCACCATGGGCCCGATTTTTTGCTATTGCTCAGTCTTCGCTCTGCATTGACCGCGTATCAGCCGGAAAACGTCCTACGCTCCATCCCGTGACACCCCCCACGCTCACCTCCGGAACCCGGACCGGGCCCGCCATCCCCGGCAGCGCCCCCGCCGCGCTTCGCCGCCTCAAGCGGTTACGGAGGCCCCCGGTCATCGCCCTGACCGCCCTGACCGCCCTCTGGATCGTCACGCGCGCTCTCATGCTGTGGCTCGTCACTCACGACGAGAGCAGGTGGCTGGGCGGGGGCGGTGTGGCTCGCGAGGTGCACCACCTGTACCAGCGCTGGTCCGAAGTGCTGCTGCACGGCGGCTTCCCGGTGGGCGACCAGCTCTGGCAGTACCCTCCGGGCGCGGGCGCCGTCCTGCTCCTGCCGGCCCTGCTGCCGGGCCCGACCTACTTCCAGGGCTTCGTGCTGCTCGCCCTCGCCGCGGACGCCGTGGTCGCTCTCGCCGTGCTCGGAGCGGGTATGCGGAAAGGCCGTTCGGCGCTGGGCGCACTCTTCTGGGTCGCCGGTCTCCCGCTGCTCCTGCACCTGCCCATGGCCCGGTACGACCTGCCGGCCACGGCCCTCGCCGTCCTCTCCCTGTTGACGCTGACGCGCTCCACGCGCGCGTGCGGCGCGTTCGCCGCCGTGGGGGCGCTGGTCAAGGTCTGGCCCGCGCTGGTGCTGCTCGGCACGCCGAAGGGCCGTTCCAGCAAGGAGATCTGGACGTCCGCGGCCGTCACCGCGACCGCGCTGCTCGCCCTGCTGACGGCCTTCTTCACGCATCCCTTCGACTTCCTGCGCCAGCAGAGCGGCCGGGGAGTGCAGATCGAGTCGCTGGGCGGCACGGCCCTCGCCCTGGCCAGCCGGGCGGGCTGGCCGGGGAAGGCGCGCCACCAGTACGGCGCCATGGAGTTCACGGGCCCGTACGTCCGTCAGGTCGCGATGGTCTCAATGGTGCTGACCGTGGCCGCCTTCGGGCTGCTCGTGCTGTGGCGGCTGCGCGCCCGCCGGTGGACCGAGGCGACGCCGTACGACGCGGCACTCGCGGCGGTGCTGCTCTTCACCGTCACCAGCCGGGTGATCAGCCCCCAGTACATGATCTGGCTGGTCGGCCTGGCCGCCGTCTGTCTGACCTCGCGGCACACCACCCAGCGCCCGGTGGCCGCGCTGCTCATGGCGGCGACAGCGCTGAGCACGGTCGCCTATCCGGCGTTCTACGGAGAGGTCATCCGCTGCACCTGGGCGGGCTGTCTGCTGATGGTCGTCCGCAACGGGCTGCTGGCCGCGGCTGCGGCGCTGTCGTTCGTACGGCTGTGGCGGGCCGCGGGGGCGCCGCGCACCGTGGCACCGCGCACCGTAGAACGACCTTCAGAGGGCGAGACTTGAAGCACCTGCCGGCACATCCCCTGGCTGGGTACTGCGGGCCGGCTACCTGGATACCGCGGGGCCGGGCCGGCTGCCTGGGTACTGCGTCGGCCGGCGCCGCCACCTGCTTCACTGATCTCTCCGGACATGTGAGGAACCGACCGACCACAGGAGGAAATGCCGCATGACCTGGCTGATCACCGGCGGAGCCGGATACATCGGGGCGCACGTCGTGCGGGCGATGACCGCTGCCGGCGAACGCGCCGTGGTGTACGACGACCTGTCCACCGGGATCGCCGCACGGGTTCCCGACGGGGTGCCGCTGGTGGTGGGCTCGACGCTCGACGGGGAGCGGGTCGCCGACGCGCTGAGGGAGCACGGGGTGACCGGGGTGGTGCATCTGGCGGCGAAGAAACAGGTGGGCGAGTCGGTCGAGCTGCCGTTGAGCTACTACCAGGAGAACGTGGAGGGCCTGCGGGTGCTGCTGGAGGCGGTGACGGCCGCCTCGGTGCCCTCCTTCGTGTTCTCCTCCTCGGCGGCGGTCTACGGGATGCCGGACGTGGACCTGGTCACCGAGGAGACCCCCTGCGTGCCGCTGAGCCCGTACGGCGAGACGAAACTCGTGGGTGAGTGGCTGGTCCGGGCGACGGGGCGGGCGCACGGGCTGGCGACGGCGTCGCTGCGCTACTTCAACGTGGCGGGCGCGGCCCGGCCGGAACTCGCGGACGTGGGCGTCTTCAACCTGGTGCCGATGGTCTTCGAACGGCTCACCGAGGGGGCGGCGCCCCGTATCTTCGGGGACGACTACGACACTCCGGACGGCACCTGTGTCCGGGACTACATCCATGTGGTCGACCTGGCCGAGGCCCATGTGGCGGCGGCCCGCCGGCTGACCGCCGTCCCGGGTACGGACCTCACCCTCAACATCGGCCGCGGCGAGGGCGTTTCCGTACGGGAGATGATCGACCGCATCACCGCGGTCACGGGCCACGCCCTCCCGCCCGTCGTCACCCCCCGCCGCCCCGGCGACCCCGCCCGCGTCGTCGCCTCGGCCGACCGCGCCGCAACGGAACTGGGCTGGAAGGCCCGCCACGGCATCCACGGCATGATCACCTCGGCCTGGGCGGGCTGGCTCCACCACCACCCGGAGGCGGGCCGCGCCCAGGCCGGCGGACGCGGACCTTCTTAGAAAGATTGCACGGCGCGCATCATTAAACCCCCCGCGGAGAATTCCTCTCGCACCTTTCCGGCCAGAAATCATGCCGCCCTTTTCCGCTGTTCTGCCCGAGCGCCGTGAACACGGGACCACACCTCGCAACGCCACCCTTTCCGACCGTTTGTCCATATTGTGCACCGAGGGCAAGAGAAGAGCGGGTTACGCGAAGCTGAATCCCACTTACTTCACGCCCGCACGGAGCGCGCCGCTCCGCCCGTCCCGGAAAGCCGAAACCGTTCTTGTGAAATGATCTTGCATTTCCATAACATGCGGTTTGCGAGCCGGCACCGTCGGCCATAGCGAAGGAGAGCTCATGAAGTCTCGTTTCCGCCTGTCGGCCGCTGCCGCCGCGGTTTCACTGGCAGCGATCGGCGCGGTAGGCCTGGCCGCCTCACCCGCATCCGCGGGTGAGGCCACATGCTTCGGCTACAAGGGGAACTTCAACCAATACGGCGCGACTTTCGTCAAGTGGGAAAACGGACCGGATGAATGTTTCGGCGTGGCCCCCTCCGGCAGCATTTGGCACACCTGGGACGGCGCGGGCGGCTGGAAGGAAATGCCGGGCAACGGCAAGGCGCTGAGACTCGCTGCTTGGGGCGACAACCCGGATGGCAAGATCGTCGACTTCGTGACATCGTCGGGCAACCACTACTGCAACACCCTCTGGTACTCGAACAACAAGTGGACGGGCTGGAAGGCCTGCTGAACCGCATTTACTGAACCGCATCTGTCTTGGTCCCGGGGCGGCTGGCGCCACCCGGGACCAAGCCGTTCGGTAATTCACCTGCAATCGGCTGAATCCGCCGAACACACTGCGCCGAAAAACCCCGTCAGTCTCCTTTTCCGGTTCGGCCGACAGTTGGTGCCGAGCGGGCTCCCACGGTCGTGCTCGACCCGCGGTCCTCGGCATACGCGGCGGCCAACGGCGTCGCTACAGCGCCCTGAGCGCCCCCGCCGTCGCCCGCGCCAGGCTCTCCAGGTAGTCCTTCGGCGGCCTGGGGCCGCGCACGACCACCGAGCGCCAGTACAGGGGCCCCGAGATCAGATCCAGGGCCAGCTCCTGGTCGAGCCCCTCACGCAGCTCCCCGCGCGCGGCCGCCGCCGACACGATTCCGCTCGCGACCCCCTGCTGCCCTTCGCGCAGCGCCTTCTGCAAGGCCTCGGCGATCTCCGGGTTGCGAGCCGCCTCCGCCTGGAGGTCCGGGATGATCTGCCCGGCCACGGGATGGCGCAGGGCCCGCGAGGTCACCTCGTACAGCAGCCGCAGGTCCCCCTCCAGCGAGCCCGTGTCGGGCGCCGGCAGCCCCTGCACCGCGACCGCCGAGACCAGGTCGAGGACCAGGTGCAGCTTGGAGCGCCAGCGCCGGTATACCGCGGTCTTGCCGACGCCCGCCCGGCGGGCGATGCCCTCGATCGACATCCGGGCATAGCCGACGGCGGCGAGTTCCTCGAAGACGGCGGCCCGGATGGCCTCCGTCACGTCCTCCCTGAGCACGGCCGCTCCGGCGGGGGCCCGGCGGCGCGGCCGCGGGCCGGGGACGTCGGCATTGGTCGTCATGGCCTCAGCATAGGGGCGTTACGACGAGACGGTTGCGTTCCGACGTCAGATCGCCGTACGCTCACGTTACGACGATACGGGACCGTCCCGACGTAAGAGCTGGGCAAGAGCACCGTAAGAAGGCGGCGGTCCCGTCGAGAAGCGGAAGGTCGCTGCAGGGCTCCGAGTCACCGCGGCCTCCCTGCGTGAGCCCCCAGCTCCAGCCCTCCAGCCCCCAGCCCCAGCTCCAGCCCCCCGACCCCTGAGCGAAAGCAGCGGATGTGAGCCAGGTCCTCTCCACACCGCCTCCGGCCCAGACAGTGACCGACGACGACCCCGCCGCCCTGGCCGCCCGGTACGGCCTGTCGGTGAGCGGCGCCCGCCCCTCCCTGCCCGCGTACATCCGCCAACTGTGGGCGCGCCGCCACTTCATCACCGCCTTCGCCACCGCAAAGCTGACCGCCCAGTACAGCCAGGCCAAGCTGGGCCAGGTCTGGCAGGTGGCCACCCCACTGCTCAACGCAGCGGTCTACTACTTCATCTTCGGCGTCCTGATGGGCACCAAGCACGGCGTGCCCGACTACGTCCCGTTCCTGGTCACCGGCGTGTTCGTGTGGACGTTCACACAGAGCTCGATCATGGCCGGCACCCGCGCCATCTCCGGCAACCTGGGGCTGGTCCGCGCGCTGCACTTCCCGCGCGCCGCACTCCCCATCTCCTTCGCACTGCAGCAGCTCCAGCAACTGCTGTTCTCCATGGCCGCGCTGGTGGTGATCCTGCTCTGCTTCGGGGTGCCCGTCGCCGCCTCCTGGCTGCTGTGCGTCCCGGCTCTGCTGCTGCAGTCCACCTTCAACGCGGGCATCGCGATGGTGATGGCGCGCATGGGCGCCAAGACGCCGGACATCGCCCAGCTGATGCCGTTCCTGCTGCGGACGTGGATGTACGTCTCGGGCGTCATGTGGAGCCTGGAGCACATCATGAGGAACCACCGGTTGCCGCACGCCGTGTACCTCGCGCTGGAGACCAACCCGGCCGCGGTCTACATCGACCTCATGCGTTACGCGCTCATCGACAGCTTCGACGCGGGCCAGTTGCCGCACCACGTCTGGGCGATCGCCCTGGGCTGGGCGCTGCTCGCCGGCGTCGGCGGTTTCGTCTACTTCTGGAAGGCCGAGGAGACCTACGGTCGTGGCTGACATCCTGCAAACCCCCGCACGGCCGGCCGACCGCCACCACCCCGACGGCGACCGCCACCACAACCACCGCGACCACGACGACGACCGAGACCACGGCCGCGACCGCCGCGGACCCGTTCCCACCGTCATCGCCGACCGCGTCGACATCGTCTACCGCGTCAACGGCACGGGAGCCGGCCGCGGCACCGCCACCGCCGCCCTCAACCGCATCCTGCGCCGCGGGCAGGCCGAGAAGACGGCGGGCGTCCGCACGGTGCACGCGGTCAGGAGCGTCTCCTTCACCGCTTACAAGGGCGAAGCGATCGGCCTGATCGGCACCAACGGCTCGGGCAAGTCCACCCTGCTCAAGGCGGTCGCCGGACTGCTGCCGGTGGAGAGCGGCAGGATCTACACGGACGGCCAGCCCTCGCTGCTCGGTGTCAACGCGGCCCTGATGAACGACCTCACCGGCGAACGCAACGTCTACCTCGGCGGCCTGGCGATGGGCATGTCCCGCGAGCAGATCAAGGAGCGCTACCAGGAGATCGTCGAGTTCTCCGGCATCAACGAGAAGGGCGACTTCATCACGCTCCCCATGCGGACCTACTCCTCCGGCATGGCGGCCCGGCTCCGCTTCTCCATCGCCGCCGCCAAGGACCACGACGTCCTGCTGATCGACGAGGCGCTCGCCACCGGCGACCGCTCCTTCCAGCAGCGTTCCGAGGCCCGCATCCGCGAACTGCGCAAGCACGCCGGCACGGTGTTCCTGGTCAGCCACAACAACAAGTCGATCCGGGACACCTGCGACCGGGTGCTGTGGCTGGAACGCGGCGAACTCCGCATGGACGGGCCGACGGCCGAGGTCATCCGGGAGTACGAGAAGTTCACCAGGAGCGGCGGGTAGTAGGCGGCGGCACGGCCGTGGTACCCGCCGGCCCGCTGAGCCACCCGACAAAATCCGTTCACGGCGAGCAGTGGGCAGAAGGACGACAACCAGCACGGCGGCAGCCCGAAGTCCGGTTCCAGTGCCCCGACCAGCCGCGACGCGCATTGTGCTGGAAAACCCACGTCCGGTACACGAGGAACCGGAACGCCGAGGCCAGCATGATCGAGACGGCTTTGGCCATGTTGGAGCCGAGCGGGCCATTCATGGCGAAGCCGTGGTACTGCATGTAGAACAGCACGCTTTCCATGACCACGCCGAGTCCGCTGAAAACAAAGAACAGCACGATCTGCTGCCGGCTGCGCGAGGCCCGGTCGCGGTAGGCGAAGAACCGGAAGCCCAGGTAATTGTTGGTCATAGCCACGCAGCTCGCGACGACGGTGGCCACCATGGCGCCCGAACCCACCCCGTGCAGCAGAAGATTGAAGACGAGGAAATTGACCGCCACTCCGCTGCCACCCACCACCGCGAACTTGACGACCTCAAGAGCGATCCGCCGGGTCCGCACCAGGACGGGCACAGGAGTCGGGGCGCCGACGCGACCCTCGAAGAGATTCACCGTCACGGTTCCGCTTCTCCACACTTTCGCCGTCACACCCTCGGGCCACCCTGGCCCAGTCGCCGCATTCAGTGCGGATAGGTAAATTACGCGCCTGAATCAGCCTGGGAGCGGGCAGGAAAGAAATCCCAGGAGAACCCCGGCGCACGAAAAAGGGGGCCACCCCATGCTGCGAAGGGGTGGCCCCGTCCTCCTACGGGAAACGCCGAGACACCGAAAACTCCCGGACGCCGATCCCTACGAATGCGTACGCAGCAGCGTCCGCATGGTGCGCATCGCGACGGACAGGTTGGCGAGGTCGAACGACTCGGAGGTCTGGATCTCCTCCAGGGTCGTCCGGGCCCGGCCCAGCAGCGCCGCGTTCTTCTGCTCCCAGGCCTTGAACCGCTGCTCCGGCGTCGAGGTGCCGTTGCCCGCCGCGAGCACGTCGGCCGTCAGCGCCGCGTGCGCCGCGTACAGGTCCTCACGGATGGAGACCCGGGCCATCGACTGCCAGCGGTCGGCGCGCGGCAGTTCGACGATACGGTCCATGAGCTGGGTGATCCGCAGCCGGTCGGCGAGGTCGTAGTACACCTCGGCGACGTCCATCGGATCCTTGCCCATACGTTCGGCCACCTGGACGATGTCGAGCGTCGGGAAGGCGGAGGAGAAGCCGGACACCCGGGTGGCGAGCTGCTCCGGGACTCCCGCGCCCGTCAGTTCGTCGAAGATCTTCTGGTACCACTCGGCGTCCGCACCGCGCAGCAGCTTCGGCAGCTCGCCCCAGACCCGGTCCACGCCCTCCTTGAAGAAGGCGATGGTTTCGGTGAGTTCCAGCGGCTGGTGCCGGTTGTTGAGCAGCCAGCGGGTGCCGCGTTCGACGAGCCGGCGCGAGTGCAGCCGGATCCGGGTCTGCACGGCCGCTTCGACCTGGTTGTCGAGCGCCTCGACCCCGTCCCACACCGCACCGGAGCCGAAGATCGCGCGGGCCGCGGTCTGCGCCCGGACGATCTCCTCCAACGAAGCCCCGGTCTCCTCCCGCAGCCGGTGCAGGAAGCTCGTCCCACCGGTGTTGACCGTGTCGTTGACCAGGACGGTCGTGATGATCTCGCGGCGCAGTGCGTGTGCGTCGATCTGCTCGGCGAACTGGTCGCGCAGCGCCGTCGGGAAGTACGCGTACAACAGGCTGCGCAGATACGGGTCGTCGGGCAGCGGCGTGTGCAGCAGCTCGTCCGCGACGGTGATCTTGGTGTACGCCAGCAGTACCGCGGTCTCCGGTCCGGTCAGGCCCTGCCCGGAGCCGAGCCGCTCCCGGATCTGGCGGTCGGTCGGCAGGAACTCCAGGGCCCGGTCGAGGTGCCCTTCCCGCACCAGGTGGCGCATGAAGCGCTGCTGCGCGTGGAGCATGTCCTTGGACTGGGCGAGGGCGTTGGCGATCGCCGTGTTCTGCGCGTAGTTGTTGCGCAGTACCAGCCGGCCGACCTCGTCGGTCATCTCGGCGAGCAGCTTGTTGCGCTGCTTGACCGTCATGTCGCCTTCCGAGACCAGGCCGTTGAGCAGGATCTTGATGTTCACCTCGTGGTCGGAGGTGTCCACGCCCGCGCTGTTGTCGATGGCGTCGGTGTTGATCCGGCCGCCGCCCAGCGCGAACTCGATCCGGCCGAGCTGGGTGAGGCCGAGGTTGCCGCCCTCGCCGACGACCCTGACCCTGAGGTCGGCGCCGTCGACCCGGATCGCGTCGTTGCTCTTGTCGCCGACGTCCGCGTTCGACTCGGTCGAGGCCTTCACATACGTGCCGATGCCGCCGTTCCACAGCAGGTCGACCGGCGCCTTGAGGATCGTCTTCATCAGGTCGGCCGGGGTCATCTTGGCGACCTTGGACTCGATCCCGAGGGCTTCGCGGATGTGCGAGTTGAGCTGGATCGCCTTGGCCGTGCGGGGGAAGACACCGCCGCCCGGCGACAGCAGCTCCTTGTCGTAGTCCTCCCACGAGGAGCGCGGCAGTTCGAACAGCCGGCGGCGCTCGGCGTACGAGGTCGCGGCGTCCGGGTTCGGGTCGATGAAGATGTGCCGGTGGTCGAAGGCCGCCACCAGCCGGATGTGTTCGCTCAGCAGCATGCCGTTGCCGAACACGTCACCGGACATATCACCGATGCCGACCACCGTGAAGTCCTCGGCCTGGGTGTTCACGCCCAGCTCCCGGAAGTGGCGCTTGACGGACTCCCAGGCGCCGCGGGCGGTGATCCCCATGCCCTTGTGGTCGTAACCGGCCGAGCCGCCGGAGGCGAAGGCGTCCCCGAGCCAGAAGTTGTAGGACTCGGCGACCTCGTTGGCGATGTCCGAGAACGTCGCCGTGCCCTTGTCGGCGGCGACCACGAGATAGGTGTCGTCCTCGTCGTGCCGTACGACGTCGGCGGGCGGTACGACCTCACCGGCCACCATGTTGTCGGTGATGTCGAGCAGCGCGGAGATGAACGTCCGGTAGCTGCGGATGCCCTCGGCGAGCCAGGCGTCCCGGTCCACGGACGGGTCCGGCAACTGCTTGGCGACGAAGCCTCCCTTGGCGCCGACCGGCACGATGACGGTGTTCTTCACCATCTGCGCCTTGACCAGGCCGAGGATCTCCGTACGGAAGTCCTCCTTGCGGTCGGACCAGCGCAGTCCGCCGCGCGCGACCTTGCCGAACCTCAGGTGCACGCCCTCGACCCGCGGGGAGTACACCCAGATCTCGTACGCGGGCCGCGGCGCCGGCAGGTCCGGGATGGCCGTCGGGTCGAACTTCATGGAGACGTAGTCGTGCGGCTTGCCGCCCTGCGCCTCCTGGAAGAAGTTGGTGCGCAGGGTGGCCTTGATGAGATTGAGGAAGGCGCGCAGGATGCGGTCCTCGTCCAGGCTCGCGACCTGGTCGAGCGCCGCGTCGACCTCTTCCAGCAGCGCGTCGGTGAGTTCGGTGCCCGCCCGCTGGCGGTCCGGGGACATCCGGGCCTCGAAGAGCGACACGAGCAACCTGGTGGTGTGGACGTTGTGGCGGAGGGTGTCCTCCATGTAGTCCTGGCTGAACGTCGACCCGGCCTGACGCAGGTACTTGGCGTACGCGCGCAGCACCGTCGCCTGCCGCCAGGTCAGTCCCGCGCTCAGCACCAGCGCGTTGAAGCCGTCGTTCTCGGCCTGTCCGGTCCAGGTCGCGGCGAACGCCTGCTGGAACCGTTCGCGGCCGTCGTCGCCGAGGTAGTCGCCGTTGCCGCTGAGCGACCTGGGCAGCCGCAGCCCGAAGTCGTAGATCCAGGCCGTCGAACGGTCCGCGCAGCGCAGCTCGTACGGCCGCTCGTCGGTGACCTCGACGCCCAGCCGGCTGAGCACCGGCAGCACCGCGGAGAGCGAGACGGGGGCGCCGTTACGGTAGATCTTGAAGCGCCGCTCGTCCGGCCCTGCGCCCACCGGCTCGTACAGGCTGAGCGCGAAGTCCTGGCCGCCGTCGGCGTCGCTGAGGCCTTCCAGGTGGACCAGGTCGGCGACAGCGGAACGCGGGGTGTGGTCGGCCTTGTAGCCCTCTGGGAACGCGTGGGCGTAGCGGCGCAGCAGTTCGGCCGCGTGCTCCTCGCCGAGCTCGGCGTTGAGCGCCTCGGCGAAGGCGTCCTCCCAGGAGCGGGCGGCCTCGACCAGCCGGGCCTCGATGCGCTCCTTGTCGATGTCGGACAGCTCCGGCAGTTCGGTGCCCTGCGGGACACGGACCACGAAGTGCAGCCGGGACAGGATCGACTCGGTGTTCCAGGCGGTGAAGTCGACGCTGGTGCCGCCCAGCTCCTCCTTCAGGATCTCGATGATCTTGAGGCGAACGGCGGTGGTGTAGCGGTCACGGGGGAGGTAGACGAGGGCCGAGTAGTAGCGCCCGTACTCGTCCTGCCGCAGGTAGAGCCTCAGGCGCCGGCGCTCCTGCAGGTACAGCACGGAGGTGACGATGGACCGCAGTTCGTCGACCGGGGTCTGGAACAGCTCGTCGCGCGGGTAGGTCTCCAGGATCTGCAGCAGGTCCCGCCCGTCGTGGCTGTTGGGCGAGAACCCGGTGCCCCTGAGCACCTCGTCGACCTTGCGCCGGATCACCGGCACCCGCCGCACGGACTCCGTGTAGGCGGCCGAGGAGAACAGCCCAAGGAAGCGCCGCTCACCGACGACGTTGCCGTTGGCGTCGAACTTCTTGACGCCCACGTAGTCCAGGTACGAGGGCCGGTGCACGGTCGCCCGGCTGTTGGCCTTCGTCAGGACGAGCAGCCTGTGCTCGCGGGCCTTGGCGCGGGCGTCGGCGGGCAGCCGCTCGAAGGAGGGGCTGACGGGGTGGCTCTCGTCGGCGTGGTGGTGCGGGTCGGAGCGCAGTATGCCGAGCCCGGTGCCGGGGACCGCGGCCAGGGAGTCGTCCTCCCGCAGCTGGTACTCGCGGTACCCCAGGAAGGTGAAGTGGTCGTCCGCCAGCCAGCGCAGCAGCTCCCGGGCCTCCTCCAGCTCCTGCTCGGGCAGGTCGTCGGCGGTCGGCTCGGCGGGCAGGTCCTCGGCGATGCGCAGCGCGGCGTCCCGCATCTTCTCCCAGTCCTCGACGGCCTCACGGACGTCGGACAGGACGCGCAGCAGGTCACTGGTGATCTGCTTCAGATCGCCGCGGTCGGTCTCGCGGTCGAACTCGACGTGGATCCACGACTCGACGCTCGCGTCGTGCGGGAGCTCACCGCCGCCGGCACCGCCCGCCATCACCTCCAGCAGCTTGCCGGTCACATCGCGCCGTACGGTCATCTGCGGGTGGATGACGACGTGGATGCCGCGTCCCTGCCGGGTCAGCTCGTTGGTGACCGAATCGACGAGGAACGGCATGTCGTCCGTCACGACCTCGACCACGGAGTGGCTGCACGTCCAGCCGTTCTCCTCGACGGTCGGGGTGTGGACCCGCACGTTGGCCGTCCCCTGGGGGCGCTTCTCGGCCAGTCTGAAGTGGGAGAAGGCGGCGCCGAACACATCGACCGGGTCACGGTCGGCCAGGTCCTCCGGTGCCGTGTACAGGTAGTAGCGCTGGAGAAACGCGAGGACGGTGTCCCGGTCCGGTGTGCCCTCGTCCGTCGTCCCAGTCGGTAGGTGCCCCCCGACCGGGCTGTTCTCAGCTACCCGAGCGGCCCGTTCGAGCAGCTCGGCCTTGGCTTCGTCCAGCTTGGTCTGCATTGTCCTCTGGCTCCTGTCGCGCGCCGTTGCGTGACGTAGGTGGTGAAACGACGTAACGCCGCGACGCGGGGTGTCCGGTCTGTTCCGACGCTATGCCGCAGTGAGAGTTGAGCGGGGGCTTATCGGCCATTCTCGGCGCTCGGGAGGCCTGTGACGCTGCTCTCGGCGCTCGTTCCCGCCCGCGGGGACCAGCGTCCGCCCGGCCGCGGATGTGCTCCGCACAGACCGGGCGCGGAGCAGGGACGTCGAGGCCCCCGCGAACTATCGCGCTGATCACGCCACCAGGCTATCGCTCGATCCGGGGGCCCCGTCATGAGCCGTATGTGTACAAAACACTGGGTGCAACTTTGACAGTCTGCACAGGGGCGAGCCGGACGAGAGCATGCTTTTCGGCCCGCAGCCGCACATCCCCGGCGGGCCGGGGCGGAGGGTTTCCCGGCGGAAGCCGCGGTGAGGGAGCGCCGGGTGGGGGCGTGCGGGCGAAAGAACCCCGCTTCCACTGCCCCTACCTGCCCATTCGGCTCAAGCCCCCTTGGCAAGAGCCCACCGAAGAGAGACGTTGAGATGAGGCAGACCCACGGGGGCACACGACACCCGGCCGAAGGCGACGCACAGCAGAGGGAGCGCAGCGCCATGGCAGCCAAGATCCTGATCGTGACCGGCGACGCGGCGGAGTCACTGGAGGTCCTCTACCCGTACCAGCGACTGCGCGAGGAGGGTTACGAGGTCCACATCGCGGCCCCCGCCCGCAAGACCCTCCAGTTCGTCGTCCACGACTTCGAACCCGGCTTCGACACCTACACCGAGAAGCCCGGCTACACCTGGCCCGCCGACCTGGCCTTCTCGGAGGTCGACCCGGGCCAGTACGTGGCCCTCGTCATCCCCGGCGGCCGGGCCCCGGAGTATCTGCGCAACGACCCCGAACTGCGCAAGATCCTCAAAGCCTTCTTCGAGACCGACAGGCCGGTGGCCCAGATCTGCCACGGCCCCCTGCTCACCGCCGCCGTGGACAGCCTGCGCGGCCGGCGCGTCACGGCTTACCCCGCGCTGGAACTGGACATGCAGGCGGCCGGCGCCGTCTACCAGGACGCGGAGGCGGTGGTCGACGGCACACTGGTCTCGTCCCGCGCCTGGCCGGACCACTCAGGCTGGATGCGTGAGTTCCTCGAGGTGCTCCGCGCCAAGGCCCCGGTGAGCTGAGTCAGCACATGCCGGCGCCGTACCCGGAGCGCCGCGCGCCGCGAGCGCCGCTCCGGTTGCGCCGCCGGCCCCCGGGAACGGCGCCACAGCCGGAGCAGTTCCGCACACCGGCAGCGCGCCAGCCCGAGCAGCGCGTATGCCAGAAGCGCGCCAGCCCGAGCAGCGCCGCACACCGGCAGCGCGCCAGCCGGGGCAACGCCCCCGGCCCGATCAGCCGGCCCCCGGCCCGAGCAGCGCCGCAGCTCAGGCCACCAACCGCTCGGCCTCCTCCACGGCCTCCTCCAGGCTGTCCACGACCGGCACACCCACCACCTCCAGACTGGCCCGGCTGTGCGACCCCCCTGTGTAGAGCACGGCCCGCGCCCCGACCCGCCGTGCCGCCACCGCGTCATCGGCGGCGTCACCGATCACCACCGTGCGCCCGGGCACCACCCCGGCGATCTCGCGTATGTGCCGCACCATGTGCTCCGCCTTGCTCCCCCCGGACGGTCCCGTCCGCCCGTCCACCCGGACGAAGTGCCGTTCGATCCCGAACCCGCGCACCAGCGGGATCAGTTCGTCATGCACGTACATGCTCAGCAGCGATTGGCTCCGCCCCTCCGACCGCCACCTGGCGAGCAACGCCGGCACACCGGCGGTGAGCCCGCAGGCCACCCGGTGCTCCGCGTAGTACCGGTGGAACACCGAGTCCATCTGCTCCCACTCGGCGTCCGTGGGCAGTCGGCCCATCAACCGCTCGTAGAACTTCGGCACCGGCACGCAGTAGAGCTCCCGGTACTGCTGCAGGGTGATCTGCGCGATCCCGAGTTCCGCGAAGGCCGCGTTGGTGGCGCCGATGATCGCGTCCGTGTCGTGGAACAGGGTCCCGTTCCAGTCCCACACGATGTGCGCTGCTCCGTGCTTCCCCATGACAGAGACGGTACCCACCACCACCGACAGTCCAGTCGGGGCATCCGGACCGGAGCGGGCGGGGCAGCGGTAACGGCAGTGCCAGCGGCAGCGGCAGCGGCAGCGGCAGCGGTAATGGCAACGGCGGTTCCAGCGTCGGCGGCAGCGGCAGGGAGCCGCTCAGTCCCCGCGCTCAACCAGGTTGGGAATCTCCTGCGTGGCGTACCACAGCAGTTCATGGTCCTCGGCGCCGTCCACGGTGAACTGCGCGTCGTCGTCGCCCGCGTCCGCCGCCGGCAGTGCCGCCACCGCCGCGGCCACGTCCTGCTCCGCGTCGTCCGCGTCGATGTGCACCGCCGCGGCCTTGGCCAGCGCGATCGGCCCGGCGACCCGTACCTCGCCGAGTGCTGCCGGGTCGAGCCCGCGGTCGGGGTCGGCTACGGCCGTCCCGTCGGGTACGTCGACGGCGACCACGACCCTGCGCCGCACCGCCCCGGTCTCCGCCGCGAGCAGTCGAAGCGACGCCAGCGCGGCCCGGCTCAGCGCCGCGTACTCGAGTTCCTCGATGTCGTCGGACAGGTACCACTCGCGCATACCGGGCGTGACGGCGTAGGCGACCAGCGGTGCCGGACCGATCTCTCCGGCCTTGTACGCCTCGGCGAGCCCGGGGAGGGTCAGGGGAACGTACACGCGCATGACCGATCGCTTTCGTCGTCGAGAGCCTTCTGGTCCGAAGAGGGCCTTCAGTGGTCGAGAGGGCCTTCAGGATACGTGCGGGAGGTCCCCCATCGGGCCCGTACCCACACCCCCGGGCACCGTCCACCCCACGCCCGGTTGTCACCCACCCCCGCCCAGGTCCCCCAACGATTCCACTCCAGCGGACCACCCTGATAGGTGAACCCCCACCGCGCTTCCCCGCGTCCCCGAGGTCCTTGCATTCCGCGCCTCCCGCCTCGTACAAGATCCCCGACATGAAGTTACTTCCCGGTAGAGAACCGGGCGAGACACGGGGCCACACCACCATGAACAAGGTCATGACCAGGACGAATCCCCGCCCACGGCCGACAGCCGGCGCACCGGGCGCGGGCACCCGCCCGCCGAACCGCCGCGACCCTCGACGCCCGGGCCCGTCCCGCCGAACCCCGGCCCGGTCCTCGGCCCCGGCCTTGCCCTCGGCCCCCGCCCCAGCCGCAGGCCCAGCGGCGTCCCCGGCCCCGCCGTCGTCCGCGACCGCGGACGCAGCCCCGGTCGGTGGGGCAGGAGCGGCGCCCGCGACCGCCCCACCCGTCCCCGCCCGCCCCACCGACGTCTTCGCCGAGCGCCTCCTGGCGGTCCTCAGCGGTCAGCGCCCCGTCCACTGCATGCTCCGCCACACCGTGGGCCGCGCCTACGACGAGCTGGCCTGGCTGGCGGAGCGCAGCCCGCTGCGCACCCACGGCGCCCGCCCGGTCGTCCACGACATCGGCTACTACGTCCCCCGCAAGGGCGCCCTGGAGGTCTTCGCCCGCATCGCGGCGGGGGACCGCCTGCGCGCCATGGCCTTCCGCCTGGAACGCGGCCAGGACCTGCGCTGGCGCTGCACAGCGGTGGAACTCGGCGGCGAACGCATGCCGCGCCCGAAGGACGACTGAGGCCGATCAGACGTCCAGCACCTGCGGACACGCACAAGCCGTCCGACGCTCGACGACGAGGCCGACAAGGCCTCACAAGGCCGACAACGGCCGGCCTGAGCGACAACCCCCAGGAGGCCCACCAGGGCCGGAGGGAGCAAACCTGAGGGCACGAGAAGGGCCACAACGAAGCAACCCCGACCACGCGAAGCCGCATGGAGCAAACCACGGCCACGCGAGGCACACACAGCGACCACCCGACGGACCACACGGACCAAACCGCGACCACCCCACGGACCGCACAGACCAGACCGCGACCACCCGACGGACACACAGAGCACCACGACCATGCCACGCCGAACGGAGCAAACCCTTCGCCGACGAGCAGGAGACTCCCCAGGAACAGCCAGTCCTCTCGGGCGGGCCGGCCACGCCAGGCCACACCGCGACCACCCGACGGGCCACCCAAAGCAGCCCGCCGGCACGCGAACCGCCGCACGGAGCAACCCGCAGGCCTCCGCGCACGGCGGCTCCCGCCTCCGGGACAGCCGTGTGCAGCGGAGTCCGGCGAGCCGTCCGCCGAGTCCCGACCCCGTCCGGTCGGGCCGGCACGCGGCACGCGGCACGCGGCACGCGAAGGGCCGGGCGCCCAAGGCGCCCGGCCCCTCGAATCCGCTCAAGCGAGCGCAGCGCTACTTCTTGCGCCGCCCCCGGCTCTTCTGCTGCTTGCGCCGCTCCGCACGGGTGAGCCCATCGGCCTCGGACCGCACCCGCTCGCCGCCGTTGTCGAAGTCGCCCTCGACGATGTCACCCTCGCCGTCCACCTTCGGCGCGGAGAAGTGCAGGCGGTCCGGGCGGCGCGGTGCCTCGAGACCCTTGGCGCGGATCTCCGGCCGGACGCTGGCCTGCGCCGGCACGGTGTCTTCCTTCTTCTCCAGCACGGGCTTGGCGTCCTCAACCGGGACCTCCTCGACCTGCTGCTCGACCTGGACCTCCAGGTTGAACAGATAGCCGACGGACTCCTCCTTGATGCCGTCCATCATGGCGGTGAACATGTCGAAGCCCTCGCGCTGGTACTCGACCAGCGGGTCCTTCTGCGCCATCGCGCGCAGGCCGATGCCCTCCTGGAGGTAGTCCATCTCGTAGAGGTGCTCGCGCCACTTGCGGTCCAGCACGGACAGCACCACGCGGCGCTCCAGCTCACGCATGATCTCCGAGCCGAGCTGCGCCTCACGGGCCTGGTACTGCTCGTGGATGTCGTCCTTGATCGACTCCGCGATGAACTCGGCCGTCAGACCGGCCCGGTCACCGGCCGCCTCCTCCAGCTCCTCGATGGTCACCCGCACCGGGTAGAGCTGCTTGAAGGCGCCCCACAGCCGGTCCAGGTCCCACTCCTCGGCGAAGCCCTCCGCGGTCTCGGCCGCGATGTACGCGTCGATCGTGTCGTCCATGAAGTGCTGGATCTGCTCCTGCAGGTCCTCGCCCTCCAGCACACGGCGGCGCTCGCCGTAGATGACCTCACGCTGCCGGTTGAGCACCTCGTCGTACTTCAGGACGTTCTTGCGTGTCTCGAAGTTCTGCGTCTCGACCTGCGACTGGGCGGAGGCGATCGCCTTCGTGACCATGCGGTTCTCGATCGGCACGTCGTCGGGCACGTTGGCCATGGACATCACGCGCTCGACCATCTGCGCCTTGAACAGCCGCATCAGGTCGTCGCCGAGCGAGAGGTAGAAGCGGGACTCGCCGGGGTCGCCCTGACGTCCGGAACGACCGCGCAGCTGGTTGTCGATACGCCGCGACTCGTGCCGCTCGGTGCCGAGCACGTAGAGCCCGCCGAGCGACTCGACCTCGTCCTTCTCGGCCTTGACCGCCTGCTCGGCCTTCTCCAGGGCGGCGGGCAGGGCGTGGGCCCACTCCTCGATGTGCTCCTCGGGGTCGAGGCCGCGCTGACGCAGCTCCGCCTCGGCGAGATCCTCGGGGTTGCCGCCGAGCTTGATGTCCGTACCACGGCCGGCCATGTTGGTCGCCACGGTGACGGCGCCCTTGCGGCCGGCCTGGGCGACGATCGTCGCCTCACGGTCGTGCTGCTTGGCGTTGAGCACCTCGTGCTGGATGCCGCGCTTGCTCAGCTGCTGCGAGAGGTACTCGGACTTCTCGACCGACGTCGTACCGACGAGGATCGGCTGGCCCTTCTCGTGCTTCTCGGCGATGTCGTCGACCACCGCCTCGAACTTCGCGACCTCGGTGCGGTAGATCAGGTCCGACTGGTCCTTGCGGATCATCGGCTTGTTGGTCGGGATCGGGACGACGCCGAGCTTGTAGATCTGGTGGAACTCGGCGGCCTCGGTCATCGCCGTACCGGTCATGCCGGACAGCTTCTTGTAGAGGCGGAAGAAGTTCTGCAGGGTGATCGTGGCGAGGGTCTGGTTCTCGTCCTTGATGTCAACCCCTTCCTTCGCCTCGATCGCCTGGTGCATGCCCTCGTTGTAGCGGCGGCCGGCGAGGATACGGCCGGTGTGCTCGTCGACGATCATGACTTCGCCGTCCAGGACGACGTAGTCCTTGTCCTTCTTGAAGAGCTCCTTGGCCTTGATGGCGTTGTTCAGATAACCCACCAGCGGGGTGTTCACCGACTCGTACAGGTTGTCGATGCCCAGCCAGTCCTCGACCTTGGTGACACCGGACTCGTGGATGGCGACGGTGCGCTTCTTCTCGTCGACCTCGTAGTCGCCGGTCTCCTCGATGCCCTTGAGGGGGTTGCCGGGCTCGCCCCGCTTCAGACGGGTGACCAGCTTGGCGAAGTCGCCGTACCACTTGGTGGCCTGGTCGGCCGGGCCGGAGATGATCAGCGGCGTACGCGCCTCGTCGACGAGGATGGAGTCGACCTCGTCGACGATCGCGAAGTTGTGGCCCCGCTGGACCAGTTCGTCCTTCGACCAGGCCATGTTGTCGCGCAGGTAGTCGAAACCGAACTCGTTGTTCGTGCCGTACGTGATGTCGCAGTTGTACTGGTCGCGGCGCTGGGACGGCGTCATGTTCGCGAGGATGCAGCCCACGCTCAGGCCGAGGAACCGGTGGACGCGGCCCATCATCTCCGAGTCGCGCTCGGCCAGGTAGTCGTTGACCGTGATCAGGTGGACGCCGTCACCCGAGAGGGCGTTCAGATACGCGGGCAGCGTGCCGACCAGCGTCTTGCCCTCACCGGTCTTCATCTCGGCGACATAGCCGAGGTGGAGCGCGGCACCGCCCATGATCTGCACGTCGTAGTGCCGCTGGCCGAGCACGCGTTTGGCCGCCTCGCGCACGGTCGCGAACGCCTCGGGAAGCAGGTCGTCGAGGCTCTCGCCGTCTGCGTACCGCTGCTTGTACTCATCGGTGAGGGCCCGCAGCTCGGCGTCGGAGAGGTCGACGAAGTCCTCTTCGATGGAGTTGACCTGGTCCGCGATGCGGTGCAGCTTGCGCAGGATCTTGCCTTCGCCTGCACGCATGATCTTCGAGAGGACGGACACGGGGGTTGGTCTCCTTGGCGGTCGGGCCTGGGACGGTCGGTTTCCTTTGACTTACTGAGCAACGGCCATCGTAAGCGAGGACCCCGGCACGCCGGGAGATGCGCCCGCACGACAGTCAATAGGAGAACGGACGGGCCTCACGGTTGGTGCCGCGTTCCGGCCGCGAAATGTAATCGTCCTCTCACGGAGCGCCAAACGGATGGCACCCCAGTCGGGCCCCCGAGGAGAATCAGGCGATGGAACCCGTAACCCTCACCTCCCGGCGGCTGCTGCTGCGCACCGTGGATCCGTCCGACGCCGACGCCGTGTACGACGCCTGCCAGGATCCGGACATCCAGCGCTGGACCACCATCCCGTCGCCCTATCTGCGCGAGCACGCGGAGAGCTTCACCGGGCAACTGGCCCCGGACGGCTGGGCCGACGGCTCCATGCTGAACTTCGGCGTCTTCCTCCACGACGGCACTGCCCGCGGCGGCGACCTGGTGGCGATGCTGGGCATCTCCATGCGCTCCCTGGGGACCGGTGAGATCGGCTTCTGGGCGGCGAAGGAACACCGGGGCAACGGCTACGTGACCGAGGCCGCGGTCCTCGCCGCGCGCTGGGCGTTCACCGAGGTCGGCCTGGACCGGGTGGAGTGGCTGGCCGAGGTGGGCAACCAAGGCTCCCGCGCGGTGGCCGAACGCGCGGGCTTCACCGTGGAGGGCGTCCTGCGCTCCGGCATCAACAACAAGGGCGTACGCCGCGACTGCTGGGTGGGCTCGCTGCTCCCGTCCGATCTGGGTCTGCCATCCACGGCACCGTACCTGCCGGCCCGCCGGTAGCAGCCCCGCACTCCGACACGGGGCGGGCACCCTGCCGCGGGCGAGCGCCCTGCCGCCGGGGCGGCCGGGCGCGGGCGGAAACCCCGACACGGGACGACCGGACGCCGGGCGGGCCGGAATGCCGGGCGCGCACCCCGCCGGGGGCCGGACGCGGGGCGGCCGGAATGCGGGCGGAAACCCCGACACGGGACGACCGGACGCCGGGCGGGCCGGAATGCCGGGCCGGCACCCCGCCGGGGGCCGGACGCGGGGCGGCCGGAATGCGGGCGGAAACCCCGACACGGGACGACCGGACGCCGGGCGGGCCGGAATGCCGGGCGCGCACCCCGCCGGGGGCCGGACGCGGGGCGGCCGGAATGCGGGCGGCCAAAGCGCAGTTCACACCGCGTTGTCAGTGCCACCGCCTATCGTGCGGCCATGACGAGTCTCCCGCCGCCGACCACCGAACTCTCCGCCGACGAGGCCCGCCGCATAGCGCTGCGGGCGCAGGGCTTCCTGGGCGCTCCCGACCGCAAGGGCGGTGTGCGTGGAGTCCTGCGACACCTGGGTGCGGTCCAGCTCGACACGATCTCGGTCCTGGCCCGCTCCCACGAACTCGTCCCCTACGCCCGCCTGGGCGCGGTGGGCCGCGCCACGGTGGACCGCGCATACTGGACACCGGGCCCCGGCGGAGCCCCGCACGCCTTCGAGTACTGGTCGCATGCCGCGTGCATCCTCCCCATCGAGGAGTGGCCCCACTTCGCCTTCCGCCGCCGCGCCTACCGTGCCCGTCCGCACTGGAACCACGAGCTGCCGGACGGCGCGTACGAGCAGGTGATCAAGCAGTTGCGCGCCGAGGGCCCGCTCACCGCCACGGAGTTGGGCGGTGCGAAGCGGACCAGCGAGTGGTGGGACTGGTCGGGTGCGAAGGTGGCCGTCGAACGCGCGCTGATGCACGGCGAGGTGGTGTGCGTCGAACGGCGCGGCTGGAAGCGGGTGTACGACCTCGCCGAGCGCGCCGTCCCCGAGACACTGCTCCACGACGAACTGGACGACACGGAGTGTCTGCGCCGACTGGTCCTGCTCGCCGGCCGGTCACTGGGTGTCGGCACCCGCGCGGACATCGCCGACTACCACCGGCTCAAGGGCGAACAGGTGGACGCGGTGATCGCGGACTCGGGCCTGGTTCCGGTGACGGTCGAGGGCTGGGGCAAGCCCGCCTGGGCCGATCCGGCGGCACTGGCGTCTCCCCCGCGCGGCCGACACCGTACGACGCTGCTGTCGCCGTTCGACTCGCTGATCTGGGAACGGGCGCGTACGGAGCGGATGTTCGGCTTCACCCACCGCCTGGAGGCCTACGTCCCCAAGCCGAAGCGGGTGTACGGCTACTTCGCGATGCCCGTCCTGGCCGGTGGCCGGCTGGTCGGCCGCGTGGACCCGGCCCGTGAGGGCCGCACCCTGGTGGCGAAGCAGGTGACTCTGGACGGCGCCAAGTCCGCTCCGGCGGTGGCCCGGGCCCTGGTGGAGGCGGCGGGCTGGGTGGACTGCACGGCCGTACGCGTGGACCGGGTGGACCCACCGGAGCTCCGTGAGCCCCTCACAAGGGAATTGGCCCTGGCCCTCGCCTGAGGCCGCTCGACTGATGCCCTTCGGCTGGTGCCCCTCGGCTGTCCCCCTACCCCGGCCGATCCCTACCGGATTTCGAGGATCTTCTCCCGCATCGCGTACACAACGGCCTCCATCCTGGAGTGCAGTTGCAGTTTCTCCAGGATGTTGCGCACGTGGTTCTTCACGGTGTTCTCCGAGATGAACAACTCCTTGGCGATATCGCGGTTGTTCATCCCGGTGGCCACCAGCTTGAGGACTTCGAGTTCACGGTCGGTGAGCCGGGGCGCCGGCACGAGCCGGCGCTCGTCCGTGCGCTGGATCATCGACTTGAATTCGGTGAGCAGCTTCGACGCCATGGAAGGGCTGATCTGCGACTGCCCGTCGGCCACGGCGCGAATCGCGGTGGCCACTTCGTCGGTGGAGATCTCCTTCAGGAGATAACCGGTCGCACCCGCCTTGATCGCGTCGTAGAGATCAGCCTCCTCGTCACTGATCGTCAGCATGATGATCTTGGCGCTGGGGGCGACTTCCTTGATGGAGGTGCACGCCTCGATCCCACCGCGTTTGGGCATCCGCACATCCATCAGCACGATGTCGGGCAGCAGGTCGGCCGCCTTGTCGACCGCCTCGGCCCCGTCTCCGGCCTCGCCCACGACCTGGATGTCCTCCTCGGCGGCGAGCACGATCTCCAGGCCCCGGCGGAAGAGGGCGTGGTCGTCCACGACGAGGACCCTGATGGGCTCCTTGCGCGGGGAGCCCGCGTCCGGGCCCATGCCGACGACGCCGTCGTCGGCATCCTCGTCATGCATCGGTCCGAAGCTGTCCGCCATCGTTCCTCCCCCTGAAGGCCGTCGGCCCTGGGTCGCGTGCCGCACCCAACGCGGAGCGGTGGCCCGCCGGTTGGGGCCGGTGCGGCCATGATTCCATGCCTGGCCGTCGCCATGGTGACAGAGCGCCACGAGAAGTGGTCGCACGCCGGTGCCCCTGGGGGCGCACGCGCACTCCAGGGGCACCGGTCCAGCGGTCATCGAAGAGGTCGTCAGCCGCCGAGTGCGCCGCCCCCGCCGGGTGACTGCGCCTGGGCGACCATCGGGTCCGTACTGAGGTGAATCACGCCGTAGTCATAGGCGTGCCGCCGGTAGACGACACTCGGTTCCTTGGTCTCGGAGTCGATGAACAGATAGAAGTCGTGTCCGACCAGCTCCATCTCGTAGAGGGCCTGGTCGAGGGTCATCGGGGATGCGACATGTGTCTTCTCACGGACTACGAGGGGGCCTTCGCCTTTCACTTCGAGCGAGCCGATCCTCCTCGTCGGAACGCCGTCCGGCTCCTCCTCCCGGACCGCTTTCCCGTTGCCGTTCAGCGTCGCCGCGTCCGGTACGTGGTCGGCGACCTCCGCGGCCGTGAGCCTGCGGGCGCCGCGCCGGGTGTGCCGTTTGTCGTGCTGCCTGCGCAGTCGCGCCTCCAGCTTGTCGGTCGCCAAGTCGAGCGCCGCGTACGGATCGCTGGCCGCGGCCTCCGCCCGGATCACCGGACCGCGGGAGCGGAGCGTGATCTCCACTCGGTCTGAGCGGTCGGCCTGTCGGGGGTTGGGCTCCTTGGACACCTCGACGTCGAGGCTGATCACCTTGGCGTCGAGCCTCTGGATCTTCTCCAGCTTCAGCTTCTCGGCCACGTGCTTACGGAACCGCTCCGGCACCTCGGTCTTGCGGCCCTTGACGACGATGTCCACGCAGAACTCCGTTCCCGGATCGCTCCGCTTCGACGGCGGAGCATCTCCCTTGTGCACCAGGCCCCGGTACGCCCCGGAGCCTCGGACTCGGTGACTTCCACCTCCTCCTCCCCCATGGGCAAGATCTCCACCCCGCCGGCCCGGGTGATTGCAGAAACCCATGGCACGGCATTCCGATTTGCGAGGTACGGCCTGCGCCTTTCCCTCACAACCGAACATATCTCGCCCGGACGGATGTCGTCACCCTCTACTGCGGCGTACCTCCGTTCAGGTGAATTGACCCTCTCGCTACCTGCAACGACGCAAGTTCGTAGTCAGTTCCGATTCATTTCCGAAGAATCCGGCGGGGCGGCGACCACGGCTGCTCCGATCTGGTCCCCGAGGCCGTTCACCTCCGCATTTGCAGCGTTCGCTGCTGTCCGACCTTCCCACAGTCCGGCCGCTTCTACCGTCCCTTCCCGAGCCGCGCATCCGGTTACTTCGCCGTAGGTATCGGCACCGGCGTAAGAACCCGTGTCCCGGCGCCATCCCGTACCGCCGTCCGCGCCCCGATCGGTGAATACGGCACGCACCGCCCGCACGGCCTCCGCCAGCGAGGCCCCGGTCGTCATCACGTCGTCGACCACGACGATCCGCCCACCGTCGGCCAGCAGCCGACCGGCTCCGGCCGGCACCTCAAGGGCACCCGCGAGGTTCGCCAGTCGCTGTCCTGCGTCGAGCCCCGCCTGGTCGGCGACGAGCCGGCGCTGCCGCAGCACCCCGAGCACCCGGGCCGCCACTCCGGCCCGCCGGAGCTCCCCCGCCGCACAGAGCGCGATCCGGCGCACCGGGTCGTGCCCCCGGGCCCGTACGGCACTGCGCGCCGAGGGCACCGGCACGAGCACCAGCGGCGCGGCCCGGCCCCGCGCCGTCCGGCTGTGCACCGTCCCCTTCGGCATCGTGTCCTGCGCCGTCCCCTCCAGCACCATGTCGTGTGCGGTCCGGTGCGCCACCATGCCCTGCGCCGGCCAGTCCCCTGCCGTCCGTCCGGGCTCCGCGCATACACCGGCCCAGACCGCGCCCGCCAGCGCACGCCCCAGCGGCCGCGCCAGACCCAGTACCCCCCGTTCCTTGTGCGCAAGCACGATCGCCCGCACCTCGTCCTCGTACACGGCGGCCGCATGAACCGTGGGCAGGCCCGTCGCCCCCGGTGCCGGTCGCGCCCGGCGCGGCGCGGCGCCGTACAACGCGCCACGGCATCGCGTGCACAGCGCCGTGCGCGGCTCTCCGCAGCCCGAGCACTCGGCCGGCAGGACCAGGTCGGTGAGGTCCCGCCACCACCCCCGCATGCGCACCACTGTGCCAACACGCGGGCGGCCCGGCCAGGCCTGTGGAAAACCGCCTGTGGACAACTCCGGGCACCGGCGGCAGGTCATCCCCCACACGGGTGACGGAGCGGTGCGCCGACCCAGAGCGGACCACTCACCCCGGGTAGACCGGCGCCGTCCCGTCGACCATCTTCTGCCACTGCGCTCCGGAGGACAGCCGTACGATCCCGTCCTCCGAGTGCGCCACCAGCGGCATGCCCTCGTCATCGGACGCGGCGATCTCCTTCACCCCCGTGAGAGCGGACGGCGGCTGGGTGTCCGGCGTGGAGCCGTCGCACTGCACGTACCGCATCTGCTGGACCCCGCCGGACTCGCGCCCGACCACGACCAGACGGCTGTCCCCCGCCCAGGACATGGCCGTGACCTCCTCCATATGCGGTGCCGCGGGCCGCGGATCGTGAACGGTGACCACTGGGCTCCCACCCGTCTGGGAGGTCTGCCGCTGGATCCGCCCGATCTGCAACGAGGTCCTGCCACCGTCGTTCACGATCAGTGCGATCCGAATGCCGTCCGCGGCCACCCGCACGGCCTGGACGCGTCCCTCGAGCCCCGGCGTGCGGACCTGTATCGGCTCCCCGGCGCCCTTCTCCAGCAGCAACAGCCGGGGATCCTCGGGATCCCGGTCGGCCACCCACAGATCACCGCGCACGTCCCAGCTGGGCGTCGCCAGGCCGTCCTTCTCCGACTTGGACTTGCTTTCCAGCACCGGTTCGCCCAGGGAACTCCCCGACACCAGCGACCCCACGTACAGCTCGTGCCCGTCGACGGACACGCCGGCGGCACTGTCCTCGTCCAGCGCGACCGCCGCCGACCGCAGCGGCTTGCTGCCCTCGCCCAGTGCGCCCGGCACCGGCTCGGGATCGGTGTCGTTGCCGCCGCCCGGGACCCGGACGAGCTGGCCCTTGGGGTCGAGGAAGTACTGGTAGTTGGGTTCCCTGCCCGTGCCGTGGGACGCGATGACCGCGGCCCGCTCGTTGGTGAGCACGCACAGCTGGGTGCCGTTCGAGCGCTGCAGTTCCACCTCGTCGACCCCGGTGGGCGTGAGGTTCTGCAGGGTGAACAGCAGCTGGGCCGCCATCCGGTCGCACTTGCGCGAGACGACGCCGTCCGCCTTCGAGTTCAGCTGCACCTTCAGCTTGCCCTGGTCATCAGGGGTCAGCGAGGTGACGCCGCTCTTCAGCGTGGTGCCCTCGGGGAAGCTGGAGCGTGCCACCGGCCGCAGCCACTTCGTGGGCCCCTCCAGCAGCGAGCGGACCATCTCCGTCAACGGGTCCACCTGATCACGCACATAGACGGGGTCGGCGACGGTGGCCAGCTGCCCGCTCGTGGCGTCCGTGGTGTCGGAGGTGAAGTAGTACTTGTTGACCGACACATAGATGCGCTCGAAGTCGGACTTCCCCATCACCACACCCTGGGGCACCACATCGATCCGCCACTGCTTGCCGCTCATTCCGGGCACGTCCTGCAGGCTGAGGTGCACCGCCTGCTTGTAGGAGCTGTCGTCCGGTGAGTACGCGTTCTGCGCGTCCACCCGCGCGACCTTGGTGCCCCGGAGTTCGTAGGTGTTCTCGTTGTCGCCGTCGCGGGCACCCCCCGGCTGCGCCACGGTGTTCGGCCCGTCCGCGAGCACCGTGACGGAGTCGTCCGGACGCCAGCCGGCCGAGGCCTTCTTCGTCAGGTACTTGCGTGCCGTCTCGTACCGCGGCTCGTCGCTGACCAGCGCCTCCAGGAAACCCTGCACGATCTCCGTCGGGCCCGCCTTGTCGCGCGGCGGTACCGCGACGACCCGCACCTGCGGGTCCGGCCGCTGCGAGGCGTCGACGTCGCGCAGATCACCGTTGTCGGGCATCGACGCGCATCCGCCCAACAACAGGGCGCCGCAGCCGATGTACGCCGCCGCGCGCAGGGTTCGCCGACGGCGGCCCTGTTCAGCGCCCACGGAATGCCTCCCCTTGCTTCACCTGCTCCGGCTCCGCGCCGGTCACACGGCCGTTCCCGGTCGATTCCGCCGCCACGTCCGACGACTCCTGCCCTCTCCCACGGGTCCCCCCGCTTTCGGCGGCCGGCCCCCGGCCATCCGGCCCGACGGGTCCGGCGGGTTCGCCCCGTCCGGCGGGTTCGCCCCGTCCGGCGGGTTCGCCCCGTCCGGCGAGTTCGCCCCGTCCGGCGAGTTCGCCCCGTCCGGCGAGTTCGCCCCGTCCGGCGAGTTCGCCCCGTCCGGCGAGTTCGCCCCGTCCGGCGGGTTGCCCAAGTCCGTCGGGTTCGCCGCGTCCGGCCGGTCCGGGCGACGCCCCGCCGTCTCCGTCTCCGCCACCGTCGTCTCGCGAAGTGGCCGATTCGGCCCGCTCCGGCCCGCCCGGCTGCCCGCTCGGGGCGGTCCGGGCCGCGGAGGGTCCGGACTCGGCCGTGGACGGCTCGGACGTGCCACTCGCCGGCCGGGTCACCGAACGCGGCACCACGCGTGCCCCGTTGCCCGGCAGCGCCGCCGGATCGACCGGCCCGGCCGTCGGCGGCAGCAACGGCGGAACCCCCCGGCCCGCGATCGACGACGCCGGCACCGTCGCGACCTTGTCCGACCCGCCGAGCGGCAGACCGGCGTCGTTGAGGCCGCGGTTGCGCCGCGAGTCCTTGGGCTCCAGGGGTATCGGCGAACCTCGCAGCGGCTCGTCCGCCGTCCGCGGCAGCGTCAGCCGGAACTGCGAACCGCCGCCCGGCTCACCCCACGCCTGCAGCCAGCCGCCGTGCAGCCGCGCGTCCTCCAGGGCGATGGACAGACCGAGCCCCGTCCCGCCCGTGGTACGCGCGCGTGCCGGGTCCGCCCGCCAGAAACGGCTGAACACCCGGGTGGCCTCGCCCGGCTTGAGCCCCACACCGTAGTCGCGCACGGCGACCGCGACCGCACCACCCGCCGCGGCGAGCTTGACGATGACGTCCTTGCCCTCGCCGTGCTCCACGGCGTTGACGACGAGATTGCGCAGCACCCGCTCCACGCGCCGGGCGTCCGCCTCGGCCACGACCGGCTGCTGGTCGCCGACGACGCGAATGGTCGTGCCCTTGCGCTCGGCGAGCGGCTCGGCGCCGCTGACCACCCGTCGTACGACTTCCCTGATGTCTATCGGCTCGGCCTCCAGCGCGGCCGCGCCCGCGTCGAACCGGCTGATCTCCAGCAGATCCGCGAGCAGCGACTCGAAACGGTCGAGCTGGTCGGCCAGCAGCTCCGCGGAACGCGCGGTCACCGGATCGAAGTCCTCGCGCGCCTCATGGATGACGTCGGCGGCCATCCGCACGGTCGTCAGCGGTGTGCGCAGCTCGTGCGACACGTCCGACACGAACCGCCGCTGCATCCGCGACAGCTCCTCCAACTGCTGGATCTTCAGCTGGAGGTTCTGCGCCATCTTGTTGAAGGCCTCACCGAGCCGGGCGATGTCGTCCTCCCCGGTGACCTTCATCCGCTCCTGCAGATGCCCCGCGGACAGCCGCTCCGCGATCCCCGCGGCCATCCGCACCGGCGTGACGACCTGGCGCACCACGAGCCAGGCGATGGCCCCGAGCAGCACCACCACGAACAACCCCGCCGTCGCCAACGTGCCCTTCACCAGGCTGAGCGACTTCTCCTCCTGGGTGAGCGGGAAGATGTAGTACAGCTGGTAGGGGTTGCTGTGCGGGTCATTGACCTTCTTGCCGATGACCAGCGCCGGCTGGGAGGCCTTCTCGTCGTCCTTGTAGAAGACGCGGGTGTAACTCTGTGCGGGCACGATGCTCCGGTCGATCCGGCGGCGCAGATCCTCCGGCACGCTCGCCACCGCGTCCACGCCACCCGAAGCACGCGGCCCGCGATTGCCGCTGTTGTCCTCGGCCGCGACGGAGCTCAGCGTCACCACGTCGAACGCACCCTGGCCGCCACTGGACAGCGAGGACACGAGGTCGTTCAGCCAGACACTCACGTTCCGCGACGGCGGCCCGTCCTCGCCCGCGGCATCGCCGCCGCGGGAGACGGCATCGTCGTCCGCCCGCTGCTTGGCCACCGCGAACCCGCCGGTGGCCTGACTCTGCGAGGCCTTCACTTTGGCGTCCAGCAGACCGTTGCGCACCTGGCCGATCACCACGATGCCCAGCAGCAGGACCACGCCCAGCGACATCAGCAGCGTGGTGACGACGACCTTGAGCTGGATGTTGCGCCGCCACAGCCGCACGACCGGCAGCACGGGCCGCCGCGCCCAGCGCACGAAGAGCCTCAGGACGGGGCTGCCCTGCACCCCGCCCTGCAGCAGCCCGCCGTCCAGGAACCGCGCCCAGCGCGAGCCTGTCGTCTCACGGCCGACAGGCCGCCCCGCGCGGTCCCCGGGCCGGCCGGGCGCCGAAGCGGCACTGTCCCGGGTCACGTCAGCTCGGTCCCGCCTTGTAACCGACGCCACGTACGGTCACCACGATCTCCGGCCGCTCCGGGTCCTTCTCGACCTTCGAGCGCAGCCGCTGCACATGCACGTTCACCAGCCGGGTGTCCGCGGCGTGCCGATAGCCCCACACCTGCTCGAGCAGCACCTCACGGGTGAACACCTGCCACGGCTTGCGTGCCAGCGCCACCAGCAGATCGAACTCCAGCGGCGTCAGCGCGATCGACTGACCGTCCCGCTTCACCGAATGACCGGCCACGTCGATCACCAGATCGCCGATGGCGAGCTGCTCCGGCGCCGGCTCCTCGGACCTGCGCAGCCGCGCCCGGATCCGGGCCACCAGCTCCTTCGGCTTGAACGGCTTGACGATGTAGTCATCCGCCCCCGACTCCAGGCCGACGACCACGTCGACGGTGTCGCTCTTGGCGGTGAGCATCACGATCGGCACCCCGGACTCGGCCCGGATCAGCCGGCACACCTCGATGCCGTCCCGGCCGGGCAACATCAGGTCCAGCAGCACCAGATCGGGTTTGGCCTCCCGGAATGCAGCCAGCGCCTTGTCGCCGTCGGCCACGAAAGACGGCTCGAAACCTTCACCACGCAGCACGATGCCCAACATCTCGGCAAGTGCGGTGTCGTCATCGACGACAAGGACTCGTCCCTTCATAAACGACATCATCCCATTAGCTAAATCGTTACTTGGCGTGAACTGGCACACAGCTCCTCGAGAGCCTCGGCAGTCACCGGAGACACAACACCTTCTTCTGTGACAATCGCGGTCACCAGTTCCGGCGGCGTCACGTCGAACGCCGGGTTGTACGCCTGGGTCCCCAGCGGTGCCACGGGAATCCCTGCGCCCGCTTCCGGGCCCACCACCGGCGCCTGCGGCACCGCGATGTCGGTCACCTCATGACCGGCCCGCTGCTCGACCTCGATGGCCGAACCGTCCGGGGTGTCCGGATCCACCGTCGTCACCGGAGCCACCACCACGAACGGCACATGGTGGTACCGGGCCAGCACCGCGAGCGGATACGTCCCCACCTTGTTCGCCACCGAACCGTCGGCCGCGATCCGGTCCGCCCCCACCAGCACGGCGTCCACCTCACCCGCCGCGAACAACGAACCCGCCGCGTTGTCCGTCAGCAGCGTGTACGGCATCCCGCCGCGCGCCGCCTCGTACGCCGTCAGCCGGGCACCCTGCAGCAACGGCCGCGTCTCATCCACCCACAGTCTGCGCAGCCGCCCGTTCCGGTGCGCCGCCAGCGCCACCGCGAAGGCCGTGCCCTCACCACCGGACACCAGCGCCCCGGTGTTGCAGTGCGTGAGCACCCGGTGCCCACCACCCGGCAGCAGCTCGTCGAGCAGCGCCAGCCCGTGCGCGGCCATCCGCGCGCTCGCCTCCGCGTCCTCCCGGTGCAGCGCCCGCGCCGCGGCCAGCGCGGCCTCGGCCGCCCGCTGCGGCCCGGCACCCCCGGCGATCGCCGCCCGGTACGCAGCCCGCGCCCTGCGCACCCCCACGGAGAGGTTCACAGCGGTCGGCCTGGCATGCTCCAGCGCCCGCGCGGCGTCATCCACGTCGAACCCCCGCGCGGCCGCCAGCGCCACCCCGTACGCCCCGGCGATCCCCAGCAACGGCGCACCGCGGACCGCGAGCGTACGGATCGCCTCCACCAGCGCCGGTGCGTCCGTGCACACCAGCTCCACCTCCTCCGCCGGCAGCCTCGTCTGGTCGAGAAGGACCAGCACCGGCCCTTCGGGAGGCTCGTCCCAACGGATCGCGGGAGTCTCCGCCGGCGCACTGTCGTCGCGGGCTTGCGCGTACTGATCAGCCATTCGACCAGTCTGCCCCGTGCCGGGCGGACAATTGAAGGAGTGCAGGCCAAAGGTGTGCAGTCCATACGCCCTACGGCGGCCGGTCACTCCACCGGCACACCGTGGCACGATGGCAGCCAACCTGCCGCCGCGACCGCGGACGGGCACCGTGAAGGAGCGACGATGAACGACACTCCGGGCTGGGCCTCGCCCGGATCTGCCCCGTCCGACGGACAGGAACCGGACAGCCCCGGTCCCACTCAGCCGTCCGACCAGCCGGGCACGGGCCAGGGCGAGCCCCCGTCGAAGTGGTCCAAGGAGCAGCCCCCGCCCAGCCAGTGGTCCGCGCCGGGCCCTCAAGGCCCCGGCCAGGCCCCGCCGCCTCCCCCCGGCCCGGGCTGGGGAAGCCAACCCCCGGGCGGCTACGGAGGTCCCGGCGGCGGTTACGGCGCACCCGGCGGTCAGGGCGGCGGCCCCGGGGGCTGGGGCGGCGGTTACGGCGGACCCGGCGGTACCGCCGGCTGGGGCGGCCCCTGGGGCGGTCCCCCGCCCGCGGCCAAGCCCGGTGTGATCCCCCTGCGCCCCCTCGGCGTCGGCGAGATCCTCGACGGCGCCGTCTCCACCATGCGCACCCACTGGCGCACCGTCCTCGGCATCTCGCTGACCGTCGCCGTCGTCACGCAGATCGCCGTCATCCTGCTCCAGGGCCTCGTCCTGAACGACACGGGCACCGTGGACACCCTCAACGACCCGAGCGCCTCCTTCGAGGAGGTCTCCCGAGCCCTCGGCAGCACCCTGGTCAGCTCGGCCGTCGTCCTGCTGATCACCCTGCTCGGCACCATCGTGGCCACGGCCCTCCTCACGACCGTGACCAGCCGCGCCGTGCTCGGCAGATCGGTCACCACCGCCGAGGCCTGGCGCGACGCGCGGCCACAACTGCCCGGGCTGTTCGGCCTGACCCTGCTGCTGCCGCTCATCGCCGGGCTGATCGTCGGCGTCGGCGCCGTTCCCGGCGTGATCATCGCCGTCGCCGGCAACGGCGACGCGGGCGTACCCATCGCCGTCCTCGGCGCCCTCGTCACCTTCATCGTCGCCGTCTGGCTGATGATCCGCTTCTCGCTCGCATCGCCCGCCCTGATGCTGGAAAAACAGGGCGTCTTCAAGTCGATGGCCCGCTCCGCCAAACTCGTCCGCGGCTCCTGGTGGCGGGTCTGCGGCATCCAGCTGCTCGCGGCGATCATCGCGAACGTGGTGGCGTCGATCATCGTCATCCCCTTCACCTTCGCCGCCGCCGCGCTCAGCGGTGACACCATGACCGGCTTCCTCTCCAGCGGCACCGGCAACGTCGGATGGACCTTCCTCATCGTCAGCGGGATCGGCTCGGTGGTCGGGTCCATGCTCACGTTCCCCATCAACGCCGGCGTCACCGTGCTGCTCTACATCGACCAGCGCATCCGCCGCGAGGCACTCGACCTCGACCTGGCCCGCGCCGCCGGTATCCAGGGCTACGGCGGAGCCCCCGGCACCACCGCGGGGGGCTGACGGGGTGGGGGTGACGGGGGGAGTCCGCTCGGCGCTTCCGGCGCTGCTGCGCTCCGGCGACGAACCGCCGGTGACGATCCCGCGCGACCCCGCGCGGGAGGCCGCCAGACGTGAACTGTCCAAGCGGATGTACCACGAGAACGACCCCAGCCTCTTCCAACGCGCCCTCGACGCGTTCTGGGACTGGGTCGACAAGCTGTTCACGGCCGCTTCGGGCGCCGCCCCCGGCGGCACCTTCGGCCTCGTCGTGATCGCGCTGGCCGTCATCGCGGTCCTGGCCGCCCTGTGGTGGCGCATGGGCACCCCCCGCCGCACCCCCACCTCGGCCGCCCCGCTCTTCGACGACCGGCCGCGCACCGCCGCGGAGCACCGCTCAGCCGCCGAAGCCCACGCGGCCCAGGGCCACTGGAACCAGGCCGTCCAGGAACGCATGCGCGCCATCGTGCGCTCCCTCGAAGAACGGGCCCTCCTCGACCCACGCCCAGGCCGCACCGCCGACGAGGCCGCCGCCGAAGCGGGCCGCTCACTGCCCGCGCACACCGACCGACTACGCGCCGCCGCCCGGGATTTCGACGACGTCACATACGGTGGCCGCACCTCCACCGAAGCCACATACCAACGCCTCACCGATCTCGACCGCGACCTGGAACGCACCAAACCCGTGCTCGTGACCGCCAACGCCCACAGCACGGCCCACAACTCCCGCCAGGGAGCCGCCGAATGACCACGGAGGCCACGCTCCCGACCACCTCGGTCTCGCCCACCGCCCGCCTGCTGTGGACCCGCACCCGCGGCCTCCTGCTCGCCCTCGTGTTCCTGCTGGCCGCCGCCGTCGTCATCGCCGTGGTCCGCTCCGGCGCCCAGCACGGCAACCTCGACCCGCGCTCCGCCGACCCCTACGGCAGCCGCGCCGTCGCCGAACTCCTCGGCGACCGGGGCGTGTCCACACGCGTGGTCACCACCGTCGACGAGGCGCGCGCCGCCGCCGGCCCCGACAGCACCCTCCTGGTCGCCGTACCCGACCTGCTGACCGACCGTCAGCAGTCCCTCCTCCACACGGCGACCCGCCGCTCCGGCGGCCGCACCGTCCTCGTCGCGCCCGGCCCCCCGTCCATCAGCACCCTCGCGCCCGGAGTCACCGCCGACCCCACGACGAGCTTCAACTCCACGCTCTCCCCGGGCTGTTCGCTGCCCGCCGCCGAGCGCGCCGGCCGGGCCGACACCGGCGGCATCCGCTACCGCACCAGCGCCCCGGGCGCCGACACCTGCTACCCCAGCGACGGGCTGCCCACCCTGGTGCGGATCCCCGACGCCTCCGAGGGCGGCGACACCGTACTGCTCGGCGCACCCGACATCCTGCTCAACAACCGCCTCGAGGAGGAGGGCAACGCCTCGCTCGCCCTCCAACTGCTCGGCTCCCGCCCCCATCTGGTCTGGTACCTCCCCACGCTCTCCGACTCGGCCGTCACCGGCTCCGGCGACCGCAGCTTCTTCGACCTCATCCCGTCCGGCTGGCTCTGGGGCACCCTCCAACTCACCATCGCCGTCGCCCTGGTCGCCCTCTGGCGGGCACGCCGCCTCGGTCCCCTCGTACCCGAACGGCTTCCCGTGGCGATCCGCGCCTCCGAAACCGTCGAAGGCCGCGCCCGCCTCTATCGCAAGGCCACCGCCCGCGACCGCGCCGCAGCGGCCCTGCGCTCCACCACCCGCACCCGTCTCGCCCCCCTCGTCGGCGTCCCCCCGGCCCAGGCACACGCGCCCGAGGCCCTGCTGCCCGCCCTGCCCGCCGGACTCACCGGCCACCAGGACGGACAAGCTCTGCACTCCCTCCTCTTCGGACCGCCGCCCCACGACGACGCGGCACTGATCGCCCTCGCCGACCAACTCGACGCCCTCGAAGGAGAGGTACGCCGTTCATGATGGACCCGACCACTGACAACGCCGGACATTCCGGGGATCCGGGCACCGCCCACACCGCCCTGGAAGCCCTGCGCACCGAGATCGCCAAAGCCGTGGTCGGCCAGGACGCCGCAGTCACCGGTCTCGTCGTCGCCCTCCTCTGCCGCGGACACGTACTGCTGGAAGGAGTCCCCGGGGTTGCCAAGACGTTGCTCGTCCGCGCCCTCGCATCCGCACTCGAACTCCAGACCAAGCGCGTCCAGTTCACCCCGGACCTGATGCCGAGCGACATCACCGGCTCCCTCGTCTACGACGCCCGCACCGCCGAGTTCTCCTTCCAGCCCGGCCCGGTCTTCACCAACCTGCTCCTCGCCGACGAAATCAACCGCACCCCGCCCAAGACCCAGTCGTCCCTCCTCGAAGCCATGGAGGAACGCCAGGTCACCGTCGACGGCACCCCGCGACCGCTCCCCGAGCCGTTCCTCGTCGCCGCGACCCAGAACCCGGTCGAGTACGAGGGCACATACCCCCTCCCCGAGGCCCAACTGGACCGGTTCCTCCTCAAACTGACGATCCCTCTGCCGTCTCGCCAGCACGAGATCGACGTCCTCACCCGTCACGCGGAAGGCTTCAACCCGCGAGACCTGCGCGCCGCCGGCCTGCGCCCCGTGGCCGGCCCGGCCGACCTCGAGGCCGCCCGCGCCGCCGTCGCCAAGACCACCGTCTCTCCCGAGATCACCGGCTACGTCGTCGACATCTGCCGCGCCACCCGTGAGTCCCCGTCCCTCAGCCTGGGTGTCTCACCGCGCGGCGCCACGGCGCTCCTCGCGACGTCCCGCGCCTGGGCCTGGCTGACGGGCCGTGACTACGTCATCCCCGACGACGTGAAGAACCTCGCCCTGCCGACGCTCCGTCACCGCGTGCAGCTGCGGGCCGAAGCGGAGATGGAGGGCGTCACGGCCGACTCCGTCATCAACGCGATCCTCGCCCACGTCCCTGTACCCCGCTGATGGCATTCACCGGACGCGCCGCGCTCCTCGCGGCACTCGGCACCCTCCCCGTCGGCATCTGGGAACCCAGTTGGACGGGCATCCTCGCCGTGAACGCACCGCTGGCTCTGGCCTGCGCCTGCGACGTCGCGCTGGCCGCGCCCGTGCGCCGTCTCGGCCTGACCCGCTCCGGCGACACCTCCGTACGCCTCGGCGAAGCCGCGGACGTCACGCTCACCGTCGCCAACCCCACCACCCGACCGCTGAGGGCTCACCTCCGCGACGCCTGGCCGCCGAGCAGCTGGCAGCCCGGCACCGAAGTCGTGGCCTCCCGCCACCGCCTCACCGTTCCGCCCGGGGAACGCCGACGCGTCACGACCCGGCTGCGCCCCACCCGCCGCGGCGACCGGGAGGCGGACCGCGTCACCATCCGCTCCTTCGGCCCACTCGGCCTGTTCGCCAGGCAAGGCACCCACAAGGTCCCCTGGACGGTACGCGTCCTGCCGCCGTTCACCAGCCGCAAGCACCTCCCCTCCAAGCTGGCGCGCCTCCGCGAACTCGACGGGCGCACCAGTGTCCTCACCCGCGGCGAGGGCACCGAGTTCGACAGTCTCCGCGAGTACGTCCCGGGTGACGACACCCGCTCGATCGACTGGCGCGCCACCGCCCGCCAGTCATCGGTGGCCGTCCGCACCTGGCGCCCGGAACGCGATCGGCACATCCTCCTCGTCCTGGACACCGGCCGAACGTCGGCCGGACGGGTCGGTGACATCCCCCGCCTCGACGCCTCCATGGACGCGGCCCTGCTCCTGGCCGCCCTCGCCTCCCGGGCCGGCGACCGCGTGGACCTGCTGGCCTACGACCGCCGTGTACGAGCCCGGGTCCAGGGCCGCGCGGCGGGCGACGTCCTGCCTTCCCTGGTCAATGCGATGGCACCGCTCGAGCCGGCACTCGTCGAGACGGATGCCCGCGGCCTCACCGCCACAGCACTCCGCACGGCTCCGCGCCGCTCCTTGATCGTGTTGCTCACAACCCTCGACGCAGCTCCCGTGGAGGAGGGCCTGCTGCCCGTACTGGCCCGGCTCACGCAACGCCATACGGTGCTGCTGGCCTCCGTCGCCGATCCCCACATCGCCCGTATGGCGACGGCCAGGGGCACCCCGGATGCCGTGTATGAAGCCGCTGCCGCGGCGCAGGCCCAGACGGAACGCCAACGCACCTCCGAGCAGCTCCGCCGTCACGGCGTCACCGTCGTCGATGCCACCCCGGAGGATCTGGCGCCGGCACTGGCGGACGCGTATCTGGCGTTGAAGGCCGCAGGACGTCTGTGAACGAGCCAGGGCCCGCGAGGGTCCTGGAAAAGGCCGCAAAGGCAGGCGGTAAAACGCAGAAAGGCCCCGCACCGTAAAGGGTGCGGGGCCTTTCTCAATATTTGTTCGGCGGCGTCCTACTCTCCCACAGGGTCCCCCCTGCAGTACCATCGGCGCTGTAAGGCTTAGCTTCCGGGTTCGGAATGTAACCGGGCGTTTCCCTCACGCTATGGCCACCGA
>NZ_RPDJ01000048.1 GCF_004023625.1 Streptomyces cavernae | reverse complement strand
GTCCGTCTCCGCCTCGCTCGGGCTCCGGCAGCAGACCGATCTGGTGGTAGTGACGAATGGCGCGCGGGGTGGTTCCGGCGAAGGCGGCGGCATCGCCGATCTTGACGTCGCGGGGAGGCATGACGAAGGGGTACATCTCAGACAGGGCCTTTCGTACTGTGGTGCCCTCGACGACACCACATGCCGCTACGGCATGTGCAACTACCCACCACCCGGACCCTGACGGGCTATCGGACGGTCCCTCGCCCTTGGTGTCCCGTCCCAAGACAGGCCCGCAATGGGAGATCCATCGAGCAGATCTGATGACACCCCGAGCAGGGGCTGGGGATTTTCAGGGTTCTGTCAGCGATCTCGTGAACGTCGAGGTCAAGCTGCTGTTGAACCGGGAATCCCCTGGTCATGGGGGCTGCGTGCTTAACGCCCGAGGGCGTGTTCTTTCCCGGGACGACGGGGGTGCGGGTTGAGAGTGTGGAGGTGCTTGCGGAGGGGACCTCGGTCCTGGTGTCCAGCGCATGCTCGTGGAGATCATGTCCGGACTGCGGTATCCCGTCCCGTCGGGTGCACAGCCGCTATGGTCGGCAGTTGGACGACCGGCCCATGGCCGGCAGGCCGGTGTTGGTCAGGCTGATCGTGCGCCGGTTCTTCTGCGACAGTCCAACCTGTCTGAGGCGCACGTTCGTTGAACAGATCGACGGCGTGACCGAGCCCTACCAGCGAGCCAGCTCCGGCCTACACGTCTGGTTACGCGCCGTCGCGGCCGAGCTGGGCGGGCGGCCTGGAGCACGGCTGTGCCGGAAACTCGCCGTCCCTGCAGGGCGGATGAGACTGCTGCGGCACCTGCATGCCCCGTCGGTCCCGGACCGGGGGGGGCGCCGCAGGTGCTCGGCGTCGACGAGTTCGCCTTCCGCCGTGGCCGCCGCTACGGAACCATCTTGGTCGACGTCGAGAGGCACCAGGTCGTCGACATCCTGCCGGACCATACCTCCGAGACACTGGCCACGTGGCTGCGCGAGCACCCCGGCGCCCAGGTCGTGTGCCGAGACCGGGCCAGCGCCTATACCCGCGCCATCAAGGAAGCCGCCCCCAATGCCACCGAAGTGGCCGAACCGGAGTTCTCGCAGTACAGGCGGCGCACCGACAGGTCGATGACGACGGCCCGGCCACCCACCGCCTCGTCCGCGACATGCCGCACGTACCGGGAGTGCACCCAGTCCGACTCCGTCCCGCACCCCGGGCAGACAGCTGCGGCATCGTCCCGGGTCCGGGCCGTGATCCGCAGCAGATCACCGCTGGCCTCCACACGATCGACCCGTACCGCGGCCAGCTGCGGTAACAGGTCTTCCAGCCGTATCGCACACACCACCAGGATGACGCCGCCAACCAGCCGACACCACAGGCCAGTTGACCCGATCACCGGCTACGAAAATCTTGGAAGACCCCAGTGATTTGTGCGGATCCCCGCCATCTGTTCAGGTGGGTATACAGGAGTCGCCGTCTGCTCGCGTTGTCAGTCGCTTGTGGGGAGGCGGTGGCGTTGGACGGCGATCGTGGCGGCGGTGGCGGCGGTTACCAGCAGGAGGGGAGCGGTCAGCAGCTGGGTGCTGGTGTCGATGCCCAAGGTGTCGCTGGCTAGGCCGGCGGCGAGGGTGCAGGCGGCTGCCGGGAGGTAGGCGCCCATGCTCAAGGACGCGTTCGCGGCTGCGAGCCGGTGGCGCGGCACCGTGGTGTTCAGCAGGGTGAAGCCGGCGAGCTGCCCGGCCCCCTGCCCAGCGCCGATAAGAGCAGCGGCGGCGTAGAGGGCGGGCAGGAAATGAGCGGAGGCAGCTGCGAAGAGGGCTGCCATACCGGCAAGGGTGGCGCATGCGCTTGTGGCGAGGGTGACCGGCAGGGCCAGGGGCCGTGCCGCGAATTGGATCGCCGTCGCCGCGGCAAAGGCGACGAAGACCAGTGCCCCGGCTGTCAGCGCAGTGGAGCCCGGTCGCAGGCTGTAGAGGAGGGAGGGGCTCAGGGCCAGGAGGAACGATCCTCCCACCAGGCCGGGGGCGAAGACGGCAATGCCGAGGGCGAGGTGTGGCACCTGCTGGCGCGGTACAGAGGGAAGCCGGATGAAGGGACCGCCCCGCTGCGGGTGCGGGCTGAGCGGCATCTTGATGGCGATCAGCAGTGACGCCGCCAGCAGAACGAGCACGGTGAGGAAGACGGGTGCGACCGGCTCGTCGACGGCATCGGTGAGGGCCCCGCCGAACAGCGGTCCGATGCCGGAGCCCAGGACGATGGCGGAGGAGGCCAGCAGCGCCGCAAGTTTCCCGCGCTGAGCACCGGCGAGGTCGGTCACGGCCGCCATACCGCAGGAGGCGACGGCCCCGACGCAGACGCCTGTAACCAGGCGAGCGACCAGCAGAACAGTGACATCGGCGGCTGCAACGAACAGTGCGCAGCTGACAAGGGACAGTGCCAAGGCGGGGACCAGGACGGGTTTGCGGCCCAACCGGTCGGAGACGGGGCCGGTGAGGAGCAGCGAGACCAGCAGTCCGGCGATGTAGATGACGAAGATCTGCGTGAGGGTGCCGTCGGAGAAGCCCATGCGCTGCTGCCAGACCGTGTAGAGCGGGGTCGCGGCGTTGGAGAGGATGAACAGCGACAGGATGGGCAGGACGGACAGCCATACCCACCAGGTGGGGGCGGTCCGTGAGGGGCTCATGGCTTTGTCGGTCGCTGCTCGGGTGTCGTTGTCAGACGTGCGACGCCGCGGGTTCTCCAGGTTGAGGGGCATGCGTGCCTCCGTGAGTCCGACGTGGTGCAGGGGGATGAGCTGGCCCCCGAGGGGCAACCTGGCGGGGCTGTCGGGGGCCGCACCAGGCCACAGCGGAGGCGTGTCCTGCCGTCGGGCACGCCTCCGCTGTGGCCTGGGGTGTTGTCAGGGCTTGTTCAGGGCGCTGTTGATGGCGTCGGCCATGGGGGCGCTGGATGCGGGGTTCTGGCCGGTGAAGAGGTTGCCGTCGTTGATGTTGAACGGCTGGTAGGGCTCGCCCTGCTCGTGGCGGGCGCCCATCTCGCGCAGGCGGCTGGCCTGGAGCCAGGGAGCGTTTTCCGCGGTGCCGAACATGCGCTCCTCCTCGTCAGTGAAGGCGGCCATACGGCGCCCGGTGAAGATCCACTGACCGTTGTCGTCGATCGCACTGAGCAGAGCGGCCGGCCCATGGCAGACCGCACCGATGACCTTCCCCGCGCGGTCGGCGGCGATCAGGAGCCGGCCGAGGTCACGGTCCTTGAAAAGGTCGACGACGGGACCGTGGCCGCCGGGCAGGACGATCGCGTCGTAGTTGTCGGCGCTGACCTCGTCCAGCTTGAGCAGCGGACCGAAGTCGCTCAGCGCCTGCTGGGCATGGGCCACATGGCGGGCGCAGTCCTCGCCGGCGACAGCGGGGTCCGCGCTGTGCTGGTCCAGAGGCTGCAGGACGCCGCCAGGAGAGGCGAAGTCGACCGTGTGCCCGGCCTGAACGAACCTCTCGTGCGGCGCGGCGAGTTCCTCGGCCCAGTAGCCGGTCGGGTACTGGGAGCCGTCGGTGCGCTCCCAGACGCTGGCGGCGGACATGACGATCAGGATCCTGCTCATTGCGTTCCCTTACTTTTCTGACAGAGATAATTACTGTGAGTAATTGTGTCTGGGTGCAGTTGGGCGGGCGAGGGCCACGTACGGGCCGGTCAGCGCGTCGACCTTCGCAGTGGCGTAGGCGTGGGCATCAGAGCCCAGCAGCTGGCAGCGGACCGCCGTCGTGGGAGGCCCGGCGGATGATGGCGTCGGCTCCCCTGACCGGGTCTCCGAGCTGGTGGCCCTGAAGCTTGATGTGGTCGTCCACCATGGCGCGAATGTTGACCACCACATCCAGGCGGCCGAAGCGCTCGACCGCACGGCCGACCGCATTCTCGACCTGGGCCTCGTCGGTCAGGTTGCCCGTCAGAGGCAGAAACCGGCTGGTGTCGACGTCCTCGCCCAGCGCCGCCGTGAGGCGCTCGGCGGACCGTGTGGTGGCCGCGACGTTGCCGCCCTGGGCGAGCAGCTGCCTGACCAGCTCCAGTCCCAGGCCGCGGGAGGTGCCGGTGACGAACCAGGTTCCGGGGGAAACGGCCGTGGAAGCCATGACGGTCCTTTGCGCATCGAGTGCTGTCGGGTCCGCCGGATCGGGTTCCTGATCCGGCGCCTGACACCACTGTGGCCCGCCAAAATCGCCCGGCGAACGCCATCATCGGCCCTGCGCAGCCTCGGTTTCGGCAGCCTAGGACTGACAGTCCCAGCTATGACGGCCCTTCCTGCCGCACGTCGGCCACACTGATGTCGTGGCCTTGCACAACCGCGAACTCGCGGACTTCCTCAAACGCGCCCGTGCCCAGTGCGACCCCGCACGAGCCGGCCTGCCCCCCGACGGACGCGTCCGCCGCGTACCCGGGCTGCGGCGAGAGGAGGTCGCGGGCCTGGCCGGTGTCTCCGCCGACTACTACGCCCGCCTCGAACAAGGGCGCCGCATCACCCCTTCTCCCGCTGTCGTCGAAGCCATCGGCCACGCCCTCGGCCTCGACGCCGCGAGCCAGGCCCACCTCAACGACCTCATCGGCACCGCCACCGCCCCCGTACGGCGGCGCACCCCCAGCATGCAGCGCCTGCGCTCCGGCCTCCACCAGCTGCTGGAGTCCCTGGACGGCACCCCCGCCCTCATCATGGGACGCCGCACCGACATCCTCGGCGTGAACCGGATGGCCAAAGCGCTCTTCACCGACTTCGACGCCATGCCGCCCGGCGAGCGGGACTATGCTCGCTGGCTCTTCCTCGACCAGAACGCGCGCACCCTGTTCGCCGACTGGGAGATCCAGGCCCGCGCCGCGGTGGAGAACCTGCGCCTGGACGCCGACCGCGAACTGCACCGAGTGCCGCTCGATCCCGCACCCGCCCGCCGGATGCCCGTGCCTCCCCGCAGGACGGTGGTGCCACGGCTTCCACGCCGCCACCCTCGACCAGCGCCGTATCGCCGAATGGTGGGGCGCCCATCCGGAGTTCGGTGTTGGTGTCGCCTGTGGTCCGGCCAGCCTTGTTGTCATCGACATCGACGCCCACCCCACCCAGCCGCCCACCCGCGACCGGATTCTGCCCGGCATCCCGATCGGCGACCACGTCGACCTCACCGGCCTGGCCAACGGATTCCACACTCTGGCCATCCTGGCCGCCCTACGCGGCCAGCACAGCCCAGCGGACGACGACACCAAGCTGCGCGTACGCACGCCCTCAGAAGCCATCCGCTTACCGATCAACGGGCTTGTCTGGTCGAACGGGGGTCCTGATCGGGTGATCGTGGTGGGGTCCACGCATGGAAGCAGGGCCTCTTGGTAGTTCGGGGGTGCGATCCCGTCCGAAAAGTTCCAGGAGGCCCTGTTGCCGCAGTCTTTCGCGCTCGGGTCTGTGGAGTCCAACTCGTCGTCACGGACGTGTGACTGCCTCGCGCACAGGTTCGGCAATGCGGTGGATGGCCCGCAGCGTCTGCCACGTTATGGCTCGGACATGACGGAGACGGAATGGCAGGTCGTCCGGGCATCGCTGCCGATCCCGGCTTGGTTGGAGGGGCGGGGCGGCCGGCCGGAGAGTTAGGGGTCCTTGCACTATGCCCGCGCGGGTCGCGTGGTCTGGCACCGCTCCCCCAAGCTCTCGGCTGCGCTCGAGCAGGGGGCACCCCCATCGCCGCGTTGCCAAAAGGTCCTAGTAGCTCCGCTACGAGGACCTTCCGGCGCCTTGCGATGCACGGCACCAGACCACGCGACCTCATCGGACGCTCATAGTGCAAGGACCCCTTACTGCCACCGGGTGATGCTGGATCAATGCCCCGAAGTTAAGGCTCTGTTGACGGTGTCAAGGCCTCGAGAAGAGGGATCTTGTACGTACTCGGTGCCGTACGGATGAGTCGGCCGTTGCGCGCCCAGTAGCAGAGCTGCGCGTTGAAGCCGCTCAGCACACGCCCGGTGGCGATGAGGCCGAGATGCCCTGCGATGTCGCGGGCGTGCATGGCCTGGTTGGAGTTCTCCGCCAAGATCCGGCAGACCTGTCCCCAGCGGCCGGAAGGGGCCCGGTCTGGGGCATGCGTGGTGGGGAGAGCCGGTGGATGCACGGTGATCACAACGGGGTGATCGGCGTACTGTCGCGAGGCCGCCCGTCGCGGTTCCAGATGTTGTAGCGAGATGTACCGCACTTGACGATGCGAGCGGACAGCCGCATTCGGCGCTTGGGCAGCAACGCCTTCAGGACGCGGGTGCCAATGTGTCCAACCAGGTCAAGGCGTCCGCTCGGAGTTGCGGCCGCAGCCGTCCCAGCGACGCCAACGACCGTGTCGCGCGCGTCCTCCAGGGCCACGGTGAAGCCGGCCCGGTCGGGATCGCAGCCGGGCACTGTCTCCACTGCGGTCACCATCATCGAGCGCAGAGCCTGGTAGATGGTCAGGAGTGCCCACATCTCCTGGGTGAGGCCCACCGGGTCCTTCGACCGTAGAACGCGCCCTTTGAGCAGGGTGTGACGCAGTCAGATAGGCGGTCTCGATCTCCCAGCGCTCGTGATAGAGACCGACCAGGCGGTCTGCAGGGTCGGTGCGGTGGTCGCTCAGCGTGGTGAGCAGACGATAAGTTCCGCCGAAGTCGTCGCCGTCGGCGGTACGGGAGCGGATCTCGGCCTCGATCACCCTCAGTCGGACGCCGCCGATCCGGGTGAGGTAGGAGCCGTCGGGCAGCAGCGCAAGCACCGGTGGACGCCGGGTGCTGGTGGCACGGATCAGCAACTGCGCCCCCTGAGCCACGACGTCTGCGAGCAGTTTGTTGCTGTCGAAGGCGCGGTCAGCCAGCAAAAGCATGTCCGAGGTCAGGTGGCTGACCAGCTCGTGGGCGTAGTCGGTTTCGCCCTTCGAGGCGGGTCCGAAGGCGGCGGTGATCAGGCCCCGGGTGCTGGTTTCGCACAGGTCATCAACATCAGCCGGGGGTAGCCGGAAGGGCCATGGCGGCGTGGCGTGCGGCCGAGCCAGGACCGGTTGCGCTCGTGGTCGGGGACGTTCAAGCTCCCACAGCCGTCGAAGGCGACCGTCCGCCAGCGGCGGTAGCACACTCCGGGGGTGGACGGCTGGGCCAACGGGCCCGCCAGCACCTCGAACAGCCGCTGGAACGGGACCACTCCGATCCTCCGACGCAGATCGCGAAGGGCCTTCTCCGACGTCTGCGGCACCGCGGCAGCCAGTCCGGCCACGAGTTTTCCCCACACCAGCCCGGCACCCAGGTGCTCGAACAACCCGAGCGCGAGCACGATCGCTGGGACCGCCTCCAGTCCCAGGGCCGCAGCCAGCTGCTGGCACCGCATGCCCTCCCGGCCCGCTTCCGACTGCAGCACCGCCACGATCCGCTGGTAGTCCGGCGAGAGGACCGACGCCGTCATGCCGTCGGCCCGGTGC
The DNA here is from genome assembly GCF_004023625.1 of Streptomyces cavernae. GTDB lineage: Bacteria > Actinomycetota > Actinomycetes > Streptomycetales > Streptomycetaceae > Streptomyces > Streptomyces cavernae. The sequence goes on along the minus strand of NZ_RPDJ01000048.1, from coordinate 58,113 downwards.
GGCACCAGTGATCCCGTGACAGCACTTCGCACCGGATCTGCGACCGCGGACGGCGGCCCGGCCAGTACCTCGGCCACCGTTGCACGGGCATCCACCAGCCGCTGAAGTGCGTGTTCCGCCTCACCAAGCACGACTTGGAGCCGCTCGGCCTCCTCCCGCAGTCGCGCCACCTCTTCCCGGATCTTCTTCTCCCGGGCCTCCAGCAGACCGAGCACCGACGGCACCAGCCACCTCCACAACGCGAGCGGACGAATCGCCCCATCTCTCCTGCCCCACAGCGGAGTTCATGCCCATCACAGTCGAACCAACGGATTACGTTCGGAAAGCGGATGGCGTCTCACCGGTGCGGGACGGTTTACTTACGCCGACCGGCTCGACGATGCCGTCTGGCTGGAGGTGACCGCCCGCACCGTGGCCCGGCAGCCGGAGGTGGAGGCGCCCTACGCGGTCGCCGAACGGGCAGCACGCCACCCCGACTCGGCCGATGGTCTGCTGATCGCCGCGGCCATGCTCGGCGCCCAGGTGGACGTTTTCCACCGGCAGGAGATCCAATGGCCGCTGCGAGAGGCCCAGGACAAGCCCAGGGGTCGGCGTACTGAGAAAAGTGCTCAGCCGTACAGACGAACGTGCTCAGTCGTGGGACCGGGACGACGACCCTGCGGCCGTGTCGGTGTCCGCGGGTGTCCATGACTGGCCGGCGGTCTGCCCCTGGAGCACGCGAGCATAGACTCTCAGGAATGCGGATCGGCGAGCTGTCCAAGCGCACGGGCGTGAGTCCGCGCTCGTTGCGGTACTACGAAGAGCAGGGCCTGTTGACCAGCTCACGCTCCGATACGGGGCAGCGGCACTATTCCGCTGCAGCGGTCCAGCGCGTGTCGCTCATCCAACAGCTGTTCGACGCGGGTATGTCCAGCCGGGTGATCGCGACTGTGCTGCCGTGTGTGGACGCCCCGGGTGACCTGGGCGTCGCCGAGGAGACGTTCACGGCGATGATGCGCCAGCGCGACCAGATCGATGCCGACATCGCGCACCTGATCGAGACCCGGGATGCGCTCGACGTGCTGATCAGGGCCAACAGCCGGCACCGGGCGAAGCTGTCCATGTCGCCGGAGTCGGCGGCACGGTCGGTCTGATGCTGTGACCTGCATCTCAGTCCGTTGCCCCTGACATCGATGTGAGAGGTGAGGATGGCTGCGGAGCCCGGAATCACCGGGTCGGTCACACGGGAGGCGGCAGAAGATGGGGCAGGCGTGGGGTTTCGGCAGGTATGGCGGGCCCGAGGTGCAGGAGTTCTTCGATCGTCACGATCCCGTTCCCGGTCGCGGCGAGGTGCTGATCCGGGTCGACGTGGCCGGCGTGAATCCCCTCGACCACATGTTGCGCTCGGGTCTGGTCGACGGGCTCGACGGCGGGCGTCCGTTTCCCCGTGTGCTGGGCATGGAGGCAGCGGGAACCGTTCTCGCCCGGGGTGAGGACGTAAACGGGCTCGAGGTGGGTGACGCGGTCTTCGGCTTCGCACTCACCGGTGGCGGCACCTACGCCGAGACGACGGTGCTGTCCGCGCCGAACACCGCGCGCATCCCGTCGGGCCTGTCCGCGACCGTGGCGGCAACGCTGCCCGTGGCCGGGACGACCGCGGTGGACGTGCTCGACCAGCTCGGCCTCCCGGCCGGTGCCACGGTCCTGGTGAACGGGGTCGGGGGCGGGGTCGGCCTCGTCGTCGCCCGGCTGGCCATCGGGCGCGAGCTGCGTGTGATCGGCACCGGGAGTACTGCCAAGCGCGAGCAGGCCGAGGCCATCGGTGTGCAGTTCATCGACTACACCGCCGAGGACGTCGCCGCCGCGGCACGCGAGCTGGTTCCGGACGGCTTCGACGGGATCGTCGATCTGGCCGGAGGCACCTCGCTGCGGAAGGTCGCTCCGCTGGCCCGAGATTCCCGCAACGTCATCGCCGTGGGTGATATGTCTGTGACCGATCTCGGTGGGCGTTTCGTCGAGCGGCGCCTCGACCGGGAGAACTTGGAGCGGTCCGCCCGGCTGGCCCTCGACGGAGTCCTCGCACCCGTGATCACCGCGGTCCATCCGCTCTCCGACGCCCCGGCCGCCCTCGCCACCGTCGAGAACGGTCACACCTCGGGCAAGGTTGTCATCAAGGTGGCATGAGAAGTGCCCGGCCGCCCGGCGCCGTCGACCGTCCATTGCAGACTGGCGAGAGCCCGTGGTCAGCGCATCCCCAACTGAGCGTGTTCACCTCTGTACGGGGTTGAGCACGTTCAGGCGTACGCCGGAACCAGGGGGCGCCCTGAGACCAAGCCGGGGCTGCGGAGCCGCTATACCCCGTTCGCGCATCCCGCGCGGCCGGTTACCGGGGGCGGTTAGGGTGAGTGCGGCGGGCGCCGGGGGGGTGGCGTGCGCAGACACGGCACGCTGGAGGTAACCATGGGGTTGCGCCCGACGCACCTCGGTTATGCCTACCAAGATCTGCTCACTGCGCTGCGTCTGGTGGACCTGGCGGTGGGACGTGCGAGGTCGGTGACCGTGGACGTGAAGATGTTCGCCGGGGACCGGTTCGATGACATCACGTGTGAGTGGGGCACCGGCAGCCGCGAGCGATTGCAGATCAAGCACACGGATCACGACCGCGCGTTGTCGGCGGAAAGTTTCATCAAGGACAGCCGGGGTCTGCGTTCGGATCTCCTTTTCTCCTCCATCGACCGTGACCTCACCTCACAGCCCGCTACCTCGCACCGTCTCGTGGTCCGTGACACGGAGCCGGACGAACCTGATCTGATGCGGGTGTTGCAGCCGGTCGGTGGCGGCATCGATCCGGGGCCGGCGCTGCACGGCCTGGGCAGCAAGCGGTTCCGGTTCGACGCCGCCGCGCTGCGGGCCCACGATCCGTGGAAATCCATGCTCGCCGCTGTCAGCGACGAGGTGCTCCAGCGTGCCTGTGCCTGTCTGATCGTCGACACGGGTGTTGCGGCATGCTCGCTCAACATCGGCGAGCCCGGGCCGGCCGAAGCGGCCCTGCTGCACCGCATCACCGAGGAACTCGGTGCCGGACGGCCGCCGAACCGGACCCGTACGGCCGAGGACGTGGCGCTGGCTCTCATCGAGACGGCCAAGGCGGCCCGCAGCCGGACGGGCACGGTGACGGTCGAGGACTTAGGTCGAGCGCGCCCGGCTCAGTCACTCACTCATGAGGCAGTTCCGTGCGAGTTGACCGCGTGAGCACTCACCGGCGGGCGTCGACGAGCCGCCGCATGCCAGAGTGAAGGCCGGGACCCCGGCCCCGGCCTTCACTCACTCCGCCCGCAGAGGATCACCCCTCCCCGAACAGACAGGCTCAACTGCGCGCTGCCGACTCCTGCTCTTCGGGCATCTCCTTGTACGCGAGGTGACCAACCGCCCAGTGGGCCCGGCTCAAGTTGCCGTGCAGGTCGCCCGCGAGGTCCCGCGCCCTGCCGGAAGACTCGGTGAAGCGCTTGAGCACGTCGTCGAGCGGCTCGCCCCGGCAGTCGGACATCAGGCGCCCCCTGTCGTGGAGGCCCTGGACGGAGGTTCCGACGAGGTCGAGGGCGGTCCTCATCTCCCCCGCTGTACGGGTGAGATAGCTGTAGATGCGGTACGCCTCCCCCGGGTACTCCACCCCGCGGCCCTGAAGGGCGGCGACGAGTGCGACGAGAGAGCGGGCCGCGCCCTCTGCGAGCTGCTCAAGGTTCTCGGTGTTCTCGCTCATGTGGTCCGGTTCTCCTTGCAGGGGGTGGCGGTTCGCAGACGGTCGACGAAAGGGCTGAGGGCGTGTACGGCCGGCATGCATACCGGATCGGTCGGCATTCCGGCGGGGAGCAGTAGGCCGTACAGCAGGGCCGATCCCCTCTGGCGGACCCTCTCCGCCAGCGGTGTGGACGCCGACTTCAGCACCGGGTCGCGCGGCAGCCGCATCCCTGATGGCGGTGAAGTCCGGCAAGCCCCGCTGGCCGGGCAGAAGGCCCGAGGTACTCGGGTTCGTAATGCGTCCACAGCTTCAGCGCGTCGTCCAGGAGCGCCGCGCGGTCCGAGCGGGACATCCTCTCGACCATGACCGGCAACAGGTGGGCGTCACCTCCGTGCAAGCGGACATGCTTGACGAACAAGAAGAACCGGATGGACTTGGCGGCGGGACTTCCCGCGTCCGGCTCGTGGGCCACGTGCAGGTTGTAGACGGACGCGGCTGTCACCGCGAGCGCGATCGGATCCTCGTCGTCGAGGAGCTTCGCCGCGAGGGACTCCTGGCACGGTGCGCACCGCTGGATGCACGCGCCGATCAGCCCGGAAGCAGTCCGCATGTCCGGCGCGGTACCCACTCCCCCACCGGCTGGGGTCGGCCGGCTGGAGGTCCTTGGGAGACGGGCCGCTGTCGTGCTGGTGGAGAGTGCCGGCGTTGGCGGCGGCGTACGCGGCACCCTGGCGGCGGCTCTTGTTCCTCGCTCGGCTCCTGCGGCCGTGGCTGCTGGTCATACGGCTCTCACCATTCCCGCGCCCGGCCCCATGACCCGATGCGCGCGATGAAGAGCAGCATGCAAAGGCTCGACGGCCGTGCGGCCGCCGGAAGTTGACGTGCCTCTCACACTGATGCTCACAGTCCGGACCCTCGTGTGGGGTCCGCGGGCACCTTGCCGTGGCGCGACCTGGTCATGGGCCAGGGTGCGGGCTTGGGCCGATGTGTCGGCCGCTGCCCGCACCCTACCGCTCGGCGACCGGACCCGGGAACCGATGGCCACGGGACGCCGGAAGGCTGCGATCGGCAGGTACGGCCCGATGACTCCCAGGCGGCGTCCGTCAGTTGCACTCGCGTCACGCAAGAAGGCCTACCGGTCCAGGCCCCACCGTGAGGGCGAATCCCGTAGATTGATCACGACTCGATACGCCCCCCACGCTCGTGACAAGCGCGAGTTCGCCCAACCGCCCGTCACAACACGGCCGTTGACCTGCACGAATCACGATGAAACTTCCTCAGTGCCTTCCCCATGGCGCCGACCTGTCCGTCCACACCCGAGCGCACCGCATGCGGGGTCGGCTCAGGGAGGCAACTCCAGCCAGGTGAGAAGCCTGTGCTGGTCGTGGCGCCTCAACTCCACACGCCAGGCGATGTGCGCCAGGGCAGCGCCGCGAGCACCTCGGCTGCTTCGGAGGGGCGTCGAAAGGGACCTGCCGTCGAAAATTCCCGGCCTCGCTCTCTTCTCTCATGCACTCTCTTCGCTGAGGCGGTCAACTGCCCACGGCAGGAGCTCCTTGGCCACCGCAAGACTGAACGGCCTCACCAGCGAACGGAGTTCGGCGCAGGCGGCAGGACCGAGCGTGATGTAAGGGAGGGCGGCCAGCCTGTCAGTGGTGTGCTCGATCTCCGCCCTGCGCCGCGTACCGTCCTCGGTCAAGGCCAGGTGAGGTCCGTCGTCGAGCCATCCACGCTCACGCAGGTTCTGCACGGCCTGTTCCCACTGCTCCGGCGTCCATGCCCGCGAGTCGCGCAGCACCCCTGCGTCGATGTCGCCTCCGGCGGCGTGCGTGACGAGAGCCTCGATCCCGCTCAGTCCGGCAGTCAGTAGTGCCGCCACGTGACCGTCGCCACGGAACTCCCGCAGCAGGGTCTGCGCGTGCCAGAGCACGAGGTGGGGTGCGCTCGGCCACGGCAGTGCGGCGTGCGCGGCGAAGAGAGGGCGGCCTTGTGGGTGGCGCACGGTCACTTCAGCCGCGGCACGAGCCAGTTCCGCCGCGCGGGCGAGCGCCGGTGAGGAGACGTCCGCGCCGAGGATGCGGCGGAGCGTGGTATCGATCCCGGTGAGCCGGGCGGCGGCGAACCTCTGGGGCGTGGCGGCTTCCCATGCCGCGGGTATGGCTCGTCGCACCAGTTCGGGATTGAAATTGTAGAACGTGGCGATGACCAGATCCGCCGGAGCGGCGCCGAGCGCGGCGGAACGGGACGCGAAGTACCCCGTCCTGGCGTCAACGCCCAACTCGGCGTACTGGCCTGCGGCTTCGGGCGAGAAGTAGACAGCCCCGTGGTAGGGCTCGAGAGCTCTCCAGGTCCGGCGTGCGAGGGCCAGGCTGTCGCGGTCCGTGTTCTGCGTCATGAAGGGCTCTCCGTCCTGTGGCGGATGAAACGTTGCTGTTCAGTCATGGGGAGGTCCCTAACTCTGGTGAGACAGGCGGGTGGATGACGAGCTTCCCGGTCAACTTGCCGTCGAGCATGAGCTGGAAGCCCTTGTGGATGTCGGTGAGGGGTAGCGTCCGGTCGATGACCGGGCGGACTCCGGTGGCCTCGAGCATGCGGAGCATGGCGACCAGTTCGGTGCGGGTGCAGCCGGTGGAGCCGATGATGCGCTGCTGGAGGTAGAAGACGCGTCCCAGGTCGGCGGGCGGGTTGGCGCCGCTCGTGGCCCCGGCGATCACCACCGTGCCGCCGGGCCGCAGCGACTTCAGAGAGTGTGACCAGGTCGCCTCGCCCACCGTCTCGATGACGACGTCCACCCGCTCCGGCAGCCGCTCGCCGCTGGGCAGTGCCTCACGCACGCCCCAGGTGAGCGCCTCGGAGCGCTTGTCCGCGCTGCGGCTGGTGGCGAAGACGACAGCCCCGGCCGCCACCGCCAGCTTGATCGCGGCCGAGGCGACGCCGCCGCCCGCGCCCTGCACCAGCACCCGGTCGCCCGCCTGGATCCGGGCTTGGGTGAACAGCATGCGGTACGCCGTCGTCCAGGCGACCGGCAGGCAGGCGGCCTCGTCGAAGGACAGCCAGGGGGGCTTCGGGATTAGGTTGCGGATGGGTACGGTCATGTACTCGGCGAAGGCGCCGTCGTGCTGTTCGGACAGCAGCGCCCGGTTCGGGTCCAGCGTCTCGTCGCCGAAGCCGGCGTCCGGGTCGCCGATCACCGGGTGGACGATGACTTCGTTGTCGTCCTCGTCGTATCCGGCGGCGTCGCAGCCGAGGACGATCGGCAGGCGCTCCGGGGGGTGTCCGACGCCCCGCAGCGTCCACAGGTCGTGCATGTTCAGTGAAGAGGCCACGACGCGGACCCGGGACCACCCGGGCTTCGCACGGGGCTTCGGTATGTCGCGCAGGACCAGTCCCGACAGGGGGGCGGTGGCGCTCTGGGAGATGGCGGTTGCGGCAAGCACGGGGCCACGTTACTGACTTCGGCTCAAGTCGCGAATTGCTGCGCATGGCACGAGCCCCGGACAGTCCGCTGCGTCATGCACTCATGGGGCGTGCCCGACGCCATGAGGGCGCAGGCGATGCGCACCCGGCGTTGCGCATCGGGCAAGCCTCCTAATCAACGGCGGATCTGCTGATCAAGGGAGAGATGCCAAGTGAGCGAGACGATCGGGCAGGAGTCCGTGGACGTCGTCTCCGGCCTGGAGGCAGGGGCCGACGACTACGTGGTCAAGCCCGTCGACACCGCCGTGCTGGTGGCCCGGATCCGTTCGCTGCTGCGGCGGGCCACATTCACCCCGGCCCCCGGCCCGGCGGCCGGGCCCGTGGCCGATCGTCCGGACCTGTCGGACCAGCTGGACCCGCCGGACCGGTCGGGGAGGCCCGGCCTCGACCGGCACGCTCCGCTCGTCATCGGCGACCTGGTCATCGACACGGGCGGCCTGGAGGTGTTCCGGGCCGGTGAACCGGTCGCGCTGGCCCCCACCGAACTGCGGCTGCTGCTGGAGTTCGCCGCGAACCCGGGCATCGTGGTGGACCGGCAGACCCTGCTGCGCGACGTGTGGGACTACGGCTGGGACGGTGACAGCCGCGTGGTCGACCTGTGCGTGCAGCGCCTGCGGAAGAAGATCGGGGCCGAGCAGATCGAGACCGTCCGCGGCTTCGGGTACAAGCTGCGGCGCTGACGTGGAGACCGTACACGCGCTGGTGCACTGGCGTTCGCTGCGCTCGAAGATCGCGCTGCTCGTCACCGTGGCGTGCTGTGCCATCGCGGTGACCGTCGGACTGCTGGTCCACCGCAGCACCTTGGAACGGTCGATGAACGACGGTGCGGCCGAGGCCTTGACCCAGTTGTCCGACGCTGTGGAGGACTACGAGCGGGACGGCGTCCCGCCCGACGGTCTGGTCGTCTCGATCGGGGAGATGCCCGACGAACTCCTGCGCCGCCTCCAGGACCGGCAGGGCGGGGCGGTCGGCTCCGCCACCCGGTACGCCGGCGACCACCCCTCGATGTGGGCCGTTCGGACCCTCCGTAGCGCTCCCGTGGCGGTGAGCGCCGACATGACCTCCGACCTGCTCACCCGGCGGGCGCTGGACCGGCACATGTGGAAGTACTCCCTGGCGGCGCTGGCGGTCGTCGTACCGCTGTCGGCGCTCGCCGCCGAGTTGCCGAACCGGAGGCTGCGCCGGGTGGCGCGGACCGCCCGCCGGATCGCCGGGGGGCGACCTGACCGCCAGGACCGCGGCCGGTGGCCGGGGCGGTGACGAGATCACCGAGATCTCGGCCACCGTCGACTCGATGGCCGACAGTCTGCGCGAACGTCTGCTGACCGAGCAGCGCTTCACCGCCGACGTCGCCCATGAGTTGCGTACGCCACTCATGGCCTTGGTGACCGCGAGCGGGCTGCTTCCCGAGGGCGAGACCACCGACCTGGTGCGTGACCGGGTGGGGGTGCTGCGGACGCTGGTGGAGGAGCTGCTGGAGATCTCCCTGCTCGCCGCGGGCGCTGAGCGGGCCGAACTCAGGCCCGTACCGCTCGCCGAGATGGTCGGAGAGTCCGTGGCCCGCACCGGGCTGGACACGCGGTTCACCGCCACCGGTGCCCTGTCGGCGGAGACCGATCCGCGCCGGCTCGACCGGATCGTCGCCAACCTCGTCGTCAACGCCCACCGGCACGGCCACACGCCCGTCGAGGTCGAGGTGGCCGGGACGACCGTGACCGTACGGGACCACGGCCCGGGCTTCCCGGCGGAGCTGCTCGCGGACGGCCCGCAGCGATTCCGCACGGGTGCGTCGGAGCACGGCCACGGGCACGGCCTCGGGCTGACCATCGCGCTGGGGCAGGCCCGGGTCATCGAGGCGTCGCTGGAGTTCGCGAACGCTCCCGATGGCGGGGCGCTCGCCACCCTCCGGCTGCCGCCTGCGGGCTGACGCCGAACGGCCGATACCGAACGGATGCCCGGCCGAGCGGTGCTCGATCCGTGGCCGGAGCCGAGCGGAGATCCGCCCCGCGGAAGGTGGTCGACGTGCGTACGCCGCGCACCCGCCCCCTTGGAGGTGTCCCTCCCATGTCACCGGTTCCCTTTTCCGGAGAGCCCGGCGCAGGCCGGGCCCAGCCCTCGTGGTCCACCGGCTCATGGCTCCCGCCCCGCCGGCACGACCGGTCCGGGCGGCGCTTCACGGCCGGCCTGGCCGCGGGCGCCACCGCACTGGTCACCCTGGCGGTTCTTGCCGTCGCCGTGCTCACCTCCGGCACCAGCCCGGCAACCGGAGCGGGTTCGCTGCCGTGGCCGGCCGGGGGGCAGACGAGCGTGGTGGTCGAGGGCCTCGGCGCCCACGGTGACCTCGGTACGCGGGGCGAGCGGACACCGGTGCCGATCGCCAGCGTCACCAAGGTGATGACCGCCTACGTGGTCCTCCGCGACCGTCCGCTGCGCGCGGGCGAGGACGGCCCCCTCGTCACCGTCGACCGGACCGCCGCGAACGAGTCAGGCTCGGGCGTGGAGTCGAGCGTGCCGGTCAGGGAGGGTATGCGGCTGAGTGAACGACAGCTGCTAGAACTGCTGTTGATCCCCTCCGGCAACAACACCGCCCGGCTGCTGGCCCGCTGGAACGCCGGCCCGCAGGAGGCCTTCGTCACGAAGATGAACCGGGCCGCCCGTGACCTGGGCATGCGCCACACCACGTACACCGGCGCCAGCGGTATCGAACCCACGACCACCAGCACCTCGGCCGACCAGCTGAGGCTGGCCAGCTGGGAGGTGTTCCGGACCATCGTCGCCATGCCCAGCGCCTCCGTGCCCGGTGTCCCCGGGACGATCCGCAACACCAACACCCTGCTCGGCACGGCGAGCGTGACCGGCCTCAAGACCGGCTCCAGCACTCCCGCCGGCGGCGCCCTGATGTGGGCGGCCACCGCGTCCGACAAGGACGGCCGGGACCGGCTGATCCTCGGAGTGGTGCTGCACCAGCGCGCCGGCACCGACCCCCGGCAGGGGCTGCGGGCCGCTCTCGCCACGAGCCACGCGCTGATCGAGGGCGTACGGCGATGGCTGTCGACGACCTCGCCCGGGACACGGTGAGACGGCAGTGACAAACTCCGTCGACACCGCGCCCGCCCGGCCGGAACCTGATTCCATCCGCCCGCGGAACGAGGACACCGGCGTCCGGCGGCCGCCGCTGGTCCTGGGCTCGCTCGCGGTCCTGGCCACGCTGGTGATGCTGGGCCACGCCCTCGTCCCCAACCGGGTCGGCCGTCTCGGCAGCCTCGTCGAGACCTTCCTGCCCTGGACGGGTCTGGCCGTGCCGCTGCTGCTCCTGTGCACGCTGGCTCGCCGGTCCAGGGCCGCCGCCGTGTCCGTGGCCGTGCTGCCAGCCGTCGTCTGGTGCTCGCTCTTCGGCGGGACACTCGTCGACAAACGGGAGGATGGCGGCAACCTGACCGTCGTGACGCACAACGTCAACGAACACAATCCGCGGCCGGTGCGCACGGCCCGTGCCCTGGCCGCCTCCGGCGCGGACGTCGTGGCTCTCGAAGAGCTGGGCGGCCCGTCGACAGCGGCGTACGAGAGAACGCTGGCCGGCACCTACCCGTATCACTCCGTTCAGGGCACGGTCGGTCTGTGGAGCAGGTATCCGGTCGCCGACGCCCGTGCGGTCGACATCGCGCCCTGGCCACGTGCCCTGCGCGCCACCGTCCGCACGCCCGAGGGACCGGTCGCGGTATTCGTCGCCCATCTGATGTCCGTCCGCTTCACCGCCGGCTCGGGGTTCACCTCCGACGCACGTGACGCGGCCGCTCGGCGACTCGCCGCCGCCGTGCGCGCCGAGCCGCTCTCCCGCACGATCCTCGTGGGCGACCTGAACGGCACGACCGATGACCGGGCGTTGTCCCAGCTCACCTCCCACCTGCGGTCCGTGCAGGCCGAGTCGGGCGCGGGGTTCGGTGCCAGCTGGCCGGCCTCGTTCCCGGTGGCCCGGATCGACCACATCCTCGTGCGCGGTGTGGAGCCGCGGTCCGCCTGGACCCTCCCGGCCACCGGCAGCGACCACCTGCCGGTGGCGGCGTCGGTGCGGGTGTGAGCGCGGGCTTCCGGAACGGGCTAGCTTGAATTACGACGGCCTTGGCGGCGGCTTGCAGCCGGGCCAGCCGGGCGGTGCCACCCGGGGCCTCGCCGAGGCCTACACAGGCCCTGGCCATCGACCTCACCCGCAGATCCACACCCGCCGAGGGCGGCTTTTGCACCTTCCAGCCCGTCGTCAACGGTGGCGCATGTCCATGGGGTCTGAACTGCCACAGCTGCGAGGAGTTCGTGATGTCCGGAGCGGACCTCGTCTACTGGCACCGCAAGCGCGAGCAGTGGTGGATGCTCGCCGAGCGAGCGCCGGACAGCGCGACCGCCGACTACCTGCACGAGGTATGCGAACCCACGGCCCGGGCGATCGCCGGCCTGGAGAAGGCCCTGGGGAGCTTCGGCCGCCTCCTCGAAGAGGCGCTCTCGCTCGACCTCCGCCGCCGCAGGACTACTTCGGGCGAGTCTGGAGCACGACGTTCCGGGCGCGTGAACTCGCGGAACTCGACACGGAGGGCGAGGTCGCATGAAACCTCACGCCACTACGGCGGCGATCCAAAGCCACCCGTCGGCACCTCCTCCCGAAAGCGCACGTCGAACCACTGCAGGGGCAGCACCTCGCGCTCGGCCGGCACCAAACCGAAGGTGGCGGACGGCGGCAGCGGCTCCCCGTCCAACAGCACGTCGTAGCCGACGTGTCGGGACGGCCGGGGCAGCCGGCGGCCCACACTGTGCACCGCGACCTTCTCCACGATCTCGTCCATGGTGTCGTCGGCGTCGACGGCGACCAGATGCGGGAGGAAGCCGCCCACGACGCGTCCGATGATCGGGAACAGTGCCATGAGAGATCTCCTCGCTCAGCGGATCAGCGCGGCCGAACGCGACCCGGCCTGCCCGGTGGCGTAGTCCTTGGCCCAGGCGTAGTTGTAGACGTCATCGCCCATCACCTCGGGGGTGAGCCCCATCCAGGCCAGCCCGCCGCCCAGGTCGGCGGGCTGGATCTGGCCGCCGATGAACCGGTCGACGACGTTCTGGTGCCCCGCGTAGCGCTCCGGGTCCTGCTCGAAGCACCACTGCGAGACCGCCGAGTCGAAGCTGTACAGCCGCCCGTTGTGGACCAGTTGGTGCGGGGCGAGGTCGTGCCGGGACGTCGCGGAGCCGAGCGGCAGCTGGGTGAGGTTGCACAGCGCGGGCAGGGTGGTCGGCAGGGTGTCCTGGAGGCGGCCGTTGTTGACGTTGTCGATGATCTCGTCCCACAGGACGCCCCAGTTCTCCTCCCAGGTGAGGTACTTCTCGTTCAGCCAGGCCCGTTCTTCCCTGGAGACCCCCGCGTTGGGCTTCCAGAACAGCGTCGGCCGCCAGAACCAGGTGCCGAGGTGCATCGCGTGGTGACCGTTCTCCAGCGAATGCAGGAACTGGTCCCAGTACCAGGGTTTGCTCAGGCCGTAGTAACTGCCTCGGCCCCATCCGGTACATCAGCGGCGCCAGCCGCATCGGGGCGACGCCCAGGGCCGCGACCGCGCCGGACCGAGCGGTCGACTCCATCGACGTCACCGTCCCCACCCACGCGTCGGCGGTGCTCACCTTCGCCTCGGGAGCCATCGCCACGACGTTGATGAGCTTCGACCTGTGGGGCACGGAACTGCCCTACCTGGAGATCTACGGCACCGAGGGCATGCTGTCCCTGCCCAACCCAACCACTTCGGCGGCGAGTCCCGCTCAAGCGGCACGGCGACGCCGAGTGGACGGTCCTGGAACCCGTGGTCGGGCTGTTCGGCGCGGTCGGCACCCGCGAGCAACTCCGCCGCGGCCTCGGCGTACGCGATCTCGCGAACGCCGTCGAAGGCGGGCCGCACCGTGCGAACGCAGCCTTCGCCTTCCATGTCCCCGAAGGGCTGAGCGCCGTGGAGGAGGCCTCCCGGCAGAACCAGATGGTGTAGCTCGGCAGCACCTGCGAGCGCCCGGAGCCCCGGTACTCCGCCTGACGACACGCCAAGTGCGCTCAACCCGATCCAGTGGATGGCCACCGGCGACGGCTGGATCGACCCGTCCAGGGCACCCGAGCGGAGGCGGCTGCCGGCCCTCGTCAAACAGGCCGGCTTCGAAGCGCGGTCGCCTCCGCGCGCTGGATGCACACCCGTTTCGGCGAGTCCGCTCACCGAACCCGGACACCCGAGCCCGCACACCGAACCCGGTCACCGACTTCTGGGAACTTCCTGGGAATCGGGACGGCGGACCTCCGGTGCCCGCCCCGTGATCTGCGTGGCCCTCCCGCCGGCTCTCAGAAACCTCCCAGAACCTCTCCGGAACGTGGCACCCGAGGCCGCCAGTCTGTGCGGACCAGTGGCACGCGACACCGTAACTCCCCTGTACGGCGGCCGCGTGCCTCACTGCGAGCGAAGCGGAGTGTTCGCCACATGTCTGCCATCACGTCCCGTCACCGCACCCCGCGCGGTTCCGGCCCGCGCCCCGGACCCCACGGCCCGGCCCGGCCCGTACCGCAGGGCCCGACCGAGCCCTGGCGGAACGCCCTGGAAGGGGCGGCGGCCGGACTGTGCGCGGTGGTCGCCATGGCGGCCGTGGCCGCGTCGGCGCTGGCCCTGCTCGACGCGGGGTCGATCGGATCGCTGTGGTCGCTGACGATGGCGGTGACTGCCATGGCCGTGGGTGGCTCGGTGAGCGCGGGGCCGGGCGGGTCCGGAGACACGGGGACGATGGGCGGCTCCGGACTTGCCGGACTCTTCGGCGGCGGTGGTGACATGGGCCCGTCGATGAACGGGTCGGCCGATGTGGTGCCACTGGGAGTGACGCTGGTCGGAGCCGTCGTGCTGTGGTACGCGTTCTCCCGACGACTGCGGCAACACCGCTTCGGCGCCGGCGAGTTGGCCCTGCGGTCGGCAGGGGCGGGCGGCACGGCGCTGCTCGCCGTGATGATCGTGGCGGCCCTCGGCCAGGGGACGGTCACCATGCCCAGGTCGGCGATGAGCGGGCTCGGCGGTGGCCTGGACATGGACACCGAAGGATCCGGAGGTGGCCTCGGCGGTGGCTTCGGGGGCGGCTTCGGCGGTGGCGAGGGCAATCCGCTGGGCGGGCTGTTCGGCGCCGGTGGCGCTACGGCGGGCCACTCGGCGATGACGTACGAAGTGCACCTGGGACGGGCCGCGTTGGGCGCAATGCTGTGGGTGGCGGTCTCCCTCGCGGTGGGATGCCTGATCAGCCGCCGGGCGCGACTGCCCCTCGGCGGTGCGCTGGACGGGCTGCGGTCCGCCTGGGGCCGGGGCCTCTCGGCTGTTGTCCGTACGCTCCTCGTCATGGCGGCCCTGCCGCTGATGGCGCTGGTGCTCGTCGGGGCGGTGGCGGGCGGCCGGGCCGGGACGGCGGCCGGTGCCGCGCTGCTGCTGGCCCCGAACGCCCTGGCCGTGTTCCTGACACTCGGCGTCGGATCGCCGTGGACGGCCGGCGTGCACCCGGTGCGGAGCGAAGGCGGCAATCCGCTCACCGCCCTGATGGGTGCCCTCGGCGGAAGGGGCGACGGGCAGGAGCCCACCGTGCAGCCCGACCGCACCGAGCACCTCCAGTCCCTGTCCGCGGGCGGCTGGCCGCTGTGGCTCGCGGCCCTCACCGTGACCGGCGTCATCCTGCTCGGATGTGCCTACGCCACCGCCCGCGCCGCGCACCCGGCCCACACCCGCCCGCTGCACCCCTACCGGGGCCCGCTGGCCCGGCACATCGGCCTGGCCGAGCGGATCGGCGTCGTCACGGCAGTAGTCCTCGGCGGCGCCGCCTGGTCGGCGGGGGCATCCGGGCGGTTCGGCATTACCGTGTTCGGCAGCGAACTGGTGGGCATGCGGGCCGAACTCAGCGGCAGAGTGCTGTGGACGGCCGCGCTCGGGCTGCTCGTCGGGACACTGGCCGGACTCGCCGGAAGCCTGCTGTCCGCGGCGTATGCGGCGGCGCGTGAAGGCCGTGGATCGCGCTGAACGCGCCGCACTTGGCGACGTGGACCGCGGTGACCTGGGGCGCCGTGACCATGGGGCGCGGTGACGGGGGGCGCCGTGACTACGAGGCGCGGTGCCCGAGGGGCGCGATCACCGTGAGGCTTTACACGGTGACGACACGACAGTTTCGTATCCTGCCCCGCAGATTCCGGCCGCCTGGAGGCACCCCCTTGACAACCATTGAGCCCGCCACGGCGGGTGCGAACCTCCTGGTCGTGGACGACGAACCGACCGTACGTGAACTGCTGTGCGCGGCGCTCAGGCACGCCGGTTTCACCGTCGCCGCTGCCGGGACCGGCCAGGAGGCCCTCGACCGGGCCCGGGAGGTCTCGCCCGACCTGGTCCTGCTGGATGTCATGCTCCCCGATCTGGACGGCTTCGAGGTGATACGCCGACTGCGTGAGCGGCACCACTCCGGGCCGGCGCCCCACGGCGGACACATCCCCGTCGTCTTCCTCACCGCCCGCGACGCAACCCAGGACAAGATCGAGGGCCTGGTGCTGGGCGGCGACGACTACGTCACCAAGCCGTTCGACCTCCAGGAGCTGATCGCCCGCATCCGGGCCGTGCTCCGCCGCACCAGCGGCGACCCCACCGCGCTGCTGCGCGTCGCCGATCTGGAACTCGACCCCGACGGCGTCCAGACGACCCGCGCGGGCGAACCGATACGCCTGTCGCCCACCGAGTTCCGGCTGCTGCACTACCTGATGACCAACGCCGGCCGTACGGTGTCCAAGCAACAGATCCTCGGGCGGGTTTGGGACTACGACTTCGGCGGCGACACCGGCATCGTCGACACCTACATAAGCTATCTGCGCCGCAAGATCGACAACGGCGGCCCCAAGCTCATCCACACCGTGCACGGTGTCGGCTACGTCCTGCGCGGACCGAGGACATGACCGGGCCCCGCATCCGTACCGTCTGGGCGCGGGCGTCACTGCGCAGCCGGGTGCCGGCGCTCGCCCTGGCACTGCTGGCGGCCGCCTTCACAGCCTTCAGCCTGGTCGCCGGGAACGCCCTGCGCGGCTATATGGAGGACCGCGTGGACGCCCAACTGCGCGCCTCCGCCCAGGTGTTCTCCTTGTTGCCGCGCACGGTGGCGCAGATCGGAGCCGGACGGAAAGCGCCGGCGAACCTCGCCGACTTCAGCACGGACGTCCTGGGCAACCCCGTCCTCACCTACGTCGCCGAGGATGGCACCGTGGAGAGCAGCATCGACTCCCTCGCGGGCGCCGACCGGACCGGTGACGCACGCGGCCCGGCTCTTCCCCGGCTGGACTCGGCCGCGGTCGCCGCCCGCGACGCCCGCCCGTTCACCGTCGGCAGCACGGAGGGCGACACCCGCTGGCGGGCGATCGCCGTGCCAAGGAGCAACCGTACCGCCCTGCCCGGAATACCGATCAAACCGGGCACGCGGACGGCAACGGGAACCACGGTGACGGATCCGGCCGCCTCCGGAAGCGTGATCGTGGCATCCTCGATGGCCCAGGTGGACGGCGTGGTGGACCGGATGTGGCGGATCTACCGGAGCACCGGCCTCGCCCTGCTCGGCTGCCTGGCCGTCGCCTGCTGGTTCGCGGTCCGCTCCGGGCTGCGTCCGCTCTCCCGCATCGAGCAGACCGCAGCCGAGATCGCGGGCGGCGACCTCTCCCGCCGGGTCCCCGAACTGGCCGGCCCCAACACGGAGGTGGGCCGCCTCACCGCGGCGCTGAACGGCATGCTCGGCCAGCTCGAGGCGGCGTTCGCGGCCCGCGCCGACTCCGAGGCGAGGATGAGCCGCTTCGTCGCCGACGCCAGCCACGAGCTGCGCACGCCGCTCGCCGGTATCAAGGGACTGACCGACCTGCACCACATGGGTGCCGTCGCCGGGCCTGAGGACATCGACGCCACGATGTCCCGCATCGCCCGCGAGTCCGAACGCCTGACCAGGCTCGTCGAGGACATGCTCCAGCTGGCACGCCTCGACGAACACGCGCTGAAGAACACCGGGAAACCGACCGGGAAACCCACCGGTTCGCACCCGCCGGGCCTCCCGGCCGGCCTCGACCTCGCCCCCACCGATCTGCGCACGCTCGCCGCCGACGCCCTCCACGACATACGCGCCCTGGACCCGGTCCGCCCCGTCACCCTCACCGGCCCCGCCGGGGACGGCCCGCCCGCCTCCGCCCCGGCCCTCGCCGACGAGTCCCGCCTGCGCCAGGTCGTCACCAACCTGGTCGGCAACGCCGTCACCCACACACCGCCCGGTACCCCCATCCGCATCGGAGTCGGCGCGGTCGGCGACCACGCGGTCCTGGAGGTGGCGGACCAGGGCCCGGGCCTCACACCGGAGCAGAGCAGCCGTATCTTCGAACGCTTCTATCGCGCCGACACCTCACGCACCCGCGCCACCGGCGGCGCCGGTCTCGGCCTGGCCATCGTCCGTTCACTCGTCACCGCACACGCGGGAGAGGTCGCCGTGGACTCGGCCCCCGGCCGGGGCGCCACCTTCCGCATCCTCCTGCCTCGCCTCACCGACCAAGGCGCCGCGCACGGCAGGGACCCGGTGGCCACGGATTCACCCTGACCAGGCCAGCGTCGTACGCGACGCCATGATCACGGCCTGGACGCGGTCCCGCATCCCGATCTCGGCAAGGATCCGACCCACGCGCTTCTGCATCGTGGGCTCGGTGAGGACCGGCCGTTCGGCGATCTCCGTGGTCGTCCAGCCCTGGGCCGATGGCGACGAAACACATCGACCGAACCACACCCGGAGGGGCGTGCCCCTTCAGGGGTGCGGGGAACGGCGCGCTCAGCCGAATCCGGCCCGCAGCCGCGCCCGCACGGTGCTCCCCGAGCTGTCAGGCGCCCCCACGCACAGCAAGAACCTCCGCCAGCGGCGTCGCAGCACGCCCCGTAAGTCGAGCCACCGCGCCGGTCACACCGTCGAGCTGCCCCGCCGCGATCGCCGTGTAAGTGGACACCCACGCGTCGAGCTGCCACCGCGGGGCCCCGTACGAGGCACGGGACGCGTACGCCTCCTCGACCGTCTCTGACCGGTAGGTCACGGTCCGCCCCTGCTGCTCGGAGAGGATCGCAGCGGCCGCGTCCAACGTCAGGGACTCGGGCCCCGTCAGGTCGTACACGGCACCGGCGTGGTCGTCCGGGCCGGCCAGTACCGCCGCCGCGGCGTCGGCGATGTCGTCCTGGGCAACGAACGCGGTGCGCCCCTGCCCGGCCGGCCCACGGATGACCCCGTCCGCGCCGACGAGATCGGGGACCAGCTCCGCGTAGAAGTTGTCACGCAGGAAGGTGTGGGCGAGCCCACGGCCGCGGATGTGCTCCTCGGTGTGGAAGTGGTCCCTGGCCAGCGTGAACACGGCATCGGGGGCGGCGCCGAAGAACGACACGTACACCAGATGCTCGACCCCGGCCTCCACGGCGGCGTCCACGAACGCCCTGTGCTGGGAGATCCGGTCGGCGCTCTCGGAGGCGGACACCATGAACACCGTCCGCGCGCCGCTCAGGCCGCGCAGGACGGCGTCGCGGTCCCCGTAACCACCGGGGACCACCGTGGCACCGGGCAGCGCGGGCGCCCGCTCGGGGCTGCGCACCAGCAGCCGCTGTGCCACGCCCCGCTCGGCCAGGCGACGGGCGACCCGCCCGCCGAGGCGCCCCGTGGCTCCGGTGACCACCACGGGTGCTTCGGACGATCCGGTCATGGCGAGCATCACTTCCTTGCCGTCGCGTGGGTCAGTCGTCGTGGGTCGTGTGCAGTTTCTCGAAGAAGAACTCGTGCTTGAGGAACGACACGTCGTACTCGTGCCCGGGAAAGGGCGGCAGCAACTGCGCGGCCTGGAACAGGCGCCAGCCGTCGAGCAGGGCGTCCAGGCCCGTGGCGTGAGGCGGCTCGTCGCCGTCCCCGGTCGTCGGGGTGGTACGGCCGGTGCCGTCGTACCGGGACCAGCCGACCACCTTGGCGCCCAAGGCGCAGTTGTCCAGATAGAGGACGACGACCTCCTGACGCGTGTTCCTGCGCGTGCTCATGCGACCTCTCCCTCAGGCGCGGCGGGGGCGGCGGACACAGCGGCAATGACGACGCCATGCTGAACGACCACCCGCAGGCCCGCCGACGCCGAGACCCGGCTCCGCAAACAGGTCGTACGGCTCAAGGAACTCCGCGCGAAGGACAAAGCCGAGCTCGAACAACTCCGGGCCGATGTCGAAGGGCTGGTGCGGGTGGTCAACCAACTGACATTGGAAAACCGGCAGCTGCGCGGACTGCTGTCGGCTCCCGACCCGGCCGTCCGTGTCCTTCCCGTCCAGTACATCCCGCCCCAGCCCAGCTGACCTTGATGCCTGGCGGGGTGGTGCGGTTGAGAAGGCGACGGGTCAGGCCGCCTGTGTGCGAGCAGGAACCAGTGACGTCAGTGAGCCCCTCCCGCATCCGTCTACCGTTCCGAGCGGCTCGGCAGGATCGCCACCGCCAGGGCCGGCGCTGCGGCGAGGATCAGCCAGGGCACGGCAGGTGGCAGGTCGAGGTCGAGCAGGGAGCCGGTGACTGAGCTGCCGATGAGGACGATCAGGCCGGAGACGGAGGACAGCGCGCCGGTGTAGAGACCGATGCGGCCGTCCTCGGCGAGGTCTGGCACCCAGGCGCGGGCGGCGGGGACGACCAGCATCTGGCCGAGGGTGAGCAGGACGACGTACCCGGCGGCGGGCAGCAACCCCGCCACGCCCGTCCAGCCGGCGGGCAGGGCAGCGGCCACGACGGCGAAACCGGCCGCGATGAGCAGCAGCCCGGCGATCATTGAGCGGCGCAGGCCGAGCCGGTCGCCTGCCCAGTGCGTGAGGGGCAGTTGGGCGCAGACGACCAGCAGGGAGGACAGGGCGAACAGCCAGGACAGGGCCGCCTGGGAGCCGGTCGCGCGCCGTACCTCGTCCGGCAGGGCGAGGTAGAGCTGGTTGTAGGCGAGGAGGTAGGTGCCGTAGGCGCAGCACAGGGCGAGGAAGCGGCGGTTGCGCAGCAGTGCGCGCGTGCCGCCCCGCTGTCGGGTGCGCACTCGGCCGGGGATGTGCTGCGGCATCAGCCATATGTGCCCGGCCAGGACGAGGACGAAGACGGCAGCTCCGGCGAGGCAGGTGGTGCGGAAGTCCACGGCGAGCAGCAG
Organism: Streptomyces cavernae; assembly: GCF_004023625.1. Lineage (GTDB taxonomy): Bacteria > Actinomycetota > Actinomycetes > Streptomycetales > Streptomycetaceae > Streptomyces > Streptomyces cavernae. The sequence continues at coordinate 37,702 of NZ_RPDJ01000048.1, read as the reverse complement.
GGCGCCGAGCAGCGGGCCGATGAAGGCACCGGCCTGTCCGGCCGCGCTCAGCAGAGCCAGCACCCGAGTGCGTGAACCGTGGCCCTGCTCCTCCCTGATCACCGCCTGCCGGGCCACTTCGGACTCCACCGCCGGTGAGAACAGCGCGGCGGCGAAGCCGATGAGGAGCACCGCGCCGATCACCGTCCAGGTCTGCTCCGCGTACCCCAGCCAGGCGAACCCGGCGACCCGCAGCAGGCAGCCGGCCAGCACGATCGGGCGTACGCCGTAGCGGTCGACGAGTGCGCCGCCGACTACGAAGAGGCCCTGCTGGCTGAAGGTGCGCAGACCCAGGACGAAGCCGACCATCCACCCCGCCATGCCGAGCGCGGTGCCGAGGTGCTCGGCGAGGAACGGCAGGACGGCGAAGAAGCCGATACCGGAGGTGAGTTGGGTAAGGATCAGCAGCCGCAGCAGCGGTGACAGATGCTTCCAGGTCCGCTCGCGTGAAGGCTTGGTCGTCCGGACGGTTCGGCGGCTCAGGGCGCGGGAGATGAGATCGGGCATGGTGGTGTCCGTCGGTTCCTGGGTTGTATGAGTACGGGCGTACGCGGTCGCTCCGGCACCGTCTGCGCCGTCCCGCTGGGATGGTCGGTGGGCGCTCCGGGGTGGGCCGACGCCCACCGCCTCAGCCATGGGATGCGTACTCCACCGGCCGCCGTGACCGCGAGCGCCCCGAGCAGGGCCCAGGACGGCGGCCGGGGCGAGGACGGCCCAGGGGGCGCATTCGGCATACGGCTGGTTCTCGGCATCGTTGGGGGACATCAAGAGATGAGTCCCGCAACGACCGTCAGCCGAATGGCGATACCGAGGCCACAGAGCCGAGGCGGCGGAGTGGGCGGTTACCTGGTCTTGAATCGGTCCGGTCGCACGAAGTCCAGGCCTTCGAAGGTCTGCTTGCCGAGCGCCTCGTGTGCGGCGATGTGGCCATAGCCGGTGGCCATTTTGAAGCCCTTTCCGGAGAATCCGGTGGCGCAGTAGACCCTGCTGTTTTCGTCCAGCCAGCCGAGGAGGGGATGCCTGTCCTCGGTGAAGAGGTCGGGGAAGGCGTCGGAGCGCGCGATCGTGGGGATCAGGCCGGGGAAGAATTCGGTGACGATCTCGGTGACCTTTTCGATTTCTTCCCGGGTGAGTTCCCTTGGCACGGAGTCCGGGTCGGGGGTTGCCCTTGCGCGCCCGGCCAGCGGTCCGTCCACCGATGCCTTGACCGTCACGCCGTCGACGGCGGGTGCGCCGTACATGGAGCGATCCTCGTACCACCGGCTGAAAGCGGGGAAGTTCTCCGGCGAAAACTGCGTGCCGTCCTGGGCGATGAACCAGGTCAGGACGAGCCGGTGGGTTTCCGTGACGGCCTTGAGGTGGTCGGGCATGAGCCTTCGCGACCAGCCGCCCGAGGCGACGATGACCTTCTCGAACGTCCAGGTTCTCTCGCCCGAGGTGACGACCACGCCGTCTTCGGTTTCGGTGATGCTGTCCACGGGCGTGTTCTGAAGGACGGTCGCGCCGTTCGCCTGGGCCGCCGCGACGGCGGCGCTGACGGCGCGGTCGGTGCGCAGAACACCGGCGCGGGGGTCATAGACGGCGCAGTCGTCGGGGCGCAGGTTGTGCTGGGGGTAGCGTTCGGCCATCTCCTCCCGGCTCAGGACGCAGTGCTCGGCTCCGGTGACCCGCGTGGCCTCGAGGAGGCTGTTGATGTAGCTGCCGTTCGCCGTCCCGATGGACAGACCCCCGGTGGTGGTGAGGATGTCCTGCCCGGTTTCCGCTTCGAGTTCGGCCCACAGGCCGCGGGAGCGTTCGATGATGGGGTAGTACTCGGGCCTGCCGAGGTAGATCATGCGGAACAGGCGGGTGTCTCCGCCTACGGCACTGCGGCCGTGGGCGGGGGCGGCTGCCTCGAAACCAACTACCGAGTCGGTCAGCCGGGAGGCCTGCCACAGGGCCATGCTTCCGATGCTGCCCAAGCCGATGACTGCGAGTTTTGCGTCCATGACAGCAGTTTCCTTTTTTCGTTTACTCGTGCAGTCCGGCGAGGCGGCTGCCGAATCTGGCCAGGAGTGAGGTCTTGCTGGAGCCCCTGCGTTCTTCCCACTGGTCGGCGATACCGAAGAGCCGGTACATGGCGTGAACACCCAGCCAGCGAACGGGTTCCGGTTCCCACTTCCGTGCCCGGTAGCCGACCCAGGGAAGGGTGGTCCGTTCGGTTTCCTTCTCGAAGGCGAGCTCCGCGAGGGTCCTGCCGCCGACATAGGCTGCCGTGACACCGTGGCCTGCATAGCCGGTGGACGATCCGATGCCCGATGCCGGGTCCCAGTGCACGCCGCCGTTCCAGTCCCGCGTGACGCCCAGGACTCCCGACCAGGCGTGTTCCACCTCGAAGGGGATGCCCGGGAAGAAGGTACCGAGCTTGTGCGAGATCAGGTCGATGGTGGATTGGGCGGTCGCACCGGCTCCTCCCGTACCGGAGCCGAAGCGGTAGGGGACACCGCGGCCCCCCATGGCGATACGGCCGTCCGACGTCCGTTGGGCGTAGATGAACGTGTGCGCGGAGTCGTTGAGGCACTGCGGCCCGTCCCAGCCGATCTGCTGCCACGCCTCCTCAGGCAGGGGTTTGGTCACGATCATCGAGGAATTGACGGGGATCAGGGTCCGGCTGCCCAGCAGCCGTCCCGAATAGCCTTCGGTGCAGATGAACGTCTTGGCCGCGGTGACGCGTCCGTTGGTCAGGGTGAGGGTCTTGTCCGCGACGCTGTCCACCCTGCTGCTCTCGTAGATGCTGACCCCCATGGAGGTCAGGGTGTCGGCGAGGCCGTAGACGAGTTTCGCGGGGTGGATCCGTGCGCAGTGCTTGTAGAAGAGCCCGCCGTGGACAGTGGCGATGTTGATCCGGCTTTGGAACTCGTCCCGGTCGAGCAGGTGGATCTCGTCTTCGGTCAGCCCGTACTTCAGGTCGGCATCACGCCTGGTGACAAGCCGGCCCAGCGCAGCCTGAGTGTGGGCGGCGACGAGTGCGCCGCCCTTGTGCTGATCGGCATCGATGCCTTCGGCCTGGAGGATGTCCAGGACGGAGTCGACGCCGGCGACGAACTCCTGCTGCAGTGCCCGGCTCGCCTCCAGCCCTCCCCCGGCGCGGGCGAAGGTGGCACGGTTGCCCGGGGGCATGGCCGAGAGCCAGCCACCGTTGCGTCCCGATGCGCCGTAGCCCACCTGTTCGGCCTCGAAGACGGCGACCGAGAGGGACGGTTCGAGCTTCTTGGCGAAGTACGCCGCCCAGAGGCCGGTGTAGCCGCCGCCGACGATGGCCACGTCGACGGAGTCCTGGCCGGTGAAGCGGGGGAACGAGGGCTTGTTGTCGGCTAGTTGGGCCACCCAGAAGCCGAGCTCTCCGTTTCGGGGTGGTGCCGCGAGGGCGTTCATGGTGTGTCCTTTGTCTCTGGGAACCGCGTGGGCCGCTGCTGGAAGGCGGTGTGGCCGGTGTCGACGGGGTACGTTGCCCCGGGGATGTACGAGGATTCCGGCGACGCGAGGAAGAGGACAGCGTCGGCGATCTCCTCCGGAGTGGCGAGGCGCCGGAGCGGGATCTGCCCCTCGCTTCGGCCAGCAGGATCTGCACCGGGGTGTCGATCGTGCTGGCCGAGGGCGTCGAGTGCCTGTCGAAGCCGGGCCACAGCCGCACTGCTCATGAGTGGCTCGCCACTACACAGCGGTGCAGACGACCTGGATCTCGACAGGGGTGTTGAGCGGCAGCCCGGCGACACCGATCGCGGTGCGGGCGTGGCGTCCGTTCTCACCCAGTACCTCGATGAGCAGTTCGCTGGCCGCGTTGGCGACCTGCGACTGCTGACCGAAGTCCGGCGTGCTGGCCACGAAGACCAGCATCTGCACGATCCGGACCCGGTCCAGATCGCCCACCGCCTGCACAGCAGCAGCCAGACAGTTGAGCGCGGCATGGCGTGCGAGCTCCTGCGCGGTCTCCAGCTCCACGTCCCGGCCGACAACGCCCTGACCCAGCAGCTCGCCATCCCTGAAGGGGAGTTGGCCGGAGAGGTGGATGGTGGAGCCCACCGTCCGGTGGGGCACGAGGTACGTGGTGCCGGCGAGGACGGGTAGCTTCAGTCCCAGGGCCTGGAGCCTTTCTGAAGCCGAGTCACCCTTGACGGTTTGAGGCAGGGGCTGACTCATGCCGCCACCGTCTTGCTGTGGATCATTTCCTCAGTTCTCCGCTCGGGTTCAGGCGTCAGGGGCGCGGCAGGCCGAAGAGGACCGGGAGGTCGGCGATGTCGGTGATCCGCTCGTAGCCGAGCCAGTGCTCGTCGTGCTCCCAGCCGCGGTCCATGTACACCTTGTTCTTGATGCCCATGATCGCCGCGGGGCGATGGTCGTACATGGGGCTCGCGGAGACGTGGACGATCTCGTCGGGTGTCACGCCGAGCTTGTCAAACATGTACTCGAAGGCGCGGAGTCGCGGCTTGTAGACGCCCATCTCCTCGGCGCTGATGACGACCTCGAAGGGCGCCTTCAGGTTCTCCGCGAGGCGCACGGCATGCGCGGTGTCGCTGTTCGTGATGATCACCAACGGGACCTCCTCGGCCAGGCGGTTCAGCGCCTCGGTGACACCGGGGTACGGACCCCAGGTGGGGATGCGCTCGTACACTGCCCGCGCCTCGTCCTCGCGGAACTCCAGACCGACCTTGTGTAGGGCGCGCTCCATGGAACGGGCGACGACCTGGTGGAACGGCTGGTACGCGCCCGTGCACTCGTCGATCCGGTACGCCTTGCAGATCCGCAGGAACTCGTCGGCGACCTCGGCCGGCAGCCGGTCCCCCAGGACCTCACGCATCGTGTCGTTGATGCTGAACTTGATCAGCGTTCCGTTCATGTCGAACGTCACGAACTTGGGCTTCGCATCGAATCCCACTGTTCCTCCTAGTGCGTTACTGGAGCAGTTCTGCGTCCTGGTCGATTGTCGACCATTTGATTGGTCGATTGTCGACCAGCTGGGTCTCGGCTGTCAACCACGTCGGAGGAGCGCCTCAAACAGTGTGGATGCGGCAAAACCAGCAGAGGTATAGTCGTCGACAAACGACCAGGTGGTCGGCGTGAGCAGGGGAGGGCAACGGGGTGGACCACAAGTTCGAGTGGCAGGAGCAGCGGACGACGACGCCGGACGGCGTCTACCGCACACTGCGTGCCGCCATCCTCGATGGAAGCGTCCCTCCTGGTGGCCAGCTGCGCGAGGCGCACATCGCCACGGATCTGGGGATCAGCCGGTCCCCGCTGCGCGAGGCTCTGACCAAGCTGGAGGAAGAAGGGCTCGTCGTAAAGATCCCTTACCGTGGCGCGTTCGTCGTAGAGGTGAGCGCTCGTGAGGTCGCCGAGATCGACTCGGTCCGGCTACGTGTCGAGCCGTACGCCGCCGAGCTCTCGGCCGAAGCACTGCGCGGTCCTGCGCGGCCCCAGCTGCTGCAGACCGTAGAAGATCTCCGCCGGGCAATGGAGAAGGACGACATCCCGGCCAGCATCGACGCGCACCTTCGCTTCCACCGGCTCTTCTACGACCTCTCGGGGCACGGCGTCCTGCAGAGTCTCTGGAACGGCTGGGAGACCAAGCTGCGCCTCCACCTCAGCGTCGATCACCGCACCTACAACGACGACCCGCACCAATTGGTCGTCGAGCACGAGAGGTTGGCCGCGGTCGCCCTGGAAGGCGACACCGACGCGTTCCGCCAGGAAATGGCTGCCCACTTCCCCATGGGGCTGGGAGCCCGGACGGCAGATCCAGGGGAACACGCGCCCCGGCACGCTTGAGGCCGTGCCGACGTGCGCGAAGCGTCAAAGCCCGCTCGCCACCGTGACGTCGCACGCCCATGCCGAAACGTCGAGGACCAAGCTCGCACTCTCCACACGATCTGTAGTGGATCTTGAGCGAGGGTTGCAGGTTGCCGACCGCCGGCACGGTGCGGCGGGTAGGGGCCACCTTGCACGCAAGGACTGATTCCGCAGCCGCTCAGGGTGGGGGCCGCACTTGAGGCCGTACCCGCCCATCGGCAGGAAGTGAATGACCAACCCCCGCTGTGCGTCGGCTAGGGCCTGTGTCGGAAGTGGCGCCTGCCTGCCGACGCCTGGCACGCTCCCCCAAGCTCTCCGAGCAGGGGGCACCCCCACTCGCCGCACCGGGCGAAAGCCCAGGTACATCCAGTACGAGGGCTTCCGCCCGGCACACCGAGAGCACGCACCAGACGCCGCCCGGCCCGCCCTTCGGGCGAACGACGCCACTTCCGACACAGGCCCTAGTTGCCTCCGCGTCATGGTCGTTGTTCTGCCGGATCCGCCCGAAGGCCGGCGGCGTTCTTCCGGCCATGAACGGGCCCATTGCCGCCACGCGACGCCGCTGCCAGGTTCGTCACCACGGGCCTGCAGGGCAAACGCCGGTGCTCTTGCGAGGTTCCTGGCGCGGCCGGAGCCGCGGCGGCCCTCGCGCTGAGCAAGCCGCCTTGCCGGTTACGGCCGGTGGTCAGCGGGTGTGGCGGCGGACATCGTCCAGGAGCTGGTCGATGTCTTCGGGGGTGTGAGAGAAGGAGGTGACGAGGCGGACGATGCCCGGCGCCCAGCGGTCGTGGTAGAAGGTGTAACCCTCCGCGAGAAGCCCTTCGGTTGCCTGCTGGGGCAGGCGGCAGAAGAGGATGTTGGCCTGCGGGCTGCTGAGGAGTTCGGTGCTGGGATGGCCTTGAGACCGTCGCCGAGCCGGGCGGCCATCGTGTTGGCCCGGCGGGCGTTACGCAGCCACAGACCGTCGGTGAGGTAGGCGTCGAGTTGGGCTGTGTGGAAGCGCATCTTGGAGGAGAGCTGGCCGGCACGCTTGGCACGGAAGGCGAGTTCGGTGGCCAGTGCCGGATCGAAGGAGACGATGGCGTCCGCGGTCATCGCGCCGTTCTTGGTGGCCCCGAAGGACAGCACGTCGATGCCGGCCTTCCAGGTCATCTCGGCCGGGGTGACGCCGAGGTGGTCCAGGGCGTTGGCGAAGCGGGCGCCGTCCATGTGGACGCGCAGTCCCGCGTCGTTGGCGATGGTGGCCAGACGGCGGATCTCGTCGAGGGTGTAGACGCTGCCGCGCTCCGTGGCCTGGCTGATGCTCACCACCGACGGCTGCACACTGTGAACGTCACCGGCCTTGCGGCGCACCGCCTCGCGGAGCGCGTCGGGGTCGATCTTGCTGTCGTCGCCGGGAACCGTGACGAGTTTGGCGCCGCCTGTGAAGAACTCCGGCGCACCGCACTCGTCGATGTTGATGTGACTGTCCGGGTGGCACAGCACGCTGCCCCAGGGTGGGGTCAGGGCGGCCAGGCCCAGGCAGTTCGCGGCGGTTCCGGTGGAGACCGGGAAGACCTCGACGTCACGTTCGAAGAGCTCGCTCAGCCTGTGGCGGACGCTGCCGGTGAAGGGGTCGTTGCCGTACGACAGGGCATACCCGGCCGCCGCCGCGGCGACAGCCTGCGCTATCTCGGGCGAGGCGCCCGCGATGTTGTCGCTGATGAAAGCCCGATGGGAGGGGATGACGTCGGTGCTGGTGCTCATGGCTATGGTTCCTGGGCTCAGGTGCTGACGGGGGAGGCGAAGACGACGGTGATGTCCACCGCCTCGGCGGCGGTGCGGTAGAAGTGCGGGGCATCGCCGGCGAAGGCGAGTATGTCGCCGGGGCCCAGGTCCTGCGGGGCATCCACGGACCCGGCGGTCACGTGCCCGGCGGCGATGAGCAGGTGCTCGATCGTGCCGGTGGCGTGGGGGACGCCGGTCAGCTCCGTCTCGGGCAGGATGCGCAGCCGCCAGATCTCCAGGCTGTTGCTGCTGCGGCGCAGCAGCTCCTTGGCGACCTCGCCCGGCTCGGCGGGCGTGCCCGGCCGGTAGACCAGCCCGGGCGGGTTGCGTGCCAGCAGGTCCGCGATGGGAATGCGCAGCGCGGCCGCGATCGCGTCCAGGCTGCCATCGTCGGATTGCCCGCCTCCAGCTGCGACAGCGCGGCCTTGCTCAGCCCGGCTGCCTTGCTCAGCCCGGCGAACCGGGCCATCTCCGCGGCGCTCATGCCACGCTGCTGGCGGCGCAGACGGATCTTCGCGCCGACCGCGGCCGCGGTACTGCTCACCGGCTGCCGGCCGGGCCCGGACGGCGCGGCCATCAGTGGCTTTCAGCGTCGGCAGGACCACCTCGGCCGGATCGCCGAGGCTGCGCATGGGTGCCCCCGCACGGGCTGATGATCGGCCCGGTATTCGCGGCGCTGGTGGGCGCCACCCCATAAGACGCGGACCAATGCGCGGTTCCAGCGGCGCCCCGGGCGACCGGAGGCCGCAAGGCACCACAAAGCGAGCGCAGAAACTATATATCGGGGCAACAGGACCGCCGTCACGGACAGTGCGACGGGGGCCGTCTTGGCCGCGAGAAGAAGCACCGCATCGGTGCGGCGGGCAGCATGCATGCGCCCACACTGCCTCGCCAGCGCATTGAAGGCCACAAGCAACTTCTAAACCTAAGATGTAGCAGCGCTACACTTTCACGATGGATGAACGGCAGCTGCGGATCCTGCGCGAGCTGGGAGATCTCGGCAGCGTCAGCGCGGTCGCCGAAGCGCTGCACGTGACGCCCTCGGCGATCTCGCAGCAGTTGCGGCTGCTGCAGCGCGCAATTCCCCTGCCGCTCACCGAACGCGCCGGACGCCGATTGGTACTGACCGACGCCGGGCAGGCTCTGGCCGCCGCGGCCATCAAGGTCGAGACAGCCCTGGCCCAAGCCCGGCACACGGTCACCGACTTCGCCGAGAATCCCGACGGCACCGTCTCGCTGGCCGCATTCCACAGCGCAGCGTCCGCGTTCTTCCCGATCCTGCTGCGCAGCCTTGCCGAGCCCGGGCACCCCCGCCTGGCGCTCGCGGACGAGGACGTCGCCCAGGACCGCGTCCCGGCCCTTACCCGTCACTACGATCTCGTGCTCGCTCACCGCTTGGATCATGGCCCTCAATGGCCACGCACAGTGACCGCCATCACGTTGCTGAGCGAGCCCCTCGATGTCGCCTTGCCTGCTGGCCATGTGCTGGCGTCCAAGCCGCTGCTTACGCCTCGGGACGTGGCAGACCAGCCGTGGATCACGGTGCACGACGGCTTCCCGCTGATGTCCATCATCGCGGCCATCGCGAGCGTGGCGAACCGTCGGCTCGACATCGTCCACCGCGTCAACGAATTCGCGGTGGTCGCCGAGGCCGTCGCCGCCGGCGGCGGCCTCGCGCTGATGCCCCGTTGGACCGCTCGGCCGCACCCCGACGTCGTCCTCAAGCCGCTCGGCGGAGTACACGCCCGACGCGACATCGACGTCCTCTACCGGCCCGAGCGCACCGCCCGGAAGGCCGTCCGCGCAGTCCTTGCCGAGTTGCACCGCGCCGCCGCACGGATCCAGGGCCGGGACCGCTGATTTGCCAACCGCTGCGGGTCCGTGGCACATGTCGAGGAACAGGCGATAGCTGTCACACGGCCTCCGCCGCCCGGTTGGATCGGCGGTACCGCCGTGGGGCGTGCGGCATAGCCGTCGTCATCGTCGTCGAGCTCGACCGCGTCCGGGTCCCGCAGTGGGCGCAGGGCGTCGGCGGCCGGGACGCCGACGGAGAAGCTGGAGCGGCCGAGCAGTTCAGGTTGCGGTGCTTGAGCGGGGACAACCGCGCGATGTCCTCCTCGCAGCTCATGGGCCTCGTCGTTCAGCCGGGCAACGGCGGCGTCGATGTACTTCGTGGTCCAGAGCACCATGGCGCTGAGGACCAGGACGAGCGCGCCGAGCCGGCCCTCCATGCCGTCGCGGCACGCCTGGTGGATGGTGCCGCGTTTGCCGTGGCACACGTCCCGGGCCGGCTTGTACCTCGATTCCTGCACGGGGAACTGCCGGTTCATCTGCCGCCGGTAGGTGTCGTCCACCGGGTCGACCACCCGTAACAGGTGCTCAGTCTTGGCGATCCACCCGTACTCCGCGAACGCCGCATCCACCGCGCCGTACGTGCCCGTCTCGACACCGGGCATCGTGGCCCCGGAACCGCTGGTCGTCCAAGTCGCGGAATCTCGGGCTGAAGTCGTAGCTGAGGATCTTGAACAGGCCGAACACCATGTCGGAGTACTCGTGGTACTCGTAGCTGTCCCGGAGCTACCGCGCGTGCGCATACGCCGTCTTCGGCCGCTTGGTGAGGCCGGCCACGCACATGGCCGTCCATGCCGAAGCGGATGAAACCGGTGAGCCAGGTCCCGGCGTCGACCGCCGCTTCCAGCGGCGGCGGGTCCAGTCGCACGTCGTGTCCCGACGTCGCATTCGAGACTGAGGTCTGTATTGACAGTGCTCAACAGGCGCCCATATGGTCGACAAACGACAATGAGGTGGCGGGTTTAAGCCACCACACAGCGCTTTGTCGCCACTGTTTGCTCGAGAGGAGTGCCGAGTGCAGATCATCAAGATTCTTGCGAAGCGGGTTCTCGGGGCCAACTGCGTGGGCATGTGCCCTGTTCCGTCTGCGGAGGTGGCGCGATGAGTCAGTCCGTGACTTCGGCAGCGAACACCGACTCGGCTTCCGATCGGCTTCAGGCCTTGGGCCTGGCCCTTCCCGAGCTCCGAGACAACCCGTACTACGTACACCACCGGACCGTGGGACCCAGCATCTACATCTCGGGCCAGCTGCCCTACAAGGACGGTTGGCTGCAGGGACAGGGCACTGTCGGCCGGGACGTCGACCTGAAGACGGCGCAGGAGCTCGCACGCCATGCCGCGCTCAACTGCCTCGCCGCCGCTGTGCAGGCGGTGGGCGATCTGGACCGGGTCCGGATCGTGCAGATGCTGGTCTTCGTGGCCAGCACGCCGGACTTCGGTCAGCAGTCGCAGGTCGCCAACGCGGCCAGCGAACTGCTCATCGAGGTACTGGGCGAGAACGGACGCCACGCCCGCACCGCGATCGGTGTCGCCGGGCTGCCGCTCAACACCCCTGTCGAGATCCAGATGGTCTGCACCGCTGTGTAGGCCGGGGCCGACGGGTGTGTACGCAAGCGCGGGCATATCGCGGGCCGCGCGCGTTCGGCATCCAGGGGAGTCAGTACCCGCGCCCCCGAATTCCAGGCAGAAACCACAAGGAGGGCAGCGTGAACCGGCTGCAACGAGCACTCGACGCACTCGTCGAGCGGATCGACACCCCCGCACCGATCGTGCTGGTCGACGTCATGCAGGGCAACATCGAGCGCATTCAGGGCTTCGCCGACCAGCACAACCTCAAGGTCAGACCGCACGTCAAGACGCACAAGTGCGTGGAGATAGGGCGACGCCAGATCGAGGCCGGCGCGGTCGGGATCACCGCGGGCAACGTCGGTGAGGCCGAGGTCTTCGCCGCGGCCGGGTTCGACGACATCTTCCTCGCCTACCCGATCTGGGCCGCTGGCACGAAGCGAGCCCGGATCCGGCGGCTCGCCGAGTCCGCCCGGCTGCGGGTCGGCGTCGACAACGTCGCGGCGATCGAGGCCCTCGCCGACGCGATGGGAGACGAACCCGAGCGGCTGCAGGTCGTGATCGAGATCGACTGTGGCGCCCGTCGTTCGGGGGCGCCGCCCGAGGCCGCGGGCGACCTCGCGCTCGCCGCCCGCAAGCGCGGTCTGCTGCCGGTGGGCGTCTTCACCTATCCCGGTCACGGCTGCGCCGACCGGGACGCTCGCCGGCGCGCCGCGCAGGACCAGGAGGCCGCGCTCACCACCGCGGTACACAGCCTCGCAAGTGTCGGCGTCGCCGCTGAGGTGGTCAGCGCCGGCTCCACTCCCACCCTCGAGTTCTCCACCAGCAGCGTGATCACCGAGATCCGTCCCGGCGAGTACGTCTTCGGCGATCTGAACAACGCCCGGCTGGGCGCCTGCACGGAGGACCAGATCGCGCTGTTCGTCGCCGGGACCGTGGTCAGTGACTGGGTCCCCGGCCAGGTCATCGTCGATGTGGGCAACAAGGCCCTCAGCAAAGAAGGCAGCCCCGAGATCGGCTACGGCGGCATCGCCGGCACGAAGGCGGTCCTGTCCAAGGTCAACGAGTACCACGGGTTCCTCCCGCTGCCGGACGGCGAGTTCCGCCCCAGCGTCGGCACCGTCGTCCCCGTGGTGCCGAACCATGTATGCCCGGTCGTCCTCGGTTTCGAGGAACTGATCGTCACCGACAGCACGGGTACGTCGCTGGAGCGGTGGCCGGTCGACGCCCGCGGTTTCCTCAACTGACCGGCCTCAGGGACAAGCCCCCGTGGCCCGTACCGCAACCGCAACCCGACGACCGACCTCCCCCATAAGAGGAGTGCCTGACATGAGACTCGAGAACGTCACGGCCCTGGTGACAGGCGCCAGCAGTGGCATAGGGCAGGCGGTGAGTTCCCACTTCCGCCGGGAGGGTGGGCGGCTGCTGCTCACCGGCCGCAGGGAGCGGCTCGACAGCGCTCAGCCCGACGACCTGTACGTTCCCGGAGACCTCAACGACGAGGCGTTCGTCGAGCACCTGGCCAAGCAGGCAGCGGAGTCCTTCGGCGCCGTTGACGTCGTCGTCCTCAACCACGGCCTGCAGGCCGACGGTCCGCTCACCGAGATGGCCTGCGACGACGCGAGGAACGTGCTGGAGAGCAACCTGCTCAGCGCGTTCCTGGTGATGAAGCACTTCGCGCCGCTGATGCCCGGGGCCGGTGGCTCGTTCGTCTGCGTCAGTTCACGGCTGGGCATGGTCGGCATGGCAGGGCAGGTCCTGTATTCCGCCGCCAAGGGGGGCCTCATCATGCTCGCCAAGGGCGCGGCGATCGAATGGGCCCCGCGCAACATCCGCGTCAACGTCGTCGCTCCGGGCCTGACCGCCACCCCGGTCATCGAAGCGGCGTTCCAGCGCAGGCCCGACCCCGAGGCCTACCGCCGCCAGCGCGAGAGCACGATCCCGCTCCAACGCCTCGCCACCCCCGAAGAGGTCGCCGACGCGGTGCTCTTCTTCGCATCGTCGGAGTCGTCGTACGTGACCGGATCGGTCCTGACCGTCGACGGCGGGTACACCGCTTCCTGAACACCCCTGCTGGGCTCAACCACCGGCAATGGGCTGAACGACCCGCTCTCCTCTCACCTTCTGCCTTGAGCAACTGCCGATTGCGGCATGAACTGTCGAACACGCGTCGAGCGCGTCCCCCATGCTCCGCACTCGAACGGTGCCACCCACAGTGCGCCCGTGCCGACAACCGCATCCGAGCCACCCGGACCCGCCGGCACAGCCGCGACGCGTCGTCGGCCTCCGCATATCGGGAAGGGCCACGCCCGCGAGTGCGCGCCAGACACCGCTTGGCAACGGCTCATCCACCGTGGCCACGGCCACCAACCTCACCAGCACAACAAGGAAAGACATGTCGCTCCTGAAGGCCATCGACACCGATCCCTCCTTCGCGCCGCGAGAATCCGGCCTGCTCCCGGAACGCCTGATCTCCGGCGATCCCACCTTCCGGACCTGGTCCCAGGACGTCGCCCGTGGGGAGTCGATCCATACGGGCGTCTGGGAAGCGACGCCCGGCGAGATGCGCTCGATCAAGGGCGAGACCTTCGAGTTCTGCCACATCCTCTCCGGCATCGTCGAACTCACACCCGAAGGCGGCAAGCCGGTGATCTACAAGGCCGGCGACAGCTTCGTCATGAAGCCGGGCTACGTCGGCGTCTGGAAGACCATCGAAACCGTGCGCAAGATCTACGTGACCGTGACGTGATGCCGATGCCCGGCCCCGATCGCCTTCCGGGGCCTACGCGAAGCCACCTGCTGAGCAACGTCGCCGGGGACGATGGACCGCTCGGCCCGTCCCTCAGCCGCAGGCCAGGATCTGCTTCATCCCTCACCAGAGCCCTCATGCTCCGGCTCTGCTGAGGACCACCCCCACTCCGCTGGTCACCCCCTGTCCCGGCTCCAGTTTCCCCACTGCCACCCACCCGGTCACCCAGGTGACGTCGCTCCGGCGACAAGGCCGTCGGGGACTTCGATCCACGACGAACACGCGCCCCAAACGGCGATCGGCAACGCAAGCGGGCGATGCTCTGTCCGCGTTCGCCGCCCTGCACCAACCCCCACCCGCGAGGTAAAGCCCCCGCACAGCTGGTTCCACGCGTCCCCAGATGAGGAGTATTGCCATGAGTGATGCCCAGATCGGTCGTAGAGCGCTCCTGCGCGGAGCAGGCGGCCTGGCCGCCCTCGCCGCTCTTCCTTCCCTCTCCGCCTGCGGTACCGGCTCCAGCCGGACGGCCGGTGGGAGTGGTGGCAAGGGCGGCAGTAAGACGGTGGTCGTCCGTGACAGCGGTGGCTCTTACGGCGCGGCTCTGCAGAAGGCGATCTACACGCCGTTCACCCAGGAGACCGGCATCCAGGTCAAGGTGCTGAACCTGGACGACGCCCCGCTGCTGGCCCAGATCAAGCAGGGCCGCCCGCAGTGCGACCTCATCAACAACTCGATGATGTCGCACACCAAGTACGTCAAGCAGGACGCGCTGGAGGCGCTGGACCTCGACCGGGTCAAGAGCGTGAAGAGCGCGAAGATCCCCGAGGCCCAGATCACCGAGTATGCCGTCGGCCATGCCTTTTACGGTCAGTGCATCGGGTACCGCACGGACGCGTTCGGGGGTAAGAAGCCGGAGTCGTGGGCGGACTTCTGGGACACCAAGGCGTTCAAGGGCAGCCGCGCGATGGTCCACCCGGACGGTGACCTGCCGGAGCTGGAGTTCGCGCTGCTGGCCGACGGCGTCCCGATGGACAAGCTGTACCCGCTCGACGTGGACCGCGCCTTCAAGGTGCTGACCCGACTGCGAGGCGACATCAAGAAGTTCTGGGACAGCGGCCCGCTGCCCGGTGTGCTGCTCAGCCGCCAGGAGGTCACGATGTCCACCGTCTGGGACGGCCGACTCGCCGACCTGGAGAAGCAGGGCGTCCCGGTCACCAGGCAGCTGAACGGTATGCGCCGCCAGTTCTCGGGCTATGCCATCGCCAAGGGCGCGGCCAACGTGGACAACGCCTACCAGCTCATGGACTTCTCCCTGCGGGCGGAGAGCCAGGCCAACCTGGTCAAGTTCTTCCCGTCGAACCCGTCCTCGCCCGTGGCCTACGCCAAGCTCACCGAGGAACAGCGCAACGCGTCCGCGGGTGCGCCGAAGTACTACGACAAGGGCTTCGATGCGGACGTCGACTGGTGGCTGAAGAACGAAGCGGCCGTCACCAAGCGCTGGCTGGAGTGGGCTCGTGGCTGAATTCGGTGTTGCCACACCGTCTGTCAAGGTGGCCGGCGTCACGCCGGCCACCGCGACCGGCAAAGCGCTGTCGGTAGTGGCCCTGCGCAAGACCTACGGCGACGTCGTCGCCGTCGACGAGGCGTCCATGGAGATCGCGGCCGGGGAGTTCGTCACCTTCCTCGGCTCCTCGGGGTCGGGCAAGACCACGACGCTGATGATGATCGCCGGGTTCTGCGAACCCGACTCCGGCACCATCACCGTCGGCGGCCGCGACGTCACCCGCCTCGCGCCGCAGAAGCGGGGCCTGGGCTTCGTCTTCCAGCAGTACCTGCTCTTCCCGCACATGACGGTGCGGGAAAACGTCGCCTTCCCGCTCACCCTGCGCGGAGTGGGCAAGGACGAGATCCGCAAGCGGGTCGGGGAGACGCTGGAGATCGCCGGCCTGTCCGGGTTCGGCGGCCGCAAGCCGCGCGAGCTGTCCGGCGGCCAGCAGCAGCGGGTCGCCCTGTGCCGGGCGCTGGTCTACCGCCCGCCGGTCATCCTCATGGACGAACCGCTCGGCGCCCTGGACAAGAAGCTGCGCGACCAGCTCCAGGTCGAGATCAAGACCATCCAGCAGGAACTCGGCCTGACCGTCATCTATGTGACGCACGATCAGGAAGAAGCGCTGGTCATGTCCGACCGCATCGCGGTGATGCGCAACGGCCTGATCGAGCAGTTCGACACCCCGAGGGAGCTGTTCGAACGGCCCAAGACCCCCTTCGTCGCGGACTTCCTCGGCGCGGCCAACTTCCTGCCCGGCCGTATCGACAAGCACGACGGCGAACACACCCTGGTCCGCCTGGATGCCAGTGGCGGCCTGATCAAGGCGCGCCGCCACCAGCTCGCCCCCGGCACCGAGGTCAAGGTCGCCGTCCAGCCGGGCCGGCTGCGGGCCTCAGCCAGCGACGACGGGTTCTGTACCGGCACCGTAGAAACCGCCACCTATGTGGGCACGCTGGTGCGCGCGGGTGTACGGGTCGACGGCGGTGACGGGCCGCTGCTGCGCCTGGAGGTACCCGCCGGACGCGGCCCCGTGGCCGGCGAGCGGGTCGGGATCACCGTTGATGCGGACGACGTGAACCTCTTCCCCGTCGAACAGGGCGGGTGAGTCATGGCCGCCACCCTCACCGCGGGGACTCCCGCCCGCCCGCGCAAGCTCCTGGCGTCACGCAAGACGCGGGTCGGGATCCTGTACGCGTTGCCGGTCGTCGTGTATCTGCTGGTGCTGTTCGTCTACCCGATCTTCTCCACGCTGCTACTGAGCCTGAAGGACGCCGACGGATCGTTCACGCTGCACTGGTACGCCGACGCGCTGACCGGGGTCAACCTGTCGGTGCTGTTGACCACGCTCAGGATCTCCGCCGAGACGGCCGTGCTGAGCCTGGTGTTCGGGTTCGTCCTGGCCCAGGCGATCACCCGGCTCAAGCCCATACTCGCCGGCCTGGCCATGCTGGTCGTGGTCGTCCCGCACTTCGTCTCCGCGTTGGTACGCACCTACGGCTGGATCATCATGCTCGGCGACAAGGGCCTGGTGAACGAGAGCCTGACCGCCATGTCGGTCCCCGGCGCGCCGTTCCAACTGCTCTACAACGAGCTCGGTGTGGTCATCGGAACGACCTCGATGATGCTCCCCTACACCGTGCTGCTGCTGTACGGCGTGATGCGCGGTGTGGACCGCCGGCTGCTGGCGGCCGCCGCGAGTATGGGCGCGGGCCGGGTGACGATCTTCCGGCGGGTGTATTTGCCGCTGGTCGCGCCGGGTCTGGCCAGTGCCGGGCTGCTGAGCTTCATCCTCTCGCTGGGCTACTACATCACCCCCGCCCTGATGGGCGGACCCAACCAGACGATGATCGCCACCCTCATCAACCAACAGGTCACCAAGGAAAACCAGTGGAACGGAGCCGCCGCACAGGGCGTGATCCTTCTGGTCCTCACCCTGGCCGGACTGCTCCTGGTGAAGGTTGTCAGCTCCCTGGGCGCCAGCCGTAGGAGGAGGAACGGATCATGATGGAGCTGCGCAAGACCCTCACCGGCCGGATCGCCCTGACCGCCATCGCCACCCTCATCCTGCTGTTCCTGGCGCTGCCGATCGTCGTCATCCTCGTCACCTCCTTCAGCAACAACGCCTTCGCGGCCTTCCCGCCCGAGACGTGGACGCTGAACTGGTACAAGGCCCTGTTCGCCGACGGCAGCAAGTGGCCGGCCGCCATGTCCCTGTCCGCCCTGGTCGCCGCCCTGAGCACCGTGTTCTCCCTGATCATCGGGGTGACCGCGGCGACCGCCCTGACCCGCAGTGAACTCCCGCTGCGCTCAGCGGTCTACGCCCTGGTGCTGGGGCCGCTGGTCATCCCGCAGATCGTCACCGCGCTCGGGCTGTTCCTGCTCTTCGAGCCCGCCGCGATGCTGGGCAGCCCGATCGCCATCGCGCTCGGCCACACCGTGCTCGCCTCACCGATCGCGGTGCTCATCCTCATCGCGACCCTGCGCGGCATCGACGAACGCCTCGAGGACGCCGCGGCCAGCATGGGCGCCGGCCGGCTGACGATCGCCCGGCGCATCACCTTCCCCCTCGCCGCGCCGGGAATGATCGCGGCGGCGATCTTCTCCTTCATCACCAGCTTCGACGAGTTCTACATCTCCCAGTTCCTCTCCTCCGTCGACACCGTCACCCTGCCGGTGCGGGTCTACAACTCCCTCACCTTCGAGATCGACCCCAGCGTGACCGCGGTCAGCGCGCTGCTCACCGCCTTCGCCATCCTCGCCCTCGGCCTCGTCGCCCTGGTCCGCTGGCTCGGCTCCGGACGCCAGGAATCCCTGCTCTCGGTCGAGAACACCGTCGGCGTCGCCAACCCCGGAGGCGAGGCCGTATGACCACCCACCGATCGGGCTCCCTCAACCACACCAGCCTTCGATCAGCGAAAGAGCCACGCGCATGACTGACACCCTCACCGCTCCCTCATGGGAGTCGGAAGTCCTGGAATCCGTCCCCCGTGGCTTCCTCGCCCACGACTGGCAACCCGCCACCGGAGGTCGCACCTTCGAGGTGCGCAACCCCGCAACCGAGGTAGTCATCGCCACCGTGGCCGACTGCGGCGCTGAAGACGCGGTGAAGGCACTGGACGCGGCGGCCGCGGCCGCCGACCAGTGGGCCCTCACTAGCCCGCGGGACCGGGCGGCCGTCCTGCACCGGCTCACCGACTCCCTGATCGAGCACCGTGAGCGTCTGGCCCGGATCATCACCCTGGAGATCGGCAAAACGATCAGAGAAGCCCGGGGCGAGGTCGACTACGCCGCAGCCTATTTCCGCTGGTACGCGGAGGAGGCGGTCCGTCCGCCCGGACGCAGCACCCCTTCCCCGGACGGGAGGAGTCACATCGTCACCGTCGCCGAACCGGTCGGACCCTGCCTGCTCATCACCCCATGGAACGTGCCGCTGGCCATGGCCGCCCGCAAGGCCGCCGCAGCCCTCGCCGCCGGCTGCACCGCCGTGCTCAAACCGGCCGCTCTCACCCCGCTGTCCTCCCTGGTGCTGGGCGAGCTGGCGCGTGAGGCGGGCGCGCCCCCCGGTGTCCTGACCGTGATCACCAGCAGCGACGCGGCAGCGGTCAGCACGACGCTGCTGACCGATTCCCGGCTGCGCAAGCTGTCCTTCACCGGCTCTACTCCGGTCGGCAGGCTGCTGCTGCTGCAGAGTGGTGCGCGGGTGCTGCGCACCTCGATGGAGCTGGGCGGCAACGCGCCGTTCCTGGTCTTCGACGACGCCGACCTCGACCTCGCGGTCCGCGAAGCGATGATCGCGAAGATGCGGCTGGGCGGCCAGTCCTGTGTCGGTGCCAACCGGTTCCTGGTCCAGGAGGGAATCGCCGACGCGTTCGCCGCCGCGCTGGGCGAACAGATCGCCGCCATCCGCGTGGGTGCCCCGGACCGGGAGGACACCGAGCTCGGCCCGCTGGCCGACCACCGTGCGGTGGACAAAGTCCACCACCTCGTAGAGGACGCCGTGGACCGTGGTGCCCTCGTCGTCGCCCAGGCGGACATCCCTGCCGGGCCGGGTCACTATGCCGCCCCGACCGTGCTGGACCACGTCCCCGTCGACGCCGCGATCATGCACGAGGAGGTCTTCGGACCTGTGGCCGCCATCCACCGGTTCTCCACCGAGGCCGAGGCCATAGCGGTGGCCAACGACACCGAGCACGGGCTCGCGTCGTACGTGATGACGTCCCACATCGACCGCGCCCGTCGGGTCGCTGCCCGGCTGGAGGCCGGAATGGTCGGTATCAACCGGGGCCTGGTTTCTGAGGTCGCGGCGCCCTTCGGCGGGGTCAAGCAGTCCGGCCTGGGTCGTGAGGGCGGGCCGGAAGGCCTCCACGAGTACCAGCAGCTCAAGTACCTGTCACTGCCCGGCTTTCACAGCTGAGCAAGCCGACACTAGCGGACCTCTCCCCCCGTCGTGCAGGGCAACGCCGTGACCCGGGGTGAGGGTCCATTCCGCGACGTCCACCAGCGGCCCGGTCAAGGGTGGCCGCCAGTCTCCGACGGCCTTGATGTCGCCAGCCTGGCCGCCCGGGCGGATCTTCGACAGGACGGCGGTGTGAAGCAGTTCCTGCCGTCGGCGCCTGCCTCTCAGTTCCTGGTCACCGACAGCAAAGGGACATCCAGCAGTTGGCGGGGCAGAGCGTCTGGGACGTCAAGCAGCCACGGCAGCCCGGTGGGGAGTCTGGATTCTTCCTCACCGGCACCGCACCGTGCTCCGCAGCCCCCCATGGCACCCGTGATCCGAGTGCCATGGTGCCATCTCCACCGACTTGACGAGGGAGACGGTCGGCCGTGGACGCCATCGACGAGAAGATCATCGCCGAGCTGACCCGCAACGCCCGCCTCTCGCACTCGGAGCTGGCCAGCAGGGTGCTGCTCTCCCGTAATGCGGTGCGCCGGCGCATCGAACGGCTGGAGCGGCAGGACCACATCGCCGGCTACACCATCGTCCGTCCGGGCGAGGACACCGGCAATGTCGTCTCGGCGCTCGTCCTCGTCCACCGCCAGGACCGCATGCGCGGAGGCGACGTCCTGGCGGCACTCAAGAGCATTCCGGAGGTCGTCATCTGCGAGGTCCTCAATGGCGACTTCGACATCATGGTGCGCCTGGAGGCAGCCTCGCTGGAACGCGTACGAGTCGTCCGGGAGAACATCGCCCAGATGCCCGGCGTACGGGACACGGTCACCGCCCTCACCCTGTCCAGCATCGTCAACCGTCCGCGAAGAAAACGGCGTACCACGCCATCGGTGTGAGCAGCGCCGCCATCGTCACTTCCCCGTCCAGTCCACCGTGACCGCAAAGACCACCACCTCCACCCCGGTGGCCAGGGTCTCTTCGACACCCAGGCGGTCCCCATAGCGATGTGGAGAGAAGGACAGGCACCGAGCACACCGACCGGGCGGTTTGGCGGGACAAGTACTCCTCCTTGGCGGTGATCTCCGTCAACGTGCAGCACGGCGCTCTTGGCGTCGACCATTCCGCCATGGAAACGGTCGGAGCCGATCTCGGAGTGGATCCCGCCCCGGGGGATGAGCCGGGTCTCGGTGCGTCTTGCGCGGGCCTTCGACGTGGGCCGGTTCGGACGCCAGGAGCAGCTTGCCCGTGCGGGCGAAGTCACAGTCGATCCCCTCTTCGGCGACGAGCTTCTCAAGGATGTCGACCGCGTCGTGGTAGGTGATCAGGTACGCCTCCGCGGTGTCGAACCCGTAGCGGGCAACCGCCTGCCGGAACCCGATCGACAGGCACGTACATTCCCCCGATCTCGGTCGGGACCGGTCCCGACCATGGGGAGCGGTGTCTGGCCAGTAGGGGTTGAACTTCATGTCGCTGTTCTCTCCTGCCAGTACCGTCTGCTGTGAACGCGTGGCGCATGGGTCAGGTCCTTTCGCGGGTTCCGCAGAGTGGGCCTGAGGGAAGTTCGGGCCTGTTGACAGTTGTCGACAATACTTTTATCGTCGACAATCGACAAGGGCCCCATGTAGCGAGCAACCCCGGAACGAGACTGAAGGTGTGCCTGCCGATGACTTCGACGCTGAGTCGGGCGATAGCCCACTACCCCAACCGGTTCGACCCCGGGGTACTGAGCGAGCTCCCCGAACACCTCCGAGAGACCATCCAGCGCCGGAACAAGGTCCTGGGCCCTGGCTACACACTCATCTACAAAGAGCCGGTCGAGTTCGTCTCCGGTCATGGGGCCCACCTGATCGACCGTGACGGCAACGACTACCTCGACGCCTACAACAACGTCCCCTGCGTCGGACACGCCCACCCCCACGTGGCCGAGGCGGTCGCCCGCCAGATGACGGCGGTCAACACCAACACTCGCTACGTCCAGGAAGCCCTGGTCGATTACGCGGAGCGGCTGCTCGCGACCTTCCCCAAGGAACTGTCGAAGCTGAGCATCGCGTGCAGCGGGTCGGAGGCGAACGACCTGGCGGTGCGGGTGGCGAGGTTCCACACGGGCGGCGAAGGCATCATCGTCACCCGCTGGGCCTACCACGGCATCACCCGGGAGGTGGCGAGCTTCTCGCCGCACCTGGGTGCGGGATCGCCGCTGGGCCCGAACGTCCGGCTCATCGATCCGCCGGACCCGCGCCTTGCCGCGCCGGGAACCACGCTCGCCGAGCACATGCGGCAGCAGGTACGCGGCGCGATCGCCGACCTCGAGCGCCACGGCTACCGCCTGGCGGCGCTGATCACCGACTGCGCCTACACCAGCGACGGCATCTTCACGGACCCGGTCGACTACATGCAGGGCGTGGTGGAGGAGGTGCACGCGGCCGGCGGTGTCTACATCGCGGACGAGGTGCAGTCCGGATTCGCCAGGCTCGGGGAGTCGATGTGGGGCTTCACCCGTCACGGCGTCCTGCCGGACATCGTCACCATGGGCAAGCCGATGGGTAACGGAATGCCGATCTCGGGTGTGGTCTTCCGCCCCGAGGTCAGCGAGGAGTTCGGACGCAACGTCCGCTACTTCAACACCTTCGGCGGCAGCTCGATCCCCGTGGCAGCCGGCGCGGCGGTGCTGGACGTCCTCGAGAAGGAGAACGTGCAGCAACGTGTCCTGGAGAGCGGCAACGCTCTGCGCGCGGGACTGCGGGAGATCACCAAGGACTCCCCCCACGTCGCCGAAGTCCGCGGCGCCGGTCTGTACGTCGGCGTGGAGATCGTGAAGGACCGGGAAACTCTTGAGCCGGACCGCCTGCTGACCGAAGACGTCATCAACGACATGCGCGATCGCCGGATCCTCATCAACGGCACGGGCAAGTCAGCGAACACCCTGAAGATCCGCCCGCCACTGGCCTTCGACTCCGCCGATGTGACCCGATTCCTGGAGACCTTCGCCGAGGTCGCGAAAAACCGTCTGTGACAGGCTGACCGAAGGGACTGACCGTGACCACCTCACCAGCTAAGAACCATGCTCAGCGGCTCCTCGAGGAGAGTGGCCTGACGTCTTCCCACGAGCCCATCGACGTGATGCTGGTGAGCATTCTCCTCGAGGAGCACTACCGCCTCACCGGACGCTTGCGGCGACTGGCGACCGAAAAGGACGACACGTTCAGACTCAGCACCGACCCGCGCAACTACCTCGTGAAGGTCTCACCACCTGACGAGGTGAAGGCGGTTGTCGCCCTCCAGACCGCCGCGATGCGCTACCTCGAAACCGCCGCTGCGCACTTGCCCGTCCAGCGGGTGAAGCTGACCGCCGACGGAGACGACCATGTCACGATCAGGCTGAACGACGGCAGGACGCGCATCCTGCGGGTGTTCGACTTCGTCGAAGGCCAGGTCCTGGCCGATGCGAACCCGGACGCGGAGCGACTCGCCAGGGCGGGCGAGATGCTGGGGCTGATCGACCTGGCGCTCAGGCCGTTCACACACCCGGCGGACCGACGAGGTCTGGCATGGGACATCCGGCATTTCCACCGGATGACCGAACTGCTCGGGCACACGCCGAGCCCCGAGCACCGCCAGTTGGCCCAGTCGGTCTTCCGGCTCTTCGGCGAAAACGTCGTCCCGAGGCTGAGCGATCTCGAAACGCAAGTGATCCACGGCGACTTCAGCCCTTACAACATCGTGGTGGACCCAGAGAAGAGCGATCACTTCGTCACCGGTGTCATCGACTTCGGTGACACGGTGCGCAGTGCGGTGATCTTCGACCCCGCCGTTCCCATGGCGAACCTGCTCGGCAGGACACCAGATCATCCCTGGCGGGACGCCTGCGCCTTCGCCGCAGGCTACCAACGAAAGCGCCCGATCCAGGCCTCGGAACTCCCGCTGCTCCCGGTTGCCGCGTTGGCACGGCTCACACTGCGTGCGCTGATCTCGAACTGGCGCGCGGAGCGCGCACCCGAACGGCGAGAGTACCTCCTCGGTCACGCCAAGGACGACTGGATCAACATCGAGCGTTCCTTGACCGTGAGCCTGGACGACGTCGTCGCGCACCTCAGGGAGGCCCGTCACGGGCATTCCTGAAAAGCCATAAAGAAAGGAGCATCTTCGTTCGGCTGCTACGGCACGATGAGTGCCATGCCGGGCCGTTCGATCACGCCGGAGCCCTCCGCCCAGAAGCTGCTAGGCATCACCCGCCGACCACGAGCCAGTGGCTGGCTGACATCGGGCCGTAATCGCAATCGCTGCAGGCTTCCGCTGGGCGGCAGCGATGACGTGGGAGGCCTCCGTTGCGGGCAGCCTGCCACCTGTCCCGAGCAGTCGACCGCCCACGGCGAGACCCGCTCCGACCGCGATGATCCGCAGGGTGCGCTGCGCGTGCTTCCCGTACGGCGTGGTCGGCTGCGGAGAACTGCCAGGCGACGGCGGTGGCGGAGGACACCTCTATGGCGGAGTCCAGGCCGAAGCCGATCAGAGCGGTGGAGGAGGCGAGGGTGCCGGCGGTGATGGCGACGACCGCTTCGATGACGTTGTAGGTGATCGTGGCGGCCGCCAGCAGCCGTATGCGCTTGGCGAGGACGTCGCGGCGGGACGGTGAGGGCCCCAGGGATATCGCGGCCATCAGCAGCAGCCCTTGTCGTCGGCGTCGACGCAGGTGCGGTCGCTCTCCCCGGCCACCACGGCGGTGCGCAGGTCGTCCAGGGTGTGGCCGAGGCGTTCGTCGGCGAGTTCGTAGCGGGTGCGGCGGCCGTCGGGCACGGTGACGACCAGTCCGCAGTCCCGCAGGCATGCCAGGTGGTTCGACAGGCGGGTGCGAAAGACGTCGAGGGCGTCGGCGAGGTCTGCCGGACAGGCGGGGGCCTGGCGCAGGGCGAGCAGGATCCGGCAGCGGATCGGGTCGGCGAGTGCGCGGCCGAAGCGGGCCAGCACGTCGATGTCGGAGGCAACGGTCAGCGCACCCAAGACAGTACATAGATCCCTGAATTCAGCAAAGTGTGTACCGTTCGGGCTGCACTTTCGGTCCGCTTCGCGACAGCTCCTGTGGAGCGATCTCGCTGGTTGAGAGTTCACCTACCGGGGTAGATCAAGTTAGGGTGCCCTAAGTACAATGACCGAGCCCCAATGCCCACTTATGGCGCGCAGGGGCTCAAACCACCCTCTCTCGGATGACAGGACCTCCCGTGCGTACGACCCCCCGTGGTGTCTTCGTGGCTCTCGCTCTCACTCCGTTGCTCGCAGGCTGTTTCGTGTCCGGCGGGCAAGGCACGGGCACGGGCGCTGAAGGAGGGTCGGGAGGGCGACTCAGGGTGGCGCTCGCCCGGCCGCCGGTGCATGCGCTGTCCCCGTACAGCGACGACGCGACCTTGCTGGGCAAGCTCTCCGTGGTCGAAGGACTCACCGCCCTGGACAAGAACGGCGCCGCGGCACCCGCGCTGGCGAAGTCCTGGAAGCAGAACAGCCCCACCACCTGGACCTTCGAGCTGCGCAAGGCCACCTTCCAGGACGGCACCAAGGTCACCGCCGAGTCCGTCGTCAACGCCCTCGGCCACGCGGACGCCGCAACGCCCAAGCCCCGTGTCCTCAGCGACGTCACCCTCACCGCGAAGGCCGACGACGCCGACACGGTCACCATCAGCACCCAGACCGCCGACCCGGTCCTCCCGCTGCGGCTGGCCAGCCCGGTGCTGGCCATCCTCTCCGCCAACGCGTACACCAAGGACGGCACCGCCAGCGCGATCGGCACCGGAACCGGCCCCTTCAAGGTCACCAAGCTCACCGGCAAGTCCAAGGCCACCCTCGACCGGTACGACGGCTACTGGGGCGGCAAGGCCAAGGCTCCCGGCATCGACGTGACCTGGATAGCCGACGGCCCGGCCCGCGCCAACGCCCTGCGTGGCGGCGACGTCGACATCGCCGAGTGGATCCCCACCTCCCAGGCGAAGCTGCTGGACGCGAAAACCCGTCACGAAGTGCCGTCCGTACGGACCGACAGCCTCATCCTCAACACCGGCAACGGCATCTTCACCGACCCCGCGCTGCGCGCCGCCGCCCGCGAGGCCGTGGACGGCTCCGCGCTCGTCGGCTCGATCTTCGGCGGCTACGCCGACCCCGCGCAGGGCCTGTTCGGTCCCGCCGTGTCCTGGGCCGCCGACAAGCGCGTCGACGTCACCGGCCGCGCCAAGGCCGCGACACCCGCACAGGTCAGGTCCAGGACGAAGGGCAAAACCCTGCGTCTGGCCGCCCCCACCAACCGCGCCGAGATCCCCGAGGCCGCCAGCGTGCTGCAGCAGCAGCTGGAGAAGGCCGGCTTCACCGTCAAGCAGGACGTCCGCGAGTACACACAGATGGAAGCCGACCTCCTCGCAGGCAAGTACGACGCCCTCATCATGTCCCGGGTGGTCCTCCTCGACACCGGCGACGCGGTCGCCTACCTGGCCAGCGACTACAAGAGCGGCGGCGTGTACAACATCGCCCGTCTGAAGGACCCCAAGGTGGACCAGGCCATCAAGTCCGCCGCCGTAGAGGGCGACGTGACGAAGCGTCAGCAGCGGATCATGTGGGCCGAGGCGGAGATCCTGCGCACCGACGCCGTCGTCCCACTCGTCCACGAGAAGGTCATCCAGGGCGTCGCCGCGAACGTCGAGGGTGTGCTCCTCGACCCGCGCGAGCGCTCCCTGATCGACATCGACACCCACTTGAAGTAGCCGAT
This sequence comes from Streptomyces cavernae, assembly GCF_004023625.1. Classification (GTDB taxonomy): domain Bacteria; phylum Actinomycetota; class Actinomycetes; order Streptomycetales; family Streptomycetaceae; genus Streptomyces; species Streptomyces cavernae. The sequence goes on along the minus strand of NZ_RPDJ01000048.1, from coordinate 11,220 downwards.
GAGCGTCACGTCGGCCGGTACCGAGGCCCGCCCGTCCCGGTGGCGCGCGAGCCTCGGCCGCCTCACTGCCGGGACCGCGCTGCTCACGGCCGTGGCCTTGCTGCCCTGGCTGTCCGGCAACGACCCGCGCTGACCGTCCTGCGGGCCCGCTCCGCCGACCGGGACCCGACTCCCGAGCAGCTGGCCGCTGTTCGGGAGCAACTGGGCCTGGACGAGGGGCCGCTCACGCATCTCGCGCGCTGGCTGGGCGGATTGGCTCAGGGCGACGCGGGCACCTCCTGGGTGTCCGTCCTGCCTGTCGCCATGCTCGGCAAGCAGGCGCAGCGGGTCCTGGAAGCCCGCCGCGTCATCGCTGATCCTGAGTCTGCCGAGCAGTTGGGCATCGGAGTCGACCACCGCCACATCGTGGTGGTCCTCGGCCCAGTCGATTCCGCAGGTTGCGTGCACCACGCGCTCCTTTCCAAGGCCTCGCTGTCCGTCGGCGTCGGGCCGCGGCAGGACCACCCGGCGACCTAATAGAAGCGCTCTCGGGCGCACCACCCCATCAGCCGTCCGTGGCCCCAGCCCTGCTCAGGGGCCTCACTCTCGTGAAGAACTCGACGGCTCCGGCTGATTGGGAGGTGGCCCTGGGAATGGCTCGAATCACGGAACGGTACGGCGACCGAGTTCGTGACGGCAGGGGCCAGAACGCATCCCTCTTGTCGAAGCACTCGCAGTGCTGCTTACAGCACAGATGTCCCGCCCGGACCCCTGCCTGGACTGACCAACGGCCAACCCACCTGCCTATTAGGCGTACGCCTCCCGGAAGAACCGCGCTTACCTGCGGCGGCGCGGGATCCGCTGCACCATCCCGGACAAGGCCGACCAGGCCCGGAACCGCAAGAAACGCGGGTCGCGCGGCGGCCGTCCGCCGAAGTTCGACCCGCAGGACTACAAGGCTCGGCACGCGGTCGAGTGCGGCATCAACCGCCTCAAAAGACACCGGGCCGTGGCAACGAGATACGACTGTGAGGATGTCGGTGCCGTCTCGGCGGTGGCCTGACCCGCGATACGACTGACTATCTTGTCCTGAGTCTTGATTTGTCGGCCACTGTTCGGGACGGCACTTGCTGCCGCCAGGCCGGCGGGTGTGTCCCGATAGGGGCCTTCGCGACAGGCACCGTCACAGTCCTGACCACCCTGCCAGCCCGGCGACGGCCACCAAGCTCCGGTTCGATGGCAGGAGACCGATGACCAGTGCCAGCATGGCCCAGCCGATCCGTTTTCACCATGACTGCCGTCGTGAGGTCGTCCTAGGTGTCGACACCCATAAGGACGCCCACGTGGCAGCCGTGGTCTCGACCACGGGCAAGCTGATCGACTCCCGGAGCTTTCCCGCCACCGCCGATGGCTACCAACAACTGCTGGACTGGGCCCGTCCTCAGGCCTGGTCAGCCGCGCTGGAGTCGAATGCACCGGCTCCTACGGGGCTGCGCTGAGCCGCTTTCTGCGCACCAACGAGCTGACCGTCATCGAGGTGAACCAGCCGGACAAGGCAACACGCCGCCGTCGCGGCAAGACCGACACCATCGACGCCGAGGCAGCAGCGCATGCCGTGCTGTCCGGCCGAGCCACCGCGACGGCCAAGCTCGCTGACGGTCCCGTTGAAGCTCTCCGGCTCTTCAAAATGGCCAAGGCCTCCGCGGTCAAAGCCCGCACCCAGGCCATCAACCAGCTCAGGGCGGTACTCGTGACGGCCAGTCCGGAGCTGCGAGAGTCTCTGGACGGGCTGACCATTCCCAAACTGGTTCGAGCCTGCACGACACTGCACAGGTCTACGGCCAGCACGGCCACGGCGGCCGCGGTCTTCACCCTGCGGCTGCTCGCCCGTCGAGTCGAGGAACTCGATGATGAGATCGCCGCTCTCAAGCAGCAGATCACCGACGTGATCAGACAGCACATTCCGCAACTGCTTGACTGCTACGGCGTGGGTCCAGACACCGCCGCGGCGCTACTCATCGCCACAGGCGACAATCCTGAACGACTCCACAGCGAGGCTTCGTTTGCTTCGCTCTGCGGGGTGAGCCCAGTCGAAGCCTCCTCGGGCAAGACACAGCGCAGAAGGCTCAATCGAGGCGGCGACCGTCAGGCCAACTCGGCTCTCTACACGATCGTCCTTGCCCGACTCCGCTGGGAGACACGCAGCCGCAGCTACGTCGAGCGACGCACCGCCGAAGGCAAGACCCGACGCGAAGCCATCCGCTGCCTGAAACGCTACGTCGCCCGAGAGCTCTACACGATCATCATTCGAGCCCATGCTCGGCCCCGCGGCCAGGCGCTGGCAGCTTGACATCCATAGGGGCATCAAACTCGCGGTCCGCTACGAGGCGACCGTCCTCGTAGCGGCTATCAACGAGTGGTTGTGACCAGCACTTTCGATACACGCCCTAGAAGGCCGATGAAGCGTGGGTTGTCATGATGACCTTGCATCAGATACGTCTCGGTAGCCGATGGTTCAGCGAGACATGCGGGCATCACTTCGTGCCTTGCCACCGCGGAAGGCTTGGGCGTTGGTGATCGTGACCCCGAAGAGCACGACCGCGCCTCCCATTGCTTCTGCGACAGTGAACGGCTTGCCGAGCGCGAGGGAGATGAGCACGGTGAAGACCGTGATCAAGTTCAGGAACACTCCGGCGCGCGCAGGCGGGATTGTCGTCAGGGCCTGGTTCCACAGCGCGGAAGAGACGACCGACGGGCCCACCCCGATGAACAACAGCGCCAAGGTCGCGTTCGAGGTCGCCGGCCAGTGCGGTCCTCCGGTGAGGAGGACGACGGGCGCGAGCGCGATCACCGATACAAGCGCTTGCAGGGCGGTACTCGTGATCGGCGGGATGCCGGTGCGACGGCGACCGGCAAGGGTGTACGTGGTCCATACGACGATTGCGCCGAGCATGAACACGTCGCCGAGGCCGAACCCGCTGGACAGCAACGAGGTGGGGTGTCCGTCGCACAGGACCCACAGCACACCGACGAGTGCGACGACGACCCCCGCGACAGTTGTCGAGGTCAGGGGTTCCCGGAGGAAGACTGCGGCGGCAACAGCGATGAGTGCGGGGTTGAACGCGTTGATGAGGGAAGCGCTCACCGCGTCGGTGTACTGCAACGCCTTGTACAGCAGGTAGGTGTAGGCGACGAGCCCGGACAGGGCCGGGAGGAGTACCCGGTGCCACGAGCGCGCGACGTGTCGCCAGTCGGGGCGTTCGACCAGCTGCGCGAGGGCGAAAAGCGGTATCACGGCGATCGCCCATCGAAGCGCCACGAGGTCGAGCGGTGGGATCGCGGACACGGCGGCACCGCCGACAACGTAGTTCCCGGCCCAGAACAGCGTCGCAATCAGCAGCGCGCCGATCGCGGCGGCGGTGCCGGTGCGCACCGCGGTCCCACCCCGCCCCGGCCGTGTGCGCCGAGCGTCGCCAGATCCGTGTTCGAGCCGCACACGATCACCGGCGACGGACTCCTCCGCGCTCACAGTCCGGTGACGGCTGACACGGGGGTCTGTTCGCGCAGGCACCAGTCGAGCGCGGCCGGCCACGGGCCGTATCCGTCTGCGGGGGTGATGTGGCCGGCCGCAGGCAGGACGTCACAGTCCAGGCCGAGCGCGGCGCTCCACGCGCGTGGGTCGGCGGGCGCGTACGGATCGGTCGCCGAGACGACCACACGCGGCGACTTGGCCGACGCGGCGGCAAGGAGCTCACGGTCGATGCGCTCGAGCTTGAACTCTTCATTGCCGTTGGCCGCGGTGAACGCCTGGTCACCGAGCGGGGACACCAGCAGCACCCGGGAGACGCGCAGGTCGGCAGGTAGGCTCTGGGCGGCGCGCAGCCATAGGGCGCAGCCGAGGGAGTGACACACCACGACGCGTTCCTGGTCGCCGAGTTGGGCCAGCTCGGCGTGCAGGAGATCGATCCATTCGCTCACCGACGGCTGCTCGGGTGCGGGGAACTGCGGATAGAGCACCTGCTCGCCCCGCTGGCGCAAGGCCTCGGTCAACCACCACAGCCAGTGCTGCCGCGGTCGACGGTGCTGCACACCGTGCACCATGAGGAAGCGCCGCGCCGGCGGAGGCGGGCCGGGTATCTCAGTCATCTGTCTCCTTCGCCCCTGCCCTGATCTTCACGTTGTCGGTGAACTGGTACGGCCACTGCACGGATCCAGGGATGATCCTCAACCCCTGGCATGGTTGCTGACCAGCCTAAAACAGTAGATGTGCCCGCACATACATGAAGATTGGCCGCCAGGCCATCGACAGCCGCCTGGGCAGACCGTCTGTAAGTTCGGCCCAGAAATCGATGATCACGAAGTCGTTTCCGGAGGTGACCTCGGTGCAGTTGTCCGCGGTCACCTCGATGGTGCTCATGAGGGATACTCCTGCATGTGATCGGGGATGTCGGGTTGCGCTCGGGGCGCTGCGCGGCCGTCGGGCACCCAGCGTGGTGGCGGGGTGCCCCACGGCCGTCTGCCCCGTCTGCCGTGCGGGCGGCGTCGTGCTCCGTCCGCACGGAGTTCCGGCTAGGTCAGCGTGCGGCGACGTTCTCCGCGGCCCCGGTCTCGGGGGCTGCCTCGGCGTCGGACGGGAGAGGTGCGGTGTTCTTCGGGCCGCGCAGGGCGACGTAGAGGAGCAGGGCGGCCATGACGGCGGCGCCGACCCACATGGATTGCTGCCAGCCGTCGACGAAGGACTGCTGCGCGGCGTGGATCAGGTCCTGGGTGTGGCTGCCGGTGGTGGGTGCGACCTCGATGGCGTTGGCGATGCCTTCGCGGGCGGTGTCCGCGGCCCCGTTGGGGATGCCGTCGAGCTTGCCGTCGATGGCGCTGCGGTAGCCGTTGGCCAGGAGCGCGCCGAGCATGGCGACGCCCAGTGCGGTGCCGAACTCGCGGGTGACGTCGTTGAGTGCGGAGGCAACGCCTTGCTTGGCGCGGGGCAGGGAGCTGGTGATGGCCTCGGTGGAGGGTGTCATTGACAGCCCCATGCCGATGCCCATGGCGAGCATTCCGGCCAGGATGGACAGGTAGCCGCCGTCGACGGATACGAACAGGGCCATCAGGGCCAGGCCGAGGGTGGCCAGGGCGACGCCGACGGTCATGGTGGAGCGGGCGCCGATCTTGGCGGCCATCTTGGGGGCCAGGCCGGACGTCATCATCATCATGACGGCCATGGGCATCATCGCCACGGTGGACAGCAGTCCGGACCAGCCGAGTACGGCCTGGAAGAACGGGAAGAGGACGACGGCGATGCCGGCCTGGACGCCGAAGACGACGAGCAGGGTGAGGGAGCCGGAGGCAAGGCCTCGCTCACGGAAGAGGCGTACGTCCAGCAGGGATGCGTCGCGGCGGTGCAGTTCCCAGGCCACGAAGGCGATGGCGGCGACGACGCCGACGGCCAGACTGATCAGGGTGATGGGAGCGGTCCAGCCGCGCTCGGGGCCTTCCTGCAGGACGAAGATGAGACCGATCACGGCGATGGTGGAGACCAGTGCTCCGATGGTGTCGAAGGAATGGGTGAAGCGTTCGTGGGAGTTGGGCACCGACTTCAGTGTCATCGCCAGCGCGACGACGACCAGGACCACGGGCAGGACGAACAGCCATCGCCAGTCGGCGACGTCAACCAGTAGGGCGGAGAGGAACATGCCGAGGATGCCGCCGCCTCCGGCGACGCCGGTCCACACGCCGATCGCCTTGCCGCGCTCCTCCTCGGGGAAGGTGGAGGTGATGACGGCGAGAGTGATCGGCATGATCATCGCGGCACTGATGCCGGCGGCCACGCGCGCGGCGATCATTACCCCGGCAGATGGGGCGAGTCCTGCGAGGACACTGGCGGCGCCGAAGATGATCAGGCCGGTGATCAGCATGGGCTTGCGGCCCAGCCGGTCACCGATCGCGCCGAGCGGCAGCAGCAGCGCGGCCAGGGCGAGGGTGTAGATATTGATGATCCACAGGACGGTGTTCTGCGAGGCGCCGAACTCGACGGCCATGTGGGTCTGGGCGACGTTCAGCCCGGACACGGAGGCGATGACAGCCATCAGCGCGATCGAGACGGTGATCAGGATCGCGCGCAGCTGACGCGCATCCGGCGCGCCCCCGCCGCTTGCGGGCGCGGCCGCCGCCTGAGGAAGCTGATTGGTACTCATGGTTTCCTTCCGAAAAGGGCATGCAGGATCAGCGCCGGGACAGGGCCGGTCGCCAGGTCAGTGAGATAGGGGCTTACTCACCGCGCGGCCCGCTGGATGGCGGTCGCGCGGTTCTTCAGTTGCCGGGCTTATGTCTCAGCCGGTGGTCTTCTGGGCGGCGGCGAGCGCGGCGTCGGTGTCCGCAGCGGCCAGCAGGGCATTGATGTGGGAGCCGGCCAGGGCTCCAGCAGCAGCAGAGGCTCCGACCTGGGCGGTGAGGTCGGTGGCGTTGCCGGCCACCCACACGCCCGGGATCTCGGTGGTGCCGGCCATGGCAGAGTTGAAGCGGCGGCCCATGTTGTCGGGCAGGTCCTCCATCGGCAGCTTCAGCCCGTCGAGGCCCTCGGTACGGGCCCGCATCTGCGTGGCCACAGCCAGAATCCGCCGCCCCACGAAAGTGCCGTCGGTCAGGCGGACGCCTGCGAGGGCGCCGCCGTCGTCGTTGACGACTTCCTTGACGTCGGTCTCGACGGTGCGGATGTCGCGGGCGGCGAAGCGGGCGCGGGTCTCGGAGTCGAGGTCGGTGCCGCGGGTGAAGTAGATGAGGTCATCCGTCAGCTGGCGGAACAGCAACGCGTGGTGAACGGAGGCCGGACCGGTCGCGAGGATGCCGATCGGCTCATCGCGGACCTCATAGCCGTGGCAGTAGGGGCAGTGCACCACGCTGTGGCCCCAGTGCTTGGCCAGGCCGGGCACCTCGGGCAGCACGTCGCGCAGGCCGGTGGCCACCAGCACCCGGCGCGCCGTCAGTGTGCGGCCGTCGGCCAGGGTGATGGTGAACCGCAGGTCGCCGTCCGCTGAGGGGGCGGCGGGTTCGGCCGTGGCCACTTCCCCGAAGATGATCCGGCCGCCGTACTGGCGTACCTGCTCGCGTCCGCGCTTGAGGATCTCGGGGGGCGGGGTACCGTCCAGGACGATGAAGCCGTGCATGGCTGCTGCGGGGGCATTGCGCGGGGTGCCGCTGTCGATCACGACGACCGAGCGGCGCGAGCGGGCCAGCATCAGCGCGCCGTTCAGGCCCGCGGCGCCGCCGCCGATCACCACTACATCCACGGTCTCGGTGGGAAGTGTGTCGCTCTCGTAGTGTGAAGCCTGCGCAGGCATGTCGCGCCCTTTCGTCGTAAGTGGCCCCCCGTGCTGGACCATCTCTGTTCGACGCTAAACCCACGTTGCATAAAAGGCATACCATGTTGCCTATGACGCAAGAAGATGGACAACTGGACAGCCTCGTACGCAAACGGATCCGCGCACTGCGCGTCGCACAGGGCTGGTCCCTGGAGGAACTGGCCACCCGAGCCAACCTCAGCCAGTCCTCACTGAGCCGCATCGAGAACGGGCAGCGCCGCCTCGCCCTGGACCAGCTCGTCACCCTCGCCCGCGCCCTGGACACCACCTTGGACCAGCTCGTGGAGAACGCCGCCGAAGACGTCGTCATCAGCCCGATGATCGACGGCACCCACGGTCTGATGCGCTGGCCCATAAAGGGCGACCCTGGCATGAGTGTGATGCGTCAGCGCATGACCGACCCGCCGCCCGACAACCCGGCCCGCATGCGCGCCCACCCCGGCCGCGAATGGCTCGTCGTACTGTCCGGCACCGCCATCCTCATGCTCGGCCACCGGCGCTTTCGTATCGAGACCAACCAGGCCGCTGAGTTCCCCACCATGATGCCGCACGCCATCGGCGCCGAGGGCGGCCCCTGCGAGATCATGGGCATCTTCGACCGCGACGCCCGCCGCGGCCACCAGAAAGACGCCGGCGCCGACGACTCCGAAGCCGGCTGTGGAGGCGGCGCCCAGGGCCCCTGCAAATAGCGGGCCACAGTCGCACAGGAGACCCGCGGGCGGTTGGCGATATTGCGTGGCGGGCAGCGCATCAAGCCACCTTCTTGCGCATCCCGCAAGCAGCCGTGCGGCAGGCGCATGACGAGCTTACGGTGATGCCATGACCCAAACGCATCAGCACACCCTCCACCACGGCGAAAGCGGTCACCACCCCGACCACGACCATGGCAGCCACCACGAGCGCAGCGATGGCGGCCAGGCGGAGATCCTCGATCTGGACGCCGAGGTGCTCGCCGAGCACATAGCGTCCATCACCGCCTGGCTGCCGCTGAAGAGCGAGCCGCGCCACATCGTGGACCTGGGCTGCGGCACCGGCGCGGGCACCTTCGCACTCCTCGAACGCTTCCCCGGCGCGCACGTCACCGCCGTCGACACCTCGGCCGGGCACCTCCAACTCCTGCGCGAGAAGGCGTGCGCCCGCGGTGTCGAGGGGCGCGTACGGGCCGTGCAGGCCGACCTCGACACCACCCAATGGCCCGACCTCGGCACACCGGATCTGGTGTGGGCCTCGGCCTCGATGCACCACATGGCCAACCCCGACCGCGCCCTGCGGAGCGTCCGCGAACTGCTCGCCCCCGGCGGCCTGTTCGCCGTCGTCGAGCTCGCGGGCTTCCCCCGCTTCCTGCCCGCCCACGCCCCGGAGAGCCGGCCTGGCCTCGAAGAGCGCGCCCATGCCGCGACCGACAGCTTCCACGCCGAGCACGTTCCGCACCGCGGCGCCGACTGGGGCCCGATGCTGACAGCCGCCGGCTTCACCGTCGAGGACGAGCGCACCATCACCGTCAACATCGAAGGTGAGCGCAGCCAATCGATCGGCCGCTACGCCTACGGCAGCCTGCAGCGCATCCGCGGCGTCGCCGCACCCGCCCTCAGCCCCGAGGACCTCGCCGCACTCAACGAGCTTCTGGACACCAACAGCCCGAACAGCCTTCTGCGCCGCGAAGATCTCACCGTACGCACCGAGCGCACCGTCTGGGCCGCCCGCCGCGCCTGACACCCGGCGCAACCCACGGTTGCCCGCCGGGCAGCCCCAGCACCCAACTTATTGCCTCATACGCAACCATCGCCTGCGCAGCGCCATGCGCTTCGTCGGGCCGAGCAACCATGCCCGCGCAATGTCATCGCCGCGACCCCACAGCGCGGTGAAGAGGAAAGGGAGCATCATGACTGCACCGCAGATCCCCGCCGACTACGAAGCCTGGCGCCAGGGCCGGTGGGAAGAGATCGCCGGAGCGAACGGCAAGGCCACAGTCGTCGCCAACGCCAAGATCACCAACCCGGGCCCTCACACGCTTCCCGGCGTCCCCGGCGAATGGCGCACCACCGAAGCAGGAGACCTGACCGTGACGGCCAAGGCCGTCGACGGAGTGCAGGTGGCCGGCAGCCTGGTCGACGGCACTAGCCCCGTTCCCTCCGGCGGCTCCCTGGAGTTCCCTGACAACCGGGTCGGCTTCGCCAGCGGTGCGGACGGCTCCTACGGCCTGGTCGTCATGGACCACGGCCGCGTCGAGCGCACCGGACTGACCGGCATCGACACCTTCCCCTACGACCCCGCCTGGGTCTTCGAAGGCCAGTACCGGGCAGCTCCCGAAGGGCGCCGGATCGAGGTACCGCGGCTCACCAGCCCGCGCAGCGCCGAAGCCATCCTGGCTCCCGTCGACTTGGCCGTGACCATCGACGGCGCCGAATACGTCCTGGCCGTCCTGCAGGACTTCCCCGGTCAGCGACTGGTGATCTTCACCGACGAGACCAACGGCGATTCGACGCCTACGATCGGCCGCTGGCTGGTGCTGTCGCTGCTGGAGCCCGGCAGCACCCTGACGGTCGACTTCAACAAGGCCACGCTCTCGCACCACCACCTGAACCCGGATGTGTTCGTCTGCCCGCTCGCGCCGCCCGGCAACCACCTGCCGATGCGCATCGAGGTCGGCGAACGCGCCCTGATCCACGCCGCTTCTGGCCAGAGCTGATACGCCTCACCACTGCCGGAACCCATCAACTCACTCGTATCGAAGGAAGACCGCATGAGCCAGGACCTGAAGGACAAGGCTGTCACCTACCTCCGCGCACTGGAGAACCGCGACTGGAAGACGGCCCGCGCCCTGTGCGCCGAGACGGCCACCGTCTGGCACAACGACGGCAAGAGCGAGCAGTCCATCGAGGAGAACATCGCCGGAATGGAGGGGCAGATCGAAAACATCGAATCGATGCGCTACGACATCCTGCGTCAGCTCTCCCAGCCGGGCGAGGTCCTCCAGCAGCACGTGGTCCACGTCGCCACCATCAACGGCATGCGCGGAGAGGTCCACGCCGCCGTCTACTTCGGCTTCGACGACGCCGGACAGATCAAACGCATTGAGGAGTACGCCAACTTCATCCCCGTCGGCGGCCACGACAGCTGACGGCGACAGTCAGCACACGCCCACTGGTCACCACGGCGCACAGTACGCGGCGCTCAACCTCTAAGGGGCCCACCTACTGCCCGGGGCCGCCGACCACCGGATCGGCGGCCCCGGGCAGTAGCTGTGCTCCCCACCTCTCAGCCGCAACTGAGAACCCGTCTTTGAACTCTTGAGCAGCACGTCCACCGTTGCCGGTGGCGCGATGGCCGCCCGTGGCCGGTAACTCTCCGGCTGTCTCACGGCGGTGGCTCGCCGGGCCAGGCCCGCGAAGGCCTGGCCCGGCGAGCCACCGGATCACGGTGTGCGTGTCGGCTTAACGACCAGCGTCGTATTCGAAGTAGTAGCCGCTGGACGCGAAGTACTTGCACCTGATCGTGATCGTGTAGTACCGAGCGTACTCATGCTGCTCGATCTGACAGGAAGATAGGCTCGGCCCAGCCCAGTTCGCGCTCTGGACGCCGACGCTCCCCCTGTAATCAGTCTGCTGCACCGCCTGTTCGCTGGCCTGCGACGTCGCAGGGGCGCCGGTAATCGCACTAGGGCCTGTGTGATGTCGTGATCAATCTTGCCGATCCGGGCCCCTGGGGAAAGGAGGGTCCGGTAGGAAGATGATTGTGACGCGTAGGCAACTCACCGACGAGAAGTGGAAGTTGATCGGTGCGACACGAAGTCGCGCACTTCGAGTGAACTCGCAGATCGGAGGCCGGTTATAGACCGGATGCGTGGTTCCTGATCAGTGTTCGAGATCAGTCCCCGTCCTGGCGTGCG
>NZ_RPDJ01000047.1 GCF_004023625.1 Streptomyces cavernae | reverse complement strand
CGCAAGATGTCCAACTATCGACTCAAACGGGCCGAACACCACACCTGGCCCCAACCCACCCACACCGGCACCCGAGCAGTCCGCATCCAGCGACCCCAACCCGCAACCACGTAAAACAACGGCATTGCGCCTAGGCCCTGTCGTCAAATTCCCGTCTGCCGCGCGACGCCACGCAGCACGGAGGCACGCGGCCTTGCCTTACACCGAGTCGGCTGAACCGCGGCTGAACGGCGCGGCCTTGAGGGCACGGGTCATCTGGTTCCGGCGGCGCCAGCCGCAACGAGCCCCAGGAGGTTGTCGTGAATCTCGGTGAACCGGGCTCGCACCGCTTCCGCGGCCTTGGCGACAGCGCGCGCGGCGGGATCGCGGGGCCGTTCGAGCAGCAGGTGGGCGGTGTCGGCGAGGGCGGTTTCGGGATCGTCGATGCTGAGTGGGCCTGCGACACCGGCGTCGTTCATGACGGTGCTGAATCCGACCAGCACGGCGTGCAGGGCGTACATCTGCCTGGACAGCGGGAGATCGTCGCGCACGATCCCGTGGTCGCGCAGGATCGTCAGGACCGCGCTGCCCATGGCGCTCGTGGTGGCCTCGGCGAAGCGCTCCTGATCGGCGGGGCGGTGGAGCAGTTGCCGCAGGGCGCTGTCGTCGGTCCAGAGCCACCGCAGCCACGGGTTGGCCAATGTCGTGCGGATGAGCAGCGGAGCGAAACGGCGAGGCAGGATGGACTGCGGGTCCTGGGCGATCTGGTTGTTGATGGTCTCGATCCAGGCCAGTACCTCGCGCGCGGCCAGCCCGACGAACAGGTCTTCCTTGGTCTCCCAGTACAGGTAGACCGTGCCCTTGCCCACGCCCGCGGCCGCGGCGATCTCGGCGATGGTCACCTTGCGGAGGCCGTGTTCGAGGACCAACTCGCGCGCGCTGTCGAGGATTCTGGCCGCCTTGACGGAGTCGTGTTCGATCAGCCGGCTCACCGTCGTGGTTCCTCCCGTTCGCTCTTCGGCAGCATGATGTCACGGAGGTCCACGGAGGTGAGCCGGCCGTGGGGCGGGCTCAGAGGCCGGGTCACATCAGGCCGATGTCGACCGTCTTCATCCGGGAACGCTTGCTGCGGTGCTCGGCCTCCGAGAGGAGCGTTCTGCCGAGCGTCGTACCCACCACATGGTCGAAGACGAACCGGATCCCGTACTCGCCGCGGTCGGCCGGGACGAAAAGCTTTCGCATGGCCATGCCGCTGCCCTGGTGGAACTCGATGAAGGGGCGGAGTTTCTCCTCCCAGGCCCGCAGGGCGCGCGGCACCTCTCCGGGATACAGCTCCAGCATCGTGCCCAGCATGTCGGCCCCGGCCAGGCCGCTGGAGGCCCCCATCCCGGAGTAGAGGGTCAGGCACCACGCCGAGTCGCCGACGAGCACCACCCTGCCCTGGTGCCACGTGTCGAGCCGCACCTGCTCGGCGGTGTCGAACAGGTGGTCCGGCGCTTGCTCGAACTGGTCGAGCAGCCAGCCCAGCGTCGAGCCCGTGGGCTCCGGTCCGAACACCGCCCGCAGCGAGTCGATGGCGGGCCGGGTGAACTCGCGGTCCACATCGTCGGTCCGGTAGTTGAACAGCACCGTCGGTGGCCGGTCGGCGAAGGCGAACACCCATGCCGACCGGCCCACCTCGGACATGATGATTCCGTCCGTGCCCCGGAAGCCGGGGACCGGGCCGGGCAGGGCGCACGCCGCGAGCATGTAGCCGAGACGGTGAATGCGGCCGTCGTCGGGCCCGAACGCCAGCCGGCGCACGGTCGAGCGCAGGCCGTCAGCCCCGACCACGAGGTCGAACCGTTCGGTGGTCACCGTCCCCGCGGCTCGGTCCTCGATGTCGACCTGCACGCTCTCCGCGTCTCCCGCGTTCTGGCGTAGCGCGACCGGAACGGACGAGTACCGGATCTCCACGTCCTCGGGCAGGGCATCGAACGCGGCCTGCTCGACGTCGCCGCGCACGACCGGGCGTGACTCGCCGGCCACGGCCTCGGCGAAGCCCATGCCGCGCCGCCGCCGGCCCGCGCGATCGACGTTGTAGTAGGCGATGTCCGTCGAGAAGCGGTCCGGCACCTCGATGCCGAGGCGCTCTGCCGCGGTGATTCCGGTGCCGAAGAGAGTGAGGAAGTACCCGCCACGGCGGCGTTCGGCTGCTTTCTCCAGGACTACAACGTCCCAGCCCGCCTTGTGCAGCCGCAGCGCGGAGGCGGTTCCGCTGACGCCGAGTCCGACTACGAGAGCCCGCTGTCGTGGGGTGGTGTTCGTCTTCATGGCCCCAGAGTAGACTTACTGACCAAATTAGTCATCTGGTCAGTCGCGGCGGGGGGGACAGGTCGCGACCACACGAACGGAGTTCCGCCATGCCAACCGTCTTCGTCCACGGCTTCCCTGAGACGCCGGAGGTTTGGGAACCGCTGCTCGTCGAGCTCGAACGCATCGCTCCCGCTCGACCCGGCCCGATCCGCCTGTGCCCGCCCGGTTTCGGGGCGCCCTTGCCGACGGGGTTCGGTGCGACCGTCGGTGAATACAGGGACTGGCTCATCGGCGAATTGGAGCGTTTCGCCGAGCCCGTCGACCTGGTCGGGCACGACTGGGGCGGCGTGCACACCCTCAACGCGGTGATGGCCCGCCCGGACCTCGTGCGCAGTTGGGTCAGCGATGTGATCGGCCTGTTCGAACCGGACTACGTGTGGCACGAGTTCGCCCTGAGTCAGCAGGCGCCGGAGAGCACAGGACCGGACCCCGCTGTCCCGCTCGGCCCGGACCCCGCGATGCGGGTCGCGATGCTCGTGAAGTTCGGCATGAGCGAGCCGGTGGCGAAGCGAGTCGCGGTAGGCCAGGACGAGGCGATGGGACGGGCCGCGCACGCGCTCTACCGGTCAGCCGCCCAACCGGTGATGGCCGAGCTGGGCCGGAACCTCGAACGCGCGGCGCAGCGGCCGGGCCTCGCCCTGCTCGCCACCGAGGACCTCTTGGTCGGGACCGACGAACAGCGGCGCCGCACGGCGCGGCTGGCCGGCGCCGGGACCGCGACGCTCGACGGGCTCGGTCACTGGTGGATGACGCAGGACCCCGCCCGTGGTGCCCAGGTGCTCACCGACTTCTGGGACTCGCTGGACCGCTGAGTCGGGCTGGATCGCGAGTACATCCGCGACCGCACCTCGAAGCCGACGAGGCCGCCCACAATCATGGAGTCTTGTGCGCGGCCCAACGGTGTGCGGCCGGGACCAGTGGGACCTGACCGCCGCCGATGCGGATCTTCGAAGAGCGGCCAGAGCTGCCACCGAAGCCGACCGGAGAGACGCAGGTCACACCCAATTACCTGTCACATATAGCCAGGTCGCCGGTCTATAGGGTGTATCCGCAACACGGCAAGGAGATCACCGTGGAATCGCGTATCAACTACTTCGGCCACCCTCTCGCGGGAAAGGTGCTGAAGCACATCAACTCGGCCAACAAGGTGGTTTCGGACTCAACGTTGCCGGCCGTGGTCCAGGAACTGGTGAAAATTCGCGCAAGCCAGATCAACGGCTGCGGCTTCTGCACCGACATGCACACCAAGGACGCCACCCTGGCGGGAGAGACCCCGCAGCGCCTCAACCTGATTGCGGCCTGGCGCGAGGCCAAGGTCTTCACCGAAGCTGAGCGTGCCGCACTGGAAGTGGCGGAGCAGGGCACCCGAATCGCCGACGCGGCCGGTGGTGTCACCGATGAGGCCTGGGCGAACGCCGCCAAGCACTTCGACGAGGAGCAGCTCGTCGCCCTCGTCTCCCTCATCGCCGTCATCAACGCCTACAACCGCATCAACGTCATCAACCAGCAGCCTGCCGGGGACTACCAGCCCGGCCAGTTCGGCTAGCCGGCACCTTCCCCGGCCAGGTACACACGGTCCGTCTCCGCGCCGCCCCGACCTACGGCGGGGAGACGGACTACCTGCGTCAATCGTTTTGCTGAACGGTGCGTTGGCGTCGCCGTCTCCCAACCCGGGACCACATCGGCCGACTCCGGCCGACCGTCACTCGGCAGCACACCCACTCGCGTCCTCAGAGGTCATCCGGCCGGCTCCGCGTCGGTGGTGGCCTTCGTTTCCGTGGTCGCGTGCACCGCGTCGGCGCGACGCGGTGGCTCCATGACGTCGTTGTTCCCGGTGACGTCGTTGTTCTCGGTGACGTCGTTGTTCTCCCTACCCTCCTCCCTCCGCTTTTTCAGGGCGAGTTCCCTGGCCGTCTTTTCCGAGTGCAGCCTCATTTCTGCCTCTGTCCGGTGTTCGAACACTGTTGCCTCCTTTGAGCTGTGCTCCGCCGCGGTACGCAGGAAGATCGGGGATTGACGGCCGGGGTGTGCGGGATGCTTGCGTTCCGTCGCAAACCCCGGCCTCCACGCGTGTGTTCGGGAGCTCCAGGTCAGTCCGAGGGACGCGGTGCTCGTAGGTGAGTCCGCTGTGCCAGTTCTTCCTCGTCGACCAGCGTGAGCATCGGCTGGCCCGGCTCACACAGCATGGTCACGGTGAACCGGGTCTGGGCCTCCGTCAGAGCGTTGCCGTCCTGGTAGTGGATCACGTCGCCGCCTGGCTCCCAGAAGGTCTCACCGGCCTTGACCACGCGCTCGGGCTCCCCCTCGATCTCGAAGCGCACCGCGCCTTCGATCACGTACCCGAAGGCCGGCCCCGGGTGGCGGTGTGGAGGAGTCCCAGGGTCACCGGGCGGCCACTCGACGAAGAGGGTCATGGCCGAAGCGCCCTCGGGGATGTGGGGCGGCTTGGCATCCTGCAGCATCTTCGCTGCGGTCTTCCATGCCTCGGATCTCGGCTGATCGTTGGTCTTGCCCGCTGAGTCCTTGTCCGACACTGTGCTGCACCTCCATAGATCCGCCCCGGAATGGGCGAAGTACCGCCGCCGTACACTCCAGGGTTCGCATAACTGTTTCGCAGTGATGACCGTGCACACGGTGTGTCTGTGACAGCGGGTTCGTTCAGCCTGCGCCGCCCACTGTTCGCTGTTCGCTGTTCGCGGCACTTGGTCCTTGAACCGTGGCACTACTTGTTGAGCGGTGTCACAACAACGGCACGACCGCGGTCGTAGTCAGTGGAGTGTCTGATTTCGCCGACATGAAGGAACCAGCGGGGTCGCTGACCCCTCGCAGGGAAGGAACCCCGATGAGAGTCGTTGTCGCAGGGGCCACCGGGCTGATCGGCTCCAGGACGGTCGCCAGGCTTCGGGATCACGGTGTGGAGGTCGTGCCCGCTTCACGCCGTGATGGTGTCGATGTCATCACCGGTCGCGGCCTTCGAGAGGCATTGCGAGGCGCTGATGTGGTGGTCGACGTAACCAACGCACCATCACATGCGTCCCAGGCCAGTCTGGAGTTCTTCCACACCGCTACGAGCAACCTCCTTGCCGCCGCGTCCGCGGCCGGTGTCGAGCACCATTTGATTCTCTCGGTTGTGGGAGCCGAGCGGCTGCGGTCAGGTTACTTCCGCGGGAAGCTGTCGCAGGAGGACGAGGTACGGCGATCACCGATCCCTCACTCGATCGTGCGTGCCACTCCGTTCTTCGAATCCGTCGAAGCCATGGCGACCGCGAAGACCTACTACGACCGCGTACATGTGGCGCCGGTCCTCATTCGTCCCGTGTCGACGGATGACGTCGCCGCAGCCGTCGCGCATGTCGCCGTATGCCTTCCGCTGTTCGGCACCCTCGAGGTCGCCGGCCCGGAGGAGCACCACCTCGACGACCTCACAGCGCAGGTGCTGGCCGCCCGGCATGACAAACGGGTTGTCGTCACCGATGTGCACGCCCGGTACTTCGGTGCCCAGCTGGGGAAGGGAGCGCTTCTCCCCGGAGCGGACGCCCGCTTCGGCCACACGACGTTCACCGAGTGGCTCGCCCAGCCCGTCGTCCACGCGCGGGGATGACGGCCTGGCCACCGCAAACGCCCTCGCGACGTCCGTCGCGATCGCCTTACCGCCGACCGCCATCTCCGCTCCCCGCCACGCAGGAGTACTGTCATGAGTGAGCCAGCCAGCCGGCCTGCAGAGTCCTCTGCGATGAGTGAGCTCGACCAGCTGCCCGACCGTGACGCCGAGGAAACGAAGGAATGGCAGGCATCACTCGACGCTGTCATCAGGCATGCTGGGCCCGAACGCGCCGTTTACCTGCTGCGGCGTGTGCACGAGTACGCGGCCAGGTCCGGAGTGGCCCTGCCGGGGCTTGTGTCCACGGACTACATCAACACCATACCGGCGTCGTCCCAACCGGCCTTTCCTGGCGACATCGCGATGGAGTCCCGCATCACCGCGCTGAACCGGTGGAACGCTGCCGCGATGGTGACCCGCGGTTCCCGCCTGGGCCTCGGCGGTCATATCTCGACCTACGCTTCGGCGGCATGGCTCTATGAGATCGGGTTCAATCACTTCTTCAAGGGCAAGGACGGTGACGGTTCCGGGGACCAGCTGTATCTGCAGGGACATGCTTCCCCCGGCATCTACGCGCGGGTGTTCCTGGAGGGCCGGCTGCGCGAGGAGCACCTGGACGGCTTCCGGAGAGAGGCCGACGGCCACGGCCTGCCGTCCTACCCGCACCCCCGGCGCCTGCCGTGGCTGTGGGAGTTCCCGACCGTGTCCATGGGGCTCGGTCCTCTTGACGCCATCTACCAGGCCAGATTCAACCGCTATCTGCGCGACAGGGGCATCAAGGATACTTCCGGGTCGCGGGTATGGGCCTTCCTGGGAGACGGGGAAGTGGACGAGCCCGAGTCGACGGCCGCACTGGAACTTGCGGCCCGTGAAGGTCTCGACAACCTCACCTTCGTCATCAACTGCAACCTGCAGCGGCTGGACGGTCCGGTGCGGTCGAATTCCAAGATCGTGCAGGAACTCGAGGCCCGTTTCCGCGGCGCGGGCTGGCATGTGGTGAAAACTCTCTGGGGTGAGGCCTGGGATCCCGTGCTTCAGCAGGACGCGGACGGCTCTCTCGTCCGCCGCCTCGGTGAGGTGCCCGACGGTCAGCTCCAGACGTACGCCGCACGGGACGCCGCCTACATACGCGAACACTTCTTCGCCGGGAATGAGTTGTCCCACCTTTCTGCGAGTCTGAGTGACGCGCAGCTCACCGACCTCTTCGGGAACTCCCGGGGCGGGCACGAACCCCGCAAGGTCTACGCCGCCTACAGGGCCGCGGTTGAGCACATGGGGCAGCCGACCGTCGTCCTCGCCCAGACGGTCAAGGGCCACACGCTGGGCTCGGACTTCGAGTCCCGCAACGCCAATCATCAGATGAAGAAGCTGACCACGGCCCAGTTCCGTCGGATGCGCGACGCATTGGAACTGCCCATCCCGGACAGCGCGTTGAGTGGGGACCTGGTGCCGTACTGGCACCCCGGTGAGGGCTCGGAAGAGGTGCAGTACCTGCGTGAACGGCGTTCCGCTCTGGCAGGCCCCGTCCCGCTGCGGAGGGTGGTGACCAAGGCGCTCAAGCAGCCGCCGTCCGGCCCCTTCGAATCCCTTCAGAAGGGTTTCGGCAGGCAAGAGGTGGCCACCACCATGGCGCTGGTCCGGCTGGTCAAGGAACTGATGCACGTCGAGGAGACAGGACGCCGCTGGGTGCCCATCATCCCCGATGAGGCACGCACATTCGGCATGGAGTCCCTGTTTCCGACGGCCGGGATCTACTCGCCGGGGGGTCAGAACTACGAGCCGGTCGATGCCGATCAGCTACTGCGCTACAGAGAGGCCAAGGACGGCCAGCTCATCGACGAAGGCATCACCGAGGCAGGGTCGTTGGCCGAGTTCACCGCCGCGGCGACGTCGTACGCCACACACGGCGAACCCATGATCCCGTTCTACATCTTCTATGCCATGTTCGGGTTCCAGCGCACGGGCGACCAGTTCTGGGCCCTGGCGGATCAGTTGGGACGTGGCTTCGTCATCGGGGCGACGGCCGGCCGTACGACGATGACCGGTGAGGGCCTTCAGCACGCCGACGGGCATTCCCATCTGCTGGCCTCCACGAATCCCGCCGCCGTGAGCTACGACCCGGCCTTCGCATACGAGATCGCCGTGATCGTCAGGGAAGGGCTGCGCCGGATGTACGGCGACCAGCCCGAAGACATCTTCTACTACCTGACGGTCTACAACGAGCCCAAGCAGCAGCCGGCCATGCCCTCCTGGCCGTCGGTGGAGGAAGGGATCCTGCGAGGCATCTATCCCTTCCGGCCGGCAGAGCCCCGCGACTCAGGGCCGCGGATCCAGCTGCTGGCCTCTGGCACGGCCATCCACTGGGCGCTCGATGCCCAGGAACTTCTGCTGTCCCAGTGGGGAGTCCACGCTGACGTCTGGTCAGTGACGTCCTGGACGGAGCTGCGCCGCGACGCCCTGTGCGCCGATAGGGCGCGCCTGGGGGGCGAGGAGCGCGTCCCGTATGTGACGGCGGTGCTGTCGGGCGCACGAGGGCCCGTGCTGGCGGTCAGCGACTGGATGCGGCAGGTGCCCGATCAGATCAGCCAGTGGGTCGAGCAGGATTACTCGTCGCTGGGAACCGATGGTTTCGGATTGTCGGACACCCGTGATGCCGTGCGCCGATATTTCCGAGTTGACGCCGAGTCGATCGTTGTCGCCGCACTGGACCGGTTGGCGCGGGCCGGCGCCGTCGACCCGGAGACGGTTGTCCAAGCGCGCTCCCGATACAGCTGGCAGATGTGAGCACCTTCTCGATGGCACGGTCGCCCGCCGACTTAAGCAGGCCGACGAAACGGTCGAGGCACTCCGGTTGTCCTCCCCGCTGCGCAAAACGGCGGAGTCGTCCGAAGAAGAGACGGCTCAGCCGTCCGAGCTGAAGACCACGGCGGCTTCGTCGCTGAGCCCGCGGACAATTCCCCTCCCCGGCACACTGTCTCGGCCTCACTGTCACAGATGAGTCGCATGGCCTGTCTGCTGGATATGCACCCTTTCCTGTCAGAAGCGTCCGTCGCTCCTCCCCGCCGAGAAGAGCAGGACGCCTATGCGATCAGTGCCGAGTTCTACGACATCTTGCAGGGCGAGCAAGACGGGGCACGCGTACGCCAGTTGTACAGCCGCGACGTCGGGAACGCCCGTCTCGCCGTGCTGGACGTGGGCGCCGGAACCGGGCGTGTCACGCTGATGTGCCTCGTGGAATCGCAAGTACCCGTGCATGCTGTCGAGCCCGCGCGTTCCATGCGTTCTCCGCTGATGACGCGCCTCGCATCACTGCCCTCCGACCTGAGAACGCGGGTCACCGTGCACCCCCACACGCTCGACGAGGCCGGCTTGCACAAGGTGGCCGACGTGGCCATATGCCACAACACGATCGCCTGTCTTCACCCGGCTTCCCGGCGTGCACTGTGGCCTGCCATCGCCGGGGCACTCGTGCCCGGAGGTGTGTTGCTCATCCAGCTCCCGCCTGCCTGCCTCCCTCACCACGAGACCACGCACGACCTCCCGACCCAGAGGGTCGGCCAGCACGAGTACGGAGGGCGCATGGTGGCGTCGGCCGACGTGAACCGTATCCGGACACGCTTCGAATACTGGGTACGGGGCGAGGGCGGTGTGCTGCGCGAGCACACCGAAACATTCTGGATGTGGCCGACCGCCCGTACGGAGGTGATAGGCGAACTGGAGAAGTCCGGATTCGCTCCGCTGCCCGAGCGGGCCGATCCTGCCGTGCTGGCAGTGCGGCTCACACGGCGATGCCCAGCGCCCCGATCTCCGGAGCATGCACGCCTGCTCCGACTGGGACTTGCGACAGCCCTTCCGCCGGCTCCGCGCTGAGAGCCCGACAGCGGGCGGACGCAGGCCGGAGTGGCCGGGGCTGTCCGCGCCCTCGGGATCGTCACCCGATTCGGCAGCCCGCCGCTTCCGGTGGGGACTCCGTATCGACGGCTGTCACAACCGAGGTGACTTGTCGGTCAACTAGCTGTCCAGTTCCGCGCCCTGCCGTGTACCGCAACGTTGACGGAGTCATGAAGTGACCGAGGAAAATCCCTTGCCCAATCTGTCCACCGACAAGGACTTCGACGGAGAGTCCTTCGTCCCCATATACACCACGACGGTGACGGTGAGCGGCGGAGTGGCGAGTCATGGGCGGGCCTCGGGCAGAGCACGCTCGGATGACGGCGTTCTGGACATCAACCTGCGTATGCCTGCCGAACTGGGCGGCGACGGCCGGGGGACCAATCCCGAGCAGTTGTTCGCTGCCGGCTTCGCCGCCTGCTTCCACGGGGCACTGAGCCTGGTGGCACGGCAGGCCACGCTCGATCCGGCCGCGATCTCCGTGGAGGCAACCGTGGCGTTCGGGCGGGACCCCGACGACGGTGGCTACTTGTTGCGCGTCGACCTGGTGGTCAGGTGGCCGGGCATCGACCCCGAGATCGCCGCCCCGCTCCTGGACAAGACCAATTCGCTGTGCCCTTACGCGAAGATGGCCTGGCAGGGAACACCGACCACCATCACGCTGGCTCCCTAGCCGACGACTTCGCGGCCCGGCCCGTGGCTGAGGGGTCCTTGCACTATGAGCGTCCGATGAGGTCGCGTGGTCTGGTGCCGTGCATCGCAAGGCGCCGGAGAGCCCTGGATGGGGGTGCCCCCTGCTCGAGCGGAGCCGAGAGCTTGGGGGAGGAGCTACCTGGGCTTTTCGGCAACGCGGCGATGGGGGTGCCCCCTGCTCGAGCGCAGCCGAGAGCTTGGGGGAGCGGTGCCGGGCCGCGCGACCCGGGCGGGCATAGTGCAAGGACCCCTAAGGCCAGGCAGCGCTGCACTGTGTGACGGACTCCGGCCACATGTCACATGAGCGAGAGCTTTCCTGTCTTAGCGGTGAGGGACGAGTCACGGCATACCGACGCACTCGCCGCCCCACTTGGTGTCCATGGACCGCACAGCGGTGCACCCCGTCCGAAAGGCAGACTGATGAACACACGCATCGTGTCAGTGGCCGAGGGTCAACGCCTCGCCCGCTCCCTTGCGATCGGCCCTCATACGCTGACTGCGGACGAACCCCAGCCCATCGGCACCGATACGGGGCCCACACCGGTAGAACTGCTACTGGCCGCGCTCGGGTCGTGTACCTCCATGGCGGTCCGGGCCTTCGCGGACCGCCATGGTTGGCCGCTCGACCAGGTCGACGTAGCTGTGCGGTTCGATCCGCAGGGGCAGGTCGTCAAGAACATTACGTTGGCCGGCGATCTGGATCCTGCCCGCATTGAGGAACTCTTGGCAGCTGCGGGGCGCTGCCCTGTGCATCGCCTCCTGACCAAGGAGATTTCGATCGTCACCGTGCCCACTGTCATGGCGAGGCCCTCGGAGTCCCGCAATCGCACACTGCCGCGGTGACCGGCCCTACCGTGGCAACCGAGCGATCGGACGGTGGTCGCCATCAAGGACGAACGGCTCGCCCGGCTGCCCCGAGGGCGTCGTGGAGAGGTGTCACAGATCCCGGTACGGCCTGGTCGTAGTGAGTGACAACCCGGCGATCGGAGTGAACCGTGGCTTTCAACGAACAACGTCTTGCCACCATGGTGCTGGTGATCGGCACCGGAGGCGCTGGGCTGCGAGCCGCAATCGAACTGGCTGAGGCCGGCATCGACGTCCTCGCGGTCGGCAAGCGCCCCAGGGAGGACGCCCATACGGCACTTGCTGCCGGAGGGATCAACGCGGCTCTGGCCACCATGGACCCCGAGGACAGCTGGCAGCAGCACGCGGCCGACACGCTCAAGGAGAGTTATCTGCTGGCCGACCCTCGCACCGTCCAAATCGTCACGCAGGGTGCCGCCCGAGGCATCGACGACCTGGAACGCTACGGCATGGCCTTCGCCAGGGAGGAGGACGGCCGAATCTCCCAGCGCTTCTTCGGCGCCCACAAGTTCCGGCGCACCGCCTTCGCGGGCGACTACACCGGCCTGGAGATCCAGCGCACGCTCATCAGGCGCGCGGATCAGCTGAGGATCCCCGTGCTCGACGGCGTCTACATCACCCGGCTGCTCGTGCACGACGGCGCCGCCTTCGGTGCCTACGGCTTCGACCTCACGCGCGGAACGCGCTACGTGATCCACGCCGACGCCGTCATTCTCGCCGCGGGCGGTCACACCCGCATCTGGCGGCGCACGTCCTCACGGCGCGACGAGAACACCGGCGACTCCTTCCGCCTGGCCGTGGAGGCCGGAGCCCGCCTGCGCGACCCCGAGCTGGTGCAGTTCCATCCTTCCGGGGTCATCGAGCCGGAGAGCGCGGCCGGAACCCTGGTCAGCGAGGCCGCCCGAGGGGAAGGAGGGATCCTGCGCAACGCGCTCGGGGAACGGTTCATGGCGCGCTACGACCCCGACCGCATGGAGCTGTCCACCCGTGACCGGGTGGCCCTGGCGTCCTACACGGAGATCAAGGAAGGGCGCGGGACCTCCAAGGGAGGCGTGTGGCTGGACGTCTCCCACTTGCCACGGCAGACGATCATGACGCGGCTGCCTCGTGTCTACCAGACGCTTCTGGACCTGCAGATGCTGGACATCACCCGCGAGCCGATCGAGATAGCGCCCACCGCGCACTACTCGATGGGCGGGGTGTGGGTGCGTCCCGAGGACCACAGCACTGGCGTAGCCGGCCTGTACGCCATCGGAGAGGCGTCGAGCGGGCTGCACGGCGCCAATCGCCTCGGTGGGAACAGTCTCATCGAGCTGCTGGTCTTCGGCCGCATCACAGGCCAGGCGGCCGCCGCGTACTCGCGGTCCCTGACCGCGCAGCCGCGGTCGGCGTCGGCCGTCGCGGAGGCCCGCGCGGAGGTCGACGCTCTTCTCGCGGCCGACGGACCGGAGAACGTCCGCGCCCTGCAGCGTGCCATCCGCAACACCATGACCGAGCATGCGGGAGTCGTGCGCGACGAAGAGGGCCTGCGGGCCGGGCTGGCGGAGCTCGCAGTGATCGAGAAAAGGATGGAGGACGTCGGCGTACACCCGGACATCGCCGGCTATCAGGACCTGGCGCACGCCTTCGACCTCAAGTCCGCGGCCCTGGCGGCCCGGGCCACCCTCGAAGCAGCACTGGAGCGTCGCGAGACACGCGGCTGTCACAACCGCAGCGACTACCCCGGCCTGAATCCCGCCCTGCAGGTCAATCTCGTGTGGTCCCCGACGGCCGGCATCACCCGCGAGAGCATTCCGGCCGTCCCCGACGAGATTTCCTCCCTGATGGAAGAGGTCTCGACCGAAGGAAAACTTGCCGAATAACCTCGTACGACTCTGCGCGGCGCGGGACGGCGGCGCGCCCGTCTGCTCTCTTTCCCGCACGCCAGGTGATCGCCGGCGGAATCGTGGCGCGAGCGAACCAACAGTCGCGCTGTCTCGTGCCGCCGGCTCCTGACGGACATTTCGGGGAACTCCGGATTCTTGCGAGCCTCTGTCACAGGCAGAGCCCCTGTCTTGTCTCTTCTAGTGCAGACCGAATTCGGTGCCGGTGGACAGATCATCGCAGGATACGCGCCGCACCATGAACACTTGCGAGAGGAATCCGTTATGAAGGTCGTAGTCATCGGTGGAACCGGGCTCATCGGCTCGAAGCTGGTCAGCAAACTCAATCAGCACGGGCACGAGGCGGTCGCGGCCGCGCCCAACACCGGCGTCAACACTCTGACGGGCGAGGGCCTGGCCGAGGTCCTGGAGGGCGCGTCGGTCGTGGTCGACGTTTCCAACTCGCCTTCCTTCGAGGACCAGGCCGCCATGGAGTTCTTCCGCACCTCCACGACCAACCTCGTGAAGGCGGAGGCCGACGCCGGAGTGACGCACCACGTGGCGCTGTCCGTGGTCGGTACGGACCGGCTCCAGGAGAGCGGGTACTTCCGCGCCAAGCAGGCCCAGGAAGAGCTGATCAAGGAGTCCGGCATCCCCTACTCCATCGTCCACGCGACCCAGTTCTTCGAGTTCATGAAGGGGATCGCGGAGATGTCGACCGTTGGCGACACCGTGCGTCTGGCCCCCGTCAAGATCCAGCCCATCTACTCCGACGACGTGGCCGCGGCTGTCGGCCGCACCGCGGTAGGCCCCCCGGTCAACGGCGTGGTGGAGGTCGCGGGCCCCGACGTGTTCCAGCTCGACGAGCTCATCCGCAAGGGACTCGCTGCCAAGAACGACCCCCGCACGGTCGTCACGGACCCGCACGCCCCGTACTCCGGCGCCCAGGTGAACGAGACCACGCTGCTGCCGGGTCCGGGCGCGCACATCGCCGGAACCCGGTTCGCCGACTGGCTCGCGCAGCAGCAGTAGGTCCTGCCGTGGCCCCTGCCTGCCGGCAGGGGCCACCCCCGCAGTCCGGCCGCAGAGTCGCTCCACCACATGCACAGACACTGCGTTGGCCTTTCGCGGAACAAGCCGTTTTCGGTTCACCTCTCGCGGCTCCAGGTATCGGCACTCACGACCGGCGGCATTTCACTCGAGACGCGGCCCTCAATTCGACTGCACGGCCGCAGTGTGCCGGAATGCATCCCTGTCCGAAATCCCAGCAGGAGGGAACGCCCGCCATGTTCAACCACAAGGAAATCACTGTTCTGAATACCGCCCGCTATACAGGGCTGACTGGCGTCTACACCATTGACCCGGCCCATAGCGCGATCGGTTTTTCCGTCCGCCATGCCATGATCACCAACGTGCACGGAAAATTCACCGCCTTCGAAGGGCTGCTCAAGCTCGACGGGTCCCATCCCGCCCGGTCCGAGGCCCATGTCAGTGTCCAGACCAGCAGTCTGGACACGGGCATTCCGGAGCGGGACGCCCATGTCACCGGCCCCGACTTCCTCGACTCGGCGACGTTCCCTCTCATGAGCTTCCGTTCCACCAAGGTCGCCGATGCCGGTGGCGACCGCTTCACCATGACCGGTTACCTTCGGATCAAGGACGTCGAACTGCCCATTCACATCGACCTCGAGTTCGGTGGGGCAAGCCGGGACACCAACGGGCACAACCGTGTCGGCTTCGAGGGGACAGCCACTCTGAAGCGCTCTTACTGGGGAGTTGACTGGAACTCGCCACTGGCAACAGGTGGGGTCCTGATCAGCGACAAGGTGAAGCTGACTCTCGACATCTCTGCCGTACAGCTGGACGAGGCAGAAGCTTCCCAAGGGCTGTAGGCGCCTGTCGACGCATCAAATACCTGACTCAAGGAGGGGCCCCCTGCCGGCCCCCCTCCGTGCTCCGTCCGCAGAAGGACAACGATGACCCGAGCCACTGAGAACCGAATCGATACGGCGGCCACAGTCGTGGCGCTGACCACTGAAGCCACTGAGCTGGAGACGCGCGTCAACGAACTTCGCCAGGAAATCGTGGACCTCAACAAGCGGATCGAAGCGATCTCCGACGCTCTGCACCAGCTCCCCGCACATTCGTCGGCCGTCAGCAAGGCATCGGTCCCCGACGAACTCTGAGGCGCCATACGCTTGCCGCCGGGCCGGCTCCATCAGTCGAACTGGATGCCCGTTCGGGCGACCAGGAGGACGCCTGCCCGGCGCGGGCGGTCCCAGGTTCCCCCATGTTCCAGCGCATACCCAGGCGGCCGGGGAAACCGGCGAACGGCATGACAACGGTGGGTGTTGGTAGCGTCAAGGTGAGCCGTGTCGACCCGTACGGTGTGCCGCCCGACCGAGAGAGTCATGATGTCCTCGACGATTCGCAAGGCCGTGATCCCCGCCGCCGGACTCGGCTCCCGTCTGCTGCCCCTGACGAAGGCGACACCGAAGGAGATGCTCCCGGTCGGCGACAAGCCGGTCATCGAACACACCGTGCGCGAGCTGGTGGACTCCGGCATCACCGACATCACCATCGTCGTTTCCGGCGGCAAGAACCTCATCCAGGACCACTTCCGCCCCAACCCCGCGCTCGTCGAACAACTCCGCGCAGACGGCAAGACGGCGTACGCGGACGCGGTGGAGGAGGTCGCGGAGCTGGCCCGCCAGGGACACATCACCTACCTCGACCAGCACGGCCCGTACGGCAACGGCACGCCGGTGCTGAACGCCGCCCGTACCTTCGGCGACGAGCCGGCGCTGGTGCTGTGGCCCGACGACGTCTTCGTGGCCGAGGTCCCCCGTGCCCAGCAGCTGATCCGCGCCTACGCCCAGACCGGCTGCCCGGTGCTGGCCCTCATGCCGATGGACCCCACCGACTCACAGCGCTACGGCGTGCCGATCGTCAAGGAGGATCTCGGCGACGGCCAACTCCGCATCACCGGCCTGGTGGAAAAGCCGGAGCCCGCTGCCGCCCCGTCGTCGTACGCGGCCATCGGCGGCTACGTCGTGACGCCTGGCATCATCGACGAACTGCGCGAGCAGAGCCGCCGGTGGTACGAGCACAGGACCGGCGAGGTCTACCTGACCGACGCCATCAACGCCTACGCGTCCACCCGCGCGGTGTACGGGCAGGTCATCAGTGGCCGCTGGTACGACACCGGTAATCCTGCCGACTACCTGGTCGCCCAGATGGCGTTCGCCCTCGCCCACCCGGAGTACGGCCCCGTCCTGCGCGGCCTGGTCACCGAATTCGACGCCGACCGTGCCGCCGCCCTCGATGCGGACACCAACACGTGACCGCCTACTCCTGGGGTAACCGGTCGAAGTGGGCCTCGACGGCGGGGACGAGCCACTCCATCAGTTCCTCGAAGTCGAGTGAGGCCAGCGGCTCCACCGCGAGGACGTGGCGCAGCATGACGATGCCGGCCAGGTGCGCGGACACCAGGGACGCGAACGCCGGTGTCCGCGCGGTCTCCTCGGGGGCGATCCGGCCCAGGCACGACACGAAGGCTGCCTCGATCCGGTCACGGAACACCTTGGCGATCGCCTCGTCCGACAGGCTGGTCCGGTAGACGGCGACCAGCGGGAGGCGGGTCGACTCGTCCTCCCAGAGGGAGAGGAACGTCCGGGCGACCCACTCCCCGCGGTTCTTCATCCCGGCCTCCGCCTCGTCGTCCGTGCGGAAGCCGAAGAAGGCGGACATGTCGATCCGGAAGAAAACGGCGTCCTGGAAGAGACCCTCCTTGCTTTTGAAGAAGTGGTGGATCAGCGCCGGGTCCACCTGCGCCTGCCGGGCGATCCCGCGCATCGTGGTGCCCGAATAGCCCTTGGCGGCGAAGAGTTCGAGCGCAGCCGTGAGGATCTGGGCCCTGGTGCTGCTCCGTCCCGGACCTCGGCCGCCACCCCGTGAGGGCCGCCTCCCGCGGGCCGCGGCACCGTGGCGACCGGCGGCGTTGTCCGGACAGGGGCTCCCGGCTCCGTTGCTCATTGCACTCTCCCTCATGGCAACGGTTCGTCCGTCACGGTGGTCGCGCCGCAGTGGGCACGGATGAGGGCGATCACGGTGTCGGTGGTGCGGTCGAGGTGACTGCGGCCATCGGGCAGCTTGCCCTCCGGGCTGATGTAGCTGCGCGGCCCCAGGTGAGTGGCCGGGTCGAGCCGATGCACGGTGATCTTCCCGGCGCGGCGGGCGCGGTTCCATCCGCTTCGGCGGAACAGCCGCCAACGCTGCGGGAAGATCCAGGCGCCAAGCCGCTCGATCCGGTCGCCGGCGCTGGTGAGTTGATGCACGTGCTCGGCATGGGTGAGGTCGTTGGCGCCGTTGTGGAACCCGCCGAGCGTGATCACCACGAGGGGGCAGCGCAGCTCGGAATGCAGTTCGTCAA
The DNA here is from genome assembly GCF_004023625.1 of Streptomyces cavernae. Classification (GTDB taxonomy): domain Bacteria; phylum Actinomycetota; class Actinomycetes; order Streptomycetales; family Streptomycetaceae; genus Streptomyces; species Streptomyces cavernae. The sequence continues at coordinate 51,213 of NZ_RPDJ01000047.1, read as the reverse complement.
CCGCGCCGGTGGCGACCTGCGCGCCGCCGCTGTAGCTCAGCAACACCACGGGGATACCGCTGTCGGCTTGGTAGCCGGCGAGCCGGAGCTGTGTGGCGATCTGGGAACCGACGGCCCGGTTGTACAGGGGGCGGTACCGGTGGTCGGCGGCGACGAAGACCTGCATGACGTTGTGCAGAAACAGCAGCAGCGCGACGTGACGGCGCAGCCATGCCCACACCGGCCGATCGGCAAGCGGGTCGGCCAGCGGCGAGTAGGGCTGCACCTGACCCAGCACCCGCAGCTCCGGCGCTCCGGCGATCACCGCCTTGACCAGCTGGCCGCCGTCCCGGGTGTCGCGGACGCGGCGTTTCCCGATGCCGTCCAGGTAGACCAGGTAGGCATCCGGGGGACTGTCGGGGGCCGCACCCCGGGCATACGGGATGCCCTCCGGGAGCTGGGTGACAGGAGCACGCAAGCCGGCGCTGTAGACCAGCACCTCGTGCCGGGCCAGCAGAGCTTCGGCGAGCAGAGCCGGCCCAAGGGCGATGGCCCAGAGCAGGAATTGGTTCATGCGATCGACTCCGTTGCCCGGGGCGCGCTGATCCACACGACCAGACGCCGAACGGTCTCGACAGGGACACCGAGCCCGACCCCGGCGATGGCCACGTAACCGGCGGCGCTCCACCAGCCGAGCCCGGTCGCCGCCGCGAGCGGGCCGGCCAGACCGGCCCCCACCCCCACGAAGAGCAGCAGGTGGAGCAGGGGCCCGAGCAACGGGAACGCAAGGACGGCAGAGAGCACCAGCGGGGCGACCAGGCTTGGTGTCCACACCAGCGGGGGCCCGGGCGGCGGAGAGGACAGCACGAACTCTGCCAGGGTCCACGCGGTCAGCGGCCACAGCGCGAACACAGCGCCCTCGAAGAGGCCGGCGGCCAGCAGCGCCCCGGCCACAAGGGTCCGCGACATGCCGTGTCGGCGCGCTACCAGAGGCAGGATGCGCCCGACGGCCTCCGACAGCCCGGCGAACACCAGCAGGACGACGACGGGTGACATCACTCAGCCTCGCTGTGAAGGATCGACGGGAACCGGCCGACGGACCGAGCCGGCCGCATGCAGGTACCGCTCGAGTTCGTCGGCGGCCCGCCGGTATCCACCCGCCTTGTGCTGGGCGGCCTTCAGGGTGGTCGCGGCCTCCCGGAACCCGGGCTCGTGGAGCAGGCGCCGGGCGAGGGCACGCACGGAGCCCCTGGCGACCTCCTGGGTACGGATCGACAGGCCGGCGCCGAGCTCGACGACGCGACGGGCCACCATCGGTTGGTCGGCGCCCTGCGGCACCACCACCATCGGGACCCCGGCGTACATGGCCTCGTTGACGCTGTTCATCCCACCATGGGTGACGAACAGCGCCGCACGGGCCAGCACCTCCGGTTGCGGCACGAAGCGGCGGGCGAGCACATTGGCCGGCAGCGGCCCCAGCGCGTCGGGATCGGTCTGCCCCGTGGACACGACCACGGTGCCGCCCAGCGGGGCGAGCGCGGTGGCGAAAGTGCGCAGCAGCCGTGGATCGGCGTTGAACACCGTGCCCAGCGAGGCGTACAGCACCGGGTCCTGGAGCCGGTCGACCGGGAAGGACAGGTCGACCGGTCGGGCGCCGATGCTCGGGCCGACGAAACGGTAGGACTGGTCGAAGTCCTCGACGGCAGGCTGGAATTCCCGCGAGGTGTAGACGACGTTGAGGGGCTGGCGGATGTTCGCCAAGTCGAGCAGTGGCAGCCCACCCGTGTCGAAGTGTCGGTGCAGCTTCCAACGAGACCGCAGGTAGCTCCGGACGCTGCGGGGCCGAGTCCTCGCCGCGGCCAGCAGGTCCCACGAGCCGCGGGTGGGGCTGGGGACATGCCGGTTGAAGGCGAACGTGGTGAACGACGCGGCCGCCGGAACCTTGAGTTCGCGGGCGGCGACCGCGCCCCACAAACAGGCGCTGTCGTGGACGATCAAGTCGGGCCGGTCACGGCGGAGGTCGGTGAGCACAGCGGGCAGCCACCGGACGGTGGTGCCCGCGAGCGCCTCCATCCACGTGACCGGCGTCGGCGGGTCGGGGAGCGGCTGGTCGCCCCCGGGGTAGAGGTACACCGTCGCACCGGTGACCTCGATCTCCTCACGGAACGCGGGCGAGCTGTGGTACGTGATGGTGTGGCCGCGCCGGACCAACTCGGCCACGACCGGCAGCGTCGGGTTGATGTGCCCGTGCATGCCGATGTTGAGGAACGCGATGGTACTCACAAGTCCGCCTCCAACAGGGAAGAAGTCGATGACACGTCGGGACTGGCGGATGTCGCCGAGGCGTCGTCGACCCGGTACAGACCGGGCCCGCTGATGCGCAGCCCGTCGAGAAAGCGCCCCGCCGTGCGGGACGCGGTGCTGATCAGCCGCTGGGAATGGCCGAAGTCCCACGGGGCGGGCCAGGTCTCGATGCCAGTCGGGAGCACAACGGTCGGTATGTGCTGGGACACCTCATGGAGGTCGCGCTCGATCTGATGGCGCAACAGCAGCAGCCCGGCCCGGCCGGCGATCGCACTGGCACGTCGGCGCGGATGGGTGGGGCGCAACGGTGAGCTCTCCGGCCCGGTCGACAGCACCACCACGCTGGCCGCCCCAGCCTGGTGGGCCGCCAGTACCGGGACATAGGCGACCACCCCGCCGTCGACGAGTGTCCGTCCGTCACGATCCACCGGGGGCAGGATCCCGGGAATGGCTGCGCTCGCCAGCAGCGCGGACTCGAGGTCTCCGTGGTTGAGCAGCACCGGAGCGCCGGTGGCCAGATCCATGGCCACGGCGGTGAACGGGACCGCCAGCTGCTCGATCCGCGACGGCAGCCCGGCACGAGCGATCAGTCGGCGCAGGCCGCGATCGGTGAAAACGCTGGCCCGTGTGGACAGGTAGCCGAGCGGATACACCTCACGGCGACGCAACTGCGTCCACAGGTGATCCAGCCATGGTGCGGCCGTGTTGGGGTGGGCAGCCGCGATCGCCCCGTTGAGTGCACCCACCGAGGTTCCGATGATCATGTCCGGGACGAACCCGCGTTGCTCCAGCGCGTACCCGACGCCGACATGCGCCGCTCCCAGCACACCACCGGCGCCCACCACCACGGCCACGGGGCGGGGAAGGGCGCGCAGACCCGCCGATGCGTGGTCACCGGGCGGCCGGCTCGATGACAGGGCAAGTGTCCCCTTGCCGCCCGTCACGGTTCGAGGCCTCTCATGGTCACGTCCGCGCGCCGAGTCGCCTCCGCGGAAGCCGAAGCGCGCCCAGGGGACTGGTCCCCGCCAGGTAACCCTCATGATGGTCAACCCTCCTCACCACGGCGCCGACGCGGACTGGTTTCGCGGCCAGGACCGGCCGGCGGCAACGGTGGCGGTGGCCATGAGGGAGAGAGGAGTACGAACCCGTCGGTAAGACCAACGACGTTTCATGGGAGACCTTTCGAGGCAGGGACTTCAGCCGTGTCCGGGCCGATGCAGGCGGCGATTGCGGTAGGGCACTGTCGCGGCTGTTGGAGAGGCAGTCCGTGGTCGGCGCGCGAGGCGGCAAGCGAGGAGGAGATCCGGGCTTGTCCAGGAACGTGCGTGCGTCCGCGAACCAGGCTCACTCACGGTGCCCATCGTCGCTGTGCGGGCCTTTGGACAGGTGAGGACGGGCTGGTCGCTGTCCCGCACCGATGAGATTCGCGCGCAGACGTACCGGGGGGATGGGAAGGGTTTCGGTCCTGCTGATCCTTGGGATGCTGCGGCCGAGCTGCCGGCCCTCAGTCGCTGTGCAGGGCGGTGCGCAGGGCGCGGATGGCCTGCTCCACCGCGGCAGTGGCGGCCTGCGTGGTGCGGAGGGGATTGAGCATCATGAAGTCGTGCAGCGTGCCGTTGATGCGGATGCTCGTGGTGGGAACGTCGGCCTGGGTCAGCTTGCGGGCGTACGCCTCGCCCTCGTCCCGCAGCACGTCGCTGTCGTCGACGATGACGAGCGCGGGCGGCAGCCCCTGCAGTTCCTCCAGGCTCGCCCGCAGCGGCGAGGCGGTGATCTCCGCCCGCTGGGCGAAGTCAGTGGTGTAGCAGTCCCAGAACCAGGACATGGCCTCCGCCGTGAGGTAGGGGCCGTCTGCGAACTCCCGGTAGCTGTCGGTGTTCTGGCCCGCGTCCGTGACGGGGTAGTACAGCGACTGGTGCGCAAAGGTCACATCACCGCGCTGCTTGGCCATGAGGGTCAGTGCCGCGGCCATGTTGCCGCCGGCGGAGTCTCCGGCCACCGCCAGGCGGGAGGCGTCCATGCCTTCCTCGGCGCCCTTCGCGGTGATCCACCGAGCCGTCGCGTATGCCTGCTCGATGGCCACCGGGTACTTGGCCTCCGGCGCACGGTCGTACTCCACGAACGCGACGGCGGCGTTCGTCCCGACGGCCAGCTCGCGCACCAGACGGTCATGAGTGTCGGCGTCGCCCATGATCCAGCCCCCGCCGTGCACGTAGAGGACGACCGGCAGCGTGCCTCGACCACCGACGGGCCTGACGATCCGTACCCTCACATCGCCCACCTCGGCGGGCACCGTGATCCATTTCTCCGCCACGTCCGGCTTCTCCACCGGCACTGCCTGCAGGCCGTCCAGGAGCTTCCGGGCACCATCCGGACCGAGCTCGTACAGGAACGGCGGATAGGCCGTCGCGTCCGCGAGCTCCTGAGCCGCAGTCTCAAGAACGGGCTTGGTCATCGCTGCTCTCCTTGGGTCGGCAAGGGTTTTCATGCCTGCTCTCACCCTTATGACAGGCCACCTGCTGAAGGTGTGACATACGCCGGGAGAGGGCCGGGGGAACACCGCGAGGGACAAGGTGTGGCCCCTGGGCCGCCGTGGGACGGTGTCCGTCACAGTGTGTGGGGACAGACACAGCAAAATCGGCCTGCTCGTGTCACAACACGGAATGTCATCCAGTCAAGGATGTAGAAGGGCAAATCGAACCACCCGTTTGCTGCTCACAGGTGGGCCGGATGACGCCGCCGCTGCCAACCCGGACGATACGCCGCGTCACCCCTGTTCACCCGACTCGGAACGGAGGCAAATCAGCATGTTGCTCAAGACGGACAGGGACGAAGCGCAGGGCGCATCCACGTTCAGCTTTCCTCCGGCCGGGAGGGTTCCGAAGTCTGGCCTCTCGGAAGGCGACGAACGTCATCCCGCGTCCCCTGAGCGAACTCCCTCTCGCTCACGCCTCATGGATCGTGACAAGTGGCTGGTGGGCCTGCAGTTCCATACTGCCGGCCACCAACCCGTATGGCTTTACTACGTTGTAGATGAGGCCGTCGACACCGATCACGCAGTGCGCACCGCCATCCAGCGTGCCAGCGGTGACCCGGATCGGGTGGTCCGGGGCGACGTCCAGGCCGTGGCTGATCGGATCGAAGTCCAGCGGATACTGCGGAATGCCATCGGTCAGGTCAGTCTGACCATGTGTCTCTGATCTGCTTTGCGAGAGCCGTGCCTCGCGAAGCCATCGCAAATGTGTGACGACTCGGCCGTGGATCGTGGACGATGCCTCGTGGGCGCTGATCGAACCCCTGCTGCCGCCCTGGCCGAACCGGTCGCCGGGGCCAGTGGATGATCGGCCCGGTCTGCAGGGCATCCTGTACGTCCTGCCCCATGACATAGCCTGGCAACTCCTACCACTCTCCCTGGAGTTCGGGACCGGCTCGCCGAGGCGACGCCGGCGGACCTGTCGGCGCCGCTGTACACGGCAGTCGATGCCCGCGGAGGTAATACCCCGCCCCGAAGGCGACACCATCACGGCCCACCACACGGCACCGGCGACCGGGTCGGTGTCGATGGCCTCCTCATCGGCGTATCCCCCGATCTGCAGCGGCCCCTCGGGGGCGATGTCGCTGTGCAGCACACACAGGATGCCATGCAGGCGCAGCCGGTCCGGCACCGGCCGCGGGCCAGGAGCCTCTCGGGCCAGGGCGGCAGCAGCGTGGTGAGCAACGCCCACCGGTATCGGCCCTCGGACAGGAGCAGCTCGGGCCAGCGGCGCTGGGCCGACTTACCTGCTGGGCCGAATTGGTCCTTGCTACCCTCGCCCCAGGCGGTGGCGATGGCGAACGAAAACCTTCGGAGACAGCTGCACGGCCGGCGCAGCGAATGCGACGCGCTCGATCAGCTCGCATCCGGTGTGGAGGCAGGACACAGCGCTGTCCTGGTTTTGCGCGGCGAGGCCGGAATCGGCAAATCCGCTCTCTTGGAATACCTGGCACAACGTGCTTCCGGGTACCGAATCGCCCGCGGAGCAGGTGTCGAGTCCGAGATGGAGCTCCCGTTCGCGGGCCTGCACCAGTTGTGCGCTCCGTTCCTCGGGCGCATCGATCGCCTTCCGGGTCCGCAGGCCGAGGCTCTGGCCACGGCGTTCGGACTGAGCACCGGGCCACCGCCGGACCGATTCCTGGTCGGTCTGGCAGTGCTCAGCCTGCTGTCCGATGTGGCGACAGAGCAGCCGCTGTTCTGCCTCGTGGATGACGCGCAATGGCTTGATCGAGTCTCCGCACAGACCCTGGCCTTCGTCGCGCGACGGATGCTCGCCGAACCGCTCGCGTTGGTGTTCGCCTTCCGTGAGCTACAGGAACACCACGAATTCGCCGGTCTACCGGACCTCACGGTCGAAGGCCTGCAACATGCCGATGCCCGCGCGCTGTTGGATTCGGCGATAAGAGGACCAGTGGACGAGCGGGTCCGCGACCGGATCGTCGCCGAGGCGCGCGGCAACCCCCTGGCGCTGCTGGAATTTCCCCGCGGTCTGACAGCGACAGAACTGGCCGGCGGGTTCGGGTTGCCCAACCCCGGAACGACGGTCGGCCACATCGAGCAGAGCTACCTCCGGCAGGTCCAATCCCTTCCGTCGGCGACGCAACGACTGCTGTTGGCTGCCGCCGCCGAACCGGTCGGCGACGTGATCTTGCTCTGGCGCGCGGTAGAGCGACTCGGTATCGACCCCGGCGCGGCGGCCGCGGCGCAAGCTGCCGGGATGCTCGACATCGGCGCCCTGGTGCGATTCCGACACCCCCTGTTGCGCTCTGCGGTCTACCGGTCGGCCGACCTCGCCGAAAGGCGCGAAACCCATCGCGTCCTGGCGGAGGTGACCGATCCCACTCTTGATCCCGACCGCCGCGCGTGGCATCGCGCCCTAGCGGCCGTGGGACCCGATCAGGCGATCGCCGCCGAGCTCGAGTCATCGGCCGGGCGGGCACAGTCGCGTGGAGGCGCCGCTGCCGCGGCAGCCTTCCTGGTACGCGCCACCGTGCTGACCCCGGATCCGCGGCGTAGGGCGGCGCGCGCAGTTGCCGCTGCGCAGGCAAAGCTTCGAGCCGGCGCGCCCGATGGCGCGCGGGAGCTACTGGCAGTCGCCGAAGTCGGGCCGTTGGATGAGCTTCAGCAGGCCCGCGTAGGTCTCCTTCGGGCGCAGATCGCCTTCGCGTCGAGCCGCGGCACTGAGGCTTGTCCTCTTTTGTTGGCCGCCGCACGCCGCCTCGTACCGCTCGACGCCGGCCTCGCTCGCGAGACCTTCCTGGACGCGATCCTGGCTGCCATGTACGCCGGGAGCCTTGGAGGTGGCTCCGACGTCCGCGCGGTGGCAGCAGCCATACGCGAGATTCCGCCAGTGGCCCGGGCGCCGCGCAATGCGGACCTGCTCCTTGACTCTTTGGTCCTCAGGTTCACTGAGGGATACAGTGCCGCAGCCGCCGCCTCTCAGAGCGCTCTGCGTTCACTCGACTGGGACACCGACGCGGGGGAAGTGATGCGGTGGTGCCGGCTCGCGATCGCTGTCGCGGGCGACATGTGGGACGACCAGAGCTGGTCGGAGCTCGCCACGCGCCATGTGAAGACCGCCCGCGCCATCGGCGCCCTGGGCGAGCTGCCCCTGGCGCTCAGCTCCGCGGTCCTGGTCCACGTGTTCGTCGGCGAACTGGACGCGGCCGCGCTGCTCGTCGCGGAGATCGCGGCGGTGAACGAGGTGGCCGGCGGCGGCTTCGTCTCGTACGGTGCGCTCGGTCTGGCCGCCTGGCAAGGAGATGAACTCATAGCCGATGCGCTGATCCAGGCCAAAATGAAAGACGCCGTGGCCCGTGGAGAAGGTGTCGGCGTGACCGTTGCGCAGTGGGCCAGAGCGGTGCTTTACAACGGCCTGGGCAAGTACGAACAAGCGTTCGCAGCGGCAAGCCGGGCAAGCGCGCACACGCAGGACGTGGCCGTGGCCAACTGGGGACTGACCGAGTTGGTGGAGGCAGGGGTGCGCAGTGGTGAGCGTAGTGCGGCTGTCGCCGCGCTGGGGCGGTTGGCCGAGATGACGGATGCGGCCGGTACGGAGTGGGCGTTGGGTGCCCAGGCGCGCTCCCGTGCGCTGGTCAGCGAGGGTTGTTCTGCTGAGCGGCTTTACCGGGAGGCGATCGAGCGGCTCGGCCGTACCCGGATGCGTGTCGAACTGGCCCGGGCCCACTTGGTGTACGGGGAATGGCTGCGTCGGGAGAATCGTCGCGGCGACGCTCGTGCGCAGTTGAGGTCCGCGCACGGGATGTTTTCCGGGTTCGGTGCACGTGCGTTCACCGAACGTGCCGCCCGCGAGTTGCAGGCCACCGGGGAGACGGTGGCCAAGCGCACGATCGCCGCACCAACGACGCTCACTTCTCAGGAGGCACAGATCGCGCGCCTTGCCCGTGACGGACTGACCAACCCCGAGATCGGCGCGCAGTTGTTCATCAGCCCTCACACCGTTGAATGGCACCTGCGGAAAGTGTTCGCCAAACTCGGCATCACCTCCCGCAGGCAACTGCGCACCACACTCACCGACCGATCAGCCACCACTCCCCCGGCCTAGACGACGTCGTGTCGGCAGCGTCCGGGCAGCCGAGGTCATGGGCAGGCGAAGGTGACCAGGGCCTGGTCATGCTGGACGCGTTTGTCGTAGTCGGCACCTGACGGTGCCCACGACGCGGTTGCGGATCAGGCCGACGTCGCCTCGCCTTCGAGCTGCATGGTGCGGATCTCCTTGCGAGAGGAGATGCCGAGCTTCGCGAACACCTTGCGGAGGTGCCATTCGACCGTGTGAGGGCTGAGGAACAACTGCGCGCCGATCTCCGGGTTCGTGAGCCCTTCGCCGGCGAGACGAGCGATCTGCGCTTCCTGGGAGGTGAGGGCCGTGGGCGTCGCGACGGTATGGCTGCGCACCTTCGCTCCCGTGGCCTGCAGCTCCCTTCGCGCGCGTTCGGCGAACGCCTCGGCCCCGATCTTGCTGAACGTCTCGTGTGCGACGGTCAGTTGGGCACGGGCGTCGACGCGGCGGTTCTCGCGGCGCAGCCACTCGCCGTACAAGAGCTGTGCGCGGGCCAGCTCCACGTGGACCCGGATCCGGGCGAGCCGCTCGATCGCCTCGCGGTAGAGCGGCTCCGCGGCGTCGCCCTCACTCAGGAGCGCCCGCGAGCGTGCTTCCACCCCCAGTGCCCAGTTGGTGCCACTGGCTCGCGTCGTCTCCGAGAGCTGCTCGAGGGCGTCGGTGGCCAGCTCGGGTGAGCCGCCGCATGCGGCTGCCTCGATCAGTTCGACCAAGCCCCATCGCGGCGCGCCGAACTCCTGCTGGGGGACGGCTGCCTCTCGGGCCGCAGCCAGCGCGTCCGCGTATTGGCCGAGACTGTTGCAGAGCACCGCCTGGTACCAGTGTGTGACGGTAACGGCGTTTCCCTGGCCACTCGGCACGGCCTCGCTCATGATCGCATCGATCAGCGTGCGGGCCTCGCGCTCGCGACCACGCCAGACAGCCAGCCCGAGCGGTCCGACGCGCGCCGGGTGGCTCCCGATTGCCGCACACACTGTTCCCACCTCCTCGACCAGCGACTCGGCCGCCGCCAGTTCCCCCGCGATGAGGTGCATATGTGCGCGGGAGTCCAGCGCATCGGGGAGCGCGCTGAGCGCGCCGGCCTCGCGCGTGATCGCCACATGACGGGTTGCGACCTTGTGCCAGCGCTCGTCGTCCCACAGATCCGCAGCAAGGACCGATGCGAGCCAGAGCCAGCGCCGCGCCTCCTGGACGGGGAGCTCCTCGTCACAGAGCGCTTCGAGGGCTCGCTTCATCATCGGCACCGAAGCCGAGTAACCGTCGGTGAGACGCACGGCAAGGGCATCCAGCAGCAGGTCGGCCAACCGCGGCAGATGCGGCGACGGCGCGCCGCGGGCGGCCTCACCCACCTCGCGCAGGCCTGGTCCGCGCGCCAGGCGGCCGGCGAACAGCGCCGCCGCGATGGCATCCAAGTAGGTCTCACGGGCGAGCGGGACGTCCCGCGGCCCGAACCGGCGAGCGGCGGCGAGCAGCAGCGGGGGCGCCTCACCGCCGCGGTTCTGGGCGAACGCGATCTGGGCGTGCAGCACATCGATCCGCGCGCGCCCGAGCTCGTCGAGGGGGCCTGCCTGCGCCGTGGCGAGGAGAGTGGCCGCCGGCTCGAACGCCCCGGCGTGGAGCTTCGCCTGTGCGGCATCCACGGCGCGCTGCGCACGTCTGGCAGGATCCTGCGTCAGCGCGGTCGCACGTTGGAGGAACGCGGCCGCAGCCGCGATGCCGCCGCGCGCCTGCGCCCGGCCCGCGGAGCGTTCCAGCTCGGCAGCCACCGTCTCATCGGGTCCCGAGGCCGAGGCCGCCAAGTGCCAGGCCCGACGGTCGGGATCGAGCTGGGCATCGGTCGCCTCGGCCAGCGCCTTGTGTACCTCTCGCAGGTCTTCCGGACCCGCGGCGCGATAAGCCGCCGAGCGCACCAACGGGTGCCGGAAACGCACCCGGGTGCCGAATGTGATCAGCTCCGCTGCGCCGACGTGCGACGCGGCGACGTCGACGTCGATCCCCAGCCGCTCGGCCGCACGCCTCAACAACGTCACGTCGCCGACCGGCTCGGCGGCTGCGGTGAACAGCAGGCGTTGCGTATCGACCGGGAGCGACAGCACACGGCTGAGGAACCCCTGCTCGAGCTGACTCGACAACGGCCGTGCATCCGGAGGCCCGAAACCGCCGGCCAGCTCCGCCGCGGTCAACCCGCGAGGCAGCTCGATCAGGGCCAACGGGTTACCGCGCGACTCGGCGACGATGCGGTCGCGCACCCGCTGGTCGAGCGGTCCGGTGACGACCGAGTCGAGGAGTGCGCGGGAGTCGCGGTCGGTCAGCCCTGTGACGGCCAGCTCGGGAAGACTGCTGAGAGCCTCGCCCGCGCTGGGCTCGCGGACGGCGAAGACGATCACGATTGATTCCGCGAGCAGTCGGCGGGCGACGAACGCCAAGGTCAGTGCCGACGCGTCATCCAGCCACTGGGCGTCGTCGATGAGGCAGACCAGCGGCTCGTTCCCTCCGGCGTCCGCGAGGAGGCTCAGAGTGGCCAGACCCACGAGGAACCGGTCGGGCGCACCGCCTGCACGCAGACCGAACGCCGTGCCGAGCGCGTCACGTTGAGGCTCGGGCAGACGGTCGAGGCCGTCGAGCAGAGGAGCGCAGAGCTGGTGCAGACCGGCGTAGGAGAGCTCCATCTCGGACTGGACGCCGGCAGCCCTGACGGTGCGGCATCCGGTGGCACGGTCGAGGAGATGTCTCAACAGCTCGGTCTTCCCGATACCTGCCTCACCGCGCAGGACCAGGACACCACTACGTCCAGCTCTGGCGCCTGCGAGAAGGTCATCGAGAGCCTGGCACTCGTTCTGCCTCCCGAGGAGTCCGGCTCTTGAACCGCTCCTCGCCATGGCAGCTCCCCTGTCCGGAATCCTTCGATCGGTATGGTAATCCGTCTGTGGATCGCTGCGCGTTGTCGACCGGGGCGAGCCGACTCCGTCACAGGGCCGTACAAGGACAGTGGACGTCGTAGTCACATCCTGATCCAGGCAGACCGCTCCGCCTCCTCGTCGACGAAGCGGACCTCGTCCTGCGTCCTGGCACTGCTGGTCAAGGCGGCTCTGGAGCCCTTGGCCACGGATCAACCACGGCACGACCACGGAGCCGCCTACGGCCTTCCAGGGGCGCCATCGGCTTTCCGGGGCGCGACGTTGGTTGTCAGCAGCCATCAAGCCGCTGCCCCACGGAGCAGAGGAGCCGGTCGTGGACACACACCTGGCCGAAGCCGGCCAAGGTCGGGAGATGACGGGTACGACGGCCAACCGGACGATCGGTGATCTGGACGACGCCGCAACGGTGTTCGCCCGTGCCAGGCCCGGACTTCTCAAGATCGCCAGCGGAATCGTAGGGAACGCGAGCGAGGCAGAAGACGTCATCCAAGAGACATGGCTTCGGTGGCAGGGCGCAAATCGTACGGTCGTCTCGAACCCCCGGGCGCTGCTCAGGACGACAACCGTCCGGCTGGCCATCAACGTCGTCCAGTCCGCCTGGAGACGTCGAGAGTCCTGCGCCACTCCTTGGCTCCCGGAGGTGGTGGACACCCGCGCGACGCCGGAAGCAGCGGCCGAGCGGCAGGACGCCGTTGAGCGAGCGGTTTTCCTGCTGATGGAGACGCTGACGCCGAGGCAACGCGCCGCGTATGTCCTACGGCAGAGTTTCGGCTACCCCTACTGCCGGATCTCCGAGATCCTGCGCTTGAGTGTCGCCAATACGAGGCAGCAGGTCACACGCGCCCAACAGCGTCTCGCCGCAAACGATCACACGCAGCCAGTGGACTCCGTCGCGTATCGGCGTCTCGTTCAGGCGTTCCTCGCGGCAGCCCGGTCCGGCGACCTTGCCTCCCTGGAAAGAGTCCTTACCGCAGACACCGACGCCCCACCCACCTGCGGGCCGATGGAAACAGGGTAAGCGGGTAGTCGTCGCTCGGTGGTTTCCGGGAATCCTTCGGTAGCCGGGCTGGGACGGTGGCTGGTCCAGCCCGGACGTCCGCTTCGACGTGCCCGGCTCGCCCCTCCACTTCCTCCGCTCCCGCCCGAGGACACGTCGGCGGCGCTCCAGAGCGCCGTACGGCAGGGCCCGTGCGCGGGCCAACCGGCCCTGGTGCCACGGTAATTGGCCTGGGGCTTGTATCCCTGCCCGGGAGGACGGTACGCGCAACGCGTTCGTCACATGTGCGGTTGGTCAGAGGCGTGTTCGGCTGTGATCTCCTCGTACTCCTGCGCGGTCGGCTTGGCGATCTGCGCGCCCTCGCCGTAGAAGCTCCGGCTGAGCCTGGCACGCAGGCGCTGGGCAAGGCGGGATCCCGCATCCGGGCCTCCCCCGTTACCCACGGGGACGATCGGCTTGTATTGCACGTGCTGTGTGAGAAGGTGGCGTTGCCCTTGGCTGAGCGGGGCGTGCACCTCGATGAACTCCCCATGCGGCAAACGCTTGATGATCCCGGTCTCGCGGCCGTGCAGCACTTTGTCGCGGTCTCGGCGCTGGAGGCCCAGTGCCCACCGCTTCGTCATGACGTACGCCATGAGCGGCACGATGAGAAGGCCAATGCGAACGGCCCACGTCACTGCGTTGACCGAGACGTGGAAGCGGATGGCGATGATGTCGTTCGCGGCACCGATCAGGGCCACCAGATAGAAACTCAGCCAGGCCACACCAAGTGCCGTGCGCACGGGGCGGTTGCGGGGTCGGTCGAGGAGGTGCTGCTCACCGTCGTCATCGGTCACCCAGGACTCGATGAACGGGTATGCACCCATGGCAAGGAAGAGACCGATGCCCACCGCCAGCGGGATCAGGTTGTCCAGTGCCAGTGTGTGGCCCCAGAAGGTGATCTCCCAGCCAGGCATGACCCGCAACAGCCCGTCCGCCACACCCATGTACCAGTCGGGCTGCGAGCCGGCCGAAACCTGGTCGGGACGGTATGGGCCGTACAGCCAGACAGGGTTGATCTGTACGACCGCGGCCATCGCGAAGATGACACCGGCGACCAGGAAGAAGAACCCTGCGGACTTCACAGTACGCACCTTCAGCGGCAGGCCCACAACATTCTTGTTGGTCCGCCCCTGACCTGGATACTGCGTGTGCTTGTGGTGGAGAACCAGGAGCAGATGGGCGGCAAGCAGTCCCACCATGAGGGCAGGGATGAGCAGCACGTGAATGGTGTTGAAGCGCGCCACCAGATCATCCCCCGGGAACTCGCCTCCGAAGAGGAACATCGAGAGGTAGGTTCCGACGATCGGGATGGAGAGAAGTGTCCCGTTGACGACCATGAGTCCGGTCCCCGAAAGAAGGTCGTCCGGCAGGTCATATCCGGTCAGACCTCCGAACATCCCGAGTATCAGCAACAAAAAACCGAGAACCCAGGTGAGTTCGCGCGGCTTCCGGAAAGCCCCGGTGAAGAATACCCGCATCATGTGAACGAGCATGGCGGCGACAAAGACCAGCGCCGCCCAGTGGTGGGCCTGCCGTATCAGTAGGCCGCCACGAACATCGAAGGAGAGGTGCATGGTCGAGTTGAACGCCTCCGACACCAGCTGGCCGCGCAGCGGCGCGTAGCTGCCCTGATACTCCACTTCCTTCATCGATGGATGGAAGTACAGTGTCAGATACACACCCGTAATGATGATGACGATGAAGCTGTAGAGGCATATCTCCCCCAGCAGGAACGACCAGTGGTCCGGGAAGGCCCTTCGTGCTCTTGCCCTGACCAGGCTGTAGACACCCAGGCGTCCATCAGCCCATTCGGCAACCCTTTCCCCCCTTGTTCCTGGTCGTGCTTCGCTCTCCTGGCTCCCGTCACCCATGCCTCGACCACCATTCACAAAGCGTTCGATCTACGCTCGACATTGCGGATCCCGCAGCTCCCAGCCTCGTCACCGGATCCTTCGGCGATGGGCAGTGAATTCAGAGCCCGTCACGGAAAGCAGGCCCATGGACTGCTCGCACCCATATGACCGGGCAGGCGGCGAGGATGTGACACGCGAAGCCGCGGAGTGGATGCGATCCCCCTGGCCCCGAGCGCACGCAAAGGCACGGCCAGTCAGGCTTCTGGAAAGGGTGTAGCCTCTCTCCGGCCGGCTGTCTGGAAACCGGCCGCTGCTGAAGCAGCATTAAGACGATCACGGCACAATCCCTGCCGTTTTCCTCATTCCCCCACGTCCCAGGGACATCACTCGCATGAATCAGTCACCGTACGTTGGAGTTTCCTGGTTCCGGCCGATGCTGGCTCGTCTCTCGGACGAGGAGCACCGCACCGCCACCACGCTGGAGCTGTTTTTCGATCTCTGCTTCGTCGCTGCCGTCGCCCAGGTCGCTTCTGCCTTCGAGCATGAGCTCTCGGAGGGCCGCATAGGTCAAGGCGTCCTCAGCTATGTACTCGTGTTCTTCGCGATCTGGTGGGCCTGGATGAACTTCACGTGGTTCGCCTCGGCCTATGACACCGACGATGTCCTGTACCGAGTTATCACTCTCGTTCAGATCACCGGCGCCCTTGTCATGGCAGCCGGCGCTGCACGGGCTCTCGAGCACGGCGACTGGACCGTGATCACCTGGGGCTATGTTGTCATGCGGCTGGCCATGGCAAGTCAATGGCTGCGTGCAGCCTATTGTGATCACGAACGTCGGCGATGCTGCTTGCGGTACGCCTTTGGCATTCTCGTGGCCGAGATCGGCTGGGTGGCCGCGTTCGCCGTGCCGGGCAACGGTGGTATCGGCTCCTTCCTGGCTCTCGCCGTGATCGAACTCGCCATCCCGCTGTGGGCCGAGCATGCGGCCAACACGACTTGGCATCCGCATCACATCGCCGAGCGCTACGGTCTGTTCACGCTCATCGTGCTCGGTGAGTCCGTCATCGCTGCCTCCAGCGCCGTGCGAACCGCATGGGACGCCGACGTGGACAGCGGCACGGTCGCCCTCCTCGCGCTGGGCGGCCTGCTCACGGTTTTCTCTTTGTGGTGGCTGTACTTCAACCAGGACGCGCCACGCCGACTCACCATGTTCACCACGGCGATGGTATGGGGCTACGGCCACTACGCCCTCTTCGCCTCCGCAGCCGCCACCGGTGCCGGGCTTGCCCTCAACGTCGCTCGGGTCACAGGCCACGGAACCGTCACCGACCAGCAGGCCGCAGCCATGTACACGATCCCTGTGGCCGTCTTCATCGCGCTCGTGCGGCTCCTGCACCGACATGCCTCGCGGGCGTCCGCCCTGGCCGACATCGTCAACGTGACCGCGGTCATCGCCGTCCTGGGCGCCACCTTCACCGCCGTGCCCGTCCTCAGCACCGGCATCATCGCAGGGCTCCTGATCACCGCAACCCTCGTCCTGGACAGGCGCGGCGCTGTCAAACCTTCATGAACGCCCACCCGCTCCCGCCCCGTTCGGTGGGTCGGCCGGGCACGCAGCTCGGAGCGCGGCGGCGTTGGAGCCGTCAAGCCGCCGTAGCCACCGTGCCGTTGACCTGGCGGGCCCTGCATCGCCTCATCGCGCGGCGTTCACTCTCCGTCGTACCGCCCCATACGCCTTCCACCTGCCCCACCTGCACTGCCCAGTTGAGGCACTGCTCCACGACAGGGCACCGGCCGCAGACAGCCTTGGCCTCGTATATCTGTGCAAGCGTCAGGCGGCCGTTTCCCAGAGGGAAGAACAGATCAGGGTCTACGCGTAGGCAAGCTGCCCGTTCGCGCCAGTACGTTGCGTAGTCTCCTCGTTCAGCAGCCATGGGAAAGCAAACCTCCAGGGTTCGTCATTCGGCAGGAGGGCCCCGGAATTCGATCACGTTCCTCTCGTCTCCACGAAGAGGCACCGGGAGCTGTCTCATCAGACCGCGCAACCAGCCCATGTGTGACACCGAGCAGAGTCCGCGTGGAGGGAGATCGGCAAGGAACGGTGTGGCCGAGGCGCGGTTCGCCGGGGCTGGGCCGCCCGGTGGGATGCCCGACAAGCGGCACCGGGCGGCGCTCCGTGGGCCGCCATGTCACAAGATCCGTGTCCGCCCGGTCTAACGGATTGAACGGAGAAATCAAAGGAGTCTGTTGTGCTCGAAGACTCAGCCATCGGCTACCGCAGTCCTTGGTGTGGTGACAGAGGGAGGTTGCGGTATGGACCATGCTGAGGCGGTGCCGATAGCGGAGTTGCTCGAGGAGCGTCGGTATCTGCTGGATGTCGCCTACTGGATGCTGAGCAGTCCGCGTGAGGCGGACGGTGTTGTGGATGAGACCTACCGGCGGTGGTACGGATTGTCGGATGCTGAGCGGCGGCGCATCACAGCACCCCGGTCCTGGCTTGCGAAGACCGCGGGCGGGATCTGTCTGGCGCGGCTCGCTCTGCCCGGCCGGGACGCGGCCGGCCGGGGGGAGGGTTACGGCGCGCGAGCGGCAGACGACGGCGAGGGGGCTCAGCAGAGGCTGGAGGAGGAGGTCAGTCGGGTTCTGTTGAATGCGCTGGACTACCTGTCGCCGGCCGAGCGGGCGGCGTTCGTGCTCAATGACGTCTTCGGGATGCCCCCCGATGCGGTCGCCGACATCATGGGGCGCACTGAGCCGGAGTGCGCCGAACTGGCGGATCAGGCCCGGCACAGTCTTCGGCAGCGGCGCTCGCACCCCACGACGCCGGCAGAGCACGACGCCCTCGCCCGCGCCGTGTGCCAGGCCTGTGTGAGTGAGGACGCCGACCTGCTGGCATCAATGTTGTGTCCGGACGCCACCGCGTTCTTCGACGGTGGCGGCAAGGTCCGGGCCTTGACCAGGCCCGTCCACGGCAGCCGGCAGGTGGCCCGCAGCCTGCTCACCCTCCTTGCCCACCGCCCGCGCACCACCCTGACCACACACGCCGTCAACGGCGCCACCGGCCTCGTCGCCCGCTACGGCCACCAAGTCGCCGCCGTCATCAGCCTCGACATCGCCGACGACCACATCACACAGGTCTGGGTCGTACTCAATCCCAACAAACTGCGCGCCTGGAACCAACCATCCGCCACCGGTGGCCGTAGCTCACACCAGGCCCCGTCACGGCAGGACGACAGCCGATTCTGACCACTTGATCGCGCGAAGACCGCCTCGGCACAGTCCCGCACTCACACGGCACCCGCCGCAGAGTCAAGGCCGGCTGTGACGCGGGTACGCGAATCAAGGAAAGCGGCGATCTTGCTCGGAGAGAACACCCACATCAGCTTGTAGATGCCTTCTTTCGAAGCCGCCATCGTCATGAACGCGATGGGCCCGCCATCCCGGTAGACCATCACGCCCGTACAGCCGTTGGCATCGACCAACCTGGGCTCCGCTTCCCGCCAGAGCTTGGGGTAGGTAACCATCTTGGCCACACGTGCACGGCCTGTCACAGGAATACGAGCGCAGCCGCGCAGACCGTTGCCGTCGGACAGACTGACCGTATCGGGGGTTAGAAGGGCCTCCAGCGAAGCCACATCGCCCGTTTGAGCTGCTGAGACGAAGACGCTGAGAAGGCGTCGGTGCTCCGCTGTGTCCACGCTCTCCCGCTGCTCTTCCGACAGATGCTTGCGAGCACGGCTAACGATCTTCCGCACGTTGACGAGGCTGAGGTGAAGGACCTCAGCTATCTCGGGATAGGCGTAATCGAATGCCTCGCGCAGTACGTATGCGGCGCGTTCAGTGGGGCTCAGCTTCTCCAGCACCAACAGCAGCGCCAGTTCGAGAGCCTCCGCGCGCTGCGCGCCCACCTCCGGGTCGGAGCTCGTGTCGACGGGTTCGGGCAGCCACGGTCCTATGTAGGTTTCCCGGCGCACACGCGCGGATTGCGCGACGTTGATGGCCAAGCGGGTCGTCGTACTGGAGAGGAAGGCGACCGGGCTGATCACCACGGAGCGGTCGGTGTTCTGCCAGCGCAGCCACACTTCCTGGACCACGTCTTCGGCCTCGACGGCGCTGCCGAGCACGCGGTAGGCGATTCCGAAGAGGCGGTTCCGGTGCTGCACGAAGACAGAAACAGCCTCTTCAAGCTCACTCGTCGTGGGGGACAGTTCGAGATCCATGGTCCTGCGGTCTCCGTTCCTCCGGGTGCAATTTTCCAAGGGCGTGACCGCGCGGCGACCGCGTGGTCACGGCCGGATCCGACAACTGGTCCAAAACACGTTCCTGGAGGCCGCAGTACTGCCGGGTGTTACGCACTGCGTGGGTCGTTGGGGTCCGGCGGGGACCACTGCCCCGCCGAACGTCACGACTGCTCCAATCGCGTCTCCCCAATAAGACCGGGGTCGGCTCGCTCCTGTGACAGGGATGGGGCAGCGGAGTGCTGCCGACCGTCTCCAAGACGACGGGCATCCCACCAGAAACACAATGTTGGGTTGGGTCAAGAAAGATCATGTACGGAGAACTGACACGCTGTTGAGCGACCCTCGGTACGAGACATCCGGGTCGGTCAGGCGCCGTCAGTCCGCTCCACAGTTCCGCTGTGCGGAGCTGTGGGGCATCGTTGTCACTCCGTACGCAGTCCCTCCGGCCGCATCATCCTCCACAGTGGTGGCAGGCTCACCAGGGTGACGAGCAGAACCAGCCCCGCGGCCACCCCTGCGTAGGGCAGGAAGACCCACCAGTCCTTGGCCGGTTTCTGCACCATGCCGAGCATCACATGGCCCAGCGCCAGCCCGCCGGCGGAAGCGAGCACAGTGCTGACGAAGACCGGGATGGCCGTCTGCCACAGCACCGACCAGGCCAGCGTGGAGCGCCGCGTACCGAACGCCAACAGGACCGACAGCAAACGCCTGCGCTCCCGTAGTTGCTCGATCTGGGACACCAGCATGCTCGCGGCGATCAGCACCATCATCAGCGTGCCGCCGACCAGCAGGCCTGTCTGGACCGACTCGTAGTCCTTGTCCCGCTGCCGGTTCTGTCGTTCCCGCACTCCTATGGCCGGATCCAGCTTGGCAGCCGTGTTGCGGACCTGGTCCGCCACGTCGGTCACGCGGGGATTCGTGTGAACACCCGCCAACGTCTCGGCTCCTGGCAGAGGACCGGCCGGCAGGGCGCCTGGGGTGGCCAGGATCCCGTCGTGCCTCTCACCCATCGGATCCGGCACGGTCAGGACCACTGGGCTGTCTGCCGGCAGCGTCCACCGGAGCACTCGAACCGGGCCGTCGGAGCTGTAGTCGTTGAGAGTGACAGCCTTGCCGGGCCTGGCCGTCTCGTCCACATGCCGACTGCCCGCGGCATCACCAGGGTTGTGCGCGACGAACGTGTCACCGTCGCGGCACGAGGGCAGGCGGGCCACTTTCCGCAGCTGGGCGCAGTCACCGACGGTCAGGGACGTCACAGACCGCTCGGGACCGGACACGTACGTCCATGTAATGGCGAACGCCAGTGTCACGCCCGGCGTGCGACGCAAACCCGCCTCCAACCGTGCGGCGGTGGCAGTGTTCCCGT
The DNA here is from genome assembly GCF_004023625.1 of Streptomyces cavernae. Classification (GTDB taxonomy): domain Bacteria; phylum Actinomycetota; class Actinomycetes; order Streptomycetales; family Streptomycetaceae; genus Streptomyces; species Streptomyces cavernae. Next base: position 30,899 of record NZ_RPDJ01000047.1, on the reverse strand, counting down.
TCATCGACACAAGGGTGAGGTCCGGCGTCCGAGCGCTGCCACCGCTCCCTTCGCTCCCACCGCTCCTTTCGCTCCCGCCGCTCTCTCCGCTCCCGGAGGTGGTCATGAAGCTCTGCTGCATCGCTCCGAACATCAGCTGCAGGACAATCGCCCCCGTCGCGGCCACCATGATGCCGCTGACGGCACGCGCCGCTGATCCGCTGGACAGCTGGAGACGGCGAACGGCGAGCTGCCACGCCACGGGGCCGCCCCGCAGCCGGGCCACGGCCCCCTCGACCAGCCAGGGCAGGAGGCCGACCAGGCCGACCAGCACAAGCGCCGCCCCGGCGGCGACAGGGATCGCGCTGACTTCCTGGGACGGGGCGGTGATCCGGTCGGAGACCAGGAGGATCACCAGGCCCACGGCCGGCAGAACCAGCCGCCACCACAGTCGCCTTCGTCTCAGACGGGCGTGGCGGACCACGCCGAGGGGTTCGACGGATACCGAGTGCATCGCGGAGAGCGTCACCACGACCGAGGTGAGCGGCACCGCCAGGGCGACGACTACGGCGAGGTCAAGGCGCGGGACAATGTCGCTCGGGTAAGCGCTGACGCCCCACAGCCGGACGTAGTCGGCGGCCTGACGCCCCACCAGGAACAGCGCGGCGCCGATGATGACGCCCAGGACCGAGCCGAACAGCGCCTCGCCGGCGGCGATCCGCGCGACCATGCGACGATCCGCGCCGACCAGCCTCAGCGCTGCGAGCCTGCGGTCCCTGCGGTCGCCGCCGAAGCGCACTGCTGTGGCGATGAAGATGCCGACCGGCACCAGGAGCACGACGCAGATCATCACCACCAGCACGTACAACAACGCGTCGAGGGGGTCGTGGCGGGGGACGTACCCGAAGCGCGTGGCGCGTACGGCGCCCGCGTCGAGACTGATGCGATCGCTGCCCGCGTAGTAGCGAAGCTCGCTCCCATCCAGCAGACCCGGGGGTGCGATGGTGCCCACGATCCGGTAGTCCAGACGCTCTTTCAGCAAGGCGCCCGTGGGCGCGTCCAGCAGCTCCCTCAGGGCCGGGGAGACGACCATCTCGCCGGAAGCAGGGATCTTCGCGATTCCGGGCGGGGCAGGCGCGCGCGGGCCGTCGGCGCGCAGCAGCATCCCGCCCACGAGGTCGGACCGGAAGACGGTGTCGCCTGAACGCCACAGGAAGGAGGATTCCGACCTCGGCACCGAGGTCGACGACATGACATTCGACGGCTGGCGGGCGTTGCCGCGGTCGGTACGGACGGAGAGGATGTTCGGCGTGGAAGCGGCGAGCAACAGCAGGGCCACGCCGAGCGCCACCCCGGCGGCGGTGAGGACGGTCCTTGCCCAACCGCCCCGGCCCCCCGCCGCGGCGAAGCGTATGCCCAGGCCGAGTTCGCGGATCCACGCTCCTGGTCCTCCGGGCCCCACCCGGGACGGCGCCGAGGGAAGCGCATCGGTGCTGTGCGCACGGTCGTCGGGGGTCATGCGACGCGCTCCGTGTTCCGGGAGCGCCCGTCGCGTACGACGGTCTGGCGGTCCGAGTAGGCGGCGACGCGTGCCTCGTGGGTGACCAGGACGACAACGGCGCCGGTTGATCGAGCGGTCTCGGTGCGTTCCGTGTCGTTCATCGCCGAGTCACCGCCTTCGCGAGTCGGCCTCCGTCGTGGACCTGGCCGTAGGCGAGGCACCGGCCGGGGCTGAACTTCTCGTGGAAGACGCGCTTGACGTCGTGGCAGGGGCCGGACTCCACCAGCCCGAGGGGGGTGTTGCGGATTGACATACCGAAGACCATACACACGATGTATACACGGTGTGCATAGACATGGTGTCAACATACGCCAGTACGGACCTCGCAACGGGTAACCGCGACGCGGCCACTTCAGGACGAGCACGCACAATCCGCCCATGCCAGTTGGCAGCGGACGGTGTGTTCCTGCGAGATGTTGTCAAACGATGCGAGGAGCAGGCCGCGGGCGACGTACTGGTTGCCCCTCACATACTGGCCACGACCGTTGCGATGGCATTGAATACGTATCGCACTCTGTCCAGCACCCTTCCGCGGGTCGGCCGTTCCTCTCCAGGACAGCCTTCCGACTACGTTCAGAGTGGGTCACTGCATATGATGACGGAGGGGTCCCATGCCCGCGTTCGGATCGAGCGGTACCGCAGGTGAGCCGGGGCGTGGCACGTGGGCTGAAGATGAGAGGAACACATGGTCTCTGTAACGGCGCATGACATTGAGATCACCGCTGAGAGCCTTCAAGAGGACCTGGCCCGCCTGCAGCTCCAGAAGGAGGCACTCGAAAGGGAGTTGGCCGCGGTTGTGGCGCATCTCAGCTCGGTACAGCGGGCCCTCAGCGCCCTCGTGCCCCTGATGCACAACCAAGCCGCTGCGACCCTGACGGCTACGGCCGATGCTGCGGGTGCGCGGCGGGGCCGGGCCGCGACGACCGCCGAACCGCAGGCCGACACCACTTCCACCGAGCCTGTGGACGCGACGGCGAAGGCCGCTCCGCAGCCTCCGAAGCCGCGGAGCGGCAAGGACGCGGAACGTCCTGTCGGCGCCGAAACGGACACGGACAGGCAGAAGTCGTACGGCAAGCTCACCGAGCAGATCATGGAGTACTTCGCCGGCCTCGGCGATGTCGATGTGCGAGCCCGCGATGTTGCCGCGGCTCTCGGCCGCGATACCGACAGCGGAAGCATCAACGGCGTTCGCAGCACCCTCGACCGCCTGGTCGGTGCGTCCCGTGTCCAGCGGACCGGCCGGGGCCTCTACCGCGCCAAGCGCTCCTAGCGGCATATATCATCGCGGTCCGCTACGAGGCGACCGTCCTCGTCGCGCCCATCAATGAATGGCTGTGACCACTCACACGGCTCGTTCCATGCAGACCAGTTGGTCCCGCTCGTCCCACGACTCGGTGACGGTGAATCCAAGCCGCTCGTACATGGCGATCGCGCCTGCCCGCCACTCCCATACCGACAGCCGCACCGCGCTGACGCCGCTTTCCGCAGCATGCACGAGAGCGGCGCTGACCAGGCTGGACGCGATGCCCCGCCCCCGGAACGCCGGGTCCGTCCAGAGCCTCTTGACCTCGGTCCGTCCGTCGACAGAGGCGGTCACCACCAGGCAGCCCACCGCGGTGTCCCCGCTCAACGCCAGCAGCACGACATCGTCAACGAACGCGGCCTGTGGATCCGCGATCTCTGCACGGTAGCGGTCCGGCAAACCATCCACCCCGGCGACGGCCGCACCCTTCTCGGCCTGCGTCTGCAGATGGTAGGCCGCCAGCAGATCTGCCGGCCCATCCTGGGCGGAAGGGGCCTGACCTGGCCAGCGGACGATGGCAACCTCGCGGTGGTCAGTCATGACGTGAGCATCGCATGACATGACTGCTCGCCTGTCCGCAAGTCGGCGACCGGACGCGGGCTGATGAGCGCCGGTGGTTCAGCGCATCGACTGCAGGATCACGACGCACAGACCGATCATCGTCACGGTGATCACGGTCATCGCGGTCAGTGTGCCTCTCAGCCATCGCCGGACGCGGACACGGTGCTGCTCTTCCGCCACGCTGATGCTGTCGGCGATGTGCTCCGTCACCATGCGGGCAACGTAGGTCTGCTCCTCCAGATACCACCTCTCGATATCCATCTTCTGCTCCCGGGTCAGCCACGGTGCCCGTGCGGTGAAATCGGCCACGCGCCGGTGTGCTGATTTCAGATGGGCCTCCTGGTAGAGGAAGTTCTCGATCTCGGTCAGGCCGCGCTTGGCCTCTTCACTCGCGTCCATGGTGTGCTCCAGCGGGGAAGGCAAGAAGCCCGGTTGCGGCGATACCGGACCCGGGCGGGTCGAATGCCGGGATGCATCGCGGATCCCGGCGCACTGAGCTGTGTGGGCGCACCGCCGGCCGGCTCGGTGGAAGGGCGTCGGCAGCCGGCCAGTCGCCGTAGTGCGTATCTGCGGTTCACGCACCAGCGCCGGGAAGCCGCGAGGACATCAACCACGGCACCGTCACGGTGCGGCCTTCTCATCTCATGGACCGGAGAGCTCGCCCGTCTGTGACACACACAGTTGAGGGTCAAGGCTGTCGACGTCACAGCGCAATCCACCCCGCGGCCTGGCGTGTCACATCCGTTCCTCGTGCCCGGTCATACGGGTGGGGTCTGCTGCTGGGCTCGGTCATCCAGGCCGTTCCGCATCACCCGTACTGCCCCGTCGTGATGCTCCGCTCCGGAAAGGAATCAATCAATGACGACGCTGGACGGGCAACCCGGGAGCCAGGTCGCGCGCACGGACACCGCGCCGCAGGTCCCCGCCGCTGAGCCGGACGCCTATCGGCAGGCTCCCGCCCAGGTGGCCGACCGGCTCGGCGTCGACCCGGGGATGGGGCTGAGCACGCGGCAGGTCTCCGAGCGCGCGGCGGTCCACGGCGCCAATCGATTGTCCGAACCGGCCCGACGCCCGGAGTGGCTGAAGTTCCTGGACCAGTTCCGCAACTGGCTCATCGTCATCCTGCTGATCGCCGCGGTGGTGGCCGGAGCCATCGGGGACATCAGGGACGCAGTCGTGATCACCGTCGTTCTGCAGATCAACGCCGTGCTCGGATACTGGCAGGAGCGGCGTGCCGAGCGCAGTCTTGAGGCGCTGCGCCGGATGCTGGTGCCCACGGCGAGGGTTCGCCGCGACGGCACGGAGCAGGTGGTGGAGGCACAGTTCCTCGTGCCCGGAGATGTGGTCCTGCTGGAGGCCGGCGACCGCGTACCGGCTGACGGCCGGCTGATCGTCGCAGAGGCGGTCGAGGTGGCCGAGGCCGCCCTGACCGGTGAGTCCCAGCCGGTTGCCAAGAGCGTGACCGCCGTGGATCACACATCGACCGCCCCGGTGGCGCTCGCCGAGCGCACCAGCATGCTGTTCATGAACACCGCACTGACCCGGGGCCGTGCCGAAATGATCGTCACGGCCACCGGAATGCGCACCGAACTCGGCGCCATCGCCGAGGCGCTGCGTACCGGGACGGAGCCGCCGGGCCCGCTCCAGGTTCAGCTGGACAGCCTCGGCCGGCGGCTGGCACTGCTGAGCGGAGTCGCGGTCGTCGCCTATGCCCTGAGCGCATGGGTCCGCGGCGAGTCGCCTTCGGACGTCGCGCTGCAGGCCGTAGCCCTGGCCGTCGCAGCGATCCCCGAAGGGCTGCCCGCCGTGCTGGCCCTGACGCTGGCACTCGGCGTGCACCGCATGGCCCGTCGCGGTGCCATCGTCAAACGACTGGCCTCGGTGGAGTCCCTCGGTGCGGCCACGGTCGTGTGCAGCGACAAGACCGGCACGCTCACCCTCAACGAGATGACCGTGCGGAGCTTGTGGACCGCGGGCAGGCTCTACGACGTGACCGGGGAGGGGTACGGAACGGCAGGCGTCCTCCGCGTCCCCGGCGCGGATGACACGTCTCCCGCCGACGATCTCCGTGACGCGGTGCTTCCCTTCGCCCTGTGCAACGACGCACGCCTGAACGACGGCTACTTCATCGGTGACCCGACAGAAGCCGCACTGGTCGTCCTGGCCGCCAAGGCCGGTGTGGACGCCGACCGGCTGCGTACGGAGTTGCCCCGCACGGGCGAGCTGCCCTTCGACGGGGCCACCAAGTACATGGCCACCTTCCACACCCAACCCGACGGCCGCACCCGCGTCCACGTCAAGGGCGCGGTCGACGTCCTGCTGGGCATGTGCACCGACGTCCTCACCGAGGACGGTGCTCGCCCCCTCGACGAAGGGCGCAAGGAGGAGATGCTCGCCGTGACGGGCCGGCTCGGCAGCGCCGGACTACGAGTACTGGGCGCGGCCACCGCCGTGATGGTCGACACGCCGAGCGCCTTCACTCCGGCCGCGCTACCCGGCCTGACCTTGATGTCGGTCGCCGGGATCGCCGATCCGCCCCGCCCGCAGGCACGGGACGCAATAGCGCAGTGCCGCACGGCAGGAGTGGCCGTCAAGATGATCACCGGTGATCATGCCGACACGGCGGCGGCCACCGCCCGCGAGCTGGACATCGACGGCGACGTCGTGACGGGCACTGAACTGGACCGGATGACGGAGGAACAACTCGCCGAGCGCATCGACGACATCGCCGTGTTCGCCCGGGTCGCCCCGGAGCACAAGGTCGTGATCGTCCGGACGCTGACGAATCGGGGACACATCGTCGCCATGACCGGTGACGGCGTCAACGACGCCGCGGCGCTCCGGGCCGCCCACATCGGCGTGGCCATGGGCATCACCGGCACGGACGTGGCCAAGGAAGCCGCCGACGTGGTCCTGACCGACGACGACTTCTCCACGATCGTGCGGGCCGTCCGCGAAGGACGGGCCATCTACGCCAACATCGTCAAGTTCGTCCGCTTCCAGCTGGCAACCAACATCGGCGCGATCCTGACCCTGCTCAGTGCCTCCCTCGCCGGTCTGCCGTCCCCGCTCACGGCGGCCCAACTGCTGTGGGTCAACATCATCATGGACGGACCACCCGCGATGGCCCTGGCCGTCGACCCCGCCCGTGACGATGTGATGCGCCACCCGCCGCGCGACCCGGGTGAGCGGATCCTGGACGCCCGCCGGCTCTTCGCCATCGGCCGGGCCGGTGCGGTCATGGCCATGGGTACCGTGACGCTGCTCGCCGTCGCCCGCTCGTACGTCGCCCCGGACACCGCGCTGACCATGGCGTTCACCACGTTCGTGCTGTTCCAGCTGTTCAACGCCCTGGGCGCCCGCGCGGACGACGGCCCGCTGCTGGGCCGACATCAGTTCCGCAATCGCGCGCTGTGGCTGTGCCTGGCCGGTGTCCTCGCCGTACAGGTCGCCGTCGTCCACCTGCCCTGGGCACACACGGTCTTCGGCACCGTGCCGCTGACCCTGACCCAATGGGGCCTGTGCCTGAGCATCGCGTCCACCGTGCTCCTCGCCGAATTCGTCGTACGCTCCGTACGGTCGGCGATGGCCAGGGCGGGATTGCGGGTCTGACCGTACGCCCGGGTACTCACTCCCTCCACCGCATTTCACGGCAATTCACGGCAATTCACGGCAATTCACGGCCCACTGTGTGCTCCAGCGGTTCGGGGTCAAGGGCCGGTGAGGCAGACGAAGTGTGAGTGCCGGCCGTCAGCCGCCGGCCCTGTTCCGGCATGCTCAAGCGGCCGTGTGGTCGCTCGCCCGGCTCTCGCCGGAGCGCTGCGGACCGCCGTTCGTGACGAACGCGTCCCGTGGGTGCTGAACGGCCGCGAGGGAGACAAGATCCCGGCCGAACAGGGCGGCGGTGAGCCACACGGTAAGAACGCGGACCTTGCGCTCCCAGGTGGGCACGGCCAGGACGTGATAGCCCCGGTGCATCAGCCAGGCGAGGACTCCCTTGATGACGATGCCCCTGTACTGGAAGATGCCGCGCCCCAGCCCCAGTGTCGCCACCACTCCCAGGCTGCTGTGGCGATAGTTGCGGATCCTGCCCCCGCGCAGTCCGGCCGCGATGTTCTTCGCGAGGCGCTTGCCCTGACGCACGGCATGCTGGGCGTTCGGGACCGTGCGCGCCCCCGGCACAGGCGAGGCAAGGTCGGGAACGGCCGCGTCGTCTCCGGCCGCCCACGCATCCGGCACGAGATCGCTGTCGGTGCCCACGCGAAGATCGGGGCGGACCACGAGCAGTCCCCGCTCGTCGACCGGCAGGTCCGTGTGGTTGTGCACGACCGGGTTGGAGGCGTTGCCGGCGGTCCAGACGATCAGTTCCGAATCGAATTCCTCTCCGCTGGAGAGCACGACGTGCCCGTTCACAGCGGAGAGGAGTTGTGTATTGAGATGCACGCGCGCGCCACGGCGTTCGAAGGAACGCACCACCCACGCACCCGGCCGGTCGCTCACCTCGGGCAGAATGCGGTCCCGGGCCTCGACGAGATGGAACGACAGGTCCTCCAGGCTCAACTCCGGATAGGACTTGAGCATCGCGGTCGCCAGCGACAGCAGTTCGCCGAAGCCCTCGACACCGGTGAAACCGCCGCCCACGAACGTGAAGGTGAGCAGTTTCCGCCGCTCGGCGCCAGGCCGCAGCGACGCCGCCTGGTCGAACGCGGTCAGAAGCCGGTCACGGATGGCCACTGCCTCCTCCACGTGCTTCAGGCCGATGGCCTGCTGCGCCAGACCGGGTATGGGGAAGGTACGCGTCACAGCACCGGCAGTGACGACGAGGATGTCGTAGTGGAGTTCGTAGGCGTTTCCGTCCACAGGTTGGACGGCGACCGTGCGGTCCTTGTGACGGATCTCCGTCACGCTCCCCGCGATCAGCCGGGTCTTGCGCAGATGACGTCGCAACGACACAGCGGCGTGGCGTGCCTCGACCGAACCTGCCGTCACCTCCGGCAGGAAAGGCTGGTAAGTCATGTACGGGCGTGGGTCGACAACCGTCACCCGCGCCTCGCCGGCCCGCAATGACTTCTCCAGGCCCCACGCGGTGTAGAAGCCCGCATAGCCACCACCGACGATCAGGATCTCACGCATGGTTCCCTCTGCTCCTCGTCCGTCAGCCATATAGACAGGCGAGAGCGCGTTGGTGTGACAGCACCGACAAGTGCCTGACGGCCGTGACGACGGCGGCAAGGACTGTTGCCCGATTGAGGGCGGCAGCGTTATCGAGCCGTGGTGAGACTCGCGCAGACTGGCGTCATGAACTGGCACGGAGTTCCAGCGGCGATGGCCTGCGTCTGCGCGATGGCTCTCCTCGCCGGGGGCTGCACGGGCGACGGCGAGGAGCGGACGGCGGACACCTCCGCGTCAACCATGCCCTCGACGTCCGGGTCGCCACCGACACCGGCCGAACGCGACACGGGCGAGGTCAACCGCCGTGACGTGAACGGCGACGGGCACGCCGACGCCGTCGTCAACGGTTGGTACAAGTACCCCAAAACCGGCGGTAAGTGGTTCAACAACCGTTTCATCGCCTTCGCTTCGCGTTCCGGCCTCGACCCCGCCGGCGCCTTCGGCCTCTCGGAGCGCTTCGCCCCGCCCGATCCCCGGGTCGACTCCTCACCGATCTTCCGTGACGTGTCGGAACAGTTCACGGGTGATCTGGACGACGACGGCCACGCCGACATCGTCGTACGCAACCGACTGAGCCACCCGAGCGGCAAGTACACCCCCGACCAGCGCATCATCTGGGGCGGCCCGCGCGGAGCCACGGGCACCACCGGGCTGCCCTCCGATGTACAGGACGCCGTCGCCGTCGCGGACTTCGACGGCGACGGTGCGCTCGACCTGCTCACCCTGGGTGAACCGAGCTCGGACCAGGACCTGGAACCGCAGCAGGCCGTGATCCTGCACGGCCCGCTCGCCCGCGACAAAGGTGTGCCCCGGACCACCACGAGTGTCGACGTCGGGCATGACGGCTGGGTGCCCGTGGCCCACGTGGTGGCGGCGGACTTCGACGGAGACGGCCGCGACGACCTGGTGACCAAGGCGAAGTACGACGAAGAGGACGCCCGCTTCGAGGACGACGACATGCCGGACGTCGACGACGCCGCCTTCTACCGCGCAATGCCGCAGGGTCTGAAGGAGGTGGGATCTGTGCCAGGCATCACGAGTGATCACGAGAGCGGAATGGTCCCCGTCGTCGCGGGGGATTTCGACGGCGACGGCCGCGACGACATCCTCGGGCGTACTCAGGTCGATGAGGCGGTGGCCGTGTACGGCAGCGCGAACGGCCCCGGCCGCGGGCGCTCCGCCACCAGCCTGGGCAAGGTGCGGCTCTTCGACGCGGTCGTCGGTGACGTCGACGGAGACGGTCGCGACGATGTCGCCACCCAGACGGTGGGAAGCGATCGGCGCGTCGGCGAGGTGACGGTACTGCTCGGCGGACCGCGCGGCCTCAGCGAGGACCGTGTCATGAGGATCGACAGGTACTCCATCGGCCTGGGCGGCTCGCCCCGGCACGAGGGGGACCGCGATCGGTTCGGATGGGACCTCCACCTCGCCGACCTGGACATCGACGGGCGCGACGAACTGCTCATCGGCACCTTCGGCTTCAACAAGCCGCGCAAGGAGGCCGGTTACTGGATTCTCACCGGCACGAAGACGGGCCCCTCCACCAGCGACCGACGCTTCGTCAGGACTAGGGACTTCGGCAGAGGCTGACGTCGGTGGCCAAGGCATCGTCACGCTCGTTGATACGGCCGTCCGGCTGTAGCGGAACACGCCAGGGGACTCCCAAGGAATCGCACCTTCGCGGTGGCCGCGCTCCGGGTGCCGGGAATGTCGTTCGACGGCCCCGGCCGGGTGCAAAGCAGGGCCGCTCAGCGCAGTACGTCGCGCAGCAGTCTCGCGTTCTTCACCACCTGGCTCGAGCCGGTACGCGCGGCGACCGCGGTGACTTCGGGTATCTCGCCCTTCGCCGCGCAGCGGGAGGCGCAGTCGACACCGAGGGCGAGCAGCGCTCCGGTGCCCCGTACCACCGGATCGCCCAGCAGGTGGGGCAGGGCGACTTCGAGCACGGACCACACGGTGGCGTACGCGCCGGTCTCGGCCGCCATACGCAGGGAGACGGTCACCCGGTTCGACTCGATCGACTTGCCGCGCAGCATCTCGGCCAACTGCCGTCCGAGCAGGTCGGTGTTCAGCTGCCCCCGCGCGGCGAGCACAAGAAGCGCGTCCACCGCCGCGTCGCGTTCGCCCTGCCGGTCGTACGAGAGGCTGAACGCCAGCGCCAGATGCAGCGCGAATCCCGCCGGGCCGCCGGACTCCGCGGCGAACGGCAGGGCGTAGGCCCAGCCCCGCTCGCTGACGCGGTACCTGAAGTAGTCGCGGGCCAGCACGACTTCGCGGTGGTGGGGCAACTGGGCGAGCCAGAAGGGGGCCATCGGGTTGAAGAGGGCACCGCCCCGGTGCGGCCCGATCAGGGTCGCGGCGGCCGGGAGCAGCGGGGGGCCGGGGGCCGGCTCAGGGCGTATGTGGCTCACCCAGTCCGTCGGGTCCTTGTGAGAGTGGGCGTCGGGCCAGTCGGCCGGCCCGCAGTCCCAGTGCGGCAGACCGCCCTCGCGCAGCCACCGCGCCAGCCGCTGCCCGGCGTCGGACGCGAGCTGCCCGGCCGCGGCCGGCACCTTCTCGTCGGCGGTCGGGGCGACGCGCAGCAGCGCCTGGGCCAGGTCGACCGGCGCGGGTGTGATGCCGAGTCCGTCGAGCACCGAGATCCGCTCCACGAGTACGGCGGCGTCCAGCGCACCGGTGGTGTCGGTCGGCACGGCCAGCAGGAACGGCTGCGCGTCGGCCTCGATGATGTCGATCGCCTCGGCCAGGCGCGCGCCCAGCAGTTCACCGGCCGGGGAGTTGCTGCTGTACTTGGGGCGGACGGTGAAGTGGCGCTGCCTCGGCTCGTCGCCCCGCAGCGCCGCGGCCACGTCGTAGACGTCGGCCTGGGTGCAGTCCTCGTCCGAGCGGGGCTCCTTGCGCATGACCGGCTTCAACGCCTGGGCCAGCGCGATCCGGTCGAGGTGGGCGTGCCGGACCAGCCCGTCCAGGACCCGCTCGAACGTGACCACGTCCTTGTCGTCCGCGACGACCGCCGCGAGCTCCTCGGCGACCTCGACGGCCGTCTCGATGGGGCCCTGTACCGGGCGTGGCTCGGGCACGACGGGGAGTATGTCGCTGTACTGCCGGGTGAGTTGGTCCGGTGCGGTGCCGAGGAGTTCGGCGGCCCGTGCCGCCAGACCGGGGTTGATCCGTGCGGCAGCCGTGCGCAGCTCAGGCAGTACGGAGTCGCCCGCGGCCCTGAGGTGCCGGGCGACCACGTCGAGGGCGCGTTCCTGCATGTCGACGTCCCGGTGGTCGAAGGCCCTCGCCGCGTCGAGCACGGTCCGGGCGGCGCGCGAGGGGTCCCGGCGGGCCGCGCGGTCGAGCCGGGTGAGCTGGGCGCGGACCAGCTTCTTCTCCGGGCGGAGCAGGACCCGTTCGCACACCTCGGTGAACACGTCGGGCTCCAGCAGCCCGGCCTCGTCGAGCCCGTTGAGGACTTCCTGCGCGTATGAGGCCACCGGCGACGACAGGTCGAGCAGCGCCACATGGTCCCTGGCGGAGGGTGCGTTCTCGTCCGGGGTGAGCGCGAGCGCGCGCAGGAACGCGAGCGGCGGCGCGGTCTCCGCGCGTGTGCCGTCCTGGAGCAGCCGCGCGCGCAGGGGTTCGGCGAGCGCGGTGCGTTCACCGGCCACCGAGGCGAGTTCCGCCGGGGTGGGGGCGAGTTCCTTCAGAACGATCGCGACGTCCAGCCCCCATGTCATGGCGGCATCCAGGTCGGCGAAGACGCGCCGGACCAGCGCGGCATGGTCGACCAGTCCCTCGGCACAGAGTCTGATGAACGGGCCCAGCCTGGTGTTCTCCATCATGTACGACAGGCCGTTCCGCGCCGTCCCGTGATGGAAATAGTGCACGCCGAGCTGGATCTCCGGCCGTTCCAGGACCAGCGGGAGGAGTTTCGGCGACAGGTCGTCCGCGCGCAGCCGCTCCAGGATGGTGGCGCCGGGCCGTGGCCCGCCGCGCAGCCCCGCGGGATGCTCCCTGTTGGCGATGCGGCTCTCCAGCCAGCCGTGGACGAACCCGACGGCGTCCGGTACGGGGCAGCCCGTGTCGTGGACGAGGTGCTCGACGAGGTCGGCCCTTGCGGAGCGCTCGGTCGTCAACCGCTCGGCGAGCTGCGCGGCCAGCTCGGCCCGCCACGCGACGGGGTGGAGGTTCAGGACGTCGAGCATCCAGGACCCGCCGAGGAACAGGGGGGACCACGCTGCGCCGTTCTCGTCCCGCTGGATCCAGTCGGCCGCGGCCACGCGGTCGGTCCGGCAGCCGAGTTCGGCGGCGAGCTGGGCGGCCTTCTCCCTCTCGGGGCGGTGGCTCCAGTCGGCCCGCAGCGTCGCGCGCCGGGCTTCCAGGGCCTCGGCCTGTGCCGCGCGGTCGCCCGGCGTCAGGGCGCCGAGTTCCCGGAGCACCCCCTCGACATCTGATGCTTCCGCGAGGTGGACCAGCTTCATCGTGCCGTCTCCGATCGTGTCGTGTTCGCCGTCGTTTGCGACTCCGCCGCCGTGCCTCGTGCCAGGCCAACAGCGAGGACGTGCTTGCAGGGGCCGCGTCCGCCCCGGTACTTCGCCCACCAGAAACAGGTGCAGCTCAACCGCCCGGTCGCGTCGTCGGTGCGGACCACATGGGCGTCGTCGCCCTTCCCGACCCGGGCCAGCGGGCCGTCGAGCCGGACCGACCCGTCCGCGACGAGCGCCCGCGCCCCGCGCAGCCGGGGGTTGCGCGTCTCCGCGGCGCCGGCGTCGTACGGCAGGTGGCGGTGGAAGTACGCTTCCTCGGCGATGTCGTAGCCGATCTGGCCGGACGTGCCCAGCATGGTCAGCGCGGCACGCACCCGGTCGGCGGGCAGACCGGTCTGCCCCGACAGGTCGGCGACATCGATCCTCGGCTCCCAGGCGATCAGTTCGGCGATCCGTTCCGCGTCCGCCGCCGCGGACCCGGTGACTAGTGCCCCGGCAGGCAACGTTCGCCCGTCGAGGAGCGGCGTCCGGTGCGTGCTCTGGGGTACCCCCTGCTCGAAGAGCTTGGGAGAGTGCCGGCCGGAAGTCCTCGTACTGGATGTACTTGGGCTTTCGCCCGGTGCGGCGAGAGTGCGTGCCAGGCGTCGGCCGGCAGGCGCCACTTCCGACACAGGCCCTAGGTCGTGGAGCACTCCGCCCTCGCCGGAGAAGCCACGCGAGGCGCTCTGGGAGAGCAGCAACGTCAGCCGCATGCCCGGCAGTTCGACCTCCCAGGCAACGGCGGCGGCCCCGTCCGCGGCGTCGGCCCCGTCCGCGGCCGTCGGCGCGTACACCCGTACGGTCGTCGCGTGCCGCAGGACCGTCTGCAGGGTCAGCAGCCGCTCCGGCCCGGGCAGGCACACGGCACCCGGCGCCGGCCTGGTCACGGGACGCAGGGTGCGGCCCGCGGGCACCACCCAGCGGGTTGTGCGGGCACCGGACTGGCGGGTGGGCCGGGGCACCGCCCGCAGCAGGGCGGCCGCCTCCGCAGCGGGAACCTCGGCCCGGAGAGCGAAGCCCGCCGCGAGCACCTGGGCCTCGGCGAAGCCGCGCAGCCAGCGCTCCGGCAGCGGGACCTTCTTCTCCACGAACTCGCCGTCGAAGGTGCGCACCGCCAACTCCTCCGGCCCCACGGCCAGATGAAGCGGGTCGAGCCCACCGAGCCCGGCGAGCGCCCGCCGCAGCGGCGGGTTGACGTCCACGTTCGTGGTGCCATGACCGACATCGCCACCGTCGAGGCCGGGCGCGAGGACGTCGAGGCGGGCGTAGACACCGCAGCAGCCGGAGAAGGACTCAAGCCGCAGCCGGTCGCCGTCGGCCGTCACCACAGGGTCGAGCGAGGCCCCGCCGCTCGGCCGGTAGTAGCGGGCGGCCGCCACGTCGGCGACCGCGAGCAGCGCCGTCGCCGCGGCGGCCGGCGCGGTCAGGAACCCGCTGAAGAAACGGGGGTTGGCCGCCTCTCCGGCCGGTGTGGCACCGCCGGAGGTCTCCAGCGTGAGGCTGCGCCCCGCCATGGAATCGTGCACGCCCGAGGGGCGTAAGTAGAAGTAGTTTTGCATGAGTTGAGTCACCCGCACACGCTACGACCATGGACTGACACCGGGCCGCAGGGACGCGCGCACACCGCCGTAGCCCCTGCTGCGGCGAGGAACTGGCTGCCGCCGCTGCCCTGCTGCGGCGCGCCCACGACGGCGCCGCCCACCGGACGTGAGTCGTACGGCTGCCGAGGTCTTGCACCGCGTCACCCAACTGCCCCCTGCTCGACGCGATCCCGCGGGTTCGCGGCCGGGTGGGGCTCCCACACCGCAAACCTGACTCGCTCTTCACCGACCGCGGCAACGACAACGACATCTACCGCGACCTGGTCCGCCCTCGTGACATGGGGCCCAGGATCGCCCGCCGCAGGACGCGGCACGGCGGCCCGTTCCCCGGCCCAGCCGCCTGGGCCGGGCACGGACGGCGTGGCGGCGTGCGATCAGGTGGCGATGTCATCGCAAGCACGGTGTCCTGGCGTACCAGCGACCGCACCCTGCTCAGCGCATCCCGGGGAGTTGGTGAGACAGCGGTGCCGGGAGCGCCCGGTGGCTCGCGTCGAACCGCGGGGGCCCGCCACCGCCCAGCCGGGCCGGTCGGCGTCCGGCCTGGACGCCCGGCCGGCGGCGACAGACTCGCGGAGCACTCGGCGAAGCCGCCGTCTCCGCGGCCCGCACCGATACCTTCCTGACCGTCGAGATTTCCGGTCAGGCGCCCTGCCCTTCGGCATCCCCAACGCCCCATCTGAGCGTCCGGGCCTTCCGCGACCAGGCGCCCGCCTCACCAGCACCACCAGTCACAGGAAGCAACACCAGTCACAGTCGCCTGATACCACTCGCCCGCAGAACGGACGAGGAGCAAGCTGGAACAAAGAGCGTGATCTCGCCTCGAACTCCCTCGGCGGAAGGAAGCAAGATGACGGAGCAACCCACCACCGGTCCGCCGCCCTGGCATCTGGCAGGCGACTGGTTCGATGTCTGCAAGTGCGCCATCCCGTGCCCCTGTACGTTCGCGCAGGCCCCGACTTACGGCGACTGCGAGGGGGTGCTGGCCTGGCACATAGGGGAGGGCAACTTCGGCGACGTGCGGCTCGACGGCCTCAACGTACTGATGCTCGGCTCTTTCGTCGGCAACCCCTGGGCCCGCGAGCACACGGACGCCTACGCCGCGGTCTTCTTCGACGAACGCGCCGACGAAAAACAGCGCGCCGCCCTCCAGGCGATCTTCGGCGGTGAGGCGGGCGGATGGCCTGCGGAGTTCGGCGAGATGTTCGGCCCAGAGATGAGGGGCATGGACTTTGCGCCCATCCGCATCGAGGTCGACGAGGACCTGGCAGCCTGGCGCGCGGAAATCCCCGGAAAGGTGACGGCAACCGCCGAAGCGCTGACCGGCCCGACCACGCCGGAAGGCACGCGGGTCCAGGTGCACAACGCCCCCGGCTCCGAGGTGGGACCCGGCCAGATCGCCACCTGGGGCCGCGCCACCACCGACCGGGCCGACGCCTTCGGCTTCACCTGGGACCGTTCGGGCAAGTCGAGCAAACACTTCCCCTTCGACTGGACCGGACCGACCTGACCACACACCCCCGCCCCTGGTAGAGGCGGTAGGGGCCAGGATCGGCAACCACGAGGGACTCGAAGAGACCTTCACCGGCTACTGCGGTTTGCGGCCTGGGTGAAGGTGATCTCGCGGTGATCGCGCGGCGTTTCCTGCGGCATTCTCGGCCGCGCATGAAGCGCCGGCTGCGCGTGCGCTGTGCTGTGCTGTGCAGCTGCCCGTAGGACGGGCAACCCCGGGATGCCAAGGGCGGGACCGAATGCCTGGGCACGGCCGTCTTCCAGGTGAGTCACATGCCGCCCATCGACGGCATCGAGTCCTGCAGCCCCGGCAGCAGCCAGTCCTGGAACGGCGCGAGCACGGCCAGGACGAGAAACGCCGAGCCCACGACCCGGGCGAGCAGAGGGCCCCGGGACCACAGCTTCTCCACGAAGATCACCAGGGCCAGTCCCGCCATCGCCGCCACGTTCATCACGCCGAGCGGGATGATGACCACCATCAGCCCGGCGCAGCATCCCACGCAGTAGGCGCCGTGATGGACGCCCACCCGCAGGTCACGTGCCGGCGCCCGGAAACCGGCGTAGTGCATCAGGTGGCTCATGGGGTCGCGGCAGTGCCGCAGGCACACGTACTTCAGCGGCCCGAGCTGGTACAGGCCGGCGAGCAGGAACGCGGTGAAGCCGATCCAGCGCCCGGCGGTCGGGTGGTCGGCCACCAGGCCGCCGGTGAGGGCCAGCGCCGCGTAGGCGAGCGCCCCGAAGGCGGTCCACACCATCAGGTACCCGCCGACGAACTCGACGGTGCGCGCGGCCCGGGTCCAGCCGGAGGACCGTCGGCCGATCCCCCGCACCCACGTGATGGCCACCGGCGCCATGGACGGCAGCATCATGGCCGCCATCATCGTCACCCAGAGCAGCAGGAACAGGGGCAGCGCCATCCCCATCGTGCCGGGCTCGACCCCCATGTCGCGGGCCTGCCCGATCGTGAGCGCCCACGCGGGCACCGCGATCAGGAGGACAAGGAACCACGCGGCTGCGAGATCCCGCTTCGGCAGCAGCCCTCCGCCGGCTCCGGTCGGCGCGGGCGTCCGCGTGGGGGCGAGGACGGAGGTCCGGGTGAAGCGCATCGGCGTGCCCTCCTACGGATAGTTCCAGCAGACCACTCATCCAAGTACGGCGCGACCTCGCCCCGCCCCACTCACTCTGAGTGAGGGACCGCCCGTGCCGGGAAGGCAGTGCGGACAGGCGACGGCGGCATTCCGCGCCCGCCAAGCAATTGCTCGGTCGTGGGCACTGGGATCGGCCGGGCTCCAACCGGGCGAGGGCCCTGAAGAACAGCACGCCGTAGGACCGAGGTGCGGGTGAGGGCCTGCGCATCGTCCGACCGTTCTGCGTCCTGACTCGCGATGTCAGCCATGTTCAAGATCCGTTTCTGAACTCATCCTGCAGCGCCGCGGCGCTGAGATCGTGTCAGCATGAGCGGCCGGGGCACCTCGGGGATTGAGGACCGTTCCGTACCAGAGGGAAGCATGGCCCCGTTGCTCATTTGTTCGATCGACCGGCCTCGACACGGCAGGGTGTTGACTCGCGTACCCCGCATCTCCAGATGCGGATCGGTCAGCAGCTTCTCGTGGGTCAGGTAGCAGTCCAGCGAGAGCTTCGGGAAGGTCGAGGCGTCGAACAGCGAGAAGACGTCGTCGTGTTGTAGACCGGCCTGCCTGACCGTCCTGGCTGGTGGTTCATGCGCTCGATGAGTAGTCGGCCGATGCCCCTGTCTCAGCTCGACGGCATCACGGCCGACATCGAGGGTCTGGACACGTGAGATGCGGTGAGAAGAGCGCCGTGGACGGCTGCGGATGCCGCCCGCATGGCATAGTCAGCGGTGTCCGAAGGCCATGCGTCGCGGCCCTGGTGGATCAGGAGAGAAACCGCGCCATGCACGCCGGCACACAGCAATCTGGCGGTTTCGGTCCTGCTCTCGACCGGTAGACCGGCATCAAGACAGGCCGCGACCTTGTCTCGGAAATATCGGAAACACGCGTCCGCGTTCTGGCGACTTGCTTCAGTGGCTTCGCCATCCATCACCAGTCGGTAGTGGGAGGGGTAGCGAAGCCCGAACGCGATGTAGGCGACGCAGGTTTCGTAGAGCGCCGTCACAGGATCCGAGATCCCCCGGGACACTGCTTCCAACTCGGTGAACAGTGAACTCCACACACGCAGGCACGTGGCGTGGACGAGTTCCCTCTTCGAGGCGAAATGTAGGTAGACGGCTGGAGGGGTGACTCCCGCGCTGGTCGCTACTGCGCGAATCGTGAGAGCGTCCTCGCCACCGTCCTCGAGTAGATGATCGGCGATGTCGAGGAGCTGGTCGCGGAGCAGGCCGCCCTGGCCCTTGGCGGCGCGAACGCGGGAGCCGGTCATGGAGAGGGAGCCTTCGGGAGAGAGTGAGATCAGGATGTCCTCGGTTTGACGGCGGTGACCACTTGGGTCACCCGGGCGCACAGTTCGCCTTTGGCGTCATGCACGTTGACCTCGACGACGGTGTTGCGGCCTACACGCAGGGGGCGAGCTGTCGCAACGACGTCTGTGTGTGCCGGCCGAAGGAAGTGCGTGGTCGACTCCACGGTGGCCGGTGCGGCGCCCGCCGGACCGTTGAGGGCGGCGCACACGGCACCGCTGACATCGGCGAGTCCCATCAACGCTCCTCCATGGAAGCCGCCGCCCACCGTGGAAAGAGAGAGATCATGCGCCAGCGTGGCTCGAACGCCGGCTGCCGTCATCTCGTCGAACACGACTCCGAGTGTCTTGGCGTACGGCGCGAGAGCGTAGATGTCTTCAGCTCCGAGTGTGGGCACAGGTTTCCCTCCCATGTGAGTTAATGTCGTTAAGTTATCGACGTTAACCCAGGCCGTCAACCCAGGACTTCAGATGCTCCGCATCGTCGCGGCGCTGCGTTCACCGGCGTCGGTGTCGCGCGCGGACGACCCTGGCGCCGTGCTGGACCCGTTCAGTGGCAGTGATACGCGCAGCGCGCAGCATGGCCACCTCGCGGCTTGGCTGAAGCGCTCGATGAGCCTTCGGCGTCCCTCGATGGTCAAAGAGGCGTTCGCATGCGTCACTGGAGCACCTCGAGACGGGCTCCAGATGCAGACGGACGCTGTTCTCAAGAAGCGCCTGAACCGGCTCGGCATCCTCACCCGAGCCGGACGCAACACCGCTCTCATGGAGCTGGCAGGGCAGCTTCCGGCAGTGGTCCCAGTCGGCTCCTCGGCCTGCACATCAACACGGCCACCCTGTGGTCCCGGGACGCGGGAAACTCCTGTCCCGGCTGCGCGGCGGAGGTTGCCCGCAGGGCACTCCGCAAGGACTGACAGCCGGGGTCACCAGTACGCCTCCGGGAAAGTGATGTCACACCCATCATGACAGCTCAGAGGGTGTTTTCGTAGGAGGAATGGCACAGGCGATCCTCATTCTCGCTGGTCAGAGGCGCTTTCTGCTTAAGTGATCACCTGCTGGACAACCCCACGGGCGAAAGCACGTTAGCTCGTCCGGCCATCGAATATGGTGAAACGCCGGTAGCCTCTCGCGTGGAGGTTACCGTGGAAATCATCGAAGGTCCCCAGATCGTCACGAGGCCCGAAACCCCCTATGTCGGCATTCGCATCGTCACCCCGTTCCGCGGCCTGTTCGCCGTCCGTGACAAGCTGATGGCAGAGCTGTACGCGTGGCTCGACAAGCGCGACGTAACCGACGTCGGTAACACGTTCTTCCGCCTCCATGTCATCGACATGAACGGCCCGATGGACGTCGAGCTCGGTGTGATCACCAAGGAGAGGCTCGATGGTGACGACCACGTGCGCACCGGCGCTCTGCCGGCGGGCAGGTACGCGAGCCTCACCTACGTCAACCACGCGCGGCGCGCGAACCACCTGTTAGTTACCTGGATCAGGGACAACGGCATGACCGCCGACCGGTGGGACGAGCCGACCGGCGACCATTTCGCCTGCCGGTACGAGGCTTATCTCACCGACCCCCGATCCGAGCGGATGAAGACCAAGTGGCAGGTCGAGCTCAACATCCGCGTCGCCGATGGCGACGCCTGACACCGTGCCCGACGAGGACCGGTACGCTTCCTCACCTGGAGAGTGCCTCCTACCCTGCGGTGGACAGAACCTTCAACAAGCCCATCCCTCCAGGTCAGAAGCACTCTTCTCTTGACAGCCACTCGTTAATGGCTGCTCCCAGCTCGGTCGCTTCGTAGCGGACGGTGAGTTTGTCGTACCGAGTGGCGACGGCCCGGTGACGCTTGAGACGGTTGATCCCGCACTCGACCGCGTGCCGCTGCTTGTAGTCATCCTTGTCGAACGTCGGCGGCCGCCCACCTCGCGATCCGCGCTTGAGGCGGTTGCGGACACGGTCCGCCGGGACCGGGATGGTGGCCTTGATCCCGCGTCTGCGCAGGTAGGAGCGGTTGCCGCGGGAGTCGTACGCCTTGTCGGCCCGGACCCGGTCCGGACGCTTGCGCGGCCTGCCGAGACCCAGCCTCGGGACCCGGATGGCTTCCAGGACCGCATCGAACTGGACCGTCCGAGGGCGTGGTCGGCCGCCTCGACGAAGATACCGTCGGGCGGCTGCTTCTGGAGGTCCCCCCTTTTCGTCGCCCCGGCGGCGTGCTGGTGGGCCCGGCAGACGGTGAAGTCGACGTTGACGTCCCAGGTGACCAGGCCCTTCGCGTCCGCCTCGGCCTGGAGCTGGGTGAGGGTCCTCGCCCGAGTGCCTGCCGTCCCGCTGCCAGCGCCGGAACAGGCCATAGACCCGGTCCCACGGTCCATAGCGTTCGGGCACCTCGCGCCACGGGGCACCGGTCCGGGTCCGCCACCGTATGCCGTTTATGAGCTGCCGCCGCGTCCACACCTGCGGACGACCCGGCTTGAGGCCCAGTGGCAACAACGATCCAGCCGGGCCCACTGGCTGTTCGTCAGATCACGCCGTCCCACGGGACGTGATCATCCCCGACCAAGATCCACTTTCGCAACACACCCTGGGCGGCAGCAACTCGCCGGACTTGAGAGCCTCTGACCTGCGGCGCCTTGGCTGGATCCGGACATCTCTGTGAACCGTCTGACCTGCTGCTTCTCTGCGGAGTCCTCACCTGGGACTCTCCGTGCGTCCGCCCGCTCTCTGCGCGGCGACACGGAGCAGTACGGATGGGACCGGGAGGCAGCCGCCCGGTCCCATCGCCTCATACCGCATCGCTGAGCTGGTGCATCGGCGTTACGACACGGTCAGGTAGATCTTGCGCACGGTTTCGATGGTCTTCCAGACACCGACGAAGCCCGGCTTCATGACAAAGCTGTCACCTGCCTTGTAGACCGCCGGCTCGCCACCTTCCGGCGTGATTTCGATGACGCCGGAAATGATGTGGCAGAACTCGAAGATCTCGCCCTTGATCGAGCGCGTCTCGCCGGGCGTGGCTTCCCAGACACCCGTTTTGATCGTTTCCCCGCGGGCGGCGTCCTGGGCCCAGGTCTTGTACGTCGGGTCGCCGGAAATCAGGCGTTCCGGCAGTGGGCCGGACTCGAGGGGTGCGAAGGAGGGATTGGGATCGATGGTCTTCAGAAGCGACATGCTTTTCCTTTACTGGTTTGGAACAACGCACATCGGGAGCGGACATACCAAGCGTCACCGGGCCGAGTCCGACCAGGCTCATCGCGCATCTCGGACCAGGCCCGTCGGCTGCCCGCCACGGTCTCGCCGCGCAGCAGGTCGGCGAGCATCCCCGCGGGCATGAGGCCCTTCTCCTTGGCGAGTCAGGCCACGCACCGGCCGACGGCAAGGGCGTCCTTGGCGATGTCGATGGCCTCAGTGGACCCGATGTGTCCGGGTTGGGCGGTCACCAGGCTGATGGAGCTCTCGACACCCGCCCCCAGCGTCTCCGTGTTGCGGTGATGCCGTCGACGCACCGCTCGGCGAGGGTCAGGCGACGGCGACCTCATGGGCGACCTCAACAGTCACCGGATGGACCTTGCCCTGATGCTCGAACGGGTCCGCACCGGTGGCATGGATCGTGCGACCGTTGCGGTGTATCGAGTATCTCCGACGCCCCGCAGGGAGCCCACGCGTGATCTGTCCGTTGCGGGCACGATGTTCGGACGTTGTGTCAACACGGGGCGGAGAGGCGGCGCTCACGACCGCTCCGGCCCAAGGAGACGCTGAAACCGCCGAAGCCACCCGTGATGACATCCTCATGCGCCCTCCTCTCGGTGGCTCCGGTAGTCGTTGAGCCAGCGGAGACCTTCGCTCGTGCCGGCGCGGGGGCGGTACTCGCAGCCGGTCCACCCGTCGAAGCCCAGCGCGTCGACCACGTCGAGCAGGTGGCGGACGTTGATCTCACCCCGGTCGGGCTCGCCCCGGTCGGGCACGCCCGCGATCTGCAGATGACCGACCCGGCCGGTCGGCAGGTCGCGGCGCAGGGTCGCGGTGAGGTCGCCCTCGACGATCTGGCAGTGGTAGAGGTCGAGCTGCACCTTGAGATTCGAGGCTCCCACCTCCTGCACCACGGCGTGCACCTCGGCCTGGGTGCTCAGGAAGTACCGGGCATGTCGCGGCAGTTGATCGGCTCGATCAGGATGTCGACGCCGGCCGCGGCGGCCCGCCCCGCGGCCCAGGCCAGGTTGGTCAGGTAGGTGTCACGGTGCTTGGCCCGCTCGACCGGTGTCGCGTCCGGTCGGACCAGCCCGGCCATCAGGTGCACCCGAGGGCAGCCCAGCACCGCCGCGTACTGCAGCGCCCGGTCGACACCGGAACGCACCTCCGCCTCGCGTCCGGGCAGTGCCGCCATCCCGCGCTCTCCCGACTCCCACGCTCCGGGAGGTGCGTTGAAGAGCACCTGTGGGCGTCACGCCGCTCGCCGTCGAGCAGCAGGGCCACGTCCAGCTCGTACTCGGCGATCCCGCCCCGCTCCCGCAGCCGGTCCAACTGCCTCGTGGTCAGCGCGACATGAGACTCCACGACGATGAGACCGTGCGGCGCGTTGCCGCGCAGCGGGCGCAGTTCGGCCGGGGTGAGCGGTGCCCGCGCCGCCTGTCCGGCGCGGGCCCTGACGAAGGACGGCCCGACCCGGTACAGCAGCCGCGTGCCGTTCTCCTCCGCCTCGGCGAGGGCCAGGGCCAGCACGCGCAGATCGTCGTCGCACACCGCGTCGACCACGGCCACCCGTCGCCGCGCAGCGAGGACAGCAGCCGCGCCGTGTGCGCCGGGCCGCCGCCGCGCAGGTCGTCGAGGGTGACGCGCAGGACCTCGTCCGCGGGGATGCGTCCGCCCGTCTTCTCCTCGACCCACTCGGGCAGCGACGAGCTGCGGTAGCCGAAGGTGGCGTCACGGGCGAACTCGCTCTGGCCGACCGGCAGCATCCCGTCGGCGGTCCGCATCCAGTGGCGGGAGCCTACGGTCGGCCGGCCCGCCTCGATGTAGGCGGGGACCAGTACCACACCGTCCGGAGCACCTGCGCCCAGCTCGGTCAGCTCCTCGGCGAGGACATCGGTCTCCAGCGGGAAGTGGCCGCGCAGAGCTTCGCAGTGTCACCGCCGTCGGTATCGGCTCAGGACGACTTGTCCTCCGATGCGGTGGTTCTGCATACGGCCGATTGCAGCAGCCGGCCGGGCGGCGCGCCCAAGACACAATCCCGATGTGCCTTGTAAGGCAGCCCCATAAGCCCGTTCTCTTAGGGGCTTCCGCGGTTCCGTCAGCGCTCCGTCCAGGAAGGTCATCGCCGCCGGGCACAGCGGGCCGCGGCGGCTGATCAGCGCGACACGTACGGCGCCGTCCCGAATCATCGGCCGCCGTCGGCGAGGGCGCGGCGCGGCGACCGTTGTCCGCGACAGGCTCCTGGTACTGGCGGTTCTGCCGGCCCGGGCACTGCAAGCTCGGCACCTCGCACGACGGCGCCAGAAGCCGAGAAAGGTCAGATCATGCGCGCCGGCCCGGGTCGGAAGCCGGCGGCCCCGCCTCGCGCGGCGGCCGGAGAGCGGCCGGCTGCGCCCGGCGCGGACTCGGGGCGTCCCCCGGGCCGCACGGCGGCCGTTCGCGCCGGCACGCCGTTGAACCGGACTCCGCGAAGAGCCGTTGTGCCGTGCGGAACGTCCTACCGATCAGAAAGACCGTCAATGTCCCTCCCCCCTCTGCACGTACCGCCGGACGGCGGCTCTCCCGTCTTTCTCGTGGGAGACACCTACACCACTCTTCTCGGGGCCGCCGACACCGGCGGTGAACTCTCCCTGGCGGAAGCCGTGGTGCCCGCCGAGGCCGGGCCGCCGCCGCACACCCACCACGGTGAGTCCGAGACGTTCATCCTCCTGGAGGGCGCGCTCCATGTGACCGCCGGCGACGAGGAGTTCGAAGTCGAGCCGGGCGGGGTGGTCTACGTCCCCAAGGGAGTGCGCCACTCCTTCCGCAACATCAGCCCCGAACAACCCGCCCGGATGTACTTCCTGTATCTTCCCGGCGGCATGGACGGCATGTTCCAGGAGATAGGGCGCCCCGGTGTCAGGGGCCAGGTCGGCCCGCCGCTCGACCCGGCCGACGTGGTGGCCATGGGAGCGGTCGCCGAGAAGTACGGCTACACCCTCGGCTGAGCCCGCGACAGGAGCGAGGACCCGGTCTCGGACGGGTGGGCCCACCGCAGGGTGATCAACAAGCGAAGGGCGGGCAGCGGTCCAGTCGTTCCCCTCCTGCCCCGGCTCGAGCCGCACAGCTACCCCTTCGTACGGACGCAGGACGACCTCGGCGCGGATTCGGCGCCCGGCAAGCCGGAGGCCCCGCGTCGGGGCGAAAACGCACACCAGCAACACCGATGACGGACACGACCCTTTCCGCCGTGGCGTTCACCTCGCATTCCCCAGCCACAGGAAGGCAGCCGGCCGAGTACCCGGTGGAGGGGCCGGATCAGATCGCCGAGGCCGTGCACCGGGCACAGAAGGCCGCGGCCGGCTGGGCAGCGCTGCCGGTGATCGGCGCCGTGATCGGCGCCGTGATCGTCGCCACCGACGCGGACCTCGACGCCGCCGCCGACGCCATTGTGTGGGGTGCGATGGCCAATGCCGGCCAGACCTGCGTGGGTGTCGAACGCGTTCATGCCGTGCGGAAGGTACACCAGGCCCTGTGTGACGAGGTCGTTGAGCGGGCCCGCGCACTTCGCCCCGGGAGGGGCCCCGACGCGGCCTATGGACCGATGACCATGCCGGGTCAGGCGGCCGTGGTGGAGCGTCACGTCAACGAGGCAGTGGCATCCGGGGCACGAGCCGTGCTGGACGGTGTCGAGTCGGTGTCCGAGGCCTACGTGGAGCCCGTCGTCCTGGTCGACGTACCGGAGCACGCGACAGTCATGACGGAGGAGACGTTAGGCCCGACCGTCGCGGTCAATGCGGTCGCCGATCTGGACAAGGCGATCAGCCGCGTCAATGTGTCACGCTACGCCCTCGGAGCTGCGGTCTTCTCCCGCAACCGACGCACCGGCTCCGAGGCCGCCTCCAGGCTGCGCTCCGGTATGGTCTCCGTCAACTCCGTCCTCAGCTTCGCCAGCCTGCCCGCCCTCCCCTTCGGGGGCTCCGGCGACTCCGGCTTCGGACGCATCCACGGCGAGGACGGCCTGCGCCTTCGCCGCGCCCCAGTCGATCACTGGTCCAGCGCTTCGCCCCGCCGGTCAATCTGACCTCCTTCACGGCCCCCGCCGCGGCGAAGGAGCGCGTCGTCTCCCTCGTCCGCCAACTCCACGAGCGCCGCTGACGCATACGGTCCCCGCCGGAGTACCAAAACCGACCGTGGCGTTCCGTGAGATCGCCCACTCAAGGACGCAGCGCGTACTCACATCGGTCCGATGCGATCACATGCGAGAATTCTCGATCGTAAGTGATCTGGACGTCTGCGCCATCCGCGCGACAGCGAACCGAGGGGCCTGCATGAGTAGCAGCGGAGCCGGCTGGATAGGGGCCCAGTTACAGGAGGCACGAGACCGTGCCTTCGCTGGCCGAGCGGCCGAGCTGGGCATCTTTCGTTCCGCCTTGTCCGGTGATGCGAAGGGCCTTGCGGTGCTTTACCTGCACGGGCCCGGCGGCATCGGCAAGTCGATGCTCTTGCGCCGCTTCGCCGCCGAGGCGCGGGCGGCGGGGCGTGAGGTGCTGGAGGTCGACGGACGGATCACCGAGCCCACACCCCAGGCCTTCGAAGAGGAGGCCGGGGCCGTACTCACCGGCGAGCGGGCCGTCCTGCTCATCGATACCTTCGAGCGCTGCCAGGGCCTTGAGGGCTGGCTGCGGGACAGGTTCCTGACCCGCCTGCCGGCCGGAGCACTGGTCGTCATCGCGGGACGCCAGGCACCGGATGCCGGGTGGACCTCCGATCCCGGCTGGGCAGCACTGATGCGGACCGTAGCGCTGCGCAACCTCAACCCCGACGAGGCCGCTGCCTTCCTGAACAACCGCGGAGTGCCGCAGCGGACACATGACGCACTGCTGGCCTTCACGGGTGGCCACCCCCTCGGCCTCGCGCTCGCGGCCGCGGTGGCGATCCAGGACGAGGAGAGCACCGGGGACTGGGAGCCGAGCCGGGATGTGATCGAGACGCTGCTGCCGCAGCTGATCGGCGAGGTGCCCTCGCCGACGCACCGGCGGGCGTTGGAAGTGTGCGCCCATGCGTACGTGACCACGGAGACACTGCTGCGCGCCGTGCTCGGAGACGCGGCGGTGTCGACGTTCGACTGGCTGCGCGGTCTGCCCTTCGTCGAGTCCGCGCGGCACGGCCTGTTCCCGCACGATGTGGTGCGTGCGGCGCTGGAGGCGGACCTGCGCTGGCGTGACCCCGATGGGTTCACGGAGTTGCACAGCCGGCTCCGCCGCCACCTGTTCGATCGGATACGGACGGTTCCGGAGAGCGGGATGCTGCCTGCCGCGGGCGAGTTCTTCTATCTGTACCGCACCGATCGCTACATATCCGACTTCAACAGCTGGCGTGGGGACGGCGAGGTGGTGTTGCATACCTGCGATCCGGCGGAACACACCTCGGTGATCGAACTGACGACCAAGGTGGAGGGGCCGGAGTCGGCTGCCCTGGCCCGCTTCTGGCTGGACCGGCAGCCGGATACCTTCCGCGTGTACCGGTCCACGCGCAGCGGCGAGATCGTGGGATTCTCCACCTGGCTGCGACAGACCGAACCGTATGGCGAGGACGTCGACCCCGTGATCGCGGCGGCCTGGAAACACGCCCGCAGCACCGCCGCGCTGCGGGACGGTGAGCACCTTGCAGTGTCCCGATTCCATGTGCCCGGGCTGACGGGGGGAAACCAGCCGAGAGTATCGCCGGTCGAGGACCTCCACCAATGGCGATTCGTGGCCGAGGTCGTCCGCGCCGGACCGCGACTGGGCTGGTCGTACATAGCCATACGAGCCGCGGACTTCTGGCATCCCTATATGACCAGCCTCGGCCTCGTCCCGATCGACGACCGGCCTCGGATCGGCGACGTCGAGTATCACCTGTTCGCCTTGGACTGGCGGACGCAGCCGCTCTGGACGTGGGCGGAACAGAAGACCCGTCTGATGCTGTCGAACGTACTGGGCACGTCCGGTGCTCCCGACGAAACGCCGGCCTCGGGCGGGCCCGCCGAACTCACCGTACTGTCCCGGCCCGAATTCGAGGCCGCCGTACGCGACGCGCTGCGCAAGCTGCGGAACCCGGAGAAACTCACGGCGAACCCATTGGCCCGCAGCAGGCTGACCGTCGAACAGGGGGTGGCACTGCGGGACGTAGTGATTCAGGCCGTGCAGGCGCTGGCAGAGGAACTTGGCGGTGAGAAGTACCACCGCGCGGTGGCGACAACCTATCTGCGGGGCACAACCACCCAGGAAGCGGCCGCAGCACGGCTGGGCCTGCCGTTCGGTACATACCGCAGACATCTCGTCGGCGGCGTCGAGCGGATCTGCGACGCCCTGTGGCGCCAGGAGATCTACGGAACCGCCCCTGGCGGGCACCGGTCGTCGTAGCCGTCGGATGTCCCTGACCACGAAGCCGGTCGGGGACCTGCAATGGCACGTTCGGGACACGGCGGGCACGAGCGATACGAGACGACGTGACGAACCCGGTCCGTCATACGGTGGCGTCCAGGGCCCCGCGGGTCATCAGGTCCGCCTTGAAGTGAACAGCCAGGGACGGGCCGTGTGGGTTCCGCAGGAAGTCCAGATGGCTCAACACCCTCGCGGCCGCCTCCTGGACGACATCCTCCGCCTGGTGCGTCGCCTCCCAGGAGCCGGGCCGCGTACCGCACCAGATCCGCGCCGTGCTGTTCGTACAGTCCCCGGACGAATGCCTCGCGGTCGGAGCTCTCGCCTGCCGGCCTCGGAAGTGATGTGGGGTGCTCAGTGGAAGCGCCGATGGTATCGGTGGTGCGCCTCATGGCTTGGGGTCAGGTCCTCGTGCTCGAAAATGTGCATGCCGCGTGTCGGCGCCGTGCGTTGACGTACCTATGCTCGTGCACGGGAGTTGGCCGGAGCTTGTCGTCGGATTGTTGAGGGGCACGGCGGGCGCCGCCCCCGCGAGAAGTCAGCCGCGCCAAGACGCGGACTGCAAGCGCTCGACAGGCAGCTACGCCCACCTGATCTCCACGAGTTCCGCGGTACCTGGGCTGAACCGCGCCTTCAGGGATGTCACCTGTGCAGCGGTGCCACCACCCGGAGTTCTGGAACAGCTACGGCAGCAAGCCTCCTCGGGCCAACGCCCACATCCCCAACACGAAGCTCGTGACGCTGATTTTGGGCGCAACGATGTCGGCTTCACCGAGGTACTCGAAACCTGCGTGCGGAAGCTATTGGAAACTAAGGGCTGTCCCTGCAAGGCGGAGTTCACGAAAAGCGACCTCGGCAGGTTGGAGAAGGCTCACTGACTGACGTGGGGTGACCGTGCCGTCCGAGACTGGTTCGCAGTCCGTCAGGGAAGCCGCCTGCCCACCTGATGGACGACACGGCGAGGCGGGCGGCGCCCCTACAGCGTTGTCTGCCCGGGCCACGGATGTGGGCCCGGGCAGCCCGGTTCAGGGCTGAATGGTGAGAGTGTCGTAGTGGGACAGGTTGGTGAGGTTCATCTGAGCCAAAGTCGTAGCCGGCGTTGTGCGGCCGGGCATCACGATGTTGTGCAGGGTGACGTTGTTGATGAGGGCACCAGGCTGTCCGTTGATACGGGCGGGCGTGGTGCCGGCGTTGCGAACCCGGATGTCCGACAGTGTCACGTTCCTGACCGGTCCCGTGCCCAGGGCGTTGCCTGTCCACAGGGCCAGCCACGTGCGGTTGTTGTCGTTGCTGAAGCTGAGGTTCTCTATGTCGATGTTCTCGAACCGCAGGTTACTCGCTGCAGCGGAACCGTACTTGTGATGAACGCCGATGCCGACTGCCGCATCGTGGACCACGACGTTTCTGAACGTCACACCGTCCTGGGCTTGTATGACGCCCTGGCCGACCTTGACGCCATAGCAGTAGGTCCAGGAGACAAGGTCGTCGAACACGACGTCGGACAGGGGGCGGGGAGTCCCGGGGACCTTGACGAAGAGGTCGGTGCTGCTGTCCCACGTCTTAGTGCTGAATGGATCGTCCAGGCCGATACCGATGGCGTGGGTGACCCGTACGTTGGTGGACTCCATGACGTCGATGCCGTCGTTCTCGCCCATGTCGAAGCGGTTGAACATCTTGATGTTCGAGAAGCGCAGGTCGGTGGAGCGGGTCGGCATGATGGCCCAGCTGCTGGACTCGCGGAAGGTGATGCCGTCGACCCTGAACTTGGTTGTGTAGATCGGGGTCAGCAGATTCACGGCGAGGTTGTCGGGTGCCAGAGTGGCCTGCCCGTTTCCGTCGATGATGCCGCGTCCGTAGATCGAGATGTTCTCGGACGAGTACCGGGTGGAGAGGAACCAGGTGACGTCCCGCTGCTGCGAGTTCTTGTGCCAGTGGACGTCGTAGTGCTCACGCTCTCCGGTGTAGCGCAGCACCGCACCGGGCTCGAGGTAGAGGGCGACATTGCTGCGCAGATAGAGACTGCCGAGCGTGTACACCCCGGCGGGCACGTACACGGTGCCCTGCCGCCCGTTCGCTGAACCCCACGCCGCCGCGTCGTTGAGCGCCTGCTGGAACGCCGATGTCACATAGTTCGCCCCCGGCTGGGCGCTGTACGGCGCGCCGCGGACGTTGAAGACGCCGGTCCCTGAGGAAGCGGGCCGGTCGGTCTCGGCGGGGTCGATCGCGATGACGAGCTTGGGCCGGCCGTCCAGCTTCAGAATGAGGTACTCGTCCCTCTGCACGGTGAACCTCAAAGTCGGTCCGCTGACCCTGCCGGTGAGATTGAGCTTGGCCGGGCTGATCGAGTACGACCCGATGTCGGTGTTGTTGACCTTGGTCAAGGCCAGATCGGCGGTGCCCTGGCCGATTGCGAACTGGGCGATGTCGTAGCCGGGGTACCGCGTCACCGGCACGCTTTTGCCATTGGCGGTGAGCCGGTAGTCGGCGGACGCCTGGTAGATGGACGGCACAGGATAGACCTGCACGTCTGCAGGTGCGGCCTGAGTAGCTGTTGTCGTTCCGAATCTGAGGGCGGTGTTTTCGCTGGTCAGGCATAGGGCCGGTGAATCGGTGGGAGTGGTGGCGTGTTGTGTCGTCGCTCCCCGGGAGGTTGCGGATGCCGTCGGTCGT
>NZ_RPDJ01000046.1 GCF_004023625.1 Streptomyces cavernae | reverse complement strand
TGGGCCGTTGACGGCACCTGGGAGCGGGTGTTCACCGCGCTGACGGCCCATGGCCGGCGCCGATGAGGACCTCGACTGGGCCGTCTCGGTGGACTCCACCATCGTGCGTGCCCACCAGCACGCGGCCGGGGCCCCGCAAAAGGGGGCCCCGGCCGGCGAACCGGCAGACCACGCCATCGGCCGGTTCCGCGGCGGGCTGACCACAAAGACCCACCTCGCAGCTGATGGCCGTTGCCGGCCCCTGACCTTTCATCTCACCGCCGGACAGGCCGGTGACGCGCCGGCCTTCCGCGAGGTGATGAGGCGTCTGCGCGTCCCACGCCGGCGTGGACGGCCCCGCACCAGGCCGGACACCGTCCTGGCCGACAGGGCGTATTCGTGCTGGAAGCGGACCGCGGCGCGAACGGGTACCGCGAGTACCACGAGAACGCCGTGCTGCGGGTGAAGCAGATCAGGCACCTGCTTGGTGCCGGTTTGTCCTCCGAGGACATCGCCTACCTGCTGCCCTGTGCGATCGGAGAGGCTCCAAAACTGCTCGGGTGTCCCGAGTTGCTGGCCGCGATGCGGTCACGGCTGCAGCGACTGGACGATCAGATGGCCGCGCTCGCTCAATCCCGGGACCTTCTTGCCGACTACATTGACGCCGCCGAACGCATGGGCAGCGAGAGCTATCCACTTTTTGACGATGCCGACCTGGAGCCCGCCCGCGCCTGAGCGGTTGGGAGGGTGGTCGACAGGGGTGCTGGGTGGCCGGCCGCAGAGTGCGGTGGGGCAACACATGGGCAGCACACACCTCTTGCCACTATCAACCTATAGCGCACCGGGGGGCTTGCGGCAAGGCCCCGGTCGTGCCGCAGAATCGCTGGCCTAAGCCAGGGACCTGCGGAAACGGGGGATTTACCAAGTGCGTGCGTCGTTATCGGTAGCTGATGACATGAACCCACTGACCACCAGCGCGTTCGCCCTTCCCGACCAACTCACGCCCAAAGCCGATCCGATGCTGATCGCCGCCGACGAGCAGCACTTCGCGGCCATCGCGGAGAGCCTTGAGCAGGCGATCGCCGAACTGTCCGACCGCCTCGACGCCGAGCGCAAGGCGCCGGGCGGCGTGGGCCGGGAGGCGTTGGAGCGGGACCTGGAGATCCACCGGCTGACCGGTCGTCTGCGCGCCCTGCGCCGCTTCGGCCTGGACCTGTGCCTCGGGCACGTCGTCAGCGCGGACAACCCCGAGCCCGTCTACATCGGACGACTCGGCCTCACGGACAGCGAGGGGCGTCGACTGCTGCTCGACTGGCGCTCGCCCGCCGCCGAGCCGTTCTTCGCCGCGACCCACGCCAACCCGATGGGTCTGGCAAGCCGCCGCAGGTACCGATGGACCCGCGGCCGGATCACCGACTACTGGGACGAGGTGTTCTCCGCCGACGGACTCGAAGGGCACGCCGCACTCGACGACCAGTCCGCCTTCATCGCCAGCCTGGGCGGCAACCGGTCGGAACGGATGCGCGACGTGCTCGCCACCATCCAGGCAGACCAGGACGCCGTCATCCGGGCGGGATCCCGCGGCGCCCTCGTCGTCGACGGCGGTCCGGGCACGGGGAAGACCGTCGTCGCCCTGCACCGCTCCGCCTACCTCCTCTACTCCGACCCCCGCCTCGGTCACCGCCGCGGCGGCGGCGTGCTGTTCGTCGGCCCGCACCGGCCCTACCTGGCCTACGTCGCCGACGTCCTCCCCAGCCTCGGAGAGGAGGGCGTGCAGACCTGCATCCTGCGGGACCTCGTCGCCGAGGGCGCCGACGCGGCGGTCGAGACCGACCCGGACATGGCCCGCCTGAAGTCGTCCGCGGACATGGTGAAGGCGATCGAGAAGGCCGTCAGGTTCTACGAGGAGCCGCCCACCGAGGGGATGACGGTCACGACCCACTGGTCCGACATCTGGCTGAGCGCCGACGACTGGGCCGAGGCGTTCGAAGCGGTGGAACCAGGTACTCCGCACAACGAGGCGCGCGACCAGATCTGGGAGGAGCTGGTCACGATCGTGATGGACAAGCACGACGGCGACGGCGACGTCTCGCCCGACCTCTTCCGGAGGTCCCTGCTGCACGACGAGGAGCTGGTCGGGACCCTCAACCGCGCCTGGCCGCTGCTCGAAGCGGCTGACCTCGTCTCGGACCTGTGGTCCGTACCCGCCTACCTGCGGATGTGCGCTCCCTGGCTCAGCCCCGACGAGATTCGGAAGCTGCGGCGGGCGGACGCCAAGGCCTGGACGGTGTCCGACCTGCCGCTCCTGGACGCCGCACGGCAACGGCTCGGCGACCCGGAGGCGTCGCGCCGCAAGCGCCGGCACGAGGCCGCCGTCCGCGCCGAACGCGAGCGCATGGCCGACGTCATCGACAACGTGCTCGCCGCCGATGACGACGGTGAGGGCGCGGTGACGATGCTGCGCGGACGGGACCTGCAGGACAGCCTGATCGACGACACCGCGCTGCCCGGCACCGAACCGGACCTGCTCGCCGGCCCGTTCGCGCACATCATCGTGGACGAGGCCCAGGAACTGACCGACGCGGAGTGGCAGATGCTGCTGCTGCGCTGCCCGTCCCGGAGCTTCACCATCGTCGGGGACCGCGCCCAGGCCCGGCACGGGTTCACCGAGTCGTGGCCGGAACGGCTCCAACGGATCGGGCTCGACCGGATCAACGTGGCCTCCCTGAGCATCAACTACCGGACGCCGGAGGAAATCATGGCGCAAGCCGAGCCGGTGATCCGGGCCGCGCTCCCGGACGCCAACGTGCCGACGTCCATCCGCAGCAGCGGAGTCCCCGTCATGCACGGATCCGTCGCGGATCGCGACTCGATCCTCGACAGCTGGCTCGCCGCACATGCCGACGGGATCGCCTGCGTCATCGGCGACCCCACGTTCCGGGCGACGTCCCGCGTCCGGTCGCTGACCCCGGAGCTGTCGAAGGGGCTGGAGTTCGACCTGGTCGTCCTCATCGACCCGGAGGCGTTCGGTGAGGGTGTCGAAGGAGCGGTCGACCGCTATGTCGCGATGACCCGCGCGACCCGGCAACTCGTCATCCTCACGAGCTCCTGACGTCCGGCCGGGGCAACGCGCGGTGCCGGTCGGAAAAGCGGTGGCCGGGTCCGCCGGGCGCGGGACGAGGCAGGGCGGGGAGGAAGCCAAGAAATGGTGGATCCGGGTGGAAGGGGAGATTTCCCGTATGTCCGGCTCTACCCTGTGGCCGTGACCGACGTGACCGAGATGCCCCGGGCCCACCGTCCCGCCCGCTCCATCCGCGTCCTCCTCGCCGAGGATCAGAGAATGATGCGAGGCGCCCTCGCCGTCCTCCTCGGGATGGAGCCGGACATGGAGGTGGTCGCACAGATCGCGAACGGCGACACGATCGTGGACACGGCACTGCGGACCCGCCCCGACGTGGCGCTCCTCGACATCGAACTGCCGGGCCGCAGCGGGCTGGACGCCGCGGCCGACCTGCACCGGGAGTGCCCCGACTGCCGGGTACTGATCCTCACCACCTTCGGCCGGCCCGGCTATCTCCGCCGGGCCATGGAGGCGGGCGCGGCGGGCTTCCTCGTCAAGGACGGCCCCGTGGAGGAACTGGCCGAAGCCATCCGCCGGGTGCTGACCGGCGAGAGGGTCATCGACCCCGCGCTCGCCGCGGCCGCCCTCAGCGCCGGCCCCAACCCGCTGACCGCCCGGGAGCGCGACGTCCTCAACGCCGCCGTCGACGGAGCGACCGTCGCCGACATCGCCGCCAAACTCCACCTCTCCGAGTCGACCGTCCGCAACTACCTCTCCGCGGCCATCGGCAAGACCGGAACCCGCAACCGCATGGAGGCCCTGCGAGAGGCCCGCCGCCAGGGGTGGCTCTAGGCGGGCCGTCGGCAGGTGGCTCCAACGGATGGCGCCGCTGCTTCAGGCCACGACCCTCGCCGCCTTGAACGCCACCCCCTCGGGAGCCGACGCCACGAACCAGCTCGAGTCTGCGCCGTCGACCGGGTGGATCGCCGCCTTGTCGTACTCCATTCCGGTGCCCTGCGGATTGCGGTGGACCACCGTCGTCGAACCGTTGTCCCATGTGACCTCGGCCCGTTTGGCGGTGGACGGGAGCCGGCAGATGGCGAGCCGGTAGGAGCCGTCGTCCCCCAGCGGGACCGCGTAGGACGTCATGTCCTTGCCGGAGGGGGTGTCGCCGGGCTCCGTCGGGCCCTGCACAACCGTCGACACGGTGCCATCGACCACCAGGTCCACGAAGAACCAGCTCTTGCCGACCAGATCCTCGGCGTCCCGCACCCCTTTCGGATCGGAACCGTACAACGGCATCGCGTCAAGCTGAGCCCGCGCCTCCGACGCGTCCAGCGGCGCCTCCCACACGCTGATCCTGACCTCCCACTTCCTGCCCTTGTCGGTCCCCACCGCGAGCGTGGTGTACCGGGGCCGGTCCACGACGTCCGGCGTGGGGTTCTCCGAATCCGTCGCCACCGTCCGCCGGTCGTCCCCGCCCATCGCCCCGGCCAGCGCCAGTGACCCCGTGGAACCCGCGATCACCAGGGTCGCCGCCGTGGCCACCGCCCAGCGACGGGCCCTGCGGCGCCTGCCGCCCCGTACCACCTCCTGGTAAGGGGCTGTACCGATCTCGACCTCCTCCGTCGCCTCCGCAAGCAGGAGGGCGATCTCCCCGTGCGTCATGTCGTGGTTCGTCTCCCGGTCCGCGCTCATCACTTCCGCCCTCCTCCGTGTGTCATCGTCTCCGCCAGTCCCGGTAGGGCGCGGAGTTTCGCGATCCCCTTCGCGGCGTTGCTCTTCACCGCGCCGACGGAACAGCCCATCGCCTCAGCCGCCTGTGTCTCGCTGAGGTCCTCCCAGTAGCGCAGCACCACGGCCTCCCGTTGCCGCGGCGACAGTTGCGACAGCGCCGTCAGCAGGGCCCGGCGGTCGTCCGCTCGCGCGATGTGGTCGCCGGTGTCCGGCACCTCATGCGTCAGGGTCGAGTCGTCCCGCGGCGCCAGGAACTCCTTCAGGCGTCTGCGATGCCGACGGGCATGGCAGTTGATCATCACCCGCCGCACATAGGCCTCCGGCTCGTTGGCCGATCCGACCCTGCGCCAGGCCGCGTACACCTTCTCCAGCGACGTCTGGACCAGGTCCTCGGCGGCGTGCTGCTCCCCCGTGAGGAGAAATGCCGTACGCATCAGCCGTGGCCAGCGGCCGATGACAAAGGCTTGGAACTCCTCGTCCCGAGCCTGCTTCCGATCCCCCATGGGCACCTCCTTGACGCCCTATAGAGTCCACGGGGTTCCCGGTTCGTTGCCTCGCCGCCGAAATCCGTCGGCGAGCCGGTCAGCCCCGCCGGGATGCGGTCCCGGTTCCTCCCCCGGACTCAGGCCCGACGGCGGAAGAGGAGGCCGAAGCGGGAGCCGAAGCGGGGCCGGGGGCGGTCGGCCCGGGTTCCGTTCCCTCGACCGGAAGCTCGGCCTCCACCACGAACCCACCGCCCGGATCCGGCACAGGCCCGGCCACCAGGACACCGCCGGCCGCCGCGAGCCGCTCCGCGAGACCCACCAGACCGGTTCCGCCGACGGCCGGGGCGGGGGAGAATCCCGTAGCGGGGGAGAAGCCGGTAGCAGGGGCCGGCCCCGCACCACGCACCGGCACGAGCGCCGCGCCGGTGCCGTCGTCGGACACCGTGAGCCTGACCCGTTCCGCCGTCCCTTCCACCGTGATCGCGCATCGCGTCGCCGCGCTGTGCCGTACCGCGTTCGTCACCGCCTCGCGTACCACCCACCCGAGCAGTGCCTCCGCGGACGCGGACAGCGGCGGGCCCGACTGCTGTACCGACGGCTCGATCCCGGCCGCCAGCAGGGCCGAGCGGGCGTGGTCGAGTTCCGTGGCCAGGCTGCCCTCCCGGTAGCCCGTCACCGCCTCACGGATCTCCGTCAGCGCCTGCCTGCCCACCGACTCGATGTCGGAGATCTGGCCGAGCGCCGCAGCCATGTCAACGGGTGCCAGCCGGCGCGCGGCCTCCGACTTCACCACGATCACCGACATCGTGTGGCCGAGCAGATCGTGAAGATCCCGGGAGAAGCGCAGGCGCTCCTTCTCCACCGCCTGCCGCGCCAGCTCCTCGCGGGCCGCACGCAGTTCCCGTACCGCCTCGGACAGACTCAGGATCGCGGCCGTCACCGCCGTCGAGATGAACGTCCCGTACGCGATGTTGATCGCGTCCCAGCCCTCCTTCACCCCCGCGACGATCCCGGCCACAGCGCTCAGCGCCAGGCCGATCCTGCCCAGCTGCCGGCCCCGGAGCGTCGCACCCACGGCGAGTCCCAGCAGCGGGAAGAAGTACAGCCAGCTGCCGCCGTAGCCGAGTGCCAGTCCACATGTGAGGACGAACATCACCGCCAGCGTCCAGCGGGTGGCGGGAGCCTGTCGCTTCTCCTTGACGAAGGCCCGGAACACCACTGATACGTATAGGGAGTTGAAGGTCAGCAGGCCCAGGCCGCCGATCCACGGGTTGGGCGTCTTGCCCTGCAGCAGGTTGGAGAAGGATCCCAGACCCAACAGCAGCCAGGGGAGCAGGCTGAAACCGGTGGGCGGCGGCCCGGCTGCCTCCAACTCCTTCCCGGCCTTCCGCGCGGCACGCCGGTCCGCCCTGAACCGCCTCCTGTCCCCGCGCCACTGCGCCCGCGCCGCCCGCAGCCCCACCCAGCGGCCCGCGACCTTCCGCAACCAGGACATCCGTCCGCCCCCTCATACGGTCTGTGCGGCACGCCGGTAGGACACCACAGCGTACGAACCGAAGACCAGCAGCCAGGCCGCGAGCACCAGCACCGCCGCGAGTGCCGGGGCATGCCCGTCG
Organism: Streptomyces cavernae; assembly: GCF_004023625.1. Classification (GTDB taxonomy): domain Bacteria; phylum Actinomycetota; class Actinomycetes; order Streptomycetales; family Streptomycetaceae; genus Streptomyces; species Streptomyces cavernae. The sequence goes on along the minus strand of NZ_RPDJ01000046.1, from coordinate 72,284 downwards.
GCGACCGCCGTGCCGAGCTCCGCGAAGCGGTTCGTCGGCGTGAACGACGACAGCGACCGCAGCCAGCCGGGGAACAGCGCGACCGGGAACCACAGCCCGCCCAGTACCGAAAGACCCAGGTTGCACAGCATGTTCACCACACCCGTGGCCTGTGCGGTCAGCCGGTAGCCGGTGCCCAGGCCGAGCAGCGTGAACGGCAGCGAACCGAGCCACAGCAGCAGCGCGATCGCCGCCCACTGCCACACGTCGAGCCGTACACCGTTGACCAGGCCGCCGGCCGCCAGCACCGCGCCGATCGCGGGCAGCACCGTCACCGCCCCGGTCAGCGCCCGGCCGAGGACCACCTCGCGCGGGAGCATCGGGGTGATCCGCAGCTGCCGCAGCCAGCCGACCGCCTTGTCCTCGGCCACCCCGCCGCCTGTGTTGAGTGCCGAGCCCACCGCCCCGTACGCGGCCATCCCGACCATTGAAGCTGTGCGCCAACTCCCGTCGTCCGTACCGAGGTTGGTGAAGAGGAGGTACATCATGACCGGCATCGCGACACCGCCGATGACGAAGCCCGTGTCCCGCAGGGTGCGGCGTACCTCGAGCCGTACGTAGTCGAACATCACCGGACCTCCGGCGCCGCGGAGCCGGTCAGGGCGAGGAACGCGTCGTCCAGCGACGCGGGGGAGACCTGAAGTCCCCGGATCGCGTCCCGCTCGGCGAGCGCCAGCACCGTCGCGTCGGAGTCCTCGGTACGCAGGCGCACCCGGTTCCCGCGGACCTCCAGGGAGACGACGCCCGGGAGGCGGGTCAGCCCCTCGGTGCCCGTGGCGGTGACGTCGAAGGAGACCAGGCTGCCGCACGCCGCCTGCCGCAGTTCCTCCCCGGTGCCCTCCGCCACGATCCGGCCGCGGTCGATGATGACGATCCGGTCTGCGTGGGCGTCCGCCTCCTCCAGATAGTGCGTGGAGAACAGGACCGTGTGCCCACGCCGCGCATAGGCCCGCATCGCCTGCCAGAAAGCGTGCCGGGCCTCGACGTCCAGTGCCGCGGTGGGCTCGTCGAGCACGACCAGCGCCGGGTCGCCCGCCAGCGCCACCGCGAACCGCACACGCTGAGCCTGCCCGCCCGAGAGCCGGTCCACCCGCCGGTCCGCCAGCTCCGTGACCCCCGCCAGGTCGAGCGCCCGTTCCACCGGCATCGGCGCCGGATAGCGCCCGGCCACGAAGGTGACCAGCTCGCCCACGGTGATCCGGGGCACCGGGCGCGCCTCCTGAAGCATGGCACCGACCAACCCCCGGCGTACGGAGTTCTCGGGTGCGTTCCCGAAGAGGGCGACGCGGCCCGTGTCGGGTTCGTCCAGGCCGAGCAGCAGCGAGACCGTGGTGGACTTTCCCGCGCCGTTGCGGCCGAGCAGGGCCACCGTCTCGCCGTGGGCGATCTCCAGGCCGACGCCGTCCACCGCCGTCACGTCACCGAACCGCTTGACCACACCGGTGAACGTCACGGCCGGTGCGGCTGCCGGGATCTCCGGATCCCGGGCCCTCGTTGCCGTCGGCTGTGTCATGTGTGTCATGTACGTCATGCGCGTCATGTGCTTCATGGTTACGACGCTACGAATCCAAGGGCGGGCCGCGGCAGATGCGCATGTACGCGGTCCGGCAGGACAAATGTCACGGGTCCCCGGCCTCCGACGTGAGCTGACGTAGTGTCAGGAGTCTTCACAACTCTCAGGGCCTCGGCTATACAGGGGACGCCGTACTGGAACGCGTTCTAGAAGGGACGGGTTCCGGAGCGCCCCGTGACGACCTCGGTGCGACCGACGGTGCGGACGGCCGCACCGAGGTCTCTTCCCAGCGTCCTTACCGCCAGTGTCAGGAGCCCCATGCCCATCGACGCAGCCAAGGCCGTTGCCGCCGAACCCCACTCCGCCGAGATCGCCTGGGACCACAAGGACGTCCTGCTCTACCACCTCGGACTCGGCGCGGGCATCCCGGCCACCGACCCCGACGAGCTGCGCTACACCCTGGAGTCCCGGCTGCACGTCCTGCCGAGCTTCGCCACCGTCGCGGGCGCGGGGTCACCCGGCGTCATCAGCGGACTGTCCATGCCGGGCATCGACGTCGACCTGGCCGCCGTCCTGCACGGCGGGCAGCGCATCGGGCTGCACCGCCCCATCCCGGCACGGGGCACCGCGACCGCCACCTCGCGCATCGCGGCCGTGTACGACAAGGTCAAGGCCGCGGTCATCGTCGTACGCACCGAAGTCGCCGACGCCGAAGGCCCGTTGTGGACCAACGACGCCCAGATCTTCGTACGGGGAGAGGGCGGCTGGGGCGGCGACCGCGGACCCTCCGCCCGGTCCGAGCCCGCGGCCGGGCCACCGGACAAGGAGGCCGAGCGGCGGATCCGCGAGGACCAGGCACTGCTCTACCGGCTCTCCGGGGACTACAACCCGCTCCACGCAGACCCCGAGTTCGCGAAGAAGGCCGGGTTCGAGCGACCGATCCTGCACGGCCTGTGCACCTACGGCATCACGCTCAAGGCCGTCGTCGACACGGTGCTCGGCGGCGATGTCGCCCGCGTCCGCTCGTACACGACCCGCTTCGCGGGGATCGCCCTCCCGGGCGAGACCCTGCGCATCCGGATGTGGACCGGGCAGCCGGACCGCGTCCAGGTGTCGGTCACCGCCGTCGAACGGGACGACGCGCCGGTGCTCGCGGACACCGTCGTCGAGCACTCCTGAAACCGGGCACTCGCGAAGCCGAGCGCCCCGGAAACCGAGCACTCCAGAGCCGAGCACTCCTGAAACCGAGCACTCCAGAGTTTCAGCACTCCTGAGGGGAGACGCACCATGCGCGCAGCCGTACTGCACGAGATCGGTCAGGACAAGCTGGACGTGCTGGACGACGTAGAGGCGGTGGGCTTCGGCCCCGGCCGGGTGAGGGTTCGGGTGCGGGCCGCCGGCCTGTGCCACTCGGACCTCTCCGCTATGAGCGGCGTGCTGCCGCAGCCCGGGCCGTTCGTGCCCGGCCACGAGGGCGCCGGCGAGATCCTGGAGGCCGGAGAGGGAGTCACCCACCTCAAGGCGGGTGACCGGGTCGTGCTGTGCTGGCTGCCCGCCTGCGGCACCTGTCCGGCGTGCAAGCGCGGACAGACCGAGCTGTGCCTGTCCGGGTTCCTGAACGCCGGTACGCCCAACTTCCGGCGGCCCGCCGGCGATGTGTTCGGCATGGCGGGCACCGGGACCTTCGCCGAGGAACTCGTCGTCGACGCGCGCTGCGCCGTGCCGATCCCCGACGACGTGCCCTTCGACATCGCCGCGCTCATCGGCTGCGGGGTCACCACCGGACTCGGCGCCGCGCTCAACACCGCGGACGTGGAGGCGGGTTCGTCCGTCGCCGTGATCGGCTGCGGCGGCGTGGGCATCTCCGCTATCCAGGGCGCCCGGCTCAAGGGCGCGGCCGAGATCGTCGCCGTCGACCCGGTCGCCGTCCGGCGGGAGGGTGCGCTCAAGTTCGGTGCCACGAAGGCGGTTTCGCCGGACGAACTCGCCGACGCCAAGCAACAGCTCACGGGCGGCGAGGGCTTCGACTACGTCTTCGAGGTGGTCGGCAAGTCCGCGACCGCGCGCACCGCCTACGAGACCACGCGGCGCGGCGGCACCCTGGTCGTGGTCGGCGCGGGGGCACTCGACGACTTCCTGCAACTGAGCATGTTCGAGCTGTTCTTCGACGAGAAGCGGATCCTGCCGTCCATGTACGGGGGCGGCGACGTGCTCCGCTCCTACGAGCGGACCATCGCGCTGTGGCGCGCCGGACGCATCGACCTGGAAGGGCTGATCACCCACCGCGTGCCGCTGTCCGGCATCAACGAGTCGCTGGACCAGATGCGTTCGGGTACGGCGCTGCGTACCAGCATCGAGATCTGACCCGGGGAACCGCGATGTCACTGCCACTTGAGGGTCTGTCGGCGATCGTCACCGGCGCGGGGCGCGGGCTCGGCCGGGCGGAGGCGCTCGAACTCGGGCAGCTCGGCGCGGCCGTGGTCGTCAACGACTACGGCCGGACCGGGCGGGACGGCTCGGGCAACGCGTCGGGCGCGCCCGCCCAGCAGGTCGCGGCCGAGATCCGCGCGGCGGGCGGCACCGCGGTCGCCCACACCGGAGACGTCGCCGACCACCAAGAGGCCCGCGAACTGGTCCACTTGGCGGTCGCCGAGTTCGGGAAACTGGACATCCTGGTCAACAACGCGGGCATCCTGCGCGACCGCATGGTGTTCTCGATGTCCGAGGACGAGTGGGACTCGGTGATCCGGGTCCACCTCAAGGGCCACTTCAACACGACCCACTTCGCCGCCGCGCACTGGCGGGAGCGTTCCAAGGCGGCGGGCGCGCCGGTGTACGGGCGGATCGTCAACACCTCGTCGGAGGCGTTCCTCGCGGGTTCGGCGGGCCAGCCCAACTACGCCGCCGCAAAGGGGGGCATCGTCGGGCTGACCACCTCGACCGCGCTCGCGCTCGCCAAGTACGGGGTGACCGCCAATGTGATCTGTCCGCGGGCCCGGACCCGGATGACCGAGGACGTCTTCGCGGGCCTCGAGAAACCGGAGGCCGGACCGGACCCGCTCGCCCCCGAGCACGTCGCCCCGCTCGTCGGCTATCTGGCCTCCCCGGCGGCGGCGCAGGTGAACGGGCAGTTGCTCGTCGTGCACGGCGGCATGGTCGCGATCGTCGAACGCCCGCGGGTGGCCGCGAAGTTCGACACCAAACAGGATGCCTTCACCTACGACGAACTCGACGCGCTGCTCACCCCGCACTACGCGGACCGGCCGAGCGGTGAGACGTTCGCGGCGGTCGAGGTACTGGGCCTGAAGCACGAGTGAGGGCACGGCCGGCAGCCCGGTAGGGCACGGCCCAATGGCGCCGGGCGGGGGAGTGCACGGCAAGGGGCCTGGCACCCCTGGAAACGGCAAAGGGGCCGGAAACCCCTGGAAACGGCAAAGGTCCTGCACCCCTGGAAACGGCGAAGGGGCCCGGCACCCCTGGAAACGGCAAAGGGTCCTGCACCCCTGGAAACGGCGAAGGGGCCCGGCACCCCTGGAAACGGCAAAGGGCCCGGCACCCCTGGAAGGTGCCGGGCCCCCGTACGGGCGGGAGGTCAGTCCTCCACGGACGGCTTGCGGTGCCGACCGCTGGGCGCCGTCGCCTCGTCCCGGGCGGAGTTCGGGCCACGGTGCTTGCCGTGACCCTGGTCGGCGCCCTGGGCCACCATCGCCCGGGAGTCGTCGGCCGTCGTCTCCGTCGTGCTGCTGTCGCTCATCGGAAGTTCACCCCGTCAACAAGATCTTTCGATTCAGCCGGGTGAGTCTATCCGGCGGCCACAGGTTGACGTTCGTCGGCCACCCGCCCGGTGAGCGGCGCCTGTTGCAGCGGGACCGGACGGGGCCCCCCGGTGTGAACCGGAGCCTGCGGCACGGCCGCGAGGACCTCCTCGCCCTCGCCCGCAAAGGGCCCCTGCGCGAGCGGATCCTGCGTCAGCGTTCCCCCTGCGAGCGGTCTCTGTGTCAGCGGCCCCTCTGCGAGCGGTCTGCGTGCCGGCGGTCTGCGCCCGCCTGCCAGGGCCTCACCCACCCGCACGAAACGCGGCGCCGAAGAAGGAGAGGCAGGAGGTGTCGGGGGATCCGGCTCCGCGTGCTCCGACGGCGCTTCCCCCGTCGCCGAAGCCCCACGGTCCCGGTCCGGATCCCCCGCCCCGGTGGGCGCCTCCATCCGAGCCACGCCGCACGGCACTGCCCCCGTGACGTACGGCAGATGGAGCACCCCCTCCTGGGTCCAGAAGCCTGTGCCCGTCAACCAGCCCTCCGGTGCCGGGACTTGGTGCACCCGCCGGTCGACCGGCCGCCACAGCCCGATCCAGCTGCCGGCCGTGGCGTCGATGCGCAACGCCACCGCACAGCTCTCCGGCGTCAGCAACTGCCCCGGCTGGATGGCGAAGGGGGTGACCGCGACGGGGGCGCCCCCGGCCGCACGGGGATCGGACGGAGGGACGGTGAGGCGCAGCGACTCCGGGAAGCGCACCGGCAGCATGCTGCCCAGCACGCCCCAGCCGAGCTGGGCGCGGCCCGGTGACGGCGCGTCCGAACTGATCAGGAGCAGCCCGCTGTCCGGGTCGGCGAGCAGCAGCCGGTCGTCGCTGTCGTCGGTGAGTTGCAGCAGGGGCGTGACCGTGCCGCTCTCCAGATCGAGGGCGACGGTCTTGGTCTGCCCGTGCGCCGCGCGGTCCAGCGCGAGCAGCCGGCCCGTGCGGTCCAGCCAGACCCCGCCCGTACACCGCCCCGGCACCTCGGCGAGCAGTTCGGGACCGAGGGCGCCACCCGCAACCAGCCAGACGGCCGACGAACTCGGCCCGACCAGCAGCGCGCAGGCCCGGGAGCCGTCCGGGACGGGCGGCAGCAGCCGCAACTCCGTCGCGTCGTCCGGGCGTTCGATCGCGCCCAGCGGCAACTCGCCCGTCCCCGGGCCCGTCGGGTACAGCAGCGAGAACATGTGCCGGTCGGCAGACGGGCGGTGGATGAGCACCCGCCCGTCGGTCAGCGGCAGCACCTCGGTGCCGGGCGCCTCCGGCCGGTCCCCGGGCAGGGGCACCGCGTACGGTTCGGGGCCGTCCAGCGTCCAGCGCTCCGGGAACCAGGCCTCCCCCGACGTCGCCTCCCCCGACGTCGCCGCCCCCGCAGTGCGGGTGAGGCGGGCCGCGTAGCTTCCGTCCGCCGTGATCACGCACCCCGACTGCGTGGCCCGCATGTTCGCCGGCATGCTCTCGGTTTCCGCCGCTGACTCGATGACACAGGCCGTCATGGTTCGGTCACCTCCGGCGACGAAACTAGAGTTCACGCTCGCGCACGGAGGCCCGCGAGCACCCACTTCACACGTACGGGTGGCCACGCGGTGGTTCTCCTGAGGAGAACGGGGCGGTTGTGCTGGGCACGTTGGGGGCATCTAAGGTTAGGAACACCTAAGTACTGCCTGTGCGGTGGTGATTGAGCCACGCGCCTTCCTCCGCCGCGGCGGGCCGTACCCAATTCCCATGGAGTACCGATGCACGTCCTGCACCGCCCGACGTCCGCCGCCGAGCGCCCGAAGCCCGCCCTCTTACAGCGCCGAGGCCCTGCCGCGGTAGCCCTCACGCTGGCCGCGGTGCTCTCGCTCGCCGCCTGCGGATCCGGCGACAGCGGCAACGGCTCGGGCTCCGGCCCCGGTTCTCGGAAGGGCGACGGCGGCAGCAAGTCCGTGGCCCAGGGCGGCGAGGACTTCGCCAAGGCGGCCGAGGAGACGGCCCGGATGGGAACCACCGCCAAGGCAGGTGAGTTCCCGAGAACGATCAAGCACGCGATGGGCAGCACCGAGCTGAAGGCGAAGCCGAAGCGCGTGGTCGTGCTCGACGTCGGCGAGCTCGACAACGTCGTCTCGCTCGGCGTGAAGCCGGTCGGCTGGGCCCCCACCGAGGGTTCCGCGGGCATCCCCTCGTATCTGAAGAAGGACGCGGGCAGCCCCAAGAACGTCGGCACCATCAACGCCCTCAACCTGGAGGCGATCGCCGGCCTCCAACCCGACCTCATCCTCGGCAGCGAGCTGCGCGCCGCGAAGCTGTACCCGCAGCTGTCGAAGATCGCGCCGACCGTGTTCTCCATCCGCCCCGGCTTCACCTGGAAGGAGAACTATCTCCTCAACGCCGCCGCGCTCGACGAGACCGCCGAGGCGAAGGCGAAGCTGGCCGCGTACGAGAAGGAGGCCGGGCGACTCGGCACCGACATCGGCTCCGACAAGCCGGCCGTCACCATGCTCCGCTACATGCCCGGCATGATCCGCCTCTACGCGAAGGCGTCCTTCATCGGCACGATCCTCGACGACGTCGGTGTGCCGAGGCCGAAGAACCAGCAGGTCAACGATCTCGCGACGGAGATCAGCCCGGAGCGGATCGACGAGGCCGACGCGGACTGGATCTTCACCGGTGTCTACGGCGACGCCAAGAAGACCGAACGCGCCACGGCAGAGGACAACCCGCTCTGGAAGAAGCTGGGCGCGGTGAAGTCCGGCCAGGCCAAGGACGTGCCCGACGAGACCTGGTACCTGGGACTCGGGGTCACGGCGGCGGACGCGGTGCTGAAGGACCTGCGCGGCTACCTGGTCAAGTAGGTCGAACAGTCGAGCCCCTGGGCAGGTGGGGCACGCGGGAGGGCAGGTAGCCTTTTCTGCGTGCCCCGTCTGTCTGAAGTCATCGCCGCACTCGACGCTCTCTGGCCCCCCGAGCAGGCCGAAGGGTGGGACGCGGTCGGAACCGTCTGCGGGGACCCGGACGCCGAGGTCGGGCGCGTACTGTTCGCCGTCGACCCCGTCCAGGAGATCGCTGACGAGGCGGTGAAACTGGGCGCCGATCTGCTGGTCACCCACCACCCGCTCTATCTGCGCGGAACGACCACCGTCGCCGCCTCGCACTTCAAGGGCCGTGTCGTCCACACCCTGATCAAGCACGACATCGCCCTGCACGTCGCCCACACCAACGCCGACCGTGCCGACCCCGGCGTCTCCGACGCCCTCGCGGGCTCCCTCGACCTCCGCGTCGTAGGCCCAGTCGTCCCGGACCCGGCCGACCCCGCCGGCCGCCGTGGCCTCGGCCGGATCTGCGAGCTGGACCGCCCGCTGACCGTACGGGACCTCGCCGCACGCGCCGCCGAGCGGCTGCCCGCCACCGCGCAGGGCATCCGGGTGGCCGGCGACCCCGAGGCGCTCGTCCGCACGATCGCCGTCAGCGGCGGCTCCGGCGACAGCCTCTTCGACGACGTACGCGCGGCCGGCGTCGACGCCTTCCTCACCGCGGACCTGCGCCACCACCCGGTCTCCGAGGCCCGCGAACACAGTCCGCTCGCGCTGCTCGACGCGGCGCACTGGGCCACCGAATGGCCCTGGTGCGAGCTGGCCGCCGCCCAGCTCGACGAGATCTCCGACCGCCACGGCTGGGACCTGAGGGTCCATGTCTCCAGGACGGTCACCGATCCCTGGACCGCCCACGCGGCGTCCTCACCCGCTTCCTCCCCTACTGACGCATCTGGAGCCCCCAACTGAACGCCGCGCCCGCCGACCAGATCCGACTCCTCGACGTCCAGGCCCTCGACGTCCGCCTGCAGCAGCTCGCGCACAAGCGGAGGTCGCTTCCCGAACACGCCGAGATCGAGTCGCTGAGCAAGGACCTCACCCAGCTGCGCGACCTGCTGGTGGCCGCGCAGACCGAGGAGGGCGACTGCGCCCGCGAGCAGACCAAGGCCGAGCAGGACGTGGACCAGGTGCGCCAGCGCGCCGCCCGCGACCAGCAGCGCCTTGACTCCGGCGCGGTCACCTCCCCCAAGGACCTGGAGAACCTCCAGCGCGAGATCGCCTCCCTCGCCAAGCGCCAGGGCGACCTGGAGGACGTCGTCCTCGAGGTCATGGAACGCCGCGAGTCCGCGCAGGAGCGGGTCGCCGAGCTGACCGAGCGGGTCTCCTCGGTCCAGGCGAAGATCGACGACGCGACCGGGCGCCGGGACGCGGCGGTCGAGACGCTCGACGGCGAGGCGTCCTCGGCGACGAAGGAGCGCGAGGTCATCGCGGCCGCCGTCCCCGCGGACCTGCTCAAGCTCTACGACAAGCTGCGTGAGCAGCAGGGCGGTATCGGCGCCGCCAAGCTGTACCAGCGCACCTGCCAGGGATGCCGCCAGGAACTGGCGATCACCGAGCTGAACGAGATCAGATCGGCGGCGCCCGACACCGTCGTGCGCTGCGAGAACTGCCGCCGGATCCTGGTGCGTACGTCCGAGTCGGGGCTGTAAGGGGCGCCGTCCGTGCGGGAGTTCATCGTCGAGGCCGACGGGGGGTCCCGGGGCAACCCGGGGCCCGCCGGTTACGGCGCGGTCGTGCGCGACGCCGCGACGGGCCGGCCCCTGGTGGAGGTGGCCGAGTACCTCGGCGTCGCCACCAACAACGTGGCGGAGTACCGCGGCCTGCTGGCGGGCCTGGAGGCGGCCCGCGACCTCGACCCCGAAGCCTCGGTCGACGTCCGCATGGACTCCAAGCTCGTCGTCGAACAGATGACGGGCCGCTGGCAGATCAAACACCCGTCGATGCGCCCCCTCGCCGGCCGGGCCCGCTCCGTCTTCCCACCGGGCCGGGTGAGCTACCAGTGGATCCCCCGAGCGGAGAACAAGCACGCGGACCGGCTGGCCAATGAGGCCATGGACGCGGGGGAGTCGGAGGGGGTCCGGTTCTTCGTACGGCGTGAGGTGGACTCCTCAGCATCGGCAGGCGGCGGTCCAGCCCGCCCGGCACCTGAGGACGAGGCCGCCAGGCCGATGAGCGGGGGCCAGGGGGCTGCGACCCCCGGCGGGGTCCGGGGCGGAGCCCCGGGGTCGGGACGGGTAGGGGCGGAGGGGGCGAAATCCCCATCGGCCCGCGCCACGGCGGACGTGCGCGCCACGGCGGACGTGCGCGCCACGGCGGACGTGCGGGCCACGGCCGACGTACGCGCCGCCAAGAACCTCGCCGCCGAGAAACTTGCCGCCAAGAAGCCCGCCGACATGGGCAGCCCCGCAACCTTCGTCCTGCTCCGGCACGGAGAGACCGCGCTGACCCCGGAGCGACGCTTCTCCGGCAGCGGCGGCAGCGACCCCGCCCTGTCCGAAGCGGGCCGCGCGCAGGCCGCCCGGGTTGCCGATGCCCTGGCCGCCCGGGGCACCATCGAGGCCATCGTCTCCTCGCCCCTCACCCGCTGCCGCGAGACCGCGCAGGCCGTGGCCCGCCGGCTCGGCCTCGACGTCACCGTCGAAGACGGCCTCCGTGAGACCGACTTCGGCGCCTGGGAAGGCCTCACCTTCGCCGAGGCCCGTGAGCGGCACCCCGCCGACCTCGACGCCTGGCTCGCCTCGGCGACGGCCCGGCCCACCGGCGGCGGCGAGAGCTTCGAGGAGGTCGCCCGCAGGGTCGCCACAGCCCGCGACAAGCTGCTCGCGTCGCACGCGGGACGTACCGTCCTCCTGATCTCCCACGTCACGCCGATCAAGACCCTCGTACGCCTGGCCCTCGGCGCCCCGGCGGAGTCGGTCTTCCGGATGGAACTGTCGGCCGCGTCCCTGTCGGCGATCGCCTACTACGCCGACGGCAACGCAAGCGTCCGCCTCCTGAACGACACCGGCCACCTGCGCTGAGCCGGGGCGGGCCGTTCCGCCTCAGCGTGGGTGGTGGGCCGTTTCCGGCGGTGGAGTGCGGGTGGTGGCCTGTCCCGGCCCAGTGCGGGTGGTGGGCCGTTTCCGGCGGTGGAGTGCGGGTGGTGGCCTGTCCCGGCCCAGTGCGGGTGGTGGGCCGTTTCCGGCGGTGGAGTGCGGGTGGTGGCCCGTCCCGGCCCAGTGCGGGTGGTGGGCCGTTTCCGGCGGAGTGCGGGTGCCGGGCCGTCCCGGCTCAGCGCCGGAGCTTCGCGGCCTCCCGGGCCAGTCGCGCCACCCGGTCCCAGTCCCGCGCCGCCACAGCGTCGTCGGGCGTCAGCCAAGTGCCGCCCACGCAGGCCACGTTGGGCAGCGCGAGATACGAAGGCGCCGACTCCGGCCGGATGCCTCCGGTCGGACAGAACCGGGCCTGGGGGAGGGGCCCGGCCAGGGACTTCAGATACGCCGTGCCGCCCGCCGCCTCCGCGGGGAAGAACTTCATCTCGCGCACCCCGCGCTCCAGCAGCGCCACCACCTCCGAGGTGGTCGACACCCCCGGCAGGAACGGCACCCCGGACGCCTCCATGGCGTCCAGCAACATCGGCGTCCAACCGGGACTGACCAGGAAACGCGCACCCGCGGCCACCGAGTCGGCCACGTTCGCGGGCGAGATGACCGTGCCCGCGCCGACCACCGCCCCCGGCACGCCGTCGGCGATCGCCCGGATCGCCTCCAGCGCGACCGGCGTCCGCAGAGTCACCTCGATCGCGGGCAGCCCCCCGTCGACCAGCGCCCGCGCCAGCGGTACGGCATCGGCGACGTCCGTCACCACGACGACGGGCACGACGGGGGCGAGGTCCACCACGGAGGCGGGCAGGGGCGCAGGCGCAGGCGTCGGTGAGGTCATGGGCTCATCCTGCCCGTGGCACGCAACATACGCAAAGGTCGTTGCACATGTTGCAATGCAGCGTTGTGGTGGTGGGGGTCGTGGCTGGGCTCAGGGGGACCGGCGCTCAGCGGGAGGGCCTCCAGCGGTGCGGGCCCAGCGGGGCGGGCGGCCTCCAGAGGGAGGGCCTCCAGCGGTGCGGGCGGCCTCCAGAGGTGCGGGCGGCTTCCAGCGGGGCGGGCGGCCTCCATTGGGAGGTGCCCCAGCGGGGCGGGCGGCCTCCATTGGGAGGGGCGGCCTCCAGCGGGACGGGCGGCCTCCAGCGGGAGGGCCCCAGTGGGCTGGAACCCTCAGCGGGCTGCGTGGTCAGCGGGCTGCGTGCTCAGCGGGCTGGGTGGTCAGTGGGCCGGTCAGTGGATCTCCGTCACCACCACGTCCAGGGCCCACGCCCGCCCCGCCCGCGCGGGAGCCTCCGCCTCCACCGTGTAGCCGAGGTCCCGGAGCGCCACCACCAGCTCCGCCGGATCCTTCGGCGCCGCGCCCGACGTGAGCAGGGCGCGGACGATCCTGCCTTTCGTCGCCTTGTTGAAGTGGCTGACGACGGAACGCTTCTCCACCCCGTCGACCACCTGCGCGTGCAACACCCGCACGGTCGCCGTCCGTCCCGCGACCTCACCCTTCGGCTTCCAGGCCGCCGCGTACGCCGAGGACCGCAGGTCGAGCACCAGACCGTCGCCGGCCGCCTCGGGGAGCGCGGCGGCCATCGGCGCCCGCCAGTGCCCCGACAGCGCACCGAGGCCGGGGAGCTTCACACCCATCGAGCAGCGGTAGGAGGGGATGCGGTCGCCGACGCGCACCGCGCCCCACAGCCCCGAGAACACGAGCAGCGAACGGTTCGCACGGCGCTTGGCCGCCGGGTCCAGGGAGGCGAGGTCCAGCGCGTCGTACAGCACACCCGTGTAGATCTCCCCGGCCGGACGCGCGCCCGCCATCCGAAGCGCGGCGTTCTTCGCGACCTCGCCGCGCAGACCCTCACTCAGGCCCAGCACCTCACGGGCCTTGTCCTCGTCGGCCGCACACAACTCGACCAGCTCGTCCAGGACGGCCTGCCGGGCCGCGGTGAGTCCGGGCAACGCCAGCGACTCCGGCTTCAGCGGGGCGCCGCGTCCGGACGGGGCCTTTCCTTCGGATGGCGGCAGCAGCACCAGCACGGGGTCTCCTTCTCTCTTGCTCCGCGCCAGCGTACGGGGTGCCTCCCGCACCGTTCACCCGGGCTGAACCGGGGACGGCGGGGCCTCGGGGGCGGACTCGCGCGACGCCTCGCCGGTGCCGAAGGAGCACGACCGTTCATGGCGTCCTGTGCCACGATCGAGGGAACGGTTCCCGATCTCACGGACAGGCGGTTCGGCGATGTCCCAGCATGGCGATCGACCGGAGGAGGGGCGTGACATGACTGCCGTGGCGCATGAGCCGCTCACGCCGGCGGAGGGCCTGCTGGAGACCTTCCTCGCCCTCGACACCCCGGAGGGTTTCCGGGCCGAGCTGATCGAGGGCGAGATCGTTGTGACGCCGCCGCCGGACGGGGATCACGAGGACTACATCAGCCTGATCATGAAACAGGTGATCAGGCAGTCCGCCACCGACATGGATTTCTCCGGGCACAAGGGACTCAAGCTGAGGAGCGGGGGCGGCTGTCCGAAGGACCACGCCATCCCCGACGGGACGTTCGCCCCCGCCCGGCTGCGGCTCTATCGAGGCGCCGACCCCTGGATGCCCTGCGAGGGCGTCGCCATGGTCGCTGAGGTGACGTCCACCAAACCGAAGGCCGACCGCGAAACCAAACGCCGCTGCTACGCCCGCGGTGGCATCCCCCTCTATCTGCTCGTCGACCGCGAGACCTCCTCGGTCACCCTGTTCAGCGACCCGGAGAACGACGACTACCGCCAGCTCTGCACCCGCCCCTTCGGTAAGCCGATCACTCTCCCCGAGCCCTTCGCGTTCGAGCTGGAGACGACGGACTTCCTCTGAGCCGGCACGGCCCCGGAAGGAAACGGGCCCCCTCCGCGTTGCAGCAAACACGCAAGGTAGCGGGACGGAGGAGCCATGGCCGCGCGCGACGAGACCAGCTGGACCCGGGCCTGCCTCGGCCCCCGGGACTCCCTCGACCTGCTGACCGCCAGCTTCCAGGACCACCGCTACGCACCGCACGCCCATGAGGAGTTCGCCATCGGGATGTGCGTCGCCGGGACCAACACCATCGACTACCGCGGCGGCCGCCTCGACGTCGGCGCGGGCTCGATCGTCGTGATCGACCCCGGGGAGGCGCACACCGGCCGCCCCGCGGAGCCCAACGGCTACGCGTACCGTGCGCTGTACCCGAAGGCCTCCCTGCTCAGCGAGGGCACGCTCGGCCTGCCGCACTTCCGGGAGCCGCTGATCGACGACCCGGAGCTGGCCGGCGCGCTGAGGCGCACACACGCCGAGCTGAGCGGTCTGCACGATCCCCTGGAGGCCGAGTCCCGCCTCCCCTGGCTGCTCACCGCGCTCGCCCGGCGCCACTCCACCGCCCGGCCGGTGCGCGACACGGTCCCCGGCGCCGGCACCGTCGCCCATGCCGTACGCGACCGGCTCGCCGAGGAACTCCTCGCCCCGCCCTCCCTCGCGGAACTCGCCACCGAGCTGGGCATGTCCCGCTACCAGCTCCTGCGAGCGTTCCGCGGCACCATGGGCATGCCCCCGTACGCCTGGCTCGCCCAGTACCGGGTGGGCCGGGCCCGTACGCTCCTGGAGTCCGGCCACCGCCCGGCAGAGGTGGCGGGCCTGGTGGGCTTCGCGGACCAGGCCCATCTCACGCGCTGGTTCCGGCGGGTGGTCGGAGTGACCCCGGCGACGTACCGGGCGGGCGTCGGCCCTTAGGGCTTGCCGGGAAATAAATCGTCGGCGAGCATCTGTCCTGAGCTGCAGTGTCAAGACCCGGAGCATGCAAGTTGTATCCCGGCAAGCCCTTAGGGGTCCTTGCACTATGAGCGTCCGATGAGGTCGCGTGGTCTGGTGCCGTGCATCGCAAGGCGCCGGAGAGCCCTGGATGGGGGTGCCCCCTGCTCGAGCGGAGCCGAGAGCTTGGGGGAGGAGCTACCTGGGCTTTTCGGCAACGCGGCGATGGGGGTGCCCCCTGCTCGAGCGCAGCCGAGAGCTTGGGGGAGCGGTGCCAGGCCGCGCGACCCGGGCGGGCATAGTGCAAGGACCCCTTAGCCGGTCAGCCGGTCAGGCAGACAGCCGGTCGCGGCCGGTGACTGGCGGCGCAACAGCGTTCAAGACTCCGCACCCCCGCCCGGCCGAAACTGCCGGTATGACTGCACGTGGCTGGTTCCTCTTCTCCCTGATGGGAGTCCTCTGGGGCATCCCCTACCTGATGATCAAGGTGGCCGTGGACGGGGTGTCGCCGTCCATGGTGGTGTTCGCGCGCTGCGCCCTGGGCGCCGTACTGCTCCTGCCCTTCGCGGTACGGCAGGGGAACCTCGTCCGTGTGGTACGGGCGTACTGGCGCCCCATGCTGGCCTTCTCCGTGATCGAGATCATCGGGCCGTGGTGGACGCTGACCGACGCCGAGCGGCACCTGTCCAGCACCACGGCGGGCCTGCTGATCGCCGGGGTACCCATCGTGGGTGTCGTACTCGCCCGTTTCTTCGGCGAGGGTGAACGGCTGGGCGCTCGCCGTGTCGCGGGCCTGGCACTCGGTCTCGGCGGAGTGGCCGTGCTGACCGTCCCGCACCTGACCGGCGGCGACGCGCGCTCCCTCGCCGAAGTCGGGGTGACGGTCCTGGGCTACGCGATCGCGCCGCTGATCATGGCGCGTTACCTGAAGTCGGTCCCCACGCTGCAACTCATAGCCCCCTGCCTGCTCCTGGCGACACTGGTGTACGCACCCGCGGCGGCGCTGACCTGGCCGTCCGAGGTTCCGTCCAGCGAGGTGCTGGCCTCGCTCGCCGGCCTCGGCGTGATCTGCACGGCCCTCGCCTTCGTGGTCTTCCTGGAACTGATCCGGGAGGCGGGCCCCACCCGGGCGACCGTCTTCACCTACGTCAACCCGGCCGTCGCGGTCGCCGCGGGCGCGGTGTTCCTCGGCGAGGAACTGACGGCCGGCGTGCTCGTCGCGTTCACCCTGATCCTGGCGGGCTCGTTCCTGGCCACGGCCGCGGCGCCGACGGAGGGCAGCCGCTCGGTGACACACCGGGTAACCCGCCGGGTATCATCGTCCCCACGGCAGACGAGCCGGGCGGACGGCCGCGTGGGGGTCCCTGTGGACCTCCCCGAGGAACGTCCGGGCTCCACAGGGCAGGGTGGTGGCTAACGGCCACCCGGGGTGACCCGCGGGACAGTGCCACAGAAAACAAACCGCCCAGCGCTCAGGCGCTGGGTAAGGGTGAAACGGCGGTGTAAGAGACCACCAGTGCCCAGGGTGACTTGGGCAGCTAGGTAAACCCCACCCGGAGCAAGGTCAAAAGGAGCGCCGTGAAAAGCGCTCTGCGCGGACGCTCGAGGGCTGCCCGCCCGAGTCCGCGGGTAGACCGCACGAGGCCGACGGCAACGCCGGCCCTAGATGGATGGCCGTCGCCCCGGCCGCCGCGAGGCGCCCGGGGACACAGAACCCGGCGTACAGCCCGACTCGTCTGCCGCTGGGGCTTCACCTGGGACAGTCACCAGGGCAGGCCCATGCCCAAGGGCCTCTGACCGCCAGGTGGCGAGCGCCATGGCAAAGTCACAGGCCGGTGCCTCTCAGCGGACCCTGGGCTGAAACACATGCCCTCGCCGGACCAGTGGGCGTACTCGGTGCGGGGACGTCCACTGGTCCGGTGAGCCGCACGCCGTTGCGTCAGCTCGTCGCGCGTAGTTCGGTTCTTCCCCTGGCCTGATGCCGCTGAGGTGGTGTCAGTGGGTGCTGGCCGCGCGCCGGCCGAGCCGCCCCGTACCGTGTCAGCGGGCGTGCAGCACGGACCGCAGGGCGCCGACGGCCATCGTGATGGCCGCCTCCGCCGCATGCGTCCCCCGCAGGGCGTTGAGCATCACGAAGTCGTGGATGATGCCCTGGAAACGGACCGCGGTGACCGGGACGCCCGCCTCGCGCAGCTTGTTGGCGTAGGCCTCGCCCTCGTCGCGCAGGACGTCCGCCTCGCCGGTGATGACCAGCGCCGGGGGCAGGCCGGTGAGCTGCTCGGTGGTGGCGCGCAGCGGGGATGCGGTGATCTGGGCGCGCTCCGCCTCGTCGGTCGTGTACTGGTCCCAGAACCACTGCATGCCGTCGCGGCGCAGGAAGTAGCCCTCGGCGAACTGGTGGTAGGAACCGGTGTCGAAGGACGCGTCCGTGACCGGGTAGAAGAGGACCTGCTGGACCAGCGGCACGTCACCGCGTTGCTTGGCCATCAGCGTCAGCGCGGCGGTCATGTTGCCGCCGACCGAGTCACCGGCCACGGCGAGCCGGGAGGCGTCCAGGTCTTTCGACGCGCCCTGCTCGACGATCCACCGGGCGACCGCGTAGTTCTGCTCGATCGCGACCGGGTAGCGGGCCTCGGGGGAGAGGTCGTACTCGGGGAAGACCACCGCGGCGTTCGCGCCGACCGCGAGTTCGCGCACCAGCCGGTCGTGCGTGTGGGCGTTGCCGAACACCCAGCCCGCGCCGTGGATGTAGAGGATCACCGGCAGGCTTCCCTCGGCACCGGCGGGCTTGACGATACGAGCCCGGACGCCCTCCGTCGGGCCGCCCGGGACGGTGATCCACTCCTCGTCGATCTCCGGCTTCTCGATCTCGCCGGACTGCACCTCGTCGACGGCCTTGCGTCCCTCGGCGGGCGGCAGGTCGAAGAGGTAGGGCGGGTTGGCGGTTGCCTCGGCGAACGAGGCTGCCGCCGGCTCCAGGACCGGCCGGACCGGCTCGACGGCGTCGGACATGTGAGTTCTCCTGAGTTTCCTGTGTCCCGCCGGTCTTCTCCGGTGGGACGAACGAGGCCGGGTCAGACACGGAGATCTGCGGGGCCGTGACGGCCACGCTAAAACCGTGCCGGTGGAGGGAATTGCCCGTCAGCGCACCGGTGTCGGCCCACCAGCGCATGGAACGGAGGCAGTGCGCTGTCGGCACGCATCCGGTGCGCTGCCGGGACACACCAGAGTCGGGGCCTGAATAGCCTGCACTTGCCCGGGTCTGCGGCGCCGGGGTTCGCGGGTCTGCGGCGGCGGAGTGCGCCGGCGTACGACGCTGGGGTTCGCGGGTCTGCGGCGTCGGGGTGCGTCGGCGTACGGCGCCGGGGCGTGCGGGTCTGCGGCGCCGGGGTGCGCGGGTCGCCTGCGCCTATTGGTTACCCGACCGCACACCCCCGGCCGGCCGTGTCCCGCCACTGGCTGGGCGACATGCCGTAGGCGGCCCGGAACACCCGGCTGAAGTGGGTGGCGCTCAGGAAGCCCCAGCGGCCCGCGACAGCGGCGATGGTCTGCCGGCCCCGGACGTGCAGCAGCAGATCGCGCCGGCACTCCTCCAGCCGGCGGCGCTGGATCCACCGGCCGACCGTCGTGCCCTCGTCCTGGAACAGCTTGTGCAGATACCGGACCGAGATGTGCTGGGCCGCGGCGATCGTCTCGGGGCACAGGTCCGCGTCCGCCAGATGCGCCTCGATGAACGTCAGGATCCGCGACAGCAGTGGCGATTGGGCGTCGGGGATGCCCGTCGCGTCCCGGCCCAGTTGCTCCGTCGCGAGCGTGGCCAGGAGGTTCACGGCGTTCCAGGCCAGCATCTCGCCGACGGAGGGCCGCGACGCGGAAGCCATGTCGGCGAGCTCGGACAGGAACGGCGACAGCAGCGTCCCCAGCCTCGACGTCCGGGCGACCGGAGTCGCCATGACCTGCCGTACGTCACGCTCGTCGATCCCCAGCGACTCCCGCGGCACGAGAAACACCTTCAGCCGCGACGGCTCGGGGAACACCGGCACCGGCGGCCGGTCGGCGTCGTAGAAGCAGATGTCCCCGGGGTCGAGGAAGACGTCCCGCGGTGCCCGGACGCCGGGTGCACCGGAGGCGACGGCACCGCGTAGGGCGCCCGGACCGCCGGGACCGCCGGGACCGGCAGGACCAGCGGGACGGGCAGCGGCGGTACCGGCCGCGCCATTCCCGCGTACTCCCACGAACAGGTACTCGCCCGTTCCCCGGCCGATCAGCCGGTGGACTCCCGCCCCCAGCCGGCCCTCTCCGGGCAGCCGCGCGGGCGCCGGGCCGGAGACGACGACGTCGAGGCCCATGGGCATCCTGCGCACCCTGTCAAGTAAGTCGGACGTCATCTGTCGGTCCCTCCGAAACCCGTCTGAAGAAACGGTCATTCACTTCGCGCCGAGCGTAGGAAGGCGGATGCACAAAAGAAGTGACAACGGAGTGACCGTCACTTCCCGTGGGCTGCGTCGGTCTCCTCGCCCTTCTCCCAGTCGGCCTCTTCGTCGGCACATTCGTCGGCTCCTTCCGCGACCTCTTCGTCGGCGTCAGAGGACTCTCCAGCGGTGAGCTCGGCGGCGAACACGCGCAGCAGCTCGTGCAGGACGTAGTGACCCGGTGCCTCTGCGACGACGAGGTGTGCGTCGGCGAGTTCGTCGAGGAGCGGCCGGGTGCTGGGGACCGGAAGACCGGCGACGGCGGCGACGGTGTCGACCGTCAGGTGCGGGCCGGGGTGCAGAGACAGCAGACGGAACAGCCGGGCGCCCTGCGGCGACAGTCGCCGGTAGGAGACGGCGAAGACGTCGCGGACGTCGGCCGCTCCCCCCGCCGAGCCGCTGAACGCCTCGAGACTGCCCCGGGCGCGCCGCAGTTCGGCGGCGATGGCCGTCAGCGGGAAGTCGGGGCGGCTGATGGCGCGGGCGGCCACGACGGCCAGGGCCAGCGGCAGCCGGCCGCAGCACGCGACGATCTCGTCGGCCGCGTCCGGCTCGGCGGCCAGGCGAGCGCGGCCCATGCGCAGAGCCAGCGCGGCCCGCGCGTCCACGGCGGACGGCAGGTCCAGACGCAGCGGGCGGGCGCCCGAGGCGGTCAGGCCGGGCAGCCGGGTGCGGCTGGTGACCAGCGTCAGACAGCCGGGCGATGCGGGCAGCAGGGGCAGGACCTGCTCGGTGCCGGCGGCGTCGTCGAGCAGTACGAGCAGCCGCCGTCCGGCCAGCAGGTCCCGATAGCGGCCGGTGAGGGCGTCCAGGCCGACGGGCAGGTGCCGCGGCGCCACGCCGAGCGCCGTGAGCATCCCGCGCAGTGCCTCCGAGGCATCCAGGGGAGCCCGGGAACCTGAAGGGGCGAACCCCTTCAGGTCGACGTAGAGCTGACCGTCCGGAAACCGGTCAGCGACCGTGTGGGCCCAGTGGACCGCGAGGGTGGTCTTTCCGATGCCGGGCATCCCGCTGATCAGGACGGTCGCCGGTGCACCGGGTGAGTCGGGCCGCCGCCGCGGGGCCGGCCTGCGTTCCCGCGGCGGGCCGATGGCGTCGGTGAGCTCCCGCAGGACGGCGAGTTCGGCTCGTCTGCCGGAGAACACCTTCAGGTCGGGCTGCAACTGGGCGGGCCGGACCAGGGGAGCCGGGGGGTCGGGCGGTGGTGTGGGTGTTTGGTGGTTGGGGGCCGTTGGGGGTGGGGGTGGCGGCGGTGGGGGTGGTGGTGTGGGTGTTTGGTGGTTGGGGGCCGTTGGGGGTGGGGGCGGTGCTGTGGGCGTCATGTGGGCGGGGGCCGTGCGGGTCCTTCGCAGCTCCTGCCGGAGCACCCGGGTGTGGGCCGCAGTCAGCTCGGCGCCGGGCGAGAGGCCCAACTCCGCGGCCAGCAGCCGTCGTACGTCCTCGTACGCCGCCAGCGCCTCCGCCTGCAGCCCGGAGACGGCCAACGCCATGACGAGTCTGGCGTGCAGGGACTCGTTCAGCGGGTCGAGCCCGACGGCCCGGCGCAGCTGCGGCACGACGTACTCCGTCCTGCCGCACAGCAGGGCCGCGTCGGCCGCCATCCGCACCGTGTGCACGATTTCGCGTTCCACCGCCGTGAACACGGCGTGTTCCCGTACGGACGACGGGACCCCCATCGCCACCGGGCCCCGCCACCCGCCCAGCGCTTCCACGAAGTGCCCCAGCGCCACCTCGGGCCGCCCCGTGGCCACCGCACGCTTGGCCCGTTTGGTGAGGACACGGAAGCGCAGCAGGTCCACCTCGGTCTCGTCCGCCTCCAGGAGGTAGCCACCGGACCGGCGAAGCACCCGGCGCCCGGGCGCGCGGGGCGGCAGCCCCGGTTCGAGCAGCCGCCGCAGTGAACCGGCGTAGCGGCGCACCACGTTCGTCGCGCTCGCCGGCGCTTTCCGGTCCCAGAGCACGTCCACGATCTCGCCCATCGGCACGGGCCGGCCCGCCCGCACCAGCAACAGGCCCAGAAGCGCACGCTGTTGGGGAAACCCGAGATCCAGCTCCCGTCCCCCACGGCACACGCGTAGTGGTCCCAGTACCTCGAACCGCATCACACACGTCACGCCAGGCCGCGTCGCTCGCTCTGCTCCCGCAGCCGGTCCCGGACCTCGTCGGCGTCGGGATGGCCGAGCGCGACGAGGATGGTCAGGGCCTGCTGCCAGGCGGCCCGGGCGTCCTCGTGGTCGCCCGTCGCGAGATGGGTGTCACCGATGTGGATCAGGGTGGAGGCCTCGAGGTACGGCACGCCGAGGTCCCGGTAGAGGGCGAGCGCGTTGCGGTAGCCGAGCAGGGCGTGCGGGTGGCGGCCCAGATGGTGGTGGGCGTAGGCGATGCTGTCCCAGGTGGTGGCCTCGCCATAGCGGTCGCCCAGGTCCTGCAGCATGGTCAGGGCCCGGAAACAGTGGCTCAGCGCCTGCCGGTACTCCCCGGTCTGCGCCAGGTACCAGCCGACCGAGTTGAGGACACTGGCCTGCGCCGCCCGGTGGTCGCACTCCTCGAACAACTGCAGGGCCAGCTGGTTGTGGCGCAGCGCACCGGCCAAGTCGCCCTGCTGGTCGCACGTCCAGCCGAGACTGCGGTGGGTGTTGGCCCGCCCGATGGCGTCGCCGAGCGCGGTGAACAGCTCCAGGGCACGGTCGAGACGGGGGCGGGACCGCTCGTGCAGCCCGAGCCGGCCCTCCGCCCGGGCCAGCGCCCGCAGTCCGTGGGCCTCCCAGGCGGGGTCGGCCTGCCGGTGCCGACGGGCACACTCGAGCGCGGTCCGCTGGACGGACACCCAGTCGTGCCAATGCCCGCGGCGGTCGAAGAACGGCTCCAGGGACCAGGCGAGCAGGCAGGCCGTGCTGGTGTGACTTTCGTGGCCGTTGTGGCCGTCGTGGTTTTGGCCTTCGTGGCTGTGGTGCTTGTCGTCGTGGTCGTGGTCGTGGTCGTGGTCGCGGTTGTGGTTGTGTTGTCTGTCGTCGCTGTCGTGGCCGGACTGCGCCGCCGCGTCGATGACGGCCAGCAGTACCGGGTACTCCGCGGCGAGCCAGGCCAGGGCCTGCTGGTCGTCGGCGAGCGGATCGGGCACGACACCCGCCGGGGGCCGACCCGGTGGCATCGGGTCGGCGTGCGGCGCGAGGAGCAGACCGGCGGCGTGCGCCGTGTGCAGGTAGTACGCGTACAACCGGTCGAGGGCGGACCGGCGTTCGGACTCCGGGTGATGGGCGCCGAGCAGTTCGGCGGCGTGGGCGCGCAGCAGGTCGTGGAAGGCGTACCGGCCGGGGGCGCGCTCGCCCAGCAGATGGACGTCGGCGAGCTCGGCCAGCAGCCGCCGTGCCCGCGCCGCCGGGACGCCGGCCAGCGCGGCCGTGGCCGGTATCGAGAAGTCCGGTCCCGGGTGCAGGGCGAGCAGCCGGAAGAGTCGGGCCGCGTCGGACGTCACCGCGCCGGTGGACCACGAGAAGACCGCACTGACGTCCGTGGCCGGGTCGGTACGGCTGAACGCCACGAGACTGCCGTGTGCCGCACGCAGTTCGGCCGCGACGGCCGACAACGGGAAACCGGGGTGGGCGGCGGCGCGAGCCGCGACACAGGCCAGGGCGAGCGGCAGCCCGGCACACAGCGTGGTGATCTCGGCCACCGCCCCGGACTCGCCCGCCAGGCGTTGGGCACCCAGCCGACGGGCGAGGAACTCCCGTGCCTGCCCGGCGTCGAGCGGACGCAGGGTCAGCGAGTGGGCCCCGTGCGTGGACACCAGCCCGGACAGTTGGTTGCGGCTGGTGACGATCGTGAGGCAGCCGGACGTGCCCGGCAGCAGCGGTCGTACCTGAGCGGTGTCGCGCGCGTTGTCCAGGAGTACGAGGAACCGGCGCCCCGCCAACAGACTGCGGTAGAGCGCGGCTTGGGCGTCCACACCGTGCGGAACCCGGTCGGGGGGTACGCCCAGGGCGTCCAGGAACACCCGGACGGCCTCCCCGGCGCCGAGCACCGCTCCCGACGGGTCGAAGCCCCGGAGGTTGACGTAGAGCTGTCCGTCGGGGAACCGGTCGGCGACCCGGTGCGCCCAGTGCACGGCGAGGGTGGTCTTGCCGATGCCCGCCATTCCGCCGATGGCGCTGATCACGACGGTCTCGGCGGGCGGCCCGTCGTCTCCCGCGAGCAGGGCCAGTACCTCGTCCAGTTCGGTGCGGCGGCCTACGAAGGTCGGTAGGTCGTGCGGCAGTTGTGCGGGTTTCGGTGGTGGCGGCGGGGAGGCCGGGGGGCGGGGGGCGGTGGGCTGGACGCAGTTGTCCCGGGCGGGAGCGGTTGCGGCGGTGGAGCCGATTGTGCTGACCGTGCCGCTGGGATTGGCGGAACCGAAAGAGACGGTGGGCGTGTTGTCGGGGGCCGGGGCGTAACGCGTTCCGGCGGGGGACGTGTTGGCGACGGTCCGGGTGGAGACGGTGCCGGCGGCCGGTGAGGATGTGTCGCGCTGCGTCGTCGTGTGAGTGTTCAGCGTCTTGTGGGTGTTCCGCAGCACCGTCTTGTGGGGGTCGTGGAGCACCGTCGTGCGGCTGTCGTGGGGCACCGTCTCGTGAGCGTGGCGCGACGAATCGTAGGGGTCGCGCAGCGTCGCCTGGTGGGCGTCGCGCAGTTCCGGGCTTGGATCGATGCCCAACTCGTCGGCGAGCCGGGAACACACGGCCCGGTAGGTGCTCAGCGCCTCCGACCTGCGTCCGGTGGCGGCCAGCGCGAGGATCAGCCGGGCCAGTACGGGCTCGTCCAACGGGCTGCGGACCGCGGCCTCCTGGAGCTCGGGCAGGACGGCCTCCGGTAGGCCGACCTGCAGCGCCGCGTCCGCCGCCTCCCGCACGGCCGCGAGACGCTCCCGGTCGACGGAGCCGAATCCCGCCCGCTCGCGAACCTCCTCGGGGACCCCCGACGCGACCGGCCCCCGCCACAACGCCAGCGCCTCGGTGAGGAGTTCCACCACCCGAGCGGGGGACGCCTCCGCCGCGGCCCGCCGCGCCGTGTCCCGCAGCAGACGGAAGCGCAAGAGGTCCAGACACGCGCCGTCCACCGCAAGTCGGTATCCGCCCGCGTCCCGTAGCAGCCAGCGGCCGACCGCCCGGGTAGGCAGCCCGGGCTCCAGCAGACGGCGCAGCGACCCGACATGACGCCGGATCACGTTCACCGCGCTGGTCGGCGGACGCCGGCCCCACAGCACGGTGACGATCTCGCCCACGGCCACCGGCTCCCCGGCCCGCGCCAACAGCAGCGCCAGCAGGGCCCTTTCCTGAGGACCCCCCAAGGGCAGCTCCGTGTCCTCCCGCCGGACCCGGACCGGCCCGAGAACCGCGAACCCCAAAGGTTCCATCGGCACTTCTTCTCCCCCTGATCTCGCTCCCCCCGGCACGAATGTACGTGACATCGGGCGTTACCCAGAGTCACATTCGTTCGGCACCGGCCGGTTGGGCGACGGGCTCTCGGAGGGGGCTCGCGCGACGGGTTCGCGCGCCGGGCTTCGGCTCCTGGTCAGGCGGCGCGGCCGACGGCGCCCGGTACGTAACTGAAGAACCCCCGCCCCGACTTCCGGCCCAGCAGGCCCGACTCGACCATGCGGCGCAGCAGCGGAGGAGGCGCGTACAGCGGCTCCCGGTACTCCTCGTAGAGCGCCTCGCCGATCGCCCCCACCGTGTCCAGGCCGATGAGGTCGGCCAGGCGCAGCGGGCCCATCGGGTGTGCGCAGCCCGCGGTCATGGCCGTGTCGATGTCCTCGGCCGTCGCCGTGCCGGAGGCGACCATCCGCACCGCGGCCAGCAAATATGGAATCAGCAGGGAGTTCACCACGAAGCCCGCGCGGTCCTGCGCGACGATCGTCCGCTTGCCCAACACCTCGCCCGCGAACGTCCGCACGCGCAGCTCCGTGGCCTTGGACGTGTGCAGCGACGGGATGATCTCCACCAGCGGCAGCACCGGTCCTGGCCGGGGCTGGTGTGGAAAAGAACACCCCGCGGCGACGTCAGGGCAGAACAGGTTCGCCGCGGGGTGAGCCATGGGGCGGAGTGCCGCGTTGGGAGCACGGTCACTGCCGGGACGGTTCGCGGCTGCGGGTCGTGGGGGTGCGCGCCCCGGGCGGGGGTCCGGTGAATGCCCGGGTGGCGACACAGTTCAGTTCTGTGGTGTCAGCCCGCCTTCGGCAGCCGGAGCGTGGCGATGGCTCCGCCATCGGCGGCGTTCGAGAAGAGCAGCGACGCGCCGATAACCTGGGCCTGGCCCGAGGCGACTGTCAGCCCGAGGCCGTGCCCGCGGCCGCGCTCGGCGGCTCCGGTGCGAAAGCGCTGCGGCCCTTCAGCGAGGAGGCTGTCGGGAAAGCCGGAGCCGTGGTCGCGGACGGCGACGGTCGTGTCCTCGACGGTGACCTCGACCGGCCCGGCGCCGTGGCGGTGGGCGTTGACGATCAGGTTGGCGAGGATCCGGTCGAGTCGGCGGGGGTCTGTCTCCACCACGGCCGGCGCGGCGCCGACCGCGAACCGTGCCTTGAGGCCGGTACGGGACAGCGAGTCCCGGACCACGTCGGGGAGTGCGACGGGCCGCAGGTCGGCGCGTTCCACGCCGGCGTCGAGCCGGGAAATCTCCAACAGGTCCTCGACGAGGGTGCGCAGTACCCGGACCCGGTCCCTGACGAGATCGGTGGCCTCGCTCTCGGGGAGGAGTTCGGCGGAGGTGACCAGGCCCATCAGTGGGGTGCGCAGTTCGTGCGCGACATCGGCGGTGAAACGCTGCTCACTGCGCAGCCGGTCCTGCAGACTGTCGGCCATCGAGTCGACGGTGGCCGAGATCTCGGTGATCTCGTCGCCCGCCCGGCCGCCCACCTCGGTTCTGGCGGCCAGGTCGCCCGAGGCTATGCGCCGTGCGGTGCGCGCCACCCGCCGCAGGCGCCGGTTGGGGAGTTCGGCGGCGAGGGCGGACAGGGGGATGATGACGGCAAGCGCGGCCAGTGAGTATTTCCACATGTGCCGGTCCAGGGCGCGGCGGCTGAGCTGATCGGGAGTCATGTCGACCGAGATCGCCGCAAGGCGTCCGTCCGGCATCCGCTTGCCGGCCCACATCCGCGGCTGGTACTCGTCGCTCTCGTCGTACATTGCGGCAATCCCGTGTTCCCGGACCATCCGTACCAGGTCCGTCGGCATCTCCCCGGAAGTCCGGGTCAGGCCGTCGGTCCCGCTGCCGCTCTGTGCCGAGAGGGCGGTGTCCAAGGCGGAATATGCCTTGGCCGCACCGTCGTTCATGGACCGCTCGTACGTGCTGTGGTGCACCAGCAGCCCGACCGTCAGCGCAATTCCGCAGCACGCCGCGGCCACCAGCAGGGCGATCTTCCAGCGCAGCGAGCGCCAGTTGAGCAGGGTCCGTCCGGCTTCCATTCAGCGCCTCAGCTTGTAGCCGAAGCCTCGGACCGTCTCGATGCGCTCGGCGCCTATCTTCTTGCGCAAACGCTGCACGCACAGGTCGACCACACGACTGTCGCCGTCCCAGCCGTAGTCCCACACGTTGCGCAGCAGGGTCTGCCGGTCCAGGACGATGCCGGGGCGCGCGACGAACTCCAGCAGCAGCCGAAGTTCGGTGGGGGCCAGCGCGACCGGCTCACCGGACAGGAACACCTCAAGGCCGGCCGTGTCGATGGCCAGGTCTCCGAAGACGAGCCGGGTGCGTTGATGGGGCGGGTCGTTCTGATCGAGCCGGGCTGACCGGTCCGGCGGGCGGACTCGGGATCCGCCCGCCTCCGTGCCGGCGGGATGAGCCGGTGCCACGGTCGGTGCGAACGTGGCGCGGCGCAGCAGCGATCGGATCCGGGCCACCAGCACCGGGGTGTCGACCGGCTTGACGACATAGTCGTCGGCGCCCGCCTCCAGGCCGGACACGACATCCAGTGTGTCCCCGCGGGCCGACATCATCAGGATCGGAGTCGTGCTGCTCTCCCGGATCCGGCGGCACAGCCCGATGCCGTCGAGCTCGGGCAGCATGACGTCCAGCAACAGCAGGTCGTGCCCGCCCTCCCTGAACAGTTCGAGACCGGTCAGTCCGTCACCGGCGGAGGTGACCCGGTAGCCGTAGCGCTCCAGCGCCATCGCGACCGACCTGCGGATCACCTCGTCGTCCTCGACGAGCAGGATCGCCACGGGCGCCAGGGCGTCTCCCCCGGCCGCTGGAACCGACATCTATCCCCATCGGACGTAGGTGCTGAAGGCCCATCATGCGACGGGGAATCCCTCCCTGCCGAATTCTGCCTTCACCGCGCCCACCGGGCCTGGGTTCTGAGTGAATGTGATCGGATCAGGATGCGTGGGTCCGGAGGCCGCTGCGCCGGTCCTGGTCACTGGGGCGGGCCGTCGCGGTGGCCGGGACGGGGCGCGGCACCAGTGAGGGTGCAGCCCGGGTGGGACAGGTCCAGCTCGGACCCCTCGGTCAGGCAGGCCGCGATCTGGTAAACCTGCTGGCCGTAGCTACGGCCCTGTACGGAGGTCACGGCTCCGTCCGGGCCCACCTCGCAGGGGTTGTTGTCGGTGCACTGCTCGCCGGCTTCGTTGTGGGTGTTGTGGATCCCTACGACCGTGGTGAGGTCGGGGGCCAGCAGGGCCGAACCGGAGGTGCCGTGCCAGGGGGCGCAGTCCTCGCTGGTGGCGTACCGGATCGAGTCGTCCTGCTGGTAGCCGCCCTCCCGCAGGTTCGTGACCACGGCCTCGGCGGTGCAGTCAAGGCGGCCGCCGGCGTAGGCCATGGTCAGCGGGCCGCCTGCGCGCACGGGGGTGGAGGTGAGTTGGAAGACTTTCGCGCCCTCGGCCTTCAACTGCGCGTAGGTCTTGTCCAGGCGGTAGAGAGCGATGTCGGTGCCGGTCATCGTCGCGTACACCAGCCGTTTCGCACGGGCGGTGGTCTGGGGGTAGCCCTGACGGTCGGCGATCGGCACCTCGCGGTCGGCCGGCCGGTCCACCAGCGCGGTTCCGGGCGCGGGCCGCTGTTCCTGTACGCAGTGACCGTTGGTCAGCAGCAGCGCCGGGTCCTGCGGCCGGGAAGCCGGGGGGCGGACCACTGAGCCCACGCAGTTACCCAGGTCCGCCGCGCCTTCCACGTTCGGAATCTGGTCGTCGGGGGGCACGTTGGCGCCCGAGATGATGCCGTTGATCCAGTCGGCGTGCCTGGTGACATCGGTGTACAGCGTCTTGCCGCTTTCATCGGGGCCGCTGACCACACCGGCCACGGCCCACTGGTTGCGCTCGCGGACCAGCGCAGGCCCACCGGAGTCCATGTTCGACGCGGCGACCTTGCCGTCGGCGCTACCGACGCACAACTCTCCGACGGGCCCGGCCGACGGACACGTCGAGAGCGGCTGCACCACGGTGTCGGCCTCCCTCAGCCGCGTGGGGAAACACGCCGGATCGGTGCTGTCGTCGCAGGTCATGCCCCAGCCCATGATGCGGACGGGCGTGTCGTCCGCCGGCGTGGTCGAGGCGATCCGCACCGGCTTGGCCCGGACCGGGGTCCGCAGGTGCATCAACGCGAGGTCGCGGCCCCAGAACCCTCCCTCATCGCGACTGGTCGCCAGCCGGTAGTAGTGGTCGACCTCGGCGACCTCGCCTCCGGAGGTTGTGTCCAGTGACCCGACCCGGACCTTCCAGCCACGCGGGACACCCACCTTCGCATCGGTCGGGTTCCTGCCGGCACAGTGGCTGGCGGTCAGTACCCATTGCGGTGCAAGGACCTCCACCCCACAGCCGTGTCCGTCCGAGCGCGGCGGCGCGGGATAGGACGGCTGGAACGAACCCATGAACGAGTAGGCCCGTGTTGACTCGGTGCCACCCACGATGCCCTGCGCAGGTAAGGCGGCCATCACGATCGCGGTCACCGCGACCCCTGTCGTCAGGACGGCGGCCGCCCTTGGGCTGATCGACTTGAGCATGAGTCACTCCCCATTTCTTTCCCCCGGACCAGAGCGCCGGCGGGTTTGTACGGAGGAACAGCGCCCGGCCGTCCCGTCGACCAGATCCTGGACCCGGCGGTCCACCGGCGGGTCTCACCCGTGTATCGAGCGCCGCACGGCAGCCGCTCAGTTCTGTATCAGCGGGCACGGCTGGGCGAAGCCGAGGCGTTCACGGAGCGTGAGGGCCCCGCCCGCGTTCCGTACGACACGGGGAGGGAGTGACACCGGCTTGGGCGGTGGGCGGTGGGCGGTGGGCGGTGGACAGTGGCTGTTGCGCCGTTGCGCCGTTGCGCCTGCTGGTTCGTGGGTCGGGGCCGCGCCGGACTCTCCGTCCTCGGTCATGGGGGTGCCCCCCCTGCTCATGGGGGTCCCCTCGCTCGAGCGCAGCCGAGAGTGGGGGAGAAGTCGAGAGCTTGGGGGGAGCGTTTCGTGTTGCACGGAGGAGTACGAGTGACCCGAGCGCCAGCCGCTGCGGGCGGAGAGTCCGGCACGTCCCCTTCCGGCGGTTCGCGGCTGCGGGTCGTGGGGTGCGCGAAGCCGGTCGGGGGTCCGCAGCCCCTGTGACGCGGAGAGTCCGGCACGTCCCCTTCCGGCGGTTCGCGGCTGCGGGTCGTGGGGGTTCGGGTCCGCCCTGCGGTGTCGGTTGCCGCTGGGTGTTGTGAGGGGCGTGGCCCACAGCCCCTCGGTCGGGTGGAGCTGCGGGGGCTTAGGGCTCGCCGATAAATAATTCGTCGGCAAGCATCGCTCCTGAGCTGCGGTGTCAAGACCTGGAGCACGCAAGTTATTTCCCGGCAAGCCCTTAGGGGTCCTTTCACTATGCCCGCCCGGGTCGCGTGGTCTGGCACCGCTCCCCCAAGCTCTCGGCTGCGCTCGAGCAGGGGGCACCCCCATCGCCGCGTTGCCAAAAGGTCCTAGTAGCTCCGCTACGAGGACCTTCCGCGCCTTGCGATGCACGGCACCAGACCACGCGACCTGATCGGACGCTCATAGTGAAAGGACCCCTTATGCCTTGGCCGGTGGGGCCGTGGTGCCGCGGAGGATCAGGGAGCCGGGGGAGACCGACGTGTACGGTGCGTCGTTCGTCGGTTTCGTTGGCCGAGAGCATTTGACTGCCCGTCGGTATCAAGCCCGCGGCAGGACCAGCCGGCGGCCTGATGGAAGCTGCTCGCGGGCGCGCCGCCCCATCAGCCATCCCCAAAGGGCCCAGAGGTGGCCGGCCGCCGAAGTGCGAAGACCCCAGGCCGTCGTGGTGCCGTAGCCGTTGGGTGGCGCGCATGGCGAGCGCCACCCAATCGTGCTTGCCTATGGCGCTCGCTTGATTGTCCGTACTCGCGGCTACGGGTCGTCAGGCAGGTGGCCAGCTTCGCAGGGCCATGTCGGCCACCCGCTGGAGGTCGTCGCGGGTGGCGCCGCTGGCGGCTTGCACGGCGATGCCGTTTGCCACGGTCATGAGGTAGCGGGCGAGTAGTTCGGGATCGGTGTCGGGGGGCAGGTCGCCTTCGTCGACGGCTCGCCGGAACCGGTCGCGGAGGAGGGAGGTGTGCTCGTTGCGCCAGGCGATCAGGGCGTCGCGGGCGTGGCTTCCCGGGTCGCCGGCGGCGAGGGATCCCTGGACGCCGAGGCACCCGGTGGGGCAGCCGGGGCGGGTGGTGGTTCTGACCGAGCCGTTGAGGAACGCGGTGGCCACCTGCCGGGCGGTCGGTTCTCGCAGGGCCCGGGCCCCGTACGAGGCGGGGCCTTCGGTGTAGCGCTCCAAGGCCTTCCTGAACAGGTCCTCCTTGTTGCCGAAGGCCGCGTACATGCTGGTGCGGGTGATGCCCATGGCGTTGGTCAGATCGGTGAGGCTGGCGCCTTCGTAGCCCTGTTCCCAAAAGACCCGCATGGCTTGTTCAAGGGCCTCGTCGGCGTCGAAGCCCCTCGGCCGGCCGATCGGTCCCTTCTGCCGCGTCTCCATGCGAGCGATCATACCTCTTCCGTACCGGTCGGTGCAGATGTGCTACGGTCCTTTTCGGTATCGATCGGTACTGAATTTTTGCGGAGGTCATTCGCATGGGACAGCTTGATGGCAAGACCGCCGTCGTCACCGGCGGCGGCACCGGGATCGGCCTGGCCACCGCAGTCCGGCTGGCAGTCGAGGGCGCTCACGTGTTCATCACCGGCCGGCGCAAGGCCGTGCTGGACGAGGCCGTCGAGACCATAGGCTCGGCAGGGGCCACCGCGGTGGTGGGTGATATCTCCGACCTGGCCGACCTGGATCGCCTCTACGACACGGTCCGCGCCCGGGGCCGTGGCCTGGACGTGTTGTTCGCCAACGCCGCCAGCGCGTCGTTCGCGACCCTGGAAGAGGTCACCGAGGAGCACTTCGACGAGACCTTCGGCGTCAATGTCCGGGGCACGTTGTTCACGGTGCAGAAGGCGCTGCCGCTGCTCAACGACGGCGCCTCGGTGATCCTGAACTCCTCGGTGCGCGCCGATGACGGTGTGGCGGCGTTCGGCACGTATGCGGCGTCCAAGGCGGCGTTAAGGTCCTTCACCCGGACCTGGGCCAACGAGCTCAAGGGCCGCGGCATCCGGGTCAACGCGATCTCCCCGGGCACCATTGACACTCCTGGACTCGACGCCGCGGTGGCGGGAGACGCCCCTGTCACCAAGTCACAGTTCGCCGCCGGTGTCCCACTGGGCCGGATCGGGCGCCCGGAGGAGGTCGCCGACGCGGTGGCTTTCCTCGCTTCCGAGCAGAGCAGGTTCATCCTCGGAGCCAACCTGTACGTCGACGGCGGCGAGAACCAGATCTGACCCGACGGCAACACCCCTGGCGGTCACCAGCGGCGACGATCCGTGACGGACCACGAAAGGGCGGGGCGCCAGAAGTCACATCGTCTCGAGGGTCTCCCGCGCCCGGGCGATGAACTCCTTGAGCGTCTGCCAGAACGGTCCGTACGAGGCGTCGAATCGGTCGGTAGCCGTCGGGTCGCCGTTGATCATGTCGCCAAGTGCCTTGTACAACGGGGAGGTTGAGCGTCTGACAGTGTTTGCCGCGTCCGCCGTGGCGGGTGGGCCCTCCAGGGAGACGATCCACACGCAGTGCCGCAGTCTGCCGTACTCGTCCCGCAGCCGTATCCGCAGCTCCTTCAACTCGGCCTCGTGCCCGGTCACATCGCGTAGATCGGACACCTTCCAGTACAGGTCGCCCATGCGCTGCGCCTGCTCGATGAGGTCCGCGTAGGCCTTCCGCCGTGTCTCCCGCTGGCGTTCCACCCGTCCGGCGCTCGCCGTGGTGTCCGCCTGGATCCGTGCGGCGCGTGCCGTGCCCCGGCTGGTGACCCAGCTGGCCAGGACGGCGGTGCCGGCGGTGAGTGAGGCGATCCAGAACGCGTTGTCGGCCATCTCAGAGCGACCGTTCCGAGACCCGCGCGAGGTGCGCTTGGTGCGAGGCCGGCAGGCTTTTCAACTTGCGCGTGAATCGGTGCATGTGGGGGTCCAGGGTGTCTTCCGGCTCGGCGAGGACCTGGTCCAGGGAAAGCCACTTGATCGCGTCGAACTCGGCTTCGTCGAAGGAAGTCACCTGGCCCGCGTCTGCCCGTAGGACGTACCACAAGGACACGTCAGTGTGCTGTCCCGGGCCGCGAGTCCGTGTGACGGTCAGGAAGAGCGGACGGTCGCCCGTGATCGAGGCGGGTACGGCTTCGATGCGCAGCTCTTCACGGCATTCACGCCGGACCGTGTCCCACGGGGCCTCCAACGGCTCGACGTGGCCACCGCTGGGAAGCCACAAGCCGGCCTTGCGGTGGGCGACGAGCAGGAGCTCCTCCCGGGTCTCGTCGAGCACGACAAAGTAGCTGACCAGATGCTTCGCCGGGGTCGCGGGCTTCTGCGTCCGGTACAGAGGCGCTCCGCCGCCGATCCACTCCGCAGTTGCGTCAAGGTGTTCCTGCTCCTGGGCATCCCAGGGATCGATGCCGCTGAGCAATCGCAACAGCTGGCCACGGAGCAACTGATCGGGCCCGCCTGACGAATCCACGCTGATCACGGACACATGATGGCAGGGCTGCCACGAACGTTGTGGCGGTCGCACACATGGTTGCCCACTTCGTTTCACTCCCCGCTCAACTCGTCGAGGATCTCGTCGTAGTGGCGGCGCCGGCGGGTCAGTGTCTCGGCGAGATCCTCGTCCGTAACCTGGGAGATTTTCCCGAGGTGCTCCAGGAGGTTGTCCCGCTGGGGATGGTCCGCGGCTTCGACCTTGCTTTCGGGCAGGGTGCCCGGTCGTTCAGGGCCGGGGTGAATGCCCGCTCTAGAGGAGTGGGGCAGGGGGCCGATTCGCCGTCAGGGCGATTCGGTGTCGACGACGTGATGCTGAGGGGGTGGCCACAGGCAGGTGGTGGTGAGGGGGAGTTGTGCTCGTCGAGCCAGGTCGTCAGCTGGTCGATGGTGTCCCAGAGGGAGCCGTCGTCGGTCATTGAGCAGAGCTTGCCATGCGCCGCGGGACACACAGGCCCGTACGCCCGACCGCAGGCCAGGCCAGGCCAGGCCAGGCCGGGCCGGGCTAGGCCAGGGCCAGGGGGCAGGCGATGCACCCCCCTGGCCGGGGGTATTGGCGAGGGCCTTCGGCTATGGGCCAAACCCCTCGACCATGGGCCAGGCCCTTCGCTCATGGCCAGGGCCCCTCGGCGTCAGGAGCCCTCTGCCGTCGGCGTAGCCGCCTGGGCGGCCTCCTCCAACGATGGCTCGTCGGTCTTGCGCAGCCGTTTGGCGCGTGTCCCGATCACCGCGAGCGTGGCCGTCGCGGCGCCGGCGAAGGCCGCCGGGATCATCCAGCCGCGGTTCACCGTGTGGCCGAGCGCGTGGTCCAGGGAGAGCCGGCCGGGGCCCGTCACGGCGAGGCCCGCGGCGGTCAGGCCCAGGAAGCCCGCGTACTCGAAGCCGCCGCTCTGGTTGAAGAAGCCCTGCGGCACGTGCACCGCCGCCGCGCCGGTCATCGCGCCCGCGGCCGCGGCTCCGGCCGCCGGGGTGGCGAGCCCCAGGGCCAGCAGCGTCCCGCCGCCGGTCTCCGCGACGCCCGACGCGACCGCGCTCGCCTTCCCTGGCGCGTATCCCACCGACTCCATGAAGGCGCCGGTGCCCTCGACCCCGTGTCCGCCGAACCAGCCGAAGAGTTTCTGCGCGCCGTGGGCGGCCAGTACCCCGCCCGCGCCCAGTCGGAGGAACAGGAGTCCCAGGTCTGTTCGGTCGTAACCGTTGGCCTTCTTGCTCACGGTCATCCCTCCTCGCACGCGAAGAAGGCCCGGGTACCCACCGTCCCGCCCCTCACACCGCCCCTCACACCCCCGGCGCGCGCTCCCGCCGGGCTCCGGGTGGGGCCTCCCGGTGCGGTCCGATGCACCGGGGCTCTTGCGTTGGAGTGGGCTCCAGCTCCTAGCGTGCGCAGGCATGGAGACCAAAGGGCACACCAGGACACTCGGCCGATCCGGTATCGAGGTCAGCGCACTCGGCTTCGGCTGCTGGGCGATCGGCGGCGAGTGGTGGGACGCGGCCGGGCAACCGCTGGGCTGGGGCAAGGTCGACGACGAGGAGTCCGTGCGGGCCGTCCGGCGCGCGCTCGACCTCGGCGTGACCTTCTTCGACACGGCCGACACCTACGGCGCCGGGCACAGCGAACACGTCCTCGGACGCGCGCTCGGCCGGCGCCGGTCCGAGGTGGTCGTCGCGACCAAGTGGGGGAACATCTTCGACGAGGAGACACGCACCCGCACCGGCGGCGACGACACCCCGGCGTACGCGCGCCGCGCGCTGACCGCGTCCCTGCGGCGCCTCGGTACCGACCACATCGACCTCTATCAGCTGCACCTCTCCGACGCCGACCCGGAGCGCGCCGCCGAACTCCGCGACCTCTGCGAGGAGTTCGTCAGCGAAGGGCTCATCCGGGCGTACGCCTGGAGCACCGACGACCCGGACCGCGCCGCCGTCTTCGCGCGGGGCCCGCACTGCACGGCCGTTCAGCACCGCCTCAACGTACTGCAGGACGCTTCGGAACTCGTCGCTCTGTGCGAGGAGTTGAACCTCGCGAGCGTCAACCGCAGCCCGCTGGCGATGGGTCTGCTCACCGGGAAGCACATGCCCGGGCGTGTGCTGGAGTCCGGTGACATCCGCAGCGCTCCGCCCGCCTGGCTGCCGGGGTTCAGCGAGGGAGGGGGAGCGGACGCGGAGTGGCTCGGCCGGGTCGAGGCGCTGCGCGAGATCCTCACCAGTGGAGGTCGCACCCTCACCCAGGGAGCCCTGGCCTGGCTGTGGGCGCGCAGCCCGCGCACCGTGCCGATTCCCGGATTCCGCTCGGTCGAGCAGGCCGAGGAGAACGCCGGCGCGCTGGAACGAGGCCCCCTCACCGCCGAGCAGTTGACGGAGGTCGACACCGTCCTGGGACGGTGAGCCGACGCGGTGCCGGGACGGTGAGCAGGCGCCGTACCGGGGCGGTGAGCCGAAGCCGTCCCGGGACCTTGACCCGAAGCCGTCCCGGGACGGTCTGCCCGGACGAGACAGCTCAATGTCAGGGAAGGGCGGTTGAGTTCGGTACGGGAGAAGATGCGGAGGGGATCCCGAGAAGAACGGCGGGCCCGGCCTCGCGCACCCACGGTTGGACGGTGGATCCGCGCGGGCCGGGGCCCGCCGCATTCGCCGGAGTCCGGGGCAGCCGTTCCCGGCCTCGGGTAAGTCCCGCGCTTCCGCGCGGGTCCCCCCACCCTTGCCATGGGAACGGCTGCCCTCTTCCCCCCGTCGGTGTGGTCCGCGGAAGCGCTGTGCTCCAAGTGTGAAGCTCTCGTGGAGAGGACCTGAGCATAAGCCCGACAACGGCCCGAACGGCATGGAGGTTCATATTCCGTTTGTGGAAGTTGAGGCGGCGGTCGGCTCATGGGGTCCGTCGGGCCCGGCGGAAGGCCCCTAGCCCCGTCCGATGAAGGGCATAGTGGTCGCCAGTACCGTCGCGAACTGCATGTTCGCCTCCAGTGGCAGCTCCGCCATGTGCCGTACCGTGCGCGCCACATCGGCGACGTCCATCACGGGCTCGACCGCCAGTTCGCCGTTCGCCTGGAGTGTTCCCGTGCTCATCCGCGCGGTCATGTCGGTCGCCGCGTTGCCGATGTCGATCTGGCCGCAGGCGATCGAGTACGGGCGGCCGTCCAGCGAGACCGACTTGGTCAGGCCCGTCAGCGCGTGCTTGGTCGCGGTGTAGGCGATCGACCGGGGCCGGGGCGCGTGGGCGGAGATGGAGCCGTTGTTGATGATCCGCCCGCCCTGCGGGTCCTGTTCCTTCATCTGCCGGAAGGCCGCCTGGGCGCACAGGAACGCGCCGTTGAGGTTGGTGTCCACCACGTGGCGCCAGGCCTCGTACGGCAGCTCCTCGAGCGGGACCCCGCCGGGGCCGAACGTGCCCGCGTTGTTGAAGAGCAGGTCGACCCGCCCGAAGCGGTCCCGGGCGGCCGCGAACAGGGCGGCGACGTCCTCGGGTTGTGAGACGTCGGTACGGACGGTGAGCACTTCGGCGGCGGCGTCCGGGTCGTCCGGCGCAGCCGCCTCGCCGAGGGCCAGTCGCGCCGTCTCCTGAAGTGCCTCGGTCCGGCGTCCCGCGAGTGCCACCGACCAGCCCGAGCGGGCGAGCTCCACGGTCACCGCCCGGCCGATGCCGGAGCCGGCTCCCGTGATCACCGCGATCTTCGTCTGCGTCTGCTTCATGGGGCCGCAGCGTATGGGGTCGCGCCGCGTGCGGGGGCGCGACACCGGGGGACGGCGCGACGTCAGGGAAGGGCGGGCCATGTGGAACTCACCCGACCGTCATCAGGTTGTTGTGTACGCGACAGGTGGCCGTTGGCCCCGGCCACTCCAATGCCTCATACAACAACCTTCAGGGGAGGGCACGTTGACACCCGCAGCCCATCGTACTCCGCAGGCATCGCACGCCCCAGAGCTCCGTGCCGCCGCCCGTCACCTCGGGCGCCGCGGCTTCCTGACCGTCACCGGCGCCGCCGCCGCGCTCGCCTTCGCCACCAACCTGCCGACCGCGGGAGTGGCCAGTGCCGCCGAACTGGACGCGGCCCGTCTCTCCGAAAACCCGTTCACCCTGGGCGTCGCCTCGGGCGACCCGGGACCCACCTCCGTCCTGCTGTGGACCCGGCTGGCGCCGTCCCCGTACGAACCCGGCGGCGGACTGCCCGCCGAACGCGTCACCGTACGCTGGGAGCTGGCCCGCGACGAGCGCTTCCGGCAGGTCCTCAGACGCGGTACGGCCATCGCGCACCCCGAGTTCGACCACTCCGTGCACGTCGAGGCGGACGGCTTAGAACCCGGCCGCGTGTACTACTTCCGGTTCAGGACCGGCCCCTGGATCAGCGAGACCGGCCGCACCCGCACCGCGCCCGCCGCACACGCCCGGACCTCGGCCCTGAACTTCGCCGCCGTCTCCTGCCAGGCGTACCACGACGGGTACTTCACCGCCTACGGCCACCTCGCCGAGGCGGACGTCGACGTGGTCTTCCACCTCGGCGACTACCTCTACGAGTACGCCGTCAACTCCGTGGGCGGACAGCGCAACTACACCGACCGGGTACTGCCGGACCTCTTCAACCGGGAGACCGTGACACTGGAGGACTACCGGCTGCGGTACGCCCTCTACAAGTCCGACCCAGACCTCAGGGCCGCACACGCCGCGCACCCCTTCGTCGTCACCTGGGACGACCACGAGACCGAGAACAACTACGCCGACGACACCTCCGAGAACGACGACCCGCCGGAGGAGTTCCTGCTGCGTCGCGCCGCCGCGTACCGCGCGTACTGGGAGAACCAGCCGCTGCGCCGCCCGCAGCGGCCCGCCGGGCCCGACATGCAGCTCTACCGCCGGCTGCGCTGGGGCCGGCTCGCCCAGTTCGACATCCTCGACACGCGCCAGTACCGCTCCAACCAGGCGTACGGCGACGTGGCCCACGTGCCCGGCCCGGAGTCGGACGACCCGGCGCGCACCATGACCGGAGCCACCCAGGAGCGCTGGCTCATCGACGGCTGGCGACGCTCGGACGCGCTGTGGAACGTGGTGCCGCAGCAGGTCACCTTCTCCCAGCGGAAACTGGACCTCAACCCGGTCGCGAAGGTGTCCATGGACGCCTGGGACGGCTACCGGGCGTCCCGGCAGCGGGTCCTCGAGGGCGCCAAGTCCGCCGGGATCGACAACCTGATGGTGCTGACCGGGGACGTGCACGTCGGCTACGCCTTCGACATCAAGGACGACTTCGACGACCCGTCGTCGAGGACGCTCGGCACGGAGATCGTCGCGACCTCCATCTCCAGCGGCCGGGACGGCGCCGACCGGCCCGCCAACTGGGACACCTACACCAGGGCCAACCCGCACCTGAAGTTCTACAACGGCCGCCGCGGCTATGTGACGGTGGCGCTCGGCCGCGAGGCGGCCCGCGCCGACTTCAGGACGGTGTCCGCCGTGACGACGCCCGGGGCGCCGATCACGACGGCCGCGTCCTTCGTGACACAGGTGGGGGACCAGGGGCTCAAACCGGCGTGAGGTCCGCCCGGCCGGCCTCGCCCGCCGGATCGGACTCCCCGGGATAGCGGACGCCGATGCGGTCCCGTATCGCGTCGAGCGTCCGCATCACGGCGAGGGAACCGTCCAGCGGTACCAGCGGCGACTCCGTCTCGCCCGCCCTGAACGCGCGCATCACCTCCGCGGCCTCGTGCTTGAGGCTGGTGCGCGGCCCGGCCGACGGCTCGGCCCGGAACTCCTCCGGGTCGCGGCCGTCGCGGTGCAGCACGAAGTGGTCCGGGAAGAAGAAGCCGCCCGGGATGTCGATGCGGCCCTGCGAGCCGGTGACCGAGGCGGAGACGGGAGTGCCGCCATGGAGGGAGCAGTGCACCGAGGCGAGAGCGCCGCTCTCCCAGGAGAGCAGTGCCCCCGTCTGAAGATCGACGCCCTCTTCGGAGAGCACCGCTCTCGCCGTCACGTCCGAAGGCTCCCCGAGCAGCAGATGCGCGAACGACACCGGATAGACACCGAGATCCAGCAGCGCACCGCCGCCCTGTGCCGGGTCGCGCAGCCGGTGCGAGGGCGGGAAGGGCCCCGCCAGCCCGAAGTCCGCCTGTACCGTGCGCACTTCACCGACGGCACCGTCCTCGACCAGCGCCTTCAGCCGGCGCACCAGCGGATTGCAGTACATCCACATGGCCTCCATCAGGAAGCGGCCCCGGGAGCGGGCGATCGCGACCAGTTCCTCGGCCTCCCGCGCGTTCAGCGTGAACGCCTTCTCGCACAGCACCGCGCGCCCCGCCTCGAGACAGAGCCCGGCGGCGGCCCGGTGCGCCGAGTGCGGCGTGGCCACGTACACCACGTCGACGTCCTCGTCCTCGGCGAGCGCGCCCCACTCCCCGTACGCCCTCGGAATCCCGAACCGCTCGGCGAACGCCTTCGCCGACGCCTCGGTCCGCGAGGCGACCGCCACCACCTCCGCGTCCGGCATGTCCACGAGATCCGCCGTGAACGCGGCGGCGATCCCCCCGGTGGCCAGCACACCCCAACGCACCTTGTCGGCCAACCCGAACCCCTCCCCGGTGGTCCCGCCACCATCCAGTGCACCCAGCGCATTCCGGTACGGGATGACGACCACCCCGCACGAGCTGAGAGCATAGGTGCCGGATTCAAACAAAAGGGAGGGGCGCATGCCCGAGCGTGGCCACACCGCGCGGGACAGCCAGGGCCCGGACGGGCCGTCGGAGGGGGACATACCGAACACCGCGGCCGCCCGGCCGGCGGCGGACGCGAGAACGGAACCAGTGCAGGCGCCGCGGAAGCAGGGCGGTTCGCCCGTGCGCGGCTCGGCGCGCACGGAGAACGACCTGGACCCGAAGGGCGTCACCCGCACCGGCCTCCTCGTCACCTTCGTCCTCGCCGGGCTCACCGCGGTTCCCCCGCTGTCCATGGACATGTACCTGCCCGCCCTCCCGGCGGTCACCGACGCGCTCGGCGCGTCCGCCGCGACGGTCCAGCTCACCCTGACCGCGTGCCTCGCGGGCATGGCGCTCGGGCAGCTGATCGTCGGGCCGATGAGCGACCGGTGGGGGCGCCGGAGGCCGCTGCTGGCCGGACTGCTCGTCTACGTGGTTGCCACCGCGCTGTGCACCCTCGCACCCAACGTGGAACTGCTCGTCGCCTTCCGGCTGGTGCAGGGCCTCGCGGGAGCCGCCGGGATCGTGATCGCCCGGGCCGTGGTCCGCGACCTCTACGACGGTGTGGCCATGGCCCGGTTCTTCTCCACGCTCATGCTGATCGGCGGGGTCGCCCCCATCGTGGCCCCGCTGATCGGCGGCCAGATCCTGCGCGTCACCGACTGGCGCGGCGTCTTCGCCGTGCTCACCGCCGTCGGCATGGCCCTGACCGCCCTCGTCTGGGTGAAACTCCCCGAGACCCTGGCGGCGGCCGACCGGCACGGCGGCGGCGTGACGCAGGCCCTGCGCGCGATGCGGACGCTCCTCGCCGACCGCGTCTTCACCGGCTACATGCTCGCGGGCGGCTTCGCGTTCGCCGCGCTGTTCGCGTACATCGCGGCGTCCCCGTTCGTCATCCAGGAGATCTACGGCGCCTCCCCGCAGACGTACAGCCTGCTCTTCGGCCTGAACTCGATCGGTCTGGTGGCCTGCGGCCAGCTCAACGGCAAGGTGCTGGTCGGCCGGGTCAGCCTCGACACGGTGCTGGCCGTCGGCCTGCTGCTGGTACTCCTCGCCGCGACCGCGCTGCTGCTGATGGCCACCGGCGCCTTCGGCGAGGTGGGCCTGCCCCCGGTCGCCGCAGCGCTGTTCGTGCTGATGTCCGCGATGGGCCTGGCACTGCCCAACACCCAGGCCCTCGCGCTGATGCGCACCCGGCACGCCGCCGGTTCCGCCTCCGCGCTGCTCGGCACCTCCTCCTTCCTCGTCGGGGCGATCGCCTCCCCGCTCGTCGGCGTCGCGGGCGAGGACACCGCCGTCCCGATGGCCGTCGTCCAACTGGCGTCCGCGGTGGTGGCCGCGGTCTGCTTCATGGCACTGTGCCGTCCCGGGCGGAGCAGGGCCGGGAAGCGGATGGAGAGCGTCGTGGAGGGAGCAGGGAGCTGAGCGCGCCGAGACTGCGCACCGACACCCCGGAACGAGCCGGGCTGGACCCTGCCGAACTGGGGCACCTCGTCCGCGAAGTACGCGACCTCACCCGCGGACCCCGCCCCTGGGCGGCGGGCTGTGTGGTGGTCGCCGGACGCGGCCCGGTCGTCGCCGTGGAGGAGGCCGCCGGCTGGGCGGTCCGCTACTCGGCCTACGACCCCGACACCGACGCCGGCGCCGAACCGCGCGGGTCCTCCCGCGTCCCGGTACGGCTGCACACGCCGTTCGACCTGGCCTCGCTCACCAAACTGTTCACCACGGTGGCCGCGGTGCAGCAACTGGAGCGCGGCACGCTCGGCATCGACGCCCGCGTCGGGGCGTATCTGCCGGACTTCCGGGCCGCCGCCGAACACGGCGTCACCGTACGGCAGTTGCTCACCCACACCTCCGGGCTGCGCCCGGACCTCCCGCTGTACGACCGCCCGACCCCGGACGCACGGCTGGAGATGCTCCGCGCGGAGGCCCCGACCGGGCCGCCGGGCGTCTTCCGCTACTCGGACCTCAACATGCTGCTGCTCCAGCACCTGCTGGAACGCCTCACCGGGCGGCGGCTGGACGCGCTGATCCGGGAGGGCATCACCCGGCCGCTGGGCATGATGTCCACCCGGTTCGGGCCCTGCCCGGACGCCGCCGCCACCGAGGACCAGCGGCGGCCGTGGGCCAGGGCGGACCGGGGGATGCTGCGGGGTGTGGTCCACGACGAGAACGCGTGGGCGCTCGGCGGGGTCGCCGGTCACGCCGGGCTCTTCTCCACCGGCCGTGACCTCGCGGTCTTCTGCCGCGCACTGCTCGCCGGCGGCTCCTACGGGCCCGCCCGTATCCTCGGCCCCGACTTCGTCGAGCTGATGCTCACCCCGCCGGGCCTCGGCTTCGCCCTCGACCAGCCCTGGTTCATGGGCGCCCTGTCCGGCCGCGGGGCGGCGGGCCACACCGGCTTCACCGGCACCTCCCTGGTCCTGGACCCGGCGACGGACACCTTCCTCGTGCTGCTCGCGAACACCGTCCATCCGCGGCGCCGACCACCGGACAACGCGCCGCGGGCGGCGGCGGGGACACGGCTGGCCAGAGCGGTGCGGGCGGTGCGCCGGCCGGCTGATCCGGCCTAGCGATCCGTCCCCCTGCCCGCCTGCCGTCGGAGGGGTTCGCGGCCGCGGGCGCGAGCATCCGATGCCGTACGGCCGCAGGCGCGAGCATCCGATGCCCGTGCGGCCGTCACAGCACCCGTGGCAGGCCCGTCACGGACATGACGAGTGAGTACAGCGAGGGTCGCTTCGACTCGTCGGCCTGGATGGGGGACAGGGCCGAGTCCTTCGCCGCCATCCCCGAGATTCAGGAAGCCCATATCATCGCAGGAACCGCCGCCGTCCTCGTGAAGGTGCGCACGGACACCACGGAGCAGTTGCAGGACGTCCTGCGGCGGCTCTACGCGATCGAGGGTGTGAGCGGGACACAGGCGACGGTCGTGCTGGAGACCTTCTTCGATAGGCCGGTCCGCGCCGACTGATGCCGCGGGGTGCCGGGACGCACCCCATCGTGAAACAGCTTGCCGGGAAAGGGCACTTCGCGTCGTGAACTTCAGGTCGATCTATCAGCACGGCTTCGCGCGCATCGCCGCGTGCACCGGCCATGCGGCCATCGCCGAGCCGTCCGCCAACGCCGAGGCGGTCCTGAGGCAAGGGCGCCGATGCGCGCAGGAGGGGGTCGCCGTCGCCGTGTTCCCCGAGCTCTGCCTGTCCGGATACTCGATCGAGGACCTACTGCTGCAGGATGCGGTGCTCGACGAGGTCGAGGCGGCGCTCCAGACCGTGGTGGCCGGGTCGGCGGACCTGCTGACGGCGCTCGTCGTCGGCGCCCCGCTGCGCCATCGCCACCGGATCTACAACTGCGCGGTGACCGTGCACCGCGGCCGGATCCTCGGCGTCGCGCCCAAGTCCTACCTGCCGAACTATCGCGAGTTCTACGAGAAGCGGCAGATCGCCGCGGGCGACGACGAGCGAGGCGGGACGATCCGCATCGGCGGCGCGGACGTGCCGTTCGGCACCGACCTGCTCTTCGCGGCCGAGGACGTGCCCGGCCTGGTGCTGCACACGGAGATCTGCGAGGACATGTGGGTGCCGGTGCCACCGAGCGCGGAGGCGGCGCTGGCCGGAGCGACCGTGCTCGTCAACCTCTCGGGCAGCCCGATCACGGTGGGGCGGGCCGAGGACCGGCGGCTGCTGTGCCGCTCGGCGTCCGCGCGCTGCCTCGCCGCCTACGTCTACGCGGCGGCCGGACTGGGCGAGTCGACGACCGACCTGTCCTGGGACGGCCAGACCATGATCTACGAGGACGGTGTCCTGCTGGCCGAGACCGACCGGTTCCCGCAGGACGATCAGTACGCCGTGGCCGACATCGACCTCGACCTGTTGCAAC
The DNA here is from genome assembly GCF_004023625.1 of Streptomyces cavernae. Lineage (GTDB taxonomy): Bacteria > Actinomycetota > Actinomycetes > Streptomycetales > Streptomycetaceae > Streptomyces > Streptomyces cavernae. The sequence goes on along the minus strand of NZ_RPDJ01000046.1, from coordinate 28,195 downwards.
AGGCCCGCCGACGGGCGGGCACGTTCGACGACAACCGCCGTACCCACGCCGCGCGTACCAGCGGCTTCCGGCACGTGTCGTTCCGGCTCGACCCGCCCGCGACCGACCTCGGACTGCGCCGCCGCATCGAGCGGTTCCCATTCGTGCCGGCCGACCCCTCCCGCCTGGCCCAGGACTGTTACGAGGCCTACAACATCCAGGTCGCGGGTCTGCAGCAGCGACTGGCGGCGATCGGCGGCCCGAAGGTCGTCATCGGAGTGTCGGGTGGCCTGGACTCCACGCAGGCGCTGATCGTCGCCGCCCGGGCCATGGACCGCGCCGGCCGCCCCCGCAGCGACATCCTGGCCTTCACGCTGCCCGGTTTCGCAACCGGTGAGCACACCAAGAGCAACGCGCACAAGCTGATGCGTTCGCTCGGTGTCACCGCAGCCGAACTGGACATCACGCCGACCGCCCGGCTCATGCTCAAGGAGATGGGTCACCCGTTCTCGTCCGGAGAGCCGGTGTACGACGTGACCTTCGAGAACGTGCAGGCCGGACTGCGTACGGACTACCTGTTCCGGCTGGCCAACCAGCGCGGGGGCATCGTGCTCGGCACCGGTGACCTCTCCGAACTGGCGCTCGGCTGGTGCACCTACGGCGTCGGCGACCAGATGAGCCACTACAACGTCAACTCCGGCGTGCCGAAGACGCTCATCCAGCACCTGATCCGCTGGGTCATCAGCAGTGGCCAATTCGACGAGGAGACCAACGACACCCTGGCCGCGATCCTCGACACGGAGATCAGTCCGGAACTCGTGCCGGGGGAGGAACTGCAGTCCACCGAGTCCAAGATCGGACCGTACGCGCTCCACGACTTCACCCTCTACCACATACTGCGCCACGGCTTCCGGCCGTCGAAGATCGCCTTTCTGGCCTGGCACGCGTGGCACGACCGGGACGCCGGCGCATGGCCGCCGGGGTTCCCCGAAGCCGAGCGGACGGCGTACGACCTGCCGGAGATCCGGCACTGGCTGGAGAGCTTCTGCCGCCGCTTCTTCGGGTTCGCGCAGTTCAAGCGCTCAGCCATGCCCAACGGGCCGAAGGTCCTGGCCGGTGGTTCCCTTTCGCCTCGCGGGGACTGGCGCGCACCCTCCGACAGTACGGCGGAGGCCTGGCTGCGAGATCTCGCCCGCTGGGACGTGCCGCAGGCCGGGGAGTAGGCAGGCCGGAGTAGCCGGTCACCCGCACCAGCCCCCACCAATCCCCGAGCACGTGACCCGGTGGCTGACGGATTGCGAGCCGACGGGCCCCGCACGCGCCGCCGGCAGTGGCTCCGCCGCCCGCGCCGGGAGGCCCCGGTCCGCCTCCCGGCGGACACGGGCGGTGCCGTCGACCTCCGTACAATCACCGGGTGACCGTTCCCTCCGCCGTGCCCGAGACCCTGCGCAGTGCCCTCGCCGGGCTGCTCGACGGCCTGCCGCCCCGGCAGGCCGCGCAGGCCGTGGAGCGGCTCATCGCCAACTACCGGGGGCGGACCCCGACCGGCGCCCCCGTACTGCGCGACCGTTCGGACGTCGTCGCCTACGCCGCCTACCGGATGCCCGCCACCTTCGAGGCGGTGTGCTCGGCGCTGGACGCGTTCGCGGACGCCGCACCCGGGTGGAGGCCGGGCGGTCATGTCGACATCGGCGGCGGCACGGGCGCCGCGACCTGGGCGGTCGCCGCCACCTGGGGCGGCGAGCGGCCCGTCACGGTGCTCGACTGGGCCGAGCCCGCGCTCGCACTGGGCCGGGAGATCGCGGCGGCGCACCCGGACCTGAAGGACGCCGAGTGGCGCCGCTCTCGTATCGGAGCATCGCTCACCGTCGAGAGCACCGATCTCGTCACGGTGTCGTACGTCCTAGGCGAGCTGACCGAGGCCGACCGCGCCAGTGTCGTGGACATCGCCGCGGGCGCCGCGCAGGCCGTCGTGGTCGTAGAGCCCGGCACCCCCGACGGCTACCTCCGGGTCCTGGAGGCCCGCGACCGGCTGGTCGCAGCCGGGTTCCATATCGCGGCGCCGTGCCCGCACAGCGCCGCATGCCCCGTCGTCCCGGGCCAGGACTGGTGCCACTTCTCGGCACGGGTCAGCCGCACCTCGCTGCACCGCCAGGTCAAAGGCGGCCAACTCCCTTACGAGGACGAGAAGTTCAGTTACGTCGCCGCCACTCGCTTCCCGGTCGCGCCGGCCCCGTCACGGGTGGTCCGCCGCCCCCAGATCCGCAAGGGACAGGTCCTGCTGGACCTCTGCGCCGCCGACCTGCACCGCGAAACGGTGACCAAGCGTCACGGCGACCTCTACAGGTCCGCCCGCGACACCGACTGGGGCGACGCCTGGCCGCCGGCCGACAGGTGACCCCGACGAACTCGGTGTCCGGTTGGTAGGGGTCGTGGCGTGGGCCGGAATGCCTGGCTGGTCGGCTGGCCAGGGCGGCGAGCCCGCCGGCGTCGCGGCCGTGATCGTCCCGCATCAATGATCGCGAATTATGGGCGGGTTGCCTATTGGGGCACTAGCGGAGCGCGGCAAGGTCCGCGGCATCTTCTTCGGGTCCTGTGATCCCGGTCGGGTTCATCACCCGGATCAGGCGATTCTCGCCTTGGCCGGTGGATGCGGAGACGAGCATCTCGTTGATCTTTTCGCCGACGCCCTCGCGAACCGAGAGCAGCAGACGGGTTTCGTTCTGCCACTCACCTACGACTTTGATGGTGTAGACCAGTACGGTGGAGTCATAACCCATCTCCATGCGAGGACATGCCGCGGCGGCGTCAAGAACCGCACCAGGTAGATTCCGGCCCGCCGGGAAATCCCGGATCAGAAGATAAGAATCGCGCTTTTCGTTACGGAAACCGGAGACGGAGTCTTTGTCATTGCTGCGGTCCAGAAGCCGGAAGAGTTGTTCGCACGGTGGTGACACGGAGGATATCTCTGATTCCGCGCCGCTGAGGGTAGCTTCCTTCTTCCAGCCGGCTTCCTCCAGCGCTTCTTCCAGAGACGGTTCCTGCGGGGCTGCGCAGGCGGCGCACAAGATGAGCAACAGCCCTGCGGTGAACTTCGCCGCGTTCATGGAAGGTCGAGATAATCCGCGAGATCCGGATTCCCTTCCGCGGCGACATCCAGGAGTTCCGCCATTTGTACCGGCTCGGGTGTCTCCAGTGCGATGACAGCCGTGATTTCAGGCCCCATCTGCACCATGTCCGGTGAGGTGCTGGCCTGTGCGGCGAGGTTGCCGGATGCCAGCTCGGGTGTGGCGACCTTGAGCAGGACGTAGGCAAAGACCACATCCCGGGGTGTGCAGACGCGACCGTTCCTGGACCGTGTGACTTCCTGGGACAGGAAGAAGAGGGTGCGCGCGTCAGGGGTCAGGTCCCGCATCGGCTGTCAACTCCTCGTGAGGTAGCGCGACGGCGAGTAGTACGTGGGCAGCGCCCAGATGTTGCCGTGCTGCCCATAATGCTGACCCTTGGTGCGGTACAGCCAGCGGCCTTCAACCTTGGTGGTGCTGTCGTTGACGTGGATCGTCTTCGCGGTGCTGTAGCTGACGTTCTCCACGCCCTTGTCCCTCCACTCGTAGCCGTAGAGATACTGGATCTGAGCCTGTGTGTTCGCGTTGTCGAGTGAGTCCGAGCACTTCACCCGTACAAAGCCCTTCACCGTGTCCGCGTCGACGGACCAGGGTGTGCCCACTCCGCTGTCCCACTCGCAGGTGATGACGTGCTGGGGCTCCACGTCTACTTCCGCCGCACCGGAGGGTGCCGCTCCGCCAAGGAGCATCCCGCCGACCGCGAGCGAAATTATCATGGATTTCTTGAAGCCGATCACTGTTGAGTCCCCCGTGAATAGCGACCGATTGGTCCTGACACCGACAGAACCTTGCTCAACAAAGGTCTGCGAACGTCACGCTACTGCCATGTTGGCCAATTCTGACACCCCTTTGGGTGATCCTTGTTATATGGAATACTCAATTCCGTCGAAAGGTGGATGGCCTGGTTGCGAACTGTCGTCGACCTTTCGTGACGGTCCGTCGGTTTTTTCGGTAGGCCGTCTCGGCTGTTTGTGCCGATTTCAGGCAGGTTGGTGGACCGGCTGTCACGCCGGGTGGAGGGTGACCAACCAAGGTGATCGGATGCGGGACGTCGTTCGATGGGGGACTGGACCAAGCCACGTCCCATCGGTCGCGGTGAGGGGTACGGACGGTGGTCCGATCGAGACAGAGTCGAGAGCTTGGGGCGGCGACCCCGGCGCCACGGACGGTCCCGGCGCGCGCCATCGACGATCGGTGCGGCTCCGAACGACCGTCGGGGTGGTCCTAGAGTGATGCCTCATGCGCAGCCTTGTCCGTCTGCCGAAGGCCCACCTGCATCTGCACCTTGAAGGCGCGATGCGCCCCACCACATTCGCGGAACTGACGGCCGCGCAGGGCGGACAACCGCCGGACCGGGGCGGCTTCACGTCGTTCGAGGACTTCACGCCCATGTATCGCGCCGCTGCGCGAGTGGTGCGCTGCGGACCGCGGGAAAACCTTCTGCGGCTGGTGCGCGAAGTGGTCGAGGACGCCGCCGCGGACGGAGCCGTATGGATCGAGCCGCATGTGAACCCCCTGACCTACGAGGATGATCCGGACGCCGCGCTCGATGTGCTGGACGCGGTGGTCGACGAGGGTCGTCGTACCGCTGCACGTCTGGGCATCGGCTTCGGCGTCCTGCTGTTCGCCCGGCGTAACGCGGACCCTTCGGAGGCTGTCGAGGTCGCCCGCCTCGCAGCCAGGCGGGCAGGCAACGGGGTGGTCGCCTTCGGTCTGGCCGGAGACGAGGCCCAATATCCGCCCGAGCCCTTCGCCGAGGCGTTCGCCATCGCCCGTGACGCCGGGCTGATCTCCGCTCCGCACGCGGGGGAACTCGCCGGCCCGGCCAGCGTGCGCGCCGCGCTCGACGTGCTCGGCGCGCGACGGATCGCCCACGGCGTACGGGCGGTCGAGGACCTGGCTCTCGTCGCCCGCCTGGCCGCGGAAGGCGTAGTCCTGGACGTCTGCCCCACCTCCAACGTCGCCCTCGGCGTCGTGACATCGCTGGCTGTTCACCCCCTCCCGCTGCTGCTGCAAGCCGGCGTCCGGTGCACGCTCAACGCCGACGACCCCCTTCTGTTCGGTCCCGGCCTCCTGGAGGAGTACGAATCGGCCCGCGCGGCCTTCGCTCTGACCGACCCCCAACTCGCCGCGATAGCCCGCACGTCGATCGAGTTCTCGGGCGCCCCGCCCGCCGCGGCGAAGGCTGCGCTCACACTCATCGACGACTGGCTGGACGCCCCTGCACAAGCAACGGCACCGTTCCTGGAGACCGAGCGGGAGTGAGTCCGCTGCCAGGACACAGAGAGGTCTTACGGGTGGGGGTTGCCCGGAACTCCTCGTCCTGCGCGTACTGCGCGTGCACGACCTTGACCGCGACCTGACGTCCCGATGCCGAGTGGCCCAAGTACACGACACCCATGCCGCCACTGCCGAGCCGGTCGACGAGCGCGTAGCCGCCTATGGACCCGATGGAACCCGCTCCTCCGCTGCTCAGCGGCATCGCCGAAACCCCTCCCGAATGGCCAGCACCCCAGGGCTGGTCAGCGGCTTCAGCCTAGTGCCCCGGCAGGCACCGTTCGCCCCGTCGCGACGCCCGGCACGCTCCCCCAAGCTCTTCGAGCAGGGGGCACCCCCAGAGCACGCTCCCTCAAGCTCTCGACTTCTCCCCCACTCTCGGCTGCGCTCGAGCGGGGGGACCCCCATGAGCAGGGGGACCCCCATGACGCCGCTCCTTGACGGGCAAACGGTGCCTGCCGGGGCTAGTGTGCTGCCGCTCGTGCCGGAGGTGACTGGGGAGGTGTGCTGAACGGGGCCTCCGTGCGCCCTGGCGAGCCCGGGGTTGAGCACCTCGCCGCCCGCCCGGTGAGCCGGCGCGCTGAGCGAGTCCGGCGGGTCGGGCCCGGCTCGCCGCTTCCTTCCGCTGTCATCGTCGCTGTGAGCGGCGTTTCCCAACGCCGGTTCCTTGGATCTCCTCACCCCGCGCTCTGAACGCCGAAACCGTCCGCCCGCCCCCCGCCTCGCCGCCGGCACCGGCACTCACGCACACTCACCCATGCGCGCTCACGCACACTCGCCCATGCGCGCCTGCGCTCGGTCAAGCGGCAGCAGCACGCACCCCCGGGCACCGGCCTCGAGCAGCCCTCCGAGCAGCCCTCCGAGCGGGCATGTTGTGCAATGCGAAATTCTGTGTTGCAGACGTGGTGCGCGGCCGCGCCGACCTCCTACGTTCCCCTCTCAACAGGACCGGTCCTCACCGGGCGACGCGTCCCCCACCACCCGGAACAGCGATGTTCCGGGGCGCGGGCCCGGCGAAAGCCCCCTCCCCGACTCACCCTCCCCAACTCACCTGTCACCCGGGCTCCGTGCCTGGCCCGGGCACCTCCCGAGGGATCTGAGGAGCTTCGATGAACGCACGTTTCGTACGTGGTGTGGTGGCCATGGCGGCCTCGGTGTGCACGCTGGCGGGCCTCGCCGCGTGCAACGTCGAGTCCGACAGCGGCAGCGGTACCGCGAGCAGCGGTGGCGACAAGAGCGCGTCGCCCGCGCAGGCCAAGGACCTCAAGGTCGGCTGGTCCACCATCTACCTGACCCCGTCGTGGATGCAGCAGACCCTGAAGATGCTCGAGGCCGACGTCGACAAGCTGAAGTCGGCGGGCAAGGTGTCCTCGTTCAAGACCTTCAACGCCAACGGCGACACCTCGCAGCAGATCTCGCAGATCCGCGCCATGATCCAGCAGAAGTACGACGTCATCCTCGTCGACGCGGGCTCCTCCACGGCCCTCAACCCGGCCCTCGAACAGGCCGTCGCCGCGGGCATCACCGTCGTCGCCTTCGACTCCCTGCCGACCAGCACCAAGGTCATCCGGGTCGGCACGGACCAGAAGGCCTGGGGCTCGATGATGGCCGAGTGGCTGGCCAAGAAGCTGGACGGCAAGGGCAGCATCATCGCGATGAACGGCCCCGCGGGCGTGGCCGTCAGCGAGGACCGCTGGGCCGGTGCCGAGGAGGTCTTCAAGAAGTACCCGGACATCAAGATCGTCAGCAATGTGCACAGCGAGTACAACCTCGCCCCGGCCGCCCAGGCGTTCGCCTCCGCGTACTCCGCCAACTCCGACATCGACGGCGTCTTCTCGCAGGGCGGCGCGCTGTCGGCCGCCGCGCTGCAGACGCTGATCAAGCAGGACAAGAAGCTCGTCCCCATCACCGGTGAGAACTACAACGGCTTCCTGAAGATGTGGGAGTCCAAGAAGAAGGACGGCTTCTCCTCGATCGCCACCGCCCAGCCCAACTACCTCGCCGTGATCGCCATGGAGGCGGCCGTCGCGAAGGAGGAGGGCGTGTCGGTGCCGCAGGACATCACCGTCCCGCTGCCCGAGATCACCGACGACAACCTCTCGGAGTTCGTGAAGACGGACCAGCCGGACGACTCGTACCCGATCAACGACCTGCCGCAGTCCGAGATCGACAAGCTCATCGGCAAGTGAGCCGGGACGAGCGCACTGACGATCACACGGACGAGTACACGGGTGAGCAGGTGACCATGGCGCCGCTGCTGAGCGTGGAACAGGTGTCGAAGTCGTTCGCGGGCAACCGGGTGCTCACGGAGGTGAGTTTCGAGGTCGAGCGCGGGGAGGTACTCGCGCTCGTCGGGGAGAACGGGGCCGGCAAGTCCACCGTCCTCTCCCTCGTCACCGGACTCCTCGCACCCGACTCCGGGCGCGTCGTCTACGACGGCGCCCCGGTCCGGGCGTGGTCGCCGCACCGCGCCCGGGCCGCCGGGATCGGCTCGGTCCAGCAGGAGCTGAGCCTCAATCCGCACCAGAGCGTCGCGGAGAACGTCTTCCTCGGCGCCTGGCCCAGCCGCCGCGGCCTGGTGCGGGCCCGCGACCTCGCGGCGCGGGCCCGGCCCCTGCTCGAGCGGGTCGGCCTCGACGTCGACCCGCGCACCCGGGCCGGGCGACTCCCGCTCGGCCGCCAGCAGTTGGTGGAGCTGGCGAAGGCCCTGGCGGGGGAGCCGCGGCTGCTCATCCTCGACGAGGCCACGTCCGCGCTCGACGAGGACCAGGTGGGCGCCGTCTTCCGGGTGGTCCGGGAACTGCGCGACCAGGGCGGCTCGGTGATCTTCGTCAGTCACCGCATGGCCGAACTCTTCGCGGTGAGCGACCGGTTGACCGTCCTGAAGGACGGGGCGGTGATGGCGACCCGGGAACGGGACCGGACGGACCACGACGACATCGTGCGCCTGATGGTGGGCCGCGAACTGTCGGACCTCTTCCCGGAGAAGGCCTCCGGGGACGGGGACGGGGACGAGGCGGGGGAGGGGGACGTGAAGCGGGACGGGCCCGTCGGCCCGGTCGAACCCGTGCTCTCGGTACGGGGCCTGACCGTCCCCGGCGCCTGCTCCGGTGTCGACCTGGACCTCGCGCCCGGCCGCATCCTCGGCCTCGGCGGACTCCAGGGACAGGGCCAGCGCGAGGTGCTGCGGGCCCTGTTCGGACTGGCCCGGCACACCGGCCGGTCGACCCTCGACGGGCGCCCCGTCCGGCTCTCCTCGCCCCGCGACGCGATCCGGCACCGCATCGCCTACGTCCCCGAGGACCGCAAGACCGAGGGCGTGCACACCGCCCGCAGCGTGCGCCACAACCTCGCCCTGCCCAGTCTGCGCACCCTCGCCCCGGCGAACCGCCTCACCACCGTCTCCCGCACCGCGGAGGCACGGCTGGTCGCCGAACTCATCGACCGGCTGCGCATCAAGGCGTCCTCCCCGGCGCAGGAGGCCCGCCGGCTGTCCGGCGGCAACCAGCAGAAGGTGGCCCTCGCCAAGTGGCTGCCGACCGAGCCCCGCGTCCTGCTGCTCGCCGAACCCACCCGGGGCATCGACATCGGCACCAAGCGCGAGATCTACCACCTTCTGCGCCGCCTCGCCGACGACGGCCTGGCGGTCCTGGTCACCTCCGGAGACACCATGGAACTGGTCGGCCTCTGCGACGAGGTCGCGGTCCTGTACGAGGGCACGGTCGTCGACCGCCTCATGGGCCCGGCCCTGACGGAGGAACGCCTGGTCCGGGCATCGGTGATGGGCACGGCCACGGGGATCCGCGAGCCGGCCGCCGGGCCCACGACGCCCGGCCCGGAAACCGCCGCCCCCACCGAAACGGCTCCGACGGAGACGGCTCCCGCCGAGACGGCTCCCGCCGAGACGGCTCCCGCCGAGACGGCTCCCGCCGAGACGGCTCCCGCCGAGACGGCTCCCGCCGAGACGGCTCCCGTTGTGACGGCTTCGGCCGAGGCAGTTCCCGTCGAGACCCCCGCCGAGACCGCCGGCATGACGAATCACGCCGAGACCCCCGTCATGACGAATCACGCCGAGACCCCCGTCATCACGACTCCCGCCGAGACGGCTCCGGCCGAGGCGCCCCCCAGCGTGGCGGCTCCCGTGGAGACGGCCACCAGCGTCGCGGCTCCCGTCGAGACGGCCACCAGCGTGGCGGTTCCGGTCGTGAACCCTGGCCAAGAACCAGCCATCGACGAGACCGACCGTCCCGACCCCTCCGGGAGTGTCGCCCATGCGTGAGAAGCTCACGGTCGCCGCCCGCGGCAACACCGACCTCCTCGGGCTGCTCGCCCTCCTCCTCGTCCTGCTGGTCGCCTACCAGCACTACGACTCCAGCCTGCTCACCCCCGCCTCCATCACCATCCTCTCCGCCCAGTTCCTGCCGCTGATCCTGGCCGCAGCCGGGCAGACGACCGTGATGCTCCTCGGCGGCATCGACCTGTCCCTGGGGGCGGTGCTCGGGCTGTCCATGGCCGTGTTCGCCATCTACGAGGCACAGGGCGCGGGCGGTGTGGTGACGGCGATGGTGCTCGCCCTGTGCGTCGCCGTCGCGGCCGGAGCCGTCAACGGGACCCTGGTCGCCTACGCCGGGCTGCCCCCGATCGTGGTGACACTGGCCGCGTCGTTCCTGTGGGGCGGCGTCACGCTCGTGGTGCTGCCGCAGCCCGGGGGCCATGTGCCGGGCGGGCTGGTGACCGCGTACAACAACGGCTGGAACGGGGTGGCCCTGCCGGCCGTCGCCATCGCCGGAGTCCTCGCCGTCTGGAAGCTGCTGCGCACCACCCGGCACGGGCTCGCCCTGTACGCCGTCGGCGGCAACGAACACGGCGCCTACGCCAGCGGTTTGCACACCCGCGGGGTGAAGATCGCCGGATACGGTCTCGCGGGCGCGTTCGCCGGGCTCGCCGGGATCGGGCTGGCGATCCAGACCGGATCGGCGGACCCCACGATCGGCGTGCCGTACACGCTCAACTCCATCGCCGCCTCCGTCCTCGGCGGCATCAGCTTCTTCGGCGGCGTCGGCCGGATGCGTGGCACGGTCCTGGGCGCGCTGGTGATCGGTCTGCTCACCAACCTGCTGCTGTTCACCGGGATCTCGCCCTTCTACCAGCTCATCATGCAGGGCGTGATCCTCGTCGTCGCGCTCGCCCTGAAGACCTACCTCACGAGGGAGGCGACCGTATGACCGGCACGACGGAAACGACGACGGACACGACGGCGCACGCGACGACGGACGCCGCGACGAGCACGACGCGCCCGGCGACGGGCCGCGCGGCCAGGCAGCGCACCGAAGCACTGGCCGCCCTGCGCGGCAGCCGGCCCGCCTGGGCGTTCGGCGTGCTCGCGGTCACCTGGCTGGCGGCGATCCTGTTCGCCGACGGCTTCGACAGCGTCTCCAACTTCCGCTATCTGGTGCAGACGGCGTCCTTCCTGGGCATCGTCGCCGTCGGCCAGACCCTGGTCGTCATGATGAGCGGCATCGACCTGTCGGTGTCGGGCGTGGTGGCGCTCTCGGCGGTCGTCTGCGCCAAGGTGGCCTCCGGAACAGGCGGCGGCGCGACCGCCATCACGGCGGCACTGCTGCTCAGCGCGCTCGTCGGGGCGGTGAACGCGGCCGGAGTGGTGTGGCTGCGCGTCCCCCCGATGGTGATGACGCTCGCCACCGGCACGGTCCTCGCCGGCGCCCTGCTCGTCTACACCGACGGCTCACCCAGCTCTGCCAAGGTCCCGCTGCTGGACACGGCCGCCAACGGCCGTCTGCTGGGGGTGCCGTGGTCGTTCGTGCTCTGGCTGGTGGTCACGGCCGCCGCCTGGTGGCTGCTGCACCTGTCCCGCACCGGCCGGTACGCCTTCGCCCTCGGCGCCGGCGAGAGCGCCGCCCGCGCCTCCGGAGTGCCGCTCGCCGCGACCGCGTTCACCGCATACGTGTCCTGCGCGCTGCTCGCGGGGGTGTCCGGACTGGTGTTGCTCGGCTTCACCGGCACCAGCTCGCTCACCATGGGCAACCCGTACCAGCTCCTGTCCATCGCCTCGGTGGTCCTCGGCGGCACCTCCATCCTCGGCGGCCGCGGTCACCTCCTCGGCACGGTCGGCGGAGCCCTGCTGCTCACCCTGCTCACCGCGCTGCTGACGTCGTGGAACCTGTCCGAGGGCGTACGCCAGGTCATCCTCGGCGTCCTGATCATCGGCCTGCTGCTGGTGTACGCGAGGGAGCGCCGGACGTGACGGCCCCGGACACGGCGGACCTGGTACGGGATCTGGTACGCGATCTCGTCCGCATCCCCAGCGTCAATCCCCGCGGCGGCGCGGGCGACGGGGGCGAGACGGCGGTCGCCGAGTACGTACGCGACTGGCTGGCGGACCGCGGCGTACACGCCGAGCTGCACGAGGTGCTGCCCGGGCGGTGCAACGTCGTCGCCGTCGTCCCCGGCCGGGACCTGTCGGCACCGGCGCTGCTGCTGGAGTCCCACCTCGACACCGTCGAGACGGACGGCATGACCGTCGGCCCGTACGAGGGGGCGGTCCACGGCGGCCGGCTGTACGGGCGGGGCGCCTGCGACGCCAAGGGACCGCTCGCCGCGTTCCTGCTGGCCACCGCCGAACTCGCCCGCGGCGAGCCGCTGTCGCACACGGTGCTGCTCGCCGGCGTCTGCGACGAGGAGCACGACTACCGGGGCGTCCTGCACCTGCTGGATACCCTCGCGGACCGCACCGGCGCTCTCCCCGGCCGCCCCGGACCCCTGGGGGACCGTACGGGCGCTCTCCCCGGCCGCCCCGGACCCCTGGGGGACCGTACGGGCGCTCTCCCCGGCCGCCCCGGACCCGTGGTCGACCGGACCGGCGCCCTGGCCGGCCGCACCGTCGTCGGTGCCATCGTCGGCGAACCCACCGGGCTGGTCCCGGCCGTGGCGCACAAGGGCGTCGTCCGCTACACCGTGCGCACCACGGGCCGCGCCGGGCACAGTTCCCGCCCCGACGAAGCCGTCAACGCCGTGACGCTGATGGCCCCGGTCATCGCCCACCTCGCGGCCCCGCCCCCGGCCGTCCCACCGCATCCGCTGCTGGGCCCGGCCACCCGCTCGGTCACCCGCGTCCGGGGCGGCACCGGACCCAACACCATTCCCGGCACCTGCGAGATCGACGTCGACCGCCGCACACTGCCGGGGGAGGACCCGGAGGCCGTGTGGAAGGCCGACCGTGCCGAACTGGCCGCGCTGGACGCCGAGACGGATCCCCCGTTCACCGTCGACTGGGCCCTGGACACGCCGCCCGACGCCGCCGTCGTCGCCGCCCTGCGCGGGGCGCTCACCGCCCACGGCCGCCCGTCCGCCGTCCAGGGCATGCCCTTCGGCACCGACGCCAGCAAACTGGCCCGCGCCGGCATCCCGTCGGTGGTCTTCGGCCCCGGCTCGGTGACGGACGCCCACTCCGCGGCCGAGTCGGTGTCCCTGGCCGAGGTGGAGCTGGCCGCGCGGGTCGTGGTGGCGACGGTACGCGGGATGGGGGAGCGATGCGCCTGACCGACCACGTCACCCTGCTCGCCAGCGGAGCCGCCGGGTTCGACCTCACCGACCCGCTGGACTGCCATGTCTACCTGGTACGGGGCAGCCGCCGCAGTGTGCTGGTCGACGCCGGCGCCGGCCGGTCCGCGCACACCATCCTGCGAGCAGCCGAAGCGGAGTCGGAGCCGGCCACCGCGCCGGACCACCTCCTCCTCACCCATGGCCACGCCGACCACGCGGGCGGGGCCGCCGCCCTCGCCGAACACCTGCCGGGACTGCGCGTGCTGGCGGGCGCCGAGGCCGTCCGCTGGATCGCCGAGGGGGACGAGCGGGGCCTCAGCGTGGACAAGGGCAGGGCCGCCGGGGTCTACCCGGCCGAGTACGCCTTCCCGCCGTGCCCCCGGGTGCGGCCCATCGCCGACGGCGAGGAGATCGACCTCGGCGGCGATGTCGTCGTCCGGGCCATAGCCACCCCGGGGCACGCCGACGGTCACCTCTGCTACCACCTGCGCACTCCCGACTACCAGGCACTCTTCTCCGGGGACTGCCTCTTCACCGGGGGCCGGATCTCGTTGCAGAATCTGCACGACTGCCGAGTGCCCGAGTACGCGGCCAGTCTGACGCGGCTGGCGGCGCTCGATGTCGACGCGCTCTTCCCCGGCCACCACGAGGTCTCACTCGCCCGGGCCGGGCGGCACCTGACCGCCGCCCACGACACCATCGCCCGCGGACTACTGCCGAGGAGCACGACGTGACCTCTCCCTGACGGCTCGAAGCAAGGCAATCGGCCCTCACAGGCCGCTGTTTCCGCTTCGCAGCCCACAGCCACCCCGAATCAACGGCGAGGGGGCGGTGTGCCGCCCGGTGGTCTTACTCGAGCTCGACACCTGACTTGCCGTCGGCCCGGCGGTGGACCGGCCGACCTGGTTGTCGCCGACCCAGTGGCCAAGAACCTGCCAAAGCAGCCCGAAGTGGGGTAATCCGCAGCAAGGAGCTTTCGATGACCGCACCCGCGGCCCGCCGCAACCAGTCCTCGTCGCTGCGCCGCGCCCTCACCGTCCTCGAGTACATCCGCGACCACGCCGGCACCGGCCGCGGCATGTCGCTGACCCGGATCGCGGACGAACTCGGCCTCAACAAGAGCACGGTGCTCCGGCTCGCCACCCCGCTCATGGAGGCCGACCTGCTGGTCCGTGACCGCGAGACCGGCTGGTTCCGGCTCGGCCACGGCACCCTGCGGCTCGGTCAGGCCTACCTCTCCTCGCTCGACCTGCGGACCGTCGCCGCCGAACCGCTGCGGCTGCTCCAGCACGCGGTGGGGGAGACCTGCCACCTGGTGGTGTACGAGCCGCCGGACGTCGTCTACATCGACAAGGTCGAGAACGAGACCAACGTCCGTATGGCCTCCCGGGTCGGCAGCCGGGTCCCCGCCTACCGCACCGCCGTCGGCAAGGCCATCCTCGCCTGGCTGGGGGAGGACGCGTTCCGGGTCGTGGTGGCCGCCGGAATGCCACCGGTCACCCAGCACACGGTCACCGACGCGGAACGGCTGCGCATCGAACTCGACCGGGTGCGGCGGCAGGGCTACGCCATCGACGACCGGGAGAACGAACCGGAGGTGCGGTGCGTCGCGGCGCCCGTCTTCGACCACACCGACGCGGCGGTCGGCGCGCTCAGCGTCTCCGGGCTCACCACCCGGATGACGCCCGCCCGGGTCCGCGAGGTCGGGCCGATGGTGGTGCGCACCGGGCTGGAGATCTCCCACGTCCTCGGCTCCTCGCGGGTCCGGGACGTCGGGCACTGAGGCCGCTCGACCGCCTGACCGCTCGACCGCCTGACCGAGAAGGGCTGAAACCCGTGCAGAGCTCGTCCGTGTACACGTTCGTCGAGGACCTGCGGGCGGAGGGCACCGAAGAGGTGCTCGACCGGATCCTCGGAACGTACGGCTGCGACACGCTCACCGTCGCAGCCGCCTACCACCGCGCCCGTGACGTCACCCCGCACGGCCCGGCACGGGTCACCCTGCGCGGGGACGGCGTCCACCTCCTCCCGCCGGCCGACCTGTTCGACGGCCTGCGGCTTGTTCCGCCGGTGCGTCCGGGCGCCGAGGACGAGCCGCTGCGGTCGCTGCGCCGGAGTACGGCGGAGCGGGGCGCGGCACTGCACGGCTGGACCGTGTTCCTGCACAACACCACCCTGGGCCTGGCCCAGCCCGACGTCACCCAGGAGAACTGCTTCGGGGACCGGGCCGCCCCGGCCGATCTGTGCCCCGCCCACCCCGACGTACGGGCCTACGCCGTCGCGCTGGCCCGCTCGGTGGCCCGGCAGGGCGTGGACGCGGTGGTCGCCGAGTCCCTGCACTACGGCACCTTCGGCCACGGCTACCACCACGAACGCAGTTTCGTGCCGCTCGGCCCGGTGGAGGAGTTCCTGCTGGGCCTGTGCTTCTGCCCGCACTGCACGGAGCGCGCCGAGTCCGCCGGGGCGGACTCCGTGGCCGCCCGCGCCGAGGCCGCGCGGACCGTCGGCCGTGTGCTCGACGGCGCGGACCCCCGGCCCGGTGCGGCGGGCCTCGGGGACCTCCCCGAACCGGTCGCAGCGTACGTACGCACCCGCCCGGACACCGTCACCTCGCTCGCCGCGACGGTCGCCGACGCCGTCGCGGACGAAGGCTCGCGGCTGGTCTTCCTCGATCTGACCGGCGCGGTGAAGGGCTACGCGGACGGGCGGCCCACCGGGGCGCCCGCCGTCGAGGAGGCCTGGCGGATCGGCGTCGACCCGGCGGCGATCGGTGCCGTCGTCCCCGGGTTCGGAATCCTCGCCTACGCCCAGGACCCGGACCGGGTCGCGGCCGACACCGCCGCCTACCGGGCCGCGCTGCCGGACGGCTGTGCCCTGCGCGCGGTCCTGCGCCCGGGCGCCCCCGACACGTCGTCGGCCGAGCACCTGGCGGAGAAGACCGCGGCGGCCACGGGCCCCGGTGGGGCCGACGCCGTGGACTTCTACCACTACGGACTGGTTCCGTACCCGGTCCTGGACCGCATCCCCGTGGCGCTCAAAGCGAGGGACGGACGGTGACACCGCGAGACGTATCGTCTTGTCAGCGCTGTTAGATTCGCCCCATGGCGCAGAACACCACCGACCGGGACCACACCGACCGGGACCACACCGACCGGGACCACACCGACCGGGACCGCACCGACCAGGGCCCCGCCGACCGCAAGCCGTCCAGGAGGCCCGACTCCAGCCGGCGCAGCGAGAAGTCGCGCAGGGCGATCTACGAGGCCGCGTTGGGCCTCGTCGGAGAGGTCGGCTATCCGAAGACCACCATCGAGGCCATCGCCGCACGGGCCGGGGTCGGCAAACAGACGATCTACCGCTGGTGGCCCTCGAAGGCGGACGTCCTGCTGGAGGCGTTCATGGACCTGAGCGCCCAGGTGGCCCCGGAGGGTGCCGAGCAGTCACCGGCACCCGATGAGGTGCCGGTGTACGAGATCCCCGACACCGGTGACCTGGCCGCCGACCTCAAGATGGTGCTGCGGGCCACCGTCGACGAACTGCGGGACCCCAGGTTCGAGGTGCCGGCACGGGCCCTGACCGCCGAGGGCCTGGTCAACGAACAGCTCGGCCGGGTGTTCGTGAGCCGGCTTCTCGAACCCCAGCTCCAGCTCTACGTCAAGCGGCTGCGTTCGGCACAGCAGGCCGGCGCCGTACGACCCGAGGTCGACCCCCGCATCGCCCTGGAACTGTTCGTCTCCCCGCTCGCCCAGCGCTGGCTGCAGCACACGGGCCCCATCTCGTACGAGTACACCGACACCCTCGTCGACTACGCCCTCCTTGGCCTCGCCCCGCGCTGAGCGCTTTCTCACCGGGCCCTTCTGATGGATCTCTGCGACGTCACGACGGCCGGCACGCTCCCCCAAGTTCTTCGAGCAGGGGGGACCCCCACTCACCGCACCGGACAAAAGCCCTAGTAGCTCCTCCCCCACTCTCGGCTTCGCTCGAGCGGGGGGACCCCCCATCGAGGGCTTCCGCCCGGCACTCCCCCAAGCTCTTCGAGCAGGGGACCCCCAGATCACGCATCGAACGCCGCTCCTTCTCCCACGGAGATCCATCAGAAGGGCCCTAGCCCGGTAAGGGCCCTAGCCCGGTTCCCGAGCATAATTCCGGCAAAATCCCACAAGGTCCGCCATGAGCGGTGTGACCCTGGGTACCCCGCGGAGGAACTGTGGTCATAGGGGGCGCAGGATGGTGGCACCATGGACGGAATCACGGTGAGGTGAGGGGATAGATGGGCGCAGAGTTCGGCGGGCGGGGCAGGATCTCCCAGTGGTTGCGCGGTCGTCGCCCCAAGCCGGAGGCATCCGGCGACGACGACAGGGAGACACTGCTGCTCGCCGCCGCGGCGGCGGGACTGCCGCTCGCGCCGGCCGCGCACCCCGCCGGATACCGCTGCTCCTGCGACCGAGTCGGCTGTCCCACTCCCGCGCGGCACCCCGTCTCCCACGCCTGGCAGACGCAGTCGACGAGCGACCCGTCACAGGTCGAGCGCTGGGCGCGGCACCAGCCGGGCGCCAACTTCATCACCGCGACGGGGATGACGCACGACGTGCTGGACGTACCGCGCGCGGCCGGGCAGCAGGCGCTGGACCGGTTGCTGTCCGAGGGCGTCGAGGTGGGTCCCGTTGCCGTCACCGGTGACGGCCGGATGCTCTTCTTCACCCTCACCCGGGGCACGCCCGAGGACGAGGACGAGTGGTGGCCCTGTGAACTGGACTGCCACCCCGAGACGATGGACGAACACCCCGGTCTGCGGTGGCACTGCCGCGGCTCCTACGTCCTGGTCCCGCCGGCCCGCCTCCCCGGCGACCTGACCGTCGACTGGGTGGAGGGCCGGGGCCCCGAGCAACCGCTGCCCGACCCGCTGACCCTGCTCGAGGCACTCACGGACGCGTGCGCACGGTATGCCGGGCAGGAGTCCGACCACGCCGCGGCCGGCTGGCCCCTGCGGGGCTGAACCACCCCGGTCGCGGCGGAACTCGAACGCCGGGCCGGGCGGAGGGCTGCCGGGGCCCGTTCTGGGGCTCCCCCCCACCCACGGCCCCACGGCTCACTCGCCCCGCGCCCCCGTCAACCCCTGAATCCTGCTCAGAAACCGCACCTGCCGATCCGCAGCCGACTTCGCCGGGTCCAGGACCGCCTGGTTGGACACCCGCTCCAGGGTGATCGAACTCTTCGCTTCGCCCGTCATCAACGCCCGGACGTTCGCGTCCACGTTCAGGTTCAGCCCCTGCGCCGCGGTCTGCTTCTCGAAGTGGCGGGTGGCGAAGAAGACCAGCGCGCCGCCGTCCGCGGTGCGCAGGGCGAGCGGGGCGTACGTGTCCGAGGTGAGGGGCTGGTCGACGTACTGGGTGGACTTGCCGGGCAGGCTGGCGCTCTTCTCGCGCTGGGTCCGCCAGTCGGAGGTGTGCGGTCCGGGCGCGAAGACCTCGCCGCCCTGCTGCAGGTAGTTCGCGTAGTTCTGACTCAGGTCCGCGGGCCGCACGGCCACTTCGTCGGAGTTCGCGGAAACCGCCTCGGCGTAGCCGTCCTTGTCGGTCTTCAGGGCCGGCACCTGGTCGGGCGGCACGACCGTCAGATACGCCACCGCCCACACGTCGTCGGGTGTCGCCCGGGTGAAGACGAGCAGCCAACGGTCCGAGCCGTTGCCTCGGTTGGCGTCCGAGTCCGTGAGGAACCAGCGCGGCCAGCCCGCCTTCTTGGGGATGACGAACCTCGTGTCGGACAGCTTCAGCGGCACGTGGTTCGGGTTGCCCGTGGGGCTGCTCGCCCGCTGGGCCTTCAGCCCGGCCTGGTTGATCGCCCCGAGTGCCCCGGTGACCCGGTCCGCGTCCAGCGCCGGATCGAAGGCCTCGTCCGCGTCGTTGTACGCGGCGGTGAAGTCCGAGAGGGCCCGCGCCGCCTCCGACTTGGTGGCCGTGGGCACCACCTCCCGCTCGCCGTGCACGGTGACGCATCCGCTCGCCGTCAGCACGAGCACACCCACCGCCGCCGTCGCGCGTACCAGCCGCGCCGACGGTACGTCCTTACGCCTGCGAAGTCTCCGAAGCCTGCGAAGCCTCCGAGGGCTGCGATCCGCGCTCATCAGGTGCCTTCACCTTCCCCTTCCCGGAGGCGAACCCTACCGGGGCGAGGAACAGCGCGAGCGTCGGGATCAAGTACAGCGCCCACACCACGACTTGGACCACGGTGGGATCGGGCTGGAAGTTGAACACACCCTTCAGCAGCGTCCCGTACCAGCTGTCCGGCGGGATCGTACCCGTGATGTCGAAGGCCTTGTCCGTCAGACCGGGCACCAGGTCGGCCTCCTGCAGATCGTGGAAGCCGTACGCGAGGACACCCGCCGCCACCACGACCAGCATGCCGCCGGTCCAGGTGAAGAACCGGGCGAGGTCGATCCGCAGCGCGCCTCGGTAGAAGAGCCAGCCGAGGATGACCGCGGTGGCCAGGCCGAGCGCGACCCCGATCAGCGGGCGCGGGGTGCCGTCACTCGCCGCGTGCACCGACGCCCACACGAACAGCGCGGTCTCCAGGCCCTCCCGGCCCACCGCGAGGAACGCGGTGGCGACCAGCGCACCCGTGCCCATCCTGAGCGCCTCGTCCAGCTTGCCGTGCAGTTCGGACCTCAGATGCCGGGCGGTGCGCCGCATCCAGAAGACCATCCAGGTCACCAGCACCACCGCGAGGATCGACAGCGAGCCGCCGAGCGCCTCCTGCGCCTTGAACGTCAGCTGCTGCGAGCCGAATTCGAGCACGGAGCCGAAGCCGAGGGCGATGGCGACGGCGACCGCGATGCCGGCCCAGATGGGCTTCAGCGCGTCCCGCCGCCCGGTCTTCACCAGGTAGGCGATGAGGATGCAGACGACGAGAGAGGCTTCCAGTCCCTCCCGCAGACCGATCAGATAGTTGCTGAACACGGGCTACGCCTCCTCGGAGAACAGCGCCCGGCCCCACCAGTCGTCCGCGTCCCGGACGCCCGGCGGGATCGCGAAGATCGCCGAACCCACGTGCTGGATGTACTCGTTGAGGGCGTCCGTGGCCAGGCTCCGCTGCACCGGGATGAAGCCTTTGCGCACGTCGCGCTGGTAGGCGAGGAAGAACAGGCCAGCGTCCAGCCGGCCGAGCCCGTCGTCGCCGTCGGTGAAGCTGTAGCCGCGGCGCAGGATGGTCGCCCCGCCGTTGGTGTCCGGGTGTGCCAGCCGTACGTGCGCGTCCGGTTTCATCGCCTTCAGAAACGGCTCGTCGCGCTCCTTGGCCTTCCCGACAGGTGCGCCCTCGCCCTTGTCCCGGCCGAAGATGTCCTCCTGCTCCTGCAGCGAGGTCCGGTCCCAGGTCTCGATGTTCATCCGGATGCGGCGGGCCACGAGGTACGAGCCGCCGGTCATCCACGCGGGGCCGTCCTGCTCGCCCACCCACACGAACTTCTTCAGCCGCGCCGTCTCCGTGCCCGCGATGTTGCGGGTGCCGTCCTTGAACCCCATCAGGTTGCGCGGGGTCTGCGCCTCGGGAGTCGTCGACGACGTCTTGCCGAAGCCGAGCTGGGACCAGCGGATGACGACCTTGCCGAAGCCGATCCGGGCGAGGTTGCGGATGGCGTGCACCGCGACCTGCGGGTCGTCCGCGCACGCCTGTACGCACAGGTCGCCGCCGCTGCGGTTGCGGTCCAGGTTGTCGCCCGCGAATTTCGGCAGATCGACGAGGGCCTCGGGCCGCCGGTCCGCGAGGCCGAACTTCTCGAACAGGGACGGGCCGAAGCCGATCGTCAGGGTCAGCCGGGACGGTTTGAGGCCGAGGGCCTCACCGGTGTCGTCCGGCGGAGCCTCGGGGAGGCCGCCGTAGGCCCCCTCGCCGACGGCGCGTCCCGCGGTCATCCGCCGCGCCGCCGCAGTCCAGTCCTTCAGCAGCTGGACGAACTCGGCGCGGTCGGTGGTCTTCACGTCGAACGCGGCGAAGTGCAGCCGGTCCTGCACCGGTGTCGCGATGCCCGCCTGGTGCACGCCATGGAAGGCGACCGCGGCGCCCGCCGCCGCGGCCGCCGGCCGTTCGTCGTCCCCGGTGCGCGCCACCGCCACGGCGCCCCCGGCCGCGGCGGCGCCCAGCGCGAGGCCGGCGCCGCCCCAGCCGATCAGCGAACGCCGGGACGGGGCACGGGTGGTGCCGCCTGCGGTGTTGCCGGTGTTGTCCGCGTTGTCGGTGGTCTCGGTCTCGGTGGTGGTGTCCGTCATGGCGGTCCCTCGATCACTTCTCAACTGCGCCGAGCCAGGCCGGACTACTGGGAGACGACGGCCGCGGCGAGCTTGGACAGCGGCTCCGCGAGCGCGTTCACCGCGTCCGAGAGCTCCTTGCGGTCGGCCTTGCCGACCTTGTCGTAGGAGGTGAAGTCGTAGGAGGTCTTGTCCGTGCGGTACTTGTCGAGCAGCGTGTTCAGCGCCGCGAACTGCTTGTCGAGCTCCGTCACCAGGGCCGCGTCGTTCTCCTGGGCGACCGGCTTCAGCAGCTCGTACGACTTCTGCGCGCCCTCGACGTTGGCCTTGAAGTCGACCAGGTCGGTGTGGGAGTAACGTTCCTCCTCGCCGGTGACCTTGCCGGTGGCGACCTCGTCGAGGAGTTCCTTGGCGCCGTTGGCCATCGAGGTCGGGGTGATCTCGGCCTTGCCGACCCGGTTCTGCCAGTCGCTCAGGTCCTTCACCAGCAGGTCGGCGAGTTCCTTCTCCCGGTCACCGAGCTTCTTGTCCTGCCAGAGCGCCTTCTCCAGGCGGTGCCAGCCGGTCCAGTCGGTGGCCGGGTCCTGGCCCTCCTCCAGCCCGTCCTCTCGGACGTCGACCTTGGGGTCGATGTCGCCGAAGGACTCGGCGACCGGCTCGGTGCGCTCCCAGCCGATGCGCGAGGGCGCGTAGGCCTTCTTCGCGGCCTCCAGGTCACCGGCCTTGACGGCGTCCGTGAACACCTTGACCAGCGGAATCGTCTCGTCGGCCTGCGCCTGTGCGTACTTGCGGTAGGCGGCGACGGCCGTGTCGAGACGCGGATCGCGCTTGGCGACCTTGCCGGTGCCGGTGGCGGTGACGTCCTGGCGTATGCCGTCGCCCTTCATGCCCGGCTTGCAGGCGATCCGGTAGTCGCCGGCCTTCACCTCGGCGGTGACGGTCTGCTTGGTGCCGGGACCGATGTTCTCGCGCTCGGCGACGATCCGGTCGTCCGGGAAGAGCAGATAGACCTCGGTGACCTTGGCGCCCTTGTTCTCGACCGCCAACTCGATGTGCCCGGCCGGGACCTCCTTCTTGGAGACCTCGCATTTCGAGTCAGTCGCGGTGACCTGGATGATGTTGTCGGCGCCCTCGGCCGAGCTCTTCTCCGTGCACCCGGTGACGACAGTCAGAGCCGCCGCGGTGGCGGCGACGGTGGCGAAGGGGAGTCTGGCGGAACGCATTTCGGGCTCCAAATCAGGCGGACAAACAGCGCGCGACTGCCCACACCGGGATTGGTGAGGCTGCCCTAACTTATCCGAGGCTTGCCTCACCGATACCCGCTCGTACAGTGATTCAGCTCTCATAAAAAGTGCACGAACGACGGGCAGACACGACTCGATCACGGTGGCTCAAAACGGTGCCCATCAACCGGTCAAGTGCCGGTCAAGACCCCCGAACCGGAGTGATCAGGACGGCTCCGGTCCTCGGGTGCGGAAACACCTCGACCGGCTGCCGGTAGACGTCGCTGAGCAATGCACTCGTGAAGACCTCCGCGGGCGGGCCGTCGGCGGTGACACGTCCGGCGCACAGGATCGCGACCCGGTGCGCATGGGCCGCCGCGAGCCCCAGATCGTGCAACGCCACGACCATCGCGTCCCCGGCATGCGCCCTTTCCCGGCACAGCCGCAGTACGAGTTCCTGGTGTCGCAGGTCCAGCGCGGCGGTCGGCTCGTCGAGCAGCAAGAGGGGGGCGTGCTGGGCCAGCACCCGGGAGAGCGCGACCCGGGCCCGCTCGCCGCCGCTCAGCGCGGCGAAGGCCCGGGTCGCGTACGGCGTCACCTCCGTCGCCGCCATGGCCTCGGCGACCGCACGGTCGTCCTCGTCCTCCCGCACCGTCCCGGCCCAGGGCGCGCCCCATCCGTACCACCTCCTCGACGGTGAACGGGAAGGACCGCGCGGCGGACTGCGGCAACACGGCCCGCCGCAGGGCCAGTTCGGGCACGGACCAGGCGTGCGCGGGCCGGCCGTGGATCCGTACGACACCCTCGGCGGCCGGGAGATCGGCGGCGACCGCGCTCAACAGGGTGGACTACCCCCGCCACGTTGGGGCCGACGAGCGCGAGCACCTCGCCGGCCCGGACGTCGAGGTCCACATCGGCGAGGGCGGTGTGGTCGCTCAGCCGGACGTGCAGGCCCCTCGCTTCGACGAGTTGGTCACCGGGTTCCGGGCGAACCGGCGGCACGGGCCTCCGTCTGATCCACCTCACAACACCGACTCGCCCACCCGGTCGAGCGCGTCCCCGGCGAGCCCGGTCCGGTGCAGCACGGAGTCCCCGACCTCCCCGAGGGAGATCTGGTAGGCGCCGAGGGCGGCGGAGGAGAGGGTGAGCACAAGGATGGCGGCGGTCATGGCGGCGGTGAGGAGCCAGGGTGTGCCGCGCCGCGGCGGGGACGAGAGCCGGCTAACCCGGTCTCCGGCCCTCGCCCGCAACGGGCTCGTCCAACTCCTGCTCACCGGTGGTCACTTGGTCCTGACCTTTCTGGCTCCTGGCCGTTATGGGGTGTGTCGCCCCCTGCGCCCCGCCCGTCCCTAGCTGAGAGGTTTGGGCCCACGGTGAGACCGCCGCGCACGGGTGATGCTTCAATGCCCGGGTGACTAGCTATGACGTGCTGCGTGTCTTCTGCGGGCCCCGTGGGGGATACGGCAACGAGCTCGGTGTCGTACGCGACGGCTCGGTGATCCCCGGCTATGAGGACCGCCAGGCCTTCGCGGCGAAGCTCGGCTTCAGCGAGACCGTGTTCGTCGACGATCCGGAGCGCGGGGTCATCGACATCTACACCCCGACACTCCGTCTTCCCTTCGCCGGGTACCCCTGTGTGGGCGTCGCCTGGCTGCTCGACGTCCCCGAGCTGGTCACCCCCGCCGGGGTGGTCGGCGCCCGCCTCGACGGCGAGTTCAGCTGGATCGAGGCCCGCCCGGAGTGGGTCCCGCCGCGCACCCTGCGCCAGTACGCGTCGGCCGCCGAGGTGGACGCTCTCCCCGTGCCGGCGAAAGGGGACTGGATCTATGCCTGGGCGTGGGAGGACGAGGCGGCCGGGCGCGTCCGGGCCCGTGCCTTCCCCGGCCGCGACGACGGGATCGACGAGGACGAGGCCACGGGCGCGGCGGCACTGTTGCTCACCGCCCAGCTGGGCCGAGCCCTCAACATCGTCCAGGGCACGGGTTCACAGATCCTCACGGCGCCGCAGCCCGAGGGCTGGGTGGAGGTCGGCGGACGGGTCTTCCTGGAGCGCTGAGCGTTCTCACGGTCCTCACGCCGACAGCGGGAACTCGTCGCCCAGCGCGCGGAAGACCTCGGTGTTGAAGGCGAAGGCCGACCTGCACTCGCCGACGATGCGCTGCTTCTCCAGCTCGTCCGCGGGGATCGCGTCCAGCCACTCCCGGTAACCCCGCTTGAAGGCGGCCGGGTTGGTGATCCCCTCGAACACGTAGAACCTGACCCCATCACCCTTGCGGGCGAACCCCCAGGTCTTCTCCGCCTTGTCCCGGATGATCTGCCCGCCGGAGAGGTCTCCGAGGTAGCGCGTGTAGTGGTGGGCGACGTATCCGCCGGGCCAGGTCCGGGCGCACTCCCTCACCCGCTCCGCATACGCCTCGGTCGCCGGGAGCGCGGCGACCGTGTCGCGCCACCCGGCGCCCCGCAGATGGGTGAGGTCCCGCTCCAGCGCGTCGCGCCGCAGCAACTCGGGCCGGACGAAGGGGCCCGCGACCGGGTCGTCGGCGAGCTCCGGCGCCGCCTCCTCCAGCGCCTCGTACACGAACCAGAGTTGCTCGGTGTAACGCGTGTACGCCTCCACCCCGAGCCGGCCGCCGAGCAGGTCGCTCATGAACGTCGATGTCTCCGCCTCGACATGCTGCTCGTGGGACGCGGTGCGGATGACCGTGGAGAACGGGGGAGGTGGCGTGCTCGACGGGTTCATGGTGGACCTCCGGTGCCGACGGGAGACGGGAGTCACCCAGATCTTCTATGGTTAGGCTTACCTAAGTCAATGAGTTTCCCGACAACCCGTCGGCAAAAAGGTACCCAGGATCCGGGGCGGGTCCACATCCCGAATCCGGGGCGGGTCCACATGGGCGCGCCCCCATCGAAGCGCGCACGACAAAGCCCGCCCCTCCGCGGGGGCAGGCTCGGTGGCCGTACGACTACGGCAGGGTCAGGATCTCCGCGCCGGTCTCCGTCACCACGAGCGTGTGCTCGAACTGGGCCGTGCGCTTCCGGTCCTTGGTGACGACGGTCCACCCGTCGTCCCACATGTCGTACTCGTGCGTCCCCAGCGTCAGCATCGGCTCGATCGTGAAGGTCATCCCCGGCTGCATCACGGTGGTGGCGTGCGGGTTGTCGTAGTGCGGGATGATCAGGCCGGAGTGGAACGACGTGTTGATCCCGTGCCCGGTGAAGTCCCGCACCACGCCGTAGCCGAAGCGCTTGGCGTACGACTCGATGACCCGGCCGATCACATTGATCTGGCGGCCGGGCTTGACCGCCTTGATCGCGCGGTTCAGGGACTCCCGGGTCCGCTCGACCAGCAGCCGCGACTCCTCGTCCGCCTCGCCCACGAGGTAGGTCGCGTTGTTGTCGCCGTGCACCCCGCCGATGTACGCGGTGACGTCGAGGTTGATGATGTCGCCGTCGCGCAGCACCGTGGAGTCGGGGATGCCGTGGCAGATGACCTCGTTGAGCGAGGTGCACAGCGATTTGGGGAAGCCGCGGTAGCCCAGTGTCGACGGGTAGGCGCCGTGGTCGCACATGTACTCGTGGGCCACCCGGTCCAGCTCGTCCGTGGTCACCCCGGGCGCGATCAGCTTCGCCGCCTCGGCCATCGCCCGCGCGGCGATCCTGCCCGCGACGCGCATCGCCTCCACGGTCTCCGGGGTCTGGACCTCCGGGCCCGAGTACGGTGTCGGCGCCGGCCGGCCCACGTACTCGGGGCGGCGGATGTTTCCGGGAACGGAACGGGTGGGAGAGAGCTCTCCGGGTACGAGCAGCGACTGGCCAGACATGTCAGCGAGTGTATCCAGCACGGGTGGGGGACTCTCTCCCTGTCGAAAGGAGCGGGTCATGGCCCTGTTCAAGAAGCGGGCGGCGGGCAAACCGGGTGAATGGTACTACTGCCTCGAACACAAGAAGGTCGAGGAGGGCCCGGAATGCCCCGGGAAGGACCGGATGGGCCCGTACGCCTCCCGTGAGGAGGCCAACCACGCGATGGAGATCGCCCGCGAACGCAACGTGGAGTGGGAGACCGACCCGCGGTGGAGCGATGCGGCCGCGCGTGAGGACGAGGCCTGAGCCGCCCAGCTCAGCCACTCATGGGGGAGCCCCCCTGCTCCAGCGCGCTCGGGAGCTCGGGGGAGCTGCCCTCCCGAGCCTCTCGCACGGCCCGCGCGTGCGCGTCCGTCCGCACGTCGTAGGCCATCAGCTTCGGCAGGCACAGCGCCAGCACGCCCACCGCCCCCACGCACAGCACACCCCCACCCCACACCGAAGCCCGCACACCCAGCCACGCCGCCATGGAACCCGCCCGCACCTGACCCAGCTGCGGCCCGACCGAGTACGACAACAGCTCGATGCCGGCCAGACGCCCCCGCAACTCGTCCGGGATCGTCTGGTTCCACATCGCCGCGCGGAAGATCCCGCTGACCATGTCGCAGCAGCCCGCCAGCACCAGGCAGAGCAGCACCAGCCACACATTGCCGGTCAGCCCCGCACCCGCCATGGCGACCCCCCACGCCGCCGCCGCGCACACCACCGCACGCCCGTGCCGGTGCACCCGTGACGTCCAGCCACTGGTGACGCTGACCAGCAGCGACCCCGCCGGGACGGCCGCGTACATCAGCCCCAGCGACCACTCCGCGTCCAGGTCGTCCGCCAGGAACGGCAGCACGGCCAGCGGCATCGCGAGGAACATCGCCGCCAGGTCCACCACGTACGTGCCCAGCAGCTCCTTGCGGCCCCACGCATAGCGCGCGCCCTCCGCGATCGCCTTCAGCGACGGCTTCGCGGCCTCGTTGGAGGCGGGCGACGAGGCCAGCCCCAGGCACAGCACGACGGACACCGCGAAGGTCACCACGTCCGCTGCGTACGCCCAGCCGACGCCCGCGTACGCGACGACGAGCCCCGCCACCGCCGGGCCCGCCACCCCGCCGACCGTCCAGCGCACGGAGTTCAGGGCGGCGGCGGCCGGCAGGTGTTCGTGCGGGACGATGCGCGGCACGAGTGCGTCCAGCGCCGGCCGCTGCACGGAGGTCAGCGCGGAGGTGAACGCGGCGACCACGTACAGCGGCCACACCCCCGGCTCCGGCGCCAGCGCGTTGACCAGCAGCACCGCACAGCACAGACCCTGCCCGGCCTCCGTCCACAGGATGAGCCTGCGCTTGTCCAGCGCGTCGGCGAGCGCCCCGCCGTACAGCCCGAACACGATCAGCGGGACGAGTTCCACGGCCCCGATGGCGCCCACGGCCGCCGCCGAACCCGTCAGTTCCTTCATCTGCACGGGCAGCGCGACGAAGGTGAGGAAGCTGCCGAAGTTGGTGATCAGCCCGGCCACCCACAGCCGCCGGAAATCACGGGAGACCTTCCAGGGAGCCAGGTCGGGCAGCAGGGCGCCCAGGCGGGAGCGGGCCGCGGACACGGGGACGTCGTCAGTCACGACGGGCCATGCTCGGCGTGGCACCCCACCGCGGACAACCGTTTTCCGGCTGCACCCACGGTTTTCAGCCGCCACCCACAGCGGCGGCCCTCCACCGCCCGCCACCGCCGCCACCCGGTCAGCCTGTCGCCGCCGCCCGAGCCGCTGCTCTCCGCCACCGCCCGCCCGCCACCGCCGCGAGCCGGGCCGCCCGCCACCGCCGCGAGCTGGGCCGCCCGCCACCGCCGCGAGCTGGGCCGCCCGCCACCGCCGCGAGCTGGGCCCCCGTTGGAACGTGTTCATGCCGTCACCCCCCGCTCCTCCAGCGCCAGCTTCATC
>NZ_RPDJ01000045.1 GCF_004023625.1 Streptomyces cavernae | reverse complement strand
TCACCCACTCGGTGAGCACCCCCAGCCGCACATCATCAGACAACCCCACCCACGGATGCATGACCCATCCAACGAGCAGAACACCGACCGGTCACGGCACCGCTTGACTCCTCAAACAACGGCATTGCGCCGCCAGGGGAAAGTTCCCCACGACGATCGCCCCCACTCCCGGCGGGGCGGCTTCTTCGAAGGCCTCGGACACGCGTCCAAGGTATGTCCTCATGGCGACACAACGCGGCCCCATCGCGGATTGTGGCCATCACTGCTGCTCCATAGCGTCATCTCATGCCCCTCAACCATCCGCGCCTGGAGCGCTGCCGTTGTCCGTACGGACTCAACGCGCCGACGGGACACCTCTCATGACGCCGGCATCAGCCCTCTCCCCAGCCACAGGTCGCCCTCGGCCGGCATTGATCGTCCTGTGCTTCGTCCAGTTCATGCTCGTACTGGACGACACCGTGGTCAGCGTCGCTCTCCCCAGCGTCCGGGAGGATCTCGGCTTCAGCACCGCGGGCCTGGCATGGGTCGTCAACGCCTACTTTCTCGCCTTCGGCGGGCTGCTGTTGCTGTTCGGCCGGGCGGCGGACCTGTGGGGCCGTCGCCGCGTCTTCCTCAGTGGCGTGGCACTGTTCGGCGCGGCGAGCCTGGTCTGCGGGTTGGCCCAGGAACCCTGGCAACTCGTGGTCGGGCGGTTCGTCCAGGGGGCGGGCGCGGCCATGGCGAGCCCGGCCGCCCTGTCACTGATCACCCTTCTGTACCCCGGCACCGAGGAGCGTGCCAAGGCCCTCGGCATCTGGGGCGGCATCGCCGGTCTGGGTGGCACGACGGGCCTGGTGATCTCCGGCGCACTGACCGGCCTCACCTCCTGGCGCTGGATCTTTCTGATCAACCTGCCCGTGGCCGTGGGCGCGCTCGTGCTGCTGCCGCGCTTGGTCGCCGAGAGCCGGGCCACCAGTCGGGCACGCCTGGACGTATCCGGTGCGGTGCTGGGCACGGGCGCCGTCCTGGCTCTGGTCTACGGGCTGCTGCAGGCGGGAGAGCCGGGTGGCTGGGGCAACACGTCCTGCGTCGGATCGCTGCTCCTGGCCGCCGTGCTGGGCGTCGCGTTTCTCGCGGTCGAGTCCCGCGCGGCGGAGCCGTTGGTGCCGCTGTCGTTCATCTCCTTCCGGCCCCGCGCCGTGGCCAACGGCGCGACCCTGCTGTTCTCCGCCGCCTTCTACGCGATGGCGTTCCTGCTGATGATCCACCTGCAGACCGTGGTCGGCTACGGCCCGCTCGAGGCCGGCTTCGCCTACCTCCCCTTCGGCGCCGGAATCCTCACAGGCATGTGGCTCTCCTCCCGCGCGGTGATCAGGTTCGGGGTGCGCATGCCTCTTGCCGTGTCGTTCCTGATCAGCTCGGCCGGGCTGCTCCTGCTGTCCGGCGTGACGCCGGGCGCCAGCTACGCACCGGGTGTACTGCCGGGCTTGCTCGTCACGAGCCTCGGGTGCGGTCTGAGCCTGCCCGCCCTGACGGGCGCCGCACTCACGGGCACCACCGAGGACAACGCCGGTCTCGGCTCGGCCGTCTTCAGCTCCGTCCAACAAGTGGGCGGCGCTGTGGGGTTGGCGGTCCTGGTCACCTTGGCCGCACGCCGCAGCGACGCCCTGACGGCCGATTCGGCCGACCCGCTGCGCGCCGCTACGGACGGCTTCTCCTTCGGGCTCACCGTGGCAGCCGCCCTCCTCGTGCTGGGCGCCGTCCTCATCGCCGCTGTCTTCCGGAGCGGCCACGACACGCCGGAGAGCCAGAAACGGTCCACGTAAGGACGGTCCACGTGAGGAGGGTCCACGTGAGGACGGTCAGCCCCTGGGCGGGCGCGTGGCCGTCGGCGGCTCGTTCTTGTGGCGTGCGTAGTGGCGGGACGCCTTGGCCCGGTTGCGCAGCCCGCCATGGATCACCAGCGGCGCGTGCCGTTCTTGGAGATGTCGTGGAAGTGGAGCACGCACTCGGGGTGCGCACAGCGCCTGATGCGGGTCGGCGCACTCTGGAGAAGGCGGAGGCAGTCGTCGGCTGCCAGCCACGCGGCCAGATAAGCCGGGTCGTCTGTCTCCAAGGTTTCCCGCACCCCTTCGGGTCCAAGTGACCGGCGGATATGGCCGTGGGAGAGCGTTCGGTCGAGTGCGGCCGAGGCTTCCGGCGAGTTTCCGTGCCGCACCAGCTCCAGCAGGGCGTCGCGTACGTCGAGCAGGGCGTCCAGGGTCGGCCGGTCGGCGGCGGTCCGGTCGGCCAGGCCGGCGGAGCCAAGCCAGATCCGCAGACCTTCAGTGGATTCCAGCAGGTCACGAGGGCCTTCGGCGTCTCTCCAGCGCGTGGTCAGCAGGTCGAGGGAGAGAGGCTCGCCGATCAGCGGGCGAGGGTCGCCCTGCGGGAGTTGCCGGTCGGGGTCTGAGGTCAACGCCCGTCCTCTCTGTGCGCTGGGTGTGGGTCTCTTCGGCACTGGGACGCCGGACGCGCGGCTTCCGTACCTCCAGCCGAGCGGCTCGTCGAGTTCACGGTCCGGCAGGTGGTGGAAATCCCCGGCGCCGGCCCCCTGCGCTGGACCGGTGTCGCATACTCCCGATTCAATCCGGTCAATCCGGCCGCCCCCGCCGTTTCCGCCTGAAGGCCGAAACGTGCGCACCGCCTGCCCATCGGCACGGAGCCGCCATGGCCGGGGCGCACCATAAGTCAGGGGTTATGGGTCCTTGCCGAACCCGTCGTTGATCGCCCGGCCCGGGCCGGGAATCGTGGAGGCCATGTCCACGATTCCCCACCCGACAGCGCCGGGGGACCTCTTCCGGGACCACCCGCGCTTGGTACTCCTCCAGCCCCTCGTCACCGTCGATGCCGAGCAGTTCCGGAACCATCGTCGGCACCGTCGTCGGCAACGTCGTGAGGCTCGGACGCGGCGTCACGGTCATGCCGGTCGGTGCGGTCGTACCGGGCGGTCATGCCGGGCGGCACGTCGGCGACCGCCCGGTCATCGCCACCAGATCCGTCGTCACCTCCGAGGCGCACGCGACCGACTCGCACTCACCGAACGAGAGGAACCCGCATGACCGCAGTCGACCCCGCCCCCTTCGGCCCGGCAGCCGAGTTCGACCGGCAGGTTCGCACGCTCACCGAGCTGGGCTACCCGAAGTTGTCCGGTCTCACCCCGGAGCGGTTCGCCGCCCTGCTCGAGCCGTTGCGGGCCACGGCCCTCACAGCGGGCACGGACTACGACCCCGAGTCTGGCCGCGTGCCATTCGTGCTGGTCGTCACCCGCGAGCTCGCCCCTGTCGAGGAGACGATGCCGCGCACCACCCTGCACGGCGGGAAGCTTCCCGGATTCGTCGACCGCTCCTTCGAACCCGGCGCCCTCGAACGCTTCGTCGCCACGCCCGAGGCGCACCTTCCCGGGGAGCAGGCGTACCTTCTCCTCGACGTCGAACGCGGCGAGGAGTTCTGCGGAGTCGTACCGCGCGACGCCATGGCCACCATCGCCGAACGGGGACGCACGCTCCTCACCATCGAGGAGGGGATCGCCCTCGTCACCCACTTCCCGCACGTCCTCGTGAAGAACAAGTGCTTCTCACTCGGCGGCTCGCGGAGCGGCGACCGCCGCGTACCCGCGATCTGGATCAGCCAGAAGGCCCCCAAGCTGGGCTGGTGCTGGGAGGGCAACCCGCACACCTGGCTCGGCATGGCCTCAGCCGACACCCGCCGCCCATCGACTTGAGTTCCTGCCCGGCCGCCGGCGACACCGGTGGGCGGACCCGTGCCGTCTCGCGGCTGTGGTTCAGGCGTTTCCGGGGCCCACGCGTGGCCCCTGAGCTGCCGATACGGCCCCCACGGGGAGGTCAGGTTGTCGGGTGTCGCGTGCTTTCGCGGGTGATCAGGGCGGTGCCGACGAAAGTCGGAGCGGGGGGCCGGTAGTCGTTCTCCAGTTGCCCGCGCAGCAGACCGAAGGCGTCGCGGCCCAGCCCTTGGAAGTCCATGCGGACTGTGGTGAGGGAGGGGGTGAGGAACTCGGAGTGGGGGGCGTCGTCGAAGCCGATGACGCTGACGTCCTCGGGCACCGACCGGCCGGCGTGGTGCAGGGCGCGCAGGACGCCCAGCGCCAGGTCGTCGTTGCCGCACAGGATCGCCGTGACGTCCGGGTCGTGGGCGAGTTGCTGTCCCTGGTCGTAGCTGGCCCGCGCGTCCCAGCCCTCGCCGCCGTGGGGTTCGGGCGGGGTGATGCCGGCCGCCTCGAGGGCCGCCCGCCAGCCCTGGGCGCGCGGCCCTTCCGAGCGCCGGGTGCCCACTGAGGTCGGGATCGCGACGTAGTGAACGGTCCGGTGGCCGAGCTCGAGGAGGTGCGCGGTGGCGGCGCGGGCCGCCTCGCGGTCGTCGGTCCACACGGCCGGACGGGGAGGCTTCCGGCCGTGCGGGGGCGCTTCGACGACCGCGGCGCACGGCACGTCCGCCGGCACCCGGCGCAGAGCGGAGGCGCCGAGCCGGTCGAAGCCGATGACCAGCAGTCCGCCACCGTCGGATGCGGCGGAGGAGATCGTGCGGTCCAGGTCGTCCTCGGGCGTCAGCACCTTCACGCCCAGCGAGTAACCCGCGGCGCGGGCCGCTTCCTCCAGGCCCTGCAGGGTGGCCGCATAGCCGTAGAGGGTGGTGTTGGACGTCAGTACCGTGACGGACCGGGTCACGCCGCTGGCCAGTGCGAACGCGGTGGGGTTGCGTCGGAATCCCAGCGTCTCGATGGCCGCCTCGACCCGCTTGCGGGTCTCCTCGCGGACGGCCGGGTGCCGGTTGATGACCCTGGAAACGGTCTGGTAGGACACGCCGGCCGCCTGGGCCACGTCCCGAATGCTGGGGGCCTTCCGCGGTTCCTGTCCGGGAGGACGGGAGTGCCTGCCGGGGCTTGTGTGACCGGTCACATCCATGCAACGATTGTGAGCGGTCACAACGCTGCCCGTCAAGAGACGGAAGCCGGCGTTCGTCGGGCAGTGGCATGCAGTCATATCAGGGGGCATGCAGTCGAACAGGGAACGTCCTGCGATGTCCCGGCGTCATCGGGCGGCTGCCGACAGGAGACCCCGCGACCGGTCGCAGCCCACAGGAGGGAAGCCGCGTTGACTACTGCTGTCGGAGCAGCTGAGAGCTCTCTTCTCTGGTCCCATGACGCCCTGGGGCTGCATGTCTTCGCGGATTCCGCCGGGTCGGTCAGGCTGGGAGCGCAGGGCCGGGAGTGGGACTCGTTGCTTCCTCTGGTGGAGGTCACCGCCACCGGCCACGGCCGCACCTGGTCGGGGGAGCGTTTCATCGACACCGCCGTCGGCGGCCGCCTGGCCTACCGGGGCCACGAGACGGTTCAGGACGAGGGCTGGCAGTGCACGACGGTCCGGCTGGCGGACGCGGTGACCGGCCTCGCCGCCGACGTCACCCTGCGGACGTGCCCCGGCGCCGGCTTTCTCCGCTCCCAGGTGCGCCTGGTCAACGAGGGGAGCACCCCGCTTCAGCTGGAGAGCGTGTCGACGCTTACTCTCGGCGGCATCGTGGACGCCACGGAGGCCGTGGACGCCAGGGAGGCCGTGGACGCCGCGGAGGCCGCGGACGCCGCGGAGGCCGCGGACGCCACGAATTCCATCGACGACATGGACGCCACGGTGGGCGCCAGGGACGCCCTGGACGGCCTCATTCTCCACTGGGCGGACAACGACTGGCTCGCCGAGTGCCGTTGGCGGCGCGCCGCGTTCCGTGACCACATCGTCCCCCTGAACCGGTCCGCGCACGGCCATGACGGACGCGGCTGCTTCGAGCGGTACTCGCAGGGCAGCTGGTCCACGGGGCGGCATCTGCCGATCGCCGCGCTCACCGATCGGGCGGGCCGCGCCTGGCTGTGGCAGATCGAGTCCAGCGCGGGCTGGCGCTACGAGACCGGCGAACGCGAAGGTGCCGCCTACCTCGCCCTGTTCGGACCCGACGACGCCCACCACCAGTGGCGCCAAGTCCTGGCACCCGGCGAGGAGTTCACCACCGTCCCGGCCGTCCTCGCCGGGGCCCGGGCCGGCGGCCTGGACGCCGCGTTCGGCGAACTCACCGACTACCGCCGCCGTATGCGCCGCAGCCACCCGGACCACACGGCGCTCCCGGTGATCTACAACGACTACATGAACACCCTGATGGGTGACCCCACCACCGACAAGCTCCTGCCGCTCATCGAAGCGGCGGGGTCCGCCGGCGCCGAGGTCTTCGTCATCGACGCCGGCTGGTACGACGACGACGCCCAGGGCTGGTGGGACGCCGTCGGCGCCTGGGAGGCCTCCGACAGCCGCTTCCCGGGGGGTATCCAGCGGGTCCTGGACGCCATCAGGAAGCACGGCATGACCCCCGGACTCTGGCTGGAGCCCGAAGTGGTCGGCGTACGCAGCCCGTTGGCCCGCACCCTGCCGCCCGAGGCGTTCTTCCGCCGGGGCGGGGTCCGCGTCACCGAGAACGGCCGCCACCACCTGGACCTGCGCCACCCCGCCGCCCGCGCCCACCTCGACCAGGTCGTCGACCGGCTCGTGACGGAGTGGGGCGTGGGCTATCTGAAGCTCGACTACAACATCAACACCGGTCCCGGCACCGATGACGGCGCCGAGAGCGCGGGCGCCGGCCTGCTCGGGCACCACCGCGCGCACCTGGACTGGCTAGGCTCCCTCCTCGACCGGCACCCCGGGCTCGTCCTGGAGAACTGCGCGTCGGGCGGGCTGCGCATGGACTACGCGCAACTCGCCCTCGCCCAGCTGCAGTCCACCAGCGACCAGCAGAACCCCCTGCGCTATCCGCCCATCGCGGCCTCGGCCGCGACCGCCGTGACCCCCGAGCAGGCCGCCGTATGGGCCTACCCGCAGCCGCACTTCAGCCTCGACGAGATCGCCTTCACCCTCACCGGCGCGCTGCCGGGCCGTATCCACCTGTCCGGGTTCCTCGACCGCATGAGCCCGGGGCAGTTCGAACTCGTCCGCGCGGGCATCTCCGTCTACAAGGGCGTCCGATCCCAGATCCCCGACAGCCTGCCGTTCTGGCCGCTCGGGCTTCCCTCGTGGGAGGACACCTGGATCGCCTACGGCCGGCGCGGCCATGACGCCACCTGGCTCACACTCTGGCGCCGGGAGCCGACCACCGACGAGCGAGAGGGAGTTCCGGGCACCCGAGACCGGCACGGAGCCGACGACGAGCGAGGGGGAGCCCCAGACACCCGAGACCGGCACGGAGCCGACGACGAGCGAGGGGGAGCCCCAGACACCCGAGACCGGCACGGAGCCGACGACGAGCGAGGGGGAGCCCCAGACACCCGAGACCGGCACGGAGCCGACGACGAGCGAGGGGGAGTGGCGCGCATCCGAGGCCGGAGCGGAGTCGGCGACAGCGCACGCACCGTCACGATCTCCCACCTGCGCGGCGTCGACCTGCGTCCCACGCTGCTCTACCCGCACACCTCCGACGCCACCGCTACCTGGGACCCCGCCGACGGACAGCTCACCGTCTCCCTGCCCCGCCCCAACACCGCCGTACTCCTCCGCCTCGACGCGGCGCCACCGGCACGGGGCCGCGAGGTGTGACGAGGTGGGCGGCGTGGCTCCGCGTGGGCGGGTTCGGTCAGGCGTCCCGGAGCCGGAACGTCAGTCCGCCGGCCAGCAGCGCGGCCGCCGCGTACAGGGCGAGTACTCCCAGCCCGGGCCAGGGCCCGATCGGCAGGCTGTGCAGGTTCCGGGTTGCCTGGACGGCCATCCCGGCGGAGGCCGGCCCCCATTCCTGCAGCCGCTCACGCCACTTCTCGCTGGAGACCAGTGAGACCAGCACCGGGAAGACGTACAGCAGCGCCAGCACCACCGTGATGGCCCCCGCGGTGTCCCGGACCAGCGCCGCGACGCCCAGCGCCAGCAGGGCGATCAACCCGAGATAGAGCATCGAGCCCACCGCGGCCCGCAGCGTCGGACCGTCCGCGAGGGACAGCGGCGGATAGCCGGCCTCGGCGGTGAAGCCATTGCCGGGGAGGACGAGGCGGCCGACGAGCAGCGAGCCGAGCACGCCGAGGGCGCCCGTGGTCAGCGCCAGCGCGCTGACCACCACCGCCTTCGCGGTGAGCAGCCGACCGCGCCAGGGCACCGCGGTCAGCGCCGCCCGTATGGTGCCGGTGCCGTACTCGCTGCTCATCGCCAGAGCTCCGAGGATCGCGACCGCCGCCTGCCCGACCCACACGCCGGTGAGGCTCAGCTTCACCGTGTCCTCCTGGCAGGCGGCGGGCGTCGGATGGCAGTGCTCCGTCGTCACCGCCGCCGCTGACGCGCCTCCGGCCGCGACTGTCAGCGCGACCACGGCCACCAGCAGCCACCAACTCCCGGGCACGGTGCGCAGTTTCGTCCACTCGGCGCGCACCGCCCGCAGCGTCCCCAGCGCTTGCATCGCCGCCGTCGCCCGTACTGCCGCCGACGGTTGCATCGGCGGCGTCCCCCGCATCGCCGTCGGCCTCTTCGTGGCCCGCATCTCCCGCATGCGGATCACACGTCCCGCCGGCGCAGCCGCCAGATCGCCAGCCCCAGTGCTGCGGCCGCATACACGCACAGCACCGCGAACCCGGCCCACGGCCCCTGCGGATAGCAGCCTTCCTCGGGAAGGCACACCGCCGCCGCGTGGTCGTAGCGCGCGATCGCGTCCTGGATGGCGAAGCCGGCCAGCGGTGTGGCCCGCATCAGGGCGTGTGCCGCGCCGAGGGGCAGTCCGCTGATCAGGATCTGCGGCAGCACCAGCATCACCACGATGAGCGTGATGGCGGCCGCGGTATGCCGCAGCAGCGCGCCCAGGGCCAGGGCGAGGACGCTGATGACGGCGAGCAGCGCGGCGGTGCCGATGACGGCGCGCAGCACCGGGCCGTCGGTGAGCGACAGTTCGGGCCAACGGGGAGGCTTGTGCCCGTTGCGCCGCATGATGGGCTCGCCGAGCTGGAAGGAGAGTACGGCCCCGATCAGCCCGGCCACGAACGTCACCCCGCCCAGCACGATCGCCTTGGCGGCCAGCAGCCGGCCCCGGCGCGGACTGGCGGTCAGCGTGGTGCGGATCATGCCGCGCCGGTATTCGGCGGTGATGAACAGTACGCCCAGCGCGGAGAGGGGGATCAGTCCGATCATCGCCCCGCTGAGGGTCTGCCTGGTGATGTCGGTGTCCGTCTGGAGGGGGCCGACGTCCCCGGAGCCGCGCAGTTCGAAGGAGCCGGAGGCGAGGTCCACGGCCGGGACCGTGTCCCGCGCGGCGGGCCGGCCGATCGTGGCCTGCCGCCGGCCGCCCTCGCCGCCGTTCACCGCGAGCTCGTCGAAGTGTGCGGTGGCCCGGCCGGGCCCCTCGGCGATCGAGGTGCCGCCGAACGCGCGCTCCACCTTGGTGTTCGGCGCCGCGGCCGTGAACACCCCGGCCTCGACGGTGCCGGTCAGTCCGGCCGGCCGGACCGAGCCGACCCGGCGCCAGTCCTTGCCGTCCGCCGACTCGTAGCCGGTCAGGACGTCGCCCTTGCGTACCAGCCGCAGCCAGCGGTCCTCGTCCGGCCGGGTGGCGCTGCCGGCGAGGTCGTGCGTGTAGTCCCACTGCATGCGTACGCCGTGGCCGTGCGTCAGGACCACCGCGGCGTAACTGCTGCCGGACTTGGTGTTCGCCTTGATGATGATGCCCGCCTTGGTCCAGCCCGGAGTCTTGCCGGTGTTCACCGCGGGCGGCCCCCCGGCCCGTCCCCCGTCGGGCCGGGGGGCTTTGAGGCCCTTCAGCCCGGAGACCCGGGCGGTGATGCTGCCGTCTCCGGGCAACCGCTCGTGGACGAGTTGCATGGTGTCCTTGACGGCGTTGCCGTCGGGGCCGACGGGCGCAGCCGGCCCACCGCCCCCGACCGAGCTGCCCGAGACCGCGAGCACGGAGACGAGCACGGTCACCACCATCGCGGAGAGGAGCACCAGGCCCCAGCGGGGCACGGTGCGCAGTTTGGTCCACTCCGCGTGCAGCAGCTGCCCGAAACCGTCCCGCGCGGGGGGCAGTTGGGAGCGGTACGGGGCGGTCCTCACCGGCGCGCTCACCGCATGTCTCCGTCGCCGGTCGCGGCCCGGAACTCCGACGCCTGGGACTCCGAGGCCTGGGACGCTGCGGCCCGGGGCTCCGAGGCCTGGGTGTCTGTGGCCTGGAACTCCACCGCATCCCTGGTGAGCTCCATGTACGCCTCCTCCAGCGTCGCCCGGTGCGCGCTGACCTCGGAGAACGGCACGCCGCCCGCGGCCAGCAGTGCGGTGATCCGCTCTGCGGGCAGCCCGGTGACGGACAGGCTCTCCTTCCCGTTGGCGGCGACGGTGGCGCCCTCGCGGGCCAGCACCGCCATGGCCCGGGTACGGTCGCTGGTGCGCAGCGCGACCCGGTCGCCGGAGGCCGCGGCCAGCAGCTCGGCCACGGGGGTGTCGGCTACCAGCCGGCCCCGGCCGATCACCACCAGATGGTCGGCGGAGTCCTCCAGCTCGCTCATCAGATGGCTGGAGACCAGGACTGCCCGCCCCTCGCGGGCCAGCGCCCGCAGAAAGCCGCGGATCCAGCGGATGCCTTCCGGATCGAGGCCGTTGACCGGCTCGTCGAAGAGCAGCACCGGCGGATCTCCCAGCAGCGCGGCGGCGATCCCCAGCCGCTGCCGCATGCCCAGCGAATAGCCGCCCGCCCGCCTGCGCCCCGCGGAACCGAGACCGACGGTCTCCAGCAGCTCGTCGACGCGCCGGGTCGGCAGCCCGTGCGTATGGGCCAGCCACAGCAGATGGTCGCGGCCGCGGCGCGAGGGATGCACGGCTGCGGCGTCCAGCAACGCGCCGACCTGGGTCAGCGGGCGGCGAAGTGCGGAGTATGCCCGGCCACCGATCAGCGCGCGGCCCGCGTCGGCCGAGTCCAGGCCGAGCAGGACGCGCATGGTGGTGGACTTGCCCGCGCCGTTGGGACCGACGAAGCCGGTGACCTGGCCGGGAATCACGGTGAAGGACAGATCGTCCACGGCGACGGTCTGCCCGAACTGTTTCCGCAGTCCTTGCACTTCGATGGTTGCTTCCATGGCTGGGAAGGTTAGGGAACGGCGGGTGCCGCGGTCGTCACGCCGTGGAGCGGACTTCGCCGTCCCTGGCGTGGGGGATGGGCCACGGAAATTGTCCCTCGTACGGGGGATGCGCGACCGCTGGCCAGGGGGACGCGGTCGGGCCCCGGCCCCGCGACAATGGTGGTCGTGAGCAAGGGACTTGAGCGCAAGAGCCCAGCCAGACGGCCGCTCGGGAGCACCCGGTGGGGCGGTCGGCTGGTGCGCCGGTTCGACGAGGCGGTGGACCTGGGGGGCCTCTCGAAGGTCATGCACCGCGCCGGCCCGCGCGGTCTGGTCCCGCGCGGTGCGGTCCCGCCCGGTGCGGGACTCGCCAAACTCCCCCTGGCCCCCGAGACGCCCGTGATCGCCGCGTCCGTGCTCGCTCTGCTCGCGTCGCTCGAGATGATCGTCCGCGCGGACAGCGTGCACGCCGAACTGCCGCTGTCGCTGCTGCTGGCGCTGGGCACCACCACGCCGCTCGCGCTGGTGCGCACCAACGGCGCGGCGGCGGCCGTCGGTGTCACCGGCATGAGTGTGCTGGCCCTGACCGGCTATCAGGCGCTGACCCTGGGCGGGGCCGCGGCACAACTGCTCGTCCTCCATCTGCTCGGCCGGTCCGGCGCCCGTCACCTTCCGCTGCTGCTGGTGGTGCCCTATGTGGCGGTGGCGCTCGGCCATCCCGATGTCGCGGGCATCCGCATCCCCGCGATCCTGCTGGCCACGTGCAGCGCCGCGGTGGCCGCCGCGGCGATCGGCCGCCGAGCCCGCAGTGAGGCGCTGGCGCAGAGCGCCACCGAACGCGCCATCGCCGAGACGCTGCTGGACCACGCCGCGCGCGGCGAGCGGGCCCGGATCGCCCGTGAGCTGCACGACGTCGTCGCGCATCACATCTCGATGATCTCCGTGCAGGCGGAAACGGCCCGCCTCACCACCCCCGGCATGCCCGAGGCCGGCGCCGAACGGCTGCTGGACATCGGTGACACGGCCCGCGCCGCGCTCACCGAGATGCGACGGCTGCTCGGGGTGCTGCGGGAGGACGCGGGCACGCCGGCCGAGACCCGCCGCCCGCAGCCCGGCCTCACCCAGCTCAACGAACTGCTCGACGAGGCCCGCGACGCCGGCCGGGGCTCTGCCCGGCTCATCGTCAGCGGCCCGGTCGCCGCGCTCGACCCAGGCGTCGAGCTTGCGGCGTACCGCATAGTCCAGGAGGCGCTGACCAACGCCCGTCGGCACGCCCCCGGCGCCGCCGTCGACGTCGAACTGCACTACACGGGCGACTCCCTCCATCTGCGCATCCGCGACAACGGACCCGGCCCGGACCGCGGGGCGCCGGGCCCGGGCGGCTTGGGCCACGGTCTGCTCGGCATGCGCGAACGCGCCACGACCGTCGGCGGTCGGCTGCGCTCCGGGCCCGCGCCGGGCGGCGGCTTCCTGGTCGAGGCCACCCTGCCCGCCACCACGGAGGACGCCCGGTGAACCCCGCACAGACCCGCATCGTCGTCGCCGACGACCACGAGGTCGTACGGGCCGGCTTCGCCGGACTCCTCGGCACCCAGCCCGACTTCACGGTCGTGGCCGTGGCCTCCGACGGTGCCGAGGCAGTCCGGGTCTGCGCCGAGCAGAGCCCGGACGTGGTGCTGATGGACGTCCGCATGCCCGGCATGGACGGCATCCAGGCCACCGCGCGGCTCACCGCGGACGGCGGCGGCCCGCGCGTCCTCATACTCACCACCTTCGACCTGGACGAGCACGTGTACGACGCGCTGGCCGCCGGTGCCAGCGGCTTCCTGCTGAAGGACGTCACCGCCGAGCGGCTCTTCGACGCGGTACGGGTCATCGCCGCGGGCGAGGCGCTGCTGGCGCCTACGGTGACGCGGCGGCTCATCGAGCAGTTCGCCAGGCAGCGGCCCCAGTCCCCGCCGCTCTCGGCGGGCCTGCCCGGACTCACCCCCCGCGAGACGGAGGTCCTCAAGCTGGTCGCCCGGGGCCTGTCCAACCCGGAGATCGGCGCCCGGCTGCAGGTCAGCGAGGAGACCGTGAAGACGCATATGAGCCGCATCCTGGCCAAGCTGGGTCTGCGCGACCGCACGCAGGCGGTGGTGGCGGCCTATGAGTCGGGGCTGGTGGTACCGCGGGTCGACTGAGGCGCGGGAACCGTCGCCGCCGACGTCCCCGCCGAGGTCCCCGCACATGCCCCCGCAGATGTCTTCGCCGAGTCCGTGCGGCCGCCGTGGCCCCGGCGACCGGGCCCGCCAGGCCCGGCCGGCCGCGAGGAGCGCATCATCGCCCGCGCCGGCGCCCACTCCTGAACGAGCCGTCACCTGCTGAACGATCTGTCACCGGTTGGACGATCCATCGCCGACTGGAGGACCTGTCGCCGGCGCCGTTGCCCCGGCGCCACCGGCGCTTTCCGTGGCGATCGCGCCGGTGACGCGGTGCGAGCGATCTTGGCGAGGGGGGGGGTCAGCCGAGTGCCTGGAGGAGTTCGTTGCAGGCCTGTTCGCAGGAGCGGCAGGCCTCGGCGCACAGGCGGCAGTGCTCGTGCACGTCGGCATGGGCGGAGCATTCGTCCGCGCAGGCCTTGCAGGCGGTGGCGCAGGCCTGGAGGATCGCGCGGGTGATGTTGGCGTCGTAGCCGGTGTGGCGGGACAGCACGGACGCGGTCGTGGTGCAGATGTCGGCGCAGTCCATGTCGGTGCGGATGCACTTGGTGAGCTCGCCGACCATGCCCTCGGACAGGCAGGCGTCCGCGCACGCGGTACACGCCTGGGCGCAGGCGATGCACTCCTCGATGCAGCGGGTGAGCTTTTCGCGGTCGACGTCGCCGAGGTCGGCCGGATAGGTGTTGAGCATGTCCTTGACCGTGGTCGTCATCGGTTGCCTCCCTGTTGCTGCCGGAGACCGGCGGGCCGGGCGGCCGCGCCTCGTCCACCTCCGGCCTTTGACGAGTGGGCCGGGGTGCGGTGACGCAAACGCGCCCCGGGGTGCCCTGTGTTGTCAGGGCTGCCCGGGGCGTGCGCTGGTCGTGGTCGGCCGGGTGGTGGTCGGCCTGGTGGTGGTCGTCTGGGTGGTGGTCAGTGGTAGGCGTGGACGACGGCGTGGCCTTTGCCGCGGCCGATCATCCACTTGTTGACGGGGGTGGTGATGAGGAAGGCGACGGCGAAGCCGCCCAGGAGGGCGCCCCAGAACAAGCCGTCGGAGAGGTGGGCGTCCATGGCGCCGGGGGTGAGGGCGATGATGGCGTTGTCGACGAGTTCCATGACGGCGATGGAGACGGTGTCGGCGGCGAGTGCGACCTTGATGGCGGTTTTGAAGTCCAGGCCTGCGCGGCGTACGGCGAAGAGGGTGAAGGAGTAGCCGAAGAGGAAGGCGAGGGTGATCGCGAGGATCATGGTCGGGACGTTGCCCCACAGCAGGGCGGTGCCGATGACCATGCCGAGGATCTCGCCGATGGCGCAGCCGGTCAGGCAGTGCAGGGTCGCTTTGGCCGCCATCGCCCAGCTCGTTCCGGGCGCATGCCCGGCGTGGTGCGCTGTGTGGTCTGCGTGGTGTGCCGTGTGGCCGGCGTGGTGCGCGCCGGGGTCGGCATCGTGTGCCGTGTGGTCGGCGTGACCGTGGTTGCCGTCGTGGCCGTCGTGCGTGGCGTGCTCGTGAGCGGTGTTGGTCTCGTGAGCGCTGTGGTTCATGACCTTCTTCCCCATTCCAGTCCGGTCTGACCCGGTGGCGAGTTCCACACCGGAACCATATACCCCCATGGGGTATAGCGACAAGGGTTTTCCGGTCCGGTACGGGGCAGTCGGCAGTCCGGAAGCCGGCGAGGGAAGGTCAGCCGGACAGCCGACTGAAGGTCAGCCGGACTGCGGGCTGAAGGTCAGCCGGACTGCGGGCTGAAGGTCAGCCGGACTGCGGGCTGAAGGTCAGCCGGACTGCGGGCTGAAGGTCAGCCGGACTGCGGGCTGAAGGTCAGCCGGACTGCGGGCTGAAGGGGAAGAGTTCGTCCGCTCCGGGCCGCACCACGCCGTAGCTGCCCTCGGGGACCTCGTTCCAGGCGCCGGGCAGGTCGCCCAGGGGCTCGGAGACGATGAGGCGGGTCTCGTCGGAGACCTCCCGGAGGTACTCCAGGTCCGGGTGGAGCGCTCGCA
Source organism: Streptomyces cavernae (assembly GCF_004023625.1). Classification (GTDB taxonomy): domain Bacteria; phylum Actinomycetota; class Actinomycetes; order Streptomycetales; family Streptomycetaceae; genus Streptomyces; species Streptomyces cavernae. The sequence goes on along the minus strand of NZ_RPDJ01000045.1, from coordinate 70,143 downwards.
GGTTCTCCACCCGGGTGCTGTAGTAGAGCGAACGTGACGCTCCCCGGCTGGAATAGCGGAACGCCCACAGCCGCTGTCCGTCGGTCACGGCGGCCGTCATCTGCAGCGGGAACTCCACCCCGTGCTCGTGGCCGGTCCGTTCCACCAGCCCGGCCATCCGCGCGACGGCTCCCGGCGGGTCCGCCTCCAGGCCGAAGGTGAGGGCCAGGAAGAACATCATCTCGGAGTCCGTCGATCCCTCGATGTGGGGGAAGAGCTCCGGGGCCACGGCGAGGGCGAGGTCCCGTCGGGTCCGGTGGAAGCCGTCGATGGCACCGTTGTGCATCCACATCCAGCGGCCGTGGCGGAAGGGGTGGCAGTTCGTCTGCTGCACCGCCGTACCGGTCGAGGCCCGGATGTGGGCGAAGAACAGCGGAGAGCGGACGTGGTCGGCGATCTCCCGCAGGTTGCGGTTGCTCCATGCCGGCGCGGTGTCCCGGAAGATCGCGGGGGTGGTCGCCAGGCCCGGCGCGTACCAGCCGATGCCGAACCCGTCGCCGTTGGTCGTCTCGACGCCCAGCCGTGAGTGCAGGCTCTGGTCGATCAGCGAGTGCGCCGGTCTGTAGAGGATGGTGTCGAGTGGGATGGGTGTTCCGGAGTAGGCGAGCCACCGGCACATCGCGGCTACCGCCTTCCTGTGCTTCTCGTCTGCGTCTGCTTCTCGGCTGCGGCTGCGGCTGCGGCTGCTCTGCGTCTGCTTCTCGTCCGAGTCGCGGTCTGAGGTGTTCCGGCCCGCCCCGCCTCGTGGGGGCGTGGGACGCGCCTCACGGGGATGCGGGGCGCGGGGTCCGGGGTCCGGGGTCCAGGGTCCGAGCGTCGGGGAGTCGTCCTCGGTCCGAGCATGAGCGCAGCGGGGGGCGCGGGCATCACCCGGCGGGGGTGGGGCCCGGGTGGTTTCCGCGCGGAGACATCGCCTGTGGCGGGTGATGACGAGCGCTACGGATACCGGGGTCCCGGCGGGGTGCCCGCGCCGGGGTGCCGACGGGGTGCCCGCGGGGTGTTCCACGCAACGGGGGCCCGCGCGGCGCCGGAGCGCACCGCGCGGGCCCCCGGGTCGGGGCGGCCCTTCGGCCGGGTCCGAACAGCGGAGTCACACTCCGGAGGACACCCCGGTCTTCTCGGTCGGGGCCGGGCCGCCCTCGGCCGCCTCGAGCGCCTTGTTGCGGCGCACGGACGACAGGAAGGAGGCGGCGATCAGGACGACTCCGATCAGGCCGGTGATGATCTCGCTGATCTCGTACTGGATGGTGACCAGCAGGATCACGGCGAGGGCGCCGATCGCGTAGTGGGCGCCGTGCTCGAGGTAGACGTAGTCGTCGAGGGTGCCCTGGCGGACCAGGTAGACCGTGAGCGACCTGACGTACATGGCGCCGATGCCCAGGCCGAGCGCCATCCAGAAGATGTGGTTGGTGATCGCGAAGGCGCCGATGACACCGTCGAAGGAGAACGAGGCGTCCAGGACTTCCAGGTAGAGGAAGAGGAAGAACGCGGCCTTGCCGGCCAGGGCGACCACCGGGACCGGCCTGCCCTCGGCCCTGGCCTTCTCCTCCTCCTCGTGCTCGTGCTCCTCCTCGTCCTCGAGCCTGTCCTCGAAGTACCCGGAGAGCCCGCCGACCACGAGGTAGGTGATCAGACCGGCGACCCCGGAGAGCAGCACCGTGGCGGCCTTGTCCGCATGGCCGGTGCTGATGTGCGCGTGGGTGGCGAAGGTCATCGCGGAGACCATCAGCGCGATGAGCGCGACGCAGACCGACAGCATGTCGATCTTGCCCAGCCTGGCCAGGGGGCGCTCCAGCCAACGGAGCCACTTGATGTCGCGGTCCTCGAAGACGAAGTCGAGGAAGATCATCAGCAGGAACATGCCACCGAAGGCGGCGATCGCCGGGTGGGCGTCGGTGACCAGATCCTGGTAGCGGTCCGGCTCGTCGAGGGCGAGCTGCACCGCCTCGACGGGACCCACCTTCGCGCTGATGGCGACGATCACGACCGGGAACACCAGCCGCATTCCGAAGACCGCGACCAGGATGCCGATGGTGAGGAAGATCCGCTGCCAGAAGGCGTTCATCTTCTTCAGGATCCCGGCGTTGACGACCGCGTTGTCGAAGGACAGCGAGATCTCCAGGATCGACAGGATCAGTACGACCCCGAAGGCCTCCCAACCCCACTGCCACGCGGCGAAGGCGAGGCCGAGCGCCGTGACGGCGAACGACCAGCCGAATGTTCTCAAGATCATCTATGTCCCAAACGCAGTGAGAGGGAGTTCCGTCCGGCGCCACGATTGTGGGGTTTTCCGAACGAGTCGTCTGCGTTGTGTGACCAGTGGAGGTTGAGTTCGTAGTGGTCGCGCCGTCCGGCCGCCCTACGCGGGGCCGGACGGGCGTCGGCCGCGTGGACGTCGGCCGCTCGCGCGTTCGCCGGGCGGGAAGGCGCGGGCGGTGCCGCGGACGTGCAGGCAGACCTCGTCTCCGACGGCGGGCGGGGCGGAGGCCGGGTCGAAGATGCGGGCGGCGACCCGTGTGCCGTCGTCGAGGCGCAGGGCGAGCATCGCGTCATGGCCGTAGAAGTCGCGCCGTACGACGGTCGCGGCGACCGCGTTCGGGGCCCCGGGCGGGACGAGCGTGATCTGCTCGGGCCGGAGCAGCACGCGCACCGTGCCGGTCGGCGCACTGCCTTCGAGGGCGGTGAGCCGTATCGTGCCCAGCGGGGTGTCGGCCCGGTCGCGGTCCAGCACGGCGGGCAACCACACCGCCTCGCCGACGAACCCGGCCACCCACGGGTCGGCCGGTGAGCCGTAGAGGAGCTCCGGGGGCCCGCTCTGGACGATGCGGCCGTCCCGCATGACCGCGACCTCCTCCGCCATCGACAGGGCCTCCGCCTGGTCGTGGGTGACGAGGACGGCCGTGGCGCCGTCGGCGCGCAGGGCCTGCCAGACGTCCCGGCGCAGTTCGGCCCGCAGCGCGGCGTCGAGTGCGTTGAACGGCTCGTCCAGCAGCACCACCGGCGGGCGGGGCGCGAGTGCGCGGGCGACCGCGACGCGCTGTTGCTGACCGCCGGAGAGGTGGTGCGGCATCCGGTCCTGCAAGCCCGCGAGCCCCACGAGTTCCAGCACGGCCGTCGCCCGGCCGGCCCGCCGGGCGGCCCGGTCGAGCCCGTAGGCGATGTTGTCCAGGACGGACAGGTGCGGAAAGAGCGCGCCCTCCTGGGGGACCACCGCGATCCGCCGCCGCTCGGGCGGCACCGACGCGCCGGGGGCCGCGATGCGACGGCCTTCGAGCCGGATCTCACCGACGTCCGGTGGCTCGAAGCCGGCGATGCAGCGCAGCAGCGTGGTCTTGCCCGAGCCGGAGGGGCCCAGCACGGCCACCAGCGCTCCGGAACGCACGGTGAGATGCACACCGGACAGCGCCCGGACGCGTCCGTAGGCCTTGTGGACATCGGCGATGCGCAACTCCGCCATGTCAGCCTCCCGTTCGGGTGAGGACACCGGTGCGCGCCGACAGCCACCACGTGGGCACGGCGGCGATGAGCACCAGCAGGGCCGCGTAGGGGGCGGCGGCCGCGTACGCGGCTACCGAGGTGCGCGTCCACAGGCCGGTGGCGAGGGTGTCCATTCCCGTCGGACGCAGCAGCAGGGTGGCGGGCAGTTCCTTCATACAGGTGAGGAAGACCAGGGCCGCCCCGGCGCCGATGCCGGGCGCGGCCAGCGGCACGGTCACCGTGCGCAGCACATGGGCCCGCCGGCGCCCGAGCGAGCGGGCCACCTCCTCCAGGCCCGGCGGGGCCTGTGCCACGGCGGCGCTCACGGCCGCGACCGCGAGCGGCAGGAACAGCGCCGCGTAGGCGAGGGCCAGCAGCCACACGCTCTGGTAGAGCGGATAGGCCACGTTGATGCCGAAGAACACCAGCGACAGCCCGATGACCAGGCCGGGCAGCGCGTGCGAGAGATAGGCCAGGCGGTCCAGGGCCATGGCGAGCAGGCCGGGGGCGCGCGCGGACAGCAGCCCGACCGGCAGCGCGAGCATCATGGTGAGGCCCGTGCCGAGCAGGGCGACCCCCAGCGAGTTCGCCGCCGCGTCGGCGAGCTCGCCGAGCGAACCGGGCCGTGAGACGCCCTCGCCGAACCACCTCAGCAGGCTCACCGCCGGCACCCCGAGAGCCGCCCCGAGCACACCGGCGACCCCGAGCACGGCCGGCCACCGCAGCCGGCCCAGGCGCACCCGCCCCGGCGGGCGGGCCGCCCCGCCGCCCAGCCGGGCGTAGCGGGCCGCGCGCCGCCGGCTGAACTGCTCGGCCAGCAGCACCAGCGCGGTGAGGGCGACGAGGACGGTGGAGAGCACCAGCGCGCCGGTGCGGTCGAAACCCAGGCTGATCGCGGTGAAGATGGCCCGGGTGAAGACGTCCACCCGCAGGATCGACACGGCACCGAAGTCGGAGAGCACATAGAGCGCGACGAGCAGCGCACCCGCCGCCACGGCGGGCCGTACCTGGCGCAGCGTCACGCCGACGGCCGTGCGCCAGGGGCCCCGGCCCAGTGACCGCGCCACCTCCTCCTGCGCCGGGTCCGAGCCCACCAGCGCCGCCGCGACCGGCAGGTAGACGTACGGGTACGAGACCAGCGTGAGCACCAGGGCAGCCGCCCAGAAGCCCGCGAAGCTCCCGACGCCCGCGTCGCCCTGGAGCGTGGACACCCAGGCGAAGGCGGCGACATAGCTGGGCACCGCGAGCGGCAGCGCGGCCAGGACTCCCAGCAGCCGCCGGCCCGGCAGGTCGCTGCGGGTGACCAGGAACGCCAGGGTCACACCCAGGGCGGTGCAGGCCGCGGTGACGACCGTCGCCAGCGCCACGCTGCGGACGACGAGTTCCCCGGTGCGCGCCGTGAACAGTTCGTCGGCCATCCGGTCCCAGCCCGCCTCGCCGGCCCGGGTCGCCAGGTAGGCCAGCGGGATGAGCGCGACGCCGACGGCGAGCACCGCCGCGCAGGCCAGGGCCGGGCGCGGCAGCAGCCGTCGCGCCCGGCGCGTGGTGAGGGCGGGCGCGCTGCTCAGACGAGCCCCGAATCGTTGATCATTTCGACCGTCGTCTCCAGATCGTCCAGGTCGTTGAGGTCGATGTCCGGTGAGTTCAGTGAGGACAGCGAGGGCAGGCCGGGGGCGGTGGCGATACCGGCGACCAGCGGGTACTCGTACGTCTGCTCGGCGAAGTAGGTCTGGGCCCCGGTGCCCAGCAGATAGTCGACGAACGCGCGGACGTCGGGATCGTCGCCCGCCTTCTCCAGTACGCCCACCCCCGATACGTTGACCAGGCTGCCGATGTCCCCGTTCGGGAAGAAGTGGTTGCGTGCCTCGAGGTCGTCGACGCCGGTGCCCTCCTCCTTCGCGAGCTCGTACACGTAGTAGTGGTTGACCAGCCCCGAGGCGAGCCGGCCGGCGTCGACGTCGGCGACGATCGGCGCGTTGCCCTCCCTGATCTGCGCGTCATTGGCCTTGAGCCCGGTGAGGAACTCCTCCGTCCGCGCGTCGCCGTACTCCACCCGCATCGCGGTGACGAACGCCTGGAAGGAGCCGTTCGTCGGTGCGATGCCCACCTTGCCCTTCCACTTGGGCTCGGTCAGCTCGAACACCGACCCCGGCAGATCGGCGCGGGGGACCTGGTCGACGTTGTAGACCATGGTGCGTACGCGGCCGGTGACCCCGACCCACTCGCCGCCGTCGTCCCGGTAGGCGGCCGCCGCCTTGTCCAGCACCTCGTCCGGCAGCCGGGCGAACAGACCTCGTTCGGCCACCGCCCCGAGGGCTCCGGCGTCCTGGGCGAGGAAGGCGTCGGCCGGGCTCCGGCCGCCCTCTTCCTGCAGCTGGGCGGCCATCTGCGCGGTGTCGCCGTAACGCACCTCGACGGTGATACCGCTGGCCTCCTGGAAGTCCTCCAGCACCGGCTTGACGAGCGACTCGCTGCGACCGCTGTACACGGTGATCTTCTTGTCGGAGCCGTCGCCCTGTCGTGCGTCGGCCGTGCCGCACCCCGTGACTCCGAGGATCAGCAGGCCGCTGAGCGTCGATGCCGACAGGCTCCTCACCCCAGGGGTACTCACGATCCCGTTCCTCCGTTGTCGGCGGGCGCACCGCGCCTTGGTGAGGGCAGGCTAAGCTTCATTAAGTCAGCCTAACCTCATATATGGCGCATATGTCACTTTTGCGTGCGGCGGGAGTGAGGGGCGTGCTTCCGGTCACCTGGCGTGCACCTGCGGGTCAGCCAGGACAGGCGTGCCTGCGGGCCACCTTGGGAACTCTGTGATCGCTCCGAGGTCAGCTCTCCGGCTGCTCGAGAAGCTGGGCCAGGTAGAGCGGTTCGCCCAGCTTCTCGACCAGTGCGAGCTGGGTGTCGAGGTAGTCGATGTGGTGTTCCTCGTCGGCGAGGATCGACTCGAAGATGTTCGCCGAGGTGATGTCGCCCTTCGAGCGCATGACCTCGATGCCGCGCCTGAGGCGGTCGATCGCCTCCACCTCGACCTCGCGGTCCGCCCGGAACATCTCGGTGACGGTCTGCCCCACCCGTACGTGGAAGAGGCGCTGGTAGTTGGGCAGGCCGTCGAGGAGCAGGATGCGGTCGGTGAGCATCTCCGCGTGGTTCATCTCTTCGAACGACTCGTGGCGTGTGTTCTTCGCGAGCTTCGTCCAACCGAAGCTCTCCTGCATCTTGGAATGCAGGAAGTACTGATTGATCGCGGTCAGCTCCGCGGTCAGCTGCTCATTGAGGAATTCGAGAACCTCGGGGTCGTTCTGCATGGCAGGTCGTCCTTCCCGAGAAACCGGCCGGCGCCATGCGTCCACCACGACCGACGACCGCCCCGGGCGGGCGCACGCCTGCCGTGAGCAGTCCTCCTGGCGGGTGGCCGACCGTCCGATGCCGCCGGCACGCTGTCGATGGCGCCCGCTTCTTCGACGATAACCCGGGTCGGGCGGTCGGTCCGGCTGCCCCGGCTGCCGCTCGTGCCGGCCGGAGCGGTCGGCCTCGCCGTCGCGTCACGGCCGCCGCGGTCCGGGCCGGTGGCGGCGCCGCGGCCGAGGTCCCCGGTATCGAGGACGCGGGCTGAGGCCCGGAGGCCCCAGGCCCGGAGGCCCCAGGCCCGGAGGCGCGAGGCCCGGGGGCCCAAGGTCCGGAGGCCCAAGGCCCGGAGGGTGGTGGGCCCGCGGCCGGACTGCGCCGACTTCGCATGAGAGTGCCGTGAGAGGGGATCCGGCTCCCCGTCCCTGGGAATGCCCTGCGGCGTGGGGCGTCCGCTTCCGGGAGGACGCCCCACGCGCCCACGCAGGGGGACTGCGTCAGGGCTTCTGGACGGGCTTTCCGCGTCCCCAGCCCCAGGCGAGCCGGTCGGCGCCGGACTGGTTGGTGGTGGCCAACCAGGGGCGGGCGGGGTCGCCGGTCAGGGTCTGCAGCGAGTAGGTGTCGCCGGTACGCAGGCCGGGCCAGTAGACGGAGCCCATCTTGTACTCACGGAAGGTGTCGGTGACGGCCTGCATGAAGTTGATGAAGTTGTTGTCGGGCGTCGGCTTGTTGTAGTCGAAACCGGTGGTCATGTGGGCGCCGAACTCGTCGGCCACGGTCCGGCCGGCGCAGTCACCGATGCGCTCCTTGAGGTCGGCCACCCACTGGTCGTAGGTGGCGTACTCCTTCCAGAACCCGTAGTGGTGCAGGGACAGGTACGTGCCCTTCAGACGCGGGTCGGCGCAGACGGAGGTGACGTGGTCGTTGTAGCCGGCGCCGCTGACGAACACCCGGTTGCGGGGGACGAACCGGTAGGTGTCCAGCCACTTCGCGGCCAGGTCGGCCCACTCGGTGTCGGTGTAGCCGTGGGGCTCGTTCATGGGCTCGAAGTAGACGCGCTTGTCGTACTTGTAGGCCTTGACCACGGTGTTCCACATGGGCCAGTACGTGGCGGGGTCGTCGATGAAGCCGTCCTTGCGGGTGCCCGTGCCCTCCCAGTAGGAGAGGATGACCTTGAAGCCCCTGTCCGACGCCGCGTCGATGACCCCGCGGTAGGACTTCCAGTACGAGCCGTTGACCGTGTACGGGTTGATGGGCAGCCGGACGGTGTTGGCGCCGAGGTTCGCGCGGAACGCCGAGATCACCCGGCTCGCCTTCGTGTAGGTCTGGGCATAGCTGTCGGACGTCGACAGGCCCGACAGTACGACGGGGTCGTCGGCGAAGTTGTCACGGGGGTCGGCCCAGTTCACGCCCCTGAACTGCTGGGTGTTGCCCGGGTTCGGCGCGGCGCTTGCGGGGGTGCCGGCCATGGCGGTGGCGCTGGTCGTGGCGATCGCCATCGCCACGAAGGCGGCGCGCAGCCGGGGGGTGAAGCGGCTTCTGGCGGGGTTCTTGCGCATCAGCTTGCCCTTTCGAAGGATGGCGACCCGGCGCATGGCGGAACCTGCGCGCCGCTGAAGGGCCGTCGGGAAACGTGCCGGGCCGGGCGGGGTGGAGTCGGCTCGACGCCGCTGATGTTTACGTAAACATGCGGTCGGAATCGTGGCATCCGGCATCAGGAACGTCAAGGTTTCCCACACGTAACAGAGCTTGTTCAGGGGCGAGTTGCCGCTTAGGGGTCCTTGCACTATGAGCGTCCGATGAGGTCGCGTGGTCTGGTGCCGTGCATCGCAAGGCGCCGGAGAGCCCTGGTTGGGGGTGCCCCCTGCTCGAGCGGAGCCGAGAGCTTGGGGAAGCGGTGCCAGGCCGCGTGACCCGGGCGGGCATAGTGCAAGGACCCCTTAGGGAGGGGCGAGTGGGACGGGTGCCCCCGTCGGCGGCTCAGGGTTGTGCGGGACGGCGGAGTACCGTCAGCGCGACCGCGAAGGCGGCGATCATCAGGGCGGTGCCGATCGCGAAGGCCAGATGATAGCCGGAGGTCAGGGCCTCCGGGCGGGGCCGACCCGCAGCGATCAGCCGCTCGGTGCGCGCGGCCGCCAGTGTGGACAGGACCGCGACTCCCGCCGCCATGCCGATCTGCTGGGTGGTGTTGAAGAGCCCCGAGGCGAGCCCGGCGTCCGCTTCGCCGGCACCGGACATACCCAGCGCGGTGAGGGCGGGGAGGGCGAGACCGAAGCCCGCGGCTAGCAGCATCACGGGAAGCAGGTCGGTGACGTACGTCGCGTGCACCGGTACGCGGACGAGCAGCGCGAGGAGCGCGGTCAGCACGGCGAGCCCGGTCAGCAGGACGGCCCGCTCGCCGAAGCGGGCGATGAGCCGGGCGGAGACCCCCAGCGAGACCACCCCGATGACCACCGCCGCCGGGAGCATGGCCAGGCCGGTCTCCGCCGCACCGTATCCGCGCACGTTCTGCAGATACAGGGCGACGAGGACCTGGAACGAGAACAGCGCCGCCACCATGAGGACCTGGACGAGATTGGCGCCCGCGACGGTGCGTGAACGCAGGATCCGCAGCGGCATCAGCGGGGAACGCGTGGTGGCCTGGCGCACCACGAACGCGGCGAGCAGCACCGTGGCCAGCGCGCCGAGGCCGAGGGTGTGAGCCGAACTCCAGCCGTAGGACTCGACCTTGACGACTGTGTAGATCCCCAGCATCAGCCCGGAGGTGACGAGCAGTGCGCCGGCCACGTCCGCCCCGGCGGCAGCGCCGAGCCCGCGGTCGCGGGGCAGCGCGGGTACGGCGAGGGCGAGGGTCGCGAGGCCGATCGGCAGGTTGATGAAGAAGATCCAGTGCCAGTTCAGCGCATCGGTGAGCACGCCGCCGAGCACCTGCCCGAGCGAGGCCCCGGCGGCACCGGTGAAGCTGAACACGGCGATGGCGCGGGCCCGTTCACGCGGTTCGGTGAAGAGCGTGACCAGGATCCCGAGGCTCACCGCGGCGGACATCGCGCTGCCCAGGCCCTGCAGGAAGCGCGCCGCTGTCAGGACGGCCGGGGAGCCGGCCGCACCCGCGAGCAGCGAGGCCGCGGTGAACACGGCGGTACCGATGAGGAACATGCGTTTGCGCCCGACCAGGTCGCCGAGCCGCCCGGCGAGCAGCAGCAGTCCGCCGAAGGCGATGAGGTAGGCGTTGACGACCCAGCTCAGGCCCACGGGGGAGAAGCCCAGATCGCTCTGGATGGCGGGCATGGCCACGGTCACGATGCTGCCGTCCAGGACGTTCATCAGCAGACCGGTGGCGATCACGCCGAGGGCGAGCCGACGGGAGCGCGGGCGATCGGGTTCGTCAACTCTCCGCCGACGAGCGGTAGTTGAAGGCCTCGATGTGGCAGACATGGGTCTCTCCTGTCGGTCGGAGGGCGACAGGAGAGACCGTAGCAGATAGTTTTGTTAGAGACGATTTCTTTCGGATGCTTCCCGGGTCCGCTCGAATGCTCCCGGCGTGCTTCCGCAGACACTCCCGGTGTGCTTCCGCAAGTGCTTCCCCTCGGCCTTCCGTAGGCGAATCCCGTCGGGCTTCCGCGTGGGCGGGGGCCTTCGCTTCTGGGGAGGCGCCTACCGCAGACGGGACTGCCGCGCCCGCCTCGTGGGCGTCGGGCCCTCGACGGGGGTCGCCAGGTGTCCCTCGGCAAGTCGCGTCAGGGCCTTCACCAGGGTGTCCCGCTCGCCCTTCGGTAGCGCCCCCAGTGCCTCCTCGTGCACCCGGTCGACGATCTCCTGGCTGTGTACGGCGACCTCGGCACCTTTCTCGGTGACCGCGATGATCCGGGCCCGCCGGTCCGTGCTCGACGGACGGCGCTCGGCGAGTCCGGCCTCCTCGAGGGCGTCCACCGTGATCACCATCGTGGTCTTGTCCATGTCCCCGATCTCGGCGAGCTGGATCTGTGTGCGTTCCTCCTCCAGCGCGTGTACGAGCACGCAGTGCATCCGTGTGGTCAGCCCGATCTCGGCGAGCGCGGCGGCCATCCGGGTGCGCAGCACATGGCTGGTGTGGTCGAGGAGGAAGGACAGGTCCGGTTCGGTGCGCTTGGGCGTCATGGAGGTCACGCGTCCAGCGTATTCGGTCCGTACCGGATTATCCGCAAGGGATCTTCTGTGGCCGGGCGTGCCGCCGTGGGAGACTCGGCGCGTGATTATCGAACGTGCGTACGCATCGGTTGTCCCGTCGGAGAAGGGCAGGTGGCCCTGGTCCCTGCCTTGTGTACGGGAACTCCTGGGCGGAGGACTGCGCTTCACCGCGCCGGTGACCTTCGTCGTCGGGGAGAACGGCTCCGGGAAATCGACGCTGGTCGAGGCCCTCGCGGAGGGCTTCGGGCTGGACTCCTGGGGTGGCTCGCACGACTGGCGCTATGCGAGCCACCGCGAAAAGTCGGTGCTGGGCGAGCGGATCAGGTTCGACCCGGCACCGCGCGGCCGGCGCATGCTCCGCAACTGGTCCGACCGCAGAGGGTTCTTCCTGCGCGCCGAGACGGCGTTGGACGCGCTGCAACGGGAGGGGCTGGCGCCCGAATCGGTCAGCCACGGTGAGGGGTTCCTCGCCGCGTTCCGGGGGAAGTTCCTGCAGCCCGGGCTGTATGTGATGGACGAGCCGGAGGCGGCGCTGTCGTTCTCCTCCTGCCTCGAACTGATCGGGCACATCGACCATGTGGTGAAGGGCGGCGGCCAGGTCATCTGTGCCACCCACTCGCCGGTGCTGACCGCGCTGCCGGGCGCGGACATCGTCGAGGTCGGTGAACACGGAGTGCGCCGGGCGGCCTGGCACGATCTTGACCTGGTCGACCACTGGCGCCGCTATCTGGCCGACCCGCAGGCCTATCTCAGGCACGTCCTCGACGCGGAGTGACGATCCGCCCGACCGCCATGGCTCCCGGTGTGGCGGTCGGTGGTGCTTCAGGGGTGGTGGAGGTCTTCCCGGATCTCGTCCAGTGACTGCTGCATCACCGCACGGGCGCGGGTGAACCAGTCCGCCAGTACGGCGATCTCGTCCGGGGTGTAGTCGGCGAAGAGGGTGCCCAGGCGCTCGTAGAACGGGCCGTAGACCTCCAGGATGCGCGCCTGCGCGTCTTCCTCCATCGCGATGCGCACGCGGCGGCGGTCCGCGGGGTCGGCCTGGCGGCGGATGAAGCCGGCCTTCTCCAAGCGGTTGAGCACTCCGGTGATCGCGCCGGTGGTGAGCCGCGCCCGCTCGGCGAGTTCGCCCGCCGTGGGCGACTCGCCGGCCAGCGAGGCCTCGATCAGAAAGCCCAGGCAGGTGGCGTCCGTGACGTTCAGTCCGAGCCGCCCCGCGATGTCCTGCTGTCCGAAATGCGCCAGCGCGATCATCCGGTCCATCGCGTACAGCGCCTGCTGGGCTGTCGCCTCCGGGCGTGCCTTGCCCTCCACGGCCAAATCCCCTTACGATCTAAGAAGCTTAGCTCGTGAGATAAATCTTCTCCGAGCGAAGTCCTGCTGTCCCGCAGCAGTCCCAAGCCGATGGACTATCACACCCGGAGGAGCCGGTATGGGCGCGCACGGCGACCACGACATGGGCCACACCGTCGCAGGCTGGACGGGCACCGCCGTGGCCTGCGCCGGTACGGCGGTACTGGGTGCGGCTCTCATCGCCGGTTCGGCCGCCGGGCTCTGGCTGGGCGGGGTGATCGTCGTACTCGCCGCGGTCGTCACCTGGGTGCTGCACCTGGCGGGCTGGGGCAAGGCCACGGGCCCGCGCCCGCCCGGCAGTCGTCACTGGCGCATTCGGGACACCGCGGCCCTGCGCGGCCACCCGGACTGCCTCGGCTGCCGTCTGGCCGGCCGCCCGGCACGAGTCTCCAACCCGGCGGAAAGGGCACAAAATGGGTTTGTGGAGGTCGCGCTGAGCCAGGTCGGAGGGACGAGTGGATCTGGACACGGTCGCCGACGAGTTGTACGCCCTGCCGCCGGGCGGGTTCACCGCCGCCCGTGACGAGCGCGTGAGATCCGTACGGGCCGAGGGGGACCGTGAACTCGCCGAGCGGATCCGTCGTCTGCGCCGCCCCACCGCGGCCGCCTGGGCGAGCAATCTGCTGGTGCGTGAGCAGCCCGACGAGAGCAGGCGGCTCCTGCAGCTCGGAGCCGCGTTGCGACAGGCCCACCGGGATCTCGACGGCGAGCAGCTGCGGGAACTCTCGGCGCAGCAGCGGCAGGTGGTCTGGGCGCTGGCCCGCCAGGCCCGGGAACTGACCGCGCGGGCCGGACAGCGCGTCAGTGAGGAGGTGCAGCGCGAGGTCGCGGAGACCCTGCACGCGGTGCTGGCCGACCCCGACGCCGGTGAGACATGGATCCGGGGGCGGCTGAGCAAGGCGCTGACGCCCCCGACCGGGTTCCCGGCCGATGCCGGCGCCCGGTCCGGTGCCGGTGCGGGGTCCCGTGCCCGACCTGATTCCGCCGTCCCGGCCGAGCCGGCGTCTCCCGGTCGTGCCGGGGAGGGCGCCCGCGGGCAGGTGGCCGACCTCGACGCTGCTCGCGCCCGCCGCCGCGAACAGCAGGAGCGCCTGGCGCAAGCACGGCAGCAGGCCAAGGAGGCCGACCGTGAACTGCGGGCTCGGGACAAGGAACGGACCGAGGCCCACGACGAGCAGGACCGGGCCGAAGAACGGCAGCATCGTGCCCGGGAGCGCGTCGCGGAGCTCAAGGAGCAGCTGGAGGAGGCCGCGAGGGAACAGCGGGAGGCCGACGAGACCCTGCGCGCCGCCCGCGGGCGCCTGCGGGAGACGGAGCGGGCGGCCCGCCGTGCGAGACGGGAGGCCGAGAGCGCGGCGGCGCGGGTTCAGCAGCTCGCCGGCGGCACGAGGAGCGGGTCGTCCGGCGAGGGGCCCGACGCGGGGTGATGTGTTCACGCGGTGGCCGCAGTGGCCGCAGTGGCCGCGGTCACCGCACCCGGGCCGGGCCGGGCCGGGCGGGTCGCGTCGGGGTCGGGCCCGCGGCCGTGGCGCGAGTCAGGGGTGCCGTCACGTCACGTCTGAGCGGTCGCCGGTCCGGGTCGGGTCCCCGCCTCTGAGCAGTCGTCGGTCTTGTCATGCCGTCTGAGCGGTCGCCGGTCCTGGTGGCGCCATCACGTTCGCGCAGCGCCACCACATGCGAGCGAAGCACGTTCAGCAGGGCACGTGCGAGCGGGGCACGTTCAACGGGTCACGGGCGAGCGCTCACCCGTCGATGGTCACCGCGTCGCGACGACCCGTATCGTCCCCACCGAGGCGTCGGCGGCGTCCGGGATCAGGACGCCGTGTGCCACGCCGCTGCGCAGGTACTCCAGGATCTCCCCGGTGATCACCTCACCGGGGGCCACCACCGGCACGCCCGGCGGGTACGGGCTGATCATCTCCGCGGCGATCCGCCCCACCGCGCGTTCGGCCGGCACCACGTCCACCGGTGAGAAGAAGGCCTCCCGCGGCAGCATGGCCTGTTCCAGTTCGAGCTCCGAGGGACGGGGCAGCCGGACCGCGGGCCGCCGTTCGATCGAGTCGGCGCGGTCCACGAGCGAGCGCAGCGAGTCCACCAGCAGCTTCTCCGTCTCGTCGTCGTCGGCGTGCGTGATCGAGGCGCTGATCCGGCACGTGTCCGAACCCCCGACATCGACGTGGCACCGCGCCCGCAGCCACTCCGCGGCCTGCATCCCGCTCACGCCCAGGCCCCGGACATCGACGACGAGCTTGAGGGGGTCGAGGTCGGCGGCGAGGCCCTCTTCGACGATCTCGTGGCCCATCACCCGCAGCCCCGGCAGCTCACCGACCGTCGCCCGCACCCGTTCCGCGCGCTGGAGCGCCGCGTCCAGCAGTTCGTGCCCGTGCTGCACCATCTGGCGCCGCCAGCCGTCGAGTGCCGCGAACACCAGCGAGGACGCGCTGGTGGTGCCGAGCAGGTCCTCACACTGCTTGAGCACGTCCGGTGACACCCGGTCGTACTGGAGGTGGAACACGGAACTCTGCTCGATGGCGCTGCCCATCTTGTGGACGCTGGTGACGACGAGGTCGGCCTCGGCGTCCATGCCCCAGCTGGGCAGCCGCGGATGGAAGGGCAGATGGGCGCCCCACGCCTCGTCCACGATGAGCGGCACACCGAACTCGTGACAAACCCGGGCCACTCCCCGGATGTCCGCGCACGCGCCCCAGTCGGTGGGGCTGATCAGCAGCATGCCCTTGGCGTCCGGGTGCTCCTCCAGACGTCGGCGTACGTCGTCGGGCTCGGGTGGGTGGGCGACGTGCCGTTCGGAGTCGAACTTCGGATGGACCCAGATCGGCCGGACGCCGTTGATGACCACCGCCGCCACCACCGACTTGTGGGCGTTGCGCGAGAGCAGCAGCTTCTCCCCGGGGCCCGCGACGGCGAGCATCGCGGTCTTGACCGACAGGGAGCTGCCGCACGTCGAGAAGAAGGCCTGCTCGGCGTGGACCGCGTCCGCCATCAGCTCCTGGGCGTGGCGCAGCACGCCCTGCGACTGGCGGCGGTCGTCCAGTCCGTTGAGGGCCAGCACGTCCGAGCGGAAGACGTCGATGCCCATGATCTCGGCCACCCGCGGATCCGTGCCGCGGCCCTGCTTGTGCCCGGGCGGGCCGTAGGCGACGTCACCGCGGCGGCGGAAATCCAGCAGTGCCTCCAGGACGGGTACGCGCGAGTGATCCATGGCTCCTCCAAGCCAGGTCGGGCCCCCCATACCAACGTCGGCCCCCCCCGGGGGCGGCCCGGCCGAAACGGCCCCGGGCACACCGTCCGAGTGCACCTGGGGGAGCGGCCGAAACCCGGCCCGCGGTGTCAGAACCCCGGCCGGTGGAACCCGGGCCGTGGCGACGGGGGGGAACGGAACCCGCGCACCAGCCGAAGGAGGCCGTGTGTCCCACACGCTCGACGAAGTCCACCCGCGCCTCCGTCAGGAGGTCGCCGACCGGGCCGGGGCGCTGTGGGACATCGCCCGGGCCCTGCACACCGACCCCGAATGCGCCTTCGCCGAACACCGGGCGGCGGCCCTGCTCACGGGCGAACTGGAGCGTGCCGGTTTTCTGGTGCGGCGGGAGGTGGCGGGCATGCCGACCGCCTTCACCGCCCGCTCCGGCGACGGCCGGCCCGCCGTGGCGCTGCTGCTGGAGTACGACGCCTTGCCCGGCCTCGGGCACGCGTGCGGCCACAACCTGATCGCGGCCGCCGGGCTGGGCGCGGCGCTCGCCGTCCACGCCGTGCTGAACGACGGTCCGGGAGGTTCGGGAGGTCCGGGAGGTCCGGGGCGGCCCGGAAACGCCCTCGGCGCCGGGGGTTTCGGGAGCGTGCTGGCGGTGGGCACCCCGGCCGAGGAGTCCGGCGGCGGCAAGGTCGTGGAAGTGGAGGCCGGAGTCTTCGACGACGTCGACGCCGCGCTGATGTTCCACCCGGGGGTGCACGACTGGGTACGGGCGCCGCTGACCGCACAGGAGCAGTACCGGGTCGGCTTCCACGGACGTGCCGCTCATCCGACGGGCAACCCCACGGAGGGCGTGGACGCGCTCGCGGCACTTATCGAGCTGTTCAACGTGCTCGCCGCGTCGGGCCGCCGGCTGCCGGAGGCCTCGCATGTGCAGGGCATCGTCACCCACGGCGGCATCGCCACGAACATCGTCCCCGAGTACGCCGAGGGCCTCTTCGGGCTGCGGGCGGCCACGACCGGGGAACTTCAGGACCTGGCGGGGCGGCTGCGCACCTGCGCCGAAGGGGTCGCGCTGGCCACCGGCACCACCGTCAGCATCGAGCGGGCCACCACCCGCTACGAGCACTTCCGCGACAACGAGGTGCTGTCCGGCCGGTTCGCCGCGCACCTGGCCCGGGCGGGGATCACGCTCACACCGCCCGTACCGGGGGTTTACCTGGGGTCGTCGGACATCGGCAACGTCAGCACCCGGCTGCCCGCCATCCACCCGTTCGTCGCGATCATGGACGAGGACGGGTCCGACCACACCCCGGAGTTCGCCGAGGCCGCGGCGTCGGAACGGGCCCGGGAGGTCCTGCTCGCCGTGACGGAGGCACTGGCGTGCACAGCCGCGGACGTGCTGCTCCGTGCGGACCTCCGCAGCGAGGCGTGGGCCCGGCACCGCGCCGGCACCGCGACCGGGCGGTGAGACCGGACACCGGACCTGGGCACGTAGAGCCCGCCCCGGGGCGTGCGCCGGGGCGGGCTCTACGTGCCTGGTCGTCGCCGCTGGTCCGTACCGGTCCGGGGACCGGACGCCGGGTCAGTTCGTGTCGAGTGAGATCGCCAGGTCGGTGATGTTCAGCGGGAACTGGCCCACGCCGGTCGCGGCTCCGGTGAGCGGGTCGACGGTGTAGAGCGTCGGGTTCGCCGTGCCGGACGCGGGCGGAAGGATGGCGAAGGCCGTGTTCGAGACCGTCTTGCCGCCCGTCAGGTCGCTGTAGATGTCGAAGCCGGCGTTGAGGCCCGAGTTCACGCCGAGCGAGCCGGTCGGGACCAGAAGACCGTTGTTGGCCGGTGACTGGATCACGACCTGGTCCGTGTTGGTGTTGATGCCGAACAGCGTGGTCCCGGTGGTCCCGTTCAGGTCGTTGTTCGTGTAGGCGGCGGCGGTGACGCCGTGAGCCGTCGCGCCGTCCTGGGTCAGCGTCGCGTCCGCGACCGTGGTGTGCTGCGCGGGCGTGCCGTTCGGGTCGTTGAGGTTGTGCCGCAGGTTCTGGCCGTTGTTGCTGATCACCCGCAGCCGGTTGGCGGCCGGGTTGAAGTCGACGTCGAACGTCGTGCCACTCAGCGCGACGGTGAGCTGGGAGACCTTGGTGACGACGACGTCCGGGGTGGTCGGCGGGGTGGTGATGGTGTAGATGCCGCCCTTGTTGCCGACGCCGTACATCAGGCCGTCCTGCGGCCGGAAGTCGATCCCGACCAGGGCGTTGTCACCGGAGAGCCCGTTGATGGTCCTCACCCAGTCGAGCACCTGGGGCCGGTCGGTGGTGAACATGGCCATCAACGTGCCGTCACCCGAGATCCCGAACGCCCGCCCGCTGTAGACCGCGGAGGGCTTGGCCCAGCTGGTGCCCGGGGTGCCCACGACGAGTGCGGCCATGGTGGAGGCGACCGCGAGGGCCGCCGCCGTTCTCTTACGGATCCCTGACTTCATGGTTGTCCCTTCCGGTGGGGGGTGGTGCGCGGCCACACGTTATGCGGCGGGACTGGACGTTCACTGGACGGCGATCGAGGTGCCCGGGCCGGGCGACCGGTGGGCGCGGCGGGCGCGCTCGGCACCCGCGCGGGCACGGGCCAGCTGGTCGTGCTCGCCGGTGCCGGCCGCGACGGTCGCGGCGGTGGAGTGGTGGACGAGCGACTCGGCGTAGTGGCCGCCGGCGTGGAGCGCGTCCGCGAGACCGTTGAGCGCCGATGCCTCGCCGTAGCGCTCCCCGTGTTCACGGAAGAGTTCGAGGGCGCGTCGCTGACAGGTTTCGGCCGCCTCGTGCGCGCCCTGCCGCAGCCGGGCGTCGCCGAGGCCGGACAGCGCGTACGCCTCGCCGCCGTGGTGGCCGAGTTGCCGGAAGAGGACGAGGGCCTGCTGCTGCCGGTCGGCGGCGTCCGCGTAACGGCCCAGCCGCAGAAGGGCGTTGCCGAGGTGGCAGAGGGTGCGGGCGCGGCCGATCCGGTCACCGGTCAGATCGTGCAGCTCCAGGGCCTGCCGCTGGTGGCCGGCCGCCTGCTCGTACTCGCCAAGCCTGAGCCGGACGTTGCCGAGGTTGGTCAGTGTGCGGGCCTGGCCCACCCGGTCCCCGGTGGCCCGGTAGAGGGTGAGGGCTTCCTCGTGGGCGGCCGCGGCGTCCCGCACTCGGCCCAGTCGCCAGTGCAGGTTGCCGAGGTTGGACAGGGCTCTGGCCTGCCCGGCGCGGTCCTCGGTCCGCCGGTGCAGTTCCAGGGCGCGCAGGAGGTGGTCCGCGGCGGATACGGAGTCGGCGAGCCGCCAGTGCACGACACCGAGATTGGTCAGCGCGTGGGCCTGACCCCCGAGGTCACCGATCGACTCGGCGGCCCGCAGGGCATGGCGGTGGACCTCCAGAGCCTCCGCGTGTTGACCGGCGTCGAGGTGCCGGAACAGCACGGCGGCCAGGAGTACGGCGTGCCGCGGGCTGCCGCGTTCCGCGGCGACCGCGCAGATGGCCGTGAGGGTGGGGCGCTCGGTGTCCAGCCAGGCCCGGGCAGCGGCCGGGTCGCCGGCGACCGGCGCGATGTGGGCGGGTGCCGTGACGGCGGGTCTGTGGTGCCGCTCCGCGGGATAGAGGGCGTCCATGGCCGCCGCGGCCGTGCCGAGGTAGTGGTCGAAGAGCCGGGTCAGCGCCGCCTGCCGGTCGGCCTCGGAGTCCTGGGCACGGGCCGGCCGGTGCGCGTAGGCACGCAACAGGTCGTGCATGCCGAACCGGCCGGGCCGGGTGGACTGGAGGAGGTGGGCCCTGGCCAGCAGCCCGAGGGCGTCGGCGGCATCACGGACCCGGTCGCCGTCGTCGGCGGACGCGGCGCCGCCCATCAGCGCGGCGACCGCGTGCGCGTCGGTCTCCGGGCCGGGGTGCAGGCTCAGCAGACGGAAGACCCGGGCCACGGGAGCGGGCAGGTGGTGGTACGACCAGGAGAACACCGCCTCCACGGCCGCGCGCCGGTCGCCGCCCGCGGACAGCAGGTCCAGTCGTCGCTGCCGGTCGGCCAGTTCCGTCACCAGGTCCGCCAGGGCCGACGACGGCCGGGCGACGGCGAGTTCCGCGGCGACTCGCAACGCCAGCGGGAGCCGGGCGCACTGTTCGGCCAGCGCGGCGGCCGGACCCGGCTCCAGTTCGGCCCGGGCGCCGATGAGCCTGCCGAGCAGACCGACGGCCACGGGCGGCGGCAACGGGCCCAGATCGATACGACGAGCCCCGTGCAGGACCACGAGACCGGCCAGGCTGTCCCGGCTCGTGACGACGACCGTGCAGGACGGCGAGCCTGGAAGCAGCGGACGGACCTGCTCCTCGGACAGGGCGTTGTCCAGGACCACCAGCATCCGCCGGTCGGCCAGCTCGGTCCGGTACCGGCTCGCGCGGTCGTCGACGTCGAGCGGTACCGCGTCCGCGGGAACCCCGAGCACGGTGAGGAACCGCGTGAGGGCGTCACCGGCCGACATGGGGAGCTCCGGGTCGTAGCCGCGCAGGTTGACGTAGAGCTGGCCGTCCGGGAACCGGTGTCTCGTCCGGTGCGCCCAGTGCACGGCCAGCGCGGTCTTCCCCACCCCGGCCGTGCCCGAGACGACCGCGACGGCCACCGCGGTCGGACTCGCCTCCGCCTGGCTCAACAGCCGGTCCAGGGTCCCGAGTTCGTTGTTCCGCCCGGAGAAGTCGGGCACGTCCGCGGGTAACTGAGCGGGTAACTGGGTGGGGAAGTGCGCGGGTAACCGGGACGAGAGCCGCGCGGGTAACTGGGTAGGGAACCGCGCGGGTAACTGGGTGGGGTGCCGCGCGGGCGACTGCTCCGCGGGCGCACGGGGCACGTTCAGCCGGGACGGAACGGCGGGGGTGCCGGCCGGTGGCGTGCCGCGCCGCAGTACGGCGGCGTAGGCCTCGGTCAGCTCGGGGCCGGGATCGACGCCGAGTTCGTCGGCGAGCCTGCGGCGGCTGCGCCGGTAGACGGCGACCGCCTGGTCGCGCCGCCCGACCGCCTCGTACGCGCGGATGAGCCGCGCCTGGGCGTCCTCGTCCAAGGGCTGCGCGGCCGCGGTCTCCGCCAGGACGGGGAGCACGTCCGCGCTGCGCCCCGCCGCGATCATGGCCTCGCCGTACTGGGCCACCACACCACGGCGCTCCCCGGCCAGCGCCACGACCGTCGGGTGGGCGGCGAGGTGCGGCAGGTCCGCGAGGGGCGGTTGCTGCCACAGCGCGAGCGCGTCCGCCAGCAGCGCCGCGGCCCGCGTCCGGTCGCCGCCCCGCCGCGCGGCCTCCGCCGCCGCGACCAGCTCCCGGAAGCGCAGCAGATCGATGTCGTCCCGGGGAACGCGCAGCGCGTAGCCGTCACCGAGCCGGGGGAGCACCGTGCTCGGGGCGCGCGGCGGACGCCCGGGCTCCAGCAGCCGGCGCAGGTGCTTGATGTGGGTCTGGATGACGTTCGACGCGCTCGGTGGGGGCCGCTCGCCCCACAGCGCGTCCGCGAGCCCGGAGAACGGCAGCTGCTGTCCGCGGGACACGGCGAGCAGGCCGAGGATCGCACGGCGTTGTGGTGAACCGAGGGCGAGGCGTGTGCCGTCCCGCCAGACGCAGACCGGCCCCAGTACCTGAACACGCATGAGTCCCCCGCCCCATCATTCACAACTCCCTCACGCTTCTCCCTCTTTATCGCTGCTCGACAGTCGTATCCGGAAGGCTCATTCCGGCCCACTGCCACCGTGCTCTGTACCGGCGCGATTCACGGGGCGGACGCCGGGTGTTGGTCATGGACGCGGCAAGGGATGGGCACATCTGTGAAGTGAACAGCGCAGCACCGCACTTCGGCGACACCCGCGACACCGACGTGAGGAGCCATCGCACATGCGACCGCACACCAGAGCCGTTCGCGTACTGAGCAGCGTCCTGATCCTGATCGGCGTCGGCGCCGCATCCTGCGCCCCGGGCCCCGCCGGGCTGCGGAATCCCGGCACCTCCGCCGTGGCGCCGAAGAAAGCCCAGGTGCGGACCGTCACGGAGTACACCGTCGGGCAGTTCAACATGGCCGGCGGCAACGCCGAACACGGGCCGAAGGGCGACGAGGCCCCGGACGCGTTCGTGCGCGACGTCCGTGAGCGGGGGTCCGCGTTCGTGACACTCCAGGAGGCCTGCCGGGACTGGAACGAGCGGATGCTGAGCCGGCTGCCCGGTTACGGTGTGGCGTTCCACCCCGTGCGCAGTGCGGACGGAACCCCCGGGCGGTGCAAGCACCCCTCGGACTTCGGCAACGCGGTGCTCTTCCGCGAGGACCTCGGCTTCGACGCGGCCACCGCCATCGCATATCCCCTCGAGTCCCCGGCCGGCTACGAGCAGCGCGAGATGCTGTGCGTACGTTCCGACCGCCGCCGGACCGTCGTGTGCAGCGCACACCTGAGCTACGGCGACAAGGGGACACGGCCGGCCGTCCGGCGGCACGAAGCCCAGGTCGCCGCGCGGATCCTCGCCACCGAGTACGCCGGATACACCCGCTTCTTCGGCGGCGACCTCAACGACGATCCCTTGTCCGAGGCGACGGGGAACTTCTACGAACCCCGTTACCGGGGTGGCGCGCACGGTGAGTTCCAGGAGGCCGGCAGCCCGTGCGGCGACGACATCGAAGCGGGGTACCCGACCGAGTCACCGGCGAGCCCCGAGTCCACGCCCGTCTGGGTCAGGTGCCGTTCCGCGGTGCCGACCCACGGCCAGGGGAAGATCGACTACCTGTTCGTCGAACCGCGGCTGCGAGTGCTGTGGAGCGAGACGACCGAGGCCGTCCACTCCGACCACGACCCCCTCTGGGCGCGCGTCCGGTTCTGAGCGGGCGGCACGCGCGGGATGAGCGGGGGCGGGGACGCGGGACGGGCGGGGTGTGCCGGCGCAGGACGGGGGCGCGGGAGGAGCGGGGGCGGTGGGCGCGGGATCAGCGGGGTGTGCGGGACGGGCGCCGGTGACGGGTCCTCCTCTCAGGCGGGGGGCACGCGGACCCGCCGCCGTGCCTCCCGCCGAGTCGGACCCGTCGTCCGGACCGTCGTCTCACTCCTTCGTCGGAGCGGCCTCCGCACGCATCATCACGCAGTCGAACTCCACGATCCGCCCCGTGGTGTCCTCGCGGGTCACGGGATACATCCCGGTGATTTCGAATCCGCCGTCCTGGTACTTGGTGATGGCCTCGCCCATCCCGGGACTGCCCTCGTACAACTGCAGCAGCGCGACCTCCGACTGCAGTCCCACGAACTCCTTGATCCGTTCCCCGGCGCCCGCGAACACCTCCAGGTCAAAGCCCTGGGTGTCCATCTTCAGATAGGGCCGCGGATCCGTCAGGCCGTCCATCGCCTTGTCCATCACGCTGTCGAGCCGCCGGATGTCGATCTCCTCCGTGCGCCCCTTCGCGAACCGCTTGTAACGGCCCTTGCCGTAGTCGCTGGGCGGCAGGAGGGAGTTCATGGAGTTCCACTCCACGTGTATTTCCTGCACGGACTCCGTGCTGCCCAGCGCGAACGGGAACACCGTCCAGTTCTCGTCGCTCTCCGAGGCCCGCTGGAGCTTCTGGTAGGTGGCCGTGACGGGTTCGAAGGAGACGATGCGGCCCGTGTAACCGGCCCGGCGCAACCCCTTCGCGTACTGTCCGGAGTTGGCGCCCACGTCGAAGACGCAGTTGACGCCGTACTGCCGCAGCAGCCCGGCCACATGGTGGTTGCACAGGTATTTGGCGGCCGCGAGCTGGAACGGGCGTTCGTCGTCGGCGGTCACCTGCGCGTCGAGCAACGACGTCACCAGTTCCGAGACACCGTTCGCCCGCTCACCGACCATCCAGACGTCCTTGCCGACCCGCCGCACCGACTTCCGGTGGCGGCGGCGGGCCACCACGTCCACGCCGTCCCCCACGGAGACCCGGACATATCCACCGCGCCGGGCGACCACCGAGGCACCAGGGCCGAGGTCCAGCACCTGCACCCCGAGCCGGGGCAGGAATTCGAGCAGTTTTCTGTACGCCGTCTTCATGTTCTCAGCCTCCCAGACAGCCCACAGACTGCACGCGGTTCCGAAGGATTCACAGACCTGTAACCACAGGAGTTTCACGGGCCACCGGCGAAACCGCCCAGACGGGCCCTAACGCCCCAGCGCCGCGCCGCCATTGATATGCAGCAGCTGACCGGTGACGTACGCCGCCTCCGGCGAGGCGAGATAGCGGATCGCGGCCGCGATCTCCGAGGGGCGGCCGGGCTGCTTAGTGAGGGTCTGGGCGACCCGGGAGCGGACGAACTCCTCGGTCGCCCGGTCGCCGAAGAACTCGGTGTCCCCGACGAATCCGGGCGCCACCGCGTTCGCCGTGATCCCGTCACCCCCGACCCGCTGCGCCAGATCGTAGGTGTAGGTGTTGACCCAGCCCTTGGAGCCGCCGTACGAGCCGGGGCCGCGCAGGGAGGCGATCGAGGACAGCTGGATGATCCGGCCGCCGGGGCGGCGCACATGGGGGAGCAGGCCCTCGGTGAGCAGGACCGCGGTCAGGACGTTGGCCTCGAAGTTGCGGCGGTAGCCGTCCGCGACGGACTCCAGGGTGCCGTCGTGCGAGGCCGCCACATTGCCGCCCGCGTTGGCGACGACGACATCGACGTACGGATTGTCGTTCGCGGTGATGAACTCGACCGCTGCGCTGACCTGTTCCGGAACGGCGAGGTCCGCCGCGTACCAGCTCGCCGCCCCCTCCCCCTGGGCGGCGTTCAGCCCGTCGGCCGCCTTGCGCAGCACATCCTCCCGCCGCCCGAGCAGCACGACCTGGTCCCCGTCGGCGGCGAAGACCTCCGCCGCCGCGAGCCCTATTCCGGTCCCGCCACCCGACACCACGACACGTCGCCGGCTCATGACCCCACTCCGTTCCTGTATGTGAACGTCGCTCACACGTGCGTACGGCGTGACGCTACGGAGGCCCCTGGCGCACCGTCAACTCATCGGCGGATCGGTTCCAGGACGAGCGGCCGGATGGTGCCCTCCAGCATCGCGCCGAGGCCGAGGACGGCGCACACGTCGGGGCGTTCCGCGATGTGCACCGGCATACCGGTGGCCTGGCGCAGCATCTGGTCGAGGCCCGGCAGCAGAGCGCTGCCGCCGACCATCATGATGCCGCGGTCGGCGAGGTCGGCCACCAGGTCCGGCGGGCAGTCGCGCAGCACCTTGCCGATGCCGTCGAGCACGGCGGTGAGCGGGGTCTGGATGGCGTCCCGCATGGCAGCGGTGTCCACCTTCACGGAGCGGGCCAGCCCCGTGGCCACGTCCCGGCCGTGGATCTCCGTGGACGCCGGCCCCTGCGGGGAGAGCCCGTTGGCGGACAGGGCCAGCTGCAGGGGCCGCACGGACTGGCTGGGCAGCATCAACTCGTGGTGGTGACGCAGATGCTGGACGATGGCGTGGTCGACCGCCTCCCCGCCGACCGGGATGCGCTCGGCGGTCACGATGGAACCCAGGGAGAGCACCGCGACCTGGGTGGCCGCCGCACCGCACACCATGATCATGGTGGCTTCGGGTTCCTCGACGGGCAACCCGCAGCCGACGGCCGCCGCGATCAGCGTGTCCACCAGCTCCACCCGCCGCGCCCCCAGACCGACCATCGTCTCCACGGCCGCGCGCTGCGCCAGCGGGTCGGCGTCGTGCGGGGTGCAGCAGGCGGCGCGCAGCCGGGGCCTGCGCCGCAGCGACCGCCGGAGTTTCTCGCCGATGAGATGGCGGAGCATCCGCTGGGCCATCTCGATGTCGACGACCGTGCCACCGGAGACCGGCCGAACGACACGGATGTAGTTGGGCGTACGCCCCGTCATCTTCTCCGCGAGCTCGCCCACGGCGATCAGGGAGCCGGTGCGGACGTTCACTGCGGCGGCGCTGGGCTGGTCCACCACCAGCCCGGCGCCCTTCACATACACACGGGTCCGGGCGGCACCCAGGTCGACGGCGACATGGCAGCGCCGCAACTGCTCCAGACTGACGCTCATGGCGGTTCCTCCCGAGTGGACCGTTGTCGTCACGGGCCGCCGGACGACGGTCCTCCCTTCGCATCGTGCGTCGGTACGGGGGGTTTCGCGTCTTGGGGTGGTCCGGCCGAGTTGCCGCCGGACGGGTGGTTCCGCCCGGGCGGCTCGGGTGCCGCGGGCGGGACGATGCCCCGGACGACTCCCAGGTCCACCAGGTCCTGCGGGCGGAGGGCGAGTTGGTCGGCGGTGGCCGGAACCTCACCCGGTGGGCGTTTGAGGATCGCCGCGGCGAGCTCCGGAGCTATGACGGAGAAGTAGCTGTCGGGCGTGGCCCAGGTGTTGCCGGGGGCGGCCAGGGCGAGGGCGCCACCGGAGCCGCCCTCTCCGATCACCAGCGTTGTGACAGGCGTCCGGGCGGTCGCCACCGCGTCGAACAGCTCCGCGATGGCGGCACCCGCGCCCTGCCGCTCCGCTTCGGCGTCGTTCCCGGCGCCCGGGGTGTCCACCAGCGTCAGCACGGGGAAACCGAGCCGCCCGGCGAGTCGGATCAGCCGGGCGGCCGTACGGTACCCGGCGGGCCGGGTGGCGGTACCGCACTGGGCCGCGTACGCGACGGTACGCCCGTCCCGCTCGCCGAACCCGCACAGCATGCCGTCGTCGACACCGCCGCACCGGTCACCGCTGATGGTGGCGCGGTGGGTGAAGTAGGCGTCTAGATAGGCGCGCGCCCGGGGCCGTGCCCCGGACCGCGCCCGGTGGACCGCCTCCCACCCGGTCGCGGGCATACCGCCCGAGACCC
Organism: Streptomyces cavernae; assembly: GCF_004023625.1. GTDB lineage: Bacteria > Actinomycetota > Actinomycetes > Streptomycetales > Streptomycetaceae > Streptomyces > Streptomyces cavernae. The sequence goes on along the minus strand of NZ_RPDJ01000045.1, from coordinate 43,752 downwards.
CGAGGGCGGCCGGGGGCGGAACGGGGGCGCCTCCGGCGGGGGCCACCGGTGGGTCGGTCAGGTCTTCCGGGGCGCCCGGGGGAGCCGGGTCAGCAGCGGCCGGGTTCGCCGGGTTTGCCGGGGCCTGAGGGTTCAGCAGGGTTTCCGGGTTTGCCGGGGCCTCTGGTTTTGCCCGGGCCTGAGGGTTTTGCAGGGTTTCCGGGTTTGCCCTGGCTTCCGGGTCTGTCCGGGCTGTGGGGGCCGGGGCGTCTGGGTTTGCCCGGGCCTCCGGGTCTGCCCGGGCTGTCGGGCCCGGGGCCGCCGGATTGCTCGGGACGGTCACGGCAGCCGTCTCGGCGGAATCGGCAGGCTCGGTCGAATCGGCGGTCTCGCCTGTCTCGGCTGTTGGGGCCGGGGCGGCTGCATCCGGCGGGTCGGCCGAACCGGCCGGGGCCGCTGCATCGGCGGCCCGTCCGCGGGCGTTGCCGGAGGGCTCGGCACGGGCGTTAGAGGGAGCTTTCGCGGGGGCGTTCGGGTCCGGGGCCGTGGTGGTGGCTCGGGGTGGCCGTGGTGTCAGGAGCGTCAGCCACAGTGCCAGTGTGTCCCTCAGTTCCTCCGGAGGCACCACCGCGTCGACCGCCCCGGCTGCCAGCTGGGCCCGAGCCGTGTACGCCGAGGGGTCCGCGTCCGGGGGGCGCACCCGGGAGCCCGCGAAACCGATCTGCGCCTCCGGGAGCGCCAGCACCACGTCCGCGCCCGCGCCGAGCGTGGCCCACCCGCCGCCCGTCGTCGGATCGCGCACCACGGCGAGCTGGGGCAGACCGGCCGCCCGGGTGCGGGCGACCTCCCGGGCCACGCGCTGGAGCTGGACCAGCGCCCGCATCCCCTCCTGCATCCGGCTACCGCCCGTCGCGATCAGCGACACCACCGGGAGGCGCCGCGCACGGGCGTGCGCGTACGCCGCCTCCAACCGGTCGCCCGTCCGCTCGCCCAGCGAACCGCCCAGGAACCCGAACTCGAACGAGATCAGCACGGCCCGCGCCCCGCCGATCGTCGCCGTCCCGCACACCACGGACTCCCGTTCCCCGGTGCGCTCGGTGGCCCGCGCGCGCGAGGCGGCGTACCCGTCCCAGTCAAGCGGCCCGTCCGACGGCTCCGTGGACTCGCCCTCGGGCGGCGGGAGTTCGGTGAAGTCCGCGGCCACGAGCGCGATGGCCGCGCGGGAGCCGGACCGGGCCGGGAGGCTGTCACCCATCCAGCGCCCGCTTCATGATCTTGCCCATGTCGTTGCGGGGCAGGGCATCGAGATAGCGGACCGTCCGCGGACGCTTGTGCGGGGCGAGCCGGACCGCCACATGGTCCGCCAACTCCTCGGCCGCGGGCGGCGATTGCGGATCCGCAGGGACCACCCAGGCGACGATGCGTTCGCCCAGGTCGGCGTCGGGCTCACCGGTGACCGCGGCCTCGCGCACACCGGGGTGCTCCAGCAGCGCGTTCTCGATCTCCCCGGCGCCGATCTTGTACCCGCCGCTCTTGATGAGGTCGGTGGCCTTGCGGCCGACGATACGGACGTACCCGTCGGGGTCGCGCACCGCCATGTCCCCGGTGCGGAACCAACCGTCGGCGGTGAAGGCCTCCGCGGTCGCGTCGGGCCGGTTCAGGTACTCGGTGAAGAGGTTGGGCCCGCGTACCTGGATCTCCCCGACGCTCTCGCCGTCGTACGCGGCGACCGGCGACCCGTCCTCCTCGACGAGCCGCAGCTCCACCCCCGGCAACGGCACCCCCACCGTGCCCGCCCGCGGCTCACCGTCCGCCCGCACGCTCGTGTTCATGAGCGTCTCCGTCATCCCGTAGCGCTCGATCACCCGCCGCCCGGTGGCCGCCGCGATCCGCTCGTGGTCGTGCACCGGCAGCGCGGCCGAGCCCGACACCAGCAGCCGCGCCCGCCCGAGCGCCTTGGCCAGCGACGGGTCGTCGGGCAGCGCCTCGGCGATCCGGTGGTACATGGTGGGCACGCCGAAGAGCATCGTGGCGCCGTCGTTCAGCTCCCGCGCCACGCCCTCCGCGCTGAACCGCCCCAGGTGCCGCACCGCTCCGCCGCGCCGCAGCGGGCCGAGGATCCCCAGGATCAGCCCGTGCACATGGAACAGGGGCAGCCCGTGCACGAGGACGTCGTCGCCGGTCCACTGCCAGGCGTCGGCGAGCGCGTCCAGGGTCGTGGCGATGGCCCGCCGGGGGATGACGGCGCCCTTCGGCGGGCCGGTGGTGCCGGACGTGTAGACGACGAGGGCGGGGGAGTCGGGGCCGAGGTCGGCGGGCGGGCGCAGATCCGCGCGCCGCGTCTCCCGGACGTCGGTCACATCGATGCACACACTGATGTCCACATCGATGTCCACCCGTCCCAACCCGCTTAGCGCGGCCGGGAGTTCGGTGCCCGGTGCGGTCAGCACCAGCGTGGGCGCGCTGTCCTTGACGATATGCCCCAGCTCGCTCTCGCCCGACTTCGGATTGAGCGGCACGGCGGGCACCCCGGCCAGCAGCGCGGCCACCGTGCCGACCGCGGTCTCGAGCGTCGGTGTCGCCCAGACCGCTACCCGGTCCGCGTGGCGGAGGCGGTCGGCGAGGGCGCCCGCCGCGGCGGCGAGCTCCCCGTACGTCAGGGAACGCTCGCCGAACGTCAGGGCGGGCCGGTCGGCCGCGGCCGGGGAGTCGCCGGTCAAGGCCGGGAAGAGTGGGGACACGCGTCGTACTCCTTCGTCCATCACAGTGGATCGTCCTCGTCCATCACAGTGGATCGTCCTCGTCCATCACAGTCGGGCGTCCTCGTCCATCACAGTCGAGTGTCACCTGCTGCCGCGCTCGCGGGTCTACCCCCAGCCGGGCACGACCATCACCAGCCACACCACCGCGGGCACCACAGCCACCACGATCCCTCCGTACATCATCAGCTGCCGGAAGAAACGCTCACGGTCGACGTCCGGTGCCGCGGCCAGCACCAGCGCACCGTTGGTCGAGAACGGGCTGACGTCCACGACCGTCGCCGACACCGCGAGCGCCGCCACCATGCCGACCGCCCCGATCTCGCCCTGCGCGAGGAACGGCACCGCCAGCGGGATGAGCGCGCCCATGATGCCCACGGAGGAGGCGAAGGCCGAGACGATCGCGCCGATGTAGCAGAGCAGCACCGCGGCCAGCAGCGGGACGCCGATACCACCGACGCCCTCGCCGGCCCAGGTGATGGTGCCCATCTCGTCGAGCACACCGACGTACGTGAGGACGCCGCAGATCAACAGGACGGTCGGCCAGGCGATCTGCCCGACCGCCGCGCTGCTGTCCTGCGGCCAGGCGGCGCTCAGCAGCACGGCGAGGGTGATCGCGGTGAGGCCGGCGTCGAGGTCGAAGCCGAGTACGGCGACGACGAGGGCGACCAGGGCGATGAGGGTGGCGGCGCGGGCCGGGGTGAGGCGGGTGGTGCCGGTGGCGGGTTCGTCGTGGCGGGCGGGGGCGGCGGTGGCGACGGCGGCGGGGCTCGTGCCGTCCTTGCCGCTCGGGTTCCCGCGGGGCCCGCCGGTGCCGGATCCGCCGCCCGGCCCGGGAGCGCCGCCCGCCTCCCCGTCCACCGCGACCGACCCATGGGCCCAGAGCTTGAGCCCGCCGAAGAGGACGAAGACGATACCGGCGATGACGACATTGACCAGGAGCGAGGCCAGGAAGAGCATGATCTCGCTGCCGGGGAGGTTCTCGCGCTGGACGATGCCGTTGACGATGGAACCGTAGATGCTGATCGGTGAGAAACCGCCGGCCTGCGCGCCGTGCACCACCATCGTGCCCATCAGCAGCGGACTGATCCCGTACCGGACGGCGAAGCTCAGTGCGAGCGGCGCGACGATCGCGACCGCCGCCGGACTCACCGCGCCGATCGCCGTGAGCGCGCCGGTGAGGGCGAACATCACCCAGGGGATCAGCGCCACCCGGCCGCGGACCAGCCGGACGGCGGCGTGCACCAGCCATTCGGTGGTGCCGTTGGCGCGGGCGATGGCGAAGAGGTAGGTGACGCCGACGAGCACGACGAACAGGTCACCGGGAAATCCGGCGAAGATGCCGTCCGCGTCGAGGCCGGCCACGAGTTCGCCCACCCCGAAAGCGGCGGCGAAGGCGAGGGCGCCCATGTTGACGGAGCGCGTGGTGGCGATGACGAACACCACGACGAGGACGAGGATCGAGACGAGTTCGGGGGACATACGGGCTCCCGTCGTTGGGCCCCGGTGGCTGATTGGCCGAGTGGCTGAGCCACTCGGCTCCTGTGGCTGCTGGCTGGTCAGCGTGGGCCCAGCGGCGACTCGCGTCAAGGGGTCGCGCGGAAATTGGCTCAGCCACTCGGCCACTGCGGTCGCGGTGTTACTCTCCCGACGAGAGGGGGACCCGTGACCGACGCCCTGCGCCCCATGACGAAACAGCGCCTCTACGAGCAGGTGCTCGACCGGCTGCGCCAGTACGTCGCGGAGGGCGGCCTGAGCGCCGGCGACCGGCTGCCGCCCGAACGAGACCTCGCCCAGCGCCTCGGCGTCAGTCGCGCCTCGGTGAAGCAGGCCATCGTGGTCCTGGAGGTCCAGGGCCTGGTGGAGGCACGGCACGGCGGCGGCACGTACCTGGTCCGCGACAGTCTGGACATGGAGCCCGTCGAGGAGATGGTCGAACGCCGCCGACGCCTCCCCGACGTCCTGGAGGCCAGGGAGGCGCTCGAGACGAAGCTCGCCGAACTCGCCGCCGAGCGCCGCACGGACGAGGATCTCGCCGCGATGCGGTCCGCGCTCGCGCGCATGGCGGAGGAGATCGAGGAGGGCGCACACGGCACGAACGGCGACCGCCTGTTCCACGCGGCGGTGACGGCGGCGGCACACAGCAGCCTGCTCGCGGAGTTCATGCGCTCCATCGCGGACCAGATCGCCGAGAGCCGCACCGAGTCCCTCCGGCAACCGGGCCGCCCCACCCGCTCCCTGGCCCAGCACCAGGCCATCCTCGACGCCATCGCCGACCGACAGCCCGGCCGCGCCGCCACCGCCATGCGCCGCCACGTCCGCACGGTCGCCAAGGTCCGGCTCCTGGACTGGAACCCGGAGGGGGAGCGGTGAGCGGGCGGGGACATAACGCGGAAACGCCCTAGTAGCCGAACTCCTCCACATCCGCCACCACGCAACTGACGTTGTCGGGCCCGCCCGCGTCGTTCGCCGAGGCGACCAGGGTGCGCACCGCGTCCTCGACGTCGGGGACGGCGGCCAGCACCCGCTTGATCTCCTCGTCGGCCACGACGCTCGACAGCCCGTCGGAGCACAGCAGATACCGGTCGCCGGGGCGGGCGTCCTGGAGACGCAGGTCCGGTGCGGGTGCGTCGGTGCCGAGGGCCTTCATCAACAGCGCGCGCTGCGGGTGCGTGGCGGCCTCCTCGACGGTCAGCCGGCCCTCGTCGATCATCGACTGGACGAGCGTGTGGTCGTGGGTGATCCGGAAGAGCTCGCCTTCGCGGAGCAGGTAGGCGCGCGAGTCGCCGATGTGGACGAGGGCGAGCTGCGATCCGGTCCAGAGCATCGCGGTGAGCGTCGTCCCCGCCTCCTTGTCCGCCGCCGTGATGTCCCGTACCGCCCGCGTCGCCCCCTGCACCGCGTCCTCCAGCAGGTTCAGCACGCTCCCCGCGGGCAGGGTCTCGCGGTCCAGGACCTTCAGGGCGTCCACGGCGGCGGTGCTCGCGTGTGCCCCGGCGGTCCCGCAGCCGTCGGCCACGGCGAGCACGCGGGCGCCCGCGTATGCGACGTCCTGGTTTGCCGGGCGGACCCGCCCGATGTCGGACAGAGCGGCATGGCGCAGTTTCAGCATCGTGCGTTCCTTCCTCGATGGTTGGAGGAGATGCGCGACGAGGAACGAGACCAGTTCCCGCCGGCCGGCGGTCTCCCGCTCGACCTCGGCCCAGTACGCCCGGATCTCCTGGCCGGCGGCCACCGGATCCAGGGCGCAGACCCGCCGTATCCGGGCCAGCGGCATCCCGAGTCGCCGCAGCCACGCCACCAGGCGCGCCTGCTCCAACTGCTCGGGCGCGTAGTAGCGGTAACCCGTGTCCGGGTCCACACGGGCCGGCCTGAGCAGGTCCAGCTCGTCGTACAGGCGCAGTGCCTTGGGTGACAGCCGTGACGCCTTCGCGAAGGATCCGATCGTCAACAGGCCCATCCGCCCTCCCGGTTCACCCGTTCGTCATCGCACGACCGATGCTGTGGCTTCACCGAAGGGGAAGGTCAATGCATCCACCGGATCGGATGCGCCCTGGGGATGCCGCGGTCCGCGCGCGGGCCAGGACGACCGGCGACGGGCCGAAAGCCGGTCCTCGCTGAACCTGTTCATGTGTCTACGCGACAGCTTTCTGACGTTCGACGATGGAAGTCAGGCCGTCGAGCAGTGCCTTGAGGCCGAATTCGAAGAGCGCGTCGAGACGCAGGTCGTATCCGTCCTCGAAGGCTCCGACCACCTTGGTGAAGGTCGGGAAGCGGCCGGATTCCGCCAGTTCTTGGAGGGCGGGGGCTCGGCTGTCCATCCACTGGTCTTCCGACTGGCCCGTGGCGGCTTCGGCCTGCGCTTCCATCTCCAGGTGCACCGCCAGGCCCTGGACATGGCTGTAGAGCAGTACGTGGATGTCGAACAGCGTCGTTGGGTCGAGGCCGTGGCCGTCGAGGGCGCCCAGCACCCACTCGCTGTAGTCCATCAGATTCGGTACGAGCAACGGGCGCGTGAGGGAGCCGAGCTGGGCCAGCCACGGGTGCTTCCGGTAGAGGCTCCACAGGGTCCGGGCGCCCAGCTCGACGCGGGAACGCCAGTCCTCGGGGGCGTCCGCGCGGTAGGACGCCTCGCCGAACGCGGCGTCGGCCATGTGCAGGACGAGGTGTTCCTTGCTCGGGACGTACCGGTAGGTCGCCATCGCCGCGACCCCGAGCCGGGCCGCGACGCCGCGCATGGAGAGCGCCGAGAGCCCTTCGGCGTCGGCGATCTCGATGGCGGTGCGGACGATCCGGTAGAGACTCAGCTCCCGCTCGGGGTCCGGGGCGGGCGGCGGGCGCCTGCGGGTCGGCGCGGCGGGGGCGGTCCCGGCTACGACCGTGCCGATCCGGGGCCGGGTTTCGACAAGTCCCTCCAGACGCAGGGTCGTCAGGGCCTTGGTGGCGGTGGCGAGCGCGACGCCCCATTCCCTGGCGATCTGGCGCGTCGAGGGCACCCGGTCCCCGGGGGCGAGTTCACCCTCCGCGATGCGCCGCCGGATCACGGCGACGATGCGCAGATAGGGCGGATCACCGGCTGCGCCTGTGGTCTTCGTCACGTCCTGCCGCCTCCCTGTCCTGTACTAGTGCAGAGGGTAGCAGTGGCTACCCCGAACAGAAGGCTTCTGCCCTAGTACACGTCTAGCATTTGGCCAGTTGAACGGGCTCGGTGTACGACGTACGTTCAGCGACGCGTACACCGTACAGAGCACTGGAGGAACTCCTCATGCAGACCGTACTCATCTCCGGCGGCGGCATCGCCGGGCCCGTCCTCGCCTACTGGCTGCGCCGCCACGGCTTCGTGCCCACCGTCGTCGAACGAGCTCCAGGCCAACGCCCCGGCGGCCAGGCCGTGGACATCCGCGGCGTCGCGCTCGAAGTAGTGGAGCGGATGGGCCTGCTGGAGCAGGCAAGCCGCGTACGGACCCGGATGCGCGGCATGTCGATCCTCGACCCCGACGGCCAAGAGGTCGACCGCTCCACCGAGGCGACCTTCAGCAGCGGCCGGCTCGACAGCGAAGACATCGAGGTGCTGCGGGAGGACCTGGTACGGATGGTGTACGAGCACACGCGCGCAGGTGTCGAGTACCTCTTCGGCGACAGCATCACCGCGCTCGACGAGGACGAGACCGGCGTGCGCGTCGACTTCGCGCACGGACCGTCCCGCACCTTCGACCTGGTGGTCGGGGCCGACGGCCTCCACTCCACCGTACGGGGCCTGGCCTTCGGTCCGGAGGAGCGGTTCGCCCACCACCTGGGCAGCTACCTGTCAGTTTTCAGCGCGGACAACTTCCTCGCCCTGGAGGACTGGCAGATGTGGCTGCGGGACGGCGACACGGGCTTCGGCATCATGCCAGTACGCGACAACACCGAACTCAGGATCGCCTTCGGCTTCCAGTCCGCCCCGCTCGCCCACGACCTCCGCGACGGCGGCGCCCTCCGGCAGCTCGTCGTGGACAAGCTCGCGTCGATGCGATGGGAAGGGACCCGCCTGGCCGAGGCCGCCCGGAAGGCCCACGACTTCTACTGCGATGCAATGGCCCAGATCCGAATGGACGCGTGGTCGCGGGGCCGGGTGACCCTGCTCGGAGACGCCGGCTACTGCCCCTCCCCCCTCTCGGGGCAAGGCACCAGCCTGGCCCTCGTGGGCGCTCACGTGCTGGCCGACTGCCTTGCCCGGGCCGACGGCGACCACCGCACCGCGTATGCCCGCTACGAGCGGCGGATGCGCCCCTTCGTCACCCTCAACCAGGCCCTGGCCACCGAGAATCCCGGCGGACCCGCCTCGGAGGAATCCGTCGCGCACGCCAAGAACGCACTCTCACTGGACAGCTGATCCCCTGCCCCGGACTGACACCGAGCTGTCGCATCCCTGGGGCTGAGCCGCGCCGCCGGTTCCTCGACCACGCGGGTTCGGCGTGTGTGATGTGCTGGGTACCGAGTCGCCGTCATAACCGATCACACCCCACGAGGATGGAGTCACCGTGGCCCGAACCCCCGCCCCCCGTATCGCGCTCGTCACCTACGATCCGGGCGGCGAGGAAAGCAAGGACCGGGATCTGCCTGTGCTGGTGGGGGCGCTTCGGGAGGCCGGGGCCGAGACGGTCGCCGTTCACTGGGACGACGCCGGGGTCGACTGGGGCGGGTTCGACCTCGTCGTCATACGGTCGACCTGGGACTACAGCTGGCGCGTCGAGGAGTTCGTGGCGTGGGCCGAGCGGTGCGGGAAGGAGACCCGGCTCCTCAACCCGCTCGGAGTCGTGCGGTGGAATGTCGACAAGCGGTACCTGGGGGACCTCGCGGACGCCGGGGTGGCCGTCGTGCCGACCCGTTACTTCGCACCCGGTGACCCCGTCGAACTGCCCGAGGAATACGAGTACGTCGTGAAGCCCACCTCGGGCGCCGGGGCGCGGTTCGCCGCACGGTACGGCGCCGGGGAACGGGAGACGGCCGTACGGCAGGTCGCACGGATGCACGCGGAGGGATTCACCGCGATGGTGCAGCCCTACGTCCGGAACGTGGACGTGACCGGGGAGCGGGCGCTGCAGTTCTTCGGCGGACGCTTCCTCCACGCGAACCGCAAGGGAGCCGTGCTGGCGCCCGGGATCGCGTACGACGAGGACAAGGTCTCCCACCCGGGCGTGGCGCCCTGGCAGGCAACCGAGGCGGAACTCGCCCTCGCAGAAAGGGCGTTGGGTGCCGTGCCCGGCTCGCCGGAGTTGTTGTACGCACGTGTCGACGTGGTCGACGGGGACGACGGCGAACCCGTGATCATGGAACTGGAGCTGGTGGAGCCGAATCTGTTCCTGGACCTGCACGAGGGGTCGTCGGCGGTGGTGGTCGAGGCGATCCTGAAGGCGGCCACCCGCTGAGCGCCGGGTTCAGCGCGCGGCCGGGCCGTCCGGGCTGATCGTCCGGCCGGCGCCGGGAACAGTCACCGACCCATCGGGCCGGTGGTGACAGGCCCTACGTTCCGGCCGGCGATGGCGTGACCGCGATCCGTTGCAGCAACCCCCAGGTGAACTCCGCCGTGCACTCCCGGCGTTCCCCGGACGCGTTCGGGGCGGTGAACCTCAGGCCCCAGCGGGTGGGCGCCGTGCCTTCCAGGGGGCGGGCCGGGGCGAACGCGCGGGCCGCCTCGTCCACCGTGCAGGACCAGGGGATCAGGTCGTCGAGCGTCCGCAGTGCGGGGCCCGGTGCTCCCGGGGCCCGCACCAGCCAGTCGTTGAACACGGCCCCGTTCGGCGCCAGAAGGACCTCGAAGCGCAGGTCGGGCCAGAGGGGCACGGGCCACAGCAGGGCCTCGCACGCGAGGTCGCCGATCTGCCGGGGGGCCGTCGACTCGGGTTCGCCGAGGACCGACCGGTACCGGGAGACGGCCGCGCGTGAACGCGGGGAGCGCAGCATGGCCTGCCAGCGGCGGTTCGCCTCGCGCATGTCAGCGATGGAGACGCCCAGCTCCCGGCGGGCGTCCTCGACCAGGTCCGGATTGTGGTCGGCCATGCGCCGCAGCAGGACGAGCTGGAAGTCGACGGGGGTGAAGGGGCTAGTGGGTCGGTTTGCCGGCATGCACCCCATCGTCGCGTACGTGCCGCCCTGCCTCGCCGCCCGCGCGCCGCTGAGCGTCCTCGCGGACGCCCGGCCGGCGGCCGGCCGGCAGGAAGAGGACCGAGTTCACATAGCGCGGACCGCGAAACGGGAGCACCCTGCGGACCAGGCCGTGGGAGACGACGTACGCGCAGCGCGCCTGGTGCGCCTCCAGGTCGAAGTCGCGCAGCCGCAGCCAGTTGCGGCCGGGCAGCACCCAGCCCTCGTAGCCGAGCCCGGACAGCAGGGAGACCACCGGCTCGATCGGCTGGATACGGGACTCCAGCTCGATGAACAGGGCCGGGCGGTCACGGGTGAGCAGTGTGGTGGCGCCGCGCAGCACCGCGCGCTCGTTGCCGTCCACGTCGATCTTGATGAAGCCGACGTCCCGCAGGTCAAGGCTGTCCAGGGTGACACAGGGCACCTCGACGGCGCGGGCGTGGATGTCACGGCGGACCAGGGAGGACACGCCCCGGTCACCCGCGTCGCCGGGCGGCAGCCACAGCCTTGCCGTGCCCCGCCGGTCGCTCGCGGCGGCGCGCACCACGCGGACGTTTCCGGGGGTCCCGGAGGCCAGCAGCCGGGCCAGGTGCGGCACGGGTTCGACGGTGACCACGCGCCGAGCGCGCGCGGAGAGCCGGCGGGTCCACGGCCCGTACCAGCCGCCGACGTCCACCGCGGTGCCGCAGTCGGCCGGGCAGAGTTCGGGGAGCCGGGCGAGTTCGGGTTCGAAGCGCGGGTAGAGCCAGCGGGCGGTCGCGGCCACCAGCCGGGTGGGCAGCAAGGGGGCAATCCGGGCGGCGAGCGTGGTCACGGGGCCGTCCTGGGGGCCGGGGCCTCGAGCCGCGTTCCGTCGACGGCGTGCACCGCGCCGCTCCCGACGCCTCCGGAATCACTCGCCGAGGGCACGGGGTGGTCGCCGTTGCCGCCGCTCACGGCGTCCGCCGCGTTCCCGGACGGCACACCGATCCGTCGCAGCAGTTCCTCGTGCTCCTCCTCACCGACCTGCTCGCCCGAGGACGGCAACAGCTGCGGTATGCCGTCGACGATCGGGTAGCGGCGGTGCAGACGGGGGTTGTAGAGCGCCTCGCCCGTGCCGGTTCCCTCGGGGACCAGGTGCAAGGGGCCCTTGTCGAGCGGGCACGCCAGGATCTTCAGCAGTGGGTCGTCGGGTTTCATGGTGGAGTCAGCTCCTTGGCCACGACGGGCGGTTGGGGGGTCGGATCGTGTTTCGGCAGGGCGACCAGGACAGTGATCGCGAGGACTGTGCCGCCGAGCCGCAGCGCGAGCCGCAGGGGATCCTGCGGCAGCGCCTCGCCGAACGACAGCGTGCCGAGCACCGCCGTGAACAGACAGGTCACGGTCGTGCAGACCGGCACGATCAGCGAGGCCCGGCAGCGCTGGAGCGCCGCCTGCGACATGACCAGGCCGAACGGGCCGGTGAAGAGCAGGAGATAGGGGTAGGGGGAGCGCAGCAGCCCGGCCAGCGCCGAGCCGAGCCCGGACGTCGTCAGATAGCTCGACACCCCTTTGATGGCGAGCGAGCTGACCCCGTACAACAGGCCCACCGCGACGCCGTACTCGACCCCGGTCGTCGGCATCCGGTGCCGGTGCCGGGCGCGGCGTTCGGCCGAACCGTACAGCCAGACGCCCAGGGCGAGCGCGGGCAGACAGACCGTCAGGACCAGCGCGTAGGGGGCGCTGCGGCTGACGGTGTCGGAGCTCTCGTCCAGCGAGAGCACCACCATCAGCAGTGCGGCGAGGATCGCGCCGAGCGCGTAGCGTTCCCGGCCCGTGGTCTCCTCGCCGAGCAGCACCGAGGAGAGCAGGACGAGCAGGACCAGTCCGGAGACGAAGATGCCCTGAGCGGCGGCGATCGGCAGGGTCCGGTAGACGGCGAGTTGCGCGCCGAACCCGGCGGCCAGGGACAGCGACCCGAAGATCCACAGCGGGCTGCCCAGCACCAGCCGTAGCAGCCGCGCCGGTTCGCGGATCGTCACGGCGGGCAGAGCGGCGAGCGCCCGCTTCTCCAGGACGAATCCCGTGCTGTAGAGCACGTTCGCCAGCAGGGCCGCGGCCACTCCCCACCACATGGCTCACGTCCTCCGAGCGTGCAGGAGCAGGATGGAGGACAGGGCGGGGGCGGCGCAGGCCAGCCGGTCCAGGGGGCGCAGCGGACGGGGTACGCCGTGGAAGGGCGCCCCCCTCAGCCGTACCACCTCGAAACCCGCCGCCGACACGAACTCCCGCAGTGCGCGGGCGGTGTACAGCCGCAGATGGCCCACGACCTCGCGCCCCGGGCGGCCGTGGATCGCGCGCAGGCTCACCTCGGAGAACACCGGCTGCACGCCCGCCATCAGCAGGGCCCGGTTGTACCAGGCGGCGAGGTTCGGGGTGGACAGCATCAGATGTCCGCCCGGGCGCAGGACGCGGCGGATTTCGTCCAGGGCGCCGTCCGGGTCGACGAGGTGCTCGACGACCTCGCTGAACAGGACCGCGTCCGCCGCACCGGTCTGCAAAGGCAGTCCGCCGTCGGTGAGTTCGCCGCGGATCGCGTACGGGATGCGGGTGCGGGCGCGGCGGAGGGCGTCCTGGGACCAGTCGACACCGACGATGCGGTGACCTCTCAGGAGCGGGGCGGCGGTGGCCGCGGCGGTGCCGTCACCGCAGCCGATGTCCACGACGGTGCGGGTGCCGGCGCTCGCCGGGCCCAGCGCCTCCGCCAGCATCCGGGCCTGGCGCAGGCTGCGCGGAGTGCCGGAGGCGACGGGGACGGCCGGGTTCTCGTAGAAATCGCGCAGGTCGTGGCGGGGCGCGGTGGATGTGGCCGCGTCGGCCGCCGATGCCTCGGCGGAAGTCGCCGTCGATGCCTTGGCCGAAGCCGTCGTAGATGCTTTCGCCGATGCCGTCGTCGATGCCCTCGTCATGGGCCCTCCTGCGTGGCGTGGAGGTAGTGCTCGAACAGGTCGCGGAGGTGCGCGCCGTCGCCGTGGCTGAGCAGGGTGCGGGACCAGCGCAGCGCCAGATGGAGGCGGCCCGCGGTGGAGGCGGTGGTCACGGTCAGTCCGCGGGGCATCCGGGCCGGCGCCGAGAACCACACCGCCTGGGCCCGGCCCGCGTCGCCGAAGTCCAACGGGTAGGGGATGCGGCCGATGTTGCTGAGGAGGGTGGTGGAGGTCCAGGGTGCGGCGGCCCGGCGCAGCCCCCGGGTGACGGCGGCCCGCCAGGCAACGGGCACCACGGGTGCCGTCAACAGGGCTGCACCGTGGCCGAGTTGGGGGCGCGGCAGGGACTTCAGGGCGCGGGTGCGGGCGGCCGTGCGGCGCAGCAGTTCGGGGATGCGGTCCGCGTCCAGCTCCTCGGGCGCGAAGGGCACTTCGACGAGCCGGGTGCCGTTGCCGATGGGCATGTCGGTGCCCCGCGGGCGGTCGTCCACCGGCATGGTGATGCGCATCGGGCGCGGGCGGGCGCCGTGTTCCCGGTTCCAGTGCGCGAGCATCAGCGCGGTGGCGGCCATGAGCTGGTCGTTCACCGTGTACGGGGCGCCCTTGGGCCGGCGTGGGACGAGCAGTTCCGTGACGAGCATGCCGTTGCCGGGGGAGGGTTCGGGGGTTCCGTGGGCGACCCGGGCGGGTGGTGACCAGGTGGCGGGGGTGTCGGGTGGGGACTGGGGCGTGTCCGGGGTGCGTACCGGAGGGGCCGTGGGCGAGTTGTCCCGGCCGCCGTAGAGTTCGGCGGCCGTCGCCAGGACCCTGAGACAGGCCGGTCCGTCCAGGGCGGTGTGGTTGATGGTGAGGAAGAGGACGTCTCCGCCCGATCGAGCACCCACGGCGGAGGCGCCGTCGGCGACGGCCTCCAGACGGATCGGCGGGGACGCGGTGAGCGGTGGCGCCGTGGCGAGGGCCCGGTCCCGTGCGTGCTTCAGCGCGTCCCGGTCGGGGGGCGGTACGGAGACGACGTCCACGTCGGGGTCGGGAGTCAGCTCCCACTCGTAGCGGCGGCGGTACCAGGGCCCCCGGGCCTCCCGCATCAGGATGCGCGGATGCCGGTGCAGGGCCTCGGTGAAGGCCTTGCGCAGCCGGCCGACGTCGAGGCGTCCCGGCAGGTGCACCTCGATGTGGACGGTTTCCGGCTCTTCCTCCTGAAGGCAGTGCCGGGCCACTTCGTCGACCACCGGGAACGGAACACGCACCGGCCCTTCCGCGGCGGCGTGCGCCGGCTGCTCCAGCGCGGTCATCGGACGTCGCCCTCCCCCGAGTCGTCGGACACCTGGCACTTGGGCTTGCGCATCGGCACCGGCACGGCGGGCGGCAGGGGCTCCTGGCCGGGGCCGCGGGCGGAGATGGTGGGGCTGGACTCGACGGCGTCGTCGTCGGACTCCGTCCCGGCGCGCTCCGTCCCAGCGGACGTGGCCTTGGGTGCCGGGCCGGGTGTCGTGTCAGTGGACGTTGCCTTGGGTGCCGGGCTTGGTTTCCTGTCAGCGGAGGTGGCCTTGGGTGCCGGGCCGGGTGTCGTGTCAGCGGACGTGGCCTTGGGTGCCGGGCCGGGTGTCGTGTCAGTGGACGTTGCCTTGGGTGCCGGGCTTGGTTTCCTGTCAGTGGAGGTGGCCTTGGGTCCCGGGCCGGGTTCCGTCCCGGCGGACGTCGCCGCCTTGGGTCCCGGGGGACCCGGTTCCGCGCCGGCGGACTCCGTCTTCGGCCCGCTCGTCTCGCGGATGCGTTGGGGCAGGGGCTCCGTGGGGGCCTCCGAAGACGGGGGCTCGGACAGCGGCGGCGGCGCCGGCGGTGGGGGTACCGCGGGCAGTACCACCGTCCCGTCGGGGCCCGGGCCCGCGGTGGCCACGTCCCGCCGCCGCACGGCATCCGTGCCCACGCTGACCAGCGCGGCGAACAGTCCGATGAGGGCCAGCAGTTGGGCCGGCGGACCGAATGCCCCTTCCCCTGCCGCGACCGGCGAACCCGCGCCCGTCACCGCGGCGATCCCGGCACCCGTGAGGGCGAGGAACGCGATCGGCACCAAGAGCGCGTGCCGCCGCCACGCGAGCAGCGCCAGCAAGGGGACGAGCAGCGCGAGGAACCCGGCGATCACCACGCCGACCAGCGTCAGCGCCACCGTGCCGAGCACCAGTCCCGGCCCCGGCGGGACGGGCGAGGCGCCGTCCGGGTTGGGCGAGCGGCGTCGGAAGAGCACCAGCCCGACGAGGGCGGCCACCCCGACCCCGCCGAGGACCAGCCCGGCCTCGTAGAGGGTGGCGGGCTCGTACGACAGCTGGATCGTGCCGCCGTTGCCTGCCGGGATCCGCCAGCCCTGCTGCCAGCCGTCGAGCCGGACGGGGGTGAGCTCCTTGCCGTCGAGGGTGGCCTTCCAGCCGTCGTTGATGTTCTCGTACGTCGTGAGGTACGAGGCCGCGCCCGCGCCCACCGTCAGCTCGCGGCGGTCGCCGAGCCAGTCCCGCACCCGCAGCTCGCGGGTGTTGGCGGTGGGGGTGGAAACGACCCCGCGGGTCAGTGTCACGTCCGTCACGGCCAGCGGGCCCGCGTCCCCGGCCTCCACCCGGTGCGATCCGTCGCCCAGGGACAACGCCGCGTCCGCCCGCCCCTGCTGACAGAGCGTCACATCGATCGGCCGCCGGTCGACGAGGTCTCCGACCGTGCCCTTAGCGCTCGTCTGGTACAGCTCACCGTCCACGGCGAGCAACGGGCCCTCTCCGCAGGGGAGTTCGAAGGTGCGCGCGGCCCGGGGCTGCGGGGTGCGGTACTGGTCGAGGGCGGGAATGTACGCCTCGGTCAGCCCGACCGGCAGTTGCAGGGCCTCGTCGGCCATCGGGTTGTGGAGCGTCAGCGGCGCCGTCTCGGTGATGGTGACGTCCAGCCGGTCGGTGGTGATCGGGGCGAAATGGACCACGCCGTTCTCGTCGACCCCGGCGGTCGCCGCGCCGTCCGGAGAGCTGATCTCGACCTTGGTGGGACGGGTCGACAGGCCGCCCGCCGGGGCGAGCACGAGTTCGCCCACCGCCTGCTTGTCGGGCCAGCTGAGGCGGATGGTCGGGCGGTCCCCCGCGATCCACGCGGTGGTCAGATCGCCGTCGGTCAGGTTGCGCGCCGAGATGCTGGTGCCGAGTTCGGCCGTGGAGTCGGCGCTCGCCGTGATCCGCCGCTGCTGCTCCGGTGCGACGTCGTACAGCAGCTTGTCCAGTTCCGCGCTCGGCACCGGCACCGCGCTCGCCTTCACCTGGTACGTGCCCGGCGTCGTCGTGAACCGCCGGTGCAGGCCCGCCTCCGTGCCGGTGGGCGACAGCCCGCCGGGGTCGGCGGCACGGTGCAGGGAGACGACCTCGGCGCCGGCGTCGGTGCCGTTCGCGTCGGTCGGCAGTCGCAGCATCCGGGTCACCTGCACCTTGGGCAGGTCGATCTCGGAGAAGCCGGCACCGGCCAGCCCGGTGTGCCGCTCCTCCGACTCCAGGATGGTGATCTTCAGCCAATCGCTGTTCCCGGCCCGGGCCTTGACGCTCTGCGTCTTGCCGTTGGGCAGCAGATAGCTGCTGACGGAGCCCTGCTCGGTCTCCACCCGGATCCGCGTCGGCGCCGAACGCACCGAGTCCTGCGGCAGCGGGGTCACCTTGAACGAGGACGGGACGTCGACGGAACCGTTGAACGCGATCCGGATCCACTGCCCGTCGGCCGAGTCCGCCGCGCCCTCCACCCAGGCGGTGTCCGGGTTGCCGTCGAAGGCGTTCACCGGGTCGTACTGCGGCAGGTAGAACAGCCAGCTGCCGGTGGACGACGCCGTCACCGAACGGGCGCCGCGCAACTCGGCCACCGTCTGGTGCTCGAGCCCCTTGACCGGCAGGATCTGGCGCGGTTTCTCGCCCGCGTCCTGGAAGGCGTCGCTGTCGTTGCGCTGCCCCGCGGTGTAGGTGTACGAGGTGTTGGTGTTGATCAGGCCGAACCGGGTGTCCGCCCGGCGCAGCCCGTCACCGACCGCCTGCACCTGCGGGCTGCCGAGGCCCGGATGGTTGTCCCCGGTCAGCACCGCGGCCCGGCCGCGCATCGCGGGATCGGCGGACAGCGGCAGCAGCGCCTCGGGCCCGCCGGAGACGACGGCGGTGTCGGCGAGCGGATACAGTCCGGCCTGCCCGGGCCGCCGTACGTCCTCGCCCGTCGGCCGGTAGATCTCCACCGCCCGCTGCCGTGGGTAGAGCCCCTCGATCTGCAGCGGGGTGTCCTCCGCGATCCGCCCGCCGGTCATCAGCGGGCCGAAACCGGTCACCCGCTCATAACCCGACTGCTCCAGCGTGCGCTTGACGGTGGTCGTCGGCACATAGCCCATCTGGTCGGGGTCGAGGTCGTTGCGCACGACGACGTAGTAGAGGCCGGCGCGGCTCAGGTAGTCGGCCAGCCCCGGGACCTCCCCGCCGGTCAGCAGGGCCTGCTCGACCGCGTCCAGCGCCCGGCGGTTGCCCGCGGTGCCGAAGGGGACGTAGTCGCGTTGCGCCCACCGGGACTCGGCGAGCACGTCCAGCGGCTGGTCGATGGGGGAGCCCCAGGTGTAGATGCCGTGCGCGGTGGCCGGTACGACCAGGGCGCGCGAGTCGGGGGAGTACTTCTCGAGCCAACTCGCGGTCGTCTTCCAGTACTTGGGCAGCTCCTGGAACGAACCCGGCTGCAGGATCGAGCCGTTGAGATAGGGCCAGGCGAGCCCCGGCAGCACCAGGACGGCGGCGATCAGCGGTGCGAACCTCCGGCCCCGGACCCGGCGCGCCCCGCGCTCGGCCGTGGCGACGCCCACCAGGTGCATCAGCCCGAAGACCAGCGCGAGCGCCAGCCCCGTCTGGAACTTGTAGATGTTGCGGAAGGGCACGATCCAGCCGTTGAGCCAGTCCTGGACCACGCCGTGGAAGGGCGCCCCGAACGAACCGCCGTACCCGGCCAGGGTGACAGCCGCGACGCACAGCACGGTCAGCACCAGCCAGCGGCGCTCCGGCAGGTCCCGCCGGGCCAGTCCCGCGAGGCCCAGCCCGGCCGCCAGCGCCGAGCAGAGGACCGTGACCACCGAGGCCGCGACGGTCCAGCCGGCCGGCAGCCACGCCTCGCCCAGGTGCAGATAGGCGACCCAGTTCCCGGCCCCGCGCAGCGTCTCCGTCGCCGACATGGTGGCGGTCGTGGTCTGCGAGGTCTCCACGTAGGGAAGGAAGTTCTCGCCGTAGACGCCGAGCAGCAGCAGCGGCACCACCCACCAGGCCGTCGCCAGGATCACCCCCGGCACCCACCAGGCGATCAGCTTTCGCCGGCGCTGTCCCGGCGGGCGGGAGAGCAGGTAGAGGCCGACGGGGAGCAGCGACGCGAGCGTCGAAGCCGCGTTGACACCGCCCATGAACGGGATGAGCAGCGCCGAGCGGCACGCGGCGATCCGGGCGCTGTAGCGGTCGTTCGTCAGCGGCAGCAGCACCCACGGCAGCAGGGCGCCGGGCAGCGCGGCGGCCGAGGTGGAGCCGACGACGATCGTGAACACCGGCCACAGCGCGTACGCGATCGCACCGAGCAGCCGTGAGGCCGGGCTGCCGATGCTCAGCCGCTCGGCGAGCCGCAGCGCACCCCAGAACGCGGTGGACACCACGAGCGAGAACCACAGCCGCTCCGCCAGCCACACCGGCAGCTGGAGCACGTCGGCCAGGCCGTAGTACGGCAGCATCGGGAAGAGATAGCCGACGTACTGGTCGGCGATCCCGCCGAAGCCGCCCCGGTCGTGCCACAACTGTCCGAGGTCCGACAGGAACTGCCAGGGGTCGAGGGCGACGCCGAGTTTCGTGTCGAACGTCATCCGGCCCGGGCGCGCGGCCGCGAACAGCACGAACACCACGGCCCAGAACCCCAGCAGCCACCTGCGTGAACGCGGGCCCTGCGGGGGGCCCTGGGTGCTTCCGGCGGGCCGTACCGTCGCCGGAGGTGGGACCTGGGGAGCCTGGACCGTGGTCGTCATGGACACCGCCTGAGGATGAGGAGGAGGTTCCAGGTTGCGAACTCGCGCAGGCCCGGCGTTCTGACGACGGTCTGCGCGAGGAAAGGCCAGTAGCGGGAGCGGGCCGAGACGACCGTGATGTCGTCACGGGCCCGCACCTGCCGCAGGGTGGAGCCGATGTGCACGGCGAAGAGGTTCTCGCCGAGTGTGTGCTTGGGGGCTTTTCCGGTGCGGCGCCGGTAGCGGGCGTGGGCCCGCTCGGCGCCGAGGTAGTGCCAGGGCGCCCACTCGTGACCGCCCCACGGGGACAGCCAGTTGGTGAACGACACGTAGATCAGTCCGCCCGGCCGGGTCACCCGCACCAGTTCGCTGATGAACGTCTGCGGATCGGACACGTGCTCGAGGACGTTGGAGGAGAAGGTGACGTCGGCGGCGCCGTCCGCGAGCGGCAGCAGATAGCCGTCGGCGACCACCGCGCCGGCCGGCGGCTCGGTCCCCAACTCCTTTACGTCCGGCTCGAAGAGGTACGCGTGCGCGCCGCGCAGCCGGAACTCCTCTGTGAAGTACCCGCCTCCGCCGCCGACGTCGATGACCGTCCGGCCCCGCACCGGACCGCCGTACGCCTCGACCTGGTCGGCGGCGTCCCGGGCGAGGAGGGAGTAGCAGTACTCCGGATCCTCCTGCTCCCGCCGGAAGGCCCTGAAGAGCGCGAGGGAGCGACGGAAGGAGGGGTCCTTCCAAGGGGTGGGGCGAGCGGGGCCGGGGTTCGGCGAGATGCCGTTCGAGGACGGTGCGGTCGGAGCGCCGTTCGAGGACGGTGCGGCCGCGCCGCCGTTCAGCGCTGTCGGGGGCGAGGCGCCGTTCAACGTCGTCGGGGCCGGGGCCCCGTTCAGCGCCGGCGGGTTGGTGGCGCCGTTCAACGTCGGCGCGTTCATGGCGCCGTTGAACGTCGTCGGGGCCGGGGCGCCGTTCGGAGGGGTGCCACCGCCGTGGTGCGGTGTGGGATCGGGGCCGACGGGAGGCATGCTGTCACCCCTGCCGCGGCGCGGCGGCCACCGCCTCCGCCGCCACCGCCCTGAACTGGCGGACCGTGTGGTTCCAGCGGTAGCGGGCGGCATGGTCGAGGGCGGCCTTGCCCATCGCCTCGCGGCGCTCCGTACTGAGGGCGAGGGTGCACCACGCGGCCGCGAACGAGGATTCGCCGCGCGCCAGCACCCCGGTCTGCCCGTCCAGCACGGAGTCCCGCAACCCGGGCACGTCGAAGGCGATCGCCGGGGTCTGCCGGGCCGCCGCCTCGGTGACCACCAGGCCCCAGCCCTCCACCGCCGAGGGGTGCAGCAGCAGCCAGGCCGCGCACAGCAGCCGGTGCTTCTCGGCCTCGCTCACATGGCCGGTGAACTCCACGCCGGGACCGGCGAGTTGCTCGAGTCGCGCCCGCTCGGGACCGTCACCGACGATCACCAGCCTGCCGCCCGTCACCGGCCGCACCCGTTCCCACAGGCGCAGCAGCAGATCGATCCGCTTGTACTCAACCAACCGCCCCATCGCCAGGAACAGCGGTTCCGGTGAGCGTTCGGCCCGCGGCCCCGGCTCCTCGACGCCGTTGTGCACGACCCGGATCCGCTCGCGCGGCACCCCGATCGCCTGCAGCGCGTGCGCCGTCGACGGCGACACGGCGACCAGCAGGTTCCCGCGCTGCGCACCGGCCAGCGCCCAGTGTTCAAGTCTTCGCCCGAGCCGCGCGGCCGGCGCCAGCGGGCCACCGAACCGCATGCCCCACAGATCTGTGTGAACGTGGTTGACCAGGCACAACGTCGGCCCTCGGTGCCACAGGGGGGCCAGGTAGGGCATGCCGTTGCACACCTCCACCAGCAGGTCGCAGTCGCCGACCTGACGGGCGAAGGCCGACCGGGCACGCAGGAAGTGCCCCAGGTCGCCGCCCGCCGACACCACGCGGTAGTCCCGGTAGGAGGCCGGACCGCCGCACAGCAGCGTGATCTGGTGGCCGAGCCGGGTCAGTCCGTCGGCGAGCCGGTCCACGAGGAGTTCGGAACCGCCTGCCGCCGGGTTGGCGAGGTCGCGATGGGCGAGGAATACGATCCGGCGCGGCTGTGGGGGACGCGCCGGACGGTGCTGCGCGGGGCTGGGGGACGCGGCTCGCAGCGAGGAAGGCACGTGCTGGGGCATGGGTGCTCCAACTCGTCTCGGGGTGCGGAACTGCCGTGGGGGGTCGGTCACGGTGCGGCACCGGAGAGGCCCGGGCCGCTGGGCGAACTATGGGGGCACGCGGCGAAACTCTGAAGGGTCGCGCAAGGCGGATCTCCCTGGGGTTTCCCGACGTGGTCGTGCGGGGCTCGCGGTGCGGAACTGTGGGGTCGCGCTGTGCGGTTCGGTGGGGTGGCGCCGTGCGGGTCCTACGGGTTGCACGGTGCTGCTCCCGTTGGGGTGTGGGGTGTGGGGGTGGTGCGGGCCCGCGGTGGGGTGCGGGGCCTTCGTGCGGTGGTGGAGTGCCGGGGTGTGGTGGGGTGTGGGTGGGCTGTGGTCGGACTGTGCTCGGGTGGAGGACGACAGTTTTCGCCGAGCGCAACGAAGCTGCTACTCACCGACGTGACAAATTCCGCGGTTTATCGAGCTGACGCCTCATCAAGTCGTGAGTGTTTGCTGGGATGTTTCGGAAGAATCGGGATGCCGGCGCCCGCGTACCACCAAAACGGCCCCAACGGCGGCCAGGACGAAGCCCGCGACCGCCGCTCCGACCGGCACGGTACGACCCACCGCCCGCAGCTGTGCGCTGTCCCGCTCCGCCTGCCGGACGGCCTCCTTCTGGGTCTCCGTGGTGAACGCGATCTTCCGGCTGTCCAGCAGTACCACCGCGTCCTTGTCGGCGCCCGGCGCGCGCAGGGTCCGGCGCGGACCGGTCTGCGCGTAGATCACCCGGCCGGTGGCCTGGTCGACGACCAGCTCGACTCCGTGGTTGGCGTACCACTCCTCGGCGAGCACCTGCGGGCGCTGCGGCTCCCCGACGATCGTGCCGGGCACCTGGCGGCTGCCGACCTTCGTCGCGGCCACCGTGCCCGTGAAGCGGTAACCCTCGTAACCCCGGACCTTCTTGACCCCGCGGTAGTTCAGTGTCACCGGCGCCCCGAGGGTGTTGTCCCACCAGCGGTAGGCGCGTTTCTGCACGTCGAACGGGAACTTCAGATACGCCTCGCCCTCGAAGTAGGGCTTCTCCTGGCAGCAGTGCACCGGCTTGTTGGTCCTGCGGTCGGAGACCCAGCGGTGCGGCTCGAAGAGGAGCGCGTCGTGCGGATCGGCCGCCGGCAGCGACTTGTCCGTGTCGACGCTGGTCACCACGTCCCAGACGGCCGCGCCACTGCGCTCGCTGTCGGCGACGTCGCCCCGGACGCGCTGGGTCACGGTGATCTTCTGATCGGTCACGGTTTTGACCTGTTCGAGATCGAAGACGCTGCCCGTGCCGGTGTAGACGGCGGTCGTGTCGATGTCGATGGGGTTCACCGCGGCCCTCGGCTCGACGTACCAGGCGAGCATCGGCGCGAGGACCAGCAGGAAGACGCCGAGACCCAGGACGACCAGGGAAATCGGTGAAGCTGTGCGGCGCATCCGGACACTCCAGGGGTTGGGCCGACAGATGGCGCGCGGCTGCCGACACGGGAGGGGGAAGGAGGGGGAACGTGCGCGTGCGGTATGGGCCGGGAACCGTAGGCGCACTCTTGACGGAGTGTCAATGCATTGCCGAAACTGGGTCAGGTCTGCCTCCGCAGCGCCGCCCGCCGGGTGGACGCCCGGCGATGGACGCCGGCGGTGGACGACGACTCCGCGGTGGCGGGACCCGGCTCGGGTGGGGCCGGTGCCGTGCGGTGGGGAGATCACGCGATCGCGCTCGCACGGAGCACCTGACCCCGGGGTGGGGACGACCTTTCGACGGAGAGGCACCCTGCGATGCCCAGACTGCCCAGACTGTATGCGGCCGCGCTGACCGTGGCGGTAGCCGCACTGCTCGCCGTGGGCGCCGCCCTCGGCATCGTCGCCCTCCTGGAGGCGACGCCGGCACAGCCGAACACACCGCTCATCACCTATGAGACCGCAGGCCGGGGACAGTGACCGTGGCCGCCGGAGCAACGGGGACCATGACCGCACGTTCGGCCTGGCACGACGTTCCGCGCCTGCAGGTGCGCCGGTTCGCGGCGCTCGCGATGGCGGAGGCGCCCGCCCTCGCGGAGGAGATCCTGCGGGAGATCCGCCGCGAGTACCCGCACCTGCCCGTCGTCCTCGACGACTCCGGTGAGCCGATGGCCCTGGTCGGCATTCGCCGTGCCATCGAGGTGTTCGTCCAACACCTGGAGGCCGCGGAGGGCCGCCCGCGCGTCCACCCGGAGGTCTTCCAGGAGTTCGGCCGCGGCGAGGGCCTGCACGGCCGCAGTCTGGACTCCCTCCAGGCCATCTACCGGCTGGGCGTACGGCTCGCCTGGCGCCGTTTCGCGGAGATCGGCCAGCGCGTGGAGATCCCGCCGCCGGCGATGTACGAGCTGGTCGACGCGGGCTACGAGTACCTGGACGGTCTCGTCGACCAGTCGGTGCGCGGCTACGCGGAGGCGGCCGCGCGGCAGGCGGGCGAACGGCTGCGGTTGCAACGCCGCCTGGTGGAGCTGTTGTTGTCGGATCACCACCGGGGTGATCCGGGGGACGCGCTGGCCGAGCGGGCGGCCCGGATCGGCTGGCCGCTGCCGGAACGGGTCGCGGTCGGGGTGCTGCTCAGGCCCGCCCGGGAGGCGATGGCACCGGCCGTCGGCCAGGGCGTGCTGCTCGACATGGAGTACGAGCAGCCGCACATGGTGGTGCCCGAGCCGGAGGCGGCGGGCCGCCCCGAGCTGCTGCACCGGGCGCTCGCCGGCTGGTCGGGTGCGATCGGCCCGCCGGTGCCGCTGGCGGACGCGGCGAAGTCGCTGCGCTGGGCAAAGGCGGCGGTCGACCTCATGGAACGCAGGCTGCTGCCCTCAGGGGAGGTCCTGCACTGCACGGAACACACGGAGGCCCTGGTCCTCCTGCAACCCGAGGAACTCATCACCGACCTGGCACTGCGCTCCCTGGCCCCGCTGGCGCACTGCGGCCCCACCCACGGCCGCCGCCTCGCGGAGACGCTCCTGGCCTGGCTGGAAACCCGCGGCGGCGCCCCCGAGGTGGCCGCACGCCTGGGCGTCCATCCCCAGACGGTCCGCTACCGGCTCCGCCAGATCCGCGAACTCTGGGGCGACGAAATAGACGATCCGGACCGCCGCTTCGAACTGGAACTGGTGTTACGGGCCCAACGCCTGCGCGGAGAACTGGGCGCCCCACGCGCCCACCGCTGACCGGCGTCGGCCCCTGCAGAGGCACCGTGTCCCCGACCACCAGGACGTCAGTGACGTTTGTGATCACCGCTGCGCTTGGTCGGTGGGGGAGCGGACGACCGCTCTCCCGCGAGCAGACGGAGGGGCGGGGGATATGCCCGGACAAAAGACGCACGTGCCGACCGCGGAAGGGATGCGGCGGTGCGCCGCGGGGTTCGTGACCCGGGTGACGGCGAGGAACCGGCTGCCGCTGGACTACTCGGTCGCGAGCCTGCGGGTCGTCGACTTCCTCGTCGACGGGCTGCGCAAGGGCGGTGCGGACCGGCAGCAGGTAGCCGGGACGCTGTTCGGGCTCGGGGCGTACGTCGGTGAGGTGCTGGTGCGCCGGGCCGGGGCGGTCTGGGTGGACTTCGACGCCGAGCAGCGGGCGTACTTCGGGCAGCCGGTCGGGGTCCGGATGCGGGACGGGCGGGTGTGGAATCCGCTGGGCAAGGTCGTGAACCGTTACGAGGCTGGGCGCGAGGAGTCGCTGCAGACCTTCTATCTGCTTCTGCACGGCCGGGCTCGGCCGCGGCAGGAGGCTTCCTGAGCCGTGCTGTGTGTCGGGCGACGCTGCTTGTGGTCGGGTGACGCTGCTTGTGGTCGGGTGACGCTGCTTGTGGTCGGGCGGCGCTGCTTGTGGTCGGGTGACGCTGCTTGTGGTCGGGTGACGCTGCTTGTGGTCGGGCGGCGCTGCTTGTGGTCGGGTGACGCTGCTTGTGGTCGGGTGACGCTGCTTGTGGTCGGGCGGCGCTGCTTGTGGTCGGGCGGCGCTGCTTGTGGTCGGGTGACGCTGCTTGTGGTCGGGCGGCGCTGCTTGTGGTCGGGTGACGCTGCTTGTGGTCGGGCGGCGCCGGTTGTTGACCGGGTGGCGTCGGCTGTTGGCCAGGTGGCGTCGGCTGTTGGGCGGGTGGCGCGAACTGTTGGCAGGGTGACGGCGCAGGTTGTGCGGGCCGGGTGCCGCGCGCAGGACCCGGCCCGAATGCGGGCCCCCGGCCGGGGTCAGCCGATCGCGATCCTGGGGTGGGCGGACGGCCTGATCCAGCCCATGATCCGGTCCATGGTCGCGCGGGGGATCGAGACACAGCCCGCCGTGGCGCCGCTTCCGTTGACGTGGAGGAAGATACCCGCGCCGCGCCCCGGTTCGGCGGGCCAGCGGTTGAAATTGATGACCAGCGCCTTGGCGTACTGGGTGGGGTAGTTGATGAGGTGTTCGCTGCCGCGGTCACCGGCCTCGGTGAGCGGGAAGTCCGCACCCGCCTCCCCGTGCATCTGGTTGTAGAACTTCGACTCGGGGTCCTGCACCCACCAGTCGTCGGCGGTGACCACGTGGTACGGCATCGCGGTGCCGCCCGCCACATGGCCGAACCCCTCCGTGATCGTGTATGTGCCACCGGGCGTGGTGTACGTGTTCTGCCGTCGCGTCGCCCCGTCCGTCACACCGTTGGAACCCACCCGGCCCGCGCTCGTGGCGAACTGCGCCTTCCAGCCCGAGGAGCCCTTCGCCCAGGCCGTCACGGTGGCGTACGAGCCGCTCGCCTTGACCGTGATCAGCTGGGTGGCGTCGCCCACCTGCACCGGTACGGGGAAGTCGGGGGCGGCGGGCGCCGGAACCGCGGCATCGCCACCGGAACCCGCACTCGTACCGGTCCCCGAGCCGGTCCCCGAGCCCGAGCCCGTCCCCGAACCGCCGCTCCCGGAACCGCCCGTACCCACGGCGGCATCCGACGCCGCGGCCGACGCGGAGGCGGAGGCCGACGCGGACGGGGACGGCGAGACGGAACGCGAAGGGCTCGCGGACGGGGAGCCGGAGGCACTGCGGGAGGCGGAGGCACCGTCACCGAAGGAGACCCCGTCGGGCGCGTGCGACGCGTCGACCGTTTCCGAGGCCGAGTCCTGACCGTCGTCCTGCCCGCCGCAGGCGGACGTGAGCGCCAGGACGCCGACGACGGCAGTGGCGAGAAGGGCCTGCCGGGAGAAGAACTGCACGCTGCGCTCCTTGCTGGGAAACGGCTACCGCGGTCCGTGCGACGGCACGACGAGACGGCCGCGCGGAGACATCCGGCAGCCACGGCATGTCTGCGGAGAGAGACCGTGCCGGGTTCTAGCCACCCGGCAGAGGCCAGGTCAAGCAGCGCGAAAAAACACCATGAAAGGGATGGTAGGCAGTGAACATCTCTTATGGGATGAAGGGCGCGTGTCCGTGGCATCCGTGCTCGCGCGCCCCATCACCCGCCCGCAACCCCACCGTTACCCGGCCATTGCCCGTCCGGGCCACTATGACTAGCCTGTGTTCGTCATGCCGATCGACTGTTGAAATCTCGAACGCAGTCACCACAGACGCAAGGGAGGGGGGCCGGTCGTGGGACGCCTAGTACCTGCCGTGACCCGGGCTCTCGACATACTGGAGCTCTTCCTGGACGGGGACGGCACGCTGTCGGCTCCCGACATCGTGCGCAAGCTGCAGCTGCCGCGCACCACCGTGCACGAACTGGTCACCACGCTCTCCGCCCGGTCGTACATCGTGCCGGTTCCGGGACAACCGGGACGTTACCGGCTCGGTGTGCGTCCGTACCAGCTCGGGAGCCGATACGCCGAGCAGCTCGACCTCGCCGCCGAGGGCCAGCAGGTCGCCCGGTCGGTCGCCGAGACCTGCGACGAGACGGTGCACGTGGCGATCCTCGAGGGCACGGACGTCATCTACATCGCCAAGGTCGACTCCACGCACGCCGTCCGCATGGTGTCCGCCGCCGGGCGCCGGCTGCCCGCGCACTGCACCTCGGTCGGCAAGATGCTCCTCGCCTCCCTGCCCGAGCACGAACTCACCGCCCGCATCCCCGACGACGCGGACCTGGTCCGCATGACGCCGAACAGCATCACCGATCCGGCCGCACTGCGCGAGGCCCTCAACGAGATCCGCCGACGCGGCGTCGCGGTGGAGAGCCGTGAGTCCAACCCGGACGTCTCCTGCGTGGCCGCCCCCGTCCACGACCGCACCGGCCGCGTGGTCGCCGCGCTCTCCATCTCCGTCCCCATGATCCGCTGGAGCGACGAGCGCCGCGTCGAGCTGGAGCAGCTCGCCGCCAAGGGCGCGGCCGAACTGTCCGAGCGTCTCGGCCACCGGAGCGTGGCATGACCGGGTACGACGTGGCGGTACGGGAGTTCGCGACGCTCGGCGAGGGCCCCACCTGGGACACCGAACGGCAACGGCTGATCTGGGTGGACATCCTCAGCTCACGGGTGCACACCTACGACCCCGCCTCCGGGCGCCGCACGGTGCTGACCACCGAGCAGCACGTGGGCGCCGCCAAGCCGCGCGCCGGGGGCGGACTCGTCCTCAACCTTCGTGACGGTGTGGGTCTGCACGGCCCCGATGGCTTCAGCTGGCTGCACCACGAGCCGGTCCCCGGCCGCCGGGCCAACGACGCGGCCGTCGCCGCCGACGGCTCCCTGTGGGCGGGCACCATGCGCTACGACGAGGCGCCCGGCGGCGGCTCGCTGTTCCGCATCACCGGCGACGGCACGGTGACGCCCGTCCTCGACGACGTGGCCGTCAGCAACGGCACCGGCTGGAGCCCCGACGGCCGGCTGCTGTACTACATCGACTCGCCGACCCGCCGGATCGACGTCTTCGACATGGTGGACGACGCTCCCGTCGGCCGGCGGCCGCTGGCCGAGATCGCCGAGGGCCACGGCTTCCCCGACGGACTGACCGTCGACGCCGACGGCTGTGTCTGGGTCGCCCTGTGGGACGGCGGAGCGGTCCGCCGCTACACCCCGGACGGCCGGCTGGACCGCGTCCTGCCCCTTCCTGTGCGCCGCCCCACCGCCTGTGCCTTCGGTGGAGCCGACCTGACGGACCTGTACATCACGACGGCTCGTGTGGGGCTGGAAGAGCCGCATCCGCTGTCCGGCTCGGTGCTCGTGGTGCCGGGCGCCGGAAAGGGACTGCCGCAGCCGGCGTTCGCGGGCTGACGTTCACGCAGCAGGGCCCGGTCCTCACCCGGGCCCTCTCTCGCCCCTGTCGAGAAAGCGCTTGCTGCACGGTTGCCCCCCCGCGTGCCGCACGCTTACCCCCGCACCCCCGCGTGCCGCACGCTTGCTCCCAGCTGGCCCAAGACCTGCCCCTGCTTGCCCTCCCGTTCGCCGAAGGCCTGCCACCCGCTGGCCCAAGACCTGCCCCCGCTGACCCAAGACCTGCCCCCGCTGACCCGAGGCCTGCCCCCGCCGGCCCAAGGCCTGCCACCCGCTTGCCCCCGCCGGCCCAAGGCCTGCCACCCGCCTGCCGCCCAGGGAAGGACCCCATGTCCCGTACCACCACCGCCCGGTTCACCCTCGACCCCGCCTTCACCGTCGGCGAGGTCAATCCCCGGCTCTTCGGCTCCTTCGTCGAGCACCTCGGCCGCTGCGTCTACACCGGGATCTTCGAGCCCGACCACCCGTCGGCCGACGAGGCCGGGCTGCGCACGGACGTGCTGGAGCTGATCCGCGAACTCGGCGTCACCGCCGTCCGCTACCCCGGCGGCAACTTCGTCTCCGGCTACAAGTGGGAGGACTCGGTCGGACCGGTCGACGAGCGCCCCCGCCGGCTCGACCTCGCCTGGCGGTCGACCGAGACCAACCGCTTCGGTCTCAGCGAGTTCATCGCGTTCCTGAGGAAGGTCGGCCCGCAGGCCGAGCCGATGATGGCCGTCAACCTGGGCACCCGAGGCGTCGCCGAGGCGCTGGAGCTGCAGGAGTACGCCAACCACCCCGCCGGGACCGCCCTTTCCGACCTCAGGGCCGCGCACGGCGACAAGGACCCCTTCGGCATCAAGCTCTGGTGCCTCGGCAACGAGATGGACGGGCCCTGGCAGACCGGGCACAAGACCGCCCAGGAGTACGGCCGCCTCGCCGCCGAGACCGCCCGGGCCATGCGCCAGATCGACCCGTCCGTCGAACTGGTCGCGTGCGGCTCCTCCAGCCAGTCCATGCCCACCTTCGCCGAGTGGGAGGCGACGGTGCTGGCGGAGACGTACGACCTCGTCGACCACGTCTCCCTGCACGCCTACTACTGGCCGACCGACGGCGACCTCGACTCCTTCCTGGCCTCCGCCGTCGACATGGAGTCCTTCATCGAGAACGTCGTCGCGACCTGCGACCACGTCGGCGCGAAGCTGAAGTCCAAGAAGAAGATCAACCTCTCCTTCGACGAGTGGAACGTCTGGTACCTCGACGAGTGGCAGCAGTCCGCGGAGTCCGACCCGCTGGACTGGCCCGAGGCGCCGCGGCTGCTGGAGGACAACTACAGCGTCATGGACGCGGTCGTCTTCGGCTCGCTGCTCATCGCGCTGCTCAGGCACGCCGACCGGGTCACCGTCGCCTGTCTCGCCCAGCTCGTCAACGTCATCGCGCCGATCATGACCGAGCCGGGCGGCCCGGCCTGGCGGCAGACGACCTTCTTCCCGTTCGCGCAGGCCTCGCAGTACGGGCGCGGCGAGGTACTCGACGTCCGCGTGGACTCACCGACGTACGAGACGAAGAAGTACGGCACGGCGGACCTGCTGCACGCCACGGCGGTGCGCGCCGAGGACGGCTCGGTGACCGTATTCGCCGTCAACCGCAGCCGGACCGACGCGCTGCCGCTGGAGGTCGCCCTGAACGGGCTGGAGCTGACGTCGGTGGTGGAGCACAGCGCTCTGGCCGACGCCGATCCCGAGGCGCGCAACACGCTCGACGACCCGGAGCGGATCGCCCCGCACCCGGTCACCGGCACGACCCTGCGGGACGGCACCCTGAGCGCGGTGCTGGAGCCGCTGTCCTGGAACGTGATCCGGCTCGGCTGACCCGAGGGGGAGGAGGGGATCCGCACCCGGCCCGGCGGGAGTCGGAGCCGGGTGCGGGCCTGTCCCTGGATGCGTGCGGTGCGTCGGCCGCGGTCTAGACGGTCCGTCAGGTGACGTCTGAGCCATCGGAAGAACCCGATGCCAAAAGTTCGTCGTGTGAAAGGGCGTTGACGTTCGAACCCTGCGAATCTACGGCTCCGACCCGAGTCGATGTCCGGAGACGGCGCCAACGCCATCCAGTACACCTGCAACGGCGGCAACAACCAGAAGTGGCGGATCGAGGACCAGGGCGACGACACCAGCAGACTGGTGAACGTCGCCACGGGCAAGGTGCTGGGCGCGGAGAACTGCTCGTCCGCCGACGGGGCCGATCTGCGTCAGTGGTCCTGGCTGAACAACAACTGCCGGCGATTCCGGTTCTTGACCACCGACGCCGGCTGGGGTGCGGATCGTCAACCAGGCCACCGGCAAGGTCGCGGACGTCGCAACTGCTCCATCGCCAACGGGGGCGACGTGCGGCAGTGGTCGTGGCTGAACAACAACTGCCGGCAGTGGCGGCTGGATCCGGCGTAGCCAGCGTCCGGCAACGCACTCGGCCGACCCGCGGCAGCAAGAGCTGTGGGTCGGCCGAGTGCGATGGGGTCTCGGGAAGAGACGTCGTGGAGGGCCCGGGCTCAGCCGGCCCGGCTGGCGCCCGCCGCGGGCCAGTTGAGCGGCTGGGGAAGCGGCTGCGGCTGCGGCTGCATCGCGGGCTGGAGCGGCGGCTGGGTCATACCACGGACCTGAGCGGCCGTCAGACCCCGTCCCAGGGACTGGCTCTGTCCGGGAGCGGGCATGCCCATCGGCTGCTGCGGCATCTGCTGCTGACCCATGCCCATGCCGCCCATGCCACCCATGCCACCCATACCGCCCATCTCCATGCCCTGACCCTGGCTGCCCATCGCCTGGGGCTGCCCGGCCATCCCCATGGCCTGGCCCTGGGTGGTCATCCCGGCCGGGGTCTGCGCGGCCATCGCCTGCATGGGCTGCTGGGCCTGCATGGCGACCGCGCCCTGGGCCAGCGCCTGGGCCTGCTGGGCGAGGCCCGGCATACCGCCCCCGTTGGTGGCGCTGACCAGGCGATCCACCGCTGCCGTACCCGAGCTGTAGGTCCCTCGGCCCAGCTCGGGCACGGCCGCGGCTTCCCTTCCCGCGGCGCTGTTCGCGTTCCCGTAGAGCACCTGCTCCAGACCGGACACCAGGCGACGCACATCCGTCTGGGGGCGCACTACGAGCCGCAGGAAGCGGCTTGACGAGCCGATCTTGTTTCCGCACTCGCGGACCAGGATCCGGTGATCGGTGAGGAGCTGGTCCCGGACCTGCGTGCCTTCGGCGCCCACCGGCAGGCGCACGAAGAGGAAGTTGCCCTGCGACGGATAGATCGTCAGCCCGGGCAGGGCGGAGAGCTGGCGGGCCATGTCGAGCCGGTCACGGCGGACCATGTGCAGGCTCTCCTGGTATTCCGCCATGTGGTTCTTCAGCATGAACACCACGTGCTCCGCCATGGCGTTGAGGTTCCACTTCGGCAGCATGGAGCGCACCCGGCCGGCCAGCGCGGGGTTGGCGACCATGTAACCGAAGCGGATGCCGTGCAGACCGAAGTTCTTGCCGAGACTGCGCAGTACGACCACGTTCGGCCTGAGGATCGCGTCCTCGACGATGCTCGCCTCTGACTCGGCGTCCGCGAACTCCAGGAACGACTCGTCGATGACGATCAGGTCGAGATCGGCGAGCGCGTCACAGAAGGCGAGGACGGTCTGCTTGGGGAGGAAGCCGCCGTCCGGGTTGTTCGGGTTGCATATCACCGCGACCCGCGTCCCCCGGGCCCGTATGAACTCCACATACGCGGCGGGGTCGAGGGCGAAGCCGCTGCCTTCGGGGAGCGGGAACATGTCGACGCGCTTGCCGGTCTCCAGCGGCTGGTCGGTCCAGCGGCCGAAGGTGGGGACGGGGATGGCGAGCGACTCACGGACCAGCAGGTGGTCGATCCAGGTGATGAGTTCGGTCGAACCGTTGCCCATCGCCACGCAGGACGGCGGCAGTCGCAGCAGGTTGCACAGCTCGGCGGTGATGGTGTCGGTGCTGCTCGGGTAGTACGTGATGATCTCTTTGAACTTGTGCGAGAGCTCGTCCATCATCCCCGCGGTGGGGAAGTACGGGTTGCAGGGGATGCAGAAGTCGACCGGCCCCACACCGTCGCTCTCGCGTGCGAGGGCGGCCATGGAGGGGCTGTGTGCCGCAGTGTTGCGGAACAGCGAGGTGACGTTTCCTGCCATGAACCCTGCCTTTGTCCGTGGGGGGCCGCGTGGGGATGCGCGGGCCGCCCTCTTATACGGAGGCAGGTGTGACGCTGTTCAACCCGTGTGAATGATGTGTGTGTTGGCAGGTGAGCGGAACCCTGGGGGCGATTTCCACGTCGGCAGGGCCGCAGAGCGGTGTCACATCCCCGGCCGGGGATCTGACACCGGCTCTCAGTGCCCGAAGCTGTGCACCGTCGTCGACCGGTAGGTCTCGCCCGGCCGCAGCACCGTGGAAGGGAACGCCGGGCGGTTGGGGGAGTCGGGGAAGTGCTGGGTCTCCAGACAGAGCCCGGCGCCTCGCCGGTAGGGGAGACCGGACGTGCCCGCCGGACCGCCGTCCAGGAAGTTGCCCGAGTAGAACTGCACGCCCGGCTCCGTCGTCGCGATCCTCATCGTGCGACCGGACCCGGGGTCACGCAGGGTCGCGAAGTGCTCCGGGTGGGCGGTGATGCCCTTGTCCAGCACGAAGTTGTGGTCGAACCCGCCCGCGACCACCAGTTGGGAGTGATCAGCGCCGATGTCCCTGCCGATCGCCTTCGCCTCCCGGAAGTCGAACGGGGTGCCCGCCACGTCGGCGAGTTCCCCGGTCGGGATCAGCCGGTCGTCGGTGGGCGTGAAACGGCTCGCGACCAGGGTGAGTTCATGCTCGTGGACCGACCCGGACGCCTCGCCGGCGAGGTTGAAGTAACTATGGTTGGTGAGGTTGACCACGGTGGCCCGGTCGCTGGTGGCCGCGTAGTCGATGCGCCAGTCGCCGTGTTCGGTGAGCGTGTACGTGACCCGCACCACGAGCGTGCCGGGAAAGCCCATCTCGCCGTCGGCGCTGGTGCGGTGCAGCCGCAGCCCGACATCGGAGCCGGACGTGAACTCCTCGACGTCCCAGAGCTGTGTGTCGAAGCCCGCGGCCCCGCCGTGCAGGGTGTTCGCGCCCTCGTTGACCGCCAGTTCGTGGGTCACGCCGTCCAGGGTGAAGCGGCCGCCCGCGATGCGGTTGCCGTAACGGCCGATGGTGGCGCCGAAGAAGGCCGAGCCGGACACATAGGACTCGATGTCGCCGTAGCCGAGCGAGACGTTCGCGTACCGGCCGTCCCGGTCCGGGATCTCCAGCGACTGGACGACACCGCCGTAGGAGAGCACCTTCAGCCGGGTGCCGCCGTTCTCCAGCGACCAGCGGTGGACCTCGGTGCCGTCGGCCAGGGTGCCGAAGACTTCTTTCACAGGTTTCCTGCCTTCCATCCCCATGACTCCTGACATGCGTACGGGGGCCCTCTCGGACCCCCGTACCACTACGGCTGACTCAATCCCGGCTCACGGCCCGGCGACGGCTCAGCTCAGGAAGTGCCCTTGCGCTTGTTCCACACGTCGAAGCCGACCGCCGCGAGGAGCACCAGGCCCTTGATGACCTGCTGCCAGTCGGTGCCGACGCCGACCAGGTTCATACCGTTGTTGAGAACACCGAGGACCAGACCACCGATGATGGCGCCGAGGACGGTGCCGACACCGCCGCTCATCGACGCGCCGCCGATGAACGACGCCGCGATGGCCTCGAGTTCGAAGTTCAGACCGGCCTTCGGGGAGGCCGCGTTGAAGCGGGCCGCGAAGACCAGACCGGCCAGCGCCGCCAGCATGCCCATGTTCAGGAAGACCAGGAAGATGACCTTCTTGTCCCGGACACCGGAGAGCTTCGCCGCGGGCAGGTTGCCGCCGATCGCGTAGACGTGACGGCCGATGACACCGTTGCGCATCAGGTAGCCGAAGCCGACCAGCAGTGCGGCCAGGATCAGCAGCACCACCGGGGCGCCCTTGTAGCTGGCGAGCAGCATGGTGAAGACCAGCACCGCGGCGCTCAGCGCGGCCAGCTTCACCGCGAACAGGCTGGCCGGCAGCACCTCCAGCGAGTACTGGGCCTGCTGCCTGCGGTCCCGCACCTCCTGCCAGATCACGGCCGCGATCAGGACGAGGCCGAGCAGCAGGGTGAGGTTGTGGTAGTTGGTGTTCGGGCCGACCTCGGGCAGGAAGCCGTTGGCGACCTTCTGCAGACCCTCGGGGAACGGGCCGATGGTCTGGCCCTCGAGGAAGACCTCGGTCAGACCGCGGAAGACGAGCATTCCGGCGAGGGTGACGATGAACGACGGCATGCCGAGATAGGCGATCAGGAACCCTTGTGCCGCTCCCGCGGCGGCGCCTATCGCCAGGCACATCAGGACCGCGAGCGGCCAGGGTATGTCGTTGTTGACCATCAGTACCGCGGCCACACCACCGACGAACGCGGTGATCGAACCGACCGACAGGTCGATGTGGCCGGCGATGATGACGATCATCATGCCGATGGCCAGGATCAGGATGTAGCTGTTCTGCAGCACCAGGTTGGAGACGTTGCGCGGCAGCAGCAGGTCACCCTGCGTCCACACCGCGAACAGGACCACGATCACGCCGAGGGCGATCAGCATGCCGTACTGGCGCATGTTGCTGCGCAGGCCGTCCACCATCAGCTTCAACAGGCCGTCGCCCGTACCCGTTCCGCTCTTGCCCGGCGGCGCGGGGGCCGGGCTCTTGGCGGTTACGTCCGTGCTCATCGTGTTACCTCTTTGTCCTTCGTCATCTGACGCATCAGCGAGTCCTGCGAGGCCTCGGCCCGCGAGAACTCACCGGTCAGCCGCCCCGCGGCCATCGTGTAGATGCGGTCACACATACCGAGCAGCTCGGGCAGCTCGGAGGAGATGAAGACGACCGCCTTGCCCTCGGCCGCCAGCTTGTCGATGACCGTGTAGATCTCGAACTTGGCACCGACGTCGATGCCGCGCGTGGGCTCGTCGAGGATCAGTACATCGGGACCCGCGAAGATCCACTTGCTGAGGACGACCTTCTGCTGGTTGCCGCCGGACAGCTTGCCCACCGGCTCGTCGACGGTCGGGGCCTTGATGTTCATCGACTTGCGGTAGCCCTCGGAGACCTTGCGCTCCTCATGGCCGTCGACCACACCGCGCTTGGCGACCTTCGGCAGGGCGCTCAGCGTGATGTTGCGGTTGATGGTGTCGATGAGGTTCAGCCCGTAGTGCTTGCGGTCCTCGGTGACGTAGGCGATGCCGTGCTTGACCGCCTCGGGGACGGTCTTGGTACGGATCTCCTTGCCGTCCTTGAGGACCGACCCGCCCGCGTACTTGCCGTAGGTGCGCCCGAAGACGCTCATCGCGAGCTCGGTGCGACCCGCGCCCATCAGCCCCGCGATGCCCACGATCTCCCCGCGCCGGACACTGATCGACACATCGTCGACGACCTTGCGCTGCTGGTCGATCGGGTGGTGCACGGTCCAGTTGCGGATCTCCAGGGCCGGCGCCGCGCCCTCCTCGGCCTGGTGCGGGGTGCGCTCCGGGAAGCGGTGGTCGAGGTCCCGGCCGATCATGCCGCTGATGATCCGGTCCTCGGTGGTCTCCGGGGCCTTCACATCGAGGGTCTCGATGGTCTGGCCGTCGCGGAGGATCGTCACCGAGTCGGCGACCTTGCGGATCTCGTTCAGCTTGTGGGAGATGATGATCGAGGTGATGCCGTGGTCCTTCAACTCCAGGATCAGGTCCAGGAGTTTGTCACTGTCCTCGTCGTTGAGGGCCGCGGTGGGCTCGTCGAGGACGAGGAGCTTCACCTTCTTCGAGAGCGCCTTGGCGATCTCGACGAGCTGCTGCTTGCCGACGCCGATGTCGGCGACCCGGGTGTTCGGATGGTCGGTCAGACCGACCCGCCGCATCAGCTCGGTGGCGTGCTTGAGCGTCTCGTTCCAGCTGATGACGCCGCGCGTCGCCTGCTCGTTGCCGAGGAAGATGTTCTCCGCGATGGAGAGGTAGGGCACCAGGGCCAGCTCCTGGTGGATGATCACGATGCCGTGCTGCTCGCTGGCCCTGATGTCCTTGAACGTGCAGACCTCTCCATCGAAGAGGATGTCTCCCTCGTACGTGCCGTGCGGGTGGACGCCGGAGAGGACCTTCATCAAGGTCGACTTACCGGCGCCGTTCTCACCGCAGATGGCATGGACCTCGCCCTGTTGGACAGTGAGCGTGACGTCCGACAGCGCTTTGACGCCGGGAAAGGTCTTGACGATCGAGCGCATTTCCAGGACGGGTCCCGCCATGGTCGTGCCTTCCAATCCTTGTGATTCGACGGTTCGCTACTACTTCAGGTCGCTTTCCTTGTAGTAGCCGCCGTCGATCAGCACCTGCTTGTAGTTGGCCTTGTCGACGCTCACCGGCTCCAGCAGGTAGGCGGGCACGACCTTCTTGCCGTTGTCGTACGTCTTGGTGTCGTTGGTCTCCGGCTTCTTCTTGTTGAGCGCCGCGTCGACCATGCTCGAGGCCACCTTGGCGAGCTCACGGGTGTCCTTGTAGACGGTCATCGACTGCTCGCCGGCGAGGATCGACTTCACCGAGGCGACCTCGGCGTCCTGGCCCGAGACGACCGGCAGCGGCTTGTCCTTGGAGCCGTAGCCGTCGGACTTCAGCGCCGAGAGGATGCCGATGGAGATGCCGTCGTACGGCGAGAGCACCGCGTCGACACGGTCCTTCTTGTACGCCGACGTCAGGATCTCTTCCATGCGGTTCTGGGCCTTGGCACCGTCCCAGCGCAGCGTGGTGACCTGGGTGAGCTCGGTCTGGCCGGACTTGACGACGAGCTGCTTCTTGTCGATGTACGGCTGCAGGACCTTCATCGCGCCACCGAAGAAGTAACGCGTGTTGTTGTCGTCGTTGGAGCCGGCGAACAGCTCGATGTTGAACGGACCCTTCTTGGAGCCGTCCTTCAGGCCGAGCTTCTCCACGATGTAGCCGCCCTGAAGCTCGCCGACCTTCTCGTTGTCGAACGAGGCGTAGTAGTCGACGTTCTCGGTGCCGAGGATGAGGCGGTCGTAGGAGATGACCGGGATCTTGGCCTCGGCGGCCTGCTGGAGCACGTTGTTCATCGACTTGTTGTCGATGGCCGCGATGATCAGGCCCTTCACGCCCTGGGTGATCAGGTTCTCGATCTGACCGACCTGCTGGTCCGGGTCGTCCTCGCCGTACACCAGCTTGGTCTTGTAGCCCTTGGACTCCAGGTCCGCGACCACGTTCTTGCCGTCGGCGATCCAGCGCTCGGAGGACTTGGTCGGCATCGAGATGCCGATCGTGGCGCCCTTGGTGCTCCCGCCATCATCCTTGCTGCCGCCCTCGCTGCTCTGGCCGCATGCGGTGAGGGTCAGGGCGAGGGAGGCGGCACCGGCTATGGCGGTGAGGGCCGTTCTACGGTTGCGCATGATCATCATCCTTGATGGTGGGGCGTTGCCCGAGCTGCCGAGGGAGACGCTCACGTGGGCGAGACGTGTGTTCAAGACCTGAAGAGGTCGTGTGGGATTGTGCGCGCCTCTGTGGTCTTTTGTGAAGGGGGTTTATCCGAAGCGTTATCAGGGAATGTCGAATCGCCTGAGCGTGCCAGGCAGTCGGGAACCCAGCGGCGCCATTTCGCCATCCGCCCCGTGTCGCGCGAGCAGGTCGATGGCGAGCCGACCGCGCCGCACTCGCTCCTTCGCGGTAGCCAGCGTCACATCCCGCATATGAGCCCCATAAGGGTAGATACCGGGCGCCTTTGACAGGCCGAACTTCAGATACAGCGGGGCGCCGCGCCGGATCAGCTCGGCGACCTCGTACATCCGTACATAGCCTCCGAG
Source organism: Streptomyces cavernae (assembly GCF_004023625.1). Taxonomy (GTDB): domain Bacteria; phylum Actinomycetota; class Actinomycetes; order Streptomycetales; family Streptomycetaceae; genus Streptomyces; species Streptomyces cavernae. The sequence goes on along the minus strand of NZ_RPDJ01000045.1, from coordinate 5,193 downwards.
ATCGTCGGGAGCTTCAATGTACATGTCCATCGGCGCGGCACTGACCCGGCGGATCTCCGTGAGGTGATCCATGGTCAAGTCGCTCGGAACATTGACCGAATCCGCTCCGAGGTGCTCGTAAACGGCGTACGAGGCCGGGTTGACCGGACCGATCAGCGCGGAGACCTTCAGCGTGGTGTCGGCCGGGATGATGCCCTGCACCCGGGCCCGGTGCAGCGTCCACAGCACGCCCTCGTCGGCCACCAGCAGACACTTGACGCCCAACTCGGTCGCCCGGACGGCGTCTTCGACACAGCCGGCCACCGCGTCATGGCCCCGCGCACGCAGCCCGGCCCCCCGCGAGTCGGTGCGTACGGAGGCGCCGGTGTCCCAGGTGCCGCGCGGGCCGGTGAACAGGCACAGTTCGATGTCCCGTTCGGCGGTGGCCTCGACCATCTCGGTGATCTCGGCGTCGGTGAGCATCCACACGCCGCTGCCCTGGCTGATCCGGTGGATCGGCACGTCGAGGCGCGAGGCCTCCTTCAGGACCACGGCCAGCGCCTCCGGCCCCTCGCACGAGGGCACCTCGGTGCGCCAGCGGCCGCCGCCGGGGAAGGTGTGCGGGGAGGCGTCGGCGGGGGAGGGTTCGGGTGCGCCCAGACCGAGCGCGGTGAGCGCGGGCTCACCGGGCTGGCGCGGGCCCGTGGGTGACGGAGCGGTCACAGGAGCAGTCCTTCTCGTTCGGCTTCGTTCGGCATGTCGGACATGGTTCGTGCTGGATGGTGTACGCCGGTACGGGGTGTCAGGGGTCCCGTACCGGCGTACTGCTTTTTTGGGGGGAGGAGGACATTGCTTAGGGGGCTTGCGGGTCTTGCGGGCCGTGCGCTCTCACGGGCGGAGCAGAACCTTTCCGACCTTCGGGTCGCCGGATCCCACGAGCTCGATGGCGTGCGCGAACTGCGCGAGCGGCAGTTCGTGCGTCACCAGCGGCAGCGGGGTCAGCAGACCCGCTCCGAACACACGTACTGTATGCGCCCAGGCGTCCGGCGGTGCACCGAACACGGTGTGCACCTCCAGCTGCCGCACCACGAGGTCGGTGGGGTCGAGCCCCTCGGCTCCGGGTGCCGGAATGCCGGTGAGGACCAGCCGTCCGCCGCGCCGCAGCAGGGCGGCGGCCTGGCGCGCGGCCGAGGCCGAGCCGGCCGTCTCGATCACCACGTCGAAGTCGCCGGGGATCTCCTGGTCCCGGGTGCGGAACGCGGTGGCACCGAAGTCCAGCGACATCCGCTCGCGGTCCGGGCGGGTGCCCACCACCAGCAGCTCGGCGGGGGAGCCCGCCGCGAGGAACTGGACCGCGAACATGCCGAGCGTGCCGGTGCCGACCACCGCGACCCGCTCACCGGGCCGTGCGTTCGCCTTCAGCGCCGCCGCCGCGATGCAGGCGGCGGGCTCCAGCAGGGCCGCGGCGGTCAGGTCCGCGTCGTCCGGCAGGACGTGCAGCAGCCGGGCCGGCAGGGTGAGGGTGGTCGCCATGGCGCCGGGCTGGGTGAAACCGGTCTCCTCGTACCCGTCCGTGCACAGCGTCGTCTCACCCGCGTGACACCGGTCACACACCTGGCAGTTGCGGAAGCCCTCGCCGACGACCTTGCGGCCCACCAGTGAGGCGGGCACTCCCGCGCCGACCGCCTGCACCGTGCCGGACCACTCGTGGCCCGGCGTGAGCGGGTAACGGACGTACCCTTCCGGCCGGTTGCCCTGGTAGACCTCGCGGTCGCTGCCGCAGATGCCCACGGCGTGGACCCGGACGAGCGCCTCGCCCGCCGCGGGGTCCCGGGGCTCGTGGTCGGTGAGCCGGTGCTCGCCCGGCGCCTCGACGACGACCGCGGTGCTCACTTGGTGCCCTTCGGCTTGCGCTGCTCCCAGCCGTCGGCCCACAGGTCGAAGCGGGCCTGCTGCTGCGGGAACTCGGCCGCCGCGTCGGTGTCCAGCTCCACGCCGAGGCCGGGGGCGTCGGAGAGGTGGAAGTAGCCGTCGACGACCTGCGGCGCGCCCTTGATCACCTTCTTGATCTCCGCGTCCGCGAAGTCGTTGAAGTGCTCCAGGATCTTGAAGTTCGGGGAGGTGAAGCCGACCTGGAGGGAGGCGGCGGTGAGCACGGGGCCGCCCACGTTGTGCGGCGCCACGAGCATGTAGTGGGTCTCGGCGGTGGCGGCCAGCTTCCGCGTCTCCCAGATGCCTCCGATGTGGCCGACATCGGGCTGGATGATGTCGACGGCCTGGCTCTCGAAGAGCTCGCGGAACTCGATGCGGTCGTGGATGCGCTCACCGGTGGCGACCGGGATGTCCACCTTCGCGGCCACCTTCTCCAGCGCCTTCAGGTTCTCCGGCGGGACCGGCTCCTCCAGCCAGGCGGGCTTGAAGGGGGCCAGCTCCTTGGCGAGTCGTACGGCGGTCGACGGCGAGAACCGGCCATGCATCTCCAGCATCAGCTCGGAGTCCGGTCCGATGGCGTCCCGGACGGCCTCGATGAGGGAGACCGCGTACAGGCTTTGTTCGTGGTCGAGTTCGAAGTGTCCCGTTCCGAACGGATCGATCTTCAAAGCCTTGTAACCACGGGCCATCACTTCCTGGGCGGCCTTGTGGTACGCCTCCGGCGTGCGCTCGGTGGTGTACCACCCGTTCGCGTAGGCCTTGACCTTGTCCGTGACCTTGCCGCCGAGCAGCTGCCAGACGGGCACCCCGAGGGCCTTGCCCTTGATGTCCCAGCAGGCCATCTCGATCACCGCGATGCCGGACATCACGATCTCGCCGGCGCGGCCGTAGTCGCCGTACTTCATGCGGCGAACGAGATCCTCGACAGCGAATGGATCGGAGCCCAGAATGTGGTTGGCCTCTGCCTCTCTCAGGTAACCGAGGAGCGCGTCGGTGTGGCCCAGCATGCGGGTCTCGCCGACACCTGTGATGCCCTCGTCGGTGTGCACCTGCACGTAGGTCAGGTTGCGCCATGGTGTCCCGACCACGTGCGTGCTGATTCCCGTGATGCGCACGGCAGTTGCCCCTTGTGCTCGTCGATGCTGTTCGAAATTTCGTCACACGTTCGAAATGCTGGGCAGACACTAAGGAGGCGGCGGCGGGGGTGTCAATGGGTTGAACGCACGCAGGTTCCCCGGACGTGGGGTGATCGCGCGCGCGGGCGCGCCCGGAACCCGCTCCGGGACCCGGGTGGGACTCGACTCGGGCACGGGTGGATCGCGTGGGGAGCCGGTGCGGGGCGCGTGCGGTTCTCGCCTCAAGAGCCTTGCGGGACAAGGCCTGGAGGGGTGTCGTGCGACCGCGGAGTGGCGAATCGTCAGGTTCCCTACACAACATTCACAGCGCCGACTAGGAACCCCACCTGTGAGGAATCTAATCTTCCGGCTTCATGGACTACTGCCACCCGTGTGCCCGACATCTCAACGGCGCCCTCGCCTGCCCGGGGTGCGGCACACCGGTCGACGCCGTTCGCGCCTACGCCGAGGAGGTCGCCGCGCGTGAGGCCGCGAGCAAGGAGAACGCCGCCCGGACGGCCTCGGCCACGGACGGCGGGGCACCCGGAGACGGGCGGCGGGCGCGCCGGCGGGCGCCGGAGACGGCGCGGGGCGGGCGGGCCGAGCGGCGCGACCGGCGGGCCGCGGTGCACCGGCGGCGGCGTCGGGCCGTGCTGCTGATCGGCGCGGGCGTGGTACTGGCCGCGGGCGGGCTGGGGCTGGTGGAGCTGGGCGGCGAGGCACCCGGGGACGAGTCGAGGAACGCGGCGGCGGCGGACGAGGGCGCGTCGGCCACCGCGGACGGCGGAGCCCGCGCGGGTGTGCCCGAGCCCGGTTCGAGCGCGGTCCCGGGTGGTGTCTCCGGCGACTCCTCCGGATCCCCGTCGGCCTCGACGCCGACGAAGACCGCGTCACCGACGAAGGAGCCGTCGAAACGCCCGTCGACGACGGCCCCCGCGGCACCGCCCCCCGCCCGGACGGTGCGCCCGTCCTCCGCACCACCGAAGCCGAAGCCCACCCCGACCTCGAACGATCCCTCCACCGCCCCAGTCCCGACCCCCGATCCCACGCAGACCTGCAAGCGCTTCCTGTGGTGGTGCACCTGACGGCGGCGGCCGGGCGTCGGGGCGGCCGGCCGATGGCCGAACGAAGTGCACACTGGCCGGGCGTCGGTGGCCGGCCGAAGTGCCCACTGGCCGGCTGACGCTCGGTCAGGGCACCTGTGACCGAGCGCCGGGCTTGGGGCCGGTGGGCCGGAGCTCCTTCTCCAGCAGCGTGAAGGACTTCGGCGCCCCGCCCGGCTGCGGCTTTCCCTCCTTGCGGCCCACAACGCGGTAACCGGCGTCCCGGTAGTAGTCGTTGAGGCGCGCGTTGCCTGCCAGGCAGTCCAGGCGCACCCTTGTCCGTCCCGCCGCGGCCACTCGGCGTTCCGCGGCCCTCAGCAACAGCCGGCCCGTACCGCGCGCGGCGGTGCCCCGGTCAATCATGAGTCGGTGCACGTACCCGGCCACGGGCGGCTGTGTACCCCAGGCGGCCTCGTCCTCCCACCACAGCTCCCACGCCCCGGTGACGCGCCCGTCGGCCTGTGCGAGCCAGACCTCGCCATGCGCCATGATCCGGCGGAAGTGGTCCTCGTCCAGCTCCCCGGGCCGCCACTGCCCGGTGATACCGCGGGCCAGCATCCAGCGGGCCGCGTCGTCGCGGAGGCGGACGAGGGTGGCCAGATCGGCCTCGGTTGCCGGGCGGACACGTAGATCATTCACGCGGGGATCCTCGCAGGCCTGTCGATGGCGGTCCGTCGGATCCGTGCCGCTCCCGCCCGGTGACCGGCACGGGTGTACGTGCCCATGTGCTCCCTGGGGCCCCATCGGGCAACGTGCGCCCCGTCGCGACGCCGGGGGCGCCGGCTTGCGATCGCACGCACCACGCCCCGCTCCCTGATCCGGATCACAACCCCAGACCGGCCCTGGGCCCTGTCGTCACATTCCCGTCTGCCGCGCGACGCCATGCACGCTCCCCCAAGCTCTCCGAGCAGGGGGACCTCCACTCGCCGCACCGGGCGAAACCCAAGTACATCCAGTACGAGGACTTCCGCCCGGCACTTCCCCAGCCTCCGGCCGGGAGTACCCCCAGAGCACGCTCCCTCAAGCTCTCGACTTCTCCCCCACTCTCGGCTGCGCTCGAGCGG
>NZ_RPDJ01000044.1 GCF_004023625.1 Streptomyces cavernae | reverse complement strand
GAGGCGAGGACCGCGGCCTGTACCCGTCGTTGGACGCCGAGTTTGGCGAGCAGGCGGGAGATGTGGTTCTTGACGGTCTTCTCGGACAGGTAGAGCTTCTTGCCGATCTCGCGGTTGGTGAGTCCGTCTCCGATGAGGGCGAGGATGTCGCGTTCGCGTGGTGACAGGCTGGCCAGTTCGGGGGAGAGGGCCGGGGTTTCCTCGGGCTCGGACCGCAGTGAGCGCATCAGCCGGGCGGTGGTGGCCGGGTCGAGCATGGACTGGCCGGAGGCGACGGTGCGGATGGCCGAGATCAGGTCGGATCCCTTGATCTGTTTGAGGACGTAGCCGGAGGCTCCGGCCATGATCGCGTCGAGGAGGGCGTCCTCGTCGTCGAAGGAGGTGAGCATCAGGCAGGTGAGTTCGGGCATCTGGCTGCGCAGTTCGCGGCAGACGGTGATGCCGTCCCCGTCGGGCAGGCGTACGTCGAGGACGGCCACGTCGGGGCGCAGGGCGGGGCCGCGGACGAGCGCTTGCTCGACGGTGCCCGCGTCGCCGACGACGGAGATGTCGGGTTCGGCGTCCAGCAGGTCGGTCAGGCCGCGTCGTACGACCTCGTGGTCATCCAGCAGGAAGACCCGGATCGGGTTCTGCTCGGTGAAGGTGCGCGCCTCGGTCATGTCGGTCCTTTGTTCCCCGGTTGATGACGGACATGCCGGCGGTCCGTCCCGCCGATCCTCGCGCGTCCGGGGCCGGATGCGCCAGGGCCGACCGGCCCCACCGCGCGGCTACGCCGGAGACTTGCTGTCACCTGACGGGGAGTCGTTCGACGTGCGGGCGGCCGGCTGCCCCTCCGGCTCGAAATCGACGTCCACGACGCCCTCGACGGCGCGAACCAGACGCGCGGCCACGGGAACCAGGGAGGCGTCCCGGATACGGCCGCGGAGCGTCACGACGCCGTCCCGCACCGCCACCCGTACGGCCGACTCCGGCGGGGGGAAGAGGTACGAGACGACCTCCCGCCGGACCTCCTCGGCGATCTCCTCGTCGTCGCGCAGGAACACCTTCAGCAGGTCGGCGCGGCTGACGATGCCCTGCAGCAGCCCCGACGCGTCGACCACGGGCAGCCGCTTGACCTTGGCGTGCGCCATGGTTCGCGCGGCCTGCGCGAGTGTCGCGTCCGGCCTGGTGGTGAGGGCCGGCGAGGTCATCAGCTCCTCCGCGGTCATGGCACCGGCCTTGGCGAGGTCGGGGAGACGTCGCAGCTGCGTGGCCCGGTCGGGGTCGCTGTCGCGGAACTCCTCCTTGAGCAGCAGGTCGGCTTCGGAGACGACTCCGACGACGCGGCCTGCGCCCTCGATGACGGGCAGGGCGCTGACCTTCCGCTCCTGCATGGTCCGCACGATCTCCTTGAATGCGGCCCCGCGCCCGACGGCGGCGACTGTGTGAGTCATGACATCGCTCACGATGTGCGGGGTGCCGTGCATGATGCCTCCTTGGCCTCGGCCTCGGCCGCTTCGGATCGGGATCGCGGACGTGGTCACAGCCGGCTTCCGCTGCCGTACGGGGCGTACAGGTCCAGCAGCCGGGTGCGGGCCGAGCGCAGCCGACGTGCGACGACGCCGCCCACCCACTCCGCGATCGCCAGGCCCAGCGCGGGGTCTTCCTCGCACAGGGCCCGGACGGCCACCGCGTCGAACTCGTAGGCGCGCACCGGTGTCATCGCCTCGGCGCCCATGTGCCAGGTGTGCGGTTCGAACATCCAGGACCAGCCGACGAGTTCGTTGTGTCCGACGGTCTCGATGACGGCGGCCCGACGGCCGGGCACACGCATGTCGAGGGCGACCGTTCCGGTGCGGATGATCCAGAAGCGGTCGGCGTGTCCACCCTCCTCGAAGAGGCGTGTCCCCTGCGGGTACGCCACCTCCTTGGCGTGGTCCATCAGCTGCTGCCGGCGCTCGGCGGACAGCGCTCGCAGCATGTGCCATGTCGAGTGGACGTTCATGTCATGCCTCCCAGGGGATGGGACCTGCCACATCCAGCGTGGTCCCGTCCCGCGGGGCGCACCATGGGCCACCCGGCCCCGCGGTCGGGCCGCCCGGCCCCGCGAGGGAGTGCCATCGGCACCCTGCGGCACCGCGCGGCTCGTTGTTCGATGAGGGTGAGAGACCACTCGACGGAAGGGGGTGAACACCGTGGGTACATCGCTGACCTCACTGACCCCGGAGTTCGTGAGGCTGTTCTTCGTCCTGCTCGTGGCGTCTATGGCAATCACCTTCGTGGTCAGTGCCGTCGTCGACGCGCTGGTGGTCCGGCTGCAACTGCGTCGCGCCCGGCGCCGGCTGCCGGCGGCACGGGAGCCGGCCTCCCGTCGACCGGAGCGGGCTCTGGTGCGGCACTGAGGCGGAGTTCCCGAGGGAGCCCGAGGGAGGGGGCGTGACGTGGGCGGTGAGCATCGCCGGTCCCGGTCGCCGGGGCCGGTGACCGCCCTGCGGCGATCTCGGCGATCGGACCGCGATGCGGCGATCTCGGCGTGCGGACCACCATGAATGCGCCGACTCGGCGACCGCCGTGCGTCGAACTGAGGGAGCCCTCGCGCTGAGCGAACCCTCGCGCTGAGGGAGCCCTCGCGCTGAGGGAGCCCTCGTGCTCGTCACTCGTCGGATTCCGCCGAGGTGAGGCGGATTCCGGTGACCAGTTCGGGGCGGATGCGGATCGCTTGGTCCATCGTCCCGGTCACCCAGGGCGTCAGCATCGTGCGGTAGCGGGCGAGGTCGGCGGGATCGGTGACCGGGAGCGCGTAACCCGTGACGACGACGCTCCAGCCGAGGTGCGTCTCGGGGTCGATGGAGTCGGCCTCGTACGCCACCACGACACCCCGGTCGTCCGCCTCGTGGGCGCGCGTGGTCAGGGCCGTGCCTTCCTGGGTGCGAATGACGACGTCACCGTTGTCGAGCAGGTGATTGACGGGCCGGATCGTGGGCAGCGCGTGCCGGGTGAAGACGATCCTGCCGAGCGGCACCTCGCTCAGCAGCCGGAGCGCCTCGGCAGGGTCGAGCTCGACGGAGCGGCGTGTCGGCGCGCTCGCGGCGGGGGTCTGGCTGGTCGACATGATGGTCTTCCGTGCGGGTCGGAGGCTCACGGTGGGCCCGTGCTGTCAGCCCGGCTTCGTGCCGGGACGAAGAGGAACGAGCCGTTGTTTCCTGGGGGCGGGGTGGCTCAAGGCGCCAGCTGGGCGCGACGCGACGTGCCCGCTTCAGGCGCTGCGACGCTGTCGTCCGCGGAGCTGTCGTCGATCCGACAGCCCAGGTCGGAGGCCACGTCCACCACTCCGTCCACACCCCGGCACAGCCGCAGGACGACGGGGATGAGGGACTTCCGCTCGACAGTGCCGCGCAAGGTGACCCGGCCGTCGACCACCTGTACGGCGACCGCGGTCGGCGCCAGGCCCAGCGTGCGCACGAGTACCTCCCGGGAGATCTCCTCGCGGATGGCGCGGTCGCCGCGCAGGAAGACGCGGAGCAGGTCGGCTCGGCTGATCACACCGATGAGCCGTCCGGCCTCGTCGACCACCGGCAGCCGTTTGACGTGGTGGCGTTCCATGACCTGCGCGGCCTCCACCACGGTCCACTGCGGCCTGGCGACCACCGCCGGGCTGTTCATCAGGCCCTCGGCCGTCGCCGCCTCCGCCTTGGCCCGGTCGGCCGGTCGCGGGTGCAGGACCGGCAGCAGCCCGGCCGGGTCCAGCTGTCCTGCCTCCTTGCGCAGCAGATCGGCCTCGGAGACCACGCCCAGCGGGCGCTCGTCGTCGTCCACGACCGGGACTGCCGTGACGTCGTACTCTGCGAGCAGCTTCGCGGTCTCCTTGAAGCCGGTGTCCCGCCGCACCCGTACGACGGACGTCGTCATGAGGTCGCTCACCATCCGGTGCCGCATGACTCCTGCCTCCTCGGTCTCGTACGTCTCGTCCTCCCACTCTCCGGTGCTCCCCGGCAGCAGCGCTTGGGCCGGTCGGCCCCGACCGGGGTCCGGCCGGCCCGAACCGGGCGTTCGGTACCGCTACAGCCCTCACGGCAGCTTCGCGGTGACTGCGCGGTGAGGTCCTATCGCGCGGCCGACGGGCAGCCTGTCTCAGTGGACTGGGCGTGCAGGTAGCGGGACTGTTCCAGAGGGGTGAGAGCCGTGTCGACGGCGTCGCAGATGTCGCGGATCGCACGGGCCGGGTCGGGCAGGTCGACGTTCCACAGGCCGACGGAGCCGCCCGAGCTGATGGCCAGGGTCCGTCCGTCCGGGCTGAACGCCACTACTCCGGGCGAGCGGGTCGGCAGGGTGATTCTGGGCTGGCTGGTGGGGAGGTCCCAGAGCTGGACTCCTCTGACGCCGCTCACGGCCAGGGTGCCTCCATCTGGGCTGAAAGCCAGCGACGCCGCCTCACCGCTGACACTGAAGCTGTCCTGGAGCCGGCCGGTGCGCGCGTCCCACGTCTCCACGAGTCCGTTACTGCCGCTTGTGGTGGCCAGGGTGTGCCCGTCCGGGCTGAATGCCAGGGACAGCAGGTTCCGGGACCCCACCTTGATGGTGCGCTGTGTGCGGCCGGTTGTGGCGTCGAGCAGCCTGATTTCTTCCCTGGCCCCGATGTGTGCGACGGCAAGTGTGCGGCCGTCCGGGGTGAACGCCACCGCCCTGACGGGTCGGCTGCGGCCGGTGCGGGCGGTGTGCAGCGCGCCGGTAGAAAGGTGCCAGATCCGCGTCGACCCCTCCCGGCCGACGATGGCGAGCCGCGTCCCGTCGGGACTGAAGACCGCCGTGTCGATGGCGCCCAGGGCACGGCTTTGGCGGAGGCGGCCCGTGACGACATCCCGGACCTCGATCACCCCCTTCTTGACGGCCCTGGCGGCCAAGGCGCGCCCGGTCGGGCTGAACCCCACAGCCCCGAGGCGGGAAACCATGACGGACAGTTGCTTCCCCAGTGCCGAGCCGGTGTCGAGCGACAATGTGGCTTCGCGATTGCCGGTCCTGGCATCCCAAAGCTGTACCGACCCACCACCGGGCGGCCCTTGGCGCACGGTGGCCACCGTGCGTCCGTCCGCGCTGAATGCCATGTCGGCGACGTACGTGCCGGAGTGGCTACGCAGAGTGGTCCGCGGGCGATCAGCGGTCAGGCGGTGGACGCGGACGGTGGGGTCCGAGTTGTTGCTGGTGACCAAGGTGTGGCCATCCCCGCTGAGGGCCAGTTTCGTGGCCCCCCGTCCGTGGTGACCGACGGTCACCGTGGCCCGCGCCGTGCCGGAGACGGTGTCCCACAGTCGCACCGTGTCGCCACGGCCCGGGATGGCGAGAGTGCGCCCGTCCGGGGCGAAGGTCACCTCGTTCAACCCGATGGGACCGTCCGTGAAGGTGCGCCGGACGATTCCAGTGGCCGTGTCCCGCAGTTGCACCGAACCGTCGGTGCGGCCAACCGCGTATGTCCGGCCGTCAGGGCTGAAGACCATCCCACCGCGCTCGCTCTGGACGTCATGGGCGGTCCGGGTGCGGCCGGTGGCCACGTCCCACACCCTCACCCGTCCGTTGTCCACCGCGGCGACGGTACGTCCGTCAGGGCCGAAGCCGACCGCCTGCGGGTCGGAGAGTCTGGTGAAGCTGCGCCGCTTGCGGCCGGTGGCGACGTCCCATACCCGTACGGCACTTGCTGAGGAGGCGGCCACGGTACGACCGTCAGGGCTGAAGGCCATCCCGCGTACCGCACCGTCGGGGATGGTGAAGGTTCTGAGTTTCCTGCCGGTGACCGGATCCAGGAGGGCCACCATCACGTCGGCGGCGCGGACGGCAGTGACAGCGAGGGTGCGTCCGTCGGGGCTGAACGCCGCGACCTCGCCGCTGTCGTAGCCGGTGAACGTGAACGTGTGCCGCAGCCGGCCTTCGGGCAGATCCCAGATCCGCACCTTGCCGTCTCGGCCGTTGGCGGCGAGAGTGCGTCCGTCCGGGCTGAGGGCGATGGCATCCACGGGCTCGGTGCCGCCGGTCAGGCGCTTGCGCAGCGGTAGCGCCGCGGCGGCATACAGGGCGGCGGCCGCTTCGCGGGTCGGGCTGGTTCGGTAGGCGTGGACAGCGAGCAGTGCGGCGAGGTCGGGTTCCGAGTCCAGCAACGCACTGGACTGGGCGGCCAGTTGGCGGGACTGGGCCAGGTGCTGGGCGGTGACCGCGCTCTGCCACTGCCCCACGGCGAGGCCGGCGGCGACGAGGGCGAGGCACAGGGCGGCGGTGACCGCGGTGAGCACCAGCCGGTACCGGCGACGGCCCTTCTGCTCGTGGTCGCGGCCGGCGTCGAGGAAGGCGTGCTCCAGGTCGGTCAGGTCCTCGCGCGGTGCGCCGCCGAAGTGTTCCCGGGCGGCGGCGAGCCGGCTTCCCCGGTACAAAGCGCCCTCTTCGCGGCCCAGTTCCTGCCAGGCGTGGGCGGCTTCGGTCAGTCTCCGGTGCACACGCAGACGTTCGCGGTCCGCCTCGATCCATCCGCGCAGCCGGGGCCAGGCCGTGATCAGAGCCTCGTGGGCCATCTCGACCGTGTCGCCGTCCAGGGTGAGCAGCCGCGCCCCGGCGAGTGCCTCCACCACCCGGGCGGTGTCGTCCCGGCCGGTGCCGGGCAGTTCCGCGCGCTCGACGGGAAGTTCCGCGCGCTCGACGGGAAGTTCCGCGCGCTCGACGGGACGGCGGGTGTCGGGGGTGCCTCCCCCACTCTCGGCTTCGCTCGAGCGGGGAGACCCCCATCCGGGGACGACCAGGCGCAGCAACACCCGGCGGGCGGCAGCCGCCTGGTCTTCGGTGAACCGGCCGTAGACCTCCTCCGCGGTCTTGGCGATCGCGCCGTCCAGGCATCCGGCCGCCTCGTACCCGGCAATGGTCAGTGTCTTGCCGCGGCGGCGGCGCCAGGTCTCCAGCAACGCGTGGGACAGCAGCGGCAGCCCGCCCGGTGCGTCGGCGACCTCCTTGACCAGTCGGGTGGTGAGAGCGCGTTCCACGGTCAGTCCGGCCGCCGTGGCCGGCTTGACGACGGCGTCGCGCAATTCCGCCTGGCTCATCGCTCCGGCCAGGAGGTTTGCATCGCGCAGTGCGTCGGCCAGCTCGCGGTGCTCGGCGCAGCGGCCGTAGAAGTCGCCGCGGACCGCCAACAGCACCCGCAGGCGGCTCTCGGGCTGCCGGGCGCTCAGCAGCAGGTCGATGAAGGCGGCACGCTCGGCGGGATCGTGGCAGAGGGTGAAGACCTCCTCGAACTGGTCGACGATCACGAGCGTGTCCGCCCCGGCGCTGTCGTCGTCGGAAAGTGCGGGTGTGAGGAGGGGCGCGTGGCCGCGGGCGGGGTGTTCGCCCGGTGTCAGGATCCGGATCGCGGCCGGGCGCAGTCCCGGCTCCCGAGCGCGCCGGAGGACGGGTATCAGGCCGGCCCGCAACAGGGAGGACTTGCCGCTGCCGGAGGGGCCGAAGACGGCGGCGAACCGCCGACGGCGCAGCAGGTCGACCAGGTCGGCGGTGAGCTGGTCCCGGCCGAAGAACAGGCCGCTGTCCCCGGTCTCGAACCGTGCCAGGCCCCGGTACGGCGTGAGTGATCCGTCGTCGTCCCGTAAGCCGTCACCGGCGGACTCCGCCACCGCCTCCTTCCACCTGGCCTCCCATTCCACCAGGTCTCCGCCGCACGCCCCCGCGTAGGCCAGGGCCACCGGCAGCGTCGGCAGCTGCTCGCCCGCCGCCGCCTGCGACAGCGTGGACACCGAGTAGCCCGCCCGCACGGCCAGCGACCGGTAGGTGATCCCGTCCGCCTCCGCCCTCAGCTTGCGTAACTCGAACGCGAACCGCTGCACCGGACCCGCCGCCGGGTCCACCGGCACTTCACGACGCCCCGCCACGCCTTCACCCCTCCAGGCAACCCGGCATCAGAGCGCAGCCGATCCAGGCACCTCATATGACACCCGAAAGGCTCGCGCGCCCCGCCCGTTTCATTGTTCGGCCGCCAGAACACTACTGCCGAACAATGCTCCAGCCGCTGGACTCGGTGCTGTGAGCGGCGCGGGGGACCGCTCTGCGGGGAGCGCCCTGCTGGTCGTCGGCGACCGGCAGGGCGCGGCCTGCGAGCCCACTCGGCCCAACCAACACCTGCCCAACCAACACCTCACTGAAGAGGACTCTGTCCACGCATGGAATCCCCACCCCTCGTCCCTGCTTCACCGGCACGTTCACTGTCAGTCACATCGCGATTGCTGTCCGTCGTCGCAGCGGCCGGGCCGTCGCGGATGGGCTGGCTGGACGCGTTGCGCGGCATCGCCGCACTCGTGGTGGTGTTCGACCACTCGTCGTACACCTTCCTCGCGGACTTCCGGCGGGAGTTGATGCCGCAGTTCAACACCAGCCGCTACGGCATCATGGTGTTCTTCCTGGTGAGCGGCTACATCATCCCCGCGTCGCTGGAGCGAAGGGGCTGCGTCCGGACGTTCTGGATCGGCCGGATGTTCCGTGTGTACCCGCTGTGGGCGGCGGTCGTCGCTGTGCTCCTTGCCCTCAACCACTTGGGGCTTTTGGAGATGCGCGACTTCGGTCAGCAGAGCGCTGCCACCGTGGCTGTCGCCCACGCCACGATGCTCCAGGAGTTACTGGGGACGCCCAATCTCCTGCTCGTCCTGTGGACGCTCTCCTACGAGATGGCCTTCTACCTGCTGGTCGTCGCGCTTTTCACGGTTCGCCTGCATCAGCGGTCCGCGGCGGTCGCCGTCGTCCTGGCCGTGCTCGCCGCTGTGAGCGTGGCGGCTGGGGTGGTGCTGCCGGCTTCTGCCCTGTCCGGCCTGGTCGGCACCGGTCCGCTGATCGCGTTCGCCTCGATCAGCATGGTGGTCGCCATCTGCTGTGCGAGTGCCGGGTCACCCCTGCTCCGGGGGTTCGGGGGCCTGTTGGGCGGGGTGCCGGCGCTCGTCCTTGTCCCGTTCAACGGCACGGTCCCGCTGTGGGAGGGCCTGGTGATCCTCGCCGTGATGTTCCTCGGCACCGCCGTCCACCGTGCCGAGAACGGTCAGATCACCTGGCGCTGTGCGGCCGGCGCTGCCGTCACGGTGGTCGCCTGTGCCGCGGGGAGTGCGTACTGGTACGGCGACGGTGACCACTTCACCCGGCGAGGCTGGATCGTCGCGTTCCTGCTGGCTGTGCTCACCTTCGGAGCCGGACTGGCGTGGCGCCGCCGGTGTGTGCCGCGGATGCTGACCGGGTTGGGAACGATCAGTTACTCGGTCTATTTGGTGCATCCGGTGCTGCTGGCGGTGATCGACGGCACGATCGGCCGACGGCGCCAGGACAGTCCCGCCCGCGAAGTGGCGTTCCTCGCCGTGCTGTTGCCGCTGTGCCTGCTGACCCACCGCTACGTCGAGGTTCCGGGCCAGACCTGGGGCCGCAGGTTGGCACGCCGCGCGCAGTCACCGTGACGAGCGCCCGTGCCGCACCGCCATGGAGTGAACGTCGATGCGATTCCCTGCTTCCAGTGCCCCGGCAGCGGGGCCAACGTTGCCTGTTGCGGCACTAGCTCACGCCTGTGCGACAGGACGCGGGAGGGGCCGAGCGGGCATGCAGGGCCGGGACCAATGGGCCCCGCGGGGGGACTTGTGGCCACTCACCGTGGTCGTCGTGGCGCAGAACGATCGTGGTGGATCGATTCCCCTCAGCGGCCGGCAGGCCGACTTTCAGGCGGCCGTGCGCCGACTTCCTCGGCGACCGGTCGACCAGCACAAGGAGCATCGCCATGTCCACGTCCATCAGGAAGCGTGCAGCGGATGACGGCCGAGAACCGGCCCCGACGGCGGCACTCGGCCTTCCCGCCGCGTCCGCCCTCGTGATCGGCAGCATCATCGGCACCGGAGTCTTCGCCCTGCCGTCGGCCCTCGCGCCGTACGGGCCGATCTCGCTCGTGGCGTTCGTCGCCGTGACGCTCGGCGCGCTCGCGCTGGCCGTGACGTTCGGAGCCCTGTCGAAGCGCGTGCCGGCCAGTGGCGGCCCATACGTCTACGCCCGTGAGGCGTTCGGCGAGTTCACGGGATTCCTGAACGCCTGGTCGTACTGGATCACCGCCTGGGCCGGGAACGCCGCGATCGTGGTGGCCTGGGTCGGCTATGTCGAGGTGTTCGTCAACACCGGGCACGACAAGTGGGCTTCGGTACTGATCGCCCTGACCGGGCTGTGGATCCCGGCCGCGATCAACCTCACCGGCGTGCGCAACATGGGCGCCTTCCAGGTGATCACGACCGTGCTGAAGTTCGTCCCGCTGGTCTTCATGGCCACCGTCGGGCTGCTGTTCATCGACCCGGACAACTTCGGGGCGTTCAACGCCAGCGACCAGTCCGCGCTGGGCGCCGTCTCCGCCGCCGCGGCCATCGCCCTGTTCAGCTACCTAGGTCTGGAGGCCGCCTCGGTGGTCGCGAGCCGGGTGCGGGAGCCGGGACGCAATGTGCCGCGGGCCACCGTCTACGGCACGCTCGCCTGCGCCGTCATCTACATACTCGGTACCCTCGCCGTCTTCGGCACCGTCTCGCACGGCCGACTGGGCTCCTCCACCGCGCCGTTCACGGACGCCGCCAACAACATCTTCGGCGGCACCTGGGCCGGCGACGCCGTCGCCGTCGCCGCGATCATCTCCGGCATCGGCGCACTCAACGGCTGGACCATGCTGTGCGCGGAGATGCCGTACGCCGCCGCCCGCGACGGACTCTTCCCCGCCGCCTTCGCGAAACTGCGCGGGAAGAACGGTGTCCCGGTGTTCGGCATCGTCGCCTCCACCGTGCTCGCGTCGCTGATCACCGTGTTCAGCTACACGCGTTTCGAGGACGTCTTCACCAAGATCGTGCTGCTGAGCGTGCTCACGGCGGTGATCCCGTATCTGTTCTCCGCCGCCGCCCAGTTGTACTGGCTGCTGGTGCGCGGCCGGGAGAGCCTCACCCCGCGCGCTCTGGCCAGGGACGTCACCGTGACCGCGCTCGCGATGGCCTTCTCCTACTGGTCGATCCAGGGCAGCGGCTACCAGACCGTCTACTACGGGCTGTTCGTGCTGCTGCTCGGCCTGCCGGTGTACGTGTGGCTGAAGCGGGACCGGGGCGAGTACGGCGAGCGGCGCCGGTCCGAGCCTGCTGCCGAGGCCGGGGGGAGCGAGCTGCGGGCACCGGAGACCCCGGCACCCGCGAAGCGGATCTCCCGCGGGCTGCCGACGAACCGAACCGGCGGCCTCCGGAAGAACATCAACCTCCGCCACCACGACTGACAAGGAAGCCTCACCATGAACAGGCTCTTCCACGTCGACTCCGAGGTCGGCCCCCTGCGCCAGGTGATCCTGCACCGCCCGGGCCTCGAACTGTCCCGCCTCACCCCGCGCAACGTCGACGCCCTGCTCTTCGACGACATCCTGTGGGCCAAGCGGGCCCGGGAGGAGCACGACGCCTTCGCCCAGGTCCTCAGGGACCACGGCGCCCGCGTGCACTACTTCGCCGACCTGCTCGCGCAGACCCTCGACGTGCCCGAGGCGCGTGAATGGCTCCTGGAACGGGTCGTCACCCCGGCCACCGTCGGCCCGGCCCTGGTCGACCCAGTGCGCGTACTGTGCGCCGAACTGGACGGCGAGACCCTGGCCGGCTATCTGATCGGCGGCATCCTCAAGAGCGACCTGCCGCTCACCACCCCGCACAGCCTGGTGTGGAGCGCACTCGCCGCCGAGGACTTCGCCCTCGCCCCGCTGCCCAACCACCTCTTCCCCCGCGACAACTCCTGCTGGGTGTACGACCGTCTGTCGGTCAACCCGATGGCGAAGCCCGCCCGGCGGCGGGAGAGTCTGCACGCCGAGGCCATCTACCGCTTCCACCCGATGTTCCGCGGCATCGCGCCCGAACCACTCCTCGTCGGGCCGGTGGGCACCCTGGAGGGCGGTGACGTCCACGTGCTCGGAGGCGGTGCCGTGCTGGTCGGGATGGGAGAACGGACCACCGCACAGGCCGTGGAGAACCTGGCCGCCCGGCTCTTCGCCGCGGGCACCGCGAACCGGTTGATCGCGGTCCAACTCCCCGCGGCCCGCGCGTACATGCACCTCGACACGGTGCTCACCATGGTCGACCGCGACGCCTTCACCATCTACCCGGGCCTCGCCGACTCCCTGCGCTCGTGGACCCTGCGGCCCAGTGACACCCGCGAGACCGGCTTCGACGTCACCACCAACTCCGACCTGGCGGGGGCCCTCGCGGAAGCCCTCGACCTCGACAAGGTCAGGATGCTCTCCGCGCCCCAGGACATCCGTAACGCCGAGCGCGAGCAGTGGGACGACGGCAGCAACTTCCTCGCCCTCGCTCCCGGAGTCATCGTCGGCTACGAGCGCAACGTCACCAGCAACACCTATCTGCGCAAGCAGGGCATCGAGATCGTCACCATCGCCGGCGCCGAACTCGGCCGCGGCCGGGGCGGCCCGCGCTGCATGAGCTGCCCGATCGAACGCGGCCCTGCCGCCTGATCCAGCGGGGAGACCACCATGAGCACCACCACGGACACCGTCGCCGTCACCACCCCGACGGTCGACCTGCGAGGCCGCTCCTACCTGAGCGAACTCGACTTCACCGCCCGCGAGATAAAGCACCTCCTCGACCTCGCGGCGGAACTGAAGGCGGCCAAGCGCGCACGCACCGAACGCCGACTGCTGACCGGCAGGAACCTCGCGCTGATCTTCGAGAAGACCTCCACCCGCACCCGCTGCGCCTTCGAGGTCGCCGCCGCCGACCAGGGCGCCGCCACCACCTACCTCGGACCCGGCGACACCCACATCGGGGGCAAGGAGTCCATCGCCGACACCGCCCGCGTCCTCGGCCGGATGTTCGACGCCATCGAGTACCGGGGCTCCGCCCAGTCACTGGTCACCGAACTCGCCGCCCATGCCGGAGTCCCGGTCTACAACGGCCTGACCGACAGCGCACACCCCACCCAGAGCCTGTGCGACGTCCTCACCATGCGCGAGCACAGCCCGAAGCCGCTGTCGGAGATCAGCTACTGCTATCTCGGCGACGCCCGCAACAACATGGGCAACTCCCTGCTCGCCATGGGCGCCCTGCTCGGCATGGACGTGCGCATAGCCGCGCCCGCCCGGTTGTGGCCCGACCCCGGCCTGGTCACCCACTGCCGCGCCCTGGCCGAGCGCAGCGGCGCCCGGATCACCCTCACCGAGGACGTCGGAACCGGAGTGCGCGGCGCCGACTTCCTGCACACCGACGTCTGGGTCTCCATGGGAGAGCCCGCCGAGACCTGGGGCGAGCGGATCGACCTGCTGCTGCCCTACCAGGTCAACGCCGGGACGCTGGCGGCCACCGGCAACCCGGACGTCAAGTTCATGCACTGCCTGCCGGCCTTCCACGACGACCGCACCCGTCTGGGCCGGGAAGTGCTCCACAACTACGGCCTCGACGGTCTCGAGGTCACCGACGACGTCTTCGCCGCACCCGCCTGCATCGCCTTCGACCAGGCGGAGAACCGCCTGCACACCATCAAGTCGGTACTCGTCGCCACCCTCGCCGACCCGGCAAGCCAGGACTCCTAATGGAGATGTCAAGCAGCCTGGGTGACGGGCGGTATGGGGTTGTGGCACCGTCCGTCACGCAGCAGGGCCCACAGGACGTTGACCCGTCGCCGGGCGAGTGCCATCACGGCCTGGACGTGGCGCTTGCCTTCCGCGCGCTTGCGGTCGTAGCAGCGGCGGGATTCGTCGCAGCAGCGGATGCTGATCAACGCGGAAGTGCAGAAGACGCGTTGGAGGCGTCGGCTGTAGCGCTTGGGCCGGTGGAGGTTGCCGCTGATCTTGCCCGAGTCCCGGGCGGCGGGGGCGGCGCCGGCGAACCCGGCGAGGTGGTCGGCGTTGTCGAAGGCGTCCGTGTCGCCGCCGGTGGCCGCGATGAACTCGGCGCCGAGCACGGGGCCGATGCCGGGCATGCCGGCGATCACTTCGGCGTGCCGGTGCCGCCGAAACCGGCCCTCGATGAACTGGTCGGTCTCGGCGATCTTCTCGTTGAGGGCCATCACCTGCCTGGCGAGGGAGTGCACGACCTGGGCGGTGATCTCCTCGCCGGGAACGGCTGTGTGCTGGTTCTCGGCGGCCTGGACGGCCGTGGCGGCGAGTTGGTCAGCACCGGGGACCTTGCGGTTGCGCAGCCAGGTGGCCAGCCGCTTGACGCCCGCGCGGCGGATGGCGGCCGGTGTCTGGTAGCCCGTCAGCAGCACCAGAGGACCGACGTTGCCGAGGTCGAGTTCGCGTTCCAAGCCGGGGAGGCTCCCGGTCAGGTGGGCGCGCAGCCGGTTGACGCAGGTCGTACTCGCACAGATTCCACGGACGACCTCGCTGTCGAGTCCCTACTGAGCGATCAGTGCCGCAATTCCTAATGAGCAGCCGAGTCGTCGTGGGAGCCGGGCGGCGAATCCTGGCCAGCCACGGACGGCAGAGGACTGAAAGCCACACCCGGACCCCCTGGGTGAGCCACCCCTACGAATGGCTCGCTCATCCCGATCAACAACGTAGGGAGGACTGAGCCATGCGCATCGTCGTCGCGCTCGGCGGCAACGCCCTGCTGCACCGGGGCGAACGCCCCGACGCGGCCGTCCAGCAGGCGAACATCGACCGGGTGGCCACCGCCATCGCCGCCCTCGCCCGCGAACACGAGATCGTCATCACCCACGGCAACGGCCCCCAGATCGGCCTGCTCGCCGTCGAGAGCGCCGCCGATCCCGCTCTGAGCGCCCCCTATCCGCTGGACCTGCTCGGCGCCCAGACCCAGGGCATGATCGGCTCCCTGCTGGTCCGCAGCCTCCATGACGCCCTCCCCGGACGGAAGATCGCCGCACTGGTCACCCACACCCTCGTGCGTGCCGACGATCCCTCCTTCGCCAAACCCGTGAAGTTCGTCGGCCAGGTCTACCCCAAGGAGGTGGCGATGGCGCTCGCCCGCAAGCGAGGCTGGCACATCGCACAGGACACCAAGGGCTGGCGCCGCGTCGTCCCCTCCCCGGTGCCCGAACGGTTCCTGGAGACCGACACCATCCACGACCTGCTTATCACCGGGAGCCTGGTGATCTGCGCGGGCGGCGGAGGCGTTCCCGTCACCGCCGACAATGACAGCGGCGCGCTGACGGGGGCCGAGGCGGTCGTCGACAAGGACCTCACCGCGGCCCTGCTCGCCGAGGACCTGAAGGCCGACTTCCTGCTGATCCTCACCGACGTCCCCTACGTCTACGCCGGCTACGGCACCCCCGACCAGCGTCCCGTCCTCGACGCCACCCCGACCGAGCTGCGCCGCGGCGGCTTCCCCGAGGGTTCGATGGGCCCGAAGACCGAGGCCGCCGCCCGGTTCGTCGAACGCACCGGGGGACTGGCGGCAATCGGTGCTCTCGACGCGGCCCACGAGATCGTCCACGGCAGGTCGGGCACGCTCGTGCGACCCGAGCTCACTGTGAGTTAGGGCTCCGAACACAAGGGCGTTCCGACCGGCGTGTCCTGACCCGCGGGGTGGCTTCCTCACCCGTCTCCTCGGACACGGGGAACTCGGCGTCCGCGCCGCCGCGCCACCCTGTCGCCGTGCCGCCGCACCGCGCGCCTGCGCCACCCTGCCGCCGCCGTGCCGCCGCGCCGACAGGGCCGAACGGCCCCGTCCACCAGGGCTCGACGACCCAACGAGCCCGGTCAGGCGGGGTCGTACGGCGCCCCGGCGGTATCCGCTCGGCCCTGTCGTACGCCGGCGCCACGGACGAGCATCGTGTGCGAGACGTCCGCGGAACCTCGCCGACGACGAAGTGGACTCAAGCGGAGGCAGTGATGACGACGATGGCCCCGACACAGGTGCAGGCACCGGTCGCCGCGTGGCGCGGCTTCACCGGCGAGCACTGGCGGGAACAGGTCGACCTGCGTGACTTCATCCAGGCCAACTACACGCCCTACGAGGGTGGTTCCGCGTTCCTGACGGGCCCCACGGACCGCACCCGCGCCGTCTGGGGCAAGGTCAGAGCGCTGTTCCCCGAGGAGCGGCGGCGGGGCATCCTCGACGTCGACACCGAGACCCCGTCGACCATCACCTCGCACGCACCCGGTTACATCGACCGCGAGCGGGAGCTGATCGTCGGCCTGCAGACCGATGCTCCGCTGAAGCGCGCGATCATGCCGAACGGCGGGTTGCGGATGGTCGAGAGCGGACTCAGGGCCTACGGCTACGAGCCCGACCCGTTCGTGACCCAGGTCTTCGGTACCTACCGCAAGACCCACAACGACGGAGTGTTCGACGCGTACACCCCCGAGATGCGCGCCGCCCGCAGGGCCGGGATCATCACCGGGCTCCCGGACGCCTACGGCCGCGGCCGGATCATCGGCGACTACCGGCGCGTCGCCCTGTACGGCACGGACCGGCTGATCGCGGCCAAGCGCGCCGAACGCGCCCTGCTGGACGCACGGCCCTCCACCCCCGAGGTCATCCGTGACCGCGAGGAAATCGCCGAGCAGGTAAGGGCGTTGGGCGAGCTGACGCGGATGGCGGCCTCGTACGGCTGCGACGTCTCCCGCCCGGCCGCCACCGCCCACGAGGCCGTGCAGTGGCTCTACCTCGGCTATCTCGCCGCCGTCAAGGAGCAGAACGGCGCCGCGATGTCACTCGGCCGCACCTCCACCTTCCTCGACGTCTACCTCCAGAGGGATCTGGACGAGGGCGTCATCGACGAGACCCGCGCCCAGGAGCTGATCGACGACTTCGTGATCAAGCTGCGGATCGTACGGTTCCTGCGCACCCCCGAGTACGACGCGCTGTTCTCCGGCGACCCGACCTGGGTGACGGAATCGATCGGCGGCATCGGCTCCGACGGCCGCCCGCTGGTCACCCGAACCTCCTTCCGGTTCCTGCAGACGCTGTACAACCTCGGCCCGGCACCCGAGCCCAACCTCACCGTGCTCTGGTCGCCCCGCCTGCCGGACGGCTTCAAGGAGTTCTGCGCCCAGGTCTCCATCGACACCAGCGCCGTCCAGTACGAGTCCGACGACCTGATGCGGCCGCGCACCGGCGACGACACGGCCATCGCCTGCTGTGTGTCGGCCATGGCGGTGGGCAAACAGATGCAGTTCTTCGGGGCGCGGGTCAACCTCGCCAAGGCACTGCTCTACGCCGTCAACGGCGGCCGGGACGAGATGACCGGCGACCAGATCGCCCCGGAGGCACCGGCGCTGACCGGCGAGTACCTCGACTACGAGGAGTTGTCGGCGGCTTACGACCGCGCCCTGGACTGGCTGGCGGAGACGTATGTGAACACGCTCAACGTCATCCACTACATGCACGACAAGTACGCCTACGAGCGCATCGAGATGGCCCTGCACGACCACCCCGTGCACCGCTTCATGGCCTGCGGCATCGCCGGGCTCTCCGTCGCGGTGGACAGCCTGTCCGCGGTGAAGTACGCCCGGGTGAAGGTGTTCCGGGACGCGACCGGACTGGCCGTCGACTTCCGGACCGAGGGCGAGTACCCGGCGTACGGCAACAACGACGACCGGGCGGACGACATCGCCGTCGGGCTGGTCGAGTCCTTCATGGCGAAGGTGCGCAAGCATCCCACCTACCGGGACGCCGAGCACACCCAGTCGGTGCTCACCATCACCTCCAACGTGGTCTACGGCAAGCACACCGGCAACACCCCCGACGGCCGGCGCGCCGGACAGCCCTTCGCGCCCGGCGCCAACCCGATGAACGGCCGTGACCGGCACGGCGTGGCCGCCTCCGCGCTGTCGGTGGCCAAGCTCCCCTACGAGCAGGCCCGCGACGGCATCTCGCTGACCACGACGATCACACCGGAGGGCCTGGGCCACAACCCTGCCGAGCGCGCGGCTCATCTGGTCGGCATCCTCGACGCCTACACGGCCTCCGGCGGGTTCCACATGAACGTCAACGTGCTGAACCGGGACGTGCTGGAGGACGCAATGGAACACCCGGAGAAGTACCCCGAGTTGACCATCCGAGTCTCCGGATACGCCGTCAACTTCGTCCGCTTGACCCGCGAGCAGCAACTCGACGTGATCAGCCGCACCTTCCACGGATCGCTGTGAGCACCGCGGGCGACCGGACCGTGGGACCTGGCCGGGCGACCGACCGGACCGTGGGATCCGGCCCGACGACGGGCCGGATCCACTCCTGGGATCTGTCCACCGGAGTGGACGGTCCCGGGACCCGGTTCGTCCTCTTCGTCAGCGGCTGCCCGCTGCGCTGCCTGTACTGCGCCAACCCCGACACCTGGCACATGCGCGACGGCCGGGAGACCACGGCCGACGACGTCATGGCGGAGATCGACAAGTACCGGGGATTCCTCACCGCGGCCGGTGGAGGGGTCACGCTCACCGGAGGCGAGCCACTGCTCCAGCCCGCCTTCACCGCCCAAGTGCTGCGCCGCTGCAAGGAAGCCGGACTGCACACCGCACTCGACACCTCCGGCTTCCTCGGCTCCCGCGCCACGGACGAACTCCTCGCCGACACCGACCTCGTACTCCTCGACATCAAGTCCTTCGACGTCGACACCTACCGGAAGCTGACCGGCGGCGAGCTGGCCCCCACGCTCAACTTCGCCACCCGCCTGAACCGGCTCGGCATCCCCATGTGGATCCGCTACGTCCTGGTGCCCGGCTGGACTGATGACCCGGACGCCGTGGACGGCCTGGCCCGCTTCCTCTCCGGCCTCGGCCGCGTCGACCGGGTCGACGTGCTGCCGTTCCACAAACTGGGCGCCGCCAAGTACGAGGCCCTCGGGATCCCCTTCCCGCTGCGCGACCAGCCGCCTCCGGGGCCCGAGGTGACCGAGCGGGTCCGTGCTCAGTTCCGGGAGCACGGGGTGACCGCCTACTGATCACCGAGCCATCGCCGGAACGCGTCGACCGCGGTCGGCAGGGTCGGGAAGATCCGGTCGCTGCCGACCGACTCGGTCAGCCCGTACGCGTCGAGGTCGTCCTTCAGGTCCTGCTTGACCCGGGCGAGGGCGAACTCGATGCCGCGGCCGGTGAGTTCACGGCGCAGCTCGTCTACGGCGTCCAGGGCGGTGATGTCGACCTCCACATTGGCCTCGGCGTTGAGCACGAACCAGCGCACCGGATCAGTCTGGTCCTCCACCGCGGCAAGGGCCCGCTGCCGGAAGTTCTCCGCGTTGGCGAAGAACAGCGGGGAATCGTAGCGGTAGACCACCAGGCCGGGGATCGTCCGGGCCTGCGGGTAGTCGTCCACGTCGTGCATGCCCGCCACTCCGGGCACGAGCCCCTGCACGGCGTCGTGCGGGCGGGCCACCCGGATCAGCAGCTCCGCGATCGACAGACCGACGGCGACCAGCACCCCGTACAGGATGTCCAGAACCAGCACCCCCGAGAGACAGCCGAAGGCGAGCAGCAGCTCCCGGCGGCGGAAGGACGCCAGGCGCCGGAAGCCCGCGAGGTCGATCATGCGTACGGCGGCGTAGACGACGAGCGCGCCCAGCACCGCCGACGGGGTGCGCGACAGCAGAGGGCTGAGGAACAGCAGCACGGCCAGCACGGCCGCCCCGGCGACGAGGGAGTAGGCCTGGCTCTGGGCACCCCCCGAGGCGGCCAGCGCGGTACGGCTGGCGCTGCTGCTCACCGGGAAGCCGTGCAGCGAACCGGCCCCGAGATTGGCCGCGCCCAGGGCCAGCAGTTCCTGGTTGGCGTCCAGTTGCCCGCCCTGGCCGTCATGCCTGGTGAATGCCCGCGCGGTGAGGATGAAGTCGGTGTAGCCGACGATGAGGACGCCCAGCGCGGGCAGCAGCAACTGCGGCAGATCGCTCAGGGGCGGCAGCGTGAAACCCGGCAGGCCCGACGGCACCTCGCCGATCACCTTGATGCCGTGGCGCTCGTCAAGGTCGAACACGGCCACGGCCGCCGTGCCGAGGACCACGGCCAGCAGCGGGGCGGGGACGGTGCGCAGGAACCGGGGCAGGACGAAGAGGAACGCCAGCGCGACGGCGGACAGGACGACGGTCGCCGGATGGGCGTCCGGCAGATTCCGCAGGAAGGACCACAACTGCGGGAAGAACCTCGACCCCGTCGTCTCGACCCCGGTCAGCTTCGTCAGCTGATCCACCGTCATGATGAGTGCCACGCCCGCGAGATAGCCGACGAGCACCGGCCGGGACAGCAGATCGGCGACGAAGCCGAGCCGGGCCGCCCAGGCCGCCACACACAGCAGACCGACCGCGATCGCGAGAGCGGAGGCCAGTACGGCGTAGCGGCCGGCGTCCCCGGCGGCGAGCGGTCCGACCACGGTCGCGGTCATCAGCGCGGTCGTGGACTCGGGGCCGACCGACAGCAGCCGCGACGAGCCCAGCAGCGCGTACAGCACCAGCGCGGGCAGGATCGCCCAGAGCCCCGCCACCGGCGGCAGCCCGGCCACACCCGCGTAGGCCATGACCTGCGGCACGAGGTAGGCGGCCACCGTCACCCCGGCCAGCAGATCGCCACGCAGCCAGGAGCGGCGATAGCCGGCCAGCGCCGCGATGCCCGGCGTCAGACCGCGCCACCCCCAAGCGTGTCCGCCCGATCGCTGGGACATGGATCCCCTTTCGCCTCGCCCACAGGGCCCACTGGTGCCCCAAGGATCCACCAAGGGGCCGGCGGAAGCGACGAATCGGCTGCCAGTGCCGCCTCCGCAGCCCAACCGGCCCCCGTCCGGGGGCCGTTCAGCCCCGTCACCACCGCCCTTCGGCACCGGGCGTGGACCGCTCCGCGCCATGAGAGTGAGTGGTGTCAGGAACGGACCTGACCCTCCCCGAAGGGATCACCATCATGGCCGTGCATGAGCACCCTCACCGCCACCACGGATTCCACCTGCCCTTCCGGGGTGTCCACCGGACCGCGTCCACTGCTGGGCCCGCCGTCTCGGCAAGCACCGATACCCACTCGCTGCGGGCCTACTCGTTCGCCTCGCTGCGGCTGCTGACCGGGTTCGCCTTCCTGTGGGCGTTCCTGGACAAGACCTTCGGGCTCGGCTACGCGACCCCGTCCGGCAAGGGCTGGATCGACGGAGGATCGCCGACCAAGGGCTTCCTCAGCGGCGTCGCGGTCGGACCCGTGGAGTCCACCTTCCACGACTGGGCGGGTGCGGACTGGGCCGACGCACTGTTCATGGCCGGTCTGCTCGGCATCGGACTCGCCCTGGTCAGCGGTATCACACTGCGCCTCGCGGCCGTGGCCGGCACCGCGATGATGGCGCTGATGTGGATCGCCGAGTGGCCGCCCGCCCAGCACCTCTCGGACGGATCGCCGAGCATGTCCACCAACCCGTTCGTGGACTACCACGTCATCTACGCCGCCGCCCTGATCGTCCTCGCCGCGGTCTCGGCGGGCGACACCCTCGGCCTCGGCAGGATCTGGGCCCAGCTGCCGTTCGTCCGCCGCCACGGCTGGCTGCGCTGACCGTGTGAGAGCCACAGGAGAAGCCGCGGGGCCCGTCCGGGCTCCGCGGCGCGTCTGACGTCCCGTCGCGCCCTCGGGCCTGCTCCCCTACAGAGGGGGCGGACATCGAGTCCGTCTTCGGCGGCCGTCCGCCGCGGGACCGCTCTGCGGGACGTCACGAGCCCTCGAGGCGCCGGGTCGCGAGGTCACGACGGAACCACGGCCACCGGGCATCGGGTGTGCTCCAGCACGGCGCGCAGGGTGGGGCCGAGTGCCGTACCCGCACGGCCCACCACCAACAGCCCTGCGGAGGAGGAGGCCTCGACCAGAGCGGCCGGGGGCGTCTTGAGCAGCACGTCCTGGCAGACCCGCACCCGTGGATGCTTCTCCCGCCACGGCCGCAGCGCGTCCGACAGCAGCTGCACCTCCTGGTCCTCCCAGCCGCCCCGGTCCTCCTCGGGCACGCCGTAGGGCATCCACTGCCCGGCGGGCGAGGGAAAGTGCCAGGCGTGGACCGCGTGCAGCACGGTCCCACGCCGGTGCGCCGCCTCGAACGCGAACTCCGTCGCGGTCCCGGCGGGATCGCGGGCGTCGATCCCCAGGACAACCGGACCGGAGAGCCGGGCGCCTCCGGCGGAGCGTGAGCCGCTCGGCACCAGCACGACCGGACTGTCCGAGCGCTCTGCGACACGGTGCGCCACCGATCCCACGGCGAGTTCCGGGAAGCCGCCCGCGCCGCGCAGCCCGAGGACCGTGAGGTCGGCGGCGGAACGGAAGGAGAGCAGGGCCGGGGCGGCCTCCCCGACAAGGCCGACGGCCTTCGCCCGGATCCCGGGGTGGGTTTCCGTCAGCTCCTTCACCCAGGCGTCGGGGGCAGGCTCACGCAGGTACGGCCAGGTCGCGAGGGCCTCTTCGTCCGGCAGCGACGAGACGTGCACCGCCTCGAGCGGACGCCCGCGCAGCTGCGCCTCGCGCACCGCCCAGTCGAAAGCGGCGCGGCTGCCCGCGGAGCCGTCGACGCACACGGCGATTTCTCCTGTCATGGCCGTACCCTCCCCAGTCGCTGATTCACAGCTCCTACCGTCCGTCCGGCGCCCTTGCACGGCCAAGGGCCCGTAGGGACCGGGCGAGGGCCGATCGGCCCTCCGGTCGTCCCCGCTCAGCCCATGGGAGCGGTCCCGGAACCGCTGGATGCTCAAGCAGTGGAGGTATCGAGGAATCGAGTGGCCCGGAGGGATCCGACATGACGGACGACGTGCTCAGCAGGCCGAGGCCCACGGTCCACGCACTGCTCGCGGACGGCACCACGGTGTGCATCCGCCCGGCAGAGCCGAGCGACCACGACCAGGTGCGGAACCTGTACGAGGAGATGTCCCCGGAAAACCTCCGGCTGCGGTTCTTCGGCGCGAGCCGGCGCTCCGCCGAGCTGGCGGCCGACCGCACGTGTGCACCGCCACGCACCGGTTACCGGGCCCTGCTGGCCGAGACCGGCGGCCGGGTGATCGGTCTGGCCGAGTACGACACCGGTGACCCCGCCGGTGCCGAGGCTTCCGCCGAGATCGCCATCGCCGTGGCCGACGGACTGCACCACCGCGGCGTCGGCACCCTCCTCGTCGAGCACCTGGTCTCTGTGGCCCGGGCGGAAGGCATCACCACCTTCACCGCCGACGCACTCGCCGAGAACCGCGCGGTGCTCCAGCTCTTCGCCGACCTCGGGCTGCGCACCGCCCGCCGCTTCGACGGCTCCGAAGTGCGCTGCACCATCGAGCTGGCCGAGGACGACACCTATCTGACAGCGGTGGAGGAACGCGGCAGGAGCGCCGACGTGGCCAGTCTGGTGCCGCTGCTGCGGCCGGACACGGTCGTGGTCGTCGGCGCGGGCCGCAAACCCGGATCGGTGGGCCGGGCCGTTCTCCGGCACCTGCACACGGGCGGTTTCGCCGGGCGGCTGTACGCCGTGAACCCGGGCGCCACCGCGATGTTCGGTGTGCCCTGCTTCCCGTCCGTCGGCGCGTTGCCGAGAACACCCGACCTCGCGGTCCTCGCGGTGCCGGCCGGCGCGCTGCCCGCCATCGCCGAGGAGTGCGGAAAGTCCGGGGTACGGGCCCTGCTCGTCGTCTCGGCGGGACTCGACGCCGACCAGGCGCGCGCGCTGCTCGCGGCCTGCCGTTCATACGGCATGCGGCTCGTCGGACCCAACTGCCTCGGCATCTCCAACACCGACCCGGAACTGTGCCTGGACGCGACCTTCGCCGCCGAGCACCCGCGCCCCGGTACCGCGGGCGTCGCGGTGCAGTCCGGCGGGGTGGGCATCGCCCTCCTCGACGGGCTGTCCCGGCTCGGCATCGGTGTGTCGTCCTTCGTGTCCCTGGGCGACAAGTACGACGTCAGCGGCAACGACATGCTCCAGTGGTGGGAGAGCGACGGCCGTACCGATCTCGCCCTGCTGCACCTGGAGTCCTTCGGCAACCCGCGGGCGTTCTCCCGCACCGCCCGGCGGGTGACCCGCCGCATGCCGGTGCTCACCGTCGACGCGGGCCGCACCGACGCCGGTCGCCGAGCCGCGGCCTCGCACACCGCGGCCGCCGCCACCCGCACCATGACCCGGCAGGCCCTGTTCACCCAGGCCGGCATCACCGCCACCCGGTCGGTCGGCGAACTCCTCGAAACCGCCGCCCTGTTGCACTCCCAGCCGCTCCCCGCCGGCACCCGCGTCGCGATCGTCACCAACGCGGGCGGCGCCGGGGTCCTGGCCGCCGACGCCTGCGCCGAGGCCGGGCTCGCCCTGCCTCCGTTCACCCCCGAACTCACCGACGACCTGCTCGCCGCCCTGCCGGAGGGCGCCGCCGTCGGCAACCCCGTCGACGCCACGGCCGCGGTGACCGAGGAACAGCTGAGGGAGTGCGTCGAGCGGGTCCTGCCGCACGCCGGAGTCGACGCGGTACTGCTGGCCCTCGTCCCCACGGCAGTGGCGGCCGCGACCGGCGACGACCTGGTCCGTGCCGTCACCGGGGGCCCGGCACTGCGCACGAAGCCCGTCGCCGTGGTCCGGCTCGAACAGGACCTGCCCGTCAGGCTGTTGCCGGCCGCCGACGGCGGCGCGATCCCCTCCTACGCCGAACCCCAGGCGGCGGCACGGGCGTTGGGCCACGCGGCCCGACGCGCGGCCTGGCTGAGCCGGCCCGCGGGGACCATCCCCGATCTCGCGGACGTCGACACGGCCCGCGCCCACCAGGTCGTCGACAACCACCTCGCCGCCCACCCGGACGGCGGCTGGCTCGATCCGCGCACCTGCGCCGAACTCCTGTCCTGCTACGGAATTCCGCAGTCGGACTGGGCCTGGGCCGAGACCGAGGACGCCGCAGTCCTCGCCGCCGAGCGGCTGCGCGGCCCCGACGGCAGGGTGGTGATGAAGGCCCACTGGCCCGGACTGGTCCACAAGAGCCGACAGCGCGCCGTCCACCTCGACCTGCAAGGCGACGCCCAGGTCCGCGCGGCCTTCCAGGACTTGCGGTCCCGGTTCGCCGGGCTGATGACGGGTGTGGTCGTGCAGCCGCTCGCCGAACGCGGCACCGAACTGTTCGCAGGTGTCGTCCAGGACGACGTCTTCGGCCCGCTCGTGCTCTTCGGACTCGGCGGCACGGCCACCGAGGTGCTCGCCGACCACGCGGCCCGGCTCGCCCCGCTCACCGACCACGACGTGCACGACCTGATCACCGCCCCGCGCTGCGCGCCGCTGCTGTTCGGCGCGCACGGCGGCCGTCCCGTCGATCTGGAGAAGCTGGAACAGGTGCTGCTGCGGCTGTCCCGCCTCGCGGCCGACCTGCCGCAGCTCGCCGAGGCCGACTTCAACCCCGTCCTCGCGGCGCCCGGCGGCATCACCGTCCTCGACGCCCGCGTACGCCTGCTGCCGCGCCCGTCCCACGATCCCTATCTGCGCCGACTCCGCTGAGGAGCCGACTTCTCACCGAGTCGGAAACAGGAGGCATCAGCCATGAAGCACAACAAGGTCGGCTCCGTCATGGCGACCGAGGTCGTTCGCGCCACGTACGACACTCCGTTCAAGGAGGTGGCCCACCTGCTCGCCGACCACCGGATCAGCGGGCTCCCGGTGGTCGATGAAGACGACAAGGTCATCGGGGTGCTGTCCGAGACCGACCTGATGATCCGGCAGGCGCGGACGCGCGACCCGTACGCCCCGCACCGGCGCTTCCCGTTCGCCCGGTTGACGCGCGGTGCCAGGAAGGAGGCGGCGAAGGCGGGTGCACGCACCGCCGGACAGCTGATGACCGCCCCGCCCGTCACCGTGCATGCCGACGACACCATCGCCGAGGCCGCCCGGACCATGACGCAGCACCGCGTGGAGCGGCTGCCCGTCCTCGACGAGGAGGAACGGCTCGTCGGCATCGTCACTCGCCGGGACCTGCTCCAGGTCTTCCTGCGGCCCGACGGCGAGATCCGTGACGAGGTGATCAAGGAGGTGCTGGAACGCGCGCTCTGGCTGGCGCCCCGGACCATCGAGGTCTCCGTGGTGGAGGGCGTGGTCACGCTGGCCGGGCACATGGAACGCAAGACCGAGACCGAGATCGCCGTCGCCATGACCCGCCGGATCGACGGCGTGGTCGCGGTGGTCGACGAGCTCTCCTACCGGCTGGACGACGCGCGCCTCCAGCCGGAGGGGCCGGCGCTGCACGGCGTCACCGAAGACTGGCTGCGCAGGCTGTGAGAGGAGGCGGACCATCATGACCACGAGTGTGCTGGTCGCTTACGGAACGACGAACGGATCGACCGCGCAGATCGCCGAGGACATCGCCGACGTCCTGCGCAAGGACGGACTCGAGGCGGACGCCCGGGACGCCGCGACCGTGATGCACCCGGAGTCCTACGACGCCGTGGTGGTCGGAGGCGGACTGTATGCCGGGCGCTGGCAGAAGGACGCCCGCCACTTCGTCCGCCGCCACCGCGACGTCCTGGCGGAGCGCCCCGTGTGGTTCTTCAGCAGCGGACCGCTCGACGCCTCGGCCTCCGAGAAGGAGATCCCACCGGTGCACGGTGTGAAGAAGGCGATGGACCGGCTCGACGCCCGGGAGCACGTCACCTTCGGCGGCTGCCTCCAGGAGGGCG
The DNA here is from genome assembly GCF_004023625.1 of Streptomyces cavernae. Taxonomy (GTDB): domain Bacteria; phylum Actinomycetota; class Actinomycetes; order Streptomycetales; family Streptomycetaceae; genus Streptomyces; species Streptomyces cavernae. The sequence continues at coordinate 59,723 of NZ_RPDJ01000044.1, read as the reverse complement.
CCAAGGGGTTCGTCGCTCGCAAGATCGTCGCATCGGGCAAGGGCGGTGACTACCGGGACTTCACCGCGATCGAGGCATGGGCGGACCACATCGCCACCGAGCTGGGCGGCAAGCCGCAGAGGAGCACCGAGCCGGGAGGCGAGCCGGAGAGGAGCTGAGACACCGAGAGGTTGAGACAGCTGAGGTCCCGCGGGTTCCGTACGGGAACCGCGGGTTCTCGGCGGCACGGGCCGGCCGGGCCGGGGTCAGCGCCCCGGCCCGGCCTGGTCTGCGTGATCAGCCTCGGTGATCAGCCCCGGCACGACCGCCGGCCGAGGGAATGAGTGCCTGCCAATGAGTGGGCCTGTCGTTCCGGTCGTACGTTCCGTACAGATTGACCAGGCGGGTCCGGGAGGCGTTGAGCCGGTGCACCGGCACCCGGCCCACCCGGCGTGTCCGACGGGCGAGCCGGGAGGCGAGCCGGAGAGGTGAGCTGCCCAGGGGCGGCCCCACGGGGGCCGAAGTTCCCCGTCCGCGGGTGCCGAACCTCCTCGGCCCTCGGCCGTGGGCGCTGTTGTGCGCACCGCGCCACACCCCGCGGGACACGGCCCCAGGGCCGAATGGTCCCCTCGCCGAGCCCCTGCGGCCCATGGCCGACGGCCCGACCTGGCGTGACCCTGGTAACAGTAGCGATCGACCCTGGAGGTGCCCGTCATGGTTCCGTTCGTCGTTGCCGGAGTCGATGGATCGTCCGAGAGTCTCGCCGCCGCCGAGTGGGCGGCCCGCGAAGCCGGGCGCCGAGCGCGGCCGCTGCGGCTGGTGCACGTGCGGAACTGGCATCCCCACCGGGTGGACGGCGAGCGGGCGAGTGCCGTCCAGCGGCACATGGCGCGACGCGTGCTGCGTGAGGCGGAGGACCGCGTCCGCGCCGCCTGCCCCGACGTGTTCGTGTCCGACGAGCAGGTCGACGGGCCGGCGACCGCCGCGCTGCTGCGCGTGGCCGAGCAGGCCGAGGTGCTGGTGCTGGGCTCCCGGGGGCTGAGCGGCCTCACCGGGTTCCTGGTGGGCTCGGTCGCCCTGGGTGTGGTGGCGAAGGCCACCCGGCCCGTCGTCCTCGTACGCGCCGACGAGGAGCCGGGCGACGAACACCTGCCGGCCGGCGACGGCAGCACCGCCACCAGGCCCCGGTACAGGGACGTGGTAATGGGCGTCGACCTGAGCGAGCCGTGCGACGAGGTGATCGAGTTCGCCTTCGAGGCCGCCCGGCTGCGCCGGGCCGGGCTGCGGGTCGTCCACGCCTGGCAGGCGCCCTTCGCCCTCGGTCTCGGCCCGGGCGAGCTCGCCCTGCTCGGCGAACCGCAGCGGGCGCAGGAGTGGCAGGGCTTCCTGTCCGCCGTGCTCGAACCGTGGCGAGAGAAGTTCCCGGACGTCCGGGTCGTCGAGACGGTGCCGGAGGACAAGCCCCGGTCCGCGCTGCTGCGCGCCACCTCCGAGGCGAGCCTGTGCGTCGTCGGCCACCGGCTGACCGAGGCCCCGATGGGCCCGCGCACCGGCCCCGTCACCCATGCCGTGATCCATCACGTCGGCTGCCCCGTCGCCGTCGTTCCCCACGTTTGAGAGGCCGAAGCCTGATGAGCGCACCGACGAAGTACGTGTACTCCTTCGCCGAGGGCAGCCGTGACATGGCCGCGCTGCTCGGTGGAAAGGGAGCCGGCCTGGCCGAGATGACCCGGCTCGGACTTCCCGTCCCCCCGGGCTTCACGGTCACCACCGAAGCCTGCCGGGTCTATCTCAGGACCGGGCAGGAACCGCCCGAGCTCGGTGTGGAGGCCGCCCGCGCTCTCGCCGACCTGGAGCGGGCGATGGGCCGCAAACTGGGCGCCCCGGACGACCCGCTGCTGCTGTCCGTGCGCTCAGGCGCCCGGTTCTCGATGCCCGGCATGATGGAGACGATCCTCGACATCGGACTCAACGACGACTCCGTCACGGGGCTGGCCAAGGCCTCCGGACAGCAGCGGTTCGCCTGGGACTCCTACCGACGGCTCGTGCAGATGTTCGGGCGCACGGTGATGGGGGTGGACGGCGACCTCTTCGAGGCGGCCATCGCGGAGCACAAGGCCGGCCGCTCGACGACTGACGACCACGACCTCGACGCCGCGGAACTCGCGGCCATCACCGATGAGTTCAAGGAGATCATCCGCCGGGAAACCGGGGGGGACTTCCCGCAGGACCCCGTCGAGCAGCTGACCCGGGCCATCCGTGCCGTCTTCGAGTCCTGGAACGGCGAACGCGCCCGCGTCTACCGCCACCGCGAACACATCCCCGACGACCTCGGCACCGCCGTCAACGTCCAGGCCATGGTCTTCGGCAACCTCGGCGCCGACTCCGGCACCGGCGTCGCCTTCACCCGCGACCCCGCCACCGGCGCCCGCGGCCGGTACGGCGACTACCTGCCCGACGCCCAGGGCGAGGACGTCGTCTCCGGCGTCCGCGACGCCGTACCGCTGGCCGAGCTTGGGCGCCTGGACCCCCGCTCCTACGACGAACTCGGCGAGCACCTGCACACGCTGGAGGCGCACTACCGCGACCTGTGCGACGTGGAGTTCACCGTCGAGCGCGGCACGCTGTGGATCCTGCAGACACGCGTCGGCAAGCGCACCGCCGAGGCCGCCTTCCGGATCGCCCACGATCTGCGCGAGGAGAGCGTGATCACGGCGGACGAGGCGCTGAACCGCGTCGACGGCGCCGAACTGACCCGGCTCATGTTCCCCCGCTTCGACATCCGCCCCACGGACGTGCCCATCGCCCACGGCGTGGCCGCATCGCCGGGCGCCGCCGTCGGCGCCGTCGTCTTCGACTCTGCCGAGGCGAGGCGCCGTGCCGCCGCCGGAGAGCACACCGTTCTCGTACGGCGTGAGACCACTCCCGACGACCTGCCCGGAATGATCGCCGCGGAGGCCATCCTGACCAGCCGCGGCGGCAAGACCAGCCACGCCGCCGTCGTGGCGCGCGGCATGGGCAAGGTGTGCGTGTGCGGCGCGGAATCGCTGGCCATCGACCCCGTGGCCCGGCAGTTCACCACATCCTCGGGCGTGGTGGTCCATGAGGGCGACGTCGTCTCCGTCGACGGCACGGCCGGCACCGTCCACCTCGGCGCGCTGCCGCTGACCGCCTCCGACGTGGGACGCTCGCTGGAGACCGCGAGGGGTACCGGACCGCTGACCGAGGCCGTCCTTCAAGCCCTCAGCCACGCCGACTCCGTGCGCCGCCTCGGGGTACGGGCCAACGCCGACACCCCGGAGGACGCCGAACGCGCTCGCGCCCTCGGCGCCCAGGGCATCGGACTGTGCCGCACCGAGCACATGTTCCTCGGCGAACGCCGCGCGCTCGTCGAGGCGATGATCCTCGCCCGCGACGACACCGCCCGCGAAGCGGCGCTGGCGGCCCTGCTGCCGCTGCAGCGCGCGGACTTCGCCGGGATCCTGAAGGCCATGGACGGCCTCCCGGTGACGATCCGCCTCCTCGACCCGCCGCTGCACGAATTCCTGCCGGACCGCACGGAGTTGGCCGTCCGCCTCGCGAGCGCCGTCCACCCCGACCTCCACGACCGCGAACTGCTGGACGCCGTCGAGCGCATGCACGAGCAGAACCCCATGCTCGGCCTGCGCGGCGTACGTCTGGGACTGGCCGTGCCCGGTCTGGTGGCCATGCAGGTACGGGCGATCGCCGAGGCCGTCGCCGAACGGCTGGGCGCCGGCGGCGAGCCGTGTGCCGAGATCATGATCCCGCTGGTGGGCACGGTCGAGGAGCTGCGGCAGGCCCGCGCCGAGGCCGAACGCGTGCTCGCCGCGGTCGCGGACGAGACCGGCCGGGAACTCGGCCTCCCGATCGGCACGATGATCGAACTGCCGCGCGCCGCGCTCACCGCGGGACGCATCGCCGAGGTCGCCGACTTCTTCTCCTTCGGCACCAACGACCTCACACAGACCACCTGGGGCCTGTCCCGGGACGACGCCGAGGCATCCTTCTTCCCGCTGTACCTGGAGAAGGGGATCTTCGACGTGTCGCCCTTCGAGACGATCGACCGGGAAGGCGTCGGCCGGCTGGTGGAGATGGGCGTTGAAGCGGGCCGTGCCGTGAACTCGCGCCTGCAGACCGGGGTCTGCGGCGAGCACGGCGGCGACCCGCAGTCCATCCACTTCTTCCACCACGCCGGGCTGGACTACGTCTCGTGCTCACCGTTCCGGATCCCGGCCGCCCGGCTGGAGGCGGGACGAGCGGCGCTCGCGGACACCACTGGGACCAGCGACAGCAGGTGACGAGGAAGCGACGAGGAAGCCCGTTGCAGGCAGGGCGACAGTACGGGCCGAGAGGAGTGATGGTCATGCTCAGGCCGGTAGTGGTGGCGGGCCTGGACGGCTCGCGGGAGAGCGACGCCGCGGCCCACTGGGCAGCACGGGAGGCGTTGCGGCGCGGCCTGCCGCTCCGTCTGGTGCACGCATGGGAGGGGATGCCCGACGAGGGAAGGCCCCCGACCCTGCCCGAACTTCAGGCTCCGCAGGACCGGGCGCTCAAGGTGCTGCGGAGCGCGGGCGACCGCCTGAACGAGCGCTACCCGCAACTGTGCATCGTCACCGAGCAGTTGCGCAGACCACCCGGACCCGCACTACTCGCCGAGGCGGAGGACGCCGAACTGCTGGTGCTCGGCAGCCGGGGCTTCGGCGGTGTCGGCGGCTTCTTCGCGGGCTCCGTGGCCATGGCGACCGTCGCACACGCCGGGCGGCCGGTCGTCCTTGTACGGTCCGGTCACACCAGGCAGGACGACCACCTTCCGGACCGGTCGGGCGAGCCATCGGTTCATACGCCCTGTCGTGACGTGGCGGTCGCCCTCGACGTCGGCGGGCCGTGCGACGAAGTGCTCGAGTTCGCGCTGAGGGCCGCGCAGGCCCGCGGAGCGCCGCTGCGCGTGGTGCACGCCTGGCACGTCCCCTACCGGCACGGCCTCGTGGACGCCGAGGAGCGTGCCCAGGACCGGGCGCGGGCGGAGCGGGAGCTGAGGGCGCTGCTGGAGCCATGGCGCGAGAAGTACGCCGGTGTCTTCGTGCGGGAAACGCTGTCGGAGGGGCGCCCGGCCCGTCTGGTCGTGAAGGCCGCGGGCGGTGCCGGGCTGCTGGTGGTGGGCCGGCGCAGGCGTCGGCGCGGCGCGGTCGGTTCCCACCTCGGTCCGGTCGCCCACACGCTGATCCGCGAGGTGGCCTGCCCGGTCGCGGTGGTCCCGCACGACTGACGACGACACGGCCGAAGGACCGCCGTGAGCGCGGCGGGACGGTCGCCGCGAGCCCGGCGGGACGGTGAGCGCCGGCGCGAGCCGCGCGGGACGGTGAGGGCTATCGGGCGTCTCCGTCTGTGTCGGCTTCACCGCGCGTCAGCCCGGGTTCGCAGCGCCCCCAGTGCCTGCAGTGCGTTCTCCATGCCCGCGGCGAAGACCTCGACATCGGGGAGGGCACTCGCGTCGGCTATGACGGAGACGCTGAGCTGCCCGGCATAGGTGAGTGCGCCGACGCCCAGTGTGACGTTCGCACTGAGCGGCACCACGGGGAACACCTCGAGCAGTCTCGCCCCACCGAGGTAGAGCGGAGCGGGAGGCCCCGGGATGTTGGTGACGTACACGTTCGCCCACCGTTGACGGGCGAGGCGGCGCAGCATGGCCCGTTGGAGGACGCCGTTACGGGCGATCACGCCTTCGGGAGGACGAACGACGTACTTCTTGCGTTCGGCGCTCGCCGTGGCGATCGCCCGCAGCCGCCGAACGGGATCGGCCTCACCGACCGGCAGCGGCACGAACATCATTCCGTTCTGATTGCCACGTGCCCGACCGGGCTGCTCCCGGTGCAGCGAGACGGGAACGAAAGCCCGCAGGACCAGGTCCTCGACGCTCTCCTCCCGGCCGCACAACAGCTCTCGCAGGCCGCCGGCGACGGCCGTCATCAGAACGTCGTTCAGTTTGGCATCGTGGTCGTGAGCGATCTGCTTCGGGACGTCGAGACTGCTGCGGACGACCGCCATCCTGCGGTCTCGGCCGATCGGGACATTGAAGCTGGTCCGCGGCGCTCGCCCCCTGATGAAGCCCTCGCGTACTGCGGGCCACCCCTCCCGGGCCCGCCGCAGCGTGGCGGTGGGCCGAGCCAGCTTCGACACAGAGTCTCGGGCCGCCTGGACGCGCCGACGAAGGTTGTCCTCGAACAGGTCCCGGCTCGACGGCTTCGGAGCCGGGGTCCACGGGCGGGTGGGCGTCGCGGGCGCATCGGCGCTGAGGTCGAGGAACGTGCCCACCAGCGCCACCCCCGCCGCACCGTCGGCGATGGTGTGGTGCAACTTGACGAACATGGCCACCCGGTCGTCCGCCAGCCCGGGCAGGAACCACATCAGCCACAGCGGCCGGGAACGCTCGAACGGGACGGCACGCAGTCGCTCGACGGTGCGGAGAAGCTGCGCCTCATCGGGGGGAGCGGCGAACGGGCGGACCCGTACGTGCTCGGTGAGATCGAACGACCGCGCATCGACCCACAGTGGCGGGCCCAGTCCAGGCCGGGGCGTGTGGAGCAGCTGGCGGAACCGGTGAGCCAGCGGCAGGCGGCTTTCGATCACCTCACGTACCGCCTCGACACGGAAGCGGCCGTCCGGGTCGAGCAGTCCGGTTCCGTCGAGGATGGCGAGGGCGCCTATGGTCTCGGGCCAGCCGAGATCATCAGGCCACAGCATCATGAGGTCCTGCGGGCTCAACCGCTCCATGATCGCCGTCCGGGAACCGGGCCGGGCGGACCTGGACGCTCCGCTCGACTTGTCCATGATCCCACCTCCCTTCGGGACGAGGACCAGGAACACAGGTGCCAGGCTCCATTGTCGCGCCGGCCCGGCCTTGCCGGTGCCGGACAGTTCGGCGCCGATGGCCTCGGCGATTGCGTCGCGAGCGACCGCGGGCACGACGGCCGCGACAGTACCCGGCCAACCAGGACGGGTCGGCGAGACCGTTCACCTCACCCGGTCTTGTGGCCCCACTGCGGGCCGACCAGCGCCCACTCCGTCCCCCATCGGTCGACGCGCCGCTTCTCGAGCCGCCACCGGACGAGGGCTCCCGCTCCGAACGCCGTGCCGGCGGCGGCGAGCGCCGCGGTGGTTCCCATGAACCCCGCCTCGACGGCACCCTCCACGGGGCTCGGCGGCTCGATGCTGAGCCGTCCTTCTCCATCCGTCCAGATCACGACCGCGGCTCCGGCCTGCTGCCCGGTCTTCACCAGCGCGCGGCCGGTGCGGGCGGAACCGTCCGGGCCCGTCCAGCGGACCGTGGCCTGGGTCATGTCCCGCGCGCCGGCCGAAGCGCTCCGCGGGACATCCGCGACGAGCTCGGCCCGTACCGAATGCCGCTCGGCACGCTGCTGGGCGAAGGTCTCCTGCGCCGCGAGGGCCGTGACCAGGCCGGCGAGCGCGCCACCCACTACGACGACCGCCCAGACGGTCAGCACGACCCATGCCTCTATGACATCGTCGCGTCGGCGCAGCGGGTTGCTCCGCCACCGCCACAGCCGTCGCGTCGTACGTATACGGCTCCGCTTCGACCGCCTGCTGCTCATCGGTCCGCACCTCCTCGTCGTGGTCCCCGCCGGCGTTGTGGTCCCAGTCAGCACGGTGGCAGCCCGGCAGACGCCGTGGCGTGGGCCGACCAGGGGTCACCTTGAGGCCGACCGGGACCGACTCGGCCTGGGAAGGGGGCCGTTCGGCCCTGGCCCGGCACCACCGGGCACCGGCGGCGCCGTGTTCATGACGTGCGTCGTCGGACGACCGTCCCGTCCGCACAGGCGGTGCCCGCCGCCAGGGACTGGTCAGCGGGCAGCCGCAGGGACGACGCTCTGCCGGGGAGTACCCGCGAGAGCCTCGGAGAGTCGGCGGTGCACTTCGAAGACCCCGGACAGACCGGCGTACCTAAGGATCCGCAGAAAGCGGGCACTGTCGGCGACGAGTCGCAGTCGGCCCCGCTGCTCGAGGGCCCGCTTCCGAGCGCGGCACAGTGTGCTCAGGCCGGAGCAGTCGATGAACGACACGGTGCGCAGGTCCACGACCAGGTCGGGGTGCGGGCAGGCGGTCAGGGCGTCGAGGTGTGCCGATACGGACGGCGCAGTCAGGATGTCGATCTCGCCGCTCAGCTCCACCACGGTCGTCCCGCAGATCCACCGTTCGATGTGGCGGGGCCCGGTATCGGGCCAGGTTTCGGACATGCTCCGAGACAAGCCGGAACATGCGGGTGCAGGGTAGGGCCGATCGGTCCCCACCCTGCACGTCGGGTGGGGCCCATGGGCCCGACGGGGCGGGCCGCCATGCCGGGCGGACCTTTCGGAAGGGCAGCGCGAGCTGTGGGTACGCGGCGGCCCCGTCGCCCGCACCGGGCGGCGGACCATGCCGCCGTCCGCCGGCGCCCTCCGGTCGGTGACAATCGTCCCTCCGGCCGGGGCCCCTCTCCGGCCGGTCCGGGACCCATGGCCCCTCCCCCCGGAACCGGCGCGGCGGAGGATGGAACCTCATACGCGTTGTGTCGGGCAAGAGACGGACGGGCTGATGGATGCGAACGACGGTTTCCGCGAGCTGGGGCGGCGGGAGTGTCTGCGGTTGATGGCGAAGGTCCCCGTCGGACGCATCGTCTTCACACGCCGCGCGCTGCCCGCGGTGCTGCCCGTCAATTTCCGCCTGGACGACGACGGTTCGGTGGTCTTGCGGACCTCGGCCGGCTCGGAACTGGTGCGCGCTGTCGATGGCACGGTGGTCGCCTTCGAGACCGACGAGGTCGACCCGGTCGCGCACTCCGGCTGGAGTGTCGTCGTCACCGGACGGGCCACCGTGGTCACCGGCACCGCCGCGCATGAACGGCTGTCCCGGACCGGCCCGCGTCCCTGGGCGCCCTCGCCCGACGGCGTGTTCGTGCGCATCGAGCCCGAACTGGTCACCGGCCGCGAACTCGTGGGCGGACACAGCATGTACGGGCTGGACCTGTCTTCCTGACCGCCGTCGAAGGGGCCGAACGGCCCCACGGACAAGGGCCGTGTGGCGCGGTGACGGTACGCGGCGGCCCCTGCCCCGAACCCTGGCGGGCGACGAACATCGGCCTGAGGAGCACCACGGATCAGGAAGGGGGCTGCGAGATGACTCTCCAGCACGTGGTCGTCGGAGTGGACGGCTCACTCGTCGCCGTACGGGCACTGGACTGGGCCGCGGGGGAAGCGGCGCGGCGGGGCGCGGCCCTGCGTGTCGTGTACGCCGTGCCCGACGTCGACGCGGCCGGACCGGTCCTCGCGTCGGCCGTTTTACGAGTGCGTGAGCGCCACCCCGGTCTGCCCGTGGTGGCCGAAGCCGCCGAGGGCGGAGCCGTGGCGGCGCTGACGCGTGAGAGCGAGCGTGCGGCCCTCACCGTCGTCGGCACCCGGGGGTTCGGTGGGCTCACCGGCCTGGTGTTCGGCTCGGTGAGCCTGCGTCTGGCTGCCCATATGCACAGTCCACTGCTCGTCGTACGCGGCGATCACCGGTGCGGTGACGGCGGTGATGTGCTGCTCGGCCTGGAGGGCGACGCCGACGAGGACGCCGCCGCCTATGCCTTCGAGGAGGCGGAGCGGCGCGGTACCGGGCTGAGTGTCCTGCATTCCTGGACGCACCGGCACAGCACACCCGAACTGCCCTCGCTCCTGCCCGCGACCAGCCCCGGGCAGCAGGAGGAGGCCCGGCACGGCAGGGCCGAGGAGGCGGTGCCGCGCTTCACGATGGCCCGGCTGCGGGAGCGGCACCCCGACGTCGGAGTGGCGACCCGCGTCGTCCGCGCCGCCCCGGCACATACGCTGCTGGAGGCCACCCGCGAGGCCGCCGTCGTCGTCATCGGCGCCCACCCTCACGGTCATAAGCTCGGCCCACACCTGCGGCCGGTCGCGCACACCCTGCTGCATCGCTCCCACTGCCCCGTGGTCATGGTGCCGGCCGTGCGGCAACGGTGAGCCGACTGCCCGCGTCCGCGGCATCCGCGTCACGCCCAGCGGCACTACAGGGCCGGGTGGACCGTTCAGACGGCCCACCCGGCCCTGGTCGTGCCGTACGACCGCGTGTTTCCATGGAATCGGCGGAAGGACCCGGCACAGAGACGCGGAGAAGCGAGCCCGAGCTCGCGCACCGCGCAATCAGGATCCGCGAGAAGCGGATGGGTCCTCCCGCCTTTACCCGGGCTGAGCCCGACGGACGCCCCTTGCCACCGGGGACGCGCGGGCAGGCCTTGTGCTCGGCGGAGGGGGCGAAGCCTTCTCCGCCGCGCCACAGCCCCCGCGCATTCCGACCGACGCCGACGGGCGGGAGCCGTGTGAACGGCTCCCGCCGGTCGGTCTGCGCGCCCGGCTCCGGCCCGAACCTGGCGCGCGGCGCTGCCTGGGCGATGCGCCGCCGGGTCACCGCTCCGGCAGCCAGTGGTGGGCGATCCTGCGGGACGGGTGCTTCCGGGGCGGGTGGATGTCGTCGATCCGGAAGGTCAGGCTGTTGACCACACCGACCACCCCGTCCACCCGCCACACCGCACGGATCACCTCTGGGATCTCGCTGCGGTGCTCCAGGCGCCCTTCCAGCCTGACCATCCCGTCCCGGACGGAGACGACGACGGCATCGGACGGCAGGCCCAGAGCGCCCACCAGCACCTCGTCGATCACCTGGTGGCGGATGTCCTCGTCCGTGCAAAGGAAGACCCGCAGCAGATCGCGCCGGGTGGCGATGCCGATCAGACGGTCCTCCTCGTCCACCACGGGCAGCCGCTCGATGTGGTGACGCTCCATCACACGCGCGGCGTCCGGGACGGCCTGCTCGGGGTGCACCGTGATCGCGGGCGTCGTCATGAGGTCGGCGGCTGTGGTGGCGCGGGCCTCAGCAGCCGCGCCGCGCCATGGGTGTCGTAGGCCGGGCAGCCGGGATCGACGGCCGTGGCCCTTGTCGTCCCGCACGCCGGGCTCCGCTCGGGCTGCCTGCCCGCGCACCAGATCAGTACCGGAGATCACCCCGAGCACCTTGTCGTCGTGATCCACGACCGGCAGCCCGCCGATTCGGTGCCGGTCCAGCAGCCGGACCACATCCTTGAACGGCGTCTCCAGGTGCGCCTGGACGACGTCGCTGGTCATGACGTCGCCGACGGTCTGGGTCTTCATGGCGTACTCCTCCTTCGCCGCGGCGAGCCGGGGAGGGAGCGGCGACGCTCCTCCCCGCTCGCTCTCCGGCGTGCGGCCTGCCCCCTTCCAGCCTGACGGCCGGCCGCCTCGCGCACACGGGCCGATGTGCCCTGCCCGGGGGGCCGACCTGCCCGCTCGCGACGGGGCCGGATCGTCCCGGCCGGGGACGCCGGCCGCGACGATCCGGCCCGGGACCGGCGTGGCCACCGACCGGGCGTCGCAGCCAGGCCGATCACATACCAAGTCTGCTCGGCCTCGCGCCGCCCGCTGCATGGGCCTACTCGGCAGGTGCGTCGGCCGGTCCGTAGTAGGACGCTCGCATCAGCTCCCGCATGTCGTCCAGCATGGGCATCCGCGGGTTGGCGGGTGCGCACTGGTCCTCATAGGCGTTGAGGGCCTGTTGGGGCAGGGCGTCGAGGAAAGCGCGTTCGTCGACGCCGAGGGACCGGAACGACGGCTCGATGCCCACGGCGTCGCGCAGGCGCTCGACGGCCCGGGCGAGGGCCTCCACACCGGCCTGTGGGGTGGCGGCGGGCAGACCGAGGGCGCGGGCGATGTCCTGGAAGCGCTCGGGAGCGCGGTAGCTCTCGTACTTGGGCCAGCCCGTGAGCTTGGTCGGGACGGTGCCGTTGTAGCGGATGACATGCGGCAGCAGGACGGCGTTGGTGCGGCCGTGCGCGATGTGGAAGGTGGCGCCGAGGGTGTGGGACATGGCGTGGACGATGCCGAGGAAGGCGTTGCCGAAGGCCATGCCCGCGATGGTGCCGGCGTTGTGCATCTTCTCCCGGGCCTCCGCCGAGCCCTCGCGGTCGTTCACCGCGGCTTCGAGGTGGTCGAAGATCAGGCGGATCGCGTGCAGGGCGAGGCCGTCGGTGAAGTCGTTGGCGTAGACGGAGACGTACGCCTCGATGGCGTGGGTGAGGGCGTCGAAGCCGCTGTCGGCGGCCAGGGCCGGGGGCAGGGCGGTGGTCAGGAGGGGGTCGACGATGGCCACGCTCGGGGTGAGCGCGTAGTCGGCGAGCGGGTACTTCTTGCCGGTGGCCGCGTCGGAGATGACCGCGAACGGGGTGACCTCGGCGCCGGTGCCGGAGGTGGTGGGCACGCACACCAGGCGAGCCCGGCTGCCCAGGGTCGGGAAGCGGAAGGCGCGCTTGCGGATGTCGGAGAACTTGTGCCGCATGTCGGCGAAGTCGATGTCCGGGTGCTCGTAGAGCAGCCACATCACCTTGGCCGCGTCCATGGGTGAACCGCCGCCGAGCGCGATGATCGTGTCCGGGCGGAAGTCCCGCATGAGGCGGGCACCGCGCTGCACGGAGTCGATGCTGGGTTCCGGTTCGACGTTGTCGATGATCTGCAGCGTCACGGGCTCGGGACGGCGCTTGAGGACGCGGTCGACGCGGTCGACGAAGCCCAGGCGGGTCATGGTCGCGTCGGTGACGATTGTGACGCGGTGGACGTCCGGCATGGCGGCGAGGTAACGGATGGCCTGCGGCTCGAAGTAGATCTTCGGCGGCACCTTGAACCACTGCAGGTTGTTGCGGCGCGTGCCGACCCGCTTGACGTTCAGGAGCTGGGCGGCGGAGACGTTGTTCGACACCGACGTGCTGCCCCAGGAGCCGCAGCCGAGGGTCAGCGACGGCAGGAGGCTGTTGTAGATGCCGCCGATGGCGCCCTGTGACGACGGGGCGTTGACGATGATCCGCACCGTCTTGATCCGCCTGCCGTACGCCTCGGCCAGCTCGCGGTCCTCGGTGTGGATGACGGCGCTGTGGCCCTGGCCGTGGAAGGCGACCATGTCGGCGGCCAGGGCGAAGCCCTGCTCCTCGGAGCCGGCCCGCAGGACGGCGAGGACCGGGCAGAGCTTCTCGCGGGTGAGCGGCTCGTCCGGGCCGACCCGGTCGGCCTCGACCAGGATGAGGGAGGTGCCGGCGGGAACGGTGAAGCCGGCCTGTTCGGCGATCCATGCCGGGCTCTGTCCTACAGCGGCCGCGTTGACCTTGGGCTCGCAGCCCTTCCCCGTCCGGTCGGCCGGGAACAGGAACGTTTCCAGCTTCGCCTTCTCCTCGGCGGTCGCCAGGTGGGCGTGCAGCGTGCGGAACTCGGCCAAGGCGGCGTCGTAGATCTCGTCGTCCAGGATGACGGCTTGCTCGGAGGCGCAGATCATGCCGTTGTCGAACGACTTCGACAGCACCAGGTCGTTGACGGCCCGGCGCAGCTTGGCGCTCTTGTGCACGTAGGCGGGGACGTTGCCCGCGCCGACGCCCAGGGCGGGCTTGCCCGCCGAGTAGGCGGCCTTGACCATCGCGTTGCCCCCGGTGGCGAGGATGAGCGAGACACCCGGGTGGCGCATGAGCGTGCCGGTCGCCTCGACCGACGGGGTTTCGATCCACTGGACGCAGTTCACCGGCGCCCCCGCGGCGACGGCCGCGTCGCGCACGATCCGGGCCGCCTCGGCGCTGCAGCGCTGAGCCGACGGGTGGAAGGCGAACACGACCGGGTTGCGGGTCTTCAGCGCCATCAGCGCCTTGAAGATCGTGGTGGAGGTCGGATTGGTGACCGGAGTGATCGCGCACACCACACCCACCGGTTCCGCGATCTCGACCATGTCCTCGATGTCGTCACGGGCGATGACACCGACGGTCTTCATACGGCCCATGCTGTGCGTGACGTGCTCGCACGCGAACATGTTCTTGGCCGCCTTGTCCTCGAAGACACCGCGGCCGGTCTCCTCCACGGCGAGCCGTGCGAGTTCCGTGTGCCGGTCCAGGGCGGCGACCGACGCCTTCTTGACGATGTGGTCGACCTGTTCCTGCGTCAGCTCCTCGTAGTCGGCGAGAGCCTTGAGCCCGTTCGTGACCAGCCGGTCCACCGTGATGGCGGTCTCGGACGGCTCGCCGCCCGGGGTGGCGGGGTGGGTTCGGGCGTCCTGTCGGGTCATGGGGTTGCGCCTCCGTCGTCGAGGTCGTGGGCCGGAGAACCGGCAGCGTGCCGTGCGGGGGGAGCGGCACCACGGGCGATCGGTACCGCTCCCAATGCGACCGTCTCGCAGGGGGGAGCCGCCGCCCCATGCATCAAAGGTCCCTACCGGGGCCCGACCGGTCCTCGTGGTCAGGGCCGGTCGGCCCTGACCACGAGGTGTGCCGGATCGCGTACCGGTTGGCATTCGGCTGTGTCTGTGGGCGCGGTCGATGCCCGGCTCCGAACCGGCGCCGGGGGTCACCGCTCGGGGAGCCAGTGGTGGGCGATCCGGCGGGAGGGGTGCTTCTCCGGTCGGCGGGTGTCGTCGTGGCGGAAGGTGAGGCTGTTCATCACGCCCACCACGCCGTCCACCCGCCAGGTCAGCTGGACGGCCACCGGGATGTCACTACGGCGTTCCAGGCGTCCCTCCAGCGTGGCCGTGCCGTCGTGGACCGAGACGATGACGGTGTGGGGCGGCAGGCACATGGCGCGGGTCAGGACCTCGTCGATGATCTCCCCTCGGATCTCCTCGTCGGTGCGCAGGAAGACCCGCAGGAGGTCGCGGCGAGTGGCGATGCCGATCAGGCGGTCCTCCTCGTCCACCACGGGCAGCCGTTCGATGTGGTGACGCTCCATCACCCGCGCGGCTTCAGCGACGCGTTGCTCCGGATGCACGGTGATCGCCGGTGTCGACATCAGTTGCCCGGCGGTCATGGCACGGGCCTTGGCCGCCGCGATACGTGCCTTCCGGCGCAGGGCCGGCAGCCGGAAACGGTCTCCCCGGTCCCGTTCGGCCTTCGCCGCCTGCCGACGTACCAGGTCGGTTTCGGAGATGACGCCGAGGACTTTGTCGTCGGCGTCCACCACTGGCAGGCCGCTGATCCGGTGCCGGGCCAGGAGCCTTGCCACATCCTTGAACGGTGTGTCCCGGTGCGCCTGTATGACGTCGGGGGTCATCACTTCGCCGACCTTGGAGGTCTTCACGGCAGTTCCCTTCTCCGCTGGTGCCTGTGGAGGGCCACCGGTTTTGCCTGCGTGCGGCCGCTGCGGGCCGCCCCTGTCCCCGCCGGGCGCTGTGCTCCCGCGGTGGCATCGGGGGCCGGAGCTCTCGGGGGAGGGCGGCCGGTCCGGCCGGCCCGCGGTACGGCAGCAGCCGCCCGGCCCACCGGGGCCCTCCGTTCGGGACCGCGCTCGCGTCCCCGGGCCGGCCGCTGCTGTCCCGTTGGACGGTCCCGGGTGGCCGGCCCCTCGATACCTCTTCACCCTCCCGCGCACCGGCGTGACGGGGCAGGGCCGACCGGTCCCGAGCTCCCGGGCCGAACTGCCCTCCTGCCGCCTGGACCTGGTCGGTCACCAGTCCGCCACGGCGAAGGCCGAACGGCCGACCCCCGGCCGTGAGCGGCCGGGGGTCGGGGAAGCGCCAACATCGCGTGGCAGGTGGCAGGTGGCAGGTGGCAGGTTAGGAGCGACAGGAGCCCTATGCCATGGCGCCGCCGGACTCACCCCGGCGCCACGGGGGTGGAGTGGCCGCCCTGCGGGCCGTGTCGAGGCGGTGGACCGCCCGGTCCGCCTGGCCGCGCAGCAGGTCCTGCAGCCGGTCCGCCAGTTCGTGCGCGGTGGCCTCCCGGGCGTGCACGACGAGGAGGGTGTTCCCGACCCGGATCTCGGCTCCCGCGGACCACGGCTGCTCGGCGTGGTGCGCCGAGGCCTTGACGACGCGGACCTCGCCGCCGACGGCCGGCAGTCCCGGCCGGCCGAGGGCCGCCTCGACCTTGGCCCGGACGTATGCGAGCGCTTCCCGGTCCACATCGCCTTCCGCCCGAATCCGTACAGCGAGGGCGGCGACGTCATGGGTGCTGACGTCATGGGTGCTGACGTCGTGGGCGCTGACGTCGTGGGGGGTGATGTCCCTGGTGGTCATGGGGGCCACTCCTTCTGATCGTTTCGACAGCTTCAGCCTGCCCCGCGCACCGGCGTCGGCCCAGGGCCACACGGCCCTCCGACCCGGGCCGACGGTCCCGTCGGTCCGCCGGTCGCCCCGAGTTCTTCCGACGCTGCCCAGAGGGGAAGAGCAGGAGACAGTGGGGCCGCCCCCGTGGGCTGCCATGGGCTCCACCGACTTGCGCCTCCACCGACTTGCGGCCTCAACGGACTTGCGCCGCCCGTCCGGACGACCGCGGCCGACGTCGGGGACTACCTGGCCGGCCGCGTCGGCGACAAGACCCTCGTGTTCCCCTCGGCCCGCCGCCGGTAGACCAGGTACGGGCGGGCTAGGTAGCCGACGGGCGCGCTCCACACATGGACGAGCCGGGTGAACGGCCAGGCGGCGAAGAGCAGGCACGCGGTAAGGGCGTGCAGTTGGAACAGCAGCGGGGCGCCGGCGATCGCCTCCGGCTTCGGCTGGAGGACGAAGATGCCGCGGAACCACACGGAGACGGTGGTCCGGTAGTCGTAGCCGGCGCCGAACACGTTGTGCGCGGCGGTGGCGGTGATGCCCAGCAGGACGGTCGCGGTCAGCAGCGGGAAGAGGACCTTGTCACTGCGGTCGGTGCCCAGCCGGATCCGTCGGGTCAGCAGTCGGCGGGCGCACAGCATGCCGAGCCCGGTGACCATGGCCAGACCCGCGACCGAACCGGCCCAGACGGCGGTGGTGTGGTAGGCGTTCTCGCTGATCCCGGCGGCCTCGGTCCAGGAGGCGGGCACGGCGAGCCCCACCACATGTCCCGCGATCACCATGAAGGCACCGAGGTGGAACAGAGGGCTGCCCCAGCGCAGCCACCGGTGCTCCAGCAGTTGGCTGGTGTGCGTGGTCCAGCCGAACTGGTCGTGCCGGTAGCGCCAGACGTGCCCCACGACGAACACGGCGAGGCAGACGTAGGGGAAGGCGACCCACAGGAGGAGGTCTGCTCCTGAAGCGCTCATCGGTGATCTTCCTCCGGCGTACGGGTGGACGGTGGTGCGTCAGTGGCGGGGGCCCGCTCGGGCGGGACGAAAGCGCCCGGCGGGGCGAACTGCCCGCCCGCGTACGGGCCGAGGCCGACGTCCTCGGCGGGCGGCCCCTGGGCGGCCAGTTCGGCCACCGCCCTCAGGTCCGCGGCGGTGGGCGGCGGAAGGAGGGTGAGCAGGGCGGCCAGGATGTGTCGGTAGGGCGAGTCCGCGTCGGTGAGCGCCCGGTGGATCAGTTCCAGTCCGCGGCGGTGCCGGCGCAACGGCGCCTCGCCCGCACCCTGTCCGGTGAGCGCCGAGAACTCCAGCACCACCGGCAGGTGGTCCGGGAGTTCACCGCCGTCGATGTCCCAGCCCGCGGCCCGGTACTGCTGGGCCAGGGCGAGCAGTGCCATGCCGCGCCGGCGGGTGTCGCCGTGCAGGTAGTACGTCAGGTAGAGGCTGCTCTTGCGGCGCAGGTCGAAGGTCTCGACGTAGTGGCGTTCGAGCGCGTCGGGCTGCTGGGCGGTGAACCAGGCTGTGAAGGCGGCCAGTTCGGCGGCGGCGGGAGAGTGGGGCAGCGCCTTGACCGCGGCCGCGACGGAGGGCCGGGCGGCGGTGAGTTCTGCGTCGGGGTACTGCAGCAGCAGCGACATCAGCCGCAGCAGCAGGGACCGTCGTTCGGTCTCGGCAGGGCCGGGGGAGGAACGGCGGCGGGCGGCGGGCCGGACGAGGGTACGCAAGGGACTCATTCGGTGCCTCCGGAGGATGTACGGCGCAGGGCGGGGAAGCCGAGCATGACCTTCTTGTTCGCCTTGCCTGCCCTGTCTGCGGGCAGGTCGCCGTGGGACTCCACCGGGCAGCGGTTCTCCAGGGCGCCGAGCGCGGCGGCGTCCTCCTTGTGCGCGGCGGGGACGACATAGCGGTCGGCGTACTTGGCGACGGCGAGCAGCCGGTGCAGGTCCTCCGCCTCACGGGGGGTCAGTCCGACGGCCTGCAGCGCGGTCTCGTCACCGTCCTCGCCGAGCGTGCGTTCACGCATGTACGAGCGCAGCGCGGTGAGCTTCATCAGAACCCCGGCGACCGCTTCGGTGTCTCCGGCGGTGAACAGCTCCGCCAGGTACTCCAGCGGAATGCGCAGCCGGGTAACCGCGGCGAACACATGGTCGGGGTCGTCCTGGTTGCCGCCCGCCCCGGTGACGGCGTCGAGGACGGGGGAGAGCGGCGGCACGTACCAGACCATCGGCAGGGTGCGGTACTCCGGGTGCAGTGGCAGCGCCACCCTGTACCGGGAGACGAGCGCGTAGACGGGGGAGCGGCGGGCGGCGTCCAGCCAGTCCTCGGGGATGCCGGACCTTCGTGCCGCCGCGATCACTTCGGGGTCGTGCGGATCGAGGAAGACATCACGCTGGGCGTCCAGCAGGTCCTGCTCGTCCGCGGTGGCCGCCGCCTCACCCACCCGGTCGGCGTCGTAGAGCAGCAGCCCCAGGTACCGCAGCCGTCCGACGCAGGTCTCGGAGCAGACCGTGGGCTGACCGGCCTCGATGCGGGGGAAGCAGAACGTGCACTTCTCCGCCTTGCCGGTGGCGTGGTTGACGTACACCTTCTTGTACGGGCACGCCGTCACGCACATCCGCCAGCCCCGGCAGCGGTCCTGGTCGACCAGGACGATGCCGTCCTCGACCCGCTTGTACAGCGCGCCCGACGGGCAGGCGGACACACAGGCCGGGTTGAGGCAGTGCTCGCACAGCCGCGGCAGATGGAACAGAAACGTCTGCTCGAACTCGAATCTGACCTTCTCGGCCCACTCCCCGGTGAGGTTGGGGTCGCCCCCCGCGTTCTCCGGCGCGCCGCCCAGGCCGTCCTCCCAGTTGGCGCCCCAGGTGATGGCCGTGGGCTTCCCGGTGAGGACCGAGCGGGGGCGGGCGACGGGAATGTCCTGCCCGGCGGGGGCACTGACGAGGGTGTCGTAGTCGTACGTCACCGGCTCGTAGTAGTCCTCGATGGCCGGCAGGTCCGGGTTGGAGAACAGGGACAGCAGCCGCTTCAGACGGCCGCCGGAGCGCAGCACGAGCCGGCCGCGCCCGTCGAGCATCCAGCCGCCCTTCCACTGCTCCTGGTCCTCGTAGCGGCGTGGGTAACCGACGCCGGGCTTGGTCTCGACGTTGTTGAACCAGGCGTACTCCACGCCCGCGCGGTTGGTCCACGTCTGCTTGCAGGTGACGGAGCAGGTGTGACACCCGATGCACTTGTCGAGGTTCATCACCATCGCGACCTGAGCCATGACACGTCCGACAGCGGCTTCGCCACGGGGCATCTCAGTACTCCACTTCCTGGCTGCGACGCCGGATGACGGTGACCTCGTCGCGCTGGTTGCCGGTGGGTCCGTAGTAGTTGAAGGCATAGGTGAACTGGGCGTAGCCGCCCGCGAGATGGGTGGGCTTGAGCAGCAGCCGCGTCAGCGAGTTGTGGATGCCGCCGCGTCGTCCGCTGACCTCGGTCTTCGGCACGTTCACCGTGCGGTCCTTCGCGTGGTACATGTACACCGTGCCCTCGGGCATCCGGTGGGTGACCACGGCGCGGGCGGCGACGACGCCGTTGCGGTTGTACGCCTCGATCCACTCGTTGTCCTTGACGCCGATCTTCTCGGCGTCGGCGGTGGACATCCAGATCACCGGGCCGCCCCGGGACAGCGCCAGCATGTACGCGTTGTCCTGGTACTCGGAGTGGATGGACCACTTCGAGTGCGGGGTGAGGTAGCGGACGGTGACCTCGGCGCGGCCGTTCTCGTGCAGGTGCTGGTCGCCGTAGTGCCGGCTCGTGTTCAACGGTGGCCGGTAGACGGGGAGTTGTTCGCCCAGTTCGGCGATCCAGTCGTGCTGGACGAAGAACTGCTGACGTCCCGTCAAGGTGTGCCAGGGCTTGCAATGTTCGACGTTGATGACGAACGGCGAGTAGCGTCTGCCGTCCGTCTCGCTGCCCGACCACTCGTAGGAGGTCATGACGGCACGGGGCTGGGTGCGGGTGTCGGCGAAGGTGATGCGTTCCGCCTCGCGTTCGGACGCGAGTTCCACCAGGCCTTCGCTGCCGGTCCGCTCCTGGAGCCGCCGGAAGCCCTCCGTGGCCAGCCGTCCGTTGGTGGTGCCGGACAGGGCGAGGATCGCCTCGCACATGTCGGTGGCGGTGGCGAGCGAGGGCCGTCCGGCGGCGATCCCCTCACGTACGGTTCCGCAGCGCCGCCGCAGCTCGTCGATCTCCCGGTCCGGGTGGACGGTGATGCCCTTGGTGGTGGTGCCGAGGGTGTCGAGGAGCGGCCCGACGGCGCGGATCTTCTCAGCGACGGCAGCGTAGTCCCGCTCGATGACGACCAGTTTCGGCATGGTCCGCCCGGGAACCGGCTCGCACTCCCCGGCCTTCCAGTCCTTCACCACCCCGCCCGGCTGGGCGAGTTCGTCCGGTGTGTCGTGCAGCAGCGGCACCGCGAGTACGTCGGTACGGGTGCCCAGGTGCTCGGCGGCCAGTTCGCTGAACTTGTCGGCGACGGTCAGGAAGGTGTCGTAGTCGGTGCGGGCTTGCCACGGCGGGGCGATGGCCGGGGTGAAGGCGTGCACGAAGGGGTGCATGTCCGTGCTCGACAGGTCGTCCTTCTCGTACCAGGTGGCGGCCGGCAGGACCACGTCGGCGAGCAGCCCGGTGGACGTCATCCGGAAATCCATGGTGACCAGCAGGTCGAGCTTGCCCTCCGGAGCCTCCTCGCGCCACACCACGTCCTTCGGGCGCCCCTCGGGCGGTGTCTGCTCGGAGCGGACCGCGGCGTCCGTGCCCAGCAGATGCCGCAGGAAGTACTCGTTGCCCTTCCCGGACGAGCCGAGCAGGTTGGCCCGCCAGACCGTCAGCACCCGCGGGAAGTTGGCCGGGTCGTCGGGGTCCTCCGCGGCGAACCGCAGCCGCCCCGCCCTCAGTTCGTCGACGATGTGCTCGGGGACCGGCTTGCCCCGCGCCGCCGCCTCGTCCGTGAGGTCCAGCGGATTGCGGTTGAAGCCGGGATGGCCGGGCGTCCAGCCCATACGGACGGCCTGCGCCAGACAGTCGGCGGTGGACTTTCCCGTGAACCGGCCCTTGCCGAGCGGCGAGGCCAACTCGTCCGGCCCGAAGGCCTCGTAGCGCCACTGGTCGGTGTTCAGGTACCAGTAAGAGGTGCCCGCCATGTGCCGGGTGGGGCGCTGCCAGTCGAAGGCGAACGCCAGGTGCTGCAGCCCGGTGATCGGGCGGATCTTCTCCTGGCCGACGTAGTGCGCCCAGCCGCCGCCGTTGACGCCCTGACAGCCTGTCATGGTGGTCAGCGCCAGGAAGGCCCGGTAGATGGTGTCCGAGTGGAACCAGTGGTTGGTGCCCGCACCCAGCGCGATCATCGAACGGCCCTGCGTCCGCTCCGCGTTGCGCGCGAACTCCCGGGCGACACGCGCCGCCTGCTGGGCCGGCACCGAGGTGATCGTCTCCTGCCACGCCGGGGTGTAGGGCTGGGACGCGTCGTCGTACGAGGACGGCCAGACGCCCGGCAGACCGGGCCGCACCACCCCGTACTGGGCGAGCATCAGGTCGAAGACGGTGGTGACCAGGCGGCCGCTCACCCGGCGCACGGGCACCCCGCGCACCATCACCGAACCGCCTTCCGTGTCACCTTCGTCGAACCGGGGCAGGGCCACGGCCACCGACTCCTCGGCCCGCTCCAGCAGGCTCAACTCCGGCTCGACGTCTCCCAGTTCGAGGTTCCAGCGGCCTCGCCCGGCCTCTCCCCACCTGAAGCCGAGCGAGCCGCCGGGGACCACCGGTTCGCCGGTGGCCCGGTCCAGGAGTACGGTCTTGAACGCCGCGTTCTCTTCGGTCTCCTCGTCCGCCCCGCCGAGGTCGGCGGCGGTCAGGAAGCCGTCCGGGACGAGACCGTGGTCGTTCTCGCGCAGCGTCACCAGGAAGGGAGCATCGGTGAACTTCCGCAAGTAGTCCTGGAAGTACGGCACTTCCCGGTCGACCAGGAACTCGCGCAGGATCACGTGCCCCATCGCCATCGCCAGCGCGCCGTCCGTGCCCGGATGCGGGGCCAGCCACTCGTCGGCGTGCTTGACGTTGTCCGCGTAGTCCGGGCTGACCGCGACCACCTTGGTGCCGTTGTAGCGGGTCTCGGTGAGGAAGTGCGCGTCCGGAGTACGGGTGACCGGGATGTTGGAGCCCCACATGATCAGGTAGCCCGCGTTCCACCAGTCAGCGGCCTCCGGCACATCGGTCTGGTCGCCGAACACCTGCGGTGAGGCGATCGGCAGATCGGCGTACCAGTCGTAGAAGGACAGCAGGGTGCCGCCGATCAGCGACATGAAGCGGGCACCGGCCGCGAAGGACGCCATCGACATCGCCGGGATCGGGGAGAACCCAGCCACCCGGTCCGGGCCGTAAGCCTTGATGGTGTGTACATGCGCGGCGGCCACCAGCTCGGCCACCTCGTCCCAGTCGGCCCGCACCAGACCGCCCTTGCCGCGCGCTCGCTTGTAGGCACGGGCCTTCGCCGGATCGCCGGTGATCTCGGCCCAGGCCGCCACCGGGTCGCCCAGCCGCCGCCGCGCCTCCCGCCACATCTTCAGCAACACACCCCGCACATACGGGTAGCGGACCCGGCTGGGCGAGTACGTGTACCAGGAGAACGACGCCCCGCGCGGACAGCCGCGCGGCTCGTACTCGGGGCAGTCCGCACCGATGGAGGGGTAGTCGGTCGCCTGGTGCTCCCAGGTGATGATGCCGTCCTTGACGTACACCATCCACGAACAGGAACCGGTGCAGTTGACCCCGTGCGTGGAGCGCACCACCTTGTCGTGCGCCCAGCGGTCCCGGTAGAAGCCCTCCCACCTCCCGTCGTTCTCGCCGAACACGGCCCGCCCGTCCGCCGACACCTCACGGCGCGTCAGCAGCCGTCGGGCGGCCAGCGGCCAGTCTTCGCCGGCGCGTCGCCGCGGGGGACGCGCTGTCTCGTCGTTCTCCATACCGCAGAACGCTAGGCAGCGTCGGCCCCCACGACGCGGGGCCGAAAGGCCCTTGACCGACGACCACCGGCCCCGTTCCACCGCTCAGGACAGGGACCAACGGCCTTACCGCCAGGGCCTGTCGGCCGTGCGGAAGCCGGGCCCGCACGCTGCATGCTGAAGGTGATCGAACCGGAGGTACCGGTGGGTACGACCGGACGAGGCGGTGACCGGGCGTGATTCCTGTCCCCGCCCGGGACATCCGCGGATCGTCCGGCCCCGGTCCGGTCCGGTCCGGCCGTCTGCCGTCCCTTCCTCGGCCCAGGCGGCCGGACCTGTCACCCCCTACGACGCACGCGGCGCGGGCACTTCGTGGCCCGACGAGCGGAAGGGAGCGGGAGCCCATGCGAACCTCAGACGTTCCGGACATCGACGCCATGGCCCTGGAGAGGCTGCTGTCGGCGGCGACGGCCGCCCCGTCGATCCACAACACCCAGCCCTGGCAGTTCCGTTGGGACCCCGGCACCCGCTCGGTCGAGGTACGCGCCACACCGCGCCGGTCCCTCCCGCTGGCCGACCCCGCCCACCGCGCGCAGTACCTCTCCGTCGGAGCCGCACTGTTCAACCTGCGGGTGGCCGCCGCACATCTGGGCCGGCAGCCGGTCGTCGAACTGCTGCCGGACCCCGGCCGTCCCGACCTGCTGGCCACCGTGCGGTTGGCCGAAGCCCTCGGCGGTCCGGACCCCCTCGGGGCATACCTCTACCCGGCCATCGAGCGACGGCACACGAGCAGGATGCCGTTCACCGGTCGTCCGGTGCCCGAACCGGTCGTCACCGCGATGACCACGGCCGCCCGCGCCGAAGGTGCGGGACTGCGCATCCCCGACTACACGTACACGCGGCTGCTGCTGCGCCTGACGGCCGCGGCGGAGGCACGCAACCACCTCGACGCCGCACGCGCGGCCGAGGCCCGCAGCTGGGTCACCGTGCCGGGAGCCGGCCCGTACGGCATCCCGGTGACCGCGCTGGGACCGCAGGACGCGGCCGGACGGATGCCCATGCGTGACTTCACCGGATCACGGGGAGCACGACGCTCCCCGCACCTGCCCCTGCCGCGCTTCGAACGCCACGCCCAGCTCGCGCTGTTGTGGACCGCGCACGACCGGCGCGTGGACTGGCTGCGGGCCGGACAGTCCCTTCAGCACGCGCTGCTGGTGGCCACCGCGCACGGGGTGCGCACCTCGATGCTCCACCAGGCCCTGGAGTGGCCGGACCTGCGCAGGGCCATGGGCGAGTCCCGGCACCGCCACGCCCAGCTCCTGATCCGTATCGGCTACGGGCCGGACGGCGCCCGGACACCACGCGCGCCGAGCAAGTGACGGCCGCCGAGGCGATGCCGTACCACACCTGACGCCGGAACGAGGGGCGGACCGCACGGATCTTTGTCCGTGCGGCCCGCCCCTTCGGCCTGCTCCAGAACCGCCCGCCGATGCGAAACGAGCCGTGGCGGCCGGCGCCCAGGACAGCCACCCACACTCAAGGAGGGGCGGCCGGGCCGGGCATGCCGACACTGGAGGCATGAAGATCACCTCGGAGCCGCGCGAAACCGACTACGGTTCCAGGGAGTTCACCTTGTCACCCACGCCCGAGCTCACCAATGCCCGAGCACCTTCAGCCACACCGCCCCGACTCCCATCCAGACCGCGATGTTCGCGACCGCGGCCGCCAGGCCGGTACGCCACCACTCGGCGAGGGTGACATAGCCGCCACCGAAGAGCACGGGGGCGGGGCCCGAGGCGTAGTGCGTGAGGCCGCCGTACAGGGAGCTGAGGAATCCCAGGACCAGGGCCGCCATCACCGGAGGCGCCCCGGTGGCGACGGCAGCCGCCAGGAAGGCCGTGTACATCGCCGCGACGTGCGCGGTGTTGGAGGCGAAGAGGTAGTGGGAGAAGAAGTACACCAGGGTCAGGATCACGAACGCCGTCTGCCAGCCGACCCCTGAGGTGGCATCGGTGATGCTGTCGCTGAACCAGCCGATGACTCCGAGCTCCTGGAGCTGACCGGCCATCATCACCAGGACGGAGAACCACACCAGGGTCGTCCAGGCCGCCTTCTCCGCGACCAGGTCGCCCCAGGTCAGTACTCCGGTCACCAGCAGCAGTGCCACGCCGGTGAAGGCGGACACCGTCGCGGAGAGATCGTAGACCTGACCACCGACCGACCAGAGCAGGAGCAGCAGAACGAACACCGCCCCCATGACCCATTCCTGACGGGACATCGGCCCGAGCTCGCGGAGTTGTTCCCGGGCCTGGGCCGGCGCCTCGGGGGTCTTGCGGACCGAGGGCGGGAAGACCCGGTACAGCAGCGCCGGCAGCACCAGCAGTGCCACCAGGCCGGGGACGAGCGCCGCGAGCGCCCACGACGTCCAGGTGAGGTCCACGCCGCGGTCGGCGGCGAGCTTCTGCGCCAGCGGGTTGGCGGCCATGGAGGTCAGGAACATGGCGCTGGTGACCGTGTTGATCTGCATCGCGGTCACACTGAGGTAGGCGCCGAGCCTGCGGCGGCTCTCGTCGTCCGGTCGCGAGCCGGCGTTGACGCTGAGCGAGCGGATGACGGGATGGATGACGCCGCCGGAGCGGGCGGTGTTGCTGGGCGTGGCCGGTGCCAGCACCAGGTCGGTGAGTGTGATTCCGTAGGCCAGGCCCAGGCTGCTGCGGCCCAGGGCGCGGACGAACACCAGCGCGATGCGACGGCCCAGGCCGGTCTTGGTGAAGCCCAGAGATATGAAGAAGGCTGCCACGATCAGCCAGATCGTCGGCTCGGAGAAGCCGCCCAACGCGATGTCCGGCTCCAGGGTCCCGGTGATCATCGCGGCCGTCAGACCGACCAGCGCGACCGCTCCCAGCGGCAGCGGCTGGAGGATCAGACCGAGCACGGTGGCGGCGAAGATGGCCAGTACGGCCCATCCGCCGGACTTGATGCCGTCCGGCTCCGGCAACAGGTAGATGGTCACTCCCACGGCCACCGGGGCGATCCACTTCACGGCGGTCCAGACGTCGGCCCGTCGCGGCCGTATACTGCCGCCGCCCTGGGCCGTCCCCTCGGTGCGGGATCCCCCCGCGTCGAACAACAGCATGTTCCACTCCCTGCACAGGGCTCGCCCCGCGCCGGACCGTTGTCCGGGGCGGAGCCAGCGTTCGCCCCCACGGTCGATCAAGGCGGTGAAGAACGGCATCGGGCATCCGGCCCTCGTCGGTGGGCCGAGCGGCCCCGTCCCGTGCCGCGGAGGGAAGCTCCTGTGCCGCGGAGGGAAGCTCCTGTGCCGCGCAGGGTAGCTCCTGTGCCCCGGAGGACAGCTCCTGTGCGCGGGCGGCAACTCCCGTGCGCGGGCGGCAACTCCTGGGCCCCGAAGAACGGTGACTCCCGTGCGGCGGATGGCCCCGTCCTGTGCCGCGGGCGGCCCCCTCCATACCGTGGACGACTCCCTGCCATACCCCGGGCGGCAACTCCTGGGCCCCGAAGAACGGTGACTCCCGTGCGGCGGATGGCCCCGTCCTGTGCCGCGGGCGGCCCCCTCCATACCGTGGACGACTCCCTGCCATACCCCGGGCGGCAACTCCTGGGCCCCGGAACAACGGTGACTCCCGTGCGGCGGACGGCCCCGTCCTGTGCCGCGGGCGGCCCCCTCCATACCGCGGACGGCCCCCTCCCATACCCCGGGCGGCACCTCCGCGCCCCGAAGGACGGCACCCCCGCGCCCCGAACTGCACCACTCCGCGAGCTGTCGAGTTGTCGGGCTGCCCGGCACGTCGCGCCGCCAGCCCCGGGCCTGCCACCCGGGATGCCGCGGACGCCGCCGGACCAAGCGGCCCGGCACAAGGGCCGTTCGGCCCCTGCACGGCGGACCGGCGCACGGGTGAGGTGGGTGCGATCCGATCGGAGGAAGCGACACGGGAGGTGCCATGGATGCTTCCACCACCGCTTCGGCATCCGCGCTGCGCACCGCACACGAACGGTTCGTGACCTCACCCGGTACGTCGGAGGGTGTGCGGCTTCTGGTGGCCGACTCATGGCGGCGCTGCGCTGCCGTCGGCGTGCACGCCGACGGCAGCCGGCTGCCGCCGCTGCGCGCGGCAGCCGAGGAACTCGCGGCCTACCGCCGCAACCACCCGCTCGCCGCGGTGCTGCCCCTGTTCCGTGAGTTGCTGGGAGCCGGTGCCGCCGACGACGGCCATGTCTTCGCGGTCGGCGACACCGACGGCACCCTGCTGTGGGTCGAGGGTGACACCACGGCACTGGCGCGTGCCGAGCGGATGCACTTCGCGGCGGGGGCCGTGTGGTCGGAGGCGCAGGCCGGGACCAACGCTCCCGGGCTGGTCCTGGAGTTGGGGCGGCCCGCGCAGATCAGCGCGGGCGAGCACTACAGCGCCGCTGTGCACGGCTGGTCCTGCGCCGCGGCCCCGGTGCGCGACCCCGCCACCGGCCGGTTGCTCGGTGTCGTCGACCTGTCGGGCGGCCACACCGTGGCAACACCCCCTGCCCTGGCCGCGGTACGAGCCGCCGCGCTGGCCGCCGAGGCCCAACTCGCCCGAACGCTGCCCGCACCACCCTCCGTGCTGCTCGGCCCCGACGGGCGAGTGGTGGGACCTGAGGACACCTCCCGCGCAGTCGTGGACGCCGCCGTACGCCTGACGGCGCTGGGCCGGGACGGCGCCCTGCTGGAGTGCGCCGGACAGGTGCGCCGGCTGAGCCCGCGGCACAGCGAGATCGTGGTGGCACTGGCTCTGGAGGGCCGTGGTGTGCCCGGTGACCGGCTCGCCGTTGACCTCTCGGAACGCGAGCTGCCCGCTTCGACACTGCGCGCCGAACTGACGCGGCTGCGCGCGGTGTTGGGCCCCGCGCTACTCGGATCGCGGCCGTACGCGCTACTGCGCCCGGTACTCAGCGACTTCGGCGAGGTGACCGCGCTGCTCGCCGAGGGCCGGGCCGGGGAGGCACTGGCCCGCTACCCGGGTCCGCTCCTGCCGCGCTCCGCGGCACCCGTCGTCATCGAACACCGGCGTGCCCTGGAACAGCAGTTGCGCGGTGCGGTCCTCGGCGGTGGCGACGTCCGGCTGCTGCGCCGCTGGGTCGACACGACATGGGGCGCCGACGACGCCCCCGCCTGGCGGGCCCTCGCCGATGCGCTGCCGGGCGGTTCACCACAGCGTTCCGCCGCGGCGGCAAGGGCCCGGGCGCTGGACCGCGAACCGGCTCTTCTGGCCCGAAAAGCGCAGGTCGGACGGCATGCAGCGGTACTGCAGCGTTCCCGTCCCTAGCGTTCCAACCAGCACAGATTCCCCGGCAACACGACCCTCGAAAGGGGACGGTCATGAAGTACGAGCCTCCGGGCAGGACGGGCAGTCCCGTCCACGTCGCCCCCCGGTACGAGAACTTCATCGGCGGCAAGTGGGAGGCGCCCACGACGGGTGAGTACTCGCCCAACCTGTGCCCCGCCACCGCCAAGCCGATCTGCGAGATCCCGAAGTCGGGGCCCGCGGACATCGAGCTCGCCCTCGACGCCGCACACGCGGCGAAGGACAAGTGGGGCGAGGCGACCAGCGCCCAGCGGGCCGCCGTCCTCAACGCGGTAGCGGACGCCATCGACGCCCACCGTGAGGAACTGGCCGTCACCGAGAGCTGGGAGAACGGCAAGCCGGTCCGCGAGACCCTCGCCGCGGACATCCCCCTAGCCGCCGACCACTTCCGTTACTTCGCGGCGGCGATACGCGCCGAGGAGAGCTCGATCACCGAGATCGACAAGGAGACGATCGCCTACCACTTCCGCGAGCCGCTGGGAGTGGTCGGACAGATCATCCCGTTCAACTTCCCGCTGCTGATGGCGGCTTGGAAGCTCGCCCCGGCGCTCGCCGCGGGAAACGCCACGGTGATCAAGCCGGCGTCGCCGACCCCGTGGTCGATCCTGAAGCTGATGGAGGTCATCGGCGACATCGTTCCGCCGGGCGTGATCAACGTCGTTAACGGGCCGGGCGCGGCCATCGGCAAGGCCCTCGCCACCAACAAGCGCATCGCGAAGGTCGCCTTCACCGGTGAGACCACCACGGGCCGGCTGATCATGCAGTACGCGTCCGAGAACATCATTCCGGTCACCCTGGAGCTGGGCGGCAAGTCGCCGAACATCTTCTTCAACGACGTGGCCGCCGAGGACGACGACTTCCTCAGCAAGGCCGTCGAGGGGCTCGTCCTCTACGCGTTCAACAAGGGTGAGGTGTGCACCTGCCCCTCCCGAGCACTGATCCAGGAGGACATCTACGAGGAGTTCATGGGACGCTGCCTGGAGCGCGTCCGGGCCATCAAGCAGGGCAACCCGCTCGACTCCTCCACCATGATCGGCCCCCAGGTCTCCCGGCAGCAGGTCGAGAAGATCGCCTCCTACGTCGACATCGGCCTCAAGGAAGGCGCCGAACTGCTCGTGGGCGGCCACCGTGCCGCTGTCGGCGGAGAGTTCGCGGACGGCTTCTTCTTCGAGCCGACCATCCTCAAGGGCCACAACAAGATGCGGGTGTTCCAGGAGGAGATCTTCGGACCCGTCCTCGCGGTCACCACGTTCAAGGACGAGGCAGAGGCGCTCGAGATCGCCAACGACACGCTGTACGGCCTCGGGGCCGGCGTGTGGAGCCGCGACGGCGCCCGCACCTACCGGATGGGCCGCGCCATCAAGGCCGGCCGCGTCTGGACCAACTGCTACCACCAATACCCCGCGGGCGCGGCGTTCGGTGGCTACAAGGTTTCCGGCATCGGCCGGGAGAACCACAAGATGATGCTCGAGCACTACAGCCAGACCAAGAACCTCCTGGTCAGCTACGGCACCAAGCCACTCGGGCTGTTCTGACCGTCCCAGCGGACCGAAGGGGTGCACCGACATGCCCGCGACGCTTCAGGGCGGCAACGCCGGGCGCGTCACCGCCACCCGGGCGGCGCACCGGGCCATCCAGGCCCTGCGCGCCGCCCACGGCCGGCCGGTGATGTTCGTCCAGTCCGGCGGCTGCTGCGACGGCAGCGACCCGATGTGCTTCCCGGGTGGCGAATTCTCCCTGAGCAGGGGCGACATGCTGCTCGGCGTGCTGGACGGCTGCACCTTCCACATCGACGCCGACCTGTACGAGGCCCTCGGCCGCCCACGCTTCGTGCTGGACGTCGAGGAGGGCACACCGGGCGGCTTCTCCCTCGCAGCAGGGCACGGGCAGCGCTTCGTCACACGGATCGAGGACCCGGTGGACCACCGGGTCGCGGCGCACAGCCGCATCGAGGAGAAGATCATGAAGGCAGCAGTCGTCACCGACTTCGGGAAGCCCCTGGAGATACAGGACCTTCCCGTTCCCGAGCCCGGCTCCGGCCAGGTGCTCGTCCGCATGGAGGCCTCCGGCCTCTGCCACACCGACATCCACGCGGCGCACGGCGACTGGCCGGTCAAGCCGCGACCTCCCTTCATCCCCGGCCATGAGGGCATCGGCCCGGTCGAGGCCGTCGGCGAGGGCGTCGACGCCGAACTGATCGGCAAGCGTGTCGCCGTCCCGTGGCTCGGCTCGTCCTGCGGCACCTGCCGCTACTGCGTCTCCGGCTGGGAGACCCTCTGCGAAAGCCAGGTCAACTCCGGCTACTCGGTGGACGGTTGCTACGCCGAGTACGCGGTCGCCGACGCCGGTGCGGTCGTCCGGGTCCCCGACGGGGTGTCGTCCTTCGACGCGGCGCCGCTGACCTGTGCGGGCGTCACCACCTACAAGGCGGTCAAGGTCGCGCACGTCGTCCCCGCCGAACGTGTCGCCGTCTTCGGTATCGGCGGTCTCGGCCACCTGGCGCTGCAGTACGCACGCCTCGTCGGCGGACTCGTCACCGCCGTCGACGTCGAACCCGACAAGCTGGGCCTCGCCCACCGGCTCGGCGCCGACCAGATCGTCAACGCCCGCACACACGACCCCGTCAAGGAGATCAAGCAGGCCGGTGGCGCCGACGTCGCCATCGTGCTGGCCGCCGCACCCAAGGCCTTCGAGCAGGCCTACCAGTCCCTGAACCGGGGCGGACGGCTGGTCATGGTCGGACTGCCCGCCGACAACGCGGCCATCAAGGTCCCGATCTTCGAAACCGTGCTCAGCGGGATCTCCGTCATCGGCTCCATCGTCGGCACCCGCCAGGACCTCGCCGAGGTGTTCGCGCTGCACGCGGCCGGACGCACCCAGGTCATCGCCGAACCCCGCCGTCTGGATCAGGTCAACGACTCCTTCGACGAGGTCCTCGGCGGACGGGCCGAGGCACGGCTCGTCTTCGAGTTCTAGAGAGCTCCCAGAGCTCTGCGAATGCTGTGGCCCGGCCACCACCGGGCCACAGGGAGAGGCAGCAGATCATGGCAACCCTCACCGTGGGAGCGGTACGGGAACGGGCACCCGGCGAACGCCGCGTCGCGCTCGTCCCCGAGGCCGTGACCCTTCTGCGCCGGTCCGGACTCGACGTCCTGGTCGAAACCGGTGCCGGATCCGGAGCCTGGTTCACCGACGCCGACTACACCGACACCGGCGCCACCGTCGTCCCCGCGGAGGAGCTCTACGCGCGCGCGGACGTCGTCCTGTGCGTCGGCCCGCCGGATCCGGAGACGGCCGGGGCCCTGCGCACCGGGCAGACCCTGATCGGCCTGCTCGAACCGTTGCGCCACCCCGCCCTGACAGCGGAACTGACCGGACGCGGAGTACGCACGATCAGCCTCGACCTGCTGCCGCGCACCCTCAGCCGCGCCCAGTCCATGGACGCGCTGACGTCCCAGGCGAGCGTCGCCGGCTACAAGGCGGCGCTGCTGGCCGCGGACACGTACGACCGGTTCTTCCCGATGCTGACCACCGCGGCGGGCACCATGCGCCCGGCGCAGGTCCTGATCCTCGGCGCGGGAGTGGCCGGGCTGCAGGCGATCGCCACCGCCCGCCGTCTCGGCGCCGTCGTCACGGCGTACGACGTACGCCCCGAGTCCCGAGGGGAGGTGGAGTCGCTCGGCGCCCGGTTCCTCGAGATCCAGAGCCCTCACCACGGGGAACCGGGCTCCGGGCAGGGCGGCTACGCGCGCGAGCTGACCGAACAGGAGCAGCGGGCCCAGCGCGAAGCGCTCGACGCGTACATCGCCCGCTCCGACATCGTCATCACCACCGCTCAAGTCCCCGGCCGCAAGCCGCCGTTGCTGGTGACCGCGGCCGTGGTCCAGCACATGAAGCCCGGCTCGGTCGTCATCGACCTGGCGGCGAGCGAACTCGGCGGCAACGTCGAGGGCACCGAACCCGACAAGACGACCGTCCTCGACAACGGGGTCACTCTGGTCGGCGCCGGACGCCTGCCGTCCGCCATGGCGACCGCCGCGTCCACGGCCTACGCCCGCAACCTCGTCGCGCTCCTGCGTCACCTCGTGCGCGACGGCGAACTGACCCTCGACCCGGCCGACGAGATCACGGCCGCGCTCATGGGAGGAGTGTCATCATGAACGACCTCGATCTCCTCACCGCGATCACCGTCTTCGTGCTGAGCGTCCTGGTCGGCATCGAGGTCATCAGCAAGGTCCCGGCGACCCTGCACACACCGCTGATGTCCGGCTCCAACTCCGTGCACGGCATCGTCGTCATCGGCGCCATGCTGATCGCGGCCGAGGCGCACAACTGGCTCGGCTACGTCCTCGCCTTCGTGGCCATGGTGTTCGGCGCGATGAACGTGGTCGGCGGGTACGTCGTCACGGACCGGATGCTGGAGATGTTCAAGGCCAAGCCGGCCGCCGGTAAACCCGCGGAGCGGCAGTCCGTCACCGAAACACACGAGAAGGCGGAGGTGTGAGAAGCCATGGACACCGTCTCCGATGCCGTCCACTACATCTTCCTGGCCGCTGCCGCCTGCTTCGTGATGGGCCTGCACCTGATGAACCACCCGCGCACGGCCCGCCGCGGCAACACCCTCTCGGCAGGTGCCATGGCGCTGGCGATCGCAGCCACCGTATGGCTGGTGCTGGACGAGGACGTGATCAGCCGGACCGGCTGGCTCGTGCTGGTCTCGGGCGGCGTCCTCGGTGCCGGACTCGGCCTGTGGGCGGCCCGCGAGGTCCGGATGACCGCCATGCCCCAACTGGTCAGCGTCTTCAACGCCGTCGGCGGGGGAGCGGCGGCGCTCATCGCGGTGGGCGACCTGCTCCAGGCCGAGGACCCGGCCGGGCTCGGCGCACGCGTCTCGCTTCCCGGCGCACTGGACATCGTCATCGGCGCGGTCACCTTCTCCGGATCGCTGATCGCGGCGGGCAAGCTGCAAGGCGTCGTGTCCGGTTCGCCGGTGGTGTTCCCGGGCGCCCGGCTGCTCAACGTGGCGCTGCCGGCCTCGTTCGTCGTCGGCACGGTGTGGCTGGTGCTGGCACCGGACTCCCGGGTGGCGCTGTATGGACTCGTGGCCGTGGCCCTGCTGTTCGGCGTGACGCTGGTGCTGCCGATCGGCGGCGCCGACATGCCGGTGGTCATTGCCCTGCTGAACGCCTTCACGGGCTCGGCGGTCGCGATGGCGGGCTTCGTCCTCGACGAGACCGCCCTGATCATCGCGGGCATGCTCGTCAGCTCCTCCGGCGGCATCCTCACCAAGCTGATGGCCGACGCCATGAACCGGTCCATCGCCAACATCATGGTCGGCGGCTTCGGCACCGGGGACAGCGCGCCGACGGCGGCCGCCACGAGTGGGGCGCCGGCCCAGGTGCGCCCGGTCTCCGCCGACGACGTGGCGATCCAGCTCGCCTACGCGAGCAAGGTCGTCTTCGTCCCCGGGTACGGTCTGGCGGCTGCCCAGGCCCAGCACGAACTCGGCGACCTGGCCAAGCTGCTCACCGACCACGGCGTCGACGTCAGCTACGCCATCCACCCGGTCGCGGGCCGCATGCCCGGACACATGAACGTGCTCCTGGCGGAGGCCAACGTGCCCTACACCCAGCTCAAGGAGATGGACGAGGTCAATCCCGAGTTCCCGCAGGCCGACGTGGCCCTCGTGATCGGCGCCAACGACGTGACCAACCCGATCGCCCGCCGCCCCGGCAACGCGATCTCCGGCATGCCGATCCTCGACGTGGACAAGGCCAAGAGCGTCGTCGTCATCAAACGCTCGATGGGCCACGGCTACGCGGGCATCGACAACGAGCTGTACACCGACCCGAAGACGGGGATGTTCTTCACGGACGCCAAGAAGGGCCTGGCCGAACTGAAGGCGGCGGTGCGGGAGTTCGTCGGCTGACCCCCGGTACCCACCGTGGTGGTGCCCCCGCGGTCCTCGCGGGGGCCCCACTTGTCGGCGCTGTCGGAGCGTCGGCCACCACGACGGCGGATCCCCACCCGGCCCGCGCCCCGAGGCCGGAGCGTGAGCTTCAGGTCGATGAGTGCTGTCGGAGGAAGGCCTGCCCCGTCGCGGTGCGCAGCCACTTTGCCGCCGCCCAGACCATGACGACCGGCGTGCCGGCGGGGATGAACACGCCCTGGTGCTCGACATCCTGCAGGGCCAGCCGCTGGCTGAACATCAGCGGCGATTCCAGACGGGTGCCCTCGAAGAACGCGTTGGTGACCAGCGACTGGTCGGCCCGGACCTGCGCATGCGCCGCCTCATCGATCAGCAAACGGTAGACGACGTTCACGATCGCCACGCCGACCGTGTGGAAGCCGTCGAAGAAGTTCGCGGCCACCAGCGTCCCGATGTCCTCAGGCTCGCCCTCGAGGTCGATCGCGGCGAGGTCGGCTGCTGACGGGCCCCACGGGCTCGGTCTCCCCCGTCGAGGAGGGGCGGTACGCGCTGCCGAGCTTCGCGCGTGACGGCGCCGACTGTTCCTTGGCTCCGGCAGGCTTCGGCGACCCGATCCGGTTTGTCCTCACCCCAGTCATGTGTCGGGCCGGTGGGTCGGCGTATCCCGGGCCTTCGTCCCTGAGGTTTACAGGCCGCCTTCACAGGTTCCGTCAATCGACTGTGTCAGCCAACACAATCGATCGATATTGTCGAGCGACAAAGTCGCTTGTATGGTTCTGGCTAGAGACAGCCTGCGCCGCATCGAAAGGCAAGCTCATGACTCACGAGGCCCTGCGCGGAACCGAGCCGATCCCCGAGCGTCCCGCCCTGCCCCTGGTCGGCCACGCGTTCGACATTCCCGGTGGTGCCGACGGCCTGCTCTACATGATGAAGGAGGCCAGGGAGCTGGGGCCGCTGTTCAAGCTCCGCGTCTTCGGCCACGAGATCAAGTGGGCCTCCGGCCTGGACCTGGTCACGGAGCTGGCGGACGAGAGCCGGTTCCGCAAGAGCGTGCACTCCGATCTTGTGAACATCCGGGAGATCAGCGGGGACGGGTTGTTCACCGCGTTCAACGACGAGCCCAACTGGCGCAAGGCGCACGATGTGCTGATGCCGGCGTTCTCGCTGGGCGCGATGCGCGGCTATCACGCGACGATGCTCCAGGTGGCCCGGGAGCTGATCGGGAAGTGGGACCGGGCGGCGGGTGCGGTGCCCGTTGACGTGGCCGACGACATGACGCGGCTGACGCTCGACACGATCGGTCTGTGCGGTTTCGGCTACGACTTCGAGTCGTTCGCTCGTGAGGAGCCGCATCCCTTCATCGTCGCGTTGTCGCGGGCGCTCGGGTTCCTCCAGGACAAGGGGGAGTCCATCCCCGGCACGGAGCTGTTCAAGTGGAAGCAGGCCGAGCAGTTCCGTGAGGACGTCACGCTGATGGAGGATCTGGTCGACGATGTGATCCGGCAGCGCCGGGCGTCCGGTGACCGGAACACCGATGATCTGCTCGGGCGGATGCTGCACACCGCTGACCCGGTGACGGGCGAGCCCCTGGACGACGTCAACATCCGCTACCAGGTGATCACGTTCCTCATCGCCGGGCATGAGACCACCAGCGGGGCGCTGTCGTTCGCCCTGCATTACCTGACCAAGCATCCCGAGGTGCTGGCCCGCGCTCAGGCCGAGGTCGACGTGCTGTGGGGGGACTCGGACGCCCCCGAGCCGGGCTACGGGGACATCGGCAAGCTGACGTACATCCGCCAGGTGCTCAACGAGAGTCTGCGGCTGTGGCCGACGGCGCCCGCGTACGCGGTGGAGCCGCTTGAGGACACGGTCATCGGCGGGAAGTACGCCGTGCGCAAGGGCGAGTCGATCCAGATCCTCATCCCGCAGCTGCACCGCGACCCCGCCTGGGGCGAGAACGTCGAGCTGTTCGACCCCGACCGGTTCCTGCCCGAGCAGGAGGAGGAGCGCCCGGTCCACCTGTTCAAGCCGTTCGGTAGCGGCGAACGCGCCTGCATCGGCCGCCAGTTCGCACTGCACGAGGCGACGCTGGTCCTCGCGCTGGTGATCCACCGCTACCGCCTGATCGACCACACCAACTACCAGCTGAAGATCAAGCAGACGCTCACCATCAAGCCCGACCAGTTCACCCTGAACCTCGCCCGGCGCACCAGCGGCGAGCGCCGCCTGCCCACCGCCACGGCCCTCACCGCGGGCAACGCCCCCGCCGGCCAGAACCGGCCCGCCGTCCGGCGCGCCACCGGGACCGCGCTGACCCTGCTGCACGGCTCCAACCTGGGCACCTGCGCGGGCATCGCCCGCGACCTCGCTTCGGACGGCGACGAGCGCGGCTTCGTCCCGTCCGTCGCTCCCCTCGACGACGCCGTGGGCAAACTTTCCGCGGGTGACGGGCCGGTGGTGATCGTGGCCGCCTCCTACAACGGCAGGCCCACGGATGACGCCACGGAGTTCGTCGCGTGGCTGGAGGGACTCGAGCCCGGTTCGCTCGAAGGCGTCCAGTACGCCGTGCTGGGTGTCGGCGACCGCAACTGGGCCGCCACCTACCAGCGCGTCCCCACCCTCATCGACGAGCGGCTCGCCGCCGCGGGCGCCACCTCACTGCTGGAGCGCGGCGCCGCGGACGCCGCCGGTGACTTCGCCGGCACGGTGGAGCGGTGGACCGGCGACCTGTGGACCGCCCTGCTGGAGCGGTACGGAGCCGCCGCAGAAGCGGGGGAGGCGGAGCCGGCCGCCGACCAGGAGACGGGACTGTACGAGTTGGAGGACGCGACCGACTCGGTCATCGGCGGTCTCGCGGCACGACACGGCGTGCAGCCGATGGAGGTGCTCGACGCGTACGAACTGGTCGACATGGACCACGGGTTGGGCCGCTCCAAGCGATTCCTGAGGCTGCGGCTGCCCGAGGGCGTCACCTACCGCACCGGCGACCACCTCGCCGTCCTGCCGAGCAACCCGGACGCACTCGTACGGCGGGTGGCCGACCGCTTCGGCCTCGACCTGGACCGCACCGTGCGACTGCGCGCCCGTCGCCGCAGCCGGGGCGCCCTGCCCGTCGACCGGCCGCTGACCGTGCGCCGCCTGCTGACCGACTTCGTGGAACTGCAGGACGTCGCCACCCAGGAGCAGGTCGCCGTGCTCGCCGAGCACACCGCCTGCCCGCCCGAGAAGCGGCCTTTGGCCGAACTCGCGGCGGCGGGTCCGGAGGCCTTCCGCGAGCAGGTGACCACCGCAGGACACAGCGTCCTGGACCTGCTGGAGCGCTACCGCGCCTGCGAGCTGCCCTTCGAACGCTTCCTGGAACTGCTGCCCGTCCTGCGCCCGCGCCACTACTCGATCTCCTCGTCCGCCGAAGCGGCACCCGGCGAGGTCGACCTGATGGTGTCGCTGCTCGCCGCGCCCCACCGCGGCGGCGAAGGCACCTTCCACGGCATCGCCTCCCACCACCTCCAGACCGTGCATGCCGGCGACACCCTCCAGGCCAGGGTGCTGCCCTGCAGTGAGGCCTTCCGCCTGCCGCAGGACGAGTCGGTGCCGGTGATCCTGGTCAGCGCGGGCACCGGCCTCGCGCCCTTCCGCGGCGCCGTCCTCGACCGCCACCACACCCGGTCGACCGGAACGCTGCTGTGCTACTTCGGCTGCGATCACCCCGACGTCGACTACCTCCACCGCGAAGAGTTCGCGGCGGCCGAGGCAGCCGGAGCCGTCAGCATGCGGCCCACCTTCTCCTGCGCACCCGAGGACGGGGCCCGCTTCGTCCAGGACCGCATCGCCAAGGAGAGCGACGAGGTCTGGGCCGTACTGGAGGCAGGCGGGCGCGTCTACATCTGCGGAGACGGCCGCCGAATGGCCCCCGCGGTGCGGGAGGCGTTCATGAAGATCTACCGCGACGGCACGGGCGCGGGCGACGACGAGGCCACCGCCTGGCTGGCCGCCCTGACCGAGTCCGGCCACTACGTGGAAGACGTCTGGGCCGGCTGACCACCTTCCCCGGTGCGTGGCCGGCACCCACCGCCCGCCCCGCCGACTCCACAGACCGACAGGGTCACGGACACCCACTCCCCCCAACGTCCGTGGCCCTGTCTCCTTCGGCGTGTCCCGCTGTCCTGTCCCACCCCTTCTGAACTCGCACTGCCGAGGACCGGTGGCCGTTCCCAACTCCCCGCAGAGAAGCGACCGGTGAACGTACGAAGCGGCTCCGCCCTGACCTTCTGCGTGGCGGTCGCACTCATCGCCGGAGTCACCCTCGGCAACGGCGGGGCGAACTCCGGCGAAGAGATGACGCCGCCGGAACCCGGAGGTCTACGACCGGCCCTTCACCGCGGATCGGGCACCTTCCGGCCGGCCGACGTCCGCGGCTCATCGCTGGGTAACGGCGACAAGGGCGAGGCCGGCCTGATCCGCCCTGCTGTCAGCTCGTCGGCAGGGTCACGAGCTCCATTCGGCCTCCGGCGAGAGCGACGACAGCGGCGACCAGGGCCTGCAGACCGGTCAACTCGGCCTCCTCGTCGGGCAGCGAGAGATGCTGCACCGAGAGGCCGTCGAAGCCGGCCAGGAAGAACCGGGCGAGGGTCTCCGCCGGCTGGGCGAGCCGGTGACCGGTGCGCTCCGCCGCCTCGGTCACCAGCTTCGTCGTCACGGCCGTCACCTCGCGGTAGTGGCTCTCGAGGGTCTCCTGCAGCCGTGGTGTCCGGAGCGCGAACATGGACAGTTCGGTGAGGAGTTGGTGGGTGGTCGGTTGCTCGCGCAGGGTCTGCCACAGGGCGGCGGCGAGTGCCGCGACCGTCTCCTCGAAGCCGGCGTCCGCGGGCGCCGCAAGTTCGACCTGTGCGATCAGGTCGTGGGTGAGCTGCTCCATGACGGCCCGGTACAGATCTTCCTTGGTGCCGAAGGTGTAGTGCACCGTTGCCTGGGCCACGCCCAGCTCGGCTGCGATGGCACGGGTGCTTCCGGCAGCCACACCCTCCCTCGTCATGAGGTCGATGGCGGCCTTGATCAGCTGAGGACGGCGCTCTGCCGCAGAAACATGAGCCATGAAAACATCATAGCGACTTAGTCCGGTGAATGAATCGTTCGATCAGGTCACGATTTCCGGCACTCCTTCTGCGGCTGAGGTCGCGGGGGTCGGTCTCTGCCGTGCTCACGGCAACGAGGTGGCCGGCCTCGGCCGCGATCTTGCGCAGCCAGATGTGGGCGGGGTCGCGTTCGTGCAGGGGGTGCCACAACAGTGATTCCACCAGCGGTCCCACCCCGAAAGGCAGGTCGACGACGGTCCTGCCGCTGCCGGAGGGAGCCGGACGGGCGGCACGCTCAGGGAGCACACCCACCCGGTCGGTGCCCGCGATGAGGTGGGGCAGGGAGAGGAGGTTCTCGGTGCAACAACATCGCCGAGACCCTGCTGCGGATGACCGCGCTGCGCGCCGGGCAGCCCGCCACGTTCGAGGGCGGCACGGCGGTCGTACGGGACGTGCTGAGCCTGCGGTACGGAGTGTCGCTGGAGAACTTCGAGATGTACGACGGGAGCGGCCTCTCCCGTGCCAACCGCATCCCGGCCCGGACCCTGGCGGAGATCCTCGACCTGCTGACGGAGAAGCGCGGCATCCCGCCAGGCCGGCGCCGCCACATAAGCCAAGCCGGCTTCGCGTAGCGCGAGGTACCAGTCGTCGCTGACTCGAACCGGTGCCTCTCCCAGTCGGTCACGAGTCTTGGCATAAGGTGCGGTCGAGTTGATGTTCGGATCGTTCATCCATAGTGAGCAAAGGGCCGGTCAGTCATGCCGTTCACGGTGCCGCAGGCGGTGATACGCCGAACCGAAGGTTGGCTTGTCCGGCGAGGTGCACCCACGATGATCGAGGGGTACGGCTTCGTCGATCATGTGCTCCCCCGAATGCTGCCGTCGCTGGCCTTCGTGGCGCTGGCCAGCCTGGCCTGGCTCGTCCCGCTCAGATCCGCAGGCTCGCACGGGTGGATCCTCCTCGGTGGCGTCGCCGTGATGACGCTGGCCGCGTGGGGCACAAGTACCGTTCTCGTCCGGCGGCTTCCCCGTTTCTCGCGCAGGGCCGCCATCGCGTTCCTCGCCGCGTACGCCACGATGCCCGTCGCAGTACCTCTGTTGCAGCTCGCCGTCGACGGAGCCGTCACACCGCCGGGCGGCAACGTGGTCGGGCTGCTGGGTTTCGTGATCTTCTTCGCCGCCACCTTTGTCGCCACACTTCTGGCCACCACCTACGGTCTCGGCACGCTGCTGCGTCGGGCGGTCCGCCACTCGGTCTTCGACCTGCGCAACAGCGTGCACCTGCTGGGCCGGGCGCTGCCCCCGTTGCTCTTCGTCACGCTGTTCCTGTTCTTCACCGGCGAGTTGTGGCAGGCCATGAACCGGCTGGCGTGGTGGCGGGTCGTGCTCGTCGTCGTGCTGTTCGCCGCGATCACCGTGCTTGCCGCCGCTGCCCGCCTGCGTGACGAGATCGGCCGGGTCGAGCAGGACCTCAGCCGGCCCACGCTCGCGGCGGCGTGCCGGGGCACTCCCTTGGCCGGTGTGCGGGTCGAGCAGCTGGCGCCCGAGGGTCAACTGCCTGCAATGCCGCTGACCCCACGGCAGGAACGCAACCTGCTGCTGATGCTGGCCAGCCGCCAGCTCGTGCAGGCAGCGGTGGTCGGCCTGACGCTGTTCACCTTCTTCCTCGCCCTGGGCGTGCTGGTGGTCACGCCCGAGACAGCGGAACAGTGGATCGGCGAAAAACCAGAGATGTCTGCCTTTTCCCCCGTGATCCCCGTCGCGATGTTGCGGAACGCCACACTCCTCGCCGCGTTCGGCAGCATGTACTTCGCGGTCACTTCGATGACGGACGCGGACCATCGACAGCAGTTCTTCGCGCCGATCATCGACGAGATCGAGCGCGTGCTCGCGGTGCACGCGGTCTACCTGGCCGTGCGCGAACCGGCCCCGGCCGCACCCCAGGGCCTGAGCACTGGATGACCTCTGGGCCGGCCGGGGGCATCGCTCAGCGCCGCAACAGCGGTTCCGGCTGTACAACCTGTCTGCCGAGCACGGTGCGTCCGATCAGGGTGTAGCCGGCGGGGGCGACGTGTTCCTCGGCGCCGCGGATCTTGGCGAAGCGGCGGGCGTCGGTCTGGATGCCGCGGTTGTTCTCGCACAGGATGCACGCGCTCTTGTACCGGGTGGCGGTGTCGGCGGTCATCGGCCCCGTCTCCTCCTGTGGTGGGCGGCGGGCGTATCGCGCGCCCCGGGGTCAGCCCGAGGCGCGGGGTGTGCGACCGGTGAGGTGCTGGTCGGCCGAGCGGGGCTGGTGGTGTCGCGCAGGGTGGCCAGGGCCGGGCCCGGAGGTCAGCGGCCCTCTTGCGGGGACGCGAAGGACATGACGGGGATCACGAACTCGTACGTGCGATCTCGGGCTCCTTCGCCAGGGCTACCGAGGTCTTGATCCCCTCTCCGGCCTTGGTCGTATCCTCCGCCCCCGCTTCTGCACCACGGCCCTTGCCGGGGAGCAAGAAGGACACGGACACCGCCCCCACCCCCAGGATCGCCGCGCCCACCAGGCTGGTGTGAGCCACCGCGTCCGCGAACGAAGAGCCGACCGCGTCCGCCATCTGGTGGGCGCCGTTGGTGAGTTGGCTCGCCTGCTCCTGGAGCTGTGCGGCCTGTTGCGGGTCGGTCGCCTGCGCCGCCTGTTCGGCGAGCCGGCGTGCCTGGTCGCCGATCTCCTGGGCGACCCCGTACCCGGCGGCCACCGAGTCCTGCGCATGGTTCAGCGCGTCGGCCGGGAGTTTGCTGCCCGCGGTCGCGTCCGACAGGCTCGACGAGTACGACGTCGACAGCAGCGAACCGAGGATGGCGATGCCGATCGCCCCGCCCAGCTCCGTGGAGGTGTCGTTGACCGCGCTGCCCACGCCCAGTTCCTCTTCCGGGAACGTGCCCATGATCGCGTCTGTGCAGGGCGCGAGCGCCAGGCCCATCGCGAGCCCGAGCGTGATGAGGGGTGCCACGAAATCACCGTACGACGACGACTTGTCGATCTGGGTGAGCAGCGCGAGTGCAGCCGTGCCGCCGACCATGCCCGCGACGATGGACGCCCTCCTGCCGAAGCGCGGGGTGAGGTAGCCGGTCAGCACGGAGCCGGCGAAGACCGCGCCGGCGAGCGGCAGCATGCGCAGGCCGGTCTCCAACGCGTCGTGGGCCAGCACGAACTGGAGGTGCTGGGTGACGTAGTAGAAGGCGCCGAAGACCGCCAGGAAGAACAGCACGACGGCGATGTTGGCACCCGTGAACGCACGGTTCGCGAAGTGGCGCAGGTCGAGCAGGGGGTGCGGGTGGAACAGCTCCCAGAGGACGAACGCCACGAGCCCCAAGACCGCGACGACCGTGCCGGTGACCGACTTGGCGTCCCAGCCGTGCGGGGCCTCGATGAGCGTGAAGACGAGCGCGGCGATCCACACCACCGACAGCAGTCCACCGACGTAGTCGATCCGCGGCGCGTGCGTGGCCTTGGACGGCGGTACCAGGACGAAGGCGCCGACGATGGCGAGGGCGACCACGGGAACGTTGATCAGGAAGGTGGACTGCCAGCTGAAGCTCTCCAGCAGCATGCCCGCGATCAGCGGTCCGGCGGCGATGGCGATACCGGCCGTGCCCGACCACAAGGTGATCGCCTTGGCCCGCTCGGCGCGCGGGAAGGTCGCGGCGAGGAGGGAGAGCGTGGCGGGCATGATGAGCGCCGCGCCGACACCCATCACGGCACGGGTGGCGATGACTTCGGCCTGTCGACGAGTGAACCCCATATCGCTCCGCCGCCGAACAGGACGAGCCCGAGAACGAGCGCGCCGCGTCGGCTGTACTTGTCGCCGATCGCGGCGAACAGCAGCATCAGGGCGGCGTAAGGGATGGTGTAGCCGTCAATCACCCACTGCAGGTCCGTGCTGGACAGGCCGAGGTCCTGGGTCATGGAGGGAGCCGCGACCGTGAGGGCGGTGTTGGCCATCACGATCATCAGCAGGCTCAGGCAGAGCACGAGGAGAGCCCACCAGCGCCGGGCGTAGGGCCGGTCCATCCTCTCGACCGGTTCGTTTGTGAACACACGCATGGGACGGTCCTTTCGTATGAGGGGCCGCGCCAATCCCCTGCGGCAGGGGGCGGGTGCGCGGGAACGACAAGAGGAAGCAGGGAGCATCCGTTCGACAGACTTTATCAGACGACAAAGTCGAAAGAACGAGTTTTGGTTCCGAGGGGTGATACGCGAGACGCTGCTTGCCGCGCGCTCGTGATGGGGCATGTGGACGGGACCGGCGAACCCAGGTCCGATCAACACCGGATGAGACCGGATGCAGTGCAGTCCGCAACGAAGGGCTTGGGTTGCCTTACCGGTTGGGGAGCGGCCGTCTGCCCGCGCGAGATGACGCTGCAGGCATCACAGATCGTGCTGGGCCTTCCCGGCGTATGGCTGCGGGGCCCGTCGAACGCACCGGTCCGGCCTGCGCCTGGCCCGTGACAAGCCGGACTTACCGATAGCGGCCATGGGGATGTCGGCGCTCAGTTCCACGACACTCGCCATCATGACCCGCGGCGGCTCGCCGGCGGAGCAGCACTCGTGGCGCTGAACGTCCTTCCCGCTCACCCGGCTCGGCAACGTTCCCATCAACGGTCAGATCGAGAAGTGGGCCGCCACCTCGGCTCCCCCCGACCACGCAGCGATTCTCGCTCGCTGGGAAGCCTTCGACTACGCCCGCACAAGCTCCGCGTTCGCCGCCTTCGTCCTGCTGATCCTTCTTGCCCTGCGTCAGCACCGCACAGGGCGTGATCCGAAAGACCTGCCCCAGAAGAAGGGCCGGTGGCACCACGGAAAGTAATGGCTGCGGTGCAGCATCAAGATCCAGTAGGCGCGCTCCAGGTGGAGCACACGTGACGACAAGTCGGCTGAACACTCAGTCGACAACACCTCGGGTGCCCGGGCCTGCTACGGGCACAAGCGCCGAACTACCGCATGTCGCCCACCGGGTCCGGGCACCCGAAGAGCGTCGACGACTGTGCGAGCG
The DNA here is from genome assembly GCF_004023625.1 of Streptomyces cavernae. Classification (GTDB taxonomy): domain Bacteria; phylum Actinomycetota; class Actinomycetes; order Streptomycetales; family Streptomycetaceae; genus Streptomyces; species Streptomyces cavernae. The sequence goes on along the minus strand of NZ_RPDJ01000044.1, from coordinate 15,226 downwards.
CGGCGATCAGGTCAGCCGGCCGTCTCGTGCCGCCCTGATCCCAGGAGCCGATCGATGTGATGGTCCAGCACGCTTCTGGCGGCATCCGGCGAGCGATACCCGAGGGCGACGTCCACCCCGAGGCTGGTGGCGAGTGACCAGCAGATGTCGGCGTCGGTGCGCTCTTCGCCGCGCGGCTCGCCGCCTTGCTCCTGCCGGGCCGCGGTGATGAGCCCGGCGGTGAAAGAGAGCAGTTCGTCGTCGCCGGGCGCCAGGACCCGCGCCATCGTCGGGTCGGAGACCGCCCGTCCCGCCACCGCCAGGGAGAACCGCATGAGTCGCATGCTCTCCTCGTCGGGGCTGACCAGGGCATGGAGACATGCGCGGAGGAGGGCTTCCGGGCCCGTCGCGCCGGCCGTCCTGACGGCGTTCTCGATGCTCGCGTTCACCGCCTGGACCGCCCGGTCGAGCGCGTCGCGGATCAGGGCCTGCATCGAAGGGTAGTAGTGCTGCACCTGCCCCATGGAGACGCCCGCTTCATCCGCGACCTTCCGCAGCGTCACCTTCTCGGTACCGCCTCGGACCGCCAGCGCCCAGACCGCCTCGACCAGGCGTTTCCTGCGCTCCTCGTGATCCACGATCTTCGGCATGGCGCCTCCTCTCCCGCCGTTCGCAATGCGAGTGCATTGCGAACGGTGCTCGCGCCGTATTACAGTGCGATCGCATTGTAATGGCCGGGGCGATGACCGCGGAGTTGCCGGGGCTCTCCCGCCCCGGAGCATCCGTCACCGGCAGAGACGTCTTGAACCCCGGAGGGCAGCACGTGAAGTACGACCTTTTGCAGACCCTTGGTGTCGCTCTCTTCGCCCTGGGGGCGCAGGGCGCGATCCGCCAGCTCGTCGACCACGGCAACGCAGGCCTGCTCGGGTGGCTGCCAGGTGGATTCGCCGCCAGTATCACCGTTTACGTTCTCGCTGTCGCCGTCGGCGCAGTCGTCGCGGGCTGGGCCCGCGGTAGAGCGAGGGTGGTGGAGCGCAGCGGCTGACGGGCGACTGGAGGGTCGCCCAGTCGTCCCGCCCAGGAACTCTCCTCGACCGCTGGGCGGTTGGGATGCGCGTCGGAGCGGGACGTCGGGCGTGACTTCAGGGACGCTCGGCCGCGGGAGCGAGTACCGGCTCCGGGTGAGGCTGCCGGTCGGGGCCCTCGACGCCCATGCGGGGCAGTCGACGGTCGAGCCAGCGGGGCAGCCACCAGGTCGCGCGTCCCAGCAGCGCCATGGCCGCGGGCACGAGCACCATACGGACGATGGTCGCGTCGAGCACGATCGCGGTCGCCAGGCCCAGGCCCATCATCTTGACGAGCGGCGACGGGTTGGCGACGAAGCTGAGGAACACCACCGTCATGATCAGCGCGGCAGAGGTGATCACACGGCCCGTGGCCGCCATGCCGCGCGCCACCGACTCCCTTGTGTCGCCCGTGGACTCGTACTCCTCGCGGACGCGCGAGAGCAGGAACACCTCGTAGTCCATGGACAGGGCGAACAGGACCGCGAAGAAGATCGTCGGCATGGGCGAGGCCACGGGGAAGGTGCCCTCCAGGTTGAACAGGAACCCGAGCCAGCCCCACTGGAAGACGGCGACCACCACACCGTATGCCCCGCCGATGGACAGGAGGTTGACCGCGGCGGCCTTCAGTGGCAGTGCGACGGAGCGGAACACCACCAACAGCAGCAGGAACGACGCCGCCAGGATCGCCGCGATGAAGACCGGCAGGGTGTCGGTGAGTTGCTCGGTGAGGTCGTCGGTCATGGCGGTCATGCCGGACACGGCGACGTTGTCGGGGACGAGATCACGGACGCGCGCAAGGGTTTGGGAGGTCTCGGCGTCGGCGGGGGCGGTAGTGGGGAGCGTGGGCAGCACGACGGTGTCCCCGGCCGCGGAGGTCTCCGGCTCGCCGACCGTGGCGATACCGGGATCGGCGGCGATGCGCCGGGACAGTGCGGGGACGTCCTCGGCGTCGGCGCCGGGGCGGGTGAGGTCGACGACGATCAGCAGGGGAGCGTTGAAGCCCGGGCCGAAGCCCTCGGCCAGCAGGTCGTAGGCGCGGCGGTGGGTGGTGCTCGTGGCGTCGTCGCCGGCGTCGGGGAAGCCGGTCTCCATGCGCAACGCCGGGGCGGCCAGCACCAGCAGGACGGCGGACGCGGCGAGCAGGTGGCGCCAAGGGCGGCCGGACACACGGTGGGCGAAGCGCCACCATGCCGTGTCCTCGAGCCTCTTGGGAGTGCGCTTGCGGCCCCAGCGGCCTGCTGCGCCTGACGGGCCTACTTTGCGTGCTATCCGTGCTGTGCGTCCTTTGTGGACCCGGTCGCCGAGGAGCGACAGCAGGGCCGGCAGCAGCGTCAAGGCGCTCGCCACGGCGAACAGGACGACCAGGGCGGTGCTCAGGCCGATCGACGTCAGAAAGCCCAGGCCGGTGAGGGCGAGAGCGGCCATCGCCACGATGACGGCGCCGCCGGCGAACAGGACGGCCGCGCCCGAGGAACCCATGGCATTCGACAGCGCGGTGGCGTTGTCCTGGCCGGCGGCGCGGTTCTCGCGGTGACGGGCCACGATGAACAGGGCGTAGTCGATGCCGATGCCCAGGCCGACCATCGCGCCGATCGTGGGTGCGGCGGTCGAGACGTCCATCGCGTTGGCCAGCAGCGTGACGCTGCCCAGGCCCGCGGCGACGGCCACCAGGGCGAGGGCGATCGGCACGAGCGCGGCGACGACCGTGCCGAACGCCACCACCAGGATGACGAGTGCGGTCAGCAGCCCCGCCGCCTCCGCACCCGACGTCTCCGTCTCGGCGTTGATGAAGACGGCGTCGCCACCCAGTTCGGCGACTACACCGTCATCGCGTACGGGCTCGATCGCCTTGGTAAGGGCTTCGATGTCCTCGGGATCCACGTCCATCGCGGGCACGTCGAACGTGATCCTGGCGAATCCGATACGTCCGTCGGCTGACAGAGCGCCGGCGGTGAAGGGATCGGCCGTCGTGGCAACGTGCCCGACGTCGGCGATCCGGGCGACCGCGGCCTCCACGGCAGGCCGGTGGTCGTCCAGACGCTGCCCTTCCGGCACGGCGAACACCGCCACGGCTTCGCCACCGGACGCCTCCGGGAAGCGCTCTTCGAGCAGTTCCATCGCCTTCTCGCTCTGGCTGCCGGGAGCGACCAGGTCGTCGACGAACGAGCCGCCGACCGTTCCGGCCAGAGGCAGTACCAGGAGAAGGGCAACCGCCCAGGTGGCGATGGTGACCCATGGCCGCCTGGCGCTCGCGCTGCCGATGCGGCGGGTGAATCGGTTCATGACTGTGTGGGCTCCCCCGTTGAGATGGCCGCCGCCCCCGCCGGTCCGCCGTACACCGAGCCGCGCGCCGGAGGCAGGATTCCTGAGCGATCCCATCGTCGGTTCCGGCGCCGGTGCTGTCCCCCGCCACCGGAGGGGTTCGGAGCTCCCGCGCGGGACGGGGACGACGCGGCGGCACCTCCCCCCGACGGGGGAGCCCGGTATCCGCCCGCAGGTGGGTGACCGCGCCTGCGACCTGGCCCTACGATGGCCTGCCCGGTGCACCCCGATGACCAACGCCAGTGCGACGGAAGCCTTTTGACGGAGCGATGATGAACCGGACGGCGCTGCCCTCACAGAGGCCGACCCCCGGCGTGCCGGGATCGGCCCGCGGCCTGCCGGGCAGGTTCCGCGGGCCCTTCGCCCGCTGGCCGCGGGCCGCGGACGCCGTCCTCGCCGCCGCCCTGTTCCTGGCCGCAGTGTTCTTGGAGGAGGCACCCGGCGACTCGCTCCGCGTCCGCCCGATCACCGACGTGCCGGTCCCGGTCCTGCTGCTGTACGCCGTGGCCGCCGGGGCGCTCTACCGGCGTCGAAACAAACCTCTCGTGGTCCTGTGCGTGGCACTCCTCGCCTGGGGCCCGACGCTGGGGAGCAGCTACTCCACCGGGGGCGGGTTCGTGATCGTGGCGCTGTACGCCACCGGGCGATACGCCGCGGACACCCGCGGGAGCCGCCTCGGCACCGGCGCGGGCATCGCCGCGGCCGCGGCCGCGCTCGTGATCGAGGAACTGCTGCGATCCGCCCCCTGGGGGGACATCGTCTTCGGCGCCGTGTTCATGGCCGGGGCCTGGTACGTCGGCCGGCGTCTGCGGCTGCGTGCCGGGCGCGCCGCCCGGCTCCGCCAGGAGCAGGCCGCCGAGGCGCGCCGGATCGTCGCCGAGGAGCGGACCCACATCGCCCGCGAACTGCACGACGTGGTCGCCCACCGGGTGAGCATGATGACGGTGCAGGCGGGCGCGGCCCGGATGGTGGCCGCCGAGAACCTCCAGGAGGCCGTCGACGCGATGGCAGCCGTGGAGGAAGCCGGACGCCAGGCACTGGACGAACTGCGTCACCTGCTGGGCGTACTGCGGCCGGACGCCCAGCGCGACCGGCTGGGCCCCCAGCCACGGCTGGCCGACCTGCACCAGCTCGTGGAGCAGGTCCGCGAGGCGGGTCTGGACGTGACCGTCACCGGTGGTGTCCAGGCCGTCCTCCCGGCCCGCGTCGAACTGTCGGCGTACCGCATCGTCCAGGAGGCACTGACCAACGTGCTCAAGCACAGCGGACCGCGGACCCGCACCGAGGTGCGCCTGAGCCGGGAGAGCGGCGGCCTCACCATCGAGGTGCTCGACGACGGCCGTGGCACCGCCGTCCAGTCCGTGTCGGCCGCCGCCCACGGGAGTGTGCCCGGCCATGGGATCGTCGGCATGCGGGAGCGGGCGGTCCTCCTCGGCGGGAGCCTCGACGCGGGCCCGCGCCCCGGCGGCGGATTCCGGCTGGCCGCCCGTCTGCCGACGTCAGGAGAGCCCGCGTGAGCATCCGTGTCGTCGTCGTGGACGACCAGGCGCTGGTCCGCCGGGGCTTCGTCATGATCCTGCGGGTCCATGACGACATCGAGGTCATGGCCGAGGCCGGGACCGGACTCGAGGCCGTCGACGCCGCACGCAGGCACCGCCCGGACGTGATCCTCATGGACATCCGCATGCCCGGCATGGACGGCATCGAGGCCACCTCCCGGATCCTGCGGGAGGCCGACTGGGACGTGCGAGTTCTGATCCTGACCACGTTCGACCCGGACGAGTACGTCTACGAGGCGCTCCGCGCCGGTGCCAGCGCCTTCGTGCTCAAGGACATCCCGCCCGAGCAACTCGCCATCGCCGTACGCACCGTGGCCGAGGGCGGAGCACTGCTGGCACCGTCGATCACCCGGCGCCTCATCGACCAGTTCGCCGGGCGACGTGTCGTCAACACCACCGTGGCGGGCCGACTGGAGCGGCTCACCGACCGCGAACGCGAGATCGTGGTCGCCGTCGCACGGGGCGCGAGCAACTCGGAGATCGCCACCCAGCTGTTCATCGGGCCCGCCACCGTCAAGACGCATGTGTCGAGCATCCTCACCAAACTGGGCCTGCGTGACCGCATCCAGATCGTGATCTTCGCCTATGAGAGCGGACTCGTCGAAGCGGGCGACCACGACATCGGCCACTGAGACAACCGCTTCGCGGCCTTCCCGTCCCGGACCCGTCCTCGCGTCACCGTCAGCGGGCCGCCGCCTGCCTGGCGCGTCGCCCCAGCGCCGTGCCGACGGCGAGGGCGGCCACGGCCGCCGTGCGGCGCACGGCGGTTCGGCGGCGGCCGTGCCAGCCTCCGTCGACCGATCCCGTGCCGGGGGCCGGATCGTAGAGGTTGCCCGGGCCCGCGGCGGCGGTGTCGTGGCGGGACAGGTGGGTGCGGTCCACCTGAAGGGCCATCATCCGCTCCACCAGACCGGAAGCCAGACGGGACTGCAGGATCAGCGCGCGGCCCACGGGGCCGACCACGACCTCCCTGCGGGGCACGCGTACGACGTCGACGACGGCCCGCGCGGTGCGCTCCGGCGGGTACACCGGCGGCATGGGCACCACGCGTCGTCCGGTGTGGTTGGCCGCGTGCTGGAAGAACGGGGTGTCGATGGTGGCGGGGAGCACGGTGCACACCTTGACGTGCCGGGCTCCCGCCAGACGCAGTTCCTGGCGCAGGGAGGAGCCCAGTGCCCGCACGGCGTACTTGGACATGCCGTACGCCGGCGCGTACGGCTGGGAGACCACACCGGCGATGGACGAGACGTTGACCAGCACACCGTGCTCCTGCTCGCGCAGGACGGGCAGGGCGGCGCGCGCCCCGTGCACGCATCCCATGATGTTGACGTCGAGCACGCGCCGGATGTCCTCCAGCGGTGTCTCCTGGAACGGGCCGAACACCGTTACGGCGGCGGCGTTCACCCACACGTCGATGCGGCCGAACCGCTCCACCGCGCGAGCGGCCAGGTCCTCGACGGCCTTGGCGTCCGCCACGTCCGTCGGCACGGCCAGGGCGCGCGCGCCGAACCGCTCACGGCATTCGTCCGCCACGGCCTCCAGGGCGCTCTCACCGCGCGCCGCCACCACGACCGACGCGCCCGCGCGGGCGAACGCCAGCGCGGACGCCCGGCCGATACCACTCGACCCCCCGGTGACCACAACAACGGCGTCCTTGACTTTCATGGGCATTCTCCTCGGGCGTCGGGCACGATCACGCGCGGTTCGGGGCGGTCATGGCACGGCGACGGGCCGGTCGGCCGGTGCCCGTAGTCCGGTGACGACGAAGCCGCTGCGCGGCCGCGTCGGTATCCGGTGCAGGGGAATCCTCAGGTCCTGGTCGGGGACGGTGTAATCGAGGCGGGTCAGCCGTACGGCGAGGGCCTCCAGCAGCCCGATGGTGATGCCCTCGCCCGGGCAGCGGTGTCCGGCCTTCGGGTCGCCGCCGCCCTGCGGGATCAGTTCGTCGCGCTCGACGGGCCGTCGGAGGAACCGCTGGGGGCGGAACGCGTACGGGTCGTCCCACAGGCTCCCGTCGTGGTTCTGCCCGTAGACGTCCAGAAGGACCATCGTGCCGGCGGGGATGTGCTCGTCGTGCCAGGTCAGATCGGTGACGGCGCGGCCGCCGAGGAACGGGGCGAAGGGGTAGAAGCGGCGGACCTCGTGGACGAACGCCGCCGCGTACGCCGCGTCGTCCGACTGCAGTCGTTCGCGGTGCTCCGGCCACCGGTGCAGCGCGTGCGCGGCGAAGGCGACGAACCAGCTGACGGCGACGGTGGGGCGGATGACGTTGATCAGTTCCACGGCGGCCGTCTTCGGATCCAGTGGTTCGCCTGCGGCGTTCCGGTGCCGGATCACGTCCTCGAGTACGGAACCCGCGGGCGCCTGGACCGTGCCCGACCGCACATCCTCGACGAGCCGGCTCAGCCGGGCCTCCTGCCTGCCCCGGGCGCGGCGGGCACGCCAGTGGCGCGGTCCGAGGGTGGCGAATCCGTCGACCATCGCGATCAGGTCACGGGCCACCGACTCAGCGTCCCGGTCGTCCAGCGGGATCCCGGCCCATCGGCAGACGCCCCGGGTGAGCACCACGCTCGCCTCGTCGAACAGCACGACGGGGGAACGCCGACTCCAGACGGGTACCGCGCCATCCCACTCCGCGGTGACGTGTTCGACCACGCCGGCGATCCTCTCGGGAGCCAGCAGGGGCAGGAACAGGCCCTTGCGCACGCGATGCGCCTGGCCGTCGAGGTTGTGCACGGCCTCGTGCCCGAACAGGGTGCCCAGGACCGGCTCGGGAAGCGCGCCATGACGGTTCACGTGCCGTTCGTCGTAGAAGAACCGCACGGCGTCCGGTCCGCGCAGGGCCACCGCGGGCCGGCCCATCAGCCGGGTGCGCACCACGGGGCCCGGGCTTTCCCGCGTGCGGTTCGGCAGCCAGGCGTAGCCCTCGGAGAGGGCGGAGAGGGTGTGGTCCATGACGGGGTGGCGAAGTCCATCCATGGCGGCCGAGTGCCCCATCGGCCCCCGAGCACACCCTGAACGTTCGGCAGGGCCCGGCCGGGAAGGAGTTTCGCCCACGCGACCGTGTCAGCCGTTATGTGCGCGGCTGTGCGGGAACCCGGCTGCGTCATCCGATGTGGAGGGCCGACCATGACTGAGCAGACCACGTCCCAGGCAGAGGGTGAGCGGGAGCGGAACACCGCGCCGCACCAGGAGCCGGGGACCGACGAGCGGGAGGCGTCCGGTCACCCCGACCCGCGCCGGGACACCCCCTCGCAGGCGGAGGGCGACCGCGAGGACGAGGCGGACGAGGCCGAGGCGGCCGACAAGGACGAGGCGGACGACGAGGGCACGGAGGAATACCGGGCCGGCTGGTCCGGCCCGTGACCGGTGGACGCAGCAGGAAGCATCACCAGCCGGGGAGACGGACATGAGCGACGAGAACACGGCCGACGAGACCATGACCGACGAGAACACGGCCGGCGAGAACATGGCCGACGACGCCTACCAGCCCACGGGAAGCAACGAGGACCAGGAGGACGCCGCCCCTCTGGATCTGCAGGACGCGGTGGACGAGCGCACCTACGACGACATGCTCGACGAGGGCTACTCCCCGCCGGAAAAGCCCTTGGGCGTCACCAAGAAGGGCGTCACGGCGGCCGAGCAGCACGAGGGCGAGTCCCTGGACGAGAGGCTGCGCCAGGAGGTTCCGGAGGCGGAGGCGCAGGCAGGGGACGGCATCGGGGACCTGCCCGGCGGCGAGGGCGAACCACTCGACCCGGAGGCCGGCACGGACCGCGCCGGTCGCCTGGTGGCACCGGACGAGGGTGCGCGAACGGACACCACCAAGGAACTCGTGGCCGAGGACGAGGGCATCGACGGCGGGGCGGCCGGTGCGGAGGAGGCCGCCGTCCACGTCGTTTCCGACGATCAGCTGCCACCGGCAGGGGAGAGGGGGGAATGACCCGCACGGGCGAGAGGTGGGAAGGACACGCCCGGATGGGAGGGCGAATGGCCCGCACGGGCCAGGCCTCGGAAGGCCGCGAGTGCCCCGGCCGGGCCCGTGACCGGTGGCCGGGGCCGCGGCCGAAAAGGACAGCTCGGCCGGCGCACCGCCGGTCATGCAGTTCGATCTCCTCGCTGAGGGGTACTTCGTCAGGCTTTATCACCCGGAGGAGGCCACGGTGGACTGGGCCGGCACGTCCGCAGACGTTCAACCGTGGACCGCACGGAGGATGCCGTCCGCAAGGCCATGAACGGCGGCGGTGGCAGCGGCGGTTAGGCATGGGTGCGGCCGGCCTGCGGTGGCGCTGAAAAGCTCGCAGGCCGGCCGGGCACCGCATCATCACGGGTTCGGTGGGACGCGTGTCCTCCGCCGCGTCACAGTCCCGCCCCGGTAGGGGTGGATCCCTCTCGGCCGGACCGGCGGCCTCGGGTGAGCAGAACACCCAGGGCGATCATGGCGACGCCGAGCGCGAAGTGCAACCAGTCGTCGGCCGTGTTCAGCGGGACGAAGTTGGCGTCGGAACCATGGTCGATGATCAGGCCGTACAGCCAGAGCACCAGGTAGATCACGCCACCGCCGATCAGGAAGGCACGTGCCCCTGAGGCGCTGCGTGCCATCGCGAGGCCGACGATCCCGAACAGCAGGTGGACGATGTTGTGCAGGACCGACACCTGGAAGATCCCGAGCAGCTCCGCCCCGGAGTCGTGCGAGGCGAACTCCATGTCGTCGTAGCCGGTGGTGATGCCGGGAATGAACCCGAGGACCCCGACGAGCAGGAAGACCACCCCGACCAACTGCGCGGCCTGCTGGACAGCTGCACGAGTAGGTCTGGTGGTGCTTGCGTGAATGGTCATGGAGAGGCCTCCTTGCGTCTTCGTCCGGTGATGGCGGAGCGCCGGGTCCCCCCCCGTCGACCTGTGTAAAGCGAAGTCACAACGGTCGAGGCAGGTGGATGCCGGTTCGCTGGAGCCAGGTGACGACCGCATCGGCGCGGCCTATGCGCAGCTGCTCGCTGCTACGATCCGCGCTTTCCGCTGATCGCTTCGATGAGCTCTTCCTTTCGCATCTCGTGCAAACCGGTCACCCCCTGCTCGCGGGCCAGGTCCCGGAGCTCGTCGACGTTCATCTCTCGGAGTTCTTCCTCGGACTTGCCCGCACCGGATGCACCGGACCCGCCGGTTTTCTCCGTCGTCTCCGTTCCGCCGCCCATGGACGCTCCGGCCGGGGTCGTCGCGCTGGGCGGTGAGGTGGGGTATCCCTCTCCCGCCTCGCTGGAGCCCATCTGCTCGACCAGCTGACCGAGCAGCTGTTCCGTCTCGCGGCACGCCTTCGCGGACAGTTGGAAGTAGGTCGTTTCCTTGAACTCCTCGGCAGCGTCCGCGCTCGCGCGCAGGACGGTGCGGGTCGCCTCGATGATCGCCATCGTCGTCGGCGCGTCGTAGCCCGTCTGCCGGGCCAGGATCCGGGCGGCGACGGTGCACAGGTCGGCACAGTCGTTGTCCAGCCGCACACACTTGATGGACATCACGATCTTTTCCGGGTCCTGCTCGGCGGCGGCCGCATCGGCGCACGTCAGACAGACGCCGGCGCACTCGTAGAGCTTGTCCACCGCCTCGCCGAGAAGCCTGGGCGGCATCCCTGTCTGGGCGGGATAGGCATCCAGCAGTTTCTCGACCAGCGACATGGCGTCCTCCGTATGGTTCGGTTCGGTCGGGACGGCCATCGAGTGCGCACGCCAGAACGACTGACGCCCAGAAAAGGTAAAAATTCTCAAAAAAGATGAAATGTCCGCCTTGGTGAAGCATGACGGCGGGTCCCCCACAGCCGGGCGGAACACGGCATGGCTGATCACCCCGGGGCCGGCCCGGTCACTGAGCCCGGCGCGGTCACCGGGCCCAGGCCCGCCACGGCACCCGCTACGGCTTACGGCCCACCGCCCCGTACCCCGGAATGACCCCGTCGTCCTGACCGGGAACGGGCTCGCCGAGTTCCGGGTGCCATTTGTCGACCACGACGACACCGGGCTCGACCAGGTCGAGGCTGTCGAAGAAGCGGGCGAACTCCTCCCGGGAACGCAAAGCCAGGGTGACGCCGGCGGCCTTGAGCTTCTCGGTCGCCGCCCGCGACTCCTCCGGCGTGAAGTCGGCGGTGGCGTGGGTCATCATCAGACAGCTGCCGGAGGGCAGTTCGGACAGCAGCCGGTCGACCAGCTCGTGCGCACCGTCCTCGTCGGAGACGAAGTGCAGCAGCGCGACGAGGGAGAGCGCGATGGGCCGGCCGAAGTCCAGGACCTCCTTCGCTCCTTCCACGATGCTCGCCGGGTCCCGCATGTCGGCCTGCAGATACTCCGTGACCCCCTCCGGTGTGCTGCGCAGCAGGGCCGCGGCGTGGGCCAGCACGATCGGATCGTTGTCGCAGTAGACGACACGTGCGTCGGGCGCGATCCCCTGGGCGATCTGGTGGAGGTTCGGCTGGGTCGGGATGCCGGTGCCGACGTCCAGGAACTGCCGTATGCCGTTCTCGGCCAGCCAGCGCGTCGCCCGGTGCATGAACGCGCGGTTGACCCGCGCCATCACCGGCACCCTCGGGTCAAGGGTCAGCATCTGGCGGCCCATCTGCTCGTCGACCGGGTAGTTGTCCTTGCCGCCGAGATACCAGTCGTACATCCGCGCGGGATGCGGCTTGCTGGTGTCGATTTCGACGGCGCGCTGATAGGGGTTCTGCCCGGTCATGAAACGCTCCGCATGGTCTGACGCGATGAATGATCAAGAAGTTAGTACCAAGATAAGTAAGTTGAGAGACAAAGAAGCGCGAAGACGGGAAGAGAGCGGAAGACGGCCGAAAGACGATCAGCGCGGCCGTGGAAAACGGGTAGTGGGGGTGGGCTGCATCCACTGCCCACCCCACACCGCGGGCAGTGCCGGGCGCGGGCTCGTACGCCGCTGTCCCCGGCGGCGGCCTACTGGACGAGCTCCCAGTCCTGGGAGCCGTCGGAGACCGTGTTCTGCAAGGTGAGCGGCGCCCCGTCGGACGCGCCGGTCAGATACAGGCTCGTGTTCTTGACCGACTGCAGCCGGTAGAACCCGTCGTCGGTCTTGACGAGGTTTCAGCTGCCCGTGGCGCTGTCGTCGACCCACTGGCCGATCCGCTGGCCGACCGTCGCGTTCCCCGTCCAGATGGCTGCCGCGCGGCCACCCGACTTGTTGAGCAGCGTCTTTCCGCCGTTCGGTTCGGTCACGATGTGCCAGAACTGGGTGTCCGGGTTCGCCGCCGAGCCGGGCTCCTCCAGGTGTACGTCAGGAACGTCACTCGCTTCTGGCAAGGATGCCCCGGCGTTCACGCCGGGGAGGAATCGCCTCCTGTCGGCCGCGACGCGGAGCGTCGCGGCGTCAGCTCTTCGTCCGACGCGGAGCGCCCGCACGGCTGCCCGGCGGAGCCGGGGAATGCGAACGATCGTTCCGTGAGTCACCGGCTGTGATGAGCGTCGGGTGAACGGCAGTCGTGTGTGCGGGATTCGTACTGCGGTCCGATGTCGTAAAGCTGGTCGTGCAGGTGAAGTTGCCATCCAGGCTGTCCTCGCCCTGGCCCGCCGCCGCGTCAACGTCCTCTGGGCCTCCTCCGCGACGGACGGACCTACGAACTCATGCCACCCACCGCGCACGCGGCTTGACAGACCGCATGAGGAATCACTGTGCCAGCGTGCCCGGACCCCATGGACCGGATGCTGGCCCAACCTGACCGGCTGATCAGGTGGGCGGGGTGGAGCTGTACGCACCGTTCCCTGTTCTCCGGGCTCCTGACGGGGCGTCTGTGTTACTCGGTGCGGAGGCCGTCCGGGCGCATCAGGCGAAGGAGTGGGGGGACGCTGAGGGCTGTCACCACCAGGACTACCGCCGCGCCGATGCCGGTCATCGCCAGGACGCTCAGCCAGTCCACCGTCACCGCGGTGTCCGTCATCTTCAGCAGGACGGCGCCCAGGGTGAGGCCCACCATCGTGGCGAGGAGCAGGCCCAGGGCGACCGGGATCGCGGTCTGCCACAGGACCGACAGGGTCAGTGTGCGGCGCCGGGTGCCGAAGGCGATCAGCGAGGAGAGCAGCTTCTTTCGCTCGCGCAGTTGCTCCAGCTGGGAGACCAGCAGGCTCGCCCCGATCAGCGCGAGGACACAGGCCGCGCCGGCGAACAGCCCGGTGCGGATGGAGTCGAACTCAGGGGTACGCTCACCCTCCGTGAACATCCTGGGCACCGCGAGCGGGTCGATCTTCATTGCGGCGTTGCGCACGATCTCGCTCACGTCCGGGACCGCCATGTCGAGCTTGAGGTAGATCATCCCGCTGGAGGTCTCGGCCGCGGCGGTGGGCAGCGCGCTCGTGGTCATGAGGAAGCCCTCCCGCTCCCAGCCCGAGGGGTCGGTGCGCGGCTCGGCCTTCTTGATGTCCCGCGGCACCGTCCAGGGCACCTGCGCACCCTTTGGGTCGCCGTCGAGGGAGGGGTCGAGGAAGAGCTTTTGGCCGGGTTCGGCGAGCTCCGGTTCGGTGCCGTGCAAGGCGAAGACATCGCCCTCGCGGCACGAGGGCAGCTTCGCCACTTCGCGTAGGTCGGCGCAGTCGCCGACGGTGACTCCCGCGAGCGCTTTGGGTTTCTTGGCGCGGTCGCCCAGCCGGGTGTCGGACAGCGCGACGGCGCCGCGCACACCGCGGGTGTCGGCGAGCTTTTGCCGGGTGTCTGCGATGGGGATGTGCTTCGGCACGGACAGATCCATCTGGGCGCGGGAGAGGTCCTGGCCGGTGGGCTTCGTGTAGTCGTCCTGGACGCCGGCGAAGAGCATCTGCAGGGCGATCGCGCCGGCCACCGCGACCGCGATGCCGTTGACCATGCGGGCGGCGGTGCCGCTGCTCAGCTGCAGTCTGCGTAGGGCCAGTTGCCAGGAGACCGGGCCCGAGTTCAGGCGGGCCACGACGGCTTCCACGATCCATGGCAGCAGCGCGGTGATGCCGACGAGGAGCAGGATGACACCGCCGGTCACCATGTACTCGTTGAATTCGCCGCTGTTGTTGCCCTTGCCGATCATCTGTGCGAGCAGGCCGAGGCCGCCGAGCGGCAGCAGCAGCCGCCACCACAGTCGGCGTCGCGTGGGTTTGGCCGTACGCACCACGCCGAGCGGTTCGATGACCACGCCGCGCAGGGCGAGCAGCGTCACCACCACCGCGGTGGCCGGGACCGCGAGGGCGATCAGGACGGCGAGTACGGGCGCCGGGTCGAGGTAGCTCGGGAAGACGCTGATCTCGAAGAGTTCGACGGAGCCGGCGATCTGGCGGCCGATCAGGAAGAAGCCGATGCCGAAGAGCAGTCCGAGGAAGGCTCCGGCGAGTGCCTCTCCGGCGGCGATCCGGCGGGTCATCCGGCCGTCGGCGCCGACCAGCCGCAGCGCGGCGAGTCTGCGGTCGCGCCGCTCGCCGCCGAAGCGTACGGCCGCGGCGATGAACACCCCGACCGGCATCAGCAGCACCAGGAAGACCGTGAGGACGAGCAGGAGAAGGACCGGGTCCTTCTCCTTTGCGGGCGGCTTCGCCACGTTGAAGGCGTCGATGCGCGAGACGCTGGAGTCGGCGTCGTGGTATTTGGCCAGGTTCCGGCCGCCGGTGTAGTAGGCGAGTTCGGCCGAGCCGATCAGGCCGCTCTCCCCGATGCTGCCGGTGACGCGGTACGGCACTCGCTCGCGCAGCAGCCTGGCGTCCTTGGACTTGAGCAGTTCCTTCAGCGCGGGGGACACGAACATCTCACCCGGCGCGGGGAACTTCTTGATCCCGGGCGGCAGCGGCGCCCCGGGGCCCTCGGGCTCCAGCTGACGGCCAAGGACATGCCGGCCGCGGAACTCGGTGGAGACGTCCGCGACGAGCAGCGTGTTGTCGGCCTTGGCCGGCTCGGGTGCGCGCGCGCCGAACTCGCCGACCAGCGCGAAGGCCAGGCGCGCGTACTCGCGGTCCTCCCGTGTCTGCATCGCGTTCGGGATGGCGGTGGTGAGCAGCAGCAGTGCCACGCCGAGACCCACGCCGACGCCGGTGAGCAGGAGACGTATCCAGCCCTCCCGGCCTCCGGTGAACGCGAACTTGACGCCCATGGCCAGGTCTGCGGACCACTGCCGCAGCATGGGGGTGTCGTGGCGGGGATCTCCCAAGGAGATGGGTCTCGGGGAAGTCTCGGACGGGGCGGCGGTGGGCGAGGTGCCGGTGGTCATATCGCGCGCTCCATGTCCCGGGACTTCCCGTCCCGTACGACGATCTCGCGGTCCGAGTACGCGGCCACCCGCGCCTC
>NZ_RPDJ01000043.1 GCF_004023625.1 Streptomyces cavernae | reverse complement strand
CCACCCTCCCCGGCGTTCCCCGGGTCAGGCTGCCCCCAGCTTCACCAGGCCGCTGCGACGGCCCGGCGGTGTCGGCCTTTCACCTCCACTCGATTACGCGGCACTTCGTGGCGCACTCCCGTGTCAGCGAACCTTGAGCGTGTGTCGCCGAAGGTTGATCGCTACCGGCGCCCTACCAGTCCGTTGGAGTGGATAGGTCAGACAGCGCGTAGCCGCGGCCCCTTGAGAGCTTCCGGCTCCTCATCAGGGGTGTCGGAGGTGGCTTCTGCCCCCTCCTCTGCCCTGTCCTGGGCCGCGGGGCGGAGCTTCGTCTTGAGGTGCGGCGTCGCCTTCATGGTGGCGACGGTGAGCACACTGCCCGCTACGGCGGAGACCGCGACAAGCCCAGCGACGGCTCGTCTCCCGTTGAGCAGGTCCGCGTGGCCGACCAAGTTCCGGGCGCCGTCACGCAGGAGCGTGCTGTATCCGCCGCTTGCCGAGTTCGACAAGGCTGTCCCGACCGCGCGCTTCACCAGCATCAGTTCCCAGACCGAGCCACCCCAGCGAATGTTCATGAGGTCACTGTAGGAGGCTCCGGGGAGAGGAAGTGGCGGATTTCGCGAGCATCTCCTGGTCTTCCATGACGCCAGACGGTCCCTAAAATCGAACACATGAACGGCCTGCCGCCTGATCCGCAGCGCCTCCGGGCGATCCTCGCGCACCTAGACCAGCAGGTCGCCGAGAACGCGACTGTCGGCACCTACCTGCGCCTACAACGCGCCACCGTTCAGCGGGCCCTGGCGGCAGCCGACAACCGCTCCACCTCGCCGCGGGGGCGCCCTACCAAGCAGACCAGTCGTCCCCCGGCAACGGGTTACCGGATCGAGCCGAAGCTCGGGCCTCAGCACCCACGGCCGCCCATCGTGCACACTGCCGCCTGCGCCGTGGCGCAGCGGGAGCCCAAGCCGATCTGCGCGCAAGACGCACGGACAGCGCTCAAGGACGACGTCATCGCGGCGGAGGCCTGCGAGTTCTGTAAGCCCAACAGCGGGCTTGGCCTGGCTGGCTGAGGAAGCCACGGATCCTCCCAGGGCCGGGAGGATCGGTTTCGGCCCTGCCGCTCGCAGTGAGTGGCAGGGCCCGAAGGGCGCCGTCACTGGGGGTTCTGGCGCCACTTGCCCACCATGCACCACAACCCTGTTGCGCAGGAAGGGCGGAATGAGCCTCAGCCGGGCGAACGGCCGCCGACGTAGGCCTGCTGAGGCGGAGTGACCAGGTCCGCATCTGGCCGCTCTCCTAGCTGCTGCGCTCGAGGAAGTTGCGGACGGCGGGGACTTGTTGGTGGGCGGCCAGCTTGACGCGCAGGCCGGTGAGGATGGTGGTGCTCCGTGCCGAGGTGACGCCTCCCATGGTCTGCACCGCCTGGTTGGCGGAGTGGACAGCGGCGTCGACCTCACGGAGTGCGAGCTGGGCATCCGCGGTGCGGGTCAGGCGTAGGGCACGCGAGCGGGGATAGGCGTCGTCGGGCTCGGCGGAGGCGATGGCGGCGTAGTGCGTCAGGGCGCGGCGGGGGTTGCCCAGGTCGGAGGCGTTACTGGCGGCCCAGCTGTGCAGTTCCGCTCGGCTGACCCAGTACACGCACGGCGGGTCCTCCTCTGGGCTGCCAGCGTGTTCGTAAGCCTCGAAGGCTTCTCCTTCGGAGCGGAGACTGGCGGGCATGTCGCCGGCCTTGGCGTGAGCGCGGGCCGCACGTGCGTGGAGCATGGCGATCATTCGGGGGGAGCCGGTCCTTCTGGCACCGGTGAGTGCGTGTTCGACGGCCGCAAGTGCTCCGGAGGTGTCGCCGCCGCTGTAGCGGGCCATCGCCCAGAAAGAGAGGACGTTGGCCTGGACGACGGGGTCGTCGGCTGTGGCGGCGGCCCGCGCGGCGCCCAGGTAGTGGCGCTCCGCCTCGGCTATGGCGCCTGAGTCGAACGCCGCCCAGCCGCAGATGCGGGAGGCTTCAGCAGCGGCGGAGAACAGGCGTCGGCCGGTGTCCTCGTTGTAGGAGCGGGTGCGCAGAACCTCGGTGATCATGGCGCGCTCGGTGCTGGCCAGTGCGTAGGTCTGTCCAGAGCCGATCTCGTCGTCGAGCAGGCGCAGGGCGGCAAGGCGGCCGTCGATCAGGTCGGCGGATCGGGTGGTCACGCGGGTGCGGTCGGAGGCGAGAACGGCTCTGGCCGGCGAGGCCGCGGCCCAGCTCGCGAGGGTGGCAGCCATGACGCCGCCGCTGAAGAGTGCTGCCCGTCGGTCCATGTCCGCTGGCCTTCCTAAGTGGTCCAGTGCGGTGAGCGCACCGGCTGGGGTCCACGGGGTCGTCACCAGGACCTGGTCGTCGGTCAGGGCTAGACGCAGCCAGTGCGGCCATCCCATTGCGCGGACCTGCTCGATCGGCACGCCGAGCAGGTCGGCTAGGGCCGCCTCGGCGTAGCGGTCGGGGCGCACCCCGCGTTTCCACCGGCAGACCTTCTCTGGCCGGGTGGCCATCGGCCCGAAACCGAGCGCTTCGTGGTGCCTTGCCAGGCGCCGCAGAAATGTGCCGTGGTTGCGGCATCCCAGTAGGTCGAGTACACGCCGAAGCAGATCTTCTGCGTCGGATGCGCTCACGTCGGTCCCCCGTCCCGTGCCTGCACGACCTGATCCCGTCTCACCAGTGTCCTGCGCATCGGGGCCTGTAGTGCAAGAGGGCGGCACACCACAGGCATAGGGAGGCATAGGGAGGGTCCAGCCGCGGTTCCCTGATCTTTGACGGTGCGGGCCTTTGCTTTCCAGTCGGTGGAGCGACCGGTTCTCGGGTCGAGCAGGATGGCGAGGCGTCGGCCGCGCACCCGGCGGTGGCAGTACACCGGCACACGCGGTCGCTGCCGTAATGCTGGGCCTAGACCTCAAGGGCCAGCGGGACGACGGCGATCGGGTCCCAGGTGATATGCCGGCGGTCGTGGCGCTGGGCGACGAGCGACAGGTGCGTGGCCCGGAGCACGACAGGGCCGCCCGGGTGGTCGGACAACCAGGCCTTCATCGCGCGACGGTCGGCACGCTCGGGTCCGCCGACCCCGTAGGCGAGCGATGCGTGGGGGTAGTAGCTGTCGGCCGGGATCCGTGGAAATCGTCCGCCTGTCACGTCGGCGTCGATGCCGGTGGTCAGCTCCCACAAGCGGCGGGCCGGCGCGCCGGGACGCGCCACGCACTCCACCCCGACCATGCCGCACGAGGGCCGGTCGTAGATCAGATCGAACGGTGCGATCGTGGTGCAGGACTTGCCGACCCGCTCGACGATGGTGGTGATCTCCGAGGCGGTGTACTGGTCGACCGGGCCGCCGTGCATGACCGTTGTGTGAATCCACCTGGCGGGAACCGGCGCAAGGCCCGGACGATGGGTCAGTTCCCGGTAAGGGACAAGGAGCTGCTCCTCCACCAGGGCCGCGTCGTGCAGGAGATGCCAGTGCAGGTCATCCCGGCCCGCAGGCCAGGAGTGCTGGCGGCTCTCCACCCCGGCGAAGAAATCCTCCACACTCGCAGCCACGAACTCCCTCTCCTCCACGGCAGGTCCGGTGATCGTCACGCTACCCCGGCGGCCCCTCGTACTCCGGGAAGTCGGGGACGGCGGGCGGCGCTTGGACGATCCGGCCGATGGCACTGCGCTGCGCGCAGTCCTGACCATCACGCGTACCGCATGCTCTATGGTCGAATCCGGCTGAGGGGCAGGGGCTCTCGAGTCCAGAAGGGTGAACGGACCAATGCTGGAGAAACGCCGAGTCGCGGTTTTCGGTGCGGGCTACATCGGCCTCGTAACCGGCGCCTGCTTCGCGAGCCTGGGGCATGACGTCGTGGTGCGTGACATCCAGAGGGAGCGCATCGACATTCTCCAGAACGGCGGTGTCCCGATCCATGAGGACGGGTTGGCCGAACTGATCGCGGAGAACGCTGACCGTCTGACGTTCACCCTCGACGCAGAGGAAGCCGTCCGAGAGTCGGACGTTGTGTACGTGTGCGTGGACACCCCTCCAACACCGTCCGGAGACGCCGACCTGTCCAGGATCTGGCAGGTCATCGGCACATTGCGTGAGGCCCGTCATCTGGCCGCGGTGGTGGTCAAGTCCACGGTTCCCGTGGGGACCGGTGCGCGGGTCAGGGCCGCGATGGACCGCGGCGGGCTTCAGCACGTCGGGTACGCCTCGAACCCCGAGTTCACCGCCGAGGGACATGCGGTGCACGACTTCATGCACCCGGACCGCGTGGTGATCGGTGCCGATGACCCCGAGACCGCGAAGCTGGTCGCTCAGTTGCACGAGGGTGTGGACGGACCGGTCGTCACGATGGACGTGGCATCGGCGGAAATGGTGAAGCTGGCCGCCAACGCACTCCTCGCCACCAAGATCAGTTTCGCCAACGAGATCGCGACGATCTGCGAGGCCACGGGCGCCGACGTCGAGCACGTCGTGCACGCAGTGGGCCTCGACCACCGGCTCGGGCCCCACTACATGAAGCCCGGTGTCGGATGGGGCGGTAGCTGCTTCCCCAAGGACTCCCGGGCGCTGCGGGCCATGGCCAGCAATTCCGGGTACAGCTTCCAGATGCTCAGCTCCGTGATCGAGGTGAACGACCTCCAGCCACGGCGGGCTGTCCAGCGACTGAAGGACGAGCTGGACGGCGTTCTCGCTGACCGGACCATCGCTCTGTTGGGCATCGCGTTCAAGCCGGGAACGGATGACGTACGCGAGGCCCCGAGCACGATCCTCGCCTCCCGGCTCCTGGCCGAGGGTGCGGCGGTCCGCTGCTGGGATCCGCTCGCCCCTCCGCTTGAGACTGCTCCGTGGTCGGTGGCCACTCGGTACGCCACGCCTCTGGAAGCCATGACCGGCGCGGACGCGGTGATCATCGTGACGGAGTGGCCGGAGCTGCGGGAGGTCGCCTGGGAGAAGGCGGCGGCCGCGATGGCTCGCCCGCTGATCTTCGACGGACGCAATCTGCTCGATGCGCAGCAGATGGGCTCGCTCGGCTTCACGTATATGAGCGTGGGCCGCAGGACGGTACGCGGCACGGCGTGATGTGAGCCTCCGTGCCAGTTCGGCCATTAGGCGGCTGCCGCACGGGGCCGGAGGACGTCGCTGGGCCGGGCCCCCCGATCTCGGCGGGGCCCGGCCCAGGCCTAGGAAGACTCCCGGTCTATGCGCGGGCCCTTGCCTGGACGCGGTCGTACATCTGCGCGTACCGGTCAGTGATGGTTTGCCAGCTGTAGTGCCGGACAACGAAGTCGCGAGCGTTGCGTCCCCGGCGTGCTATCTCCTCCGGGTGGGTCAGGGCGCCAAGCAGCGTGGCGTGCAGGTCGTCGGCGTCACCGGGGGCGGGTAGCCACCCTGTGGGCCGGGGCCCACCGGGTCGGACGAAACCGAGGGGGCCGCCACTGGCCGAGGCGACGACGGGCGTTCCAGAGGCCATCGCCTCGAGGTAGACCAGCCCGAAGGGCTCGTTCACGGAGGGAGCCGTGAACAGATCGCATGCCCGCAGGCCATCGATGAGGTCGTTGTGCGGGCGCCATCCGGCGAAGTACACGTCGTCATTGATGCCGAGGCGGCTGGCCAGGGTGTGCGGGTGCTCGCCCTCCCACTCGCCGGGGTAGCCGCCCAGGACCAGGAGGGCGGGGCGGACGGGTGCGCTCTGCCGGAGGGCTGCGAAGCTGTGCAGGAGCAGGTCCAGGTGCTTGAAGGCCAGGAAGCGGCCCATCCATAGCAGCAGGGGTCTCGGTCGGCCGTTGCTGTCGCGGAGCATGCGGTCGACGTCGGACTGCGTGTAGGCGAGGGTGCCGGGGCCCTGGTGGGGAAGCCAGCCTTGGGGGTTCTCCACCAGCCAGCGGTGCAGGAGGGTGCGTTTCTCGGTGTCGCTGAGGGTGGGGCCGGGCCGGAAGCGGACGGTGTCGACGCCGTTGGGAATGATTTCGAGTCGATCGTCGGGGACGTGGAGGAGCGACTGCGCGAGGATGCGGTCCTGCTCGGAGATGACGATGATGCGCTCGCTGCTGTGGGCGTGCTCCCGCAGGGTCCTGGTCCAGAAGTCGGCGTGGATCCAGTTGTCCCAGCGGTCGCGGAGCAGCTGCTCGGCGTCGCGCGCCGCCGCCTCGTCGCGCCGACCGATGAGGGAGAGCAGTGCGCGCGGGTTCGTCCGGAAGCGATGGCCGAGCTCGGCGACGGTCAGGCCGTGGGCGGCGGCCAGGCGTATGCGGCGCTGTGCGGCGGCGAGGAACTTGATTTCGGTGCCGTGCAGGGTCGTCACCACGGTGCGGTCGAGTCGGCGGGCGGCGGCGTGCTGCGGTGTGAGGTGGTGTAGGTGGAGCAGGCCTCCCGCGCCGGCGTCGTGTGCGGCGAACTGCCGCGTCCAGTAGTCCTCGACGAGGGCGTTGGTGCGGGGCGACACCGCGGAGAAGAGCCGGTCCGGTACGTCGCCACGGTCTTCGTAGGAGGGGTGCAGAGGAACGGGTTCCAGGAGGGGGTCTTGGCCGGTGGTGTGGGCGGCGACGGCGGGGCTGTAGTCAGAGACGACCAGGTGGGCTGGGTCGTAGAAGGTCCACGCGTGCGAGTAGAGCCCGGGTGCGCCGAGTGATCCTGCGAAGACCCGGGCGGGGCGGCCTGCGGCCCGGAGGTGTTCCGTCAGGTACTTCACGACCAGGGACGATCCGCCGCGGGGGTAGAACAGGATGCCGTGGTCCGCGGCTTGGGCGGTCACGATGCCTCCTTGCCTGCGGTTGTGCCGCCCGTCACGGGCATGTCGATAAGGACCGACGGGCAGGGGCGCGTGTCGTGGTGGTGGGCCGCGATCAGCTCGTACATGGCGGCGAACACCCGGTGGGTGAGGAGCTGCCCGTCGAGGAAGGCGATCTTGTCGACGACGTCCTGGGTTGGGGTGCCGCCTGCGGCCATCGTGATGAACGCCGCGGTGATGTCCTGGGGGGTGACGGCGCTGGCCTCGTGGGCGTTGTCGTAGACGGTCTTCTGCCGTCCCGTGCCGCCGATTAGCGGGTTGCGCCGGTGTTCCAGCCGGATGCGGTACGCCTCGCCGACCGCGTCGTTCTTGGTCAGGCGCAGGTGCTGAAGGTTGCCTTGGTGCAGGTCCATGACGTACTGCGACATCCGCCCCTTCTCGCGGAACGCGAGCGAGCCCTCGGCGTCACGGGCGAGCACACCCACGCGGCGGTTGGACAAGGAGTTGGAGGTGAAGCTGTAGTTGAGGACTCCGAGGGACTGCTGTCGGGCGTTGAGCAGTTCCACGGTGAAGGCGAAGTCCATCTCCGCCAGAAGGGTGCGGTCGTCCAGCTTCACGTCGGGGAGCTCTGCCTCGGACAGGGGCCGCAGGAGCGCGCCGAGGGCGTCGTTGAGTCCGCTCGCCAGGTGGTCGCCGACGCGGCGGACGTACTGCAGGGTCAGGCGCAGGCCGGTGATCTGGCCGGGGGCGAGCAGGAGGTAGCGGGTCATCTCGTCGAGGTAGTGGTAGCTGGAGAAGGCGAGCGCCCCCACACCGTGTGTGTAGCCGTGCGCCTGGCCCAGTGCGTACTCCTCGGGCAGCCGGAAGTGCCCGCCGTAGACGTTGATGTGGCCCATGGTCAGGGGCTGCTGGTGGGTGTCGTGGAGGTCCCGGATCAGCTGACCGGCCCGCACGAAGGCGTCGTTGGCGCGTCGCCGCAGGGGCACCGCGAACAGATGGCCGGGCTGCGCGCGGTGGGCGCGGAGCAGCGCGTCGAACTGGCGGCGGATCTCGGCGGCACGGTCGGGGTTCCAGGCGGCGTCCTCGACACAGATGATCGGCTTGTCGCACAGGACGTGGATGCCCTGGTCTGTCGCCCACTTCAGGTAGGGGAAGTGGGCGACGGGGTCGCAGGCCACGATGATCACGTCGAAGTGGTGCTCGCGGTGGGCCTGCTGCAGCCGGCACTCGAGTTGCTCGGTCGGCTCACCCGGCTGTGGTCGGATCCATGCGGGGCGGTCCTCCGTCACGACGGAGTTCAGGTAGGGCATGTGCCCCAGGAGTGCCGGGTCGTAGGGGTCACGGGGGTCGCAGATGGCGGCCAGACGGACAGCGGCGCCGTGCTTCTTGAGGGTGAGGATGGCCGGTAAGTGGTTCTCGGCCGCGGCCCAGTGGCCGCAGCCGCCGACCAGCAGGATGCTGATCGGCCGCAGTGCTGAAGACATGGGTCGTCCCTTCCGGGGCCGTCTCGTGATGACGGCGGGTACAGGTGGGTGAAGCGGGGCAGGGAGGTGGCGGGTCTGCTCAGAGATCGAGCAGCGAGGTGACAAGGCTCCGCAGGTGCCGGCTGCCGCCGGTGTCGAGCGCGTGGTCGCGGATCGTGCGCAGGGTGGAGGCGTCGGCCTGGCACAGTGCGTCGCGCACGTCCGGGAGGTAGGGAACGGCGACGGTGAGGCCGGTGACGCCCAGGGACGCCAGGACGACGGCGCCCACGGGGTCGCCGGCCAGTCCCCCGCACGCGGACACCGCGATGCCGTGGGCGGCGCCGGTCTTGGCCACCGACCGCACGGTGCGGGTGACCGCGACGTGCAGGGGGTCGATGTCGTGGGCGAGGGCCGGATTCGTGCGGGAAGTCGCCGTGAGGTACTGGGCGAGGTCGTTCGTGCCGATGCTGAGGAAGTCGACGTGTTCGGCGAACTGGTCGGCGGCCAGGGCACAGGCCGGGACCTCGACCATCACTCCCAGGGCAAGGTCAGGGGCCCCCAGTTCGGCCTGGACCTCCCGTGCTGTCTGCGCGGCCTGGATGAACTCCTCGACTCGGGTCACCATCGGGAACATCAGGCGGAAGCGGGCCCCGTCGTCGCGTGCCGCTCGGTAGGCCGCCCGCAGTTGCGGCAGGAGCAGGTCCTGGCGGCGCAGGCTCAGGCGCAGGCCGCGCACCCCGAGGAAGGGGTTGTCCTCGCGGGGCAGGTCCAGCGCGGGCATGTTCTTGTCGCCGCCGATGTCCAGGGTGCGCAGCGTCACGGGCGCGTCTCCCACGGCGCGGGCGATCTCGCGGTAGGCCCGGTAGTGCGCCTCCTCGTCGGTGAGGTCCTGTTCGCGGCCGAGGAACAGCATCTCGGTGGCGAGCAGACCGATGCCGTGGGCACCGGCCGCACGCAGCTCGGCGGCCTGAGACGATCGCATGATCGTCCCGGAGAGGGTGACCGGTGGGATCCCGGCGGCGGCGCTGGGGCGGACGTGTGCGCGATCGCGGTCTCGGTAGGCGGTCGCGGCGTCCAGGTCGCTGCCCGCCAATCCGGCGTAGAGGGTGCCGGTGTCGCCGTCGAGGGCGCACATCTGCCCCTCCGGGACGGCCAGTATCCCGTCGCCAGCGGCAACCACGGTGGGTATGCCCAGGCTGTAGGCGACCTGCACGGCGTGGGAGGTGGGGCCTCCGGCGCTCGTGCAGAACGCAGCGATCTCGGTGAGGTCCAGGGCCGCGGTGTCTGCGGGTGTCAGGTCGCGTGCGATCAGGATGTGAGGCCCGGCAGTAGGAGGGACCCGGGTGGACAGGTGCCGCACGGGGGCAACGACGAAGCCGCGGGTGCCACCGACACCGTGGTGGCGAACCGTGGATCCCCCGAGCACGAGGGGCGCCTTGTTCCCGGTCATCGGCCCTCTCCGAGGGGCTGGATGTGACCGAGTAACGCGTCGCTGCGGGCGGCGGCCTCCGTCGGCTCTGCCGTGGCCGTGCGCGCTGTTGAGCTCATCTCAACACCTCCGGTGTCGGAAAAGGGGACCCCTGCCCGTGGGGCGTGCGGAACTGCGTGTTGCCATGGCCGTTCGCTGACCGCACATGGCCGTGTATTCCGGGAGCCGAGGCCGAAGATCGCTCCCGGCGTCCTTGAGACGCCACCTTCTGCCCACATGGGATGTCTGCGGTACCCGTCACGCATTGCCTCGCATTGCCTCGCATTGCCTCGGATTGCCTCCTGACCCAACCCGCTTGCACAGCGGGCGCCGCGGCACCAAGGCTGGGCCGACCACCCGCGCTTCCGCGGATAGGTGCTGGCCACAGCAGACATCTGCCCTGGTCACGCCACCGACCGGAAATGACACCCGGCCCGGAGGCACAGGCGTCGCGGATGGAGCGAATGCGCACACGTCGACGGGCGCGGAAAGCCGCGGGCATCATCGAACGTAAGGGGAATCGGCCGTGACAGACTCTGAACTGATCTCCGAAGTGAACGGGCGCGGGTACGCGGTGATCTCCGCGCCGGTGCCCACCGACGACCCCTTCGAGGCGCACCGGCGCGTTGCCGAACGTCTGGGACTGCCTGACGCCTACACACCTCTGCTCTACCGGGACGCGGAAGTCCGTGCTGCGGTGGGCCAGGCGGGGCCGTACAACCAGATCCCCCGGGACGCCGCGTCAGTGCAGCCGTGGTCCGAGACGCCGGCGCAGCACTTCCACGTCGACGGGCTGCTGGAGCCACTCGGCGGCATCAAGACCACCATCCTGCACTGCCTCACGCAGGCGCATTCCGGCGGCGGGACGGAGCTGTTCTTCTCCTGCGACGCCTTCACGGACCTCTCGGCGGCCCACGAGGCCGCTGCGCAAAGCCTTCTCCACCCTGAGGCTTTGACGCGCTTCGCGACCATCTCGGAGGCCGCACCCACCCGCTTACGCGCCACTGGGCCAGCCTTCGGCTGGGTAGACGGAACGCTGCTCACCCGCTTCTCGGATGGGCCGACCGAGACCTGGAACACCGCGGAGAACCCCGCCCTGCAGAAGGCACTGGACTACCTGCGCGGACCAGCACTTGAAAACCACCGCGTGCAGATCCGTCTGGAGCCGGGCGACATGCTGATCTTCCGAAATGACCGAGTCTCACACCGCGGCCTCGGTCACCAGAACGGCTCTCAGCCTCGTCGGCTCACACGGTCCATGTACAGCAGTGCCCCGACCTCCCGCAGGTAAAGCGAAGGCGGGCGCTTGACGGCGGGGACAGGGTTCACCGGCGGGCGTGTACGCCAGCGCGGCCACCGGTTCGGCACCTTCCGCACGGGCAAGAGGCCAGTCCTGCGGTGAGTTTGGCTGCGGCCGCACCGCCCGGCTCGGCGCCGATAGCAGCCTGTTCCGTGCCCGTCGGCACCAAGGACGCAACGCCCAGCATCCCGATCAGCAGCCGGTCATCCCTCGCATATGGACGGATCTTGCAGGCGTCTGGATGGTTTCGGCCTAGGGACGTCGTGGATGGAACGCAAACGTGCGGCCCGCGTGGAATGCAGGATCTATGTGGACGCTGCCGGAACCGATGCTTGCCGCCCCCGTGTCCGACCCGGAGCTGCCCCCGGGGTGGGCCGCAGAGGTGAAGTGGGACGGCTGGCGGGCGATGCTTTCCGTGGACGCCGGGCGCGTGGCACTGCGCTCGCGCAAGGGCACCGACCTCGCGCCTGCCTTTCCTGAGGTGCGCTCCGCCGCTGCCCAGCTGCCGGACGCGACGGCGATGGACGGGGAGTTGGTGGTGTGGGAGTCCGGATGTCTCGCCTTCGAGCGGCTCCAGGGTCGTTTGCAGCGGCGCGCCGGCGCTGCCCGGCTCGCCGAACAGTGGCCCGCCCACTTCGTCGCCTTCGACCTCCTGAGGGTCGAGGGCACTGACACGACCAGGTGGCCCTACAGGCGCCGCAGGGCGAGACTCGAGACTCTCTTCGCCGAGCACCGGCTCTCCGCGCCGTGGGCGCTGTGCCCGTCGACCACCGACGCGGCCACCGTCCGCGAGTGGCTGACCCGGTGGACGGCGGTCGGCCTTGAAGGCGTTGTCTTCAAGCGGCTGGACGGCCTGTACGAGCCGTCGGTTCGCGGGTGGCGCAAGTACAAGGCTCGCGAGACCGAGGAAGCGGTCGTCGGAGCGTTCACCGGTCCCCGGGCGACGCCCCGCACACTACTGCTGGGCCGGTACGACGCCGACGGGCGCCTGCGCTTCATCGGCCGCAGCACCACGCTCCCGCAGACCGCAGGCCGGGCCATCGCCCCGCTGCTCACCCCGGCCGGAGACGACCATCCGTGGACGGGCTGGACGTTCTCCGCAGGATGGGGCACGCGCGAGCCCTTGCACGTCACACTCGTCCAACCGGACCTTGTCGTGGAGGTGGGCGTCGATGTCGCCAGGGACAGCGCCGGTCGCTGGCGACACCCCGCACGGTGGCACCGCGCCCGCCCCGACCTCTCCCCTGCCGACACTCCGCCCTTCGCATAGGGCCGACATGCCTGACGTCGGGGTGGATCTTGACGTGCCGCTCAACCTCGTCGCGGGCATGGTGGGCACGGCGGAGGTTCTCGGCATCGACGAGCGCGGTGAGCAGCCGGTAGGGGGCTTGTCGAGCGTCCAGCCGGACGCCCCTTCCGCGCCTGATTCTCCTCGGGGTAGCGAAGCGGTGAGACGTCTGGCGCCAGCCGCAAACCGGGTTGAGCTACTGCGCCCAGTTCCAGACGATGGCGCGAGGCTGGGCGCCAATCTCGGACATGAACGAGTCGGTGCCGTCCGGCGGAACTGGGTTCTGCTTGGAGGCCAGCTCGGGCGCGCACACCTGCCAGTACAGGGTCCGGGTCCCGTATGGGGCGATGCCGGCGTCCTGAGTGAGCGTCTTGACCGGGCCGTCCACGTCGTCGGGGTACTCGCCGTCGGCGTGCTTGGGCGTGTACATGGTCTGGAACTTCTGGGTGATGGAGATGACTGCGGTGTCTGAGCGGTTCTCGTAGACGGTCATGACGTTCACGCACTCGTTCGTCGCGTCGCCGTTGTGCCATTCGGTCAGGGCGACCGATCCCTGCGGGATGCGGGCCGGGGCCACCTCGGGTGCCGGGGAGACGGTCGGCGTTGGGATGGCCGAGGCCTGGCTGGCTACCGGCGTTGATGTCGGTGTGGGGGTGAGCGTGATGGTCTGGGTGACCGTGACCGCGGGGGCTGCTGCAGTGGGCTGCGGGGCGGGGCTGCTACAGCCCGCGGCAAGGAGCACGGCCGCGCAGGCGGATATGGCAGGAAGGAACCGGCGGGTCATGTCTGCCTTTCACGTGCAGCGAGATGACTGCGGCAGGCGCTGCTCGGCCGGTTTCTGTGGGGGACGAAAGCGGGGTCGCTACCTGACATTCGGTACGACGCGGATCATAGCGGCAGGTGCAGCAGTTCCAGCGGCCGCACCTCACTGAGTACGACCGCCGTTTGCCGCTGTTACCGGCTCTCCTCGGGCGGCGCGGCGAGCAGCCGGTACAGGTAGCCGTCCCGCAGGGCCTCGTGGCAGGTGCGCGGCGAGCGCCCACGGCTGCTCCAGCGGCTGCCGCACGCCGGGCTGGGCACTGTGCGCCGGTCGCTGGCGACACCCCGCACGGTGGCACCGCGCCCGCCCCGACCTCTCCCGCCGACACTCCGCGCTTCGCATAGGGCCCGACGGACTGACACTGGCGCGGACTCGTCTTTCCCAAGATCGCAGAGAGATTTGGCCCCCTCATCGAGCGGTCCCCGGCGACCAGCTCGACGACCTGCCGGCCCCCGTCCAGATTGCCAGTCGACTCCAGCGCCGCCCAGGCTATGAGGCCTGCGCCTCGCCCCTTACCCGCGCCTGCAGGCCAGCCGACGCGGCGTCGATCACCCCGTGAACCTCAGACACCAGCGTGAAAGAAACGCTTGTTGAGCTCCCACGCCAGGGCATGCAGCCGCTTCGCCCGGTTACTGACACGCATAAATCGCCCTCCGCCCAGAGTGATTGCGGCCGTTCAGTACTACAGCAGACGGAGCACACCGGCCTCGCCATCCTCCAGGCCAGCGAAGCCAAGCCCACAGCCCCAAGGACCGACGCTGCACCACACCACCGCTCGACGGCCCTGGACGGCACACACACCAGACGCCTCATGACCTGCCGACGGGTCCCTCACCGTCATGACGTGGCGTCCTGCTGGGCTTCTTGGGAGCGGGGCGGGCCCCGGTTGCGGCGTCGCGTCGACGAGGAGGATCAGCCCATCGACTCCGGGTGCCGGACAACCAGCGGACCATCCCCGCGTCGAGGGGGAGGACGCCTCACCGTCCCTTCCCCGGCGGTGGGGCCGGAACACCCCCGCGTCGGCGGGGAGGACCTGAACGAGATCGAGCCCGGCGTCACGGTGATCGGAACACCCCCGCGTCAGCGGGGAGGACGCGCTGTAGCCGTTCTTGACGTAATCGAAGATCGGAACACCCCCGCGTCGGCGGGGACGACTCGAACAGACCTCCGGGCTCCTCCGCTGGCTCCGGAACACCCCCGCGTCGGCGGGGAGGACGGTGGCGGCCCATTCCAGATTCACGCGCAACGCGGAACACCCCCGCGTCGGCGGGGAGGACCGCCTCAGCGCGGCCAGTTGCTCCGGCTCCATCGGAACACCCCCGCGTCGGCGGGGAGGACTGTCAGAGGGGCGGTAACCGCCATGATGTTCTCGGAACACCCCCGCGTCGGCGGGGAGGACTTCCGGATCTCCCTCGGTGACCAGTGGGCCGACGGAACACCCCCGCGTCGGCGGGGAGGACGCCACCCCCTCGCGTCAGAATCCGGCAGCTCTCGGAACACCCCCGCGTCGGCGGGGAGGACTCCATCTCGGCCGGCGCGGCCCTGGCGGGCACCGGAACGCCCCCGCGTCGGCGGGGAGGACGCCGCCCCCGGCTTGAGGGCCTCCCGCATGTTCGGAACACCCCCGCGTCGGCGGGGAGGACGGGGGCAGTGGGGGTCTCGATGAAGCCTTGTCCGGAACACCCCCGCGTCGGCGGGGAGGACGCGAGCCCGGAGGAGATCAGCTCGTCCTGAGCCGGAACACCCCCGCGTCGGCGGGGAGGACCGCCCCAGCGATCGAGATAACAGAGTGGCCGGCGGAACACCCCCGCGTCGGCGGGGAGGACAGTTCCTCCCGGCGAACTCACGATCGAAGAGCCGGAACACCCCCGCGTCGGCGGGGAGGACACCCTCGAGGAGTCTGCAGCCTGGGTCCAGCTCGGAACACCCCCGCGTCGGCGGGGAGGACGGCCTACTGGCCTGGTCGATCAGGTCGGGCCACGGAACACCCCCGCGTCGGCGGGGAGGACTCGCTGGGGACGTTCACGCAGGCCTTCCTCGACGGAACACCCCCGCGTCGGCGGGGAGGACCCACGGGTCCTTGCCGTCGCCGCGGTTGACGGCGGAACACCCCCGCGTCGGCGGGGAGGACCTCACGGTGTTCTTTCACAATGGCGAACGTGCCGGAACACCCCCGCGTCGGCGGGGAGGACTTCCGCTGCCCTCGCTGCCACAACACCGAGTTCGGAACACCCCCGCGTCGGCGGGGAGGACGCTTTGGTCGACTGGGCGTAAGCCACAATCATCGGAACACCCCCGCGTCGGCGGGGAGGACTCACGGCGCAGCGCCTCAACACGAGCCGCTATCGGAACACCCCCGCGTCGGCGGGGAGGACCTCCATCACGTCGGCCAGGAGGGACCACAAGGCGGAACACCCCCGCGTCGGCGGGAAGGACGAAAGGGAAGCCGAGACGTCCCGGGTCCCACACGGAACACCCCCGCGTCGGCGGGGAGGACGACGACCGCGGTTTCGGCGGCGGTGCCCTTGGCGGAACACCCCCGCGTCGGCGGGGAGGACCCGTTTTCGCCGAGCACGGGTTGCGGGCAATTCGGAACACCCCCGCGTCGGCGGGGAGGACGCATACCCCCGGGGCCGTGACGAGCCCCGTACCGGAACACCCCCGCGTCGGCGGGGAGGACGCCGCCTCACCAGTCCCGGTCGCGGCCTCCGACGGAACACCCCCGCGTCGGCGGGGAGGACTCCCGTGCTGCGTGTCTGGCGCTCGCGGAGTCCGGAACACCCCCGCGTCGGCGGGGAGGACCCGGGCGGCATCGATGCACCCGATCACGTCCTCGGAACACCCCCGCGTCGGCGGGGAGGACCGCATGCGGGGCGATCTTGATGCCGCCCTCCACGGAACACCCCCGCGTCGGCGGGGAGGACGCCAACAAGAGCTTCGACAAGTTCAAGAACGGCGGAACACCCCCGCGTCGGCGGGGAGGACACTTCGTGACCTGCAGCTTAAGGAGGGCTTTGCTCGGAATTTACCTTGGGGGCTGCTGTCATACGGATGAGGGTGAGGCCGTCGAAGTCGACAGGGACGCGGCGCCGGGTGCCTGCGGTTCGGATGGCATAGCCCTGTTCTGTGGGAGCTGGGTGGATGAGGACGGCTGCACCGTTGCCGACTGTATCGGTGACGGCCTGCCAAAGTTGATCGCGTACGCGGGCGGAGACGGCTCCCACGAAGATTCCGGGAACGACTTCACTGGTCCACCGGCTCAAAGCGCCGCGCAGGTGGTCAGGAACTGCTGTCGTTGCGATCACCAGCATGGATGGCATCAGGCACCGCCTGATG
This sequence comes from Streptomyces cavernae, assembly GCF_004023625.1. Taxonomy (GTDB): domain Bacteria; phylum Actinomycetota; class Actinomycetes; order Streptomycetales; family Streptomycetaceae; genus Streptomyces; species Streptomyces cavernae. The sequence continues at coordinate 70,612 of NZ_RPDJ01000043.1, read as the reverse complement.
CATAGTTAACGCCTGCTGGCAGCACACCTGTTTTCGGATCCCACAGGTGGACCATCTCGACGTCACATCGCTCGGAGCGCTCCTCCGTGTCGGAGACGGTGTCGGAGGTCCCTGGTGTCAGGAGGGCTTGGACGTCCCGGACGATGCGGGGCAGGAGACGCAGGAGCTGGAGGTTCTCGCGGAAGCGGCGCCGGGCCTCCTGCTCTGGGTTGGACGACTCGTGGAGGGCGAACGCGAGGGGAAGCGTGATTTCCGCTTTGTAGAGGTCGGCGATGTCGTAGACGAAGGCATGCTGTGTACCGGCGTGGACGAAGCCGAGCGCGGGAGAGAGGCCGAGAGCAAGGAGCCCCGTGTGGACGATGCCGTAGAGGCTTGTGTTCGCGGCGGACAGGGCGAGGTTCACGGGGTCCTGGGCGTGCCACTGGTTGGGGTGGTAGTTGCGGCGGAAGCGGCCGATGCCGTGCTGCTGGGCCAAAATCTTGTACAAGGCTTTCATGCGCTGGCCTTCCATCCCGCGCAGCTGCTCCAGGCTGACGGTGTCGGGCAGTTCGGCGTCTCCAAAGCGCATCTCGTACATGCGGATGGCGACGGTGAGGCGTCGGGCGGGATCAGCCCAGGCGGCGACCTGCTGTTCGAGCCAGTGTGTGGTGAGGGAGTCGGGGAGGATGCCCGCGTAGGCTCGCACACCTCCTGCTCCAACACACACCACGCTTGTGCCGTGGCGGGCGAGAGTGGTCAGGGCGGGGGCGGTGATGGAGACGCCTGGGCCGAGAAGCAGGCAAGAGAGCGCGGCGGTAGGAATGTAAACAAGGTCTGTCCGGTTGTCGCCGACCTGGATCTGCGCGCAGACGCCGGTGTCGTCCTGAACGACGCGGACCATGTCGAGGTAGAGGAACGACAGGGAGTCGGCAACGCGAGGAAGCATTGCCAGGGTGGGGGCAGCGAGGCGTCTGCGCGCGTCGCCGCCCCTTTTCTGTGCGCTCACGCTGCGGCTGCCGGGGCGAGGCTCAGCAGTCCAGCGCCGTAGGACTTGGCGCGGCCGATGCCTGTGAGGACGGCGTGGGTGAGGGTTTCAGGGTCGGTGACCAGGCCGGTGCCGTCGTAGCGGATCAGGCTGTGCCGCATGCCTGAGTTCTCGCCTCGTGCGCGGATGGGTGTCAGGGGGGTGGGGATCACGGTGTGGATTTCCAGTCCGGATGCGGTGGCGCGGCGGGTCCACCACTGGTCGGCATCCGGGCCGGACAGGGGGATGGCCTTTCCGCGCTTGCCCTTCTGGTCGAGGGGCAGTCGCTCTCGTTTGACCGGATTGACGACGATGCGGTATCGGACGGCGAGGCCTTTCTTGAAAGCGGCGAACATGGGGCTGAGGTCCCGGGTGTCGGTGTGTCCGTAGCCGACAGGCAGGCGGGCCGGGTCGAGGGGTGTGGCGGCCTGGACGATGACCGTGCTGCTCCGGTCTGTCTCGTCGATGCGGTAGAGCATGCTGGCGGCATGGCGCGGGGTGTCGCCGAGGGAGTCGGGGACCAGACGCATCAGTGTGCGGTGCATCTGGGTGGCGTCGCGTAGGTCGCGCTGTACTTCCCGGCTGTGCGGGTTGAGGCGGATGCGGGCGAGGACGGCGCTGGTGGTCATGAGGGAACCTCCTTCGATGTGGGGATGTTGAGGGCGTAGTCGACCAGGTGCTGGTGCAAGGTTCGCTCATGGTCCGGGGCCGCGAGCGCGGCGGGGAGTTGCTCCACGGTGCGGTAGATGTGCCGTTTGGAGTGGCTGCGGCCGTGCTGGGCGAAGCTGCGTGGGGTGTCGTGGAGGAAAGCGAATACGTCCGGGTCCGGCTGAGCGTCGGGCGGCTGCTCCCAGAGGAACATGACCGGCATCGTGCCGTCAGTCGCCGCTGGCCGGGCGGGATCGGGGCTGAGCGGCACGTGCCGCAGCAGCTCCTCGACCGGGTCGTTGACGGAAGCTCGCAGCAGGAACGGCTCGTCCGGGACGCAGGCGCGGCGGCCCAGGTAAGGGGACCAGTGCGGCTGGTGCAAGGCGTCGGCGATGCGGGCGATGCGCTGGTCGGGACCAGTGACGGCGATGACGAAGACGGCGTCGGCCATGTAGTGGCGGTTGGTGATGACGGCCGCACCCTTGTTGCCGCCCGTGCTGGTAGCCGCGGTGCGTTCCTTGGGCTGGCCGCCGCCGACTGTGTGGTAGTCGACCAGGCGCACGCCAGGCCGGTCGACGCGTACGGTCAGTTGAAGAGTTTCGTAGTGGGCGAGCGCGTGCGGATCGTCGCGAGGGATGCCTTCGGCCGCGGCAAACATGCCGATGATGCCGGAGCGGGTGGGAAGGCCGGCCGTGTCCCGGTCCCGAGCGAATGCGGAGCGTTCGCCCCAGGACTGCAGTGGGCCGGCCAAGCGGAGCAGAAGGCCGGTCACTCCTGCTCTCCGTCGCTGGGCAGGGATGCGTCGAGGGCGGCGTCGATCAGGTCGTAGAACGACTCGTGGGACCGGCCCAGTGGTGCGAGGTCGACAGCGTCGTCCGTGACGGAGGCATGGCCGTGGAACGGCCGGTGGCGGTCGCCGGTGAGGCGGTTGATGCTGGCGGCGTAGTCGGCGAGAGCAGCGCGGGAGGCGGAAGCGAAGCCCCCGTCGGTGTCGCGGACCGGGGTCTCGAACGCGGCGGCGAGGGACAGCGGGCGCTGCGCGCGGACGGCGAGGTAGGCGAGGTCGGGGATGGTGTGCGGGGCGGTGCTGTTCTTCTTTGCCTGAGGCAGGGACATCAGAAAGTGCTCGGCGAAAGCAGCGAGCAGAATCCGGGCGGTCTTCCGGTCGCCGTCGAGGTTCTTGAGCAGGTCGCCGATGTTGACGGTGGCGAAGCGGTAGAAGACTCCGGCGCTGAACTCGCCGGTGTTCAAATGGCCGCTGCCGGTCTCGGCCTCGCCGAGCCAGTCATCCACAGCGGTGAAGTAGTCGCGCTGCGGCTCGGCCGCATGGACGGTGAAGGCATGGGCGACCTGGGCGGCACCGTCGACGTTGGCGCCCGGCAGGTCGGCGAGCATGCGGCCCAGCAGACTGATGGAGCCGGTGCGGCTTTTGAGGATCGCCTCCACCTCATCCGGCGGCAGGGTCTTGCCCGGCTTCTTCTTGCCGAGGTTGCTCTCCAGCGCCTCCCGGTGCTCCACGCAGAGGGCGGTGAGCTCCTCCAGGCCGCTGGCCGGCAGGAAGAACAACACGCTGCTGCGCCCATTCTTGTCGAGGGTGATGCCCTTCCTGGCCAGGCAGGCGATCACCTGTCCCCCGGCGAACTCGGCCAGGTCGCCGGGCCAGCCTTCCTTCTTCTCGAGCGTTTCACGCACCTTGGTCGGGATCAGACGTGTGCGGACGGCCTTCTCGCCCAGTTCGGTCTCGATGTCGTGGCGGATGGCCCGCTTCCAGGACTGGCTGGAGACACGGATGCGGTCGGCGTTGCCGTAGCGGACGGTCTTGGGTGAGCCGAGGTCGTCACGGTTGAGGTTGGCGACCGGCACGGACTGGATGGCGTTCAGGTCGAGGTAGAGGGCCATCAGTGGTTCTCCTTGGGCGAGTTGGTCTCATCGGTGGGGTTGTCGGGCGTCTCGTCGGCGTCGGCCCGTTCGTCCAGGGCGCGGTAGTAGGCGTCCATCCAGCGGGTGGCGCGCGTGTCGCGGTCGCGGTTCCACCAGGTGAGGTCCTCCAGCAGCACCGCCCAGTCGACGTTGATGCCGCCGCCGAGCAGGTGCCTGGTGAGTGCGGGCAGTCGCTGGTGTAGGGCGTCGCTGCTCTGCCGGCTGAACAAGTGCAGATGGCTCTCGGCCGTACCGGGGCGAATCAGCCCCGCGTTCACGCCGGCCGCAAGACTCGCGCCCAGGTTGGGCCGTGCACGCCACTCCAGCGATGGCTGACTGTCGGCGGTGGCGGCGCGCTCGGCGTCCGCCTCGCGGGCACGCGGCGGCCGCGCCGCGATCAGCGCGGCCACACCGTAGTGGGCGCGCCGGGCGTCACGATGCTGCGCTTCGGGCAGGCGTCGCACGAGGTAGCGGTGCATGCGATTGCAGCGCTCCACGGGCAGGCCCAGCCCGGACCGCAGGTCGGACTTGGTTCGGTTGTTCTCACAGAGTTCGAGGACGTGGGAGACGAACTGCTCGGACCGCCTTTCGGAGTCCGGGGCATGCGTCGACGGCACGGGTGTGGAAGTCATGGCACAACCCCTCCGGGAGTGTGGGTGGTGATGTACGGGACGCCGACGGTTCAGGCGGCATCGGCAGTGCTGCGCAGCAGGCCGCGGACTACTGCGCGGGCGCGGGAGCGCGCACGGGCGACCCTGATGTCGGCCCGGTTGACCCGGCCGATGGCCTCGTCCAGCGCGGCCAGCGCTGTATCGACCATCGCGGGCAGCGCCGGGGTGTCGCACAGTTCCGGCTTCGCCAGCCGCCAGAACTCGGCCTCCGCCCTCGGCCAGAAGTGCCGCATGGCAGCCCCCGCCCACGGCCCGGGCTTCTTTGCATCGATCTTCGGCCTTTTCTCACCGGCGGCGTTGACGTCCGTCGCCAGCTTCCAGGCAAGCTTGGCCGCGTACTCCAGCCGGTCTCCGGCCGCCTCGGCGGCCTGGTGGCAGCGGGCCACATGCCGCGCCATCACCGGGTCCGCCTCCTCCTGCCACTGCAAGAGGGGCGGCGTGGTGGCCTCGAACCAGGTCCGGTCGACCACCTGGCTGCGCTCCTGGTCGAACCCGTACGCGCGCACCGCCAGCCGCGAACGCCATGACACCGGCAGGCTGTTCAGGATCAAGGGCCGCTGCGACCGAGGATCGCTGTCCTGCAGCAGCAGAGCGTCCAGGTCCCGCCACAACGCCCGGTGGCCGTCCGCGTCGCGGGGCGCGTACTCGCCGTCACGCCGGCGGTCGAGAATGACGTACGGGTCGCGTGCCCGCTGGGCCGGTGCGTGCGTCGCCCACGTGATGTACGCGTCGACGACTTTCGTCCGGTCCTCCGACGGCGCCAGTAGCACCGCGTGCCTGAACCGTCCGGTCAGCAGCCCAGTCGGCCACGTGAGCGACGGCAGCGGTCCGAGCGGGTCCGGCAGCTCCGCCGCCTCCCACGGCGCTACATCCTGCGGATCGGCCTCCGCCCCGCTGCCGGGCACCGCAACCGCCAGCACCAAACTGGCGAACAGGTTCGGCCCCCATGGGAAGTACGACACCAGCCCGCGCATCGGGGACGCTTCGACCGTTCCCGTCTTCTCTCTGGTGATCTGGCGTGGCGTGCACTTCCCACCGGGCCCGTTGTACAGCTGGGCCAGGAGGTACCAGGCGGCCTCGGCCGCCGGCACAGCAACCGGGTCGGTGTCGGTGAAGTGCCCGAAGAGCACGGCACCGTTCACCCCGGTGGGACGCCCGATCACGAGCTTGTTCACGCCCGAGCTGACGGGCTGTCCCTTCGAGTCGCGGCACTCGCCGGCCAGGCGCGGGTCCTGGAGGAACGGCCGGATGGGATCGAACAGGTCGAAACGTCCCGGCGGCACCTCATCGTCGAAGTAGGTGTCCACCGCGGCCGGGTCGAATCTGCCCCCGGCCAGCACACCATTGCGTGCGTCCAGCCAGTCACTGATCTCCTCCACCAGGTCTTCGTCGTCGAGACGCATCCCCTTGCTGCCCCTGGCGATCCGTGCGCTCATCACGGCCAGGACACGCATCAGCCCCGCGGCCGCCGGCGGCACCGGCAGCTCCAAGTCCACAGCCTCGTGCGCCCGGTGGAACAGCTCCCGCAGTCCACACCGGGCCGATTCACCGCTCTCCCACTTCACCGGGATCCACGGCTCGTCACGCAGGTCGAACCCGTCGGCCATCGCGCCCCCTTCACTGGCTTACCACTCGCCGCACGCAGGCACGACGAGACCCCCTCTTCGCACACCTCGACGCGCGCGAAGACGTGGGCACAGTGAAGCAGGCACCACTGACAACGCGCCCGAAAACGACATTTCTGCAGTGCAGTTGCCTGGTGCAGTGAGCTCCTGGGAGCAACCGTCGTCTGGTCAGCGCTTCGGCCTGGGTCCGTCACGCACGGATCAGGCCCAGTTCCGCATCCAGGTGTATGTGCTTCCCGCCGACGGCCACCGGCTGTACCCCGCCAGCGATCACCGGCTGCCGGACCATCACCAGATCACCGAGCATCGGATGCTCCGCCCACTCCTGAGGAACGCGGTGGGCGTCCCGCTCTCCCCTAAACCAGTCCGCGGTCACCGGGATCGTCCGCGCCATCACCGTCTTCACATCCGCCCGGGTCAGCGGCTCTTCGATGCCGGGCAGCGGCTGCTTCCCATCCGCGTCGAGCGTGACGACACCGTCCGCGTGCCCGTACACGCACAGCAGACGCACCGCATCCGAACCCAGACGTGTCGATGCCTCCCACTCGTCCTGCGCACCCTCCAGATGGTGCAGCCCATCCAGGCCAGCCACACTGCGCGCCCGTGGAATCACCAGCAGACCGCCCACGCTGCGGTCCGCCAACTCCTTCCCCTTGTACGCCGTGTAAGCAACCGACTGGGCCGGATCGTCCCAGCAGAACTCCTCCGCCTGGTGTCCGTGAACCTCCTCCACCAGTCCCTGCACATCGCCCGGGACCGAGACCGGCTTGTCCCCGCGTTGCACCAACACCTCGGACGTCGCCCGCAGGAGGAACTCCGCATACACCTCGCCCCACTGGTAGGGCACGCCACGGCCAGCGGCCAGCGGATCCAGCACGACCAGCCGCGGCCTGTCCGCCCACCCCGGCCGGGCCCGCAGCCGCTCATGCTCCGACCACCATGCCTCGTGCCGCCAGCAGCGCCCCGCCCGCTGCAGCAGCAGCGCAAGCGGAGCCAGGTCGCTGATCACAACGTCCGCGTCCAGATCCAGCGACTGCTCCACCACCTGCGTCGCCACCACGATCCGCCGCAGCGGCCGCGGACCGGAACGCCCCAGCCCCTCGGTGACCTTCTTCGTACGCTCCTCACGCTCGTCCCCCGGAATCCTGGCGTGCAGCAACTGCACCTCCCCCGCCCTACACCCACGGGCTGCGGCGAGCGCCTTGACATGCTTGTACGTGTCCTGCGCCTCGGCCACCGTGTTACACACCACCAAGGCGCAACCGCCGGCGTTGCCCATCACCGGAGTGAGGAGCCGTTCGATCACGGCGAGCCGGTTCAGCTCCCCTCCTGCCTTCCCGTGCACAACCGGCTCCACCTGAACCGCCAGATGCAGACTGCGGGCCGCGGCCTGCTCCACCTGCCGTTCCGGAGATATCTGGGTGCACTCGCCGTCAGCCCCGTCCACGTAAAGCCACCCCGGGTACGGGGCAACGAAAGTAAGCTTCTTCAGCCGGCTTACCGGCATGGCCTTGGTGCCCCGCAGGTATTCCTTGATCAGGCGATCGCTGACAGAAGTAGGCAGCGTGGCGGACAGCAGCACGACCGGAACCCCGTACCAGCCGAGCCAGTTCAGCAACCGGCCCAAAAGGACCTGCATGTACGGGTCGTAGGCATGCGCCTCGTCCACGATGAAGGTCTTGTTGGACAGCGCCAGCAGCCGCAGCGCGTTGTGCCGCACCGGCAGCACCGACATCAGCGCCTGGTCCACCGTGCCGACCGCGAACTGCGCCAGCAGAGCCCTCTTGGCGCCCCGGAGCCAGCGGCGTGGCCTCATATCGACCTCACGCCCCGTCGCTGCACCAGCGTCGTCTTCCTCCGCCTCGCCAGTGAGAACCCGCAGGTCATCGCGTCCGTCCTCGGCGTACGCACTGTTCAGCCATGCCATGCTGTGCGTCAGCGTCAACCCGGCATCCTGTCCGGCCTGACGTGCGACGACGCCGGACACCCGCAGGTACATCTGGTCGCTGGTTGCCATCGTCGGCAGCAGGAACGCGAACCCGCGCGTACCGAAACACTCCGCAAGAACACGCTCGGCCTCCAGGGCCGTCTCACTCTTGCCATCCCCCGGCGCCGCCGTCACCAGCAAGATTCCGCCCTTGCGACAACCGCGCCTGCCACCGTTCCGCCCTCTGGCCACCAGAAAGGCCGGCAGTTCTTCCGCCACTGACCGCTGCAGCGGGTTCGGCTTCCCGACGATGCCGTACGCCTCGGCGAAGTCCTTGCGCTCCAACTCCACCGGCAGCAGCCCCGCCTCGCGCACCAGCGCTTCAGCGTCGGCATACGACCGCGCAAAATGATCAGACAGCGACTGTTCCAGCTCGGCCTGCCGAGCCCGCAGGTAATGCTCCTGACTGACCAGCCAGTCAGCCAGGACCACCAGCCCGGTAATGAGAACCGCTGCGGCGCCTTCGATCTCCTCCGGCGGTGCCGGCTCCCCCAACAACTCGAACACTGCTCTGGCATGAGCCGCGCGCTGTTCCGCCCAGGCCGCACCGCCGAGCAGATCCGCATTATCCGGATGCCAGTGCACGTGCTGATGGAACACGCCGTGATGGCCCCCGATGATCTCCGCTACCCGGTGGATCGCAGCCTTCGGCGAATCGCCGCCCCGCGGAAAGCCCAATACGTCAAGCACCGCAGATGATGCGGCATGCATCCCCGCCACGTCATGCGGTAGCCGCTCCACACCGATGCGCCCCATGTCACCGAGCAACTCGCGGCTCAGCCTCTGACGCCCATGCGCACTGCACAGCTGGAAGCCGGTCAATTTGCCGATGTCGTGCAGCCCCGCACACAACGCTGCCAGTTCCCGCGCACGTGCCAAGTCCTGCTGGCAACCCAACCCGGCAGCGACTGCATGCCACTGATTCTGTGAGAGATATCGGTCCCAGAGGAACAGGGTCATGGCTGCCGTATCCAGCAGATGGCGGATCAGGGGGTAGGGCGGATGCGACGGGTCCAGCCCTCGTGACTTCCCCCAGACCGACTCATCAGGTTGGGCTTTAGACCGACGCAAAGTAGACCCCCATCCGTCTTGGTGGAGAGACAACCACACGGCACTGACATCCGCGGCCGCTAGAGTCTCGCGCACGAGATCCGCGACAGTGTGGGTGGTCCCATGCAGTCAGTAATGGAAGCGCGAAGCCCTCGCTGCGTTCCAGGTCAGAAAGGTCGTCCCCGCTAGTGTGGGGGTGTTCTGACGGTGAGCCGTGCGCTGGGTGTGCTCAGGTCTGTCTGGCTCCGCGCATGATCGCCTGGACAAGTCCGAGTGGTGTCTTCGACGTGGCCCGAGCTGCGGCCCTGAAAGTCGTAGGCCCGCAACCGGGGCGGGCTACGATGTCGGCCGTTTGTCCGCCGGGCGGCCACTTCGTTCGGTGGCCAGGGTCTCCTCGGCGGGCTGGAGGGCCCATGAGATCATCGGCTCGTCAGGGCTGGTGCGCTCGCTGCCGGTCTCGGCGGCTGGCTGACGTTTGATCAACTTGGTGTAGCGGCGCCTCCGGGGCCGAGAGCCGCGGTGTTCGCGCCGAGAGCCACCAGCGCACGCATGGTCACGCCGCTGCTCACCGGACTGGCTTTGCGATGCTTCGGGCTTGGCGCATCCCCCTTCTCGTCGTCCCCGTCTTCCTGGTTGGTGGCCGGGGCGATGGCCACCAACCTCAGGTGGTTGCCCCGGGCTCTGTGCGGGCGGCGCGTCACGTGCGAAGTGGTGCTCATCCGGCGGTCCTTGCTGTCAGGGCGGAAGGGCGGGTGGGGCCTTAAGCCGAGGTGCCGTAGACGTCGGCGACGGTAAGGCCGGGGCGGAACGCGATGATGACCTCGGCGTTGCCGGGGCGAGCGGCTAGTCGTGATGTCTTCGCGCGCTGTCGAGGACGGCGGCGTGGCCGAAGTTGCCGTCTTGGCGAGGGCCGGGTGACAGAAGCGGCCGTCCTTCGATTCGCCGGGATGGTGACGATCCAGTCCGCCAGCCGTTCGCCGAGCCGGTCTGTAATCTGTCCCCGGTACGCAGGACGGTGCACACCAGTTCTGACCAGCGACGAGGCGGGCAGCATGCTCAAATAGCGCCCAGCGGAGAGGGGGGAGGCGGGCGCGGGTGAGCTGAGCACGGAGGATCGGGCTCCGTACACGGCCCAGGAATCGCTCATGGTCGCTGGTCTCTCCTCAGTGTGCCTTTTCAGGAAGCGCGCAAGAGCCGATGAGGGCCAGCCACCCCCTGGAAGGCAGGTCCATAGGCCACCACGGACCCATGACCCGGAAGCGGAATGTGCTTACCCTGCGCTCCAATTGTGATCCTGCCTTTCGCAACCGAGCGTGTCAACTAAAGTACACAAGGGCGAGATCGAAGAGAGCGAGACTGGTACGTGGTTGTGTGTAGGCATCGGCGAGACGGCTCTCCGGCCATGACCGGCGAGCCCGGTGCGCGGTGAGCTCTGACCGTCCGTCGCTGGCAGTCAAGCTCAAGGCGCTCATGACCAGCCGACGGGATGCCAACGGCCGGGCGTACTCGAGCCGTTCGCTTTCGTCTGCCGTGGAGGCGCTGCCGGGCGAGCACGCGTCGGTGTCTTACGCTGCCGTTAACAATCTTGCGAACGGCAAGCAGGACAACCCGACCATCGCGACGATCATGGTCCTGTGCGAGGCTCTGGGGGGCGTGCCGCCGGCACACCTGCTTCCGCACGAGAGTTACGACGACCTCGATGCGCTGGAGGCATTCGAGGATCCGTCTGTACGCCGTGTCCTGGCTTTGTTGAACGGGCTGCCCCGGAGTGAGTTGCTGGGTGTCATTGCAGATTTGGAGCGCCGACGAGGCGAACTCGGTTTGGCACCGGTATCGGGCAGCGCGGCCGGTGAGAAGCCGGGTCGACGTCAACGACGGCGCAGTAAAGACGAGGCCGCCGAGTATGCGGCTGATGCACTGGAAGGGCTCTAATTGGACGGCAAATTAGACGGCATAGTCTTCGGGACGTGCACTCTGGCCGGCCTGCTGGTCACCGTTCTCTGCACACGAAGGGCCGTCGGCAACCCGCGGGTGTCAACGTGGTCCATCGCCGCCGCCTTCGGTATCTGCACCCTGGGCGTCTTCTTTGCCGTCCCCGTGGTCGCTCAGGCGGCGGAGGACGCCACTGGTGTCGCCAACATCGGCAAATTGGTGGCCCATATCTGTGCGATTCTGTGGTGCGCTGCACTTCAGATCGCGATGGTGGACTTGGCCTACCGTCCCGAGTACGTGCGAGCTGCCATGTACCAGCGGGCTTTCGTGGCCACGGCGGTGCTGGCGACCATGGTGCCGCTCTTCCTCGCGACGAACGAACCGGGCATCGAGTTCACAACCGCGTACGTTGACAACACGTCGGTGGCCGCATACCTGCTGATCTACCTGTCGTACGTCTTGGTTACCTGTGGTGAGCTGGCCTTCATGTGCGGAAGGACCGCGCGAGGCAATTGGGGCGTTCGGCCCTGGAGCGGCGCTGGCTTTGCCCTGTCCTCGATTGCCGCGACGCTGGGCGTGGCGTACACGGTGTCCAAGGGCTCATACATCATCTTGTACATGCTGGACGACCCGTGGCCTCTGGATGTCGAAGAGGTTGTGAGCCCTTCGTTAAGTGGCCTGGCTGTGCTGTTCCTCTTCCTGGGCTTGACGCTCCCCATGGTGGGCGCGCTCCGTGAGCGGCTTTGCCAGCGGAGGGAAACAGTCGGTAGCTAACCTCGATCTTGCATGAGGGTCCGCCAGCTTGCTGGCGGACCCTCATGCAAGATCGAGGTCGGTGACTTGTCACCGTGGCAGTATCCGGCGTTGATGAAGCTGCCCATAGACTCGTCGAGAATAGCAACCCTCCAAAGTTGACACCTCGGCACACCAGGTGTTACCTGGGAAGAGGTTTCGTGCGCTGCTTATGCATCTATATCGCAGGCGGGACGCTGGGCGGCCTCGTTCAATCGAAAACCACCGCCGCTTCCCCTTTCTTGCGGGAAGCGCACAAGGCCCCGGGCGTGACAGCGGGCATGTTGATTTCTGAGCGTTCTCATGGGCGTGGGTGCATAATCAATGTCTGACATGGATTTCGACAGTGACGCTCTCGGACTCGATGACGTTGAAAGCGGCATTGACGAGGCTCTTGGGGCAGATGTCGTCGAGGGGAGCGACTCCGTTGACGACAGCGCGGAGGCGCCTGTAGCTGATCCATTGGAGCCTCCCGACCCAATGACGCCGGGCGACGCCCCCCCACCTCACTTTTCCGGCACAGATGTCGAGTTCCCCGACGGGACGACTGTGACTGATCCTCACCAGGACGCACTCGGCTACGTCTACAAGGACACCGAGAGTTGGATAGCAGGCGAGGACAAACACGAGCTTGCCGATGATTCGAGCGACAGCGGGACGACACGGACAACGGAGAGTTGAGTCAGCACTGCGGGCAACGTGTCGGGCATCAGGGGCCACCCTCGGCACGTGATCGGAGACGGCGATGCACGAATGGATGGACGCTCTGAGATTCGAGGTCGAGGCCCAGGCAGTGCGCGCGTCAGGGACCCCGATCGGGGCTGCCATCAGCAGCAAGCGCAAGCAGGTGGACGCCGCCTTGGCCAAGGCGCTGAAGCGTACGGGAGAGACCGCAGCGGGTAGCAGGACGAGCGATGCCGCGCGCAAGACCATGCGCCGCATCGGTGACCTTCCGTTGCTGTCCCTCACAGCCGAGGCAGCCTGCAAGCGCAATTGCGTCGATCTCTGCGCAGCCGACGTACGCGAACACGCAAAAGAGCCCATCTGTCTCGTCCAGCTAGCTGAGGCTTTGGAGTCAGCCCGCCGTGACCGGGAGAGCGTTCGCTATGCGCGAGCTCTATTCGACCCGACTTCGTGGCTCGTGGGAATGGGTATGCGCACCGCCTCAACTCTGGGCGGTCGTGCCACGCTCCTCGACAAGCTCGTGCGTCGTGTCCATCAACTCGCCCGCCAGCAGCACCCCAGCTTTGACAACCTTCATGCGCTGGCCCGAATGTACCGCCTCGCGGGCAAGCCAGGTCTTGCCATCACATACGCAGGCTGGGCAGTGCGGGTCGCGCGTACGCAACGTGAATCCCTGCCTCGTGAAGAGCCCCTAGGTCGCCGACTGGCCGGGGCCTGGCGCCGCGGGGGGTTGAAACAGGCTTTCAGCACAGCCGGCGAGATGATAGGTGATGGTATCGACAGCCTTGAGGCCGGCTGGACGGGCGACATCGACTTGCTTGACCCACGTCTGAAGACAATCAAACAAGAAGGGGCGGCGTGGACAACCGCAGCCTGGGCCTACCGTGACCTTGGCGACATGGAAAGCGCCTGCACCATCGCTGACTTGGCGATAAACATGGGCTACAGCTGCGGCTACGAGGTCAAGGCTGCAGCCTTGGACCTTACTCAAGCGGGGTGGCTGGGCAAACGCATGCAAATGCGCCAGCAGTTGCTGACCCAGTCCTCTCGGATAGACCGAGCCTATTACAGGGGGCATTGGCGTGGAGATCTGAGAGCCAGCGGTACCATCATCGCCGGCCAAACCGAGAAAGTGGCGCGGATCTTCGAGCGCCCTGAATCCCGCCCTGCACGCGAATGATCATTCGCCACGCGGCCAAGCAGCCTTGGGGTGCGGCTGCGCTACATGCACCGGTTGAAATCCACCTGTGGAGGGTGAAGCCTGAGAGAGTGGTAGAACGATAGGCAAGTATTTCCCTGGGATGGTTGTTGAGATTGGACTCGTAGTCCACTCGACTGCTTCACTGGAAGGGAGTAATCTGCGGTGAGCACTGACGGCACAGAAAAGACATGGGAAGACAGCAACTACACTTACAACGAAGCGGACGTGTGGCAGAGCGCTGACGGTCAAAAAGCATACGCGAACGCAGCCGACTACAACGCAGATAAGCCAATAACTGACGCGCAGGGGTACACGGATCCCGACTACACGGAGACCACAGACGATGAATTCGACGTCGACTCCGATTTGGACGGTCTCTGATCCCGCGTCTTCGACGTACACGGTCTTGCTCCCCGCCCCCTGCGGATGACCCTCGATACGACGAACCTCGATGGCTCCACGACGAGCACCGTCTACGAGCGTGCTCTCGCGCGGCTGATTCAGCACACGAGGTCGACCACTTTGAGGGGAAGTCGTACTCGGGCCGGAAGCGGTCCGGCGTCGCCCCGATCCCCGTGGATGAGCACCGGCAGACTGGGCAGGCCCGGCCTACGAGGAGTCCTGCCGCCCTCATGACGCCAGTCCGCCCTAGGCAGTGTCTTCAATTGATCACGGCTGGTGGATCATGGTGTCGTGATACGTCGCCATGGAAACCTGTCACAAACACGCATATCGATGGGAGCGTTTTACGTAGGTCTTTCAGACTGGTTGCCCCTGGCGAGCCCGGGACCTGCGCAGTCACACTTGGGGTGGAACGAACAGTCGCTGAGCGGGGGCGAAGATGACCTACGAAGTCGGAAGCAACATCACGAGGTGGTGTTCGCATTGCAAGAGGGCAACGTCTCAGCGAGTTGCGAGCTTTGCCGATGCTCTGGCCAATGACGGATTGCTGAAATCGGGTCCGCAGCAGCTTCTTGGGCGCCTGGTGGGCGGCATGGGCGATGCTGTTGGGCTTCGCCATGTCACAGATCAGCACTTCCAGTGCAACGAGTGCTCTGAGTGGAACTGAGGGGCCCAGGAGTTGTCGTCAATCGTCACGCCCACATCAGCAGGGATGCCAGGGTGACGGCGGCTTGGTAGGACTGGGCGGTCTTGTCGTAGCGGGTTGCGATGCCGCGCCATTGCTTGAGCCGGTTGAAGCAGCGTTCCACGACGTTGCGGTGTTTGTACGCCTGGCGGTCGAAGACCGGTGGCCGTCCGCCGTGGCTGCCGCGCCGGAGCCGGTTGCGTGCCTGGTCCGCCCGTTCGGGGATGGTGTGCGGGATGTTGCGGCGGCGGAGCCAGGTGCGGATCGCCTTCGAGCTGTAGCCCTTGTCACCCAGAAGGTGGGCGGGCCGGGTCCGGGGCCGTCCGGGTCCGGACCGGGGCACACGGATCGTTTCCATCACGGCGGTGAACTGGGTGCAGTCGTTGGTGTTCCCGCCCGTGAGGACGAAGCCGAGCGG
Organism: Streptomyces cavernae; assembly: GCF_004023625.1. Classification (GTDB taxonomy): domain Bacteria; phylum Actinomycetota; class Actinomycetes; order Streptomycetales; family Streptomycetaceae; genus Streptomyces; species Streptomyces cavernae. The sequence continues at coordinate 55,594 of NZ_RPDJ01000043.1, read as the reverse complement.
GCGCCCCAGCCCGTCGCAGGCCAGGTGGATTTTGCTGGTCAGGCCGCCTCGAGACCGGCCGAGGGCGGGGTCGCGGAGCCCCCTTTTCGTGCCCCGACCGCGTGTTGGTGGGCTCTGACGATGGTGGAGTCGACGGACACCAGCCAGTCGATGTTGCCTGCCGCACCTGCTCGGGCCTGGGCAGCACGGAGCATCCGGTCGAACGTGCCGTTCGCCGCCCACCTGCGGAAACGTGTATGCAGGGTGGCCCAGGGCCCGTACCGCTCGGGCACGTCCCGCCAGGCCGTCCCGGTGCGGAACTTCCACACGATCCCGTTCAGGACCCGGCGGTCATTCAGTCGTTTGCGCCCCCGCAACGCCACAGGCAGCAGCGGGCGGACGAACTCCCACTCGGCGTCCGACAGTTCATGGCGACCTATCACGACACCATGATCCACCAGCCGTGATCAATTGAAGACACTGCCTAGGCGCGGAGAGCACCCCAACTTGGTTGTGACGGCAGGGCGATGCAGCCTTCGGAGCAGAACCAGAAGCTGGAGGCCAGAGCCCAAAGGGTTACAGAAGCGGCGAAGTTGGTGCTCGTCCAGTCCCGCGAGGCCCTTTCCGGCCTGGAAGGTCTCCTCCACCCGCTATCTCGATCCGGCGACGCGGACCAGCGTGGAGATCATTAGCCTTCGCACGCCGATAATCAGCGGTGGCCGCACCCGTCTCCCAGCCGCGCTCTGCCCGCAGGAACGAGGCCGAGCGCACCATCAACGCGCTCGGGGGCTTCTGCCGTGGCCACCGAATATGAAACGGGGCGTACGTCTTTCACGGTGCGGTCATCCCGGCAGTGATCCGGCTATGGTTCCGCGAAATCCCGGTCACGGCTGGTCTTCTGTGAACAGGTACTCCCTACTTTCGAAGTCGATCGTCCAGGTGAAGTGGCTGAGGTACCCCCATGAGATCAGCGCGTCCACGCGGATCCCGCCCCAGTGGCCGAACTCACGCCAGACGCGATCCGTTACGGGGTAAGCGGTCATTCCCTCTCTCGATGCCGTGCCGATCGCAAGCGTGCCAGAGAGCTCGGCGAACCGGCCGGTCTGCGGCCTGGCCACTCCCCACCGGGCGAGAGTGCGCCGTGGGACGAGCATCGCCACCTGTCCCTGATCGGGAGTGAGTGCCACCAGGCCCGAGTCGACGAACAGGTTGACGCCACTGATCTCGTCGATGCGACCGCGGGCAATCATCAGATGATCGCTCCACAGGCCGAACGGTGTCACGTGCTGTGCCGCACCGAGGCGGGCCAGATGCCGGGCACGGGCGATGCTGTCGCCACGGCGGGACAGTACGAGACGCCGATTCGGCGCGTCGACCGTCGTCAGGAAGCGCTCCAGAATGTTGGTGCCGATGATCGGCCCGAGCGGGACGTCGAAGGCCGCGGCCGGTGGAAGTCCCTTGTCATGCACGGCCACGGGCACATTGCGCAGACGGATCGTCCCGATTTTCAGATCGGCCAGTCCGTAGCTGAGCCGGTGCCGGCCGAGCGCCGCGAACTCCCGTGCCGAGGCAATCGTGTCGATCCCGTGAGCGGCCGCAAGCTCCCGCGAAATGTGCACGAATGACCCACCCGTGTCGAGGCGGAGTACGGTCGCTCGGTCATTGAGGTGCCCGACGAAACCGGGCATGAACGGCGTGAGCGGGTCGTCGGTGAAGGGGACGTCGACGACACCGTCGATGTCGATTCCGAGGGGCCGCTCAACGGCCAGGTGCAGGCGTGCTCCGATCGCGCCGAGTCGTGCAAGACCCCGTTGTTCCGCGAACGCCACGGCGCCCGCGATGTCTCCTCGGTGGATGTGATCACACAGGATCGGTTCATTCAGTTCATCGAGGCGTTGGTAACCAGGGGCGATCATCTGATGTGTATTGATGGCGCTGTCGTAGTTGCCGAGCACGGACTCGGCGAGAACGAGCACGTGCCGCGCTTCGTCCACGGTATGCCCCGTAACGAGCAGGTTCGCCGCGAGCTCGCGGGCGAGCGGGAAATCCCCGGCCCGCCAGGCGTCCCAGGCCGGCTGCGCGACGCGGGTGGGTCGGGCACGCATGCCGACTCGGCGTGTCACCGCCCGTCCTGCCCGCGCCAGTGCCTCGGTTCCTCGTGACACCTGCATCACCCCCTGTTGCCCTTCGGTGGTGGCAGCCGAATCTCCTGCCGCCCGTCGGCCGTGACGTCCTCCCCGGGGTAGACGGCGAGGACGAGTTGATAGGGCCGACCGTCCTCCTGGTCGGCCGCCGAGAAGCGTTCACCGAGCCGGACCAACTCGTCAGCGAACGCGCTCGCGTCGCTGGGAGTGATACGAACGCCGAGTGTCAGGGCCACGATGGGGTCACTGGACTTGTCGGGCAGTCGCGCCAGCGCGGCCGACAACTCACTGCGGGCGAAGGTCAGCGCGATCTTGTGTGGTGCGGTCAGGTCGGTCGGTGCGGGCGCGACCGTGAAACGCTCGGCTGACGCCGCGTAGTACTTTTCCAGGTTCCGGCCTGTGTCCCGCTTCTCGACGAGTGCCACCAGGCCGGCACTTTCCAGTATCCGGATGTGCCGGGTGAGGTTGGCCGGGTGGACGCCGAGCCTTCTGGCGACCTGCGTTGCCGTGGCGGCACCGTCGCGCAGGGCATCGAGGATCGCCATGCGCGTCCGGTGCAAGTACGCCGCGATCTCGGCCTCGGTAGTGAGAACTCGAGTCGTCTTACTAGACATACAGCTAACGTTAGCACCAGTTCTAACGATGCTGGCTTTCCCGCCCCGGCTCACCGCTGGGGGCTGGGAGAGTGGTCGGCGGGTTCCTGCAGACGCCAGTCAAGGCGGCTTCGGTGGGCGATGAAGCCAGAGACGTGCCGGTCTGTACCGTGCAGGCCGCCAGTGCCAGCACGTACACCAGGTCATGGCATACGCCGCGTGGCTTGCGGGGATTGGGATACTTGTTCCAACCGGCCCAGCAAAGGGGCCCGGCACGTCGGCCGGTCGCCTCGCTTCTGCCGAGGGCGCTCCGCGTCATTGCCGGTCGCCAACATAAAAGAGGGGGCGCGGTCTCCCACCCCGGTCAGGGATGAGAGGCCGCGCCCCTTGTCAGCGTTTCGCGATCTCGTTGAGGGTCGTCGTGTGCTCGGCGAGGTGGGCGTCGAACCGTTCTGCCAGCTCACGCAGTTCCCGAGCGTTGTCCTCGACCTTCTGTGTGGTGTCGTCGACCTTCTGTTCTGTGCGGTGCACCGTGTCCTTGATTGAGCCGCCCCCATTGGGGACCAGCTCCACCACGGCCGCGGCGATCTGCACGATGAGCCGGTTGAAGCGCCACGCCCCGCGGGCCAGTGCTCCGAGCGCCAGCATCGCGCCTGCACCGCCGCCAAGGTAGATGAGCAAGTTCATTCGCCGCTCACACGCTTCTGGCGAGCGACGCCGGATCCTTACTCGCGGGCAGGGTGGATGCCGTGCCCTTCCGGCCGAGGCGTCCAGCCACCCACGACTTCGCCGCCGCGGCGACGAGCGCGGTCGGCGCAGCCCACCACACCGGCAGCTCGCCGAGCTCGACGACTGCCAGGCCGAGGGCGGCCTGGACGCCGGTCCACCCCGCACGCTCGGCGAGGTCCAAGAGAAGCTTGCTGGTCATGAGTTACTCCTTCACGTCGAAGCGGTGCTTGTTGCCGAGGCGGGTGAGACTGTCGCGGCCCGGGATGCCGTCGGCGGCGGCATCGCGGTAGCCGCACTTCCGCTGCCAAGCCGCGTAGCTGGGGGTGGTCTTGCTGCCCCAGTGGCCGTCGCTGTACTTCGTGGCCAGGAGTCCTTCGTCGACCAGCGCGGTCTCGACGATGGCTACGCCGCTGTACGTGACGGGCGTGCCGGTGGCGGCCGGGTTGGACCTGGCGGCGGCGACCAGCTTGGACAGGTCGACGACCGGCCGCTGGGGCGTGGGCAGCGGTCTCGGCGTGGAGGGTGTGGGGGCGGGCTTGCCGCTAGCGAGCCGGTCTGCGATCCGGGCCCGCATGCTCACCATGGTGAAGCCGCGCGGGTCGACCTTGCCCGGCTGCCACTCCAGGTGCCCGAGCACCGAGCGCTCCGACCAGCCGTGCGCACGGCACACCGCCGCCGCGACCTTCTCTATCGCCTCCAACTGGACGGCCGGCCAGGGGTCCTCGCCGTCGCCGAGGTTTTCGCACTCGAAGCCGTAGAAGTGCCGGTTGCCGTCGGTTGTGGTCTCGTTGTCGGAGGGCAGCGAGGTTTCGGCGATGACCGCCCGGAGGACGTCGTCGTCGCCGAGGCCGGCGTGGTTGGCGCGGCCGTAGCCGACGAGGTGCACCGTGCCGTCCTTGGCGATGACGCCGTGGCAGAGCGGGCCGGGCAGCGATGCGTGCCCGTCACGGCAGATCTCCACCGTGCGCTGGGTGCCTCGGGTGACGGTGTGATGGATCATCACGCCGTGGACAGGGCCCCACGGGCCCTTGTGATTGCGGTTGCGGGAACGCCAGTCGCCGACCTCGACGACTTTCAGGCCCTCCGCCCGGAGGGCGGCGAGGAACCGGTCAGCGGACAATGGTGGGGTCATTGATGCCTCCAGGGCATGAGAAAAGCCCCGGCCAGACGGCGCGGGGCATAGAGCAGGTGCGTGGGACGGATGCCAAGAGGGGGCAACGCCTAGGGTTGAAGGGTCAGCCAGCTACCCACAGGACCTTCAGCGACGACGCATAGTCGGTGGCCACGGCCGTGTTCAAGGCGGCGCCGGAGGACTGCCAGCCCAGCACCTCGACGTAGTCACCGACAACGAGCTGGAGGAGGGCGGCAGCCGGCACGCCCATCGTGTTCCCGGCACCGCTGGGGATCATGGATGCGCCGCCCTGGATGTTGGCACCGTTGACAGTGATGCGGCTGCCGCGGTTGCCCGTCGCGTTCGCGGGGAAGCACGCCTCGCCGATGACCAGGTACGTGCCAGCGACCTGCACCGTGTAGCGGCTCGGATTGGTGGTGGTGGAGTGCCCGCCGTCGGAGTCGATGGTCTCGCTGTCGAGCGTGATGGGGATGAACGTGTTGCTCGGGATGGACTGCGCGGTGTTCTGGTAGCCCGAGAATCGGGGCACCCCGCTACTGCCAGAGCCGAGCATCCAATCGCCCATGGCCTTGACGTTCGCGTTCCACAACGCCCCGGTCAGGAAGTTGCCGGGCGACTCGGACGCGATGACAGGCACCGTGCGTGGCACTTGGCCTCCTAGTAGGCAAACGCGATGGAATCGAAGACGGCGACGGAGTCCCAGGTGGTCGGGTCCGTGGTCCCGGTGGGCAACGGTTCACAGACCGGGTCGCCCGCCGTGTGGGCCCTGGTGGTGGCCGTGGTGAGCATGACCGTTGCCGTCCTCCAGCCCGGGCTCGTCGCACCGACCGCCGCCACCGTGACGGTCTCCTGGTTCGCCGTGTTCTGCCCGAGGACGAGCCGCTGCCCGGGGGCGAGCTGCGCGGCGAGTGGGTTGGTGTTGTCCTCGGAGGCGTTGACGGTGATCGACGTGACGCCTGCTCCGATCGGCGAGGCGAGTGTGGTGTGCCAGGCCGCCAGCAATCCGTAGGGCGTGAGGTCGGCCGGCGAGCACTGGAGTTCCAGCCACGCCTCGCCGTTGTCGCTGAAGCTCCACTGGAGGTTTTCAACGAAGCAGTCGACCTGTACGGTCGGCGCGCCCGGCGGGCGGCGCATCACCCTTACTCGGGTGCCGAGTTCCAGGGTCAGGCAGACCGGCCACAGCGCGGGGTTCGCGCTGGGATGCAGCTTCAGGGTGCTGACCCGCTGGGCGGGCTGCCGGTAGCGGGAGAGCAGGTAGTTCGCCGCGTCGCTGCACTCGTTCGCGTCCTGCGAGTTGATCGTGCGTGACATGGTGCGTGGGAAGTAGGCGCCGACTGAGGTTGCGTCGGTGGCGTAGAAGTCCTGCCCCGTGGCCTCCTGTGTGACGGTGACCTGGTTGGACAGGTGTGTGGAGTCGTAGTCCAGTGTGCAGTCCTCGTACGGCCACTCGCCGAGGTCCGCCCGCTCCCCGAACGTGAACGTCGGGGTGAGGGCGTTGTAGCGGGCGGAGCGGGCCTTGAACTGCACGGAGCTGTCTGTGCCGACGAAGTGCTGGCCGTTCTCGGTTTCAACGACCGCCTGGAGGGCGCTTACGGCGTCCCGTCCCTCGATGTTGGCGGGGCCCATCGAGGTGGTCAGCCCGCTCTGCAGCGTGGCCGGTCCGGTGTACCCGGCGTAGCGCAGGATCCGCGCGTAACGGGCACTGGTCGACTCGCCGGAGCACGCCGACTTCCAGGCCGCGTAGAGGTTGGCGATGGCGGTCGGGGACAGGAACCCGGGGAACTCTGCGGCGAAGCTGATGTCTCCCTTGAAGTTCCAGGTGGTTCCGTTTCCGATGGTGACGTCTACAAACCCGCCAAGGCTGTCGCCGACGATACCGGTCGGGGTGTAGCTGCTGGTCAGGCCGGAAACGGTGGTGGTCACGCCGTCCTGCGCGAGTCTGAGCTGTCCGCTGGACTCGCTGTAGCCGAAGATCAGCAGGTGCCAGTTGCCATCCGCGCAGTTGGTAGCGCCACCGAAATAGAAGTTCGACCCGGTGCCCGTCGGGCCCTGGAGCGCGAGCACGGGTTTACCGTCGGCTCCCAGGTACACGTAGATGTGCGAGCCGCTGGGGCCGTTGGTGCGCTGACGGTCCATCGAGGACCACAGGCACGCCGCGGCGGTCGGGATGGGCCCCGTGTACCGGAAGGCGATCATGCGGGTCCACGTCGTCGGGTTCGTCGGCCCGGTGATGCCCGCCGAATTCAGCTTGATGAAGGTCGCACCGCCGCTGATCAAGTTGGTGCCCGGGTTGGAGTTGTTGAGGGTGGCGACGGTGCCGGTGCTGCCCGTGTAGGCCCCGCCGGAGCCTGTCGAGGTAATCGCGGTGCCGAACCCGAGCGACCCGGCACCGTACTTGGAAATGCCGAGCTGCGCGGGCGGGTACGTGCCGGTCCAGTCCGCCACCGACGTTGCCCCAGCCGGATCGTCCAGTTTGAACAAGAACCTCGGGCTGTTGCTGTTGATCTCCTGGGTGAGCGGGTCCGACAGCGTCTTTTGGGACAGCAACGCGAATGCGTCCACTGCGGTCGGCTGGACCACGCCGTACAGGCCGTCCATGTCCCAGGAGGACGGCCACCGCTCGAGGAACCCTGCGAACACGGAGTACCAGACGCCGGGCGCCTGCCAGGCGGAGGCCGTGCTGCCCTTCTCCAACTGCCAGCCGTCCACCTGGATGGAGCAGGCGGCCGCGGCCGCAGCGCTGTCCAGGGCGAGCCCGCAGCTCATCGCGCCACGGCCGGCTGGGATGGTGACGGTCGCAGTGAGCGTCGTCCAGTCGGCATTCGCCGATCCGGTCAGCGTGGCCGGCGGCCCGAAGAGGAGGTTCGAGTTGAACAGGGTTGTGTACGAGCCGATGAACGCTCGCACTGACAGGGTGGTTCCCGGGGTGATGTTCCGGGCTCGTAGCTGCACCGTGTACGTCTGGCCCGGGACGACGCCGGGCCCGAAGGTCCAGCCGATTCGGGTGAACCCAGCTGCGCCGTTCGGGACGGAGAACTGGAAGACGTTGCTGCCCTGCCACGCCGACGTCGCGACGATGCTGCCGCCGCTGGAGTCGGTTGCGGAGCTGATTCTGAGGCCGCCAGCGACTGTCGGGATGGCGCCGGTGGGGTAGCCGTCGCCGCCGGTCGCTGGGCCTTGGTCCAGTAGGTTCACCGTCGGTGGCCACTGCGCCCGCCGTCGGTAGGGCTGGTACGGCTGAATGTGCCCGGACCAGGGCCCTGAGGTGTTGACCGGGTCCAGCTCCCCTTCTGTGTTCGCCAGCGTCAGCGACGCCTCGCCACTCCGCACCTGGTCAAGCTCGTACTGGCGGCCCCGGCTGACCGACACGGTGCCGCGGGTGCGGTCGGTGACCTCGACGTACCGGTCGAGCGGCTGGGTGCCGGCGTTGGCGTTCCAGAACGCTCCCCACCCGTCCTCGACGCGGGGCCATGCTGGGTTGAGCTGCCCGCCGAGCCGGGTGTTGACGTGCGCGATGGTGGCGGCCAGGCCCGGGGGCTGGTCGTTGTTAGTGCCGGTCTGGAAGTAGACCTGGCAGGAGGTGAACGGCCAGGCGTACGACAGCGTGCGGAGGTCAGTCCACGTCCAACCGTCCGCACTGACAGCGAAGACGAGCGTGCTGTCTTTCTCCGTCAGCCGCCACCAGCGGTGGGCGTGCGGATCGTACGGAGGCAGGTTGACGGTGACGTAGTTGCCGTGGCGCTGGACCTGTAGGGCGAAGAAGCCGTTCGAGGCGGCCAGCACCTGAACCGCGTTGTTCCGTCCGGCGTCCAGCTTCATGACCGTGGTGATGCCGCCGTTGCCGACCGGGGCCGGGGTGACCCGCGCGTACAGAGCTGAGCCGGTCGCGTTGTAGGGGCCGGTCGCCCCGAGGCTGTGGTACGTGCCCGAGGTGGTGCCCACGTTCAACAGCAGGTGAGCGTTCACCGTGTCGAGCGAGTACTGGCCCGTCGAGACGGAATTCCACACGCCCGTGTTCAGGCTCGTGGCCGTGAACGGTTCCTGGAGCGTGGAGACCTTCGGGTAGCTGTCACCGCCTGCGAGGGTGTTGATGTGGGCTATCCCTGCGACCTGGCCGGCCGACTGGGCGGTGCTGGTGCCGGTCTGGAAGAACACGCGAGCAGAGGCCGCGTCCCACGCGTACGGTGCGCTCGCCAGGGTGGTCCACGTCTGGCCGTCGGGGCTGGTGGCGACGCGGAAGGTGCCCTCCGACTCCGACAGCCGCCACCAGCGGTGCGCGCTCGGGTCGTAGGTTGGCAGGGGCGTGTTTGCGAACACGCCCCCGGTCGTGATCTGGAGCATGAAGGTGCCGTTGCCCCAGACCGCGATGCTGGCTGCGTTGTTGGAGCCCGCATCCAGTTTCAAGGACGTGCTCACCGTGGCCGAGCCGTTCAAGACGGGCCACATCTGCGCGTACAGGGAGCTGCCGGTGGCGTCGTACGTAGCGCCCGAGCCGAAGCTGTAGTAGGTGTTCGGCGCGGCGCCCACGTTCAACGTCACCAGGTCCCGCTCCGCATCGAGCGCGTACTGTCCAGGGCTGGAACCAGCCCACCTCACGGTGTTGATCGTCGGGTCCGTGAACGCGTCCACGAGTTCGGCGAGCTTGGCCACCGGGCGCCACCTTTCCGGCGCCCGGCGGCGCCGCTCGATCCTCGGCTGTCAGCGCTTGTACTGCGCGTACGTCGTCGGGTTACGCATGCCGAGCCGGAGCATCTGCTTCTCGACGACGTCCCTAAGATTCCGCTCTGTCATGACATGACCCTCGACTGTGATGTGCGGCTCGTAGTAGTGGTGCACGATCGGGGCGGCGTCGGGCCGGACGGCAGGCAGAGGGACCGGCTGGCCAGTGAGGGCGGCGCCTTGCTCCATCGACATGGCCAGCCCCCGAGCGGCGATCATCTTGTGCTTCAGGGTGACCCCCTGACGCGCCGACATGGCCAGCTTCTGCGCGGCGATCACCGCATGCTTGCGGCTTCGGTCGACGCCCTGGGCGAAGCCCAGCGCCGTGAAGTCGCCCACCCTCGCCATCACGGTGGACGGGCTCTTGATGCCCAGGGCCCTGCGGATGGCCTTCTCCATGCTCAGTGCGATGGCCATCATGGTGCTCTCGATCGCCTTCTTCTTCGCCTCCAGGCCCTTCACGAGCCCCTCGGCGGCCCTGATTCCGGCGCCGTACATGGAGTCAGAGACCGTCGAGCCTGCCGCGTTGGCAGCAGACTTCAGCCGGGACTGCATCTGGTTGAGCTGCTTGAGGGTGGCGTCACTCGCGCCGGCCAAAGCGGTCGCCGTCGCACCACCCTGGTCGACCCCTGCGGACGCGATCTGCTCCAGCAGGTCAGCGCTGAGGCCGCGTTTCTTCAGTGTCTCCAGTTGGGCCGTGAACTGCTGGGTCTTCGCCAGCCGGTCACGCATGTTGTTGACCACGTCCTGGCTGGTGAGGGAGAACCCTTCCTGCGGAGCCTGCGTGACGACGCTGCTGCCCGACAGGATGGCCGAGGCGACGGACTCCTTCAGTTGCTTCGCCGAGGTCTTCAGGTCGTTGAGCTTGTCCTTGGCCTTCGCCAGGCTGGAGGTGACCGCGGTGAGCTGCTTGTCGTACTTGATCAGGCTCTTTCCGGCCTTGTCCAACTGCTTCAGAAGCGAGGACTCGGTCTTGCCGTGGAAGGCAGTCTTGATCTGGCCCCGCAGCCCGTTCAACGACGACACCAGGCTGCCCAAGTCGGCTGGCTTACCGAGTGCCTTCTCAAGCGGAGTGCGCTGGTAGCCAGCGACCTTTCCGAAATAGGAGATGCCCATCTGCCCGGATATCTCCCGGCGCGCGGCCTGCTCCTTTTCGCGAGCGGCCTTCTGCTTCTGGGTGAGACCACCTTTCGCGAACGCAGGGAGTTTCAGACGCCCGGCGTTGAGCTCGTCCAGCAGCCGCACCCCGTACTTCCGCACGGCGGACGCCTGCACCACATACTCGGTCGTCGACACCCGGGCCATCGCGCCGGACCCGAACGTGGCCAGGATGCTGTCCGACGTGGGCGTGCCCGGGCCGTCGACGTAGCCGCCCTCGCCGAAGTACTGCGCCGGGCCGCCAGCCGCCCGCCGCACCGGCCCGCCGCGGGCCCTGCCGAATCTTTCCGCTTGCCGGCGCAGGGCATCAGCTTGGCTCGACGCACCGTTCGACACGATCGTCGACAAGACCGTGACTTTTCTGGTCGTGATCGTGATCGTCTTGCCGGACAGCTTGTCTCGCGCCGCCTGCACGGCGCCGATGTCCCGTACTGCCGCACCTGTCTTGGCGGACACCGTGACGGAGCCGTCCTTGAGGTGCGTGACCTTGTACCCGAAACCTTCGAGGATCTTCTCGGCCTGAGCGGACAAAGTCTTGAGCGTGACGGACTTCGCCCCGGGAGACCTCTTCACCGCGGCGATGAAGGCGTCGAGGTCGCGCCTGGCGTCCTCGGCTTCCATCTTCACGCGCGCCGTCTTGTCCGGGATCTTCAGGATTTGGTCGGCGAGTTGCTTGGCCTGGTCCTTGTCGAGACCCATCTGTTGGGCGACCTCGATGAGCTTCTTGCGGCCCTGCTCGTAGATGCCGTTGACCGTTTGCCAGGAGGCGCCGTTCTCTCGCGCGGTCGCCGCGGCCTCGTCGGTCTTCGCCGCCAGGTCCGACAGGGCCTGCGCCTGATCGCGGGCCTTCTGCGTGCCCAACTGGAGCTGCCCGTCTTTCACGCTCAGGGCGCGGCCGTGTTCCTCAGCGGCCCTCGTGGCGGCTGCGATCGCTGCCTGGAAGCCGATCTGGCCGTCCAGGGCGGAGCGCTGCACGTCGTTGAGCGCTTGGAGACTCTGCCTGAGCCCGTCGGCGCTGGCCTTTTGCGCGTCGAGGGTCTGCTTAGTGGCCAGTGCCTGCTGCCCGAACAAGCCTTGCGACTGGGCCGCCAGTTCTTGCGCGAACTTGGCGTCGTCGATCGCGTTCTTGTACTCCGTCAGTCGCGAGGAGAACTGGCCGACGTCCTGGCCGCCCTTGGCGTAGGCGGCCTTCAGTTTTTCGAGGGCTGCGGCGGCGAGGTCAGCGTTTCCGTTCTGGACGAGGCTGGCGAGCGCTTTGTCGATGGCCTCGAAGTTCTCCTTGGCCTCCTTGACCGGGGTGCTATCCGTGGTGCCGAGCGTGGCAATCTTGACGAGGGTCTGCTGAATGTTGTCGACGGTGCTTGGGTCGACGAACGACTTGACCTTGTCTCGCAGCTCGCCCAGGTCCGCGCCGAACGCCTTCAGCGCTTCACCGTTGACCTTCCCCGTTTCGCCGAGTCGGCCGAGTGACTTGGACAGCTGGTCGACGTCCGGGGGCGCCTCCCGCCCCAGGGAAGCCAGCTTCGCTACGGCCACGCCGACGGCGACGAGCGCCGCCACGATGATTGTTCCCTTGGCGGCCGCGCTCAGGGAGAGGAACGCTGCACGCAACCCGGCCAAGCCGCCGCCAGCGGCGGCGGACGCTGCCGACAGCGTTGTGAGGCGCCCCGTCAGGCCTGCGACGGCGCCGGTGGTCGCGAGGATCCCGGCCCTGGTCAGGGCGATGAGCTTCATCGCTGCGGCGACCTGCAGGAGGGTGGCGAGCACCGACGGGGGGACGGCGGCCACGAGCTGCGCGAACGCGTTGACCAAGCTGAGCAAGCCCGGCCCGGCCTCCCCAGCCGCCTTCAGGATGTTGGTGACGGCGGCGGCGAGGTTCCCGAGCGTTTCCTCCACGAGTGGCCCGTTGGCCTTGGCGTAGGCCATGAACTGGGAGAAAGCGCCGTCACCGCCACCCTCGGCCAGCACCCGAGCGAGGTGGACGGCCTTGTCGACGCCCCTGGTGAGGGCGCCGTCGGCGAACTCGGTGAACCTGGCCATCAGGGAGTCGAACGCGCCGGAGTTGATGCCGCCGCCGAGGAGCGTGGTGAGCCGGGTAAACTGGACGGAGGTGTCCTTCACCAGCGGCGACAGTTTCGGCAGCAGCGCTTGGAGGACTCCAATGCCCTGCGTTACCGGGACCATCGTGAACTGCGACAGCGAGTCCGACCAGGCCTCGTGGCTGCTCTTGAGGTTCGAGAACGCGGCGGCCGCCCGCTGGCTCGCGGGCGGCATCGTGGCGAGGGTCCGCGCCAGCTCCTGCTGCGCCTTCGCCGCCTGCTGGGACGCGGGACCGTACTGGTCAACGGCGTCCTTGTACTTCTTCTGCGCGTCGGCAGCGTCGCTCAGGGCCGACAGCTGTGACTTGACCGCCACACCGAACACGCCCACGGCCACGGCGGCGGCGCCGACCGAGGCCGATACCGCGGCCGCCCGCGCGGCGATCGGGGCGAGCGCCGGGGCAAGCGTCGCCAGTGCTACGAGCGCACCACGGCCGCCGCCAGCACTTCCCCCGCCGCCTCCGGGCGCGCCCCCGACCGTGCGGGTGGTGATCGTTACCGTCCGGTCCCGGGTCAGCTCGTCCAGGCGCGTCTGTGCGGCGGTGACGGCCGGCTCGTCGAGGCGAAGCCCGACACGGACAGTGGCCCTGATGCGCCCGATTCGCTGCTGAAGCTTCTGGACCTCGCCAGCCGCGATATCCAGCCTTACGCCAACGTTCGCGTTCAGGTCCCGGTCCCGCGTCAGCTCGTCCAAGCGCGTGCGTGCGGCGGCGGCCGACGTCTCGTCAACACGGAGACCGACACGGACCGTGCCGCGGATCCGTCCGATGCGCTGCTGGATCTTCTGGATCTCACCGTTGGCGATGTCCGCCCTGAGGCTGACGGAGGCCTGCATCTTGCCGACATCGGTGGTGAACCGGCGCACCTCCGCCTTGGCCGCTGCCAAGGTCGCCCGCAGTTGAGCGTCCCGGCCCTCGAGCTCCAGGACCACGGGGGGCAGGTAGTCGGACACGGGCCCTCCCCTTGTTCAGTTGTTCGTGCCGGGCAGGGGCTACAGGGCGCGGCGCCAGGCGCCGATGAACGCGCGGCGCAGCGAGCCGTCAGCGATGACCGACGCCCTGGTGGGCCGCATGTAGGGGCGGGGCGGCAGCGTCACCGAGTGGCCTCGGCCGGCCCGACCGCCGAGTTCTTGGATGCGTGAGTACACGGCCGTGGGACCGAGCCGGCCGCCGAAGCCCCCCGCTGTCGGGAAGGGGCCGGTCGGGGACAGCGAGCCGCGCAGGTGCCCGGTGATTCGGGCTGGTGGCTGGCCTGGCGGTGACGGGATGGGCGTGTTCGGCGGGTGGTAGTAGCGCGACAGCTGGGCCCAGGCACGGCGGTGCACGAGGCGAAGGGCTTCCTTGGCGCCTTTGCGGGTGGCGGTGCGTACCCTCAGCGCGAGCTGGTCCAGGGCGGCGAGCGGGTCGTCGCTCTGGACGTTGACGTGGACGTCCACCAGCCCGTCACCTCCCCGTTTGGCTCTCTGCCTCTTGGGCGGCGCGTTCGTTGACGGCGGCCTTGGCTTCGTCCCACGCGGCCGCGAGGGTCGGTAGCCGATCGAGGATCCACGCGGGCTGTTCGTCGACCACGGACGGGGGCCAGCCCCAGCGTTCGGCGAAGAAGGCGTAGTCGGCTGCTTCCTCCAGCAGCGTGGGCGGCAGCGTCTCGCTGCCTGGGACGGGGCGTCCTTCCAGCCGCGCGACTATGCGGCGGAAGGCTCGGTAGGGGACTGCGGGTCCTCCGCCTGTTCCGGGCTCTCGGCGTCTACCGGCGTCGGGAAGAGGGCTTCCTGCGTCGGGGCGAGGAGGTCGGACAGCTTGTCGTAGTCCGCGATCTCCATGAGGTCCAGCGCGGCGACGTCCACCGCGGGCACGGGCAGTGCCAGGCTCCACGTCTCGATCGCGACGATGGCGATCGCGTCGAGCATGCTGAGCGCGACTTCGCCGGTCTCGCCGGTGTCGCGGATCGCGCGCAGCACACGCCGTTTGTCGCCGGACTTGAGGGTGCGCGGGTCACGGAGCTGGACCCAGGAGCCTTCGGCTACGAGGGAGTGACGGTCGGACATGAGGGTTTGACCTCTCAGGTGGAAGGGGGGTGCGGTCCCGGAGCCCTTCCTTCTCCAGGACCGCAGACAGGGGGAAGCCGGCCGTGGGGTCAGAAGGAGCCGGGCGGGACAGCGCAGGTCACGGACACCTTGATCGGGGACATGCCCCCGGACCCGCCTGCGTTGGTGGTGTTGAAGTTTGCCTCGAACGACGCCTGGTAGCCGACGGCGGCCTTCGAGGTGTCCGGGTCGGCCTGCGTGAACGCCGCCGACTGCATGTCGAGCTGCACGATGATCTGCGCGTTACCGGCCAGGCCGTTGTCGCACACGATCTGCACGGGTGGCTGCGTGTTGTTCAGCATGTAGAGCAGCACGCTCTCGTCGGACACGGCGGAGAAGTTCAGTTTCCCGGCGACGGTGAGGCCGCCGCGGTGGATGACGTACGGGGTGCGGGAACCGTTGGCGGTGAACACCGGCTGGAGCTCGCGCGTGAGGTTGACCTCGCCGTCCGTGACGGTCTGCACGAGGGTGCCCCCGGACGCTGGCCCGCCGATACCGACCCGCGTACGCCACGAGGCGGTCGGCAGCACGGTGGTGGGGGCCGCGGTCGGCGCGGCACTCGCGATGGCTGACGGCCACGAGGTGCCCTGTCCCGTCCATGCGAGCAACTCCGACTCGGCGTTGAAAGTGAAGTTGTACTGGCTGAGGCAGAAGCCGGGGTACTGACGCGCACCAGTCCCGGCGGTCGGGCCGAGGTAGTGCGTGATGCTGTGCGACGGCGGCTGCCCGCCACCACTGTTGAGCAGCGACCAGGCGTAGGTGAACGGGCCGCCCGGCTGGACCGGGGTCACCGCCTGCGTCGACGCGTGCGCGTACGCCAGGCCCGCCCCCGCGCTCGTGATCGGGATGGTGTACGGGCCCGATCCACTCGGGGCGCCGGTTGTGACGACCTCGGCGGTGGCGCCGGTACCGATCTGCACGAGCGTGCCCGCCGCGATGGTGGCCGCGGTCGTGATCGACGTTGCGCCGGCCGCGGCGGACGTGGACAGGGTGGTTGCGCCGCTGCCGGTCGGGGTGCCGGTCACGGCCACGTCACCGAGGATGTTCCGCAGCCAGTACCCGGCCGTGTCTCCGTACACGGGGCCGCCGAGGCTGATGTCGGCGGTGCCGGTGCCGAGGATGTGCGCGAAGGCGTCGGTGCCCATCGACCCGTGCCACGACTGGTCCTTGAGGTAGGTGGGCTTGTCGCTGGGTGTGAACGTGGTGAGGAGCTGGGTGGCGGTCATCGCCACCGGTGTGCCTTGTGCGGCCTCCGGGGCGATGCCGACGAACTGCTTTGTGGATGCGTACGTGGCGACCACCGGTCACTCCTCCGTGGAGAGCGGCGCGGCGTTGTCGTTGTCCGCGACCTGGTTGGGCTTCCTTCTGGTGGGCTCCCAGCGGCCGTCTGCGGGCGCGCCGAACGGCCAGGCGAACACCGTCGCCGGGCTGTCGCCGTCGGCGGGGCGGGCAGTGAGCGGCACGTCGAGGTACTGGGTCGGCAGGGTGCCGGTGAACTGGTACATCCCGGCCGGGAGCCGTCCGTCGGCCGTGGCCGACTCCCTCGGCGCGGGCTCGGGTGCGGGGGTGGCCTCGGCGGCCGGAGTCGGGTCCGGCTCAGGCGACGGGGCAGGCTTCGCAGGCATGCGGAACTCCGGTCCGGTGGACAACTGGGGGAAAGAGGGGTGCGGGGCCGGGTCAGGCTTGGACGATCTCCAGCGCCGGGAACGTCATCAGCAGAAACGACTTGGTCAGCTCGGCTTTCGTCTCGGGCTGGCCGTACTCGAAGTCGACGGAGCCGCTACCGCCGTCGACTGCCTCGCCCGCCTCGAACACCGCGCCACCGAGCGTGCGATCAGCGCGTAGGTGTGTCACGAGGGCGTCCCGCAGTGCGTACACGTCGTCCTGCGCGTCCTCCGCATGCGGGGTGCGGGAGCGGATGTAGCAGCACAACTGCACCTCGTACAGCACGTTCTTGTGGCCGCCCGTGGCGCCGCCGACTGCGAAGCGGGTCTCGGTGCTGCGGGGGATGTAGACCACGATTTGGCAGCCTGTGCGGGCGCCGGGCTGCTGGCCGTGGAAGTAGTCGGCGTGGTCGTCCCGCTTGGGCCAGCCGCGCCGGACCACGCCGACGCCGTACTGAGCCAGCGGCGACGTTCGGTAGGTGCGGGTTGGCGGGTCGTACGGGCCGCCGAAGTAGCGGCAGATGCCGTCCAGTGCGGTCTGGATGCTCATACGCGTCTCGCATAGGTGTTGAGGATCCGTTTGGCCTCGGCGACGAGGCCGGAGCCGTCCCTGCGGCTGTCCTGCTGCCGGGTGGTGGCGGCGAGCGAGGTGTCCGGGTAGGCGTCCTCGGCGGTGGTGTCCGGGCGCATCAGCAGCGAGACCGTGTAGTTGACGACCGCCAGGCGCATGTCTGCGGGCATGCCTGACCAGCCGGCGCCCGCGGTGTGCGCGAAGGTGGTCGGTCGGGCGAGCGGGACCGCGGTCGCTGTTGGGGGCGTGGTGGCTGCTGGCGGGGTGTAGGACGGGGAGATTGTGATGGTTTCCTCGCTGCCGGGTTCCCACAGCCGGTAGGAGGTGCCCGGGAGGATGCCAGTCGGGTCGGCCACCGTGAGCGATCCGGCTTCCGCTGGGGCGTCCGTCGTGAGGACGGTGGATACCCAGCCCGCCACGTAGGTCCACTGGACCGTCAGCCACTGGCCGGCCGGGAAGGCGTGGCCGGTGTTTAGCAGCACGTTGTTCGTTTCGCCCTCGAGCGCCCACTGCCGTGACGTGTCGGGGGTGGTCAGCGCAAACGGGGTTGGCCCGTACGCGAGGGACGATACGGCCAGGACGGGATGGTTGAAGGCGTGCACGCGCAGGATGCCGTCCTGGTCGATCCGGCCTCGTGTCGTGGTGGTGACCTGGTGGGCGGCGAGCGGCTGGTTGCACTCGCCGTCGGCCCACGCCGACGCCGTCAGCAGAAGGTTCGTCAGTTCGGCCGTTTGTGCCGCCGGGTCGCTGACCCCGGAGCGCAGGTCGTCGAGGTCCAGGTAGGTGGGGTGCGCGGCGAACTCGGCTGCGGTCACGTACGGGGTGGTGGGCAACGGTCACCCCTTCTTCCGGTTGGTCGGGTTACTTGGACGGGGCGGTGGCACGCTTGGGCGTGCGCTTGGCGGGCGTGGCGGGCGGCTCGGCGGCGGCCTGGGGCAGGGACTGTGCCGCGGCCACGAGCTGCTGCACTGCTGCCAGCAGCGTCGCCGGGTCCTTGCGCCGCTCGATCTCCTCGGCGATCAGCCGGTTCTGCCGCTCCAGGTCGGTCTCCCACGCCGGACGCCCGTTGATGTGGAAGCCGTGAAGCCGGTTGGCCAGGGGGTCGGGCAGGTCGAACCCGCCCTCGTCGTCGGCTTGGAAGTTTCCGTACTCGGGGTCATCGACCGCGGTCGCGCCCGTGCGCGTGTAAAGGCGCATCTGCTGCTCTCCTTGAAACTCGGGTGGCGCCGGGACGGCCCCCCGGGCAGGTGCCCGTGGGGGGCCGTCCCGTGGCTGCTCTGTCGACCTCGGCTGCGAGCCCGGGTCAGCCGACGTTGGACAGGACGGCCATCGCGACCGGGGCACGGTTCAGGAAGGCGCCCACGGAACGGATCTCGAACTCCTTGCGCGGGCCGCCACCGGCCGTGCCCCCGATACGGGAGATGCCGTAGTCGAACTGGGCGGTGTCGCGCAGGGACCGGTACTCCAGCACCGAGGAGATGTTGGCCTGCGGGAACGGAACCCGGTCGGTGCGGGCGATGATCGTGCCCGGGGGCAGGGAGGTGTGAACCTCGATCGGGACCGTCACACCGCCAGCGGGGGCGTTGACGATCTCGCCGACTCGGCCGCCAGCGGTGACGCTGATACGGCCGCTGGAGTCGGTGTTCAGGTAGGTCGTCGCGCTGGTGGAGCCGAGGATCAGGTTGGCGATCTGCTGCGCTTGCACGGCGTTGACCATGAGCGCGGTCGGGGAGGTCTTGACCTGCTGCCACAGCGGCAGGAACAGCTTGTCCTGGATCTCGGCGATGCTGCCGCCGGACAGGGTGAGCGCGGCGCCGTCGAGGCTCTTCCAGATGGACGGGTTGCCGGTGCCGTTGCCAGGCTGTACCCACTGGCCGGCGCCGTTGTAGTCGCCCGTCAGCGAGGCGAGGAAGCCGTCGTAGTCTGCGGCATTCGCGCTGCCGTTGTCGGAGGCTGCATTGAAGGTCGGGACGCTGTTGGCGGTGCCCCTCCACGAGGTCGACATGTCCGGCAGGGAAGGCAGGGCCTGGTTGGCGGTGATCGTCGCCGTGATCTGGACAGTGTTGACGGTCGTGGTCGTGTAGTAGTACCAGGTCGTGCCGTTCGCGCTGTAGAACCAGTCGTAGGCGACCGCGCCCCGGACGGCCGGCACTGTGGCGATGATTGCGTTGGTCGTGCCGGACGCGAACGTGGTCGAGCTGGAGTTGCCTCGGCTGTTGCCGGATCCGTAGTAGTAGCCGCTGCCCGTGCGGACCGCGACACCGACATACGCGGTGACGGAACCGATGGAGCCACCGGTCGCGGACTGGGTGAGGGTGGGGGCGGCTGGGCGGGCGAGCGCGAAGGACTGGCCGCCCATCAGCTTGCGGTCATCCGCGATCAGCACCTGGTTCAGGACCTGGAACGTCGCGACGGCGTACGGGTCGGCGTAGCCCTTGGCCAGGTCGTACGCGTCCTGCATGACCAACCCGGCGTAGCCGGTCGGCTTGTAGCGGGCCTGGAAGTCCTGCTCCGAGAACTGCACTTCGGGTGCGGCGAAGTCGAAGCCCATGGACGGGTCCGGCTGGCTGCTGGTCACGTCCATGATCGCTCGCCATACGGCGTACGGGTTACCGTCCGGGGACGGCGTGCGGGCCACGATGTCCCGGAACGGGGTGACGACCGGGATGAGGCTGACCAGCCCAGACAGGTCGTAGCTGTAGATACCGGTCGACTGGAGAATGCCGGTCGTCTGGGCCTTGCTGATGGCGGACAGCGTCTCTTCGGTCATTTCGTTGAGCGCGGTGCTCATGGAGATGCCTCCTGGGCATGCAAGAAGCCCCCGGACAACTGGTGTCTCGGGGGCTCGCGGGATGTGGTTTGGGGGGCGCTTACGCGCGCTGCTGATGGATGCTCTGGAGCTGGGCGATGGCGTTGGCCTGCATGTCCTGTGCGACCCGGTTCTGCTCGGT
Organism: Streptomyces cavernae; assembly: GCF_004023625.1. Classification (GTDB taxonomy): domain Bacteria; phylum Actinomycetota; class Actinomycetes; order Streptomycetales; family Streptomycetaceae; genus Streptomyces; species Streptomyces cavernae. The sequence goes on along the minus strand of NZ_RPDJ01000043.1, from coordinate 35,772 downwards.
CGCGTCAGCGGCCCCGTACAGGGACTTCTTCATCTCCAGGGCCCGGCCCCTGTCGAGGGGCGTGGCGCCTCGGTCCTGACCGCGCAGTACCGCGGGCGGGACGGCTCCGTTGGTGAACACCTTCGGCTCGGCGGGCTGCTCCTCCAGCGTCCCGATGCGGCCCTTCAGCGTCTCAACGACGCTCGCCAGCTCCGCCAGGGCCTCCGCCTGCTTGGCGAAGACCTCCTGCTGAGTGGCGCTGTATGCGTCGAGTTCCGCCTTGACCACGCCCGCGATGCTGCTCTTGAGTACGTCGGCGTCCGAAGTGGCGTCGGTGTCGGTCTCGTTGTCGGTCTCGTTGTCGGTGTGCTCGTTCTTGCCGATCTCGTCGGCGGGGGTACCGACCTCTGCGGCCGGTGCCGGGTTCAGGTCGGTCGGCGGGGCCGCGTCATCCGCGGCCGGCTCGACGGCGGGCTCCTCGGCGGCCGGGGTCTCCTCACCGTCGTCTTCGCCGGGGCTTTCCACCGGGATCAGGCTCTCGGGAGCCACGATGCCGACGAGGCGGCCCTTCGCGTCGTACACCGCGATCTGCGGCGCCTGGTCGGCCTTGCCGACGACGTCCGGGGCCTCGGGGTCGGTGGCCGTGTCGACGGCGTCCGCGTTTTCGGTGTCGGCCGCCTTGTCGACGGCGTCCGGGGTGTCGGCCGTCTGGGACGGCTCGGTCTGCGGCTGCATGGCGGTCTCCTCCTTGGCGACCGGCAGGCCGCCCTCCGGGCTGTCGGGTACGGGTGCGGGAAGGGACGCGAGGACTTTCTGCAGAGCGTCCACCGCATCGCGGATGGCCTGCTCGTTCCTCGCTGACAGGACGCGGCCAGCCTTGGTGACCTGCGTCAAGGCCTCGATCGTGTCGAGCGACGTCGCGTCGAAGTCGGTGAGGGCCTTCCCGACGGCCGCCACCATGTCCGCCGCACAGTCCACTTCAGCCTGCTCGTCCACCGCGAACGGCGCGAGGATCGAGATGGCGTAGTCGATGGCGCACTCGGCGTCGGTCAGGTCGAGCGCGCTGTCGTAGTCGCTGCGGTCGGCGGATGCGGCTTCGAGCAGCTCTCGCTCAGCCAGGACGGCGACCGCCGACTTGGCCCGCGACAGGATCGCCGTCCACTTGCGGGCGGTGGCCGCGTCGACGGCCTCCCACGCCGGAGAGCCGGGCTCCATCGGGCTTCCGGGCGCCTGCTCGCCTTCGGGGGTGGCGAGGATCGTGGTCGGATCGAGGTCGTTCTCCGGGCCGGTCGGCCCGTCAACCACCGCGCCCTTGGCCACGTCGGCATCAGCCGACTCGGCGGCCGGGGCGGCGTGCCTGACGGCGGCTTCATGGATGAGTTTCGCGATGGCCGCGGGGCTGCCGCTCATGGTCACCTGCTCCTGCTCGTTGGCGGGCTGGGGGTCGGGGTCGGCGGTCTTGCCGATGAGGGCCCGCACCGTGGCGGCGTCCACGAGTCCCGCACCGTCCTGGCGCTTGGCGAGCAGGAACGGCAGGCCGTTGGCGGCCTTGTCCACGAGGTCCACGCGGGGAATCGTGGCGTCCACCAGCTCGGTGAACTCGTCGTCTGCCGGGCTGGTCATGGCCTACTCCCTGGAGTGATGCGGCGTGCTGTGCCCTGCGGTGACCAGCCGGTGATCCGGCCGGACTTGTAGAGGTCCCAGGCGACGGGGTCGAGGATGGCGCCGATGAGCCAGTCCCCGGCCTTGACGACCACGCCGTCCTCGAGGGCCCAGTCGTCGCCGCGCCAGATGTACGACTCGACGATCTCCGCAGCGCCTTCCGTGCCGTCGGCGTGGAACAGGCCGACCTGCGGGCCGTTGCGAAGGAACGACCAGGCAGCTTTCTCCAGTTCCTCCGGGCTGAAGTAGTCGCGGCCGCCGTCGGCTCCGCGCTTGATGCGGGGGTCCGGGCCCGCCTGATAGGCGACACCGAGGACGTAACGCTGTTCGGGCATGAGCACACCTCCGTCAGACGGCGACCAGGGCACAGCGGCAGTTGGGGTGAACGGGCGGGTACAGGTCCCCGCTCGGGTACGGGTCCCCGAGCGGCAGCGGGCTCGCTGCGCTGTTGGCCTGGCACACGCGGCACGGGTTGCTCGGGTCGATCAGCCACACGCCCAGGGCCTTGCCCTGCTGCCGGTAGACGGTGATCGCCGCGTGGCTTGAGCCGCGGGTCGTCTCCGTCTGGGCGACCGTGCGCGCCCGGCTCACGCTGCCGAGCACATTGCGGATCGCCCGGCCGATCGCGGCATCGTCCTGGCCGGCCCGCACGCCTTTGATGAGCTCGCGGGCAACGTCCTTCAGGCGGCTGGCTGTCGTCTGCTCCACCAGGTCGCTCACCGTGCTGGCGAGGGCTTGCAGGCCGTCGCTGACGTTGAGGCTGGCGACCAGGCGGCGGGCCGTGGCGGTGTCGCCGGGCGCCCATCCAGCAGTGTTCGGCACGCTGCCGTCCAGCAATGCACGGGCAGAGGCTGCACCGATCAGGTAGGCGTCGGCGTACAGGGCCTGAAGCACCCTGGTCAGGGGTGCGGTCAGGTTGATGCGGGTGGCCAGCCACAGTACGGCGGCCGCCGCGAGCACCTCCACGGCCGCGCTGTCATCAGGCGGGGGCTGTACGGCCTGGTAGTCGCGGGCGAGCTGTTCGGCCTGTGCTGCGGTCAGTACGCCCCCGGTGGCGCTGGCGAGGGCCTGCGCCCAGTAGCCGGCGCACTCCTCGTCCAGCGCCCAGCCGGGCCACTGAGGCGCCCCCTGGGTGGGGGCGTCACCTTTTGGGTCGGCCGCTGCCTTCGCGAACCCCAGCTTCTCCGCGACGGATTCGTCATCGTCGTGACCGTGCGAGCCGTCGAGGTGCTGCCACCCGTCCATCTCGTCGAACCGGGCGGTCATGCCGCACGGGCACATCCGCTCCTCGCCAGGCTGCGGCTCCTCACCGGTTCTACAGCCGAGCGCACCGAGCACGAGGTCCAGCGACTCAAGGAGTTCCGGGCGTACGGCATGATTTCCGCGCAGCTGCGCGGGATCCCACCAGGCGATGGCCTCCAGCACGTCGCCGTCCGGGTCGTCCGGGTTAGTGACCTGGCCGCGTCGGGTCAGGTCGAGCACGGATTCGGACGGCACCGTGTAGACGAACCCGGCGTAGATGCCGGTCGTCCACGCGGGAGCGGCGAACGCCAGGGCCGCCATGCCTTCCGGGTCGAACGGCAGGATGAAGCCGGTCTCTTCACTCCACTCGCGGGTAGCCCCGGCGACCGGTACTTCGTTGCCTTCGAGGTAGCCGCCGGGGAACTCCCACGTGCCGCCTGCCGGATCGTCCGGGTCGAGCGCGCGTTGGAGCATGAGAACCCGGCCGGTGTCGGCCGCACGGACCGCGAGCCCGGCGACGGCGATCTCCCCGGCGTCCTTACGGACCGCAGCCCGCCCGGCCTGGTTGAGGCGGCGCGCGGTGCGCGCATCGACGTGCCGGAACTCGAAGTCTCGCCACGTGCGTGCGCGGCGGCGGGCCTTGGCGAACCGTCGGAACGCGATCGTCTCCGCCTTCGCAGACTGCACCCGCTCGTCGTTCAGTGGGGTGTTCTCCTCCTCGTCGTCCTGGCCGATCAGGTCGTAGCTGGTGATGCCGGTTGCGGTGGTGACGTCTGTCGTCGCACCCGCCGAGGCGTCCTTGGCCACCGCGGCGGCCGCCGACTCCTGAGCCGTCTCCCGCACGGCGGTCTGATAGGTGTCCTCGGCCTCGGCGGCAGCCTCCGCGTCTGCGGTGCCTTCGGCCGGAACGACCCCGGGCGCGGCCACGAACGGCTGCGGCAGGATGGGCTGGTCGTCTGCGGGGGCGAACGTCTCCGGGCTGATGTGGCCGCCCGCGCCGTTAAGGGACAAGAGTGGGATGGGTCCGTATCGGCCGGCGTTGAAGAAGCGGGGGGTCGGCCGGCGCGGGTCGCTCGGCAGGCCCAGCAGCGTCTCGCGGCCCTCGTCCGGGCTGGCCATGCCGGACTCGATGTAGATCTGCCACGCCTGCGCCAGGGTGAGCCTGTCCTCTTTTTCCTGGCCGGTGTCGAAACTGAACTCGACCGGCAGGTTGAGGTCGTGGCGCAGGAAGTGGGTCAGCACGCCTTGGACGTAGGTGATGAGTGGCAGGTCACCAACGCGGTGCTGCACGTCTGCCTGGGTTTCGCCGCTGGACCGGTTGACGTTCTCCGTGAACCCGAGGTCGGCGGGCGTGACGTGGTAGGCGGCGCAGGTCTTCCTCATCAGGAACAGGGAGAACGTGTCCTCGAAGTTCTTCTCGTTGGACCAGGCGATCGTGGAGCCGCCCGGTATCCACTTGATCTGATGTTTGACGGCCTGGTCGCCGAGGAGTAGCTGATCCCAGTAGCCCTGGAACTGCTCGATCTGCTCCGGTGTCCACGTCTCGGGCGCGGAGGCGAAGGCTTCGGGGATGTTCCCCGACGTGAACCTCTGGAGGAAGTACGCCTGGAACCGGAGGTCGGTGTTCGCGTTCAGCAGGATCGCTTCGAGCGGGGCGACACCGTACGGGCTGTTGGTGCGCGGCCGAAACGGCTCGTAGATCAGATCGTTCCTGGTCAGCCAGTTCCACGGCAGCCCGTTGACGTATTGCACGAACCCTTCGGCCGGAGGCTCGGGGATCTGGCCCCAGTAGTCCAGCAGCGGGGCGATCGTCGTGCCGTCCACGGGCCGCAGCCCGATGACCCTGCCGCCGCGGTTGCGCAGCCGGTACAAGGTGCCCGCATCGTAGGCGAGCACGTCGTACAGCCACTTCGCGAGCCAGTTCCCGAACGGGGTCTGCCTGTCGGGCTTCTCCAGCGCGGCCATGCCCTGGCTGATTGCCGCGTCAGCGTCCCCCTTGAAGCCGCGCGCCGGTACGACGGACCAGTTCAGGGCGCGGATGGAGTCGATGCGGTGCCAGATGCACATCTGCGCCACGTCGTAGGCCTCCACCAGGCCCCGCAACGTGTCGAAGGAAACGCGCTCGTGCGACTTCGGCCGAGCGGCCACGTTGTAGCCGGAGACGAAGTCGTGGGTGCGGGGGGTGCGGCTGAAGCCGTCGTACGGGCCGATCGGCTGGCCCGGCGAGAACGGCCGCGTCGGGGTCATGCCCGCGGCTTCTTCACCAGCCTGCATCGTGGCAGGCGGCTGGTTACCGAACACCTTGGCGAGACGGTCACGGAGGCCCATCGTTGCTGTGCCTCCTGTTTACGCTTGGCCATCGGTCGCGGGGAACCAGTGCTCGGGCAGCTTGACCGGAACGGAATCGCTCGGCGGTGTGGGCGCCTGCACTTCGGGGGTGCAGTCGCAGCCCGGCAGAACGGCCGGGTCCGGTGCCATACAGCTACTGGCATGGATGCGAGAGGCGGCGTCCAGGGTGATGGCGTGCGTAGCGCACGCGTACACGCTGCGGGTCATGCCGTTGCCGGTCGGCAACGGCCCGAACTCCGGAGTGGGAAGCTGCTGGTCGGCCAAGAGGAGCAGGTCTTCGCGGCGCTTCTCCTCGGCAGCGATAGCGTCCGCGACCTCGGCCCCGGTAGGGCGGCGTAGCCAGTTCACGACGGCTGGCTCCCCGCACGCCGTGCAGGCGGGCCCCGCCAATGTGGGGACGGGTACGGGTGCTGGGGGAGGGTTGAGGGGGTCCACTTCAGCCTCCTCGGAGGTTGTTCTGTTGCCGTTGGGCGGCGTCTCGAGCGCGTTTGCGGGCGGCGGCCGGATCCTCAGGAGCGTCGGGCGGCAGGCTGGGGGGCGCGTCCGGCTCGGGCTGGTCCGGCTCTCCACCGGCTTCGGCGGCGGCCGCCGCGGCGGCCGCGTTGGCGGCTGCCTGCCTGCGGGCGTAGTTGATCCACGCCATTGCGCCGGTGCTGTCGAGCAGAAGGTGAGCGAGGGCCTGGCTGGTGGCGTCCACCTGGTCGTCGTGGGTCGAGTTCGGGAACGACGCTGCTTCTTCGATCAGTTCGTCGGTGTCAAACAGGGCGATGGTCTTGTCCGGCAGGTGCGCGTTGCCGGCCTCGATGATCGGGGAGACGGCGTTCGCGCGGGCGTACTTGGATTCGGTGGGCGTGACCGCCAGGATGCCCGGGATCTTGGTTTTCAGGGTGTTGATGACCGCGGTGCCGTTGGCTTTGTCTTCGACGAGCTTCCCGGTGGCCTGCGGCCAACGGGCCACGAGGGCTTGGAACGCGGTCAGTGTGTCTGTGAAGGTGAGCCGTTTGCGGATCTGGTCCAGGAGGAACGCGTCCGCGCCTTTGCGGGCCCACACCTGCCCCACGACGAAGTCCGAGCTCTTGGTGTCTTTGAACGTCATGTCCCAGCTCATGATGATCTGGTCGACGTCGCGGACCTGGTACGCGTCCGGCTGCGTGGGATGCTGCGACCACAGGGGGGTGCTGTACCGGCGCCACCACTGCCGCTTCCACACGTTGCCGGACTCGGGCGACGGCCGGCCCTGGTACAGGCTGATCCAGGTCCGCGTGCCGACGTCGTGACGAGTGTCCCGCCAGTCCTGGTCTGTGCGGCCGCGGGCGGACAGCAGGAACTCGCCGGGCTCCCGGTCGAGCGGGTCGGTCTGCCCTTTCTCCGGGTCGTGGTCGGCCTCGGCGGGGATGTTGACGTGCCGCCACTCCCGGCGCACGTCCTGGCCGAGGAGACGCCCGGCGAGGTCGTCTTCGTGCCAGCGGGTGAGCACGACGATCACGACGGCGTCCGGCGCGAGACGGGTCCTTGCCGTGTCCGTCCAGAAGTCCCACACGCGCTCGCGGTACGTCAGGCTCTCGGCCTGTGCACGGTCCTTGATCGGGTCGTCGATGATCAGTACATCGACCGGGCGGCCGGTGAGCGCGCCCTGGACACCGACGGAGTACACGCCGCCAGCGTGGTCTTGGATCTGCCATTCCTGCGCCGACCGGGTGTCGCGACGGACGCGCAGCCCGAGCTTGTCGGGGTTGGCCTGGATATCGTTGCGGATCGCGCGGCCCCAGCGGCGGGCGGTGTTCGTCTCGTACGAGGCGATCGCGATACGCAGGTCGGGGTTGCGGGCCAGCAGCCAGGCGGGGAATGTGCGGCTGACGCGCTGGGACTTGCCCTCCTGCGGGGGCATGGTCCAGATGAGCCGCTTGCAGCGGCCTTCGGCCACGTCGATCAGGTTCTGATCGAGGAGCGCCAGGGCGGGGGTGCGCACGACGCGCGGGTCCAGGGCGCGGGCCAGGTCGTGCGGGGTCGGGTATCGCTCGGTGGCTGCTGAACGGCCCTCAAGGCGGTCTGCGGCCAGTGCAAGCGGGTCAGCGATAGCGAGCATGAAACGCCTCCTGCGAGAGGGCCAGAAGGCCGTACGGGGACTTAGACAGCTCTCAGGTGGCGGGCTGCGACGGTGCGGGCCTCGTCCGCGTCGCGCCCGGTCACTCCTGCGGCGGCGAGCGCAGCCTCGATCGCAGCGACCACGATCTCGGCCTGCTGTTCGGAGACACGGGCCATGCGGTCTTCGATGTTCAGGCGGGCGATCATGCCGAGGACTTGGGCGCAGCGGTCCATCGCGCGTTCGTACAGGACGATCTCGGCGCGGAGTTGTTCGTTGCCGCCGGCGCCTTCGTACCGGACTCGGTCGCCGAGCTGGTTGACGATGCCGGCGATGGTCTCTTGCCAGGCGACGGCCTGCCCGGCGAGCCGGGACAGGGCGGTGAACGGGTTGTCGACGGGGGTGACGTCGAGGCTGGCAAGGAGCGCGCGGGCTTCCTGCTCGGCCTTCTGGGCGTGGGCGGCGGCCCGCTGGTTGCGGGTGTTTCCGCCGTGCAGGCGGCACCGTCCGGTTCCGACGTGGTCGGTGCCCCATCCGGCGACGAACGTGCACGTCTCCCCCGGCTCGCCCTGGCGTTTCTGCGCGCCACAGCGGGGCTTGTCCCCCTCGGCGCGTTCGGGGCGCAGGCTGCTCAATCCTCGCTCCTGCGGTTCAGGCGCAGCAGCCGGGCTCGGCGGTCACCAATCGTCAACGCCCGGTCTACGGCGGCGAGGTCGCCCTTCATCGCGTGCGGCCAGACCGCGGCCTGGAGCCGGTCGTAGCGCAGGACTTCCAGCACGCGCAGCGGGTCCATCGGGAGCCCGTCGTACTGGGTGTCTGCTACGGCCGTGGCCGCCTCGATCGCGTCCACGGCGTCGGCGTAGTTGAGCTTGCTGGCGATGGTGTGCCAGTCCACGCCCGCCAGCTTCAGGTTGAGGGCCTGAACGGCGCGTGCGCGGTCTTCCTCGTTGAGGTCGTCGGCCACGGCTGCCTCCCGTGAGGGTGCGAGGGGTCAGGGGCGGAAGGAGAGGACCAGGGCTGTGGCTGGCTCGGCAGTGGCGTTGACCAGCTCGGGCCAGCAGCCTGGGGGGTGGAAGCGGTGCGTGTGCGGGGCGAGCGCCCGGCTGGTGGTGCGGGTGTCCTCGGTCAGCGTGCCGTCGAGGACCGTGACCAGCCGGCACACGGGTTGGGGGTCTTGCCGTCGCCGGTGGCCCCCCGGCCAGGACAGCAGCCAGGCCGTGTGGTGCGGGCCGTGTCTACGAGGACCTGCGGTATGGCCGGGCGGGTGTGCTGGTGACGGACGGCGAGGAGAGCGGCCAGGCGGGCATAGTCCGCGACCGTGACGGGCCCCGTGGTTGGGGGCGGGAGCAGGTGCGGGAAGGCGAGCGGGTCGCCGCCGATTGTGACGTCACTGTTCCTCGCATCGGTACCACCCGAGGGCGGGCACTCCTCCTTCGGATGCTGGGGTCGCCCGCCCTCGGTCGCGTTACCAGGCGCCCGTCTCGCCCCGGTGCGCGCCTGCGGGGACGGCGGCCGCGGCCCTCGGGCCGGTGATGGTGGCTTTGACCTCGGTGAAGGCGTGCAGCCCGTCGGGCCCGAGCTCGCGGCCGATTCCGGAGGCCTTGAAGCCGCCGATCGGCGCGCTGATCGGGTGCGGGGCGCCGTTGATGTGGATCATGCCGGTGCGGATTCCGGCCGCCACCGCGTGCGCCCGGTCCGGACTTGCGGACCAGACCGAGCCGTCGAGTCCGTACGGGGTGGCGTTCGCCAGGTCGACGGCCTGCAGGTCGGTGTCGAACGGGGTGACGGCGAGGACGGGGGCGAACACCTCGTTGCGGAACAGGGCGGCGGTCGGGTCGACGTCGGTGAACAGGGCGGGCTTGAGGAACCAGCCGGGCCGGGCAGGGCGGTAGCCGCCGGTGACGGGCGCGACGTCGTGCGCGTGCACCGCGGCGCGCGCACGTTCCAGTTGCGTTGCGGACACCAGCGGCCCGATCTGCGTGCTCGGGTCCGCGGGGTCCCCGACCGTCAGGCGGGCCGCCAGCAGCTCGTAGAGCGCCCCGCAGACCTGCGCGTACAGGGGACGGGCGACGAGGATCCGGGTCTGGTTGGAGCAGATCTGTCCGGAGCAGGCGAGGCTGTTGTCGAGGACGCTGTCGACGGCGGCCTCGACGTCGGCGTCGTCCAGGACGACCATCGCGGACTTGCCGCCGAGCTCCAGCGACACGCGGGTCAGGTTCCGGCCGGCGAGGGAAGCGATCCGGATGCCGGTGGCCGTCGAGCCCGTGAACGCGATCTTGTCGATGCCCGGGTGCGTGACCAGGTGCCCGGCCGCGTCCGGGCGGGCCGGGACCACGTTGAACACGCCTGCGGGCAGGCCCGCATCGTCGGCGAGCTGGGCGAGCCACAGCGCGGACAGCGGCGACCAGACGGCGGCCTTGATGACGAGCGTGCAGCCGGCGAGCAGCGCCGGGACCGCCTTCATCAAGATCGTCTTGTGGGGCATGTTCCACGGCGTGATCAGCGCGCACACGCCGACCGGCTCGCGGGTGATGGTGTGCTGGTCACGATGCTCGGTGAACAGGTCCCGCCCGGAGGCCGCCAACTGAAGGTAGTAGTCGAAGATCTGCTTCGGGTGCTCGGTCTGGGCGGTGAACCGTGCCGGCGCCCCCATCTCCAGCGTGATCAGGTTAGCGGCCTCGGCAGCACCGTCGGCGTACAGCCGGGCCATCCGCTGGAGGACCTCGGCCCGTTCGGCAACGGTCATGCGCGGCCAGGTCCCGTAGTCGAAGGCGTCGCGTGCGGCCGTCACCGCGGCGTCGATGTCGGCGGGCGAGCCTGCCGGGCATGATCCGATGGGGGCCTCGGTGACCGGGCTGATGACCGTGATCCGGTCCCGTCCGAGCGGGGCGGTCCACTGCCCGTTGATGTACAGGCGGTCGTACCGAAGGCGGGCGGTCATCCGACGGTCCATCCGTTGTTGAAGCCGTCCGGGGCGTGCCGGGCGAGCATGTCGCCCCGGTCAGCGAGCCGCTCGACCTCCTCGGCGTCCATTTCCAGACGGCGGCCGATCTCGGTCGGCTCGATGCCCAGCTTGAGCAGGTCGTCCACGATGGATGCCATGCCGAGAACGTGGTGCGTACCGCGTGCCCGGTTGTGGCGCACGGTGGCCATGCGGGCAGTGGCCGGGTCGGTCGGCGGGAGCACAACGACCGGGACGAGACCTCCGGTGAGGGCGGCGATGGCGGCCTGGGCTGCGACGGTCCAGCGGTGGAAGCCGTCAACGATCTCGTACGTGCCGTCGGCCTGTTCACGGGCCACGATCGGCTGCGTCCACCCGTTCTCGAGGATGCTCGTGGCCAACAGCCGATGCTCAGGCGGCGCCTGGACATTGGGATTCCAGTCGTTGCTGGAGAGGGCTTTACGCGGGAGCCATTGCACGTTCCCCACCGGCTGGTTTTCCACGCCGTGTGAGGCCTTTGAGGCGGTCAGCGATTTCGAGTTCTCGGTCACTGTAAGGGGTCCACCATTTTCCTGGCGTGCCACCTCTTCTGAGGCGGCCCTGGTCGTCAAGTCCGACACGCGCAACCCGCAGTTCGCAGAACTCCTTGATCAGAGTCCAGTGCTCCTGCTTGGTGACTGCGTACGGGAGGAGAGCGTTCGCCATCGTCAGGACGTAGCCAGTGCGCGTGATGTTGTAGCCCCACATGTCCTTGTGGTGTGCCTTGCGCTCGTGCCACGTGTGCTGAAGGGCGTTCAGCCCGAGGCCGCGAAGAATCTCTACGGTTTTCGCGACGGTCACTTCATGGGTCATCTGGATTTGCGCTTGAGGGACGAGGACCCGATTGGTGTTGCCCGCTCGGTTCTGCCGAGTGATGCCAACAGATCCTTCGCCGTCCCAAATGCCTGCGAGCCAGGCCAAGTTCGTTTCGATCATGAGCTAAGCCTACTCATTACACCAATGCGAGTTAGGCTCTGGCCTGCATCTTCTCCGCCCAGCGGGTTACTACCGCTTCTTCTGGACGACTTCGACGACGAGGGAGGCCGGGTCGGTCGGCCAGGGGCGGGGGTAGCCGTATTCGTGGGCAGTGCCGGCGTCGCGGATGGCGGCGACTTCGGCGGTGTACTCCCGCCAGAGCTTGTCGTAGGCATGGTTCGCGATGCGGGCCCCGGCCTGCTTGCGGTTCTTGAAGTCGCCGCGCATGGCGATCGTCAGCAGGAAGTGCCAGCACAGCCCGGAGATGGGGTGCATGGCCTTGTAGACGAGGGGGCTGTTGGTGCGCCGGTAGTGGGAGGCGATCTCTTTCTTGATCCGCTCGGCGACGGAGGCAGCTTCCTTGGGCCGGAACTTGTGCAGATAGTGGGAGATGAAGTCCTGCCAGGGCATGCCATCGGGCTTGTCAGGACGGTCCCTGTATGCGTACAGCTCGGTGAGTGCGTAGCGGTAGGCGGCGCCGACGCCGGGGACACGCTCGCACATCTTCGCCCACACGTCGGGGAAGCACTGGGCGTAGGTGTAGAGCTTCTGCAGGGGCTCTTCGCCGAAGGCGGGTGAGCAGCGCTGGATGCTGATTCCCACGCCTGCCATCTCGAGCAGGTCGTAGGCGTGGTTGTAGTCCCAGCCGTGGACGCGGGGGCCGGCCCAGACGTCTTCGTGGCGCCAGTCGTAGACCGGATAGGCCTTGAACAGGTTGCCGCGGGCGGTTTTGCCGGTGGCCTTGATGATGTAGTTGTCGACGGCTTTCTTGCTGACGGCGCGGAGACGGGTGATGGACTCCTGGGCGCGGATGCCCATCAGCGATGCTGTGGTGTGCGGCGGCGGCGCGAGGAGCCCGGCCATTTCGGGGATGGTCATGCGGGCCTCTTGGGGCCAGACCTGGAAGCCGGGGATGTTCGTGATCGCCTGCTCGGGCAGCGGCCTGCACCAGCGTTCCTCGTCTTCGGGGGCCCAGGGCCACCAGTAGGGGTGGGTGCGGGAGCAGGCGTTGCGGTGCTGGACGGGCAGGCAGTACCACTCGCCTGCGATGTCGGGCCGGGCGAAGGTTCTGGCGACGTAGTCGGCGGTCTCCTGCGGGATGGCTTCTTCGTCGAAGAAGATCGTGCTCAGCGGCAGGTGTCGTTCGAACCGCGGGTCGCTGTGGGCGACTTCGAGGGCGACGTTGAGGACGGCGGTGGAGTCCTTGCCGCCGGAGAACATCACCTGCACCCGGTCGTGGTTGTCGAGGATGTAGGCGGTGCGTTCGAGGGCGAGGGTATAGACGTCGACGGAGAGGTGCTTGCGGTCGAAGTGTTGGCGGCGGTGGACGTGCACGCGGCCGGATTCGCCGGAGGGGTTCTGGGTCATGGGGTGTCCACGGTGAGGGTGTTGGGGGCGAGTTCGCTGGCGTCGGGGTGGAAGTGGCGGGACGCCAGGTACAGGCCGCCCTCGGCGCGGTACGTGAACAGCGGCAGGCCCTGGCGGTAGGTGACGAGGGCCCCGCTGGCGTCGAGAATCACCACGGCCCAGGCGTTCATCCGGGCTGGTGCCAACGCCCGTTCGAGGGCTCGGTGCGGACTGTGGCCGTGGGTGCGCTCTGCGGCGTACGCGTGGGCGAGATGGTGGGTGTCGGCTGGCCAGGTGCCCGGGTGGACCTCGACGGGGTTGTAGATGTTGCCGTTGAAGGCCACGTGGTGGCCGTCCACGGTGACGGGCTGGACGGCGTCCTCGTCGTCGTACCGGCCAAAGGTCGCGAGCCGGGCGTGTCCGAGGCACTGGTGGGCGTCCTGGCAGGCCGTGACGGCGGCGTCCGGATCCATGGGGCCGAGCGCGCGGTGCGTTGTTTCGCCGGTGGTCCAGCCGTGGGCGTGTGGGCCTCGGGTGGCGGCAGCGCGGGTGATGGCGGTCAGCAGCTCGCGGTCAGGAGCGCCGTGCCCGGTGTAGGCGAAGATCCCGCACACGGGGTGTTGTCCCTTCCGGGTCAGGCATGGCCGGTGCGGGTCATCCAGTCCGCGGCCTGCGGCAGTACGGGGGCGGCTTGGCGGACCACGTCCGGGTCGATGGCCCACACTTCCTCGAAGCCGTGGTCGACGCTGTTGGTCCACTGGCGGGCGGGCCACGAGCCGGTGCCGACCTGGTAGCCGCGGGGCCAGTCGTAGCAGGGCGGCATCGCCAGGCCCTCGCGGTCGATCAGCGCGAACACGGCCGTGTGCGACCAGGCGGCGATCGGCGAGGAGCGGGTGATGCCCGCCCGGTTGGTGTACTCGGTCGCGCCCTTGGGGCCGGTGTAGTTGCCGTCGGAGTGGCGGCGGCCAAGCAGGAGCACGTCCAGCTTCTGGTCCCGGTAGTAGCGGGCCTGGCTGCGGTGGTTGATGGCCGTGAACCACTTCGATCCCCACGCGCCTTGCGGGAACAGCATGTTCGGGTTCTTCGCCAGCCACTGCAGGTCCTGGCCGGTGTTCACCACGGTCAGCCCGTCGGGCATGTGGTCGGTGACCCACTGGAGGAACGCCGGGAACTCGAGGTTCGAGATGCCCAAGCAGCAGTCGGTGACGCCGGCGAGTTCGGCGACGTGCCCGAGGGCGATCGAGTCTTTGCCGCCGGACCAGGCGTACGCTGCGCGGCAGCCGGCGACGCTCGCCTTGATCTCTTCCACGGTCCGGTCGATCAGGTTGTCCAGCTTGTCGTCCGGCCACTCGTCGCGGGCCCGGGCGCGCATCTTGGCCCAGTCGTCCTGGCTGCGGAGAGCCTGTTTGCGCTGGGTCACGACTCGGCCCCGGGCGCGGTCTCGTCCGCGAACAGGGGCTCGGTGGTGGCGTTCCCCTGCCAGTCGGTGAACGTCATCCGTTCCGGGGACTCGACGGGCTTGTGCGGCGAGCCGGTGGCGATCAGGACGTGCCCGGCTGCGCCGGCGCCGACGGCGTGCGGGATCTCGCCGGGCACCATGTAGATGTCGCCGGGCTTCACCTTGTAGGTGACTTCGCCGATGCTGATGGTGCCCTCGCCTTCCAGGCACAGCAGCAGGTGGTCGCCGGGATGGGTGTGGACGGGGAACCGGGCGTTCGGGGGGACGGACAGCATGTCGACCCCGAGGTGCCCGTTGGAGTGCAGCGGCAGGCCGGTAGCCGGGGCGCCGTGGACGGGCACGCCTTCGGTCTTGATGGCCTCTGCGGCGTCGCGCAGGTTGATGATGCTCAGCCCGTCGTGCTCGTGCACGTGGTGGTGCTCGTGGTCGTGGCTCATGAGGGGTTCTCCTGTGCTTCGAGGTATGCCCGGCACACTTCGGTGAGGGCGGCGGAGCTGTTGTCCAGGCCGTTCGCCTCTTGGGCGTGTTTGATGGCGGCCCGGATCGTGTCGCGCTGCTCGACGGTGACGACCCACTGGACGGGCGTCATCAGTGGCCCGGTCGGCACGGGCACGGGCGGGGGCGGTACATAGGGCTGCGCGGGCGCGAGCGGGGCGGGCGGCGGGACGACGCCGTCCTGCGGCTCGGGCCCGTCCTGGGCGGGTTCGGCCATACCGGGCGCACCAGGTATGGCGGCTGCCGGGGCGGGTGCGCCCGGTATGGCGGCCGGGGCCGCGGGGGCAGGCGACGCCGGGGCAGGGGCCACGAAGTCCGTCAAGAACTCGGTCGCGTTGGCCGCGAGTTCGCCCGTGGTCTGCAACAGCTCGTCCAGGTCGTCACTGGAGTAGCCGGTTCCGTCAAGGTCGTCTTGGACGTCCTTCAGCAGCGCGGCGAGCGCGTCTTCATCCCACGTGCCGAGCTCGGACAGCCTGTTGTCCGCGAGGTTGATCCTCTTGGCTTCCTGGTCGTCGCAGGTGATGACCTCGCAGCGCGCCGTCTCGGCGCCCTCAGCGGCGAGCGCCTGCATCGTGTGGTTCCCGGCGAGCACGGTGAGCGCGCCCTTGCCGGCCTTTCGCACGATCAGCGACCGGTACTGGCCGTTACGGCGCAGCGAGTCACGAATCGCTGCGACGTCGCCCTTCTTGGCGTTGCCGGGGAACGGGGTGAGGTCGGCGATCGGGATGTCGCGGGTTTCGAGGTAGACGGCAGGCATGAGCGGTCCTCGTCACTCGGAGGGGTCTGATGGGTGGTTGCGGCCGGACTTGGCGTGGACCTGGTTGTCGCGGATGCGCTGCAAGGCGCCAAACGAGTGCGCGCCTTGGATGCGGCGAAGGTGGGGGATGTTGTTCGCCGGGATGCCGACCTGAGGTGGGCCGTACACGGCGAGCAGGTCGGACTCGTCTTGCGAGGCGTAGCCGTGGTGTTCGACGGCTTCCTCGCTGGGGAACACGTCGGCGTGCCGCATGGTGTCCAGGTCGATGGCCTGGTCTTGCTTGCCCCCGAGGCTGTAGCACCATCCGAAGTTGGCGGGCGGGTCGGGCTCCACCACGTCTTTGAAGAGGGCGACTTCCTTGGTGTAGCAGTAGAACGAAACGCCGGGTGCGGAGCGGATGATGCGCAGCCAGGCTTCCAGGTAGTCCTGGCTGTGGAAGTCCCCACTGTCGTGGATGCGGACGTGGGCGCCCTGGTAGCGGGGGTGCTGGACCTCTTCGGTCATCTGCTGCTCGAAGCCCGGCAGGTCTTGGAGGGTGAGCAGCAGGTTCCGCATGTGGGCTGCCCGTACGTTGCTGAACCGGTACGCACCCTGTCTTGCGTAGCAAAGTTGGGCGCAAACCCCTGCGGAGGGGCACACGTTGAAGTGTCCGCCCCACGGCAGTTCGACGACCCACGCGGGCAGCGACCACGTGTAGATGCCTTCGGCGCCCAGTTCGCTGTTCCCCCGGCCCAAGAGCCACTGATGGACCACGGCGCGCATCGCCCCCTTCGATGTCTGGGAAGAGCGCGGGCCCCGGCCGTGGAGTCGTCGGCCGGGGCCCGCGCGCATGGGAAGAGGGGGCCTGCCGCCGGGCACCCCTCAATACACGGCGGCAGGCGTCAAAAAGCCCCTCCGCCGCGTCAGCGGCATGCGGGGGCTGGTCTGTGAGGGCGGGTCAGGCAGCTGAGCGGGCGGAGGCATGGCGGATGGGCGGGACCCGGCGCCGGCCAGCGACGACGTCTTGCAGCTCCAGCCAGTCATAGCGGCCGTCGTAGGAGGTGAGCCGGCCTTCGGATGCCCAGCGGGTGACCGTGCCGACGGGGCGGCGGATCAGGTGGGCGATATCGCCGGGGGCAAGGAGGACGGGGGTGTGCGCCATGCAGTGCTCCCGGGGAAATGCGGAAGGGCCACCCGGTGGGTGACCCTTTGAGCGCAATGAACCTAGCGCATCAGATAGTCGCCTCAGTTCGATCATGTGTCAAGCCGAGTCACGGCTGCGCGGACGCCGATGCATCGTCGATCAGGTCCTGCAGCGCGTCCCGCCCTTCCTGGTTCGCGTCTTGAAGTGCCTTCATGTAGTCGTCGGACGACAGGTCCGCGCACTCGGGCGCGCCGGAGTCTTTCCCGGCCGCGATCGCGTCTGTGCAGGCCTTGATCTTGTCCGCCGAGGACAGCTCGGCCGGAGGGCTGCTGGTGGCGGCCGGCGTCGACTTTTCTGGCTTGTCAACGCTAGTGTCCTGCGCCGGAGATCCGTCGGTAGAAGTGGGCGAGGGATTCGAGGATCTCTTCAGCGGTCTTGGTCCAGATGAACGGCTTGGGGTCTGCGTTCCAGTCCTTGACCCAGCGGCGGATGTCGGCTTCAAGGGCCTGGACGTTCTTGTGTGCGCCACGACGGATCATCTGGTCGGCCAGGAAGCCGAACCACCGCTCGACCTGGTTGATCCAGGAGGAGCCGGTCGGCGTGAAGTGCATATGAAAACGTGGGTGCTTGGCCAGCCATGTCCTGATCGCGGGCGTCTTGTGGGTGCCGTAGTTGTCGCAGATCAGGTGGATCTGCAGGTGCGCGGGAACTTCCTTGTCGATCCTGATCAGGAATTTCTTGAACTCCGCTGCCCGGTGCCGGCGGTGCAGGGCACTGATGACTTCGCCGGTAGCGACGTCGAACGCGGCGAACAAGGTGGTCAGCCCATTGCGGACGTAGTCGTGGGTGCGCCGCTCGGGCATGCCCGGCATTATCGGCAGCACTGGCTGGGACCGGTCCAGGGCCTGGATCTGCGACTTCTCGTCCACCGAGAGGACCACCGCGCCCTCGGGCGGGTTGAAGTACAGACCGACGACGTCGTAGACCTTCTCCACGAAGAGCGGGTCCGTCGACAGCTTGAAGGTGTCCGTCAGGTGCGGCTTGAGCTGGAACTTCCGCCAGATCCGGCCGACGGTGGACTTTGACAGGCCGCTGTGTTCCGCCATCGACTTTCGCGACCAGTGGGTGGCGTTCTTCGGGATCTCCTCCAGGGTGGCGACCACGACCGCTTCCACCTGGTCAACGCTGATGGTGGGCGGCCGGCCCGGCCGGGGCTCGTCGGCCAGGCCGTCAAGCCGCTCGGTGCGAGGAACCGCCGCCGCCACTTGCGGACCGTGTCCGCGGAAATGCGCAGGTGGCGGGCCACCTCAACGACGGGCGGGACGTCCGGGCCCGCACAGGCCAGCACGATCCGCGCCCGCAACGCCAGCGCCTGGGCGGAGTTCGCCCGCCGGGCCCAGCGTTCGAGCACAGCACGCTCGTCATCGGCCAGCAGCAGCGGTTCCAGCTTCGGACCACGACGCGGTACCGGCACCCCGGCAGGAGAACTCATACAAGATCTAACGACGGACTACCGGCGCAGGACACTAGGCGGGAGGCGTGCCCAGATACTCAGATCTGGGCCTCGACTGGCGGCGCGATCCCATAACGCGCGTGATCGGGAACAGTCGATTCGGCACCGCCGGTGTCGCCGTGATGAGCGACTTCATCTCCTGAAACAGAGATGAACATTGAACACAAGATCCCCAACCGCCTCTGGATGCTTGTTACATACCGGTATTGGCGGAATAGCTGCTGCCGCGGAACAGCCGGAGTACCGTCGCATTCCGATCAGTTCGCCGGATCCGTTGGGACCTCCCTGCAAAGGTGATTCGCGTGAGAACCTGCGAGCCGCATGGCGATTTATCGGAGCTCGTCCGGCGGGTATTGGGCCTCAGTGCCGTGGCCGCAGGCATCGTGTGGGGGACGATATTTCTGCTGGGCGGCACCGCGCGGGCCGAGACCGGACCAGACGGTGCGTACGCGACGAGCATCCCGATCGCGGTGCCGGCCTTCCGTGGTCTGGAGCCCGAAGTCTCGCTGTCGTACGGCTCCGACGCCCCGAACGGCCTCGCGGGGCCCGGCTGGGGGCTCTCCGCGACGTCGCACATCGTCCGTGCCGGGACCGGCGGTGGCACTCCCGTCTACGACGATGCGGCCGATCTCTTCGTGCTGGACGGCACTGAACTTGTGTCGTGCACCCAGCAGAAGCCAGGTGCCAGCCCCAGTTGTACTTCCGGGGGGACCCACTCCACGCGTCAGGAGAATTACGCACGCATCCTCAAAGAGGGTGACAGCTGGGTCATCACCGAGAAGAACGGGACCCGGAGCATCTACACGGCCCAGCACATCGGCAGCTCGGCAGTCACCTACCAGTGGGCTCTGTCGCGCCGTGTCGACACGCACGGCAACGAAGTGACGTACGACTACAGCTGTGACGGGGTTCGGGAGTGCTACCTCGCCAGGATCAGTTACGGCAACTCGCCCGACGCCCTGAAGAGCGCGATCGTCTTCTTCTACGAGCCGCGGCCCGATGTCGCCACTTATGCCACGGGCAAGGAGTTGGGGGTCCTTGCAAAGCGGCTCAGGACCATCGAGGTCGACAACGCCGGAAGCCTGGTGCGTGTGTACGGTCTGTCCTACCGGGCGCAGTCGGGTCCCGACCGGGTGCTGCTGGAGAAGGTCCAACAATGGGGCAACGATGCCGTCGTCGCGGCCGACGGTGCCATCAACACCATGGGCACAACACCCCTACCCGCCAGGACGTTCCGGGCTGCCGGCGGCAGCGGCTGGGCCCCCGGTGCCGGACACGCTCAATTCACCGGTCCATGGCCGAACAACGGCGGAGTCCCCGGACAGGGGGACTGGAACGGCGCCCCGCTGCCCGGCCTGCTCTGGCAGAAAGACGCACGCGTCCAGTGGTTCCCGTGCGACTTCGACGCCGATGGTCGCCAAGACATGCTGGGTGTGGGCCGTGAGGACAACGGCCGGGCCTCCCTGCGCGTGGCCCAGGCCCAGCGCGACGGCACCTGGACCAGCCGGACCCAGCTACTGTCCTGGGACTGGGGCAACGCCTCGCGTCCCGAGTGGCGGGCCATGCCCGGTGATGTCACCGGTGACGGCCGCTGCGATCTCGCTTTCGCGCGCTGGGACCCGACCGCCGGTCGCGTTCTGCTTACCACGGCTGTCTCCCAGGATCGTCCCACCGCCCCCTTCCGGACGGCGTCCACGGTCCAGACAGCGGTCGATGAGTGGGCCCCCCAGAGCCGCTGGTTCCTCGCCGACACCAACGGCGATCACCGTGCAGACGTCATGGCCGCACTGCACCACCGCACGAACGCATCCCCTCCCAAGGACGAGGCCCGGTTCTTCGTCGCACTCTCGACAGGGCGTGGCGGGCTCGATCCGCACCCTGTGTCGGATCCGAACTGGACACATAACCCACGCGATGCCGCGCACTGGTTCGTCGGGGACTTCGACGGCGACGACCGCGCCGACCTAGCCCACGTACGTCAGAACTTCGACCCCAACACCAGCCCGAAGCACCAGGCAGCGGTCGACATGGCACTGTCGCTCGGCGATGGCACCTTCAAGAGTCTCAAATCATTTCTTACCGGAGCGAACTGGGTCAACTCAGTCGACCAGCCGGATCTCACGCTGTATGGGGACGTGGGCACCGATCTGGTGCAGTCCGGGGACTTCAACAGCGACGGCCGCACAGACCTCCTCGTCGTCGGCGAGAAACCTCTGACCGTGGTGACGGAACAACCCAAGCTCCGGTTGTTCACCCTGCTCTCCACCGGGCGCGGCGCATTCCGCGTGGTACGGCAGGACACCGGTCTGCCGCTGGAGTACACGAACCTGGGCGTGAGCTTCGCACTGCAGCAGCACTCCTACCCGAATCAGTGGATCAGCGGCGACTCCAACGGTGACACCGCGACCGATGTAGCGATCCTGACGCCCACGAGCTACCGCAACCCCAACTGGCCCTCGCGGACCAGGGCCACCTGGCTGATCTCCAAAAAAGACGGCACCTTTCAAGCAGTCCATCCCGCACCCACCGACTGGACTCATGACTGCCCCGGCCGCTCCTCCGGGGTCGGGAACCGCATCGTGTGCCCGGAGGGACTCACCGGTCAGTACTTCCTCACCGACATTTCCGGCGACGGCCGAGCCGACCTGACAGGCGTCTTCCCGCACACGGCCCAGAACAACATGCGCATCGCCTCGTTCCGGGTCAAGCCGACCTGGAACACAGACGGTCAAGACACCATCAATTGGCACGATGCCGACGTCAACGGCGACGGCGCGGCTGATCGCGTGTTCGTGAAGTACACCAACCCGGGCCTGCGGATCTACACGGCCCTCAGGAACAGCACTTCATTCGATCAGCTGCTGATCGACGATGTGCTGCCCGACTACGACGACCGGGCACCGGGGCGCTGCCTCACCATCGACGTCGGAGGACCGCAGAGCAGAGCGGACGGCAAAGCCGATCTGGTCTGCCCGTACGCGCAAGAGAGCCGAACCGGGGCATCGGCGGTGCGAATCCACACGCTGCTGTCGGACGGCACAGGCCAATGGACGCCGGCACCCGGCACCGCCGGTACCGCTTGGCCCGGCGCGACCTTCGAAGACACGTGGTCGCTCAAGGCTCTGGACGTTGACGGGGACGGCGACACGGACCTCGCCCACACCGCGGCAACTACATCGGGCGTGATGGTTCGAACGCTGCTGTCTGCGGGGAACGGCCAGTGGACAGCGGTCAATGAACAGCAGTTCGGTAGCACCGGGGAGGACGACGGAGCAGCCTGGCGCGTTGCCGATGTCAACGGTGACAAGGAAGCGGACCTGGTCCATGTGCACTTCACCGGAGCCGCGACGCAGGAAGTCCGTACCCTGTTGTCGCGCGGTGACGGGCACTGGCTGCCATTCGCCGATACGCGGCAACTGCCGAGCACAGACACGGCCGACTGGAAGCCTGCCCAGCTCAATCCCGACGGAAAGACCGATCTGCTCAGCGTCGAGTCCCTGCCGCCGACTACAGGTCCCACGGGAGTCACCGGTCATCTGCGCATCGACCAGCTTGTCTCCCGCGGCCGGGGCACCTGGGACGTGGACTCCGTACCTGTCGACATCAAGAACGAGGCGGGCCCCAGCGACAGCACATCGTGGCGGGTAACCGACATCGACGGCGACGGGGTCTCCGACCTGACGACGGTCACCGCGGCGGCGAGCGGCACGGAGCTGCACATCTGGACGCTGCTCAACCGCCACGGCAGCTGGGCCGTAAGCCATGAAGCCGTCCCGGCCGCTGGCTGGGATCTCGGCGTCCCGGTCCATGACACACGGAACATGCGGCCCACCGACGAGAACGCCGACGGCCGCAACGACCTCGCGATCGTACGCAAGGACGCTGAGACGGTCCGCTTCCTCGCCCTGCGCTCGCGCTACGACGACGGCCGACTCGTCGGACACACCAATGAGCTCGGCGGCAGCGTGGAGGTGCAGTACCGCTCCTCCACGGGGACACATGCCTCGATGCCGGCGGGTTCGGTGCGCCGCGTTGTCACAGCTGTCCGTACCTTTGCACGCCCGGCCAGTCCTTCGGCTGCCCCGGACTCCACAACTACCTTCCGATATGAGGGTGCACGGTGGTCCGCCCTCGAACATCGGTTCCTCGGCTTCGCGACGGTCACCGAGACCAATGAGTACAGCCGCATAGTGACGGACTACGCCCAAACGCCAGGCTGCGCCAAGGCCCGGCTCAAGGTGGCTGTCAGCGGTACCGGTGGCGGCGCACCCTCCGACACCACGACCTACACGTACGACGACTCACGCACCAATGATCCACCACCCCACCACTGCAGGCTCCTGACCGAACGCCGGGAACAGTGCGAGGCCGACGGCTGCCGGACTCTGTCAACGCAGTACGCACACGACCAGTACGGCAACATCACCTCGACCCGCCGCGACGGGCTGTTCGCCGACTCGGACAACGACAACCTCGACGACATAAAGAAGGACAACCGCGAACAGACAGTGCTGTTCAAGCCAAACGTCACTTCGTATATCGTCGGGCTCCCCGCAGCCATCGAGGTACTCGACACGTCCGGCGCCCAGCCCCTGCGCGTCACGCGCAGCCAGTTGTTGTACGACACCAACACGGCCTACACCCAGCCTCCGCTTGTCGGGGACCTGGCGAAACTGGAAGTGTGGGACGGCGTGGGCAAGAGCTATGCCACGACGACCGTCGACCACGACTCGTACGGCAACCCGACAAAGGTGACCGGACCCACCGGGCGTTGGTCACGTACCGACTACGACACGGTGTACGGCCTGTACCCCGTTCAAAAATGCAATGCCACGTACTGCGAGGGCCAGGAGTGGAACTACTCGCTCGGCAAGCCCACGGTGTCACGCGGGCCTGACCAGCAGACCACGACCCGGCGCTACGAGCCGCACGGGCGGATACGCCACGTCGACTACCCCGGCGGCGGTTGCGAGGACTACCAGTACCCGGGCTGGGGCACCCTCAGCCAACGGGTCATCGTCAAACAGTGCCTGTCCGCCTCGAACCGAGACCTACTCGGCCTTCCCATCGAGCAGTACGTCGACGGACTCGGACGCACCATCCTGCTGCGCCGCGCGAGCGGCGCGGAGCGATCGCTCACGTACTTCGCCGCCACGGACCGCGTCGAGACCGAATCCGCCTGGGCGACGCCCGGCTCCGGCACGACCACCGAGCGGTACACCTACGACTACCGCCTTCGGGCCAGGCAGATCCAGCACGCGGACGGCAGCCACCGGTCAGTCAGCTTCGGCAGCAACACTGAGACATACACCGACGAGCTGAAGCACGATCGGGTGCTGTTCCGCGACGGATTCGACAACGTGGAGCGGGTGCGCGAGTTCGTCACCGTCAACGGCCAACTCCGCTCCTATGACACGACATTCGCGTACGACGCGCTCGACCGTCTCGTCGAGACGGTCGATGCACGGAAGAACACCACGACGACCCAGTGGGACTCACTCGGCCGCCGTCACGGCGGCTGTGACCCGGATCTCGGCTGCTGGACCATCGGCTACGACGACCAGGACCACTTGCCCGACTGGCAGGTCGACGCCAAGAAGCAACGGCTCGAGTTCCGCTATGACCAGCTGGGACGTCTCACCGAAAGGGTCCACGATCCCCAGGGAACGCCCCGCAGTGACCAGTGGTTCTACGACATCGACCCACTGACCAGCAAGCCCAACGGTGCCAGCACGGGCCAGATCACCCGCACCGAGAACGCGGACGGCACCGCCACCCACGACTTCACGTACGACACCGCAGGGCATGTAACGCTCCACAGGATCTGTGTCCAGCTGCGGTGCGCGGAGACCGAGGCCGCCTACGACGCGCCAGGCAGGCTGGCATCGGTGCGCTATCCGGATCAAAGCGGCGCCGTTACGACAACGTCCGAACTGGTGCCGTACACCTACGACCCGGCCGGACGACTGGAGAGCGTCGGCGGCTATGTGACATCCCTCGGGTACGACACCCATGACCGGCTCGAACGGCTGCGATACGCCAACGACACCGAAGCCTTTCTCACCTACGATCCGCAACGGCAATGGATCAGCACCGAGAGGGTCGAGGACCTCGCGCACAACGAGCTGTTCCACAGCACATACGGCCACGACTTGGCCGGACGGACGGACCACCGTATCTCGCGGAACCCAAACACTGAGAAGCAAAACTTCCGCTACGACGAGCTGAACCGGCTGCTGGAAGTCACCGGAGCGCACGCACAGAGCTTCGAGTACGACGAGATCGGCAACATGACCTCCAACTCGCAGACTGGCACCTACCGTTACGACGACCCGCTCCACGTCCACGCGGTCACCGAGGTGTCGGGCCAGGTACCCGCCACGTACGCCTACGACGCCAACGGCAACCAAACCACCGGCGTGGACCGGACGCTCGGCTGGACCGACGACAATCTCCTCGCCTCGGTCACCACCCCCGCCGGGAAGACGACCTTCGTCTATGACGCGGACGGCGACCGAGTTCGCAAAGCCGGACCGAACGGCACGGTGGACGCCCTGGGGCCGCTGGTCGAGTTCGACGCGGCGGGGCAGTTGGTGACCTCGTACTACGCAGGCCCGCGCCTGATCGCGACCCGCCGAGGGAGCGACGTCTCCTTCCACCACCAGGACGTCCTGGGCTCCCCCCGGATGACCACCGACGCCTCCGGCACCGTGACCGCCAGGTCCAACTACGCCCCGTACGGCGCGCCATACCGACCAGCCGGACAGGCAGGCAGCGGTACGGGCTTCGGAGGGCACAAGCCGGACGACGAAACCGGTCTGATCCACATGGGCTCCCGGCACTACGACCCTGGGCTTGCGAAATTCGTCTCGGCCGACACCGTCGTGCCGAGGCCATACGACCCGCAAGCACTCAACCGCTACTCCTACGCCTACAACGCTCCGCTGGACTACACCGACCCGGACGGTCACGAGCCGATCGGTGTCCACCAGCGCATCGAGTCGGAGGACTTCTACTTCGAGATCTCGGTCAACGTGGACCCGGGGTGGATGCCCCAGCCGTATGTCGTGCCGACCTGGGCACGACCCCCGACCCCCACACCATCCATTCAGACACCGGTCGATGTGCCACTACAGCCGAACAGCCCCGCCGGGCCCCCACCGAGCCCTCCCACCGGCACCACACCGGGCGCCAGCCCCAGCGGTGGCTTCGAGCCCGCTCCCGGAATCTTCGCCGGGATCAGCAGGGCCGCCGCACTCGAATTCGCCGTCGGCGCCTCCCGACTCGGCGCTCTCGGGATCGTGTTGTGGTCCACGCCCGCCGGGGACCCGGCCGCCCACGCCCGTTTCCTCGCGCAGCAGGACGTGGACCGGATCATTCGGGAACCGCTCAAGGACTGGGTACCGATCGGAGAGGAGACGCAGGAACTGCCCGTCCTCGACCCAGTACCGCACACCCCGGCGGACTTCCCCTCGGACCGGACCACGGATCCCTACGACGATCCCGCGCTGCCCGGCGGCCCGACAGCCTACGACCTGGCCAACGGGTGGGAGAAGCATCATGTTTTCCCGCAGACATTCGCCTCCTACTTCAAGCAGAAGGGCATCGATATCCACGACTTCACCGTCAGCATCGGAGTCGAGCAGCACAAGGCGATCCACCGGGCAGGGTGGAACGCCGAATGGTTCGAGATCGTCACCAGCCCCGGCTACCCGGCCCTGACGCCGGCAGACGTCCTCAAGATCGGCGAACGTATGAAGAGGAAATACGGGATCGTCGGGCCGTACGAGCGGTATTAGGATCCGCCTCCGCTGGAGTGCGCACGAAAGCCTGCCTCCCAGACCGAGCATGACTGCCGGGATGCGAGTGCGGCAGGTCAGGGCGGCGGCGTTGCCCGCGGCCAGAACGCCAGCGAGCGCGACTCGGCTGGTGGGAACCCCCATTGACTCCAGCCTGTGAGCCGGCAACGACGATGTGAAACTCGACACGACGCCGCGCCGCAGCGTCTCTGGCAAAGCGACACGAGGCACCGAAATGGATGCAACACGCACCCGCGGAATCGGAGAGGGGAAAGCGACACGAGCTGCGGGGGACACAGTCTATGCCGCGACTTGCACCGGCACCATCACCCTCCTCAACCCAGCCGGCCTCAAAGTCCACGGCGTCTCCTACACCGCACATTACTGACTTCGGCGTTTTAGGGTCAGTTCGGTCTGTCGAGGGCGAGGCCCGTCCCGGCGAGGAACCCGCCGAGGATGGTGTGCCGGTACTGCAATGCCTTGAGACGCCTGCGCAGTAGAGTCTCCAGCTCGCTGAGGGTGCGGGCGGCGAGATTGGCCAGGCTCCGCTTGATATGCGCCCACAAGCCCTCGACCGGGTTGAGCTCAGGCGCATACCCGGGCAGCAGAACCACCGTCAGCCATTCCCGCTCGGTCACGAGTGCCTTCATCGCCCTGGAGATGTGGGTGCTCAGCCGGTCCCACACCACGATCAGCGGGGCCTTCAGTAGCTGGTGGGCGCCATCCAGCAGGCGGATGTAGTCGCTCTCGCCGAGTGAACGACGCTCGCCCTTGCGGCCGGTGTGCCGGCGCAGCCGGTAGCACAGGCGGGCGGGCAGACCGGGCCGGTAACACAGCAGTCCGGCCACCGACAGGCGCCCACGGCCACGGCCTGAAACGCGCACCGTCGGGGTGATGCCGCGTCGGCCCCAGGTGCGGCCCTTGGGCGGACGGCCGGTCACGCCCGCTTCGTCCTCGAAGCAGACGAACGCGCCGGTCGCCGCCCGGAGGGTTTTACCTCCTGCCAGGTCGCCTCCCGCCATGCGGTGATCGCGTCCTCGTCCCGTTCGGCGGCGGGCCGGGCGGGCACCTGCACGCTGAAGCCCATCCGGTGCAGCAGCCGCGTGACGCCGGAGACGCTGTAGGAGAGGTGGAACTTCCGCCCGATCAGCGTGCGCACCCGTGCGGCGGTCCACACCTGGTCGTCCGTCCAGCCGTGCGCGGCCGGCCCCTCCTCCAGCCATGTCGCAAGCTTGGCCTGCAGGTGAGGGCCGAGGCGGCAGTCATAGCCCGGCGGCCCCTGAGAACGCAACGCTTCCCGCCCGCCCGCCTTCCAGACACGGCGCCACTGATAGACCGACTTCTCACTCACCCGTAACTCCCGGGCGATGCACGGGACTTTCACGTCCTCCGCGAAGAGGTCAGCGGCCCGCATGCGTACCTCTTCGCGGCGCTTGCGCTGCTCGGCGGTCAGCCCGCCCCCGTCCGGATACCGCATACTTCCGGGCTACCAGACCAGACAGACCCTGTCACCCGGCCCGACGAAGACCCAGACGCTATAACGCCAAGGTCAGTAAGACCAGCAGGAAGGACAGAGCATCACCTTCTGAACGCCCCCGGAAAGCAGAACTTGAGGGACGGCAGCTGCGTGGTCTGACCTGGTTGCTTTCGGCGATGCTCTCCGGTGGGCTTTGTACATGGGACTCGACGCCGCATGCCGATGACGGCCAACACCACCCCGGTTGCGGCACTGCCACGAAGGGGTGACGCTTTCCGCGCCGGCACCGCGGATCGGCCAGCGTGGCCAGCCGCTCGGCCAGTGGGCCCGTCGCACAGTGCTGACGGGTGGGCGACTTGACCAGGCAGACTGACGGCACATCGAAGCTCCGTTGGGCGCAGGCGACTTGGCAAGGCACCTCCACAACGGGGCTTCGTTGCGTCCGGTCGCGCGCCCTCCCGGCATCGTCACACCGCCGTGAGCTGCACACTCACGACATCACCGCGACTTTGCAATCGCCCGTTCTCGATGACGAACCGGTGGTGGTCGTCCGGCGTGCACTCGGGTCGCTCGCAGGTCACGGCCTCGCAGATGACCTGCCCGGCGAGGTCTACAGGCTCATGGGCATCGATTACGGCGGGGTCTCCTGTCAGGCAGCGTGTCGAGTCTGGCGGCGAACTGGTGCGCGGGACCGAGAACCACGCGGACCTCGGTCCCGCCGTGACCGGCAGCGCGGCGGGCGCGGGTGCCGGCGCAGTGAGCGGAGTCGGGGCCGTGGCCCGGCGGGGCCGGAGGGGGCTCAACCGCGCCAGCAGTTCGCCAGGACCAGGGCGAGCAGGAACAGGACGGCGAAGAAGGTGTGCCGGGGCAGGAGCCCATCGCCCCGGCTGTCCGCGTGGACCGTCTCGATGCCATCTCCCCCGATGGGGACGTGGCCGCCATGCGCGTCGTCACGGTGCTGCTGCTGATCGGCCTCGGCGCCCTCCCGTCGGTCCCATCGTTTGGGCGCCCGAGTGCGGCACTGGTGGCAGATGTAGAGGTGTGGCACGACGCGCTCCGAAGGGCAGGCTGGGGCTGCTACTACGGTGCTGCTACGGCTGTAGCAGGCTTGCTACACCGCAGGTCAGCGGGCTACTACGTAGCTGCTACGGGCTTGTACCGGGGGGCGTTGTCTCGGGCTGGGAGAGGGCCTTCTGCCACTCGTCCAGGTCGCCCCGGTGCACCCCCTTGTTCACCTTATCCCGGACGTCTCGGACGGACGGCCGGAGGGGGATCCCTCGGGCCTCGAGAGCGGCTTCCACGTCGGTCTTGGAAGGGGGTCGCTGGCCCTCCTTGGCCGAGGACTCAGCGAGTACCTCCCTGAGCGTCTTGAGGTGCACCCCGGGGGCCTCCCCGATCAGCCGCCACATCAGCTCCAGCAGAGGGTCGGCGGGCGGTTCCTCGGCGCCCTCCTCGGCCGACTCGTCGAGGTAGTCCTCGGCCGACTCGTCGGGGCCAGTCGCGCGGGCCTCGACGCGGGCTTCGATGCGGTCCGCGAGGCGGTCGAACGGTTCCCGCGGCGTGAACAGGACGGTGACCAGTACGAAAGTGCCTGCCACGCCAAAGGCGACCCACGCGTCGTAGTAGCACGCTGCCCACAGGGCAACGCCGTGCACGGTGTACGTCCAGCCGACACCGATTCGGGCACTGCACCAGGTACACCAGCCGCATACGCCCTGGTAGAGCGCGGGCAGGAGCCCGAGGGACGTTCCCTCGGGCTCCTGCTCTTGCGCACCGTCGTCTTCGGTGTCCTCGTCCGGCTCTGTGGCCTCAAGAGGGTCGTCCGGGTCCGGTTCCGGGTCCGGTCTGCGCAGGCTGATGAACGTCACTGGAGGCCTACCCGGGCGTTTTCGATGGCGTCGCTGATGTAGGCCCAGTTCCCACCAGCGCCAGACGCGACGTAGAAGAACAGCAAGCCGACGACGGCAAGCTGCTTGGTCGTCAGCTTCTTGAAGAAGATGAAAATGCCGAGGCAGAGGGCCAGGGCAGGCATGGTCATGCCCTTGACGAAGCCGTTGATGAAGTGGACGACGCTACCGGCCAAATCCGGCACGATGCCGAACAGCCCGCCCGCGGCCGCGTAGGCGCTGCCCGCGAGCATCGCGACGAACAGTGTCGTCCACCAGCCGAGAGGCTTCAGCTTGCCGCCGCCGGGGATGCCGAAGATCAGCAGGGCGGTGAGGGCGGCCGCGAGTCCGACAACGCCGAGATCGCCAAAGACGTTCACAGGGGGAGCTCCAGGTTCTGCCAACCGGTCCCGTACAGGAGGGTGCCGGTGATGATGGATGAGATCGGGACGGCGGCCAGCCAGCGAATAGTGAGGTGGCGGTTGCGCATTCGGCGGCGCAGGAGTTCGCAGCTGATGCCGCAGCCGGCCCAGAACGCGCTGCTGATGTTGAGCCAGCCGTTGTCGGCGATCCAGGCCGCGGTGCGGGTGGAGAACTGCACCCAACCGAGCTTGTAGCCGACTGCGGCTGCACTGCCGTGGAGGGCCAGCCAGCGGATGCGCCGGGGCACGTTGGTGTAGGCGTCGATGAGGGACATCCGCGGTGCGGGCGCTGCAACGAGTGCTTCGGGCCGGGCCGCGGAGTCGGTGACGTAGCCGTGCGGGATACGGATGCGGATGCGGTGCAGCCGCTGGTGCAGTTTCTTCGGCTGCGCAGCCGCGTCCGCCTCGTCGTTCTCGTCGTCGACCTTGTCGACGATGTCCGTGGTGCTGGTGTTCTCCGGTTCTGCCGCCGCTTCCTCGTTGTCCGGGGTGAAGTCGACGGGCCGGCCGGTCCACCACGGCTGGATGCGGCGACGGTCAAGGCGGCCGTGCGGCTGCGCATCCGGCCCAGGGGCTTCGGTCTCGCCGTTGTCGGTGCTGTGCGTGTCCTGGCTGCCGTCGGCGTACAGCGCATCCCACCAGCCGTCGGGGTCGGCTGGGCTGTCCGGCTGCGGTCGCGTGGCTGCACCGGGCTGCGCGACTGCGGCTGCTGTGGCGGCGTCGACCGCACCCGTAGTCGACTGCGGAGCCGTGGTGCCGGTCCCGTCGATAAGTGCGATCAGCCGGGCCTTGACGGCCAGTTCTTTCTCGTCCGGCTGTGTAGTCACGTCACGCCTCCTTGGCGTGTGGCTGGGCTTCCGCGACTGCGGCAGCGAGGGTCGTGGGGAGGTGGGGGTAGATGCGCTTGGCGCGGCGCTGCCCGATGCTGAGCTCCCTTTCCAGCCGCCGCTGGGAAGCCATCTGCCCCTTCTCCTGCAGCGATTGGAGATTCACTTTCTTCGCCCGCTCGAGGAGCTCCGCATCCTCATCCGAGAGGCGCAGGTTCACGACCTCGCGGTCGCCTACGGCGGCGCTGGTGACCGGTCTGCGCCGCAGCCGAGGGACCGGGGGCGGGGTCGTCTGCGCGAGTGCGGGTGCGCACACGTCCAGGTGCGGGGGGAGCATCGGGGCCAGGTCGAGGATGAGTGCATCCGGCTGCGTAGTCGGCTGCGGCTGCGCGGCGTCGGCCCCGGTGCTGTCGGCTGCATCCGGCTGCGGCTGCGCGGCGTCGGTTGCGGTGCCGTCGGCTGCATCCGGCTGCGGCTGCGCGGCGTCGGTTGCGGTGCCGTCGGCTGCATCCGGCTGCGGCTGCGCGGCGTCGGTTGCGGTGCCGTCGGCTGCATCCGGCTGCGGCTGCGCGGCCGGGGCGAGTGCGCGGCGCGGCTGCACCGTGAACACCGGATACGCAGAGCGTTCCGCGGCCCGCGGATGCAGGGCGATGCGGACCTGTGTGTCGGTGACCGGGATGCCGTATTCGGTGCTCAGAGAGGCGAGTTCGGCCGGGCTGGCGTCCGGGTGTGCGGCGCGGATGTGAAGGATGGCGTCGATCGGGTCCATGCGGCGCAGTTCCGCCCCCGTAACGCCAAGCGGGGTAGCCGGGTGCGGCTCCGGGGCGGGCTCGGGGGTCCACGGGGAGGTGACGTCGAGGGTGCGAAGCTGGGCGGCGCTGCGGCGGGCGGCGAGCAGCAAGAGGAGTTGTTGGCGCTGTTCGGGGCTGGTGCCAGCGGCGGAGCGGGCGACAGAGGCCTTGAGTGCGGCCCTTCCCCAGGGGCCGAGCCAGCGGCGGGAAGCGAGGCGGACAGCGCGGGCGGTGGCCCGGTCGCGGGTGACCTGGGCGGCGGTGCGGCCGCGGACGGCCACGCCGAGGTAGGACAGGAGCCGTTCGCGCAGCTCGTGACCGATCTGCGCCAGCAGGCCGGACGACAGGGCCTTGGGCTTGTTGATGCGGATCTCCAGGCCCATCGCCTCGTGCCAGAGCAGTGCGGCCATGACGGGCCCGAACGCGGCGCGCACGATGCCGGCCCAGAAGCCCGACTCGGCGAACGCGGGCACGAGTTGCACGCTGGTGATGCACCAGACGAGGACACCGGGCACTCCCGGGGTGCCTGCGCTGACGTCCGTGGCGGTTGCCTTCTTGCTCGCGCGTGCCATGACGGCGCAGGCGAGAAGGGCCCCCTCGCCCGCGCCGAACATGACCAGTCGCTCGGTGGTGTCGTGCATGCCGAGGTGGTCTCGGGCGAACCGCCAGGAGGTGTCGGCGCTGTATGCGGTGCAGATGAGGGCGCCGAGGCCAGCGGTGAAGACGGAGCCGCCGACGCGACGGATGATCAGGTAGCAGGTGGTGATGAGGGCGAGGAGCAGCAGGCCAGCGGCCAGGGTGGATGCCCAAGGGCTGGCGGCGGCCCACCGTGTGAGCTGGTCAGCGTTCACGTGCTTCTCCGGAGCAAGAGGTGGCCGCCCCCGTCGGGGGATGTCACGGGGGCGCCGGTCTGAGTGGGTTACTTGGCGGGCCGGTACCAGCGGCCCTTGCGGTCCTGGGCCCGGTCGCGGTCCTCCCACGCCTGGCCCTGGTCGGCGGCACGGCGGGCGCCGGTGGTCTTGGCGCGGAAGAAGCGGTCGGCCCGGCCGGTGACGGACACTCCGGCAGCGGGATAGCTGCGGGTGGTCTTCGCTCGGCGAGAGAAGCGGCCCATCAGCGGGCACCACCAGTGGTGCGTGGGATGGTGTTCTGCGCCGACGCGTACACGCCGCCGCGCTGGGTGTTCGCCTGGCCGGTCTTGTCACGGCTGGCTCGGTCGGCGGCGCAGGCCTCGACGGTCGCCGGGGCGGTGGCGATCTTGTTGGGGCGGGGCGTTAAGTCACGCCCCGAGTCGGTACCGTTGGGCACGGTCATTCCTCCTGTTGACGGCAGGCGGTGTGATCAAGGCCCGTCCGGTGCTCCAACACCGAACAGGCCAGCCTCGGCCGGTGCTCCAACACCGGCCGAGGCCCCGGCTCCTCCCAGTGCTCCAACACCGGGTGGGGCCTTCTCCTTGCGGAGGGTTGTTCAATTGACTTGTACAACCTACGGCGTGTCAAGAGCTGCAGTCAAATGCCTTGGCGAAGATCACCTCTCGGTGGGCGGCGGGACGTCTCTCACGTTGGGTTCGCCGGCGCGGGCTTGCCGCCACCGGTCGATCGTGGAGCGCTTCCAGGCGGGCGTACGGCCGAACATGCGGTCGGGCTCGGGCAGGTCCTTCTCAGTGGCCTTGCCGTTCTCGCGCTTCCTCTTCGCCCGGTTGTGGTACGTGCGCATGGTGGGGTGGGCCACTCCGATGAGATCCGCGACCTCGTCCATTTCGAGGTAGGGGTCGGTCTCGTCGGTCACTGCGCACCCTCCGGGTTGTCCGATTGAACGGGACAACGGTAGCCGTCTCAGGAGCAGTACGGCGTCCACGGGCACCCCTTCCCGCCTCGGTGCGTCTCAAGAGTTGTACAACTCAACTGTACAATTGTGCTTACTTAAGGCAAGGTCATGCAGGTCAGGGGCTCGAAAGGGTCGCCTGAAACGGCGAGTGGCCACCGGGGGTCGGATCCCAGCGGCCACTCAAAGAACCACGGCGGGGAGCAACCCGCCGCACAACAAAGGCAGGACAGATGGTACACACGCGCGCCGACAGAACGCGCCACGACCCGCCTCCGTGGGCACACAGTAGCAAGGGCGCCCGCTGGCCCATCGACCAAGCGGCGAAACGGTGAGCGCTGCGCACATAGGTCTCGTTTTCGAGGCCAAAGACCTGGACGGCAGCGAGAAGCTGCTGTTGCTGGCACTGACCAACTACACCTACATATACGGCTACTGCTGGCCGAGCGAGGGCCGCCTCGCGGCTGACTGCGGCACCTCGCGCAGCACGGTGCAGCGGGTCAAACGCAAGCTGGCCGCGCGCGGTCTGGTGAAGTCGGTGCGCCGGGTGAATCCGAGGACGGGCGAGCCGATCTCGAACCTGACGCGGGTGAACTTGCCGCTGCTGGCGGCCATGCGGCAGGAGCCACGGCAGTACCAGGACAACCTGTTCGAGGCCATCACCTTCGACGACGACAGCCAGGGCGACCCGGCCGGCTCGCTGGCTGGCACTCCGGACTCTCCGGAGCCTTTTGACCTGCTGATACGTCAGAATGACGCCTACCCCGAGTCAAATTGGAGCCGTCCCCGGCGCAATGTGACGCCTACCCAGCCCCAGGATGACGCTCAATCCCTTATTGATCCCGTAGTGATCCCCTCCCCCCTACCCCCCTCTGGAACAGCGCAGGCTGCGGCCTCTCCTGGCGTGGGAGGAGGAGGCAAAGCTACGCAGCGGAACGACCACTCGCGCGGTGCGGTGTTCGTCGACGCCTTGCCGTACGCGGGCCGGATGCCGAGCCGGAAGCAGCGGGCAGAATTGATCGAGCGGGCAGAGGCGGCGTTCGCCGCTGGGTGGCTCGAGGTGTCGCTGCACCAGCAGCTCACGACGGAGACCGGCAACGCGAAGTCTCTCGCCGCGGTTTACCTCCATCGCCTCGATCGGGACAACCTGCCTGCTGCTCCGATGTACGTGCCCACGCCGAGCCGTGCCAGGGTGGCGCCATGGCAGACGTGCGACGGATGCGACCGGGCGTTCCGCGCCCCGGAGCCGGGATTGTGCCGCGACTGCCGCTCCCCCACCCCCAGCTGACGCGGTGATCACGGATCCTGACGACTTTCCTGAGGCACAGCCCCGCACTGGCAAGGCCACCACCGACATGCAGCCGGCGGCGTGGGCGGATGCAAGCGCTGGAGCGTGGGGTTCGGTATGGCTGCACGGTGACTGGCGGGCGCTGACCCGGCCGATGACCACCGAGCAGCGGGAGTATGCGGCCGCAGTGGTCCTATTGTCATCAAGCGGGACCGGAAACGGTCGGCACCGAAGGCCCCCAGACGGACCGTCAGGAGGCTCCGGCTATCTCACCGTTACCGGGCGCACGGGCGCGGCAGGGGATTTGGGGGCGCTCCAGGGAGCGGGTAGGGCGCTGAGCGGCAGGGCGCCCGCCCCCTGGGGGGCGTCGATGAATTAGTGGGTTGCTTGTGGTAGTTGGGCTCGTTGATGCGGTATGGGGCGCTTTGATGGATCGACGGGGTCGTTACGAGCGAAGTTCGAGACGGTGACGCCGCACTTGAACGAGCGGCAGCGCCGGATCTTGTACGGCGCGGAGGCCCGGCAGCTGGGGCACGGTGGGATTGCCGCGGTGGCGCGGGCCGCGGGAGTCTCGAAGGGCTGCGTCAGCCGCGGCCTGGCCGAACTCGACGCCGACGCGGAGCCGGACGGGCGAGTACGGCGACCGGGGGCAGGGCGCCCGGCTCTGGCAGACCGGGACACGGGTCTGGTGCCGGCCCTGCTGGAGCTGGTCGAGGACCATACGCAGGGCGATCCGATGAAAGCCGCTGACGTGGACGACGAAGTCATTGCGCCGCCTCGCGGACGAACTCGCCGCCCAGGGCAGGAAGGTGGGCCGCGACACCGTCGCGGCCCTGCTGAAGGCGGCCGGGTTCAGCCTGCGCGGCAACGCGCGGGTGCTGGCCGGCAGCCACCACCCGGACCGGGACGCCCAGTTCCAGCACCTCAACGCCACGGTGGCCGACTTCCTGACGGCCGGTTACCCGGTGATCAGCGTGAACACCAAGAAGAAGGAACAGATCGGACTCTTCGCCCGGCCTGGCCGCGAGTGGGCCCCGCCGGGCGCCCCCGTCAAGGTCCTCGACCACGACTTCCCCTCCCACGCCACGGGCACGGCGATCCCCTACGGCATCTACGACCTGGGCCGCAACACCGGGTTCGTCGTGGTCGGCACCGACCACGACACCGCCGCGTTCGCCGTGGCCGGCCTGCGCCGCTGGTGGACCGAGGAAGGACGGACCGCCTATCCGCACGCAAAGCGACTGCTGATCACCGCGGACGGCGGCGGCTCCAACAGCAGCCGGGCCAAGGCGTGCAAGGCCAATCTCGCCGTTCTCGCCACCGAGACCGGCCTGGAGATCAGCGTCTGCCACCTGCCGCCGGGGACACAATGCCGTTGTTTGAGTTAGTGAAGCATCACCGGTTTCAAGGTGATGACCTTGGCCGGGACCCGGCGGGTGGGTCCGTGCTGCCGTTTCTTGACCGACGGCGAGTACTTTGAGTCCGGGCGCTTGA
>NZ_RPDJ01000042.1 GCF_004023625.1 Streptomyces cavernae | reverse complement strand
CTCCTTCGAGCTTTCGACAACTCGAAGATCAGCCGGTGGCCGTTCTTCTATCCGGACACTCACTCCGACGCCGGGACAAACACCCGGATCAGGTGGGAGCCCATACACCACTTCTCAGGACGCAACCGCCGGACAGTGCGGACACCTCGGTGGCACGATACGGAGGCCGCTGCCGTTACCGCGGTGTCTGCCGGTCCGGCAACCACGTACACGTCGATTTCATCAACCGACGCGGATACATCTTCCGCACCAACCACTACCGGTGGTGAGCTGACTCAGAGTGTGCCGGGGTGGTCCGGATTTCCGGGCCGCCCCGGTGCGCAGTCAGGTGTTGTACTAGATCAGCAGAATTCTTCGAAATACAGGAGTACTCGGCCGTCCGGCGAGAAGAATTCATATGCCTGATACGTGTTGAACTCGGGGGAATCCAGCCGGTCCTTAAGATTTACCCATTCGGCTTCACGGCCGTCGCGCGGCACACGCCGCAACACTTCGCCGGCCCCCTCCCCGATGATCATTTCGTGCGCAGTCCCCATGAGCCGCTTGGCCAGGCGTGGGTCCAGGGGGCCCCGCGTCCGTGTCCACAGACACCCCTGTTCATCCGTGAGCTCTCCCGAGCCGGCCGGAGAGAATCCAGAGCCACCCTCGGGGCCGTCAGCGGAAGAGTCCGGCCCAGAGGGTGTCGTCGCAGCCACCACGTCGGCAAAGCCGGTGGCAGGTGATCGTCGTCGCGGCATGAGGGAAAGTCTTGCAGGCGTCGCCCCCACGTGTCCCTCGCCGTGGGTGGGCTTTCCCGCTGGGCCTGTCAGTCCCGGATGACCAAGGCGGCAGAGAAGAGGCCCGAACACAAGTAGTCGCCTCGGTGGAGCCCCTGGGCTCCACCGAGCGCCCTGGCTCTACCGAGCGCCCTTGGCTCGACCCACGGACTCCAACCTGTGGCAAGAGGCGACCGTCTACCGGTTCAACCGGGCAACCGTCTGGACCACGAGTTGCGCACCCCCGCCCAACGGCCCACCCCGCCCCCAATCTCCGAGCCCCCTGCCGGAGTCCCAACCTGCGGTCAATCTTGCCTGGATTTCGCCGCAACTCAGTGGTGTGTTTCACCCGTTCGCGGGTTCGTGGTTGGGCGCGCCCCTTGGGATGGCGAGGAAGCGCCGGGGCGGCGGAATCTCGCCCAGGCCGAGGAAAAATGCAGGTCACGCCCCCTCATCCATGGCCCTGAAAGGTGAGCGGCCAACCACGGGTTCGAGCCGTACGGGGGCACCCAAGACTTGGCTGGTCCCCTGTCAGGGCCTTGGGGCCTAGCGGTCGTCGGTAGGCATCAAGGTCGACACCCGCGACCGTGTGCCCTGTGGACCGGAAGCTGAATGACGCGGAACTCGATGAGCTGGTCGAGCAGGCCACCGTGGACGCCTACAGCGACGATGAGCAGCTCACCGGCCTCTACACGATGCTCGCCGAGCATCTGGCCGTCCCGTTCAAGACAAACGTTCTCGGGGTCGAGGTCACCGTGAAGAAGGTGGACCTGCTGCCCGGCAGCCAGATCGTGGCGGTCTGTACGCGAGGCAGGCACCGGCAGGCGATCGGCATTCTCGACCTTCCGTTGCCAGATCCAGCGCCCGACGGGTCCGAATGGATCGAGGCCTACCGGCATTGGGGACCGTGAAGGCACCCGGGTAACAACTCTCCCCAGACACTTCCTCGTTATAGCAAGGCGTGCGCCCACCTCCACGTCAACGGAGTGCGCCGCGTGAGTCAGTGCCACCACATCACAAAGTGAGTCGTTTCATGACCGAGCAACAAGAGGGGCAGAACTTGGACCAGGCGTGGGAAACACGGCGGCGCCGGGCCGGGATCATCGCGTTCCTCGGCGGCCTCGTCGCCACGCTCGCCTTCTTCGCCCTGTTCCCCGGACTCCCGCACGTCCTCGACTGGGGCGCCATTCTCATGTCCCTCGCCGTGGGCGGGCTTGCCCGCTGGGCCTGTCAGTCCCAGATGACCAAGACGGCGGAGAAGACGCCCGAACACAAGTAGTCGCCTCGGTGGAGCGTGGAGCCCTTGGTCTCCGCGCTTCACCGAGTGCCCTGGCTCTGCCCAGAACTTCAACCTGTGACCAAGTGCCGACCGCCTACCGGTTCAACCGGACAACCGTCTCGATCACGAGCTGCCCACCCCCGACCAACGGCCCACCCCGCCCCCAATCTCCGAGCTCCCCGCCGGGGGCACTCGCCTGCGCGGCACAAGTGCAGGTCAGTGTCCTGTTTGGGCGCCGTTCCAGGGGGCTTGCTCGGCGTGGCGGGCGCGTCGGGGCCCTCGCCGCCGCGAACGGCCGTCACCGTCGCGCTCGGCAACCCCACTAGCCGTTAATTAGTCAGGTTTTACTGAGTGCCCGTCAGCGATTCCGTATATACGCAGGCCAGCCCTTGTCTGGGATTCTGCGCAGGTAGGTGCCGCCAGGGCCACCCAGGACATGGGATCGCCGGGTGGGGCCTCGCGGGCACCGTAAGACTCACAGACCGTGTTCGTCCATCAGCCGCATCAGGGTTCACTTGCGATTCTGGGTGGTGCGCAGGGCAGTGAGGTACACGGCTACACGGCGAACGCGTCCTCCGCGCCCAGGCGGCGGTGGACGTCTCGGACGCTCAGCAGAGGCCGACGATCTACTCGTAGACCGTGTTGCCGGTGTACTTGGTCAGCGGTTCGGCCAGGGCGCAGGTAGACGCAGAGTGCGTCTGCGGGACGGGTGGCCCGCGCCTCGTCGGCAGGGTGAGCCTCCCCCGGAGGGGGTACCCCCAGCCGGTCATGGGCGCCGGTCTGGGCAGCCGCCTGCCAGGCAGCGGCCCCGTCCTTGTCGTCGAGCAGGGCGTCGACCAGGACGGGGCCGCCATACCAGCCCAGTTGCCACTGCCTCGCGTCGGTACGCAGCAGGGCCAAGGCTCCCTCGCGCTCGGCCGGCCAGCAGTCGGCGGCCCGCGCGGCGGCGCGCAGTTGCTGGTACGCGAGCAGGGTGCGGCGGGCACCGAAGTGGTCGCGGCGCAGGGCGACGGCGTCGGCGGGCCGGCCCGCCTGCGCATAGCGGTCGCAGAGATAGTCGACGAGGGCGGTGTCGACGTCGCTGAGGTCCCGGGCGTCCCTGGCTCCCTCAATGCCGCGCTCCGCCCAGCTCACGGCCTCGGTCGCGGCGCCGGGTGGCGTCAAGCTCGCGGGCGATGACCAGGTGCGCGTGGCCGTTCGGTGAGAGGTCGGCCGCATGCACAGCGATCACCGCGTCGACATCGCCTCCCGCCTTGGCCGGACGCTCCATCAGATACTTCTCCGCCCAGCCGCGACGGTTGCCCCGCCATGCCCCGACCGCCAGCTTCCTCAGGAAGGCCATTCCCCCTTCGCCGAGGACCTCCTCGTAGGTGAGCGGATCGATGTCGGTCAGGCCGTCGTCGACGTCCCCATGCGCATGGCCGACCAGCCAGCGCGCGAGCTCCTCCGGGGCGGGGAGCGCCGCACGGCACGCGTCGAGATGGGCGTCGGTGAGGTCGGCACCGACCTGCCCGAGCCAGCCGTCGGAGTCGTCGACGCTCTCCACCGCCTCGGCCAGCAGCCGCATCGCCTCCCACGAAGGGCGCGTCGGCAGCCTGGCCCGAGCCGGTCAGCGCGCCGATCGCGGACACCGCCTGCCCGGCCTGTTCGGCATAGGCGCGGGCATCGGCGTACCTGACCTACCCGCACTGCACGAAAGGACCGATGTCGAGCAGATCGCGGATACGGGACCGGACCGCGACAAGGTCCCCGCGGGCGTTCGCGGCCCGCAGCTCAAGGCAACGCCGCAACTGCCGGTCCTCGCCGATCTGTTCCCGCAGCAGAACGAGCAACCGTCCTTGGACGAGGCAGAGGGCCGGCCCGCTGGCGATCGACGTCGTTCAGCCCGAAGCGCTCGCGCGCGACGTCCAGCACGTCCTGGAGGTCGACCCGCTCGCGGTCCTGGTTGGAGCTGGAGCGGCAGCGTGGGCATGCGGCGGGTGAACGTCCGCCGGGTGGCGCTTATCGCGATATCCGCCGGCTCCCGCAGCTGGGGCGTCGACATGGGCGGCGTGCCGCTCGGCGGCCAGGCGCTCGTGCCGGCGCCGGAGGAACCCAGGGATCACGCGTCATCCTCGCCCGCGTACGGCTGGACGTCGCCGCAGTATTGGCACGTGCTGCCGCGTGGGAGGCCGACGGGCCGGTCGCCGCAGCGTGGGCACGTGCCCCGTTCCAGCACCGGGCCCGTGCAGGCCGGGCACGCGTGCCCGTCCGGTAAGTGCTGCCACCCCCGCGGTCTCCACGGCGGTGCTGATGTTCTGACGGTCGCCCAGGTCGAAAGGGTTGTTCTCGTAAGCGGTGACGGGTGTACGGGCGCCCTTCAGGGGTGGAGGCCTGCAGGTCCTGCCGAGCGTTCGACTCGCTGGAGTAACAGGGAGGCGGTTCAAGAGCTGCAGCGGGAAATCGCAGGTCAACGCCTGTGATGGAACGTCCTGTGATGGAACGTCCCGTAGCTGGCACTGTGATCGGCGCCCGGGGTTGCGCCGCTAACTGCCACACCTCGCACAGTGCCGTCTGACAGCCGGGGGAAGCCCGTCCGCTCCAGCTCGCATCGCGACTGCCGTCTGCCCTCTCCCACGGTCAGGAGGTGTGGGGCCCGTTCCTGCCCACGCATGTGGATGCCGCATACCTGAACAAGGAGTACGACATGACGACGACCGACCCGGCCTCGGCCTCGCCGCACGACGAGGAACCGGAGCCGCCCCGCAGCCCGGACCGTCTACTGCACTGGCTCGTCACTGGCGCGCTCACTGTGGGATGCGTCGGCTACGTAGCGCACGAGCATCCGGGCGTACGCGAGGCACTGGGGGCCGCGATCGATTGGGTCGGCGTGCTGTTGACTCTGGTACCAGCGGTCCGTCGTCCATAACGACGACCGCCACGGCCGGGGGTAGCAGCCGCGGTGACTGTTACCCCGTCTGACCTTGCAATTCAGTGTGAACGGCCAGCTCGGTACCCGCCCCGCCTTTCCAGCTCAGGGCGCGTGCCGGATCAGTGAGACGCGTCCGTTCGGGCCAACTCGCCGGTTCACAGGGACAACTGGCGTTCCTCCCCTTGTCCGACATCAGCCCACGGTGCCATGCTCACGACGCATGTTTGCGTAAACAGGCGTCGGATGTGATGACGTCCGGGCACCGACCGATCCGGCCTGCACAGCACACGACAGAGGGGATCTGACCCAGACATGCCCAGACCTGGAAGGGCGGCGGCAGTGGTGCTGACCGCCGCCTTACTGACCGGCCTGCTTCCCGCCGTCGCGGGGGCCTCCGCACCAGGAAGCGTCGCCTCGCGTCCCCAGTACGACGCCATCCCGAACGGTCAGACGTACTACGACACGAACGGCGACCCCATCGAGGCCCACGGAGGAGGCTTCCTCAAGAGAGGAGACACCTACTACTGGGTGGGTGAGGACAAGTCCCAGGGCAACGCCCGGTTCAACGGACTGAATCTGTACAAGTCCAAGGACCTGGAGAACTGGCAGAAGGTCAAGCAGATACTCACCGTGGACTCCGAGGACACCCGCGGCAACAAGATCCTCACCCACGCGAAGGTGGAGCGCCCGAAGCTGCTCTACAACGAGAAGACGAAGAAGTACGTGCTGTGGGGCCACTGGGAGATGGCCGCGGACTACTCCGCCTCGGAAGTCCTCGTGGCGACCTCCAGCACCGTCGACGGCCCTTACACGATCACCTCGAAGGGCCATTTCCGCCCCGGCGCGGGAAACATCGAAGCGGACGCGATGGGCGACCGCGTCGGGCAGCCGGTCGAGGACTTCGACACCTCGGCCAAGGACACCGCGAACAAGAAGCACGCCTACAAGCCCGTGCAGGCCGACTATCCGGCAAAGATCCTCCAGTACAAGGCCCCGGACGCCCGCACCCCCGAGAAGCTGGGTTACGTCGGTGACGACGACTACGGCACCAGCCAGGCCGGCAACTCGTGGACGTACCAGCTGAACGACATCACGCACGACACGACCGTGAAGGCCAAGGCGGTCCGGATGACCGGCTTCGACACGTCGGCGTACGACCGGTACGTGAAGGACTACAACGTCTCCACGCGCGACTACATCGTGCGGTACCCGACGGCGACGG
Source organism: Streptomyces cavernae (assembly GCF_004023625.1). GTDB lineage: Bacteria > Actinomycetota > Actinomycetes > Streptomycetales > Streptomycetaceae > Streptomyces > Streptomyces cavernae. The sequence goes on along the minus strand of NZ_RPDJ01000042.1, from coordinate 86,819 downwards.
CGTCGGACACGATGACCGCCCGGTACACGATCGGTGACCCGGGGACCTCCCACGATCAGCTGGTGGCACCGGTGGTGTCCCCCACGCTGAAGGAGTCGTCCGATCCGTCGGTGGTGCTGGTCAACAGCCAGGACGTCGCGTTCGTCACCAGCGCGACCGCCGACGCCGTCTCGTACTTCACGACGGACGGGTCAGACCCGGCCGCCCCGGACAACACCCAGCGCCGCAGATACCACGACGGAATGCGGATATCCCTGGCGGGCGCCCCCGGCAAACGGACCGTCGTCAAGGCGGTCACCGAGAAGGACGGCAAGGCCAGCGAGGTCACGTCGGTGACGTACCAGGTGGCCGAGAACGCCTCGGACGTACCCGTCTTCGCACCGGTCATCAACCGTGTCCCCGGCACGTACGGCACCTTCGGTTACAAGGAGCTGCGGATCTTCTCCCCCTCCTATGGTGCGGAGACGTACTACACCATGGACGGTCAGGACCCGGCCCCCGCGCGGAAGGGCGACAACATCGGGTACGGCTCACGTGACTTCACCGTCCACCAGGACGAGAAGACCGGCGAGGCCTACCTCGTCACCGCGCAGGACCACATCTACATGCGGGTGTGGAAGCTGAACGACTCCTTCACGGACGTGGTGCCCGACAAGGAGTACGACATGTATGTCGGCGAGCACCGCGAGGCTCCCGCCCTCGTCCGCCACGGCGGCAAAAGCGGCAAATATGTCTACCTCATGACGTCCTACCAGTCAGGCTGGTACCCCAACCAGGCCCAGTACGGCCGTACCGAGGACCTGGACGCAGGCTTCCGCGAGCCGCGGGACGCGTACGGCTACCGCAACGGCCAGAAGGCATGGAGTTCACTGCAACTCGTCGGCGACAACACCACATACGGTTCCCAGCCCACCAAGATCCTCAACATCGGCACCGACAGCAAGCCGAGTTACGTGTACATCGGCGACCGCTGGCGCCCGGACCTCCTGCTGAAATCGACGTACGTGGCCATGCCCCTGACCATCAGCGACAGCGGCAACGGCGGCAAGGGCCTGATGAGGCTCCACCCCACCCCGCGGCTCGACCTCGACACCAAGAACGGCAAGGTCAAGCAGCCGGACTGGAAGCTGCTCTCCCTGAACAAGCCGGTGACCGCCTCTCCCAAGGTCCGTGCCGCCCTCGGCGCGCCCACCGAGAGCCAGAGCGACTGGGAGACCACACCCGAACAGGAGAAGACCGGGATCTACCGGCATTACGACGCCACCGAGGCCAACGACGGCAAGGACTGGGACGTCAGCGTCTACGACGACACGGAGCAGTACTACAAAAGCGCAGGACTCCCCTTCTCCTGGCAGGTCGACCTTGGCAGGCGCAACAAACTGGCCTGGATCGGGCTCTCGTTCAAGACGGTCGGCGGTTCGGACAACGTCCACCGCTACGCCGTCTCCGCCAGCACCGACGGAAAACGCTGGACGGAACTCATCGACAACACCCAGAACAACCGGGTCGGCCACCAGAGCCATGAGCTGACCGGTTCGTACCGGTACGTCAAGCTCGATGTGTACAAGTCGTTCGACCTCGCACACGGCAAGGACGCCGACTGGTCCCGCGGGCTCTACGAGGTCTCCGTCTACGGAAAGTGAGAACGGAGTGCCCAGCCCAGCCGTGGCGGGCCTGGCCGGCCTTGCCCGCTGGGCCTGTCAGTCCCGGATGACCAAGACGGCAGAGAAGAAGCCCGGACACAAGTAGTCACCTCGGTGGAGCCCCTGGGCTCCACCGAGCGCCTCGACTCTGCCCCAGGACTTCAACCTGTGGCCAAGCGCCGACCGCCTAACGTCCGGAACACGAGGCACACGCGCAGCTCGCTCTGTGGCGCTGAAGGTGCACCCGAAGGCGGCTCAGCGGATCCTCCGGCTCGGCGGATCGCCACGATGAGCGATCGGCAAGCTGTCCGACGCCATGGGTGGTACCGGCTGAGGCGGTTGCGGCACTTCGCGCTGTACGCCCCTGAAACGCAAGAGCCCCGGATCTCGCCGGGACCTTACTGGGACCTCTCACCTGTGCGTGCCGGCGACCACTTTGGCAGAATTCGAATCTGCAACCTTCTGATTGTTCGAACTACCGCATGAACTACGTCGGAGATGAATACAACGACCGTATTACCTCGTGAAAGGCTTGCTAGCCGGCCTCGATCATTCATGGGGTTCGTCAGCTTGCCGGCGGACCCTTTGCGGTGAGTACTGGTGGGGACTTTCGGAGTCTGGGCAGGTTGGGTGCCCGGCTGTCACGTCGGGTGTGCGCCGGGTTCCACGCTCCGTTGGGCTCGTGTTGCCCGCAGGGGCGGGAAGGTTTTGTCAGCCGGGGTTCGGGGGCCGTGGAGCCGGTCCAGGACGTCGGTCACGTCGAGCCAGGGCCGGTGCTCGGCGAGGTGGAGGTAGCGGCGGCGGCCGGTGGTGACGAACTGGGCGGCGGTGGAGCAGAGCCGGAGCCGCAGGCGGCGGGGCTCCCAGAGCCGGGCGGTACCGGTCAGGACCAGCAGGGGCATCCAGGCTGTCCACGGTCAGGTAGTTACGGCGTTTGAGTGCGGCCTCCGGTCAGCACTGCCGCCGTGAACGTTCCGCCTGGAGCCCGTGTGCGGCGGCGATAGGGTCCGCAGTGTGAGCGAGTACCAGTATTACGAGTTCCAGGCCCTCGACCGTCCGCTCAGTCCCGAGGAACAGGAGCAGCTGCGGGAAATCTCCACCCGGGCCCGGATCACCGCCACCAGCTTCACCAACACCTACAACTGGGGCGACCTCAGCGGGAATCCGCGCCGCATGGTCGAGCGCTACTTCGACGCCCACCTGTACGTCACCAACTGGGGCACCCACCGGCTGCTGCTCCGCCTGCCCAAGCAGGCCCTGGACCTGCCCATGGTGAAGCCGTACTGCCTGGACCACCAAGTTGACGCCTGGACCACCCGAACCCACCTCCTGCTCGACCTGACCAGCGAGGACGAGGTCGGCGACTGGATCGAGGGCGCCGACGACTCACTGGCCGCCCTCATCGGCGTACGCGACGAACTCGCCACCGGCGACCTGCGCCCCCTCTACCTCGCCTGGCTCTCCGCACTCTCCGCCTGGGAACTCGAAGACGACGGCGAAGCGGAGTACCAGACCTGCCCGGAGCCGCCCGTCCCGGCCGGGCTCGGCGAACTGACCGCCCCGCAGCGTGCGCTCGCGGACTTCCTACGCGTGGACGACGACCTGCTGACCGTCGCGGCCCAGGCCAGCCCCGCCGCACCCAAGAAGTCGGCCAGACCCACCAAGAAGGAACTCACTCCGCTCATCGCCGCTCTGCCCCAGAAAGAGAAGGACGCTCTGCTGCTACGGCTCGCCCTCGGCCCGGAACCAGGACTGCACGCCGAACTCCTGCACCGCCTGCACGGCACCACTGCCCCGGCCACCGCCCCCGGGCGCCACTCCGCCGCCCACCTCCTGGACGCCGCCCACACACGGCGCACCGAACGGCGACAGCGCGCCGAACAGAAACGAGCCGCGGCCCGCGCCCAGCACCTGACCACCCTCGCGAGCGAGGCCGAATCCACCTGGCAGCAGATCGAGGCGCACATCACCACCAAGAAGACCACTGCCTACGACCAGGCCGTCACCCTCCTCGTGGAACTGCGCGACGCGTACGCCCACACCGGACGGAGCACGGACTTCCGACAACGCCTCAGCAACCTACGCGAGGAGTACCAGCGCCGCCCCGGCCTCATCCAACGCCTTGACCGCCACGGCCTGCGGTGACACCCCACCGCCGGCACGCCAGGAGAACCCGGTACCACCGCAGCCACGGCGAGCAGAACGCGGCCATCGGCGCCTGCGTCCGCCGGCACCATGCCCGCGCCGAACCGAAGACCGAGTTCGCCCCGGACTCACCGATCCGTCAGTGGACCGAATACCCGGCAAAGAGTGCGTGAGGAGCCACCAGCCACGTGGGGGCGCGGTCCCACCTGTGACGGAACGCGGACGTGATCGCTGAGGGTCCGTAACTGACTGAGCGATACAAAGAAGCACGCACCACGGCATCACCCAGACCACACCGCATCCCGGGGGAATCATGCTGCACACCCGCAAGGCCGTCGCCGCCGTCATCGGCCTCGTGGCCGCACTCTCACTCACCGCCTGCACCGGCGACGACAACGCGTCGGACAGCACGGCCGCCACCCCCACTGCGTCTGCGGAAAAGGCGGGCGGCACCGGCGACGCGGACCAGGCGGGCCAGAGCGCCGACACCGGCACCGGCGGGAGCGACCAGGGCGCCGACACCAGCACCGGTGACAACGGCGACGGCAAGGTCGACATATGCCGCACCGACGCGCTCGAAGTCGCCGCCGAAGACAACACCACGGACAAGACGGAAGGCGTCGTCACCGTCTCCTTCAAGAACGGCGGCGGCAGCGACTGCAGTATCAGCGGCTTCGCGGGTGTCGACCTGAAGACGTCCCAGGGCGACACCCTCTCCGTGGACCGCAACGGCGAAAAGCCCGTGTCGGAGATCCTCAAGGACGGCGAGGCCGCCGCCTTCAACATCACGTTCCCGTACAACAACAGCGGCGGCTCCGGCGTGCAGGTGACCAACATCGTGGTGACGCCCCCGAACGAAACCAAGAGCGTCACCCTGAAGTGGCCGGCGGGCACCCTCCCCGTCGGCGAAGGCGGGGGCAGCGTGAAGCTGGAGATCAACCCTGTGGGCAAGGTCAGCGACTCCCCGGGACCGAACGGCTGATCCCGCCCCCGCCCCGTCGGCCCCGCACAGGAACCGCTGCGGGGGCGTGCGCCCCCACCCCTCCGCCCCCCGGAGAACAACAGCGCGAAGTGCTCCTGCCCGCGCGCGCTCCCAATGCCTTCCGCTGCTGTCTCGTGTGGCCTGAACTCCTGCAACAGGTTCCAAGGCCGTTATGCCGAAGACTGTCCGTCGACTGCGGGGTGGCCAATTGGGACGAGCAGGCGGACAGTGTTCCAGCAAAGTGGAGCACGGGGCTCGCCCTACCCCGGCCTACCGCTTCAGTTGCACAGCCGTCTGGACCACTAGCCGCGCGCAATCGGTCAGCGGCTTTCCCTCTCCCCATTCTCCGAGCCCCTGCCGGGGGCACTCAACTGCGCGACACAAGTGCAGTTCAGTGCACTCTTACAGGCAAACCGACAGCTAACGGTCAGCCAGGTTCCGGCTGGTTGACCGTCATCTCCTCCTCCTTTGCGCAGGTCGGGGCCGGTCTGAGCATCGGTGAGCGGCCTGCCGTCCCGTCTCGTTCCGGAACATCACGGTGGCCATCAGGCGCCTCGCTTGATCTGGGCGAGAATGGACTCGTCGGTGATGTTCGTGTCGGCGGCCAGTAGGAATGCCTTACTGAGGATCAGTGAGAGCCGTTCGTCCTCGAACGGCAGGAAGACCTTGCCGTCGCCCTTGCCATGTGACGGGACGATGCACAGGTAGGCGTCGTCCGGTTCCATCAGGATGTTGGCCGAGCCCAGGTGGATCTTGTACGTGCCCAGGTCCCCGCGGACGGTCAGGAAGCGCCCGTCGAGCGTGCACCGGTCGGCGATCTTCAGGCGCGGCAGGAGCCGTTCCAGGGCCTCACGGCGGACCTCGGCGCTCGCCGTCAGGGCACCGAACGTGGCCGTCCGCCAGTACGCGGCGTAGCGGTCCTCGCCCCGGTCGGTCCAGTCGGGATCGGCGGCGATCGAGGTCACGCCCACGAACAGATCGACGTCCCGCATCGCCTCGCTGAACACCAGCGGGGGTACCTCCGCCAAGGGAACCTCCCGCCAGCGCCGGCCGTCCCGCCGCTCGAAGCGGACCTGGTCCGTCGCGGCGTGGTCGGGCGCGTAGTCGGCGAAGTCGTCCTCGGCGGGCTCGTGGTGGAAGCACGCCCGCCACTCGCCGTCGCCGAACTCGGCCCGCGCCTCCCCTTCGTAGCCGCCGTCGTGCCTGCCGAGGAAGTTGGCCTGCCAGCCGCGTTCCTTGAACAGCGCGTAGAGCTGCCGGTAGTGGACGATGTGGGCGGCGAACCGGTTGGAGTAGACGCCGGTCTCCTCCTCCGCCGGGGTGAGCAGGTAGATCTCCCGGAAGGCCTGTTTGAACGGCTGCCGCAGCCGCTCGGCGACGAGCCGCTCCCGCCACGCCCTGATGTCGTCCGTCGACGCCCGGATCGGATGCCACAACCGGACGCGCTCGGGCTCGCCGGGCGGCTCGGTCATCGGTGCCACCGCACGCCATTCCCCGTCGGAATCCTCGACGTGTCGGAACTCCCAGATCAGGCCGCGGACGAGAGTGCCGGTGACGGGGTGGTCACGGTAGTACCGGCACCACTCGTCGTAAGGCCACTCGCGCCCGGCCGACAGCAGCGCCTCGACGCGGGCGCGCTCCCCCGACAGCGTGCGCCGCACCTCCTTGGCCAGGGCCTTCAACTCCTGGAGCTCGTCCGGGAAGCCGTCCTTGACCGCCGCCGGAGCCGTACGGGAAGTGCGACCGGCGGGGCCCGTGAAGGTGAGCCGCACCGTCATCGCGTCCTCGACCGTCACACGCGCCCGGTATCCGCCCAACTCCCGCTCGAGCGACCCGTCCGGCTCGAGGCCGTGGCCGGGCACGCTGCGCTCGATGAGCTGGCCCGCCGTGATCCCCTGCCGTGCGGCGGCTGTCACCAGCGCGGTGTCGAGCTGCTTGAGCAGCGCCCGGTGCCTGATCTGCGACTGCAGCCGCCACAGAGTCTCCAGCGCGGCCGGGTCGTCGATCTCGGCAAGCGCGTTGATCGCCGCGCCCGCGAGCTTGAGGTCCTCGACCACGTCGGCCTTGGGGCCGCCGGTCCGCAGGGCGAGCGCGCCGAGGTGCGGCACGGCTGTCGGGCCGCCGGTCAGTGTGCCCGCCCAGACGACGCCACGCGCGAGATCCCCGTCGTTCTGGTGAACGAGGTAGTGGTAGTGGTACGCGCCGGAGCTCCAACCGGTGTGCGGGCCGCCTCGCCGACTGCACAGCGGATCGTCCTCGGCCAGTGCCCGAAGGGTCTCGGCCACCGGGCCACGCGCCGAGGCGGCGTCCATGAGCGTGAGGCACGTCCGCCGCCACCGCTGCGAGGGACGCGGCCCGGACAGACCCGCCAGGTGCTGGACGAGGTCGGCCAGCTCCGGCGTCGGCAACGTCTTCGCGCGGTCGCGCAACGAGGCGGCCCAGGGGGCGTACGGCGGGATCAGCCCCTCGGGGATGTCCGCCTCGTCCACCCGCGCGAGCAGCGCACGGAGGCGTTTGACGAGCGGCCCGTGCTGGTGCGCGGGAGCATCGCCGCTCATGAGCTTCGCGTGAGCGTGTCGCAGCCAGGGCGCGACCGCACGGCAGCCGTCGGCGCCGAGTTCCTCGACGGCAGTCAGCGCCATCCCCAGCGGACCGGCAGACCAGAAGCCCATGTCGAACTCCGTGACTCGGATCAGCATCACCGCGACCTCCTCCGGCGCCCAGCCGTGCACCCGTGAGACCACGGTTTTGATCTCGGAGTCGTACCGCCAGGACCCCGCGTCGTCGAAGCGGGAGGCCAGCATCAGGCACAGGGCCGCGGCCCTGCCCTCCTCCTGCGGGCAGGCGGCGAGCCTGCCGTCGATCTCGGCCTGGGTCGCTGCGCGTATCGCCTCGATGCGCTCGAATTCCCCCGGTCCCCGCAACGCCGCGGAGACGTCCCACCGGGGCTCCGCCCGCTGACGTTCCAGAAGCTCGACGAGCCAGCGGACTCGGTCGAGCGCGACGGACCTCACGTCGTCGAGCGAGTCGTTCCTGCGGGATTCGGCCACCAAGGCGTCGTAAAGCATGGCCGGATGATGACAGGGGGCACTGACAATGCGATCAACCCGCGGGGGTCTTCGTGTCTGTTGGATCACAGGTCCAGTGGACGGCGGAAGAGCACGATCCGGCGGCAGGGGTTCGAGGGCAGCGGGGGTCGGGTGGACCGAGTTGACGAGTTGACCGAGTTGACCGAGCGGAGCTCCGAGACGCCGTCCCGCTCATAGGCCCTGTTCGTCCATCAAGCGCATCAGGTTCCGCTTGCGTTTCTGGGCGGTGCGCAGGGCGGTCACGTACACGGCGAGCTCGTCCTCCGTTCCCAGGCGGCGGTGGCAGTCTCGGATGCTCAGCAGCAGGCTGACGAGCTGCTCGTAGACCGTGTTGCCGGTCTGCTTTGTGAGTGGCTCGGCCAGGCGCAGGTAGACGCCGAGCGCGTCCGCGGGGCGGGTGGACCGCGCCTTGTCGGCAAGGGTGAGCCACTGCCTGTCATGGGCGCCGGTCTGGGTGGCCGCTTCCCAGGCTGCGTCGACGTCCTTGTCGTCGAGCAGGGCGTCGAGCAGGACGGGGCCGCCGTACCAGCCCTGTTGCTGCTCCTCCGCGTCAACGCGCAGCAAGGCCAGGGCTCCCTCGCGCTCCGCCGGCCAGCAGTCCGCGACCCGCGCGGCGGCGCGCAGCTGCTGATAGGCGAGCAGGGTGCGGCGGGCACCGAAGTGGTCGCGGCGCAGGGCGACGGCGTCGGCGAGCCGGCCCGCCTGCGCGTAGCGGTCGCAGAGATAGTCGACGAGGGCGGTGTCGACGTCGGCCAGGTCCCGGGCGTCCCTGGCTTCCCCGATGCCGCGTTCTGCCCAGCGCAGGGCCTCGTCGGGGCGCCGGGCGGCGTCCAGCTCGCGGGCGATGACCAGGTGCGTGTGGCCGCTCGGGGAGAGGTCGGCCGCATGCACGGCGATCACCGCGTCGACATCGCCTCCCGCCTTGGCCAGACGCTCCATCAGGTACTTCTCCGCCCAGCCGCGGCGGTTGCCACGCCACGCCTCCACGGCCCGCTTCCGCAGAACGGCCATTCCCGCCTCACCGAGGACCTCCTCGTAGTCGAGCGGATCAATGTCGGTCAGGCCGTCGTCCAGGTCGCCGAGCGCATGGCCGACCAGCCAGCGCGCGAGCTCCTCCGGGTCGGGGCGCGCCGCCCGGCAGGCGTCGAGGTGGGCGTCGGCGAGGTCCGCACCGATCTGCCCCAGTCGGCCGTCCGAGTCGTCGACGCTCTCCACCGCCTCGGCCAGCAGCCGCATCGCCTCCCGCGCCAGGGTGATCGCGTCGGCTGCCCGGCCGGAGCCGGTCAGCGCGGCGATCGCGGAGACGGCCTGTTCTGCCTGCTCCGCGTAGGCGCGGGCATCGGCGTACTCGACGTACCCGTACTGCGCGAACGGGCCGATGTCCAGCAGGCCGCGGATATGGGAACGGACTGTGGTGAGGTCTCCGCGGGCGCTCGCGGCCCGCAGTTCCAGTCGCCGCCGCAACTGCCGGTCCTCGCTGATCTGTTGCCGCAGCAGATCGAGCAACTCGTCCTTGGACAGGGCGGAAAGCCATCCGTCGAGGTCCTGCGCGCGCTCCCGGGCCGCCTTCCGCTGCCGCGGGAGGCTCTCCCGCTGGGCGAGCACGGTCAGACCGAGGGCCACCAGGTGCTTGCAGAAGTTGCCCTCCAGGCCGTACGGGCAGTCGCATTCGCCGCTCAGGCCGCCGGGCGCGTCCAGAGTCAGTTCCACCTCGTACCGTTCCGTGCCGTGAACGCTCGCGGTGACCCAGCCGTCACCGACCTCGACTCCGGACACCGCGTCGAGATACCCGCGCCCGCGTTCGAAGGAACGGGCACCGGCAAGCTTCTTGAGGTTCGCCTCGGTGAGACTGCCCATTGTCTCCGCCTACTCGACGTTACGCACGTGACAGTCCGCCAGCTTAGGGCGGCCCGTGGGCGCGAACGACGACTTCGGTGAGCTCTACCTCCAACTCGACGCATGCCACGGGTTGTCGGCCGGCCATACTTCTGGCTACGCCGACATACAGGACAATCGCCTTCGCGCGCCAGTGGCCGGTCCGAGCCCCGACGGCTACGTCGTACCCGAGCTGCACCTTTTGCGTCAGGCGGGGTGTCGCACAGCGCCACACCACGCACGTTGCCGTCCTGAGCACGTTGCGCGGTCGGTGCCGTAACTTCCGGCCGCATGACGCCTCGGCGTATGACGCGGCGGTGACGGCTACGTCCGGGACGTGGGCAATCGCGTGCCTCACAAGCCGCGAACGGACCGGCCACCGTCTCTCCTCGTCGGGACAGCCAAGTCCAGCAGGCAGGAGGATGAAGGGTAGGATGAGTAGCATGAGTGAGCCTACCGGCAAGTACTCGATCACCATGCCGCGCGACATCGCTGAGGCCGCCAAGGCCCGCAGTGGCCCCTCGGGGTTGTCTGCCTACGTGGCCGCCGCAGTGGCCCGCCAGATCGAACGCGACAACCTCAACGAACTCATCCAGGTGGCCGAGGCCGAACACGGCCCCGTCACGGACGAGGAGATCCAGGCTCTGCGCGACCAGCTCCACCAGGCCCGACAGCAGCAGACACAAGGTGGGACCAACGCCGCGTGACCCGCTCCCCCGCCGCCCCGGGCGGCACCCTGGTCCTCGACAGCGAAGGGCTGGCCAAGGCCGTCCTGCGCGACCGCACCGTCACTGGCTGGCTCGCACTCGCTCGCGCCGACGACCTGCGGGTGATCGCCTCCGCGGCCACCCTGGTGGAAGTGGTCCATGCGCGGATCAACCGTCCGGCCCTGGAATGGACGCTTTCCCGCCTTGTCGTCGAACCGGTCAGCGAGCCCATCGCCCGGCACGCAGCTGCCCTCCTGGCAGACACCGGGCTGCACGGCCACAAGTACGCCATCGACGCCATGGTCAGCGCGACCGCTCTCGCCGCACCCGGCCCTGTCACGATCCTCACCTCCGACCCGGAAGACCTCACCGCCCTGTGCGGTGGACGGGCCACCGTCATCAAGATCTGAGCCGACACCCAGAGAACGCCACACAAGAGCTCCCGGACGGCCACCGCCCTGATCATGGAGGCCAAGGCCACCTTCGAGGCCGTCCGGGGCGCAGCCGCGGTCAGTGCTCCCTGCGCTGTGGCGCAGGTCAGGGGCGCGTTTCGCCCGTTGGCGGGGTTACTACCGTGCGCGGTGCCCAGCGGACACCGCATCGTGTCGGGTCCGGGACGGCCGCTCGTGGCGACGGCGGGGCGGTCGGCAAGTCGCCCGGCCGGCACTCGAGCACCTCGCAGAGCGCGGCGAGCGTCGTGAAGCGCACCGCCTTGGCGCGGCGTTCTTGAGTACCGCCAGGTTGGCGGGCATGATCCCCACGCGGTCCGCGAGCTCGCCCACGGACATCTTTCGCCTGGCCGGCATCACCTCGATGCCGACGGCGATCGGCGTCAGATCACCTCGTCCAACTCGGCCTGCATCTGCGCCGCTTCCACGTCGCGCGCGACGGCCTGGGCGAGCAGCATCCGCAGCACGAGCACAATGAGCGCCATTCCCAGAATGGCCACGCCAACCCCGCCCATGATGACGGTGACGCCCGGGTCGTCCCGCTGGCCCGGCGCGTTGAAGGCCGTGACCGCGAACCACAGGAGTGCAGCCGCCACGATCGCGCCGATCACGCCGTCCACGTACCGGAAGGCGGCGTGGGAGAACACGGTTCCGCGTCGCACCATCGTCACCAGTCGCCCTACGCAGACCAGGGCGACCTGTACCGACACCATGCCCAGGATCGTGATCACGCGCAGCGGGGTCAGCGGGAGCGACCCGTCCTCCGGGTCGGTGGCCAACGCCCACACCATCAATGCCTGCACGAACACGGTGCCGGCGAGCACCACCACGAGCACGGCACGCAGCGCACGCACTGTCAGCTTTCCCATGGCCCACCCTTCCCATCGAGTCGCGATGGAAATCTATCGAATTTCGATAGGTGAAGCAAGGGCTGGGACGGCGCCGAAGCTTTGCCCCGCGAGGGTGTGCTCGACTATGGGTCGCAGGTGATGCGCGCCCCCGAAGATCCGAGCCGCCACCTGGATTCCCCTTGGGCCGCTTCGGCCTGGTGCCGGGTGTTCAAGCCGGTGGCGGGCCGGATGCCGACCAGCCTCAGCCAGCGCCTTGCCCCCCACGGCCTCCGGTAACACCCACCGCCGGCACGCCGCCCTCGCGCCACGCCGTGGACCCGGCACCCGGACACCGCGAGACGGCTCACCCGGGTTCACCAGGCTCAACAGGCTCATCCACGAGAATCCAAAAAAATCGGACGGCGATGTCGAGAACCCGCGTCCGGCTCCGTCCCCGGGGTGAACGCGACCACAATGGGTCGCACGAGCACCGAGGAGAACCATCATGGCCAAGTACCTGCTGCTGAAGCACTACCGCGGCGCCCCGGCTGCGGTCAACGACGTGCCGATGGACCAGTGGAGCCCGGAGGAGATCTCGGCGCATGTGCAGTACATGAACGACTTCGCGGCCCGGCTGGAGAAGACCGGCGAGTTCGTCGACGGTCAGGCGCTCGCCCCGGAGGGAGCGTGGGTCCGCTACGACGGTGAGGGGCGCCCGCCGGTCACCGACGGACCGTTCGCGGAGACCAAGGACCTCATCGCCGGCTGGATGATCATCGACGTCGACAGCTACAAGCGCGCCGTCGAGCTGGCCGGGGAGCTGTCGGCCGCCCCCGGGGCGGGCGGCAAGCCGATCCACGAGTGGCTGGAGGTGCGCCCGTTCTACGGCGTGCCGCCCACCATCACGGAGTGACCTCTCAGGTGTTCCGGATGGACGAGGCCCTGCTTCGTAGCCTCACGCCGAACGTGCTCACCGTCCTCGTTCGCCGCGGAGCCGACTTCGCGGCGGCCGAGGACGCCGTGCAGGACGCCCTGGTCGAGGCCGTCCGCGTCTGGCCGGCCGACCCCCCGCGGGATGCGAAGGGTTGGCTGATCACCGTCGCCTGGCACAAGTTCCTCGACGCGACCCGCTCCGACGCCACCCGCCGTCGGCGTGAGGAACGCGTCGAGGAGGAGCCGGCGCCGGGGCCGGCGCCCGCGGTGGACGACACGCTCCAGCTCTACTTTCTGTGCGCCCACCCTTCGCTGACCCCGGCATCGGCGGTCGCGCTCACGCTGCGCGCCGTCGGCGGGCTGACCACTCGCCAGATCGCCGAGGCCTACCTGGTGCCCGAGGCGACCATGGCGCAGCGCATCAGCCGGGCCAAACGCACCGTCTCCGGCGTGCGCTTCGACCGGCCCGGGGACGTCGCCACCGTGCTGCGCGTCCTCTACCTGGTCTTCAACGAGGGCTACTCCGGCGACGTGGACCTCGCCGCCGAGGCCATACGGCTCACCCGGCAACTCGCCGCCCGTATCGACCACCCCGAGGTGGCCGGGCTGCTCGCCCTCATGCTGCTCCACCACGCCCGGCGCGCCGCCCGGACCGCGCCCGACGGGGGCCTGGTGCCGCTCGCCGAGCAGGACCGCGGCCGGTGGGACACCGCGTTGATCGCCGAGGGCGTCGGGATCCTGCAGGCGGCCCTCGCCCGCGACCGGCTGGGCGAGTTCCAGGCCCAGGCCGCCATCGCCGCCCTCCACGCCGACGCGCCCACCGCCGAGGAGACCGACTGGGTGCAGATCGTCGAGTGGTACGACGAGCTCACACGCCTGACCGACAGCCCGGTCGTCCGGCTCAACCGCGCGGTCGCCGTCGGGGAGGCCGACGGGCCGCGCGCCGGCCTGGCGGCGCTCGCGGCGGTGGACGCCTCACTGCCCCGCCACGCCGCGGTGGCGGCCTACCTCCACGAGCGCGACGGCGACCTGGCGACGGCTGCACGGCTGTACGCCGAGGCGGCCCGCAAGGCACCCAACCTCGCCGAGCGGGACCACCTGACGCGCCAGGCCGCCCGGCTCAACGCCCGCCGATCGCGCTGACGGGTCGCGCTCGGATTTCCCGAGGGGCGGCCGCGCCGCCGCCTTCCGGCCGTCCCGCCTCCCGTCCCCGCCCGCCCTCGGGCCGGCCCCCTTCCCACGGCCCGCCTTTCGGGCGGTTCAGCCGTGCCAGACGGTGCGGATCTGTTCGGCGTGTGCGGCTGCCTGGCGTCGGCCTGCTCGGGCCGCGCCGGGGATGCGGGAGGCGTCCAGGGGGTTGCGGCCGAACGCGTGGCGGGCCTCTCGGTCAGGAACCAGCAGCGCGGCCCGGGCGCCACCGGCCACGAGGGAGGCCACCTGGGTCGAGGTGCTCGGGCTCGCCCCCGGCCCCTTGGGAATGGGCGCCAGCACCACGACCTGTCGGCAGTCCTGCACCAGGTCGGCGTTGGTCGTGGAGCGCACGCCCCCGTCCATCCAGCGCCCCGCCCCGATCGTGATCGGCGGGAACAGCGGCGGCAGTGCGCAGCTGGCCGACATCGCCAGCACCAGGTCGACGCCGCTGTCAGCGCTGAATCCGGTCGCCTCGCCCGTGAACGCGTCCACCGCGAACAGCCGGATCGCCCTCTCCGGCCACTGCCGGACCGGGATTTGGGGGCCGATCGCGTCGAAGACCTCCGCCTCCGATACGTCGCGCACGCTCAGCGCAAGCCTGCCCAGCCGCTTGACCACGGTTTCGGGATCCCGCGAACCGAGCGCCGCCCACAGGTACTTGACGGTCATCGCGAAGGTGAAGTCCACCTCCAGCATGGCTCGCTTCCGCTCCACCTGCTCCGCGTACAGGTCGATCGGCGCTGCCCCCGTGGCCAGTTCCAGGGCGAGCAGTGCGCCTCCCGACGTGCCGGCGAGCACATCGGCGCCACTGAGGTCCACCCCCGCCTCGGCCAGCCCGGCCAGCACGCCGACCTCCCACGCGTACGCGGTCAGCCCGCCCCCGCCCAGCACCAGCGCCGTATCCGCCACGCCCGCCCTCCTCCATCAACCGATACCAACCGATACCAACCGATGCCGGGATACCGGGGGAAATCGGCGTACCGGGATACCGGCATCTCCCGGATACCGGGACCTCCGGGACTCCGGGACTCCGGGACTCCGGGACTCCGGGACTCCGGGACTCCGGGATCAATGGGAAATTACTGGGGACTACTCCCCGTTTCACATTCAGACGCTAGCACCCAAACGGGGAGCGGTCCACGCTTCGCTCTCAGTGCCTCGCCGTACCCAGGTCCCCCACGACCTGTGCGAGTGCCCGGACGGGGGCGAACTCGGTGTCGCTGCGCCAGACCAGGCCCCAGCGCAGACCCGGCCAGTCGTGAATGGGCAGATAGACGATGTCGGGGCGGGCGTGGTAGCGGGTGACGTGGGCGCCCAGGCTGTGGATGGCCTCCCCGGCGCCGACCTGGGTGAAGATGTCGTCCAGGCTCCTGATGACCGGGCTGTGGCGTTCGATCGGGCGGCCGCTGGGTGTTTGGAAGGGCGTGAAGGCGTCCGCCCAGTAATCGGGTCCGGCCGGGCCCTGCGGAATGCCGAAGTCGCCGAAGATCTCCAGGGAGACCGACGGCCGGACGGCCAGTTCGTGGTCATGGGCGACGAGCGCCACCGCGTGCTCGGTGTAGATGACCGGCCCCACCGTCAGGTCGGGCTCCTCGACGGGCAGCCAGGCGACCAGGACGTCGATCTCTCCCCGCCGCAGCGGGCCGAACGCGTCGACGAACGGGTTGTGCCGTATGCGCAGGGCCCACTGCGGGTGGCGGGCGCGAAACGCCTCCCAGTAGGGCCGTAGATCGTGGGCGTTGCTGGGCAGCATGCCCACGCGTAATACCTCGGTCGTGCCCCGCGCGGCGAGCCTGGCCCGCTCCACGCTCTCCTGTAGCCCCTGGTAGACCGGCAGCAGGTCCGCGCGCAGTTGCTCGCCCAGCGGGGTCAGCCGCACGTTCCGGCTGTTGCGCTCGAACAGCCGCGCCCCGACGCCTCGTTCCTGCTTCTTGAGGGCCTGGCTGACCCTGGCCTGCGACACGTGCAGCCGTTGGGCCGTCCTGCCGAAATGAAGTTCTTCCGCAAGCGTCAGGAAGATCTCGATGTCCCTCAGCTCCACCCGTCCCATCCCGTCCCCCTCGGTGCCATGACCGCGCACCACGATCCATAAGCGGCCGGTTATCCGGCCATTCGTGATCTCCCGTTGTTCCCCCTCCGGCCAGGCGAAATGCTGAAGGGCAGGCCGGACGATCACTCGGCGACCAAAGTAAACACAAGGGGGCGGCATGTCACAGGCCATCAAACAAACCGTGAGCTGGGACGGGCGGGGGAACTGGGCTCTGAGCGGTGGCGCGGACGGTGGGCTTTCGGAAGCGGGGCTGCGCCGGATGCGCGAGGTGCTTGCCCGTTACGTCGAGTCCGGGGCGGTTCCCGGACTGGTCGCCCTGGTCGGCAGGGGCGACCAGGTGCACGTCGAGGCGTTGGGCACCCTGCACGCGGCTCATCGATCGGCCCGGCGGTCGACTCGTCGATCGGATGCTCGATCGGATGGCCCGTCGGACGTCGGATCGGACGTCGGATCGGACGTCGGATCGGACGTCGGATCGGGCGGCGGATCGGGCGGCGGACTCCATGGTGGATCGGGGGGCGGATCGCTGGACGGGGGCGGATCGCTGGGCGGCGGTGGGTCCGGTGGCGAGGCGGGCGGTCTCGTGGGTGGTGTGCCGATGCGTCGGGACACCCTCTTCCGCATGGCCTCACTGACCAAGCCGGTCACCGCCGCGGCGGTGATGATCCTGGTCGAGGAGTGCCGGCTGCGACTGGACGACCCGGTCGAGACCTGGCTGCCCGAGCTCGCGAACCGGCGGGTGCTGGCACGGATCGACGCCCCGTTGGACGACACCGTGCCCGCCCGGCGCTCGATCACCGCGCGGGATCTGCTGACCCTGACCTTCGGTTTCGGTCTGGTGCCCGCTCCGCCTGACACGTACCCGATCCAGGTCGCCGTCCGGGAGCGGGGCGTCATCGGTGACGGAACCGCCAACTGGCCGACGGTCGGGCAGGACGAATGGATCAAGCAGCTGGGCGCCCTTCCGCTGATGTACCAACCCGGTGAACGGTGGCAGTACCACGTCGGCTCCGACGTGCTCGGGGTCCTGGTCTCGAGGGTCGCGGGCCGGTCCTTCGGGGAGTTCCTGCGCGAGCGGCTGTTCGAGCCCCTGGGGATGATGGACACCGGCTTCCACGTGCCCGCCGACCGGATCCACCGGCTGCCCACCAGCTTTGCCCACGACCCGGAGACCGGCGAGCTCACGACCTGGGACGAGGCCGTCGGCGGAAAGTACAGCCGGCCGCCGGTGTTCGAGGCCGGTGGTGACGGTCTGGTCTCCACCGTCGATGACTACCACGCGTTCCACCGGATGCTGCTGAACAAGGGGAGCCACGGAGGCGAGCGCATCCTCTCCCGCGCCTCGGTCGAGCTGATGACCATGGACCACCTGACGCCGGAGCAGAAGGTCGAGAAGGACCAGTTCGGTGACCTCTTCGGACGGCACGGCGGCTACGGCTTCGGCATGGCAGTGCGCACCCATCGCCGTGACCTCGCGTCCGTGGGGCAGTTCGGGTGGGATGGCGGCCTGGGCACGACCGCGTACTCCGACCCGGCGGAACGGCTCACCGGGATTCTGCTGACGCAGACGGCCATGGACTCCGCGGACACCCCCCGGCTCCACCAGGATCTCTGGACCACCGTCTACCGGACGCTCGACGACTGACCCTGCGCATCAGTCGGGGACCACTGTGCGGGAGGCGAGCGCCCGGTCGGGAGGCGAGCGCCCGGTCGGAAGGCGAGTGCGAGTGAGCAATCGGGCGGCGAGCACTCGACCCGTTAGGGGCGCGGGCGCGGGAGCTGCGCAGGCGGCCGGCATCGTCAAGCCCGGCCATGGGCCTCCTGGGTACGGCGGGAGAGGGAGTCGATGACCACGGCGGCGAACAGTACCCCGCCCGTGATCATGAACTGGAGGGCGACCGGGGTGTCCGTGGTCGCCATGCCCGAGGCCACGGACTCGATGACCAGGATGCCCAGGACCGCTGACCAGGTCGTACCGCGCCCCCCGAACAGGCTGGTGCCGCCGATGACCGCCGCGGCGATGGCGTTCAGCAGCAGGACGCCCGAGCCCGAGGCCTGGCTCACCGAAGTGATGCGCGAGGCGAGGAACAGGCCTCCGATCGCGGCCATCGTGCCTGAGATCGCGAGGACGGCGGTCTGCACCCGCACCACCCTGAGGCTGGCTCGGCGGGCCGCCTCGACTCCGCCGCCGAGCGCGTAGACCTGCCTGCCGTAGTGAGTGCGGCGCAGCACGATGTCCAGCCCGGCCACCACCACGAGGAAGATCAGGAGGGCCAGCGGCAGGCCCTGGAACTGGTTGAGCACATACGCGGCGGCGAACGCGACCACCGCGAGCGCTCCCGCCCGCACCCCGATCTGCAGGAGGGAGCGGTGCGGCATGCCGACGGTCTCGCGGCGCCGCATGTCCTGGTAAGACACCAGGAAGACCAGGGCCGCGCCGATCGCCGCCAGACCGTAGGCGGCGGCGTCGTTGGTGAAGTAGTAGGTGGTCAGCTTGGCCAGGAGGCCGTCCTCGTCGATGTTGATGGTGCCGCTGGTACCCAGGATGTAGAGCATGAGGCCGTTCCAGGTCAGCAGCCCCGCGAGCGTGACCACGAACGCGGGCACGCGGGTCCTGGCGAAGGAAAAGCCCTGGACGGCCCCGACCGCGGTGCCCGCGAGCACCGCCACGATGACGGCGAGCCATTCCGGCACGCCGTTGTTCACGTTCAGTACGGCGAACACCGCCGCCGCGAGACCGCTGACCGAACCGACCGACAGGTCGATCTCGCCGATCAGCAGCACGAAGACGATGCCGACCGCGATCAGCCCAGTACCGACGATGTCGACGCTGATGTTGGACAGGTTCCGTGGTGAGAGGAAGTTTTCGTTGAGGATCTGGAAGGTGATCCAGACGGCGATGAGGACCATGACGACCGGTAGCGAGCCCAGTTCCCCGGCTCTCAGCCTGCGCCGGAACTCGGTGGCCCAGCCCTCCACGGCATGGGCCACTGCCCGCCCGCGCTGCGGCTGGCGGGGCCCGGTGGTCGATGCGGCGAGGCCCTCCCGCGTCTTGTCCGCCATTCTGTGCACCCCTTTCACCACTCGTCCCCCCGAGAGGCCATACGGCGGGGCACGTTTTCCGTGGCGCCGGTGATGGAGGAGATGATCTGTTCCTGCGCGGCGGTGTTCACGTCGAAGAAGCCGTTGTTGCGGCCCAGCCGCAGCACGGCGGCCGAGTCCGCGAGGGCTTTGACGTCGCCCATGTTGTGGCTGATGAGCAGCACCCCGAGACCGCGGTCGCGCAGCTGGTCGACCAGGTCCAGGACTTCACTGGTCTGCTGGAGTCCCAGGGAGGCGGTCGGTTCGTCAAGGAGGAGGACCCTCGGGTTGCCGAGGAGCGAGCGGGCGATGGCGACCGTCTGCCGTTGCCCGGTGGACAGGGAGACGACGGGGGCCCGCAGATCGGGGACGCCCGCCGCCAGTCGTTCCAGCAGGGCTCGTGTGCGGCGTTCCATCTCCACCTCGTCGAGGAACCCGTATCTGCGGATCTCCCGGCCGAGGAACAGGTTGCCGACGACGTCGAGGGTCCCGCACAGCGCGAGGTCCTGGTAGACGGTCGCGATACCGAGGTCCCGGGCGTCGTGGGGGCGCTTGATCTGGACGGCCCGGCCCTCCCACTCGATGACCCCCTTGTCCGCCGGGGTGACGCCCGAGACCACCTTGACCAGGGTGGACTTGCCGGCCCCGTTGTCACCGAGCAGCGCGACGACCTCACCGGCGCGCACCTCCAGCTCGATGTCCTCGAGAACCTGGACGACGCCGAAGCGCTTGGACACACCGCGCAGTGCCAGCAGGGGTGGAGCCCGCACGGGACCATCTCCTTCCCATCAGCTGCCGTCCGGCTGTCCGGTCACCGGGCTGTCCGGTCACCGGGCTGTCCGGTTGCCGGGCTGTCCGGTTGCCGGGCTTCCGGTCGCCGGGCTTCCGGTCGCCGGGCTTCCGGTCTGCCCGGCCTGGTGTGCGTCCGGCTGTCCGGTTTGTGGTCTGGCGTTGCGTCCGGCTGTCCGGTCTGCGGGAGTGTCCGGTCCTCCGGGCTGTCCGATGTGTCCGGCCGGCGGTGCCTCCGGTCATCCTCCGGTCAGGCCGTCAGGCCGACCCTGTCGCAGGCCGCTCTGAGTTGCGGGGTGCAGATCTGCTGAATCGTGTACACGCCGTCCTTCACCAAGGTGTCCCTGATGTTGCCGACCGTCACGGACACCGGGGTGAGCAGGACGGCCGGGACCTCCTTCCCGTCGCTGGTGCGTACCTCGTCCGTGGCGATCTCGTCGAGGTTCTCCCCGCGAGCCGCGGCCACGGCCATGGCGGCGCCCGCGGAGGCCTCGGGTCCGAAGGGCTTGTAGACGGTCATGTGCTGGTCGCCGCCGACGATGCGTCGCAGGGCACCGAGTTCGGCGTCCTGGCCGGTGACCGGAGGAAGCGGGGTGACCTTGTTCGCCTTGAGGGCGGAGATGCTGCCGGCGGCCAGGCCGTCGTTGGCGGCGTAGACCCCGTCGATGGTGTCGGCGCCGAGCGCGGAGATGGCTCCCGACATGTTCTTGTTGGCGACCTCGGCCCGCCACAAGGGCGTGTCGTACATCTTGCCGATCTTGACCCTGTCACTGAGCACGGACAGCGCGCCCTTCTTGAACGAGATCGAGTTGGGGTCGCTGGGGTCGCCGTTCATCACGACGATCTGGCCGCCGTCCGCCCTGTCGCCCAGGGCCTCCAGCAGAGCCCTGCCCTGGAGCCGCCCGACCTCCTCAGCGTCGAACGTGACGAAGCCGGAGATGGGCCCCTCGGCGAGGCGGTCGTAGGCGATCACCGGGATGCCCGCCTGGTCCGCCTTCCGGACCGCGGCTCCGAGCGATCTGGCGTCCACGGCCACGAGCACCATCGCGTCTACGCCCTCGGTGATCATGGAGTCCACCTGTTGCCGCTGGGTCGCCACGTCGCCCTTGGCATTGGCGTGCACGACCGTGCAGTCACCGCAGCGCTCCTTGATCTCCTTCTTGAGCAGGGGCACGTCGTACGTCTCCCAGCGGGCCGTGGTGGAGTCCGGCAACAGCAGGCCGATCTCCGTGCCCTCCTGGTCGTCGCCACTTCCGCCGCCCCCTCCACAGGCGGTCAGACCAGCGGCCATCGACACCGCGGCCACGGCTATGGCAGCACCCCGAGTACATCGCTTCAAGGGCATCATCAGGAGAGACCTTTCGCGAGCTCCGTGAGCCGGCGGAGCCTGGTGAGTTTGGGGAGCCTCGGGAGCTGGTTGAACTCGGCCGGACACACAGCTGCAACCGCAGGCGGAGGCACGGGGGCAGTCGGAGGCGGAGGCACAGGAGCAGGCTCCGACCTTCGCGCGAGATGAGTCGCGGCCGGCCGTCGTCGGACGTCGGTGTGGCGGGCGGTGCCCAGTGCCCCGACGGGCTCGGCGCCCGATCGGAGCGTTCCGGCTCCGCTGTCTCCCCCATCGCGCGCGACGAGACCCTGCCTCCTGGCCATGCCACACGTCATGACAGGCGGAAGCCCGGCGGAAGGCAGACAGCCGCGGTGCAGGCGCCGGACGCGGCGTGCCTGGTACGTACCGTCTGGGAGTGACAAGACGGCCACGTGGTAAGTCTGGCACCGGGGGCGGTGACCTGCGAGCGCAGCGGCGACAACCACCGGGCAAGACACCCCGCACCCCCACCGGGCTTCGCGCTCAGGCACCCCACCAGGCTTCGGGGCCAGGCGCCCCGCACCCACCAGGCTTCGCGCTCAGGCGTCCCGCGCCGCCACGGAGTCCACCCAGCCCAGGGGATACACCTCCGGGTCGTCCGCCGCCGGGGCGGGCGGCTCCGCGCCTGCCTCGTTGAATGCGGTGAGCGCCTCGATGAGCGCCGCACGCTGTCCGGGGGTGAGCCGCTCGACGATCTCGGCGATCTCGGCGCGGCGTCGGGCGGTGACGTGCTCCACGGTGCGCCGCCCCTCCTCGGTGAGCCGCAACAGGGTCTCGCGACGGTTGTCGGGGTTGGTCTGCCGGTCGGCGAGCCCGGCCGCGATCAGCCGGTCGACCATGCGCATCGCCGTGGACGGGGCCACCTGGAGCAGATCCGCGAGGGTGACCAGCTTGGTGGCACCGCGGGTGGAGAGCACCACGAGCATCCGGAACTGCGGAAGCGTCACCCCTTCCTCGACCGCGGCGAGGGACCGGGCAGAGACGGCAACGAGCAGCCGGGACGCGGTCAGCACCGCCCGCGTGACCACATCGACGTCGTCCATGGCCCGCGTGCCCATGGCCCCCGTGTCCATGGCCCTCGCGGGGTTATCGTGCTGCGGCGTGCGTCCTGGCATGCGTCCTTTCTATCGTGCCGGGGTCGCCACCCCGTCCCTCGGTGGGAACAGGTTTTCGTTCCGCATGACCGTTGCGGCACGGCCGAGGCAGGACGGAAAGTCGAGGCCGCGGCCCATGTCCGCCGAGCACGGAGCCGTCACCCGAAGCGGGCGGAACGCGACACGGTTCTTGACCCTTCCTTGAACATTCCGGCCGTCTCACGCGTACCTCATGCTGCGTGCCGTGCCAGCCGCAACAGGTGTCCACTCCCAACCCCCTGGAGGAATCACTCTCTACGCGGAACCGGGAGACCATTCATGAACTCGAACCGACATGCGGCGGGGTCACAGTCCTCGACGCGGACTTACGCGATCATCGCCGTCCTCTGCGCGGTCGTGGCCGCCGTCGTCATCGCCGTCCGGGCAGGCGACGACGAAGCCGCAGCCAGCCAGACGACCGCGGGTCAGACACAGCACGGGACCGGTCATGTCGCCGGATCCGGTACGGCGGGCCAGACCGCCTCAGGTGGCACGAGCGGCCCGGCGGAGCTGCCGGTCACGGAGGTGGACCGTACCTTCCTGATCAAGGTGCGGCAGGCCGGACTGTGGGAGATCCCCGCCGGGCGGCTCGCGCAGACGAACGGCTCCAGCGAGGCCGTCAAGCGCGCCGGGGACCATCTGCTCGACGGGCACAGCAAGCTCGACCAGCTGGTTCGCGAGGACGCCCGCATCCTCGGCGTCAAGCTCCCCAATGAGGCCACCGAGGAACAGCAGGGCTTCGTCAGGCAGTTGGAGGCCGCCAAGGGCGAGGAGTTCGACAAGCTCTTCGCCAATATCCTGCGCTCCACGCACGGCAAGATCTTCGCGACGATCGGTGAGGTGCGGGCCGCGACGCAGAACGACCTCATCCGCCGACACGCCCGCCAGGCCAACCAGACCGTCATGGACCACATGGAGGTCCTGGAGGACACCGGCCTCGTCGACGCCTCGACCTTCGCGGAGATCGAGAAGGCCGTGGCCCCCAAGTAGGAACCGGGTCAGCAACCTTCCCGGACGCGTCTTCCCCGGACGCGTCCTTCCCGAACAGGTCCGAGGGAGAGGCGGCCGGCCACCGCGGCCGCCTCCGGCGCCGCCCCTGCCGCCCCTGCCGCCCCTGCCGCCCCTGCCGCCCCTGCCGCCCGCACGATCCCGCACATCCCGGCTGCGACGCGGCCGAATTCCTCGGACCCATCCGGCTCTCCGGCTCATCGGCGCACCCGCACCGCACTCCTCGGACCCGTCCGGCTCTCCACCCCAACCGGCCACCCGGCCATCCAGAGACCCGGCCACCCGGCCACCCGGCCACCCGGCCGATCAAGACGTCTGCCGATCAACTCGTCCGTCGATCAACTCGTCCGCCGGTTGATTCGAACGACTGGCGCTCACGTTTGCACTGTGCAATGATTGAGCCGGGGTCGAGCCGACGGCCGGCCGTCGCCTGGTTGCCCGGGAGTGACACCGGCACGGTTGCGCGGCGCAGGGCGGCATGCCGGCCGTCGGCGGACTTCCCCGTCTCACGTCCCTCGGTTCCGGTTGCCCCGGCCGAGCGCGTTCATGTCTCACGAACCAGCGCAGTCATGCGAGTTGGGGTGACTGCGGTACTAGGGTTGGCCCGACGTCGTCCACGACGAACGACAGGGGAGTGATCGTGAACCACGCCCACCTGCCGAGCACCGAGGCGGCGGTAACCGCCGTCCGTGAGGTGGCGCACGAGTACGGCCTCACCGTGACCGTGACCGAGGACATCGGCGCTGACCAGACGTCGCGGCGCACGGCGGCCGGGGCGTTCACCGTGACCGACCCCGACGGCTCACTGCCGCACGAGGCGTTCGTCGAACTGGGCGGCACACCGGCGGTGACCGTGCGGCTCTTCCCCGAGGACGACGCCGCGATCACCGTGGAAGGCGTGGAGTTCCACGACGTGCCGCGGGACTCCGTTCCCGCCTTCCTCCGCTCGCTGTACGGTGAACTGGCCTACGTGAAGGGCCGGATCTTCCCTCCGGGCGAGTGGCTCGTCGTGCCCCTGCCCGGCGACGAGACGTACCGAGAGCTGATCATGCACACCTCGCTCACACCGTGGCTGGCCCGCAGTGCACGCAACTCCTCCTAGGGACCGCCTCGGGGCGTCCACCCCTCGCAGCGCCTGAGGCGTGGTACCGCCCCGTCATCAGCCGCCGTCGCCGACCTGTTGTGGCGCCACGCCTCGTAGTGGTCGATGAGGGTCTCCTCGATGGGGCGGTAGGTGATGCCCAGTTCGCTCACGCTCCTGTGGTTGTCCACCGGGAACCTGATGCCGAGGTGTTTGCGGATGTAGTCCTGGGTCAGGCCGAAGGCCGGGCCGAGCACACGGACCGGCCAGTGCGGTAGGCCGTGCCGGGGGAGCCGGAGGGTGCGGGGGAAGCGGTCCAGGATGATCCGTGACATCTGGTGGAAGGAGATCATGTCCTTCGCCGCCACGATGTAGCGGCCCTCCGCGTCGGGGTTCTCCGCGGCGGCGATGTGCGCTGCCGCCACCTCCCGCACGTCCGCGACCGTGAAGCTGAAGTCGGGGGCCCCGTAGAAGAAGTAGCCCTTGAAGAGCTCGTCGATGAGGAACAGGCTGCCGGAGTCCGAGGCCGGCGTCAGCGAAGGACCGAGGACGAGGCCCGGATTGACGGACACCATGCGCCAGCGGTCCTGTCCCTCGGCCGCGTCCCAGGCCGCGCGTTCCGCGACCGTCTTGGCATAGTGGTACGGGTTGTTCTCGACCGTGCTCGACGTGTTGAAGTACTTCTCCGAAAGGGTCTGGTTCTCCATGTCGAGGACGTCGGCATAGTCGCCGAAGATGGCGCCCACGGTGGAGGTGAACACCAACCGGTGGACCGTGGGCGTCCGGTCGATGGCCGCCAGGACGTTGCGGGTGCCGATCAGGGCCGGGTCGACGACGTCCCTGCGGCCGTCCTTGATCTTCTCGGGTACGAGGAACGGCGAGGCGACGTGGAAGACGACTCCGCAGCCGCTCATGGCCCGGTCGAAGGAGCCCTCTACCAGCAAGTCCGCCTCGAAGAGTTCGAGTTGGCCCGGGAAGCTCTTCTGCATCTCCCTGAGCGGGCCCACCTTCGCGGTGTTCGCGGTGCTGCGCACGGTGGTGTGGACGCGGTAGCCCCGCTGGAGGAGCTGCCGGACGAGATGGCTGCCGACGAATCCGCTGCCGCCGGTCACCAGGACGGGTTCCACGGCCTTGTCGGCCGGATGCCCCGTCGTCCCACTCATCTCGCTGTTCTCGCTCTCCTGGCTGGTCTCGCTGGTCTCGCTCTTCTCGCTGTTCTTGATGTTCTCGACGCTGCCCACTCGTGCTGCTCCGATCACGGCTCCCCGGTCCGCGGCGTCCAGCGCCCCTGCGGGCGCTCACGATACGGCTCTTCCATATCTGGGGCTACCGCCGGTAAGCAGTGGAACGCTGAACCGTCCGGCAGCCGCACGCGTACCACCTCACGACGACGCCCGAAATCACGTGCGAGTGAGGAGACCGTCGTGCCGACTTCGTCCGCCCCCGGGGAGCCCCTGCGCAGGAGGCCCCTGGAACCCAGTTACGTGCAGCAGCGCAAGCGCGCCGAGGCGTTGGCGGACCTGCTCAGATCGTCGCGGTTGGTCGGCGACCCGGAGTACGACCCCGACAAGGGCTATGTCCCCGTCGAGGTGGCCAAGGACCGCGGCCGCTCCCCCGAGCAGGCCGAGGACGACACCGAGGTGCTGGAGCCGGTCCGGGACTCCCGGCAGAGCACCGCGCCCCGCGGGAAGGTCGTCGACTACGGCCGCCAGTTGCGGGTGCGCCGGGCCGCCGCGCTGAGCGCGGTGGGGCTGGCGGCACTGGCCGGGTTCGGTGCCGCCGCGTTCCTGTTGCCGCAGGGCGCGGACGACACCCGGCCCGAGGCCCGCCCGTCGGTCTCCGCCTCGGCCTCGGCCCCCGTCCAGAACCCGGTCGCCCCCGATCCGACGACCGCCCCGCCACAGGGCTCCACCGACCCCGACGGCCCGGGGACCCTCCGTCAGGGCAGCCAGGGACCGGCGGTGACGGAGCTCCAGGAACGTTTGCTGCGCATCCCGAACGTCTACGAGAACGGCTCCGTCAACGGCCGCTACGACGCCACACTCACCGACGCCGTGGCCCGCTTCCAGCTCTGGTACGGCATCCGCGGCGACGAGACGGGCGTGTACGGCAACGACACCCGGCGTGACCTGGAGTCGCGGACGACCTTGTGAGTCCCGCCGGGCGGTCGAACCGTCAGCGGCGCGGCAGCAGTGCGGTCGCCGCCGCTCAGGGAGTACCCCGAGGTGTTGCCCGAGGGCCGGAGCCGGGCACCCCAACCGGCCGGGCAGGCCCGAACCGGCGGGCGGGTCGGCCGGGCAGGCATCAGCCCGGCGGGGCAGGCCTCATCCCGGGTGGGGCGCGCGGTCGTCAGACGGGCCGTCCGGTCGCCGACGGAGGCGGTCGGCGGAGGCGGGTCGGGGCGTGGCGACGACCTCGCCGTCCTGTTCGGCGATCAGCAGCGTGTGGCGCTCGGACGCCAGGTACGCGCCGTGGAGATCGATGATGTCCCGTGCCAGCGCGGCACGTAGCCCGTGCCGAAGTCGCGGTAGACGGTGTCGAGCATCACTGCGCGCACACCGTCGAGGTCCTCCGGGGTGGTCGTTCTGATGCGGTATTCATGCGCTTGCACATCATATGCATTAAGCGCGACCGGTCAGCAGTCGGCCAAGGCGAGGCCCCCTAGGAAGCCCGCTTACGCCCCGACGCGGTCTTCTTCGCCGGCGGCTTCCCCGCGGCGTTCTTGCCGGACGCGGTCTTGGACGTGCTCTTGGACGCCGTCTTGGACGCGGTCTTCTTCGCGGTGGACTTGGAGGACTGGCTCGACTTGGCCGCGGTCTTCTTCTCGGTGGTCTTCTTGGCCGCACCGGTCTGCGTGGACTTCTTGCCGCTCACCTGCTTCGGCTCGGCGCGCGCCGCTCTCCGGGCCGACGAAGAACCGACGGCCTCGGCCTGGGCCTCCTCGCCCTCCTCCGCCTCGCCGCGCGACTCCTTGGCAGCCTGGACGCTCTTCTCCAAGGCGGCCATCAGATCGATCACCTTTCCGCGCGGCTCCCCGGCGGGCAGCGCCGGCGGCGCCTGGCCGGCGGCCTTCGCCGCGATCAGCTCCTCCACCGCCTCGCGGTAGTCGTCGTGCAGCTCCTCGATGTCGACCTCGCCGAGCGTGTCCATGAGCGCGTCCGCGAGGTCGAGCTCCTGCTCGCGGACGGTGACATCGGTCGGCGGGTCCGCCGCGTCCGTGGGACGGATCTCGTCCGGCCACAGCAGCCCGTGCATGGCGATCGCGTCCTCGACCACCCGCAGCATCCCCAGCCGCTCCCGCCCGCGCAGCGCGAACTTGGCGATGGCCACCCGCTCGCTGCGCTTGAGCGCCTCGCGCAGCAGGGCGTAGGGCTTGGCGGCCGGGACGCCGTTCGGGGACAGGTAGTACGCCGCGTCCATCTGCAGCGGATCGATCCGGCCGGCCGGCACGAACGCCACGATGTCGATCGTCTTGGCGGTGGGCAGCGGCAGCTGGGCCAGGTCGTCCTCGGTGATCGGGATGATCGAGCCGTCCGCCTCCTCGTACCCCTTGCCGATCTCCTCCGTGGACACCTCGCGGTCCTCCAGCTCACACACCTTGCGGTAGCGGATCCGGCCGCCGTCCTCGGTGTGGATCTGCCGGAAGGAGACCGAGCGGCTCTCGGTGGCGTTGACGAGCTTGATCGGGATGCTGACCAGACCGAAGGAGATGGCGCCGTTCCAGATCGATCGCACAATCCACACCTTTCATCCCGTTTACACCGATTAGGCAGCTTTCACTGTTATTCACGCTATGTGTACTTTCGTGGGATTCTCATCGTATGACGCCAGTCACCGAGGTGGAGGGGCGACGGCTGGCCCTGAGCAACCTGGAGAAGGTCCTGTATCCGGCGACCGGCTTCACCAAGGGCGAGCTGCTGCACTACTACGCGACCACCGCCGAGCCGCTGCTCGCGCACCTCCGCGACCGCCCGCTCTCCTTCCTGCGCTTCCCGGACGGACCCGACGGCCAGCTCTTCTTCGCCAAGAACCCGCCGCCCGGCACCCCCGACTGGGTCGAGACCGCGGAGGTCCCCCGTACGGACGGCCCCACCCGCCAGATCGTGGTCCAGGACATGGCCACCCTGATGTGGGCGGCGAACCTGGTCACGGAGTTCCACACCCCGCAGTGGCGGGCCCAGACCCCCGGCCTCGCCGACCGGCTGGTCCTCGATCTGGACCCGGGCCCACCGGCCACGGTCGTGGACTGCTGCGCGGTGGCGCTCTGGCTGCGCGAACGGCTCGCGGAGGACGGGATCGAGGCGTACGCGAAGACGTCCGGTTCCAAGGGCCTGCACCTGCTGGCCGCCGTGGAGCCGACACCGTCCGACCTGGTCACGGCGTACGCGAAGGAGCTGGCCGTGGCGGCGGAACGCGCCCTGCCGCGGGTCACCCACCGCATGAAGCGCAGCCTGCGCCCGGGGAAGGTGTTCGTCGACTTCAGCCAGAACGCGGCGAAGAAGACCACGGCGACCCCGTACACCCTGCGGGCCCGGCCGGAGCCGACGGTGTCCGCGCCTGTCACCTGGGAGGAGGTGGCCGCCTGCGGCGACCCGGGCACCCTGACCTTCCGGGCCTCGGACATCGCACCGCGGCTACAGGACTACGGAGACCTCCTCGACCCCCTGTTCGACCCCGCTCAGGCGAGGCCGCTGCCGTGAAGGGAACACGCCCCACGAACCGGCACCACACGAACCGGCTCCCCACGAACCGGCACCACCAGAACCGGCTCCCCACGCGCCGACGCCAGCCGAGCCGACCACCCACGGACCCGCCCCGCCCGAACCGGCTCGGCCCACCGGGCGCTACACCCTCAGCCAGGTGTGCCTGTCCCGGGCGATCGCATGCAGGGCCTCCACGTCCGCGGGCTTCAGCGTGCCGCCCAGCCGACCGAGCTGGACGATTTCCTCGGCGCGGAGGATCCGCACCTCACGGGGTGGTGCCGTGACACCGACGTTCGCCGGCCCGGCCAGGGCCAGGACCGGCCGCACCTCCGCCGTCAGCGCGTGCGAGGCCCGGTCGGCGTCGGCGCGCACCCGGCGCAGCAGCGCGTACGGCTCGCCGCGGCCGACCGTGACCATCGGGTCGGCGATCAGCACTCGCTGTTTGCCCGCGTACAGGGCCCGCACGCAGTACAGCCCGCCGGGCCCGATCGCCAGATGGTGGATGCGGTCGCCACCGGGCAGCGGGATCGAGTGCAGGGTGCGCCAGCCCGCGCCCTCGAGCCGGTCCAGCGCCTCACCGACCGCCTGCTCCGCCTCGAGTGCCCGGCGCCGCGGGTCCGGGCGCAGTCGGCGCGTGCGTCCCGGATCGCGGTCGAGGGCGATCATCAGGGCCTCGCCGGGCCGGTTGGGCGCCAGGTCGTCGTCCGGGTGCAGGGTGAGCCGGGCCAGCTCGGCGGGCGTGGGCACCGGGGGCGGGCCGACCGTCACCGAGCCGGTCAGGAAGGGACGGAGCACGTCCAGCACGTCTTCCCGGCGGTCCTCGCTGAGCAGGTTGACGCGGGCCGCCTCGCGGTCATACCAGGCGATGTTCCTCCCGTCCGGCCGGCAGACGTACAGCCGTTCCTGTCCGTGCCGCCAGGTCGGTATGACGCGCAGTCCGTCCATGCACCATCACCCCACGACCATGGGAACAGGCGGGGTGCTCCGCGGGCAAGAAGCCGGTTACCTTTGTGAGCAGTTGAGGGGGAGGCATCGTTGCGGACTCGCAGACAGCCTGAGGTGCCGGCCCCGGACAGTCCGTGGAGCGAGATCGTGCCCGGTCTGTGGATGGGCGGACACGAGTACGCGGACGGATCCGGAGGGCTGGAATTCGCCGTCGTAACGGATGAATTCGACCTGGTCCTGACCTTGCTGAGACTCCCGGGGCACGGCCCGGACCCCGGTGTGGAGCACCATGTCTGGCCGATCCCCGACGGCCCGCTGGACGGTACGCAGCTGGCCGGCGTGATGCGCCTGGCGCGGGCGGCGGCCGACGGGCTCACGGCGGGCCGCCGGGTGCTCGTCCGCTGTTACCACGGGTACAACCGCTCGGGACTGGTGGTCGCGCAGGCACTGATCCACGGGGGCCGCTCGACGGACGAGGCGATCCGGCTGATCCGCACCCGCCGCTCGCCGTGGGCGCTGCACAACGACCTGTTCGTGGAGTACCTGCGGGCGGGACTGAGCACGGCGCGACTGCTGGAGGACCTGTCGGAGTAGGCCCGCCCCGGCACAACAAGCACAGGCACAGGCACAGGCACGGGCACGGGCACGGGCACGGGCACGGGCACGGGCACGGGCACGGGCACGGGCACGGGCACGGGCACGGGCACGGGCACAGGCACAGGCACAGGCACAGGCACAGGCACAGGCACAGGCACAGGCACAGGCACAGGCACAGGCACAGGCACAGGCACAGGCACAAGCACAAGCAAGGCACAGGCACAGGCACAGGCACAGGCACAGGCACAAGCAAGGCACAGGCACAGGCACAGGCACAAGCAAGGCACAGGCACGGGCATGGGCACGGGCACTAGCAAGGCACAGGCCCCGAACAACGGCTGCGCGAAGACACAACCGACCGCGCGGCGACCCGACCGTAACGACGTCAGGCATAACGGGACATAAAGCCCCCACCTTGCTACCTTCCGGGCATGATCCCGCCCGGACAGACAGCGGCCGACCCCGTCCCGGCCGTCCGCCTCCCCCGGCGCCGCGGCATCGAGTTCACCCTGCTGGTCCTGGCCGTGCTGCTGTGCTGGTACGGCTACTGCGCGGTCGGTCTCGCCCGCAGCGGCGCCGTCCCGCCCGGCGCCACCGGGTACGGTGCCGGGCTCGGCGCGCTGGCGTTGCTCGCGCACCTCGCCGTCCGGCTGCGCGCCCCGTACGCCGACCCCCTGCTCCTGCCCATCGCGGTCCTCCTGAACGGTCTCGGCCTGGTGCTGATCCACCGCCTCGACCTCCAGACGCCCCACGACCGTGCGGCCGGCACGCAGCTCGTCTGGTCCACGCTCGGCTTCGCCCTCTTCATCGCGGTGGTGGTCCTGCTGCGCGACCACCGGCTCCTGCGGCGCTACGCGTATGTGTCGGTCGCCGTGGCACTCGTCCTGCTCACCCTGCCGGGGTTCTTCACCGCCGTGAACGGCGCCCGCATCTGGATCCGGATCGCCAGTTTCTCCTTCCAGCCCGGAGAATTCGCCAAGGTCCTGCTGGCGCTGTTCTTCGCCAGCTATCTCGCGGCGAACCGCGGCGCCCTCGCGCACACCGGCCGCCGCCTGTGGCGGATCCAGTTCCCCTCCGGCCGCGTGCTCGGTCCGGTCGTGGCGATCTGGCTGCTGAGCGTGGGGGTGCTGGTCCTGGAGCGCGACCTGGGCACGTCGCTGCTCTTCTTCGGACTGTTCGTGATCATGTTGTACGTCGCCACCGGCCGCACCGGATGGATCGCGGTCGGACTGCTGCTCGCGGTCCTCGGCGCGGTGGTGGTCGGGCGCCTCGAACCGCATGTGCACAGCAGGGTCGAGGACTGGCTGCACCCGTTCGCCTCGATCGACGCGGGTCTCGGCCCCAACCAGCTCTCCCAGTCGCTGTTCGCCTTCGCCGCCGGCGGTGTGCTCGGCAGCGGTCTCGGACTCGGCCACTCCACCCTGATCGGCTTCGCCGCCAAGTCGGACTTCATCCTGGCGACGGCGGGTGAGGAACTGGGCCTGGCAGGCCTGTCCGCGATCTTCCTCCTCTACGCGCTCCTCGTCGAACGCGGCTACCGGGCGGGCCTCGCGCTGCGGGACCCGTTCGGGCGGCTGCTGGCGATCGGGCTGGCCTCGATCGTGGCGCTGCAGGTGTTCGTGATCGCGGGCGGGGTGATGGGGCTCATCCCGCTCACCGGTATGGCGATGCCCTTCCTCGCCCGGGGCGGTTCGTCCGTCGTCACCAACTGGGTCATCGTCGCGCTGCTCGTCCGGATCAGCGACTCGGCGCGGAGCCAGTACGACGCCCCGGCGCCACCATGACGGGGGACGACGCCGTGACGGGGGACGACGCCGTGACGGGGGGCCACGCCATGACGGGGGACGACGCCATGACCCGGTACATCCGCCGGGCGGCGGCGCTGTGTGCCGTACTGCTGATCGCGCTGCTGGTGAACGCGGCCCGCGTCCAGGTCGTCCAGTCCGGCACGTACGAGGAGAACCCGGCCAACCGCCGCACGCTGATCGCCCGGTACGGTCAGCCGCGCGGCGACATCCTGGTCGGGGGGCGGCCGGTCACCGGTTCCAGGGACTCCGGCGAGCAGCTCCGCTACGAACGCACCTACCGTGACGGCCCGCTGTACGCGCCCGTCACGGGTTATGCCTCGCAGGTGTACGGGACGTCGCTGCTGGAGCACGCGGCGGACTCGGTCCTCTCCGGTACCGATCCGCTGCTCGCGCCGCTGCTGCCGGCCTGGAACGACCTGATCCGGTCCCGTACGCCGGGCGGTCACGCGGTGACCACCATCAACGCGGGGGCGCAGCAGGCGGCGTACGAGGGACTGAAGGGCAAGAAGGGCGCCGTGGCCGCGGTCGAACCGGCAACGGGCCGCATCCTGGCGCTGGTGTCGGCGCCCTCGTACGACCCGGCCCGGCTGTCGGGGACGGGCTCGGCCGTCGCCCGGGCGTGGCAGCGGCTCAACGGTGACCCGGACCGGCCGATGCTCAACCGGGCGATCGGCCAGACCTATCCGCCGGGCTCGACGTTCAAGGTGGTGACGGCCGCGGCGGCGCTGGATGCCGGCGTGGTGAGGGATCCGGACGCGCCGACCGACTCACCCGACCCGTACCGGCTGCCGGAGACGGAGGTCCGGCTGACGAACGAGGTGGAGGGCTGCGCGGACGCGTCGCTGCGCCATGCCTTCGCGTGGTCGTGCAACACCTTCTTCGCCCGGCTCGGGGTACAGGTGGGACTGCCCGGGATGACGGCCGCCGCGGCCCGGTTCGGTTTCAACGACGGGCGGCTGCGCGTGCCGTTGCCGGTGGCGCGAAGCGACTTCGACACGCGGATGAACGCCTCTCAGCTCGCCCTCTCCTCGATCGGCCAGTTCAATACCCGTGCGACACCGCTGCAGATGGCGACGGTTGCGGGGGCGGTGGCGGCCGGCGGCTCGGTGCGTTCGCCGTATCTGCTGGAGCGGACCACCAACAGGGCCGGGGACACGGTGGGCCGGGCCGGGCCGCGGGGGTCGCGCCCGGCGATGCGGGTGGCGACCGCCGCGCGGCTGAGGGAGTTGATGGTGGACGCGGTACGGGAGGGCACGGGCGGCAACGCGGCGATCCGCGGGGCGACCGTGGGCGGCAAGACCGGCACGGCCCAGCACGGCCTCGGCAACTCCGGTACGCCGTACGCGTGGTTCATCGCGTGGGCCCAGGCGGACGGCTCACCGCAGCCGGGGGTGGCGGTGGCGGTGGTGGTCGAGGACGCGGACGCGCGGCGGGCGGAGATCAGCGGGGGCGGAACGGCGGCACCGATCGCCCGGGACGTGATGAGGGCGGCGCTCGGCCTGTGAATCCGCAACCCTCGAAGACGCGGAGCATGGCGTCGGGCTCCGCGAGTTCGACGGTGAGGGCGGTGCAGGTGCGTGGCGCCGGTTGTGACGGCGGGCTACGACGGGACGTGCGCGGACCGCGTCGGGCGGACGCTCAGGGACGCGCCCCGGACTCGATCACCTCGGCCACCTCCGCGGCCCGTTCCCGCTCCTCCGCCGCGAAGCGCTCCGCGTCGAGGCGTTCCGCGATCTCCTCGTCCTGGGTCATCAGGAGGTCCAGGTCGGAGTCGCCCATCTCGAGGACGCCCATGTCCACGTAGGCCTCCTGCAGACGCCTCCCCCACAGGCCGATGTCCTTCACACAGGGCACGATCCGGCTGAACAGCAACTTCCTGAAGAGCCGCAGGAACCCGGACTCCTCGCTGAACCGCTCCGCCTCCGCCCTGGGGATCCCGAAGTTCTCCAGGACCTCCACGCCGCGCAGGCGGTCGCGCATCAGGTGGCAGCCCTCGATGACGAATTCCTCGCGTTCGCGGAGCTCGGTGTCGGTGAGCTGCTTGTAGTAGTCGCGCAGCGCCATCCGGCCGAAGGCCACGTGCCGTGCCTCGTCCTGCATGACGTACGCCAGGATCTGCAGGGGCAGCGGCTTGTCCGTGGTGTCGCGGATGGCGCCGAAGGCGGCGAGGGCCAGTCCCTCGATCAGGACCTGCATGCCGAGGTAGGGCATGTCCCAGCGGGAGTCGCGCAGTGTGTCGCCCAGCAGGGACTGGAGGCTGTCATTGATCGGGTAGACCGTGCCGATCTTCTCGTGCAGGAACCGGGTGAAGATCTCCGCGTGTCGCGCCTCGTCCATCGTCTGCGTCGCCGAGTAGAACTTGGCGTCCATGTCGGGGACGGACTCGACGATGCGTGCCGCGCAGATCATGGCGCCCTGCTCACCGTGCAGGAACTGGCTGAACTGCCATGCCGCGTAGTGCCGACGCAGTTCGCCCTTGTCGCGCTCGGTGAGCTTCGCCCAGTACCGGGTCCCGTACAGCGACATCGCCTCGTCGGGCGTGCCCAGCGCGTTGCAGGGGTCGACCTCCAACTCCCAGTCGATGCGCAGTGCGCCGTCCCACTGCTTGTCCTTGCCCTTCTGGTACAGGGCGAGCAGGCGGTCGCGGCCTTCGTCGTACTCCCAGCTGAACCGTGCCGCACCCGCGACGGGCACCTGCCAGAACGGGCCGTCGGGATCCTTGGCGTACAGGTCATGCGTAGACATGTCCGACACGCTCACACGTGCCGGAAGGTCGCGTCAACGAGTGCATGCGCGAGGGATTGACGACCTTGCTGACAGGTAGTCTCATAACAGCTGTGACCCACGGTAACGTGCACGACCTCAGTGACGCGCTCGGTGTCCTCAAGGACCGCGAGTCGGTCGCCCGGCGGTTGCTGGAATCCTCCGCCAGGCACTCCTTCGACCCCGACCGGGAGCTGGACTGGGATGCGCCCTTCGAGGACGGCAAGTGGTTCTGGCCGCCCGAGCTGGTCTCGCTCTACGACACCCCGTTGTGGCGGCGGATGTCCGAGCGGCAGCGCATGGACCTCGCGCGCCACGAGGCGGCCTCGCTGGCCTCGCTCGGCATCTGGTTCGAGATCATCCTGATGCAGCTGCTGGTGCGGCACATCTACGACAAGTCCGTGACCAGCGCGCATGTGCGCTATGCGCTCACCGAGATCGCGGACGAGTGCCGGCACTCGATGATGTTCGCGCGGTTCATCGAGAAGAGCGGCGTGCCCGGGTATCCGGTGTCGCGGCTGCACCACAATCTGGCGCGGG
This sequence comes from Streptomyces cavernae, assembly GCF_004023625.1. Taxonomy (GTDB): domain Bacteria; phylum Actinomycetota; class Actinomycetes; order Streptomycetales; family Streptomycetaceae; genus Streptomyces; species Streptomyces cavernae. The sequence goes on along the minus strand of NZ_RPDJ01000042.1, from coordinate 51,111 downwards.
TGCTGAAGACGGTGTCCACGACGCCCGGTTCGTTCGCGTGCACACTGCTCGGTGAGGAGATCCTCGACTGGATGCAGCGGCTGACGTTTCCGGACGAGCGGGTGCAGCCGCTGGTGCGCGGGGTGACGCGGATCCACGTGGTGGAGGAGGCACGGCATGTGCGGTACGCGCGTGAGGAGTTGCGGCGGCAGATGGTGACCGCTCCGCGCTGGGAGCGGGAGCTGACGCGGATCAGCAGCGGGGAGGCGGCCCGGGTCCTCTCCCTCGCCTTCGTCAATCCGCAGGTGTACACGAATGTCGGTCTCGACCGCCGGGAGGCCGTCGCCCAGGTGCGGGCGAGCGGGCACCGGCGCGAGGTGATGCAGACCGGAGCGAAGCGCCTGACCGACTTCCTGGATGACATCGGGGTGTTGCGGGGCGCGGGGCGACGATTGTGGAGGTCTTCCGGGCTGCTGGCGTAGGGCTCCGCCCGGCCACCCGCCGGCCATCCGCCGGCCACCCGCCCTGCCATCCGCCCCGCCACCCCAGGCAGCGGCGCCGCACGGCGATTACGCTGCCCCGTATGACCCCGCAGGCCCCCACACCCGCCTACCGCCGGCTCAGTGTCGAGGAGCGGCGCAGCCAACTGCTCGAGGCCGCGCTCACCCTCTTCGCCCACCGGGCCCCCGAGGAGGTCTCCCTCGACGACGTGGCGGAGGCGGCGGGAGTCTCACGGCCGCTGGTGTACCGGTACTTCCCGGGTGGGAAGCAGCAGCTGTACGAGGCCGCGCTGCGCACCGCCGCCGACGAGCTCGAGCACTGTTTCGCGGAGCCTCCGCAGGGCCCGCTCACCCGCCGGCTCGGCAACGCCCTCGACCGTTATCTCGCCTTCGTCGACGAGCACGACGCCGGGTTCAGCGCCCTGTTGCAGGGCGGGAGCGTGGTGGAGACGTCACGGACCACCGCCATAGTCGACGGGGTGCGGCGGGCGGCCGCCGAGCACATCCTGAGTCACCTCCGCGCCGGCGAGCCGGGCCCCCGGCTCAGGATGACCGTGCGGATGTGGATCAGTGCCGTGGAGGGCGCCTCGTTGATCTGGCTCGACGAGGGAAAGCGGCCGCCCGTCGAGGAGTTGCGGGACTGGCTCGTCGAGCAGTTCGTGGCCAGTCTGCTGGCCACCGCGGGCCGGGACGCGCAGACCGCCGGCGTCGTACGGGCCGCCCTGGTGCTGGAGTCCGCCGACGGTCCCGTCGGCGGACTGGCCCGCCGGGTGCTGCCGGTTGTCGGGGACGCCCGGCATCTGCTGTGACACTGGTCCGGTGAAGAGCGAAGACACCCTGTTCGAAGGCGGCCCCCTCGACGGGCGGGTGCTGCCCGTGCTGCTCGGGCCGACCGGGCATCCGCCGAAGACCTATCGCGTGCCGGTGCCGGACGCGGCCGGGGGTCCGCCGACCGTGCTCGTCTACCGGCGGGTGCAGGCGGGCACGAGCATGGGGGTCCCCCCGGGCAAGCTCAGCCGCGCCTGGGGGAGTCTCGGCCTTCACCAGGGCTGGAAGTACGCGTTCGACCCCGAGGGCGACAAGGGCCGTCGGCTCAAGTGGCCTTGGTCAAAACCCGAGCGTCCGTCCGGCCCCGGCCCGGGCGTTACGCCGGACGCCGGGGCGGATGCCGCCGACGAGTGACCTCCCCGGCCCGCACCGCCGAGCCTCCGCGCACGGTCCGGCCGGACCCGCTAGTCCTCCCCCTGCGGGGCGGAGGGGCCGTCCCGCAGCGGAGGTGATGTCATTGTCGGGAACCCTGCTGCGTCTGGTGTGCACGGCGGCGATGGCGGCCGGTGCTGTCCTCGCCCCCACTCCCGTGGCGGCCGTGCCGAAGCCCGCCGAGCGCTCCGCCGGTGAACTGCTGGCGGACCTCGGGCGGCTGTACCGGGAGGCCGAGCGGGCCACCGAGAGGTACAACGCCACCGAGGAGAGGCTGAGAACGCAGCGGGCCGAGGTCGCCCGCATCGGCCGGCGCCTCGCCAGGGCCCGGATCTCGCTCCACCACAGCCGAGACGCCGCCGGACGGCTCGCCCGCCAGCAGTACCAGGGTGCCGACGACATCACCCCGCTCATGCGTATGTTCCTCGCCGACGACCCACAGCGCGCTCTCGAACAGGGGCATGTGATCCGGCAGTTGGCGCGTGAGCGGGCCGAGACCGTGAACCGGCTCACCGAGGACGAACGCACCACCGCCCGGCTGGCGGTGCGCGCACGGACCGCCCTGGACGGTCAACTCGCCCTCGCCGAACGGCAGAAGAAGTCACGCGACGCGGTACGCGAGCGGCTCGCGGAGGTCGAGAAACTTCTCGCGTCGCTCAACGCCGAACAGCGCGCCGCGGTAGCCGCGTCGGAGCGGCGCGAGGTGGCACGGGCACAGCGGACGATGATCACATCGGGGGTCCTGGGCGGCACGCGCACCCCGTCGCCGGCGGGCGAGGCCGCGGTGCGCTACGCCCTCCGGCAGATCGGCAAACCGTATGTGTGGGGTGCCACGGGCCCCCACGGCTACGACTGTTCGGGACTCACCTCCCGGGCGTGGGCGAACGCCGGGCGGCCGATCCCGCGGACCAGCCAGGCCCAGTGGGCCCGGCTGCGGCGTGTGTCCCTGCACGAACTGCGGCCCGGGGACCTCGTCGTGTACTTCCCCGACGCCACGCACGTGGCCATGTACCTCGGCGGTGGGAAGGTGGTGCAGGCGCCCCGTCCTGGGACCACGGTGACGGTGTCGCCGATCGCGGCCAACCCGGTGCTCGGTGCCGTACGTCCCGACCCGGGCGGGGAGCCCGCGCGGCGGTGAGCCGCCTGGCCGCCGGCGCTCGCGGGCGCGCCCAACTACCCGGTAGCCGCCTGCGCGCCAGACGCCCAAGGGGCGTAGCCGCCCGCGCCCCCAACCTCCCAAGGAGCGTGGGCGCCTCCCGCCAGACCCCCAAGGGGCGTAGCCGCCCGCGCCCCCAACCTCCCAAGGAGCGTGAGCGCCTCCCGCCAGACCCCCAAGGGGCTTGGGCGCCCGAAGAACATCTCCCCGAAGGATCCTGTAACACCTTTCCGACCATCGACCAAGAAGAGGTGTAGGCCGGCCCGGAGCCGGGGCGGCCTCCCGGGCGGAGCGTCCGCCCGGCCGGTGATCCGGGTGAAAGCAGAGGGAGCGATCGCGTGCACTTAGTAAGGGATCCTGCCGCGTTCGAGGAGTTCTACCGACGTCATGTCGACGGCGTGACGCGGTTCGTGGCGCGGCGGATCACCGATCCGCATCTGGTCGCCGACGTCACCGCCGAGGTGTTCTTGGCGATGCTCGACTCGGCGGACACCTACCGCCCGGGCCGCGGGAGCGAGACGGCCTGGCTGTACGGCATAGCGCGCAACGCCGTATCGGCCGAGTGGCGACGGGCCGCCCGCGAGTCGCGGGCCAACGCCCGTGTCGCCGGGCGCCGGCTCCTCGAGCCGGACGACGTCGTCCGGCTCGAGGAGCGCATCGACGCCGAGGCCGCCGCACGGCGCCACCGTGAGGCGCTCGCCGGGCTCCCGGAGGGCGAGCGGGCGGTCCTCGAACTCGTCGTCGTGGACCAGCTGACCGTCTCGGAAGCCGCGAAGGCTCTCGGCATAGGCCCGGTCGCGGCACGGGTGCGGCTGCACCGCGCCCGCAAGACCCTGCGCGCGGCGGCCAAGCGCGCAGAGCAGCAGGGCGGGTTGCCGGGTTCTGAAGTCACATCAATTTCGTATATGAGGGGAAACGCGTGAACACGATGTTCGAAGACCGACTGCTGAACGAACTCAAGGGTGAGGTGGCGCTGCGGGCGGCCGAGGACGGCCCCGTACCCTCCACGGCCCGCCGTGTGGTTACCCCGGGCCGCGTGGGCATCGCTCTGGCCACCTGCGGTGTGGCGGCGGCCGCCGTCGTCGCCATGCCGGGTGCGGGGACCACGCCCGCGTACGCGGTCGAGAAGAACTCCGACGGCACTGTCACTCTCAAGCTGGATGACATCGTTCTCAGCGGGCCCGAGCAGCAGGACCTGGTGCGCAAGCTGGAGGAGGCGGGTGTCAACACCCAGGTGAACCAGGTGCCGAGCAAGATGCGGTGCGCCGTTCCCGAGGCCCAACTGCTGGCCCAGATCGTCGGGATCGACCCCGCCGCGGTGGACGAGCCGGCGGGTCCGCCGACGGAGAAGGCGAAGAAGTGGAAGAAGACCCTGAAGCAGGGCGACACGTTGAGGATCGACAACTACGCCGCAGAGGGCGCCAGCCCCGCCGGCTTCGCCTACTCCCTCTTCAAGGGCAAGATCTCCCCCTGCAAGCTGGAGCCGAACACCTGATCAGGACGGGACATCAGGGCGGGAGTACGACCGACAATCACCGGCAACGCCGACCGGACCGCCGGTCAGGCACAGGTCAGGCGCCGGCGACCGAAGCTGGATAAGCCGTGGTCTTCTCCGGCCCGGAGAAGTCGACCCTCGACCCCACAAGCTCTCTACTGGCGGTTTCTCGCCAACGAGGCGGCCAGTAGAGAGCCGTGGGCCTGTGGGCCGTGAGGCCGACCGTGCGGCTCTCGCCGCAGACGAGTTGGGATCACCCTGCGAGTACGCCGTCTGGGCCCGTGTTGTACGTCAGCGAGTGCGGTGGCTTCTGTGTGAGCCGCCGCTGCGCTTTGCTCCAGTCGAAAACCCCGGACCGAGGTTGGTCTCCGGACCGGGAATTACTCCGGCCGCGACGAGAGCGGATCGTGGGCCCTGAGCACGTCGGCCACGGGGTCCGGAAGCGGCCGTCCCGGGTCTTGCCGCCCTTGGGAACACCGAGCTGACAGCGGCAAACAGCCGACATTCAGGGCACTTTCGGCTGCCGAGCAACCTGAAGCGACTTCTCACACTGTTCACAGATGGCACGTGAGGGTCCCCCTCGGTGCCGCAAGAAGTGCACGGCCGTCCCGACCAGACGCAGAAAGAGCACTCATGACCAGACACCACCCCCGGGCCTTACGGCGTTCGGCGATCATCGCCGCCGCCGCCTTCACAGTCGCCGCCGCCGGAACCGTCGTGGCGCCCGGCGCGGGAGCGGCGCCCCAGGCGGGTACGCCGAAGCTCAACCTGATCGCCTCTTCCTCCTCGGTGACCCTCAGCCCATGGCGAGGTGAGCGGGGGGTCTACCTGAACCTCGGCACCTACATCACGGTCGACGGTGGACCGCTGGAAATGAAGGTGACACGCAAGTCCTACGACGACCCCGTCGTCGCGTCGCAGGTGATCCGCTCCGGTAGCCGGACGGTGACCAAGACCCTGCCCGAGGGCCTGGTGAAGGACTTCTCCGGCCTGCCGAACTTCCTCGAGGTCAGCCTCAGCGACGCGTCGGGCGCGAAGGTGGCCGACACCACGCAGTCGTTCTGCCCGAACGACCGGGCGGGCCGGATCCGGCCGGACGCCCCGACCACCTCGAAGTACCCCTCGGTCTGCGCCAGCAACCCGTTCGCGCTCGGTGGGGTATGGGGTGTCGAGAAGGGCTGGGCGGCAGCCACGTCCCCGGGGTTCCGTGATGAGGACGCGCTCGACCTGCCCGCCGGCGTCTACACCGCGAAGGTATCGGTGGCGAAGAAGTACCGCGACCTGTTCGGTATGCCGAACGAGACCCAGACCATCAAGGTGACGATCCGCGGGCAGGACTCCGGCGAGGGCCGGGGTCTGGCCGGCGTCCAGCGCGGGCAGGAGAACGAGTCGAAGAACCCGAAGCCGGCCGCCCGCCGTCCGTCCGGCAAGGCAGAGGTACCGCCCAACGCGCCCAAGCCCGACCTGCGTGCCCTTCCGGCGTTCGGCATCTCCATAACCGACGGAGGAGAGGGCGACGGCGAAACGGTCCCGAAGAAGGATTACCTCGCCTTCGGCGCCACCGTCTGGAACGGCGGCGCCTCGCCGCTGGTCGTGGACGGGTTCCGCCGTGCCGGCCAGGAGAAGATGGACGCGTACCAGTACTTCTACGACGCCAAGGGCACGCAGGTCGGGTACACGCCCGCCGGCACGATGGAGTGGGACGCCCGGGACCTCCACGACCACTGGCACTTCACCGACTTCGCCAGCTACCGGCTGGTCGGCGCGGACAAAAAGGAGATAGTCCGCAGCGGCAAGGAGGCGTTCTGCCTGGCCAACACCGACGCCATCGACTACACGGTGAAGAACGCCAACTGGCACCCGGAAAGCACCGACCTCGAAAGCGCCTGCGGTGAGGAGACCTCCGTCTCCGTGCGCGAGGTGCTCGACATCGGCAGCGGCGACACCTACGAGCAGTCCCGGCCCGGCCAGTCCTTCGATGTCACGGATCTGCCGAACGGCACCTACTACATCCAGGTCATCGCCAACCCCGACAACCGGCTCAAGGAGGAGAGCACGGCCAACAACGTCACGTACCGCAAGGTCGTCCTCGGCGGCACGCCGGGGGCCCGCACGGTGACCGTGCCGAAGTACGGCATGGTCGACGCTCCCTGATCACCCGGCGGGCGGAGGCATACGCCTCCGCCCGCATACGACAAGCCCGGCCGGACCGACAGCGGCCGGCGGCACCCTCACTGTCAGGGGCACCGGGCCGTCTGTGGGCCGTCCGAAGGCGGCCGACTACTACAGACGGCAGACAACGACAGACGACGCCAGGCAACGACAGCCGGATCGCAGGTCAGGGGCCCGTCAGGCGCCGGCCACCGAGGCGAGATAGACCTCCGTCTTCTCCGGCTCAGAGAAACCAGCCCACGACCCTACAGGGCTTCTACCAGCGTGTTATCCCCAACTGGCAGTGCCGCATCGAGCCGTGGGCCGTCTGTGGGCCGTCCTACCAGTCAGCTCAGCCCCAGGAGCGCGGGAGTGGTCCCAGTAACAGAGCACGCGGGGACACCACGAAGGAGTGGCCAGACGAACACACTCCCAGCTGGCGCTTCGAGCGCCCCCAAGCCAGCCGTGGACGCCCGAGGGCCTTACAGGAAACCTGGAGAACTCCAGTCCGAAGGGGCGAAAGGCTGAATATGCGAAAAGAGCTGGCAAGTTCACTGGCGTTGCTGGCCACCGCCGCCGCTCTGGCGGCATCTCTCTCAACGCCCGCTCAGGCGTCGTCATACCGCGACTGCTCGTACCCTTATGTGTGCCTGTACAACGGCGCCTATGACAGCGGGAGCAAGCTCGTTCAGTACAAGGACACCTACCTTCAGACCCTTTCGAACGATCGGAAGGACAAGGCGGATTCCGTCGTCAATACACGCAACGACGACTCGGTTTGGCTGATCGACACCCGTAGCCAGTCCAACAGCCGCTACCTCTGCATCCCGGCAAATACGCAGGTCAACCTCGGGGACTATGCCCTCAGCGGCAAGGGCACTTGGGCCAATGATGTTGACGCCATCCGCATCTGGAGCGACAACGGCCTGTGTAGCGGGACGCCGCACGTCACCCAGGGGATCATCCGTTGAGGCCAACCAGATGCCTCAAGCCAGCCTGAGAACCACACCTCATAGGGTCACGACGCCCATCGGCGATCTCGCCGTGGAGGCCGCACTGAGCGCGGCCCCACCGCCGGCGTCCTACGGTTCCGAACCATCAGGCCACCTCCGAGATGGACACCTTCGAGATTCCGTGTATTACAGCCTCACCCGGGAGGACTGGGACACAGTCAGAGATGGACTGGCCACCCAGCTTGGCATGAAGTGAGGTGCGCGGCGTCGATCGCACAAGCAAGAGGAGCACCAGGGGGCCTGGTGCCGTCCACCCCTAGTACTCCGGCTGTAGATCGTGATCTTGCTGGTGAGGGCCGGTGCGGGGACGGGTACGGCCACCGTTGATCATCGTGAGTTGTGTGGACAAACGACGAGACGGTGGCCGCAGGTCACAGCATAGATCCCGCCCGTTGGCGGGAGGCGTTCGAGGTGGCCATGGGACGGATCGCGAGCCGCTTCGCCCGGTACGAACCCCGTCTGCGGGCCGGGCGGTTGGTACTGGGACTGCTGTCGGACCTGCCTCGCAAAAACTGCTGGACCATCGCGGAGTGGGCCCGGAGAGGCCAGCCCGCACGGCATGCAGCATCTGCTGTCCCGGGCCGTCTGGGACGCCGATGCCGTCCGGGACGACGTGCGCGAATACGTCGTCGAGCACCTGAACGACGAGGCCGCGGTGCTGGTCGTCGACGAGACCGGCGACGTGAAGAAAGGCACCCACACCGTCGCCGTCCAGCGCCAGTACACCGGCACCGCCGGCAGGATCGAGAACTCCCAGGTCGCGGTCTACCTCGTCTACGCGGGCGCGCGCGGACACGCGGCGGTGGACCGGGAGCTGTATATCCCGCGCTCCTGGACGAGCGACCCGGACCGCTGCCAGGCCGCAGGGCTCGGCGAGGACACCGCCTTCGCGACCAAGCCGGAACTGGCCCGCACGATGATCGAGCGGTTCCTGGATGCCGGTCACCACGTCGACTGGGTCACCGGGGACGAGGTCTACGGCGGCAACCCAAAACTCCGCACGGCTCTGCAGGAGCGCAGCATCGGCTATGCCCTCGCGGTGGCCTGCTCGGCCGAAGTCTCCACCGGCGCGGGGAAGTTCCGCGCGGATGCCCTGGCAACGAAGCTGCCGAAACGGGCCTGGCAGAAGCGCTCGGCCGGACGCGGCGCGAAGGGGCACCGCTTCTACGACTGGGCGGTCATCGACCTGGCCGACCCCGGCCCGGGCCACCACCAACTGCTGATCCGCCGCAACCGTGCCACCGGCGAACTCGCCTACTACCGCTGCTTCTCTGCCCCGGCCGGTGCCGCTGACCGAGATGCTGCGGGTCGCCGGATCCAGATGGCGGGTGGAAGAGACCTTCCAGACAGGGAAGGGGCTGGCCGGACTCGACGAGCACCAAGTCCGCTGCTACCCCTCCTGGAGCCGCTGGGTCACCCTCGCCATGCTCGCCCACGCCTTCCTCGCCGTCGTTCGTGCCGACGAACACACCCGCCATCCCGGACCGACCGACCTGGTCTTGCTGTCCTGCAACGAGATCCAGCGCCTGTTCATCAGACTCGTCGTCCAGCCGGTCCACGACGCAGCCCACCGGCTCGGCTGGTCCGACTGGCGACGCCGCCATCAAGCCCGGTCCCGCACCAGTCATTACCGGCGGCAAGCCGCATCCCGGACATGAATGTCCCGTGCCATTGAACCTTGAGCGTGCCAGTCAAATGTGATGACCTCAAGCGCGCTGAATGATCAGCCCTGCGGATCCTGCGGCTTGATCTCGACCTCGTGCAAACTCTGGTCCCTGAGCTCGGCGCGTGCCTCCGTGCGATGGCCGCGGGCGATGTAGTCCCTTACTACCAGCTCAGCATCGAGACTGACGTTGATCTTGGCCACGGTGCTCCCCTTCGTCGCGTTGCATCCGGACCTTAACCGCTCAAGGAATCGATGACACGCAACAACGAAGATCACGATCTACAGCTGGAGTAATCGTGATCTTCATGGCCGGCTGAGGCTTGTCGCTGGTAGTGGCTGGTGCGTGATCGTGCCTGGTGACGACGCCGCCAGGCCGACCAGCCGAGCCGGTGTGTAACGTCGTGGACGCGCCAGGCGAGGGCGACGAGGGTCATCACGCCTGCGATCGCGCCCCGACGCGGCTGGGTCACGGGTTAGTTCCGAGGGTGGTCATTCGCCGAACCGGCGACAGCGCGATCGGGATCCACACACAGGCCAGGAACGAGGCCGAGGCTCCCAGGGCCCACCGGATACCGCTGGCCGTAGCCAGAGCACCAGCTGTTGCGGCGCCAAGCGCGACAGCGCCGGTGAAGAGCACACGCATGGTGCCGTTGACACGGGCCATGAGGCTGGCAGGGGTGACTTGCTGCCGGAAAGTCATCATCAGGACGGAGTCGAAGCCGACTTTGAGCATGACCAGCGCCCACCCGACAGCTGCAAGGGAGCCGGGCACAGGTTGGCCGAGCAGAGGGATGGCGATAGCCAGTGGTGCGACCGCGATCCCGACGAGCAGGACCGCTCGACCTGCGCCGAGCTTGTCGGCCAGCCTGACGGCTGTCATGGCGCCAATCAGGCCGCCGACACCTCCAGCGCCGAGGAATATCCCTAGATTCCCCTCACTCCATCCGAGCTCGGTCAGTACGAGCACTGGGAGCAGCGTCATCACTCCGGCGATGCCAATGTTGACCATGGAGCCGGCGATCACCACGGTGCGTAGGACAGGCTGGCGGGCGACGAACCCGACGCCCTCGCCGATCTCGTGTAGTAGATGCCGTCGAGGGGCATCACTGGCCGGACGCTCGCGCGTGGTGAGTGTGGACAACCACCCCGCGGACCACAGGTATCCCGCGGCCATGACGAGCAGCACCATGGGTGCGGCCAGCAGTCCGGCCGCCCACCCGGCCAACGGTGGACCTGCGATGACTGCTGCCTGGGTGATCGTGGCCAAGCGCGCGTTGGTGCGCGCGAGCAGGGCACCAGGAGCCAGATCCTTGACGAAGCTCTGGGCGCCCAGGTCGAAGAACACCGTCGCCACGCCCTGAACCACCACGACTGCCAGCAGGTGGGTCATCGTCAAACGCCAGAACCACGCAGCAACAGGCACGGTGATCAGCGCGGCCGCCCGCACCAAGTCCGCGCCGATCATGACCGGACGGCGCCGCACCCGGTCCAGCCACGCGCCGACCGGCAATCCAAGGATCACGAAGGGCAACGTCAGCGCGGTCTGCAACAGCGACGTCCCTTCTGCCCCCGCGTGCAGCACGGTGACCGCCGTCAACGGAACGGCCGCCTGACCGATCTGGGCACCCCACAACGCAACCCCGGACGCCGTGAGATACCGAGTGCGCTCCCGTGGAGCGGTTGCCGGTTCCGTCGCGATGGTCTCAGTCATGGCAGGCAGCGTCCGGGAACTCATCACGCTTCTCAATGGATTCACGTTAGAGTGAATGCTCATGACGCCCACGCTCACCCTGTCCTTGGGTACGGCTGATCTGAGCCAACTACGCTGGGCCGTCTCGCCAGCCTGGGAGCTGCTGGCATCCATCAGGACACTGACCCAGCCGGCAAGCCACGCGATCCACATGCCATGGCTGTCCGATCACCGCCACGACCCGCTCCTCACCAGACCTGGGACGGCCGCAGCGCGCGACCTCACCGCCGGACCCCCGAGCCACCTTCCCGGGTTCCTTGCGCCCACCCCGCTCTCACCCCTGGCTGCGCTCGACGACGAACTCGACCAGGTGCGCCGCACCCCGTCCGATGTCGTCCGCCGTGACCTGGCCGCAGTCTTCGGTGGCGACCTGCCGGCCAGCTTGGCACCGATGCTGCGCGCGCCCCGACGCGAAATGGAAACGATCGTTGGTGACCTACGTCGGTACTGGCAGCGCACCCTGGCTCCGACCTGGCCGAGGATCCGAGCCCTGCTCGAGTCCGATATCCACCACCGGGCTCGCTCCCTGACTGAGCGCGGACCTGCCGCGATGTTTGCCGACATTCACGCCGACCTCGCCTTCGATCAGGCCACCGGAACTCTACGGATCGCCAACCGACAGGCAGACCTTCTCGATCCGCGTCGCTCACTAGAGGGGCGCGGCTTGGTCCTGGTACCGTCGGCGTTCGCGTGGCCAACGCTCTACGTCAAGACATCGGCGCCTTGGGTCCCCGTGATCCGCTACCCCGTCCGTGGCATCGGAACCCTGTGGGAATCACGCGCCGACACCGCCGACTTGGCCCCAGTGCTCGGCGCCACCCGAGCCATGCTCCTCAACCTCCTTGAAACCCCAGCCAGCACCCTGGAGCTCGCCAACCGAACCGGACTGGCCCCTGGCGGTGTATCCGCACAGCTGCACAAGCTCGCCCAAGCCGGCCTCGTAGCGCCCCACCGAACAGGACGAATCGTGCTCTACGCCAGAACAGCCAGAGGCGAAGCCCTGCACCGCTGAGACAGGCCATGAAGATCACGATCTACAGCTGGAGTACTAGAAGGCCCCCTGTATGGCATTCCCGGTGGGGGGCCGGTTGCCCTCCCCGGATTGCCGTCCTCGTCGCGGCTGGTCACCGAGTACGGCATGGCCACGTGGTCAGAGGTCTTCACAGCTCTCCGTACCCGCGGCCCACAAGAGCTGATCGCCACGGTGCGAAAGGTCGAAGCCACCGACTCCACAGGGCGATGGTGGCCGCGCTACAAGGGAGATGATGCCACCGATGCTGGGGCAGCTAATCGCAGCCGATATCTTGAATAGGCTTGACGACATTCTGGATCAGGATCTGCGCGGATGGTCAGGCGTGAGCGGATCAAATTTTGCGCTCCCCGAAGTCGCTGCCCCTGCATCGTCTGGTGCTGCGAATGCAGGGCCTCCTAGCGCATAATCTCGCGATTACTGAGCCAGGATCCACCGGCTTGATGCCCGTGGATGGCTCACCCAGAAACGAAGAAGTGCCTTGCGACCTTCCGATGATGGGGTTTCTCTAAGGGGCCCTTTCACTATGAGCGCCCGATCAGGTCGCGTGGTCTGGTGCCGTGCATCGCAAGGCGCCGGAAGGTCCTCGTAGCGGAGCTACTAGGACCTTTTGGCAACGCGGCGATGGGGGTGCCCCCTGCTCGAGCGCAGCCGAGAGCTTGGGGGAGCGGTGCCAGACCACGCGACCCGGGCCGGCATAGTGAAAGGACCCCTAAGGGCTCGCCGATAAATAATTCGTCGGCGAGCATCGCTCCTGAGCTGCGGTGTCAAGACCTGGAGCACGCAAGTTATTTCCCGGCAAGCCCTAAGACCGCATCAGGCATGATCGGCAAGGCACTTCCGATATGCAATCTTCCCATGCCGCGGCGGCGGTCTCATCCGCGTTCGATGATCCGAACCTGATGGTGTACGGCGGGCTGGGGCTGGTGGTGCGGCTGGCCGAGCGGTGCGGTCTGCCCGCGCTGGTCGGGGAGACGGACCCTAGTACGGCTGAAGGGGTTGGACTATCCGTTGTGTGCTTCGAGCTCGGTTGCCAGCGTCTGTTGGGTGGCCGCCCACGACGCCAGGAGCGCCAAATTGTCAGCGGTCGGCGTGCCCGCGGGTGCGGTGTAGACGTTGAGGTGCAGGCCGGGTTCGGCGGGCAGTTCCAGGGACTCGACGTCCAAGTCGAGCCGGCCCACGATCGGATGGTGCACCCGCTTGCGTCCGGACCGGTGCAGCCGCACGTCCTGAGATGCCCACCGCTGCCGGAATAGCTCACTGCACGTTGACAGTTCGCCGACCAGGGCGATCAGCTCCTCGTCGTGCGGATTGCGGCCGGCTTCCATGCGTAGCTTCGCGGCCGCGTCACCGGCAACTTGGTCGTAGTCGACAAAGAAATCTCTGGCTGCCGCGGGGTTGAGATAGACGAACCGCGCTGTGTTCGCTGGCCGTCGCGGGTGGGCCAGCACCGGTGAAAACAGCGCGCGGGCGAGTTGATTCATGGCGAGCACGTCATAACGGCCGTTACAGATCCAGGCCGGCGCATCAGAGATCGCGTCGAGCACCTGTTGTAGTGTCGAGCGCACCGTCACGGCAGACCTGCGCCGGCGTGGGCCGCTGGGCGCCCTGGATTGGCGCGCGAGGTGGAACAGGTGGTCGCGCTCGGCCTCGTCGAGTTGCAAGGCAGAGGCCAACGCGTCGAGCACGCCGTCGGAGGCACCGGCGAGGCTGCCGCGCTCCATGCGCACGTAGTAGTCGACTGACACCCCCGCCAGTAGCGCTACCTCCTCGCGGCGCAGACCTTTGACCCGACGGTTGCCGCCGTATGCGGGCAGGCCCGCCTGCTCGGGTGTGATGCGGGCGCGACGCGAGCTGAGAAACTCCCGGATCTCGGTGCGTAGATCCATCGTGGCCATTCCCTCACCGTACGCCCGTTCCGCAGTCTAAGGGGTACCCGTTGCGGTCGTCGCGATGCCGCCGTCTACCGGGATGATGGTGCCCGTGAGGTAGGACCCGGCCCGGCTGGCGAGGAACACGGCGATACCCGCCATGTCGTCGTCGCGGCCGAGTCGGCGCAGAGGGGCCGCCGCCGCGATCGTGTCGCCGATGGCTTCGAGCGTGGACGCCATCATCTGTGACGGGAACACTCCCGGTGCTACCGCGTTCACCGTGACGTGCTGTGGGCCCAGCTCTCTGGCAAGCACTCTGGTGAGTTGATGGAGTGCCGCTTTGCTGCTTGCGTACGAGTAGTTGGGCGACTGGGCGACGTGGATGGCGGCGATACTGCCGATGTTGATGATCCGCGCGGGATCATCGGCGGTGCCCGCCCTGCGAAGTTCGGGAAGCAGCGCCTGCACCAGCCAGAACGGCGACTTAAGGTTGAGGTCGATCACTGCGTCCCATGCCTCGTCCGGGAACGTCGCCAGCGGCTCGCGCCACATCGCTCCCGCGTTGTTGACAAGGATGTCCAGGCGTTCTGAGTCGGCCTTGACAAGATCAGCGAGGCGCTGACACTCGTCGTGCCTGGACAGGTCGGCGGGAATTGCTTGAACGTCGCCGAATTCGGACAGTAGATGCTGTGCCTCAGCGCACGCGTCTGCCTTGCGTGAGCTGATGACAACGCGGGCGCCCGCCTGGAGAAGGCCGCGCGCTATCATCATCCCAATGCCCTTGGTGCCGCCAGTGACAAGGGCATACTTCCCACTCAGATCGAAAAGTTCTGTGCGAGTGGTGAATTGGGCGTCCGCCATTGATCTCCGTCCCTTCTGCCGTGGAACAATGCGCCGACACAGTCGCGCATTCTGGGCAGCTGAATTGAACTGATGAGGGTAAAGCTGCAGTGCGTGTCCATGGAGTGTTGTCGGCGCTTTCGACTCAACCAGGTTGACAGGCGTTTTGGACGTCTGGGAGACCCTGGTGATCCAGGTACTGTCAGAACCCCCTTGCCTGGTGCGCTGACTGAGCAGTGATCCGCGCCAGGCACATGTACGACGTACCGCCATTCACCGCCGTGTGCGCACCCCTTGCATGTGCGGCACCAGGGCGCCTGGTGCTCCTCATGCTTGTGCGGGCATCGGCGGCTTCACGCCCGCGGATACGGGTTCCGGTCCGGCGGGTGTGCTCGTGGATGAAGAGACCGCCAGGCGCGGCGGCGGGGTGGTCTCTTCTCGCTCCGGCCGGAGCCTCCCGCTCGTCACAGCGTCCGCAGCGTCCACACCTCCTCCTCTTCTAAGAGCGGCCTTGACCTGCGAAAACCCGCCAGTAGCCGCTCACGACGGCGGGGCCGCGATCGCGGGGCGGCTGAAGAACGCCCGCCCGAAGGGTGGTCCTTCTTGCTCTTCCTACCCCGACAGCTCGGCCATGCGGGAGATGCCGTCGGCGCCCTTGTCTTGTCGCTTGTCGCGCCACGCGGGTGAGATCGTGGCTGGAGACCCTGAAACAGGCTCTGACCTGCGGCCCGACAAGCGACAAGCCAGACGACAAGCGACGCGACAAGCACCAGGCGTCCACGTCCTGTACTCAGCCGGAGCTGGGAGCTCCCAAGCGGCCCCTGCCGGGCCGTCCGAGGGCCGTCCGAGGGCGACCGAGGACGACCAACAACGACAGACCATGACGGCCGGGCCGCTGGTCAGGGGGTCGTCAGGCCCCGGAAACCGATGCCAGATAAGCCTCCGTCTTCTCCGGCTCGTAGAAGAAGTTCTCGAAGTCCGCCGGGTCGTTGAAGCCGTTGGCGAAGCGGTCGGCGACCGGCTGGAGGGCGCCTGCCGCGCCGATCAGGTTGAGGACGTGCTCCGGCGGGGCGCCGAGCATCGCGTTGGTCCACTTGGTGACGTGCTGGGCGGTGTCCCAGTAGCGGTCGAAGGTCTGCTGCATCCAGGCCTCGTCGAACTCCTTCTCGCCGTGCTCGAGGATCGACGCGAGGTACGAGGCGGCGCACTTGGACGCGGAGTTGGAGCCCTGGCCGGTGATCGGGTCGTTGGCCACGACCACGTCCGCGACCCCGAGGACGAGGCCGCCGCCGGGCAGCCGGCCGATCGGGTTGCGGACGGTGGGGGCGTAGCGGCCGGACAGGGTTCCGCCCGCGTCGGTGAGCTCGACCTTCGTGGCCCGCGCGTACTCCCAGGGCAGGAACCGCTCCATGAGTTCCAGGGTCAGGGAGAGGTGCTCCGCCGGGTCCTTCACGCCGGTGAAGACGTCGAGCGGGCCGCCGGGTATGCCCTCCCAGAAGAGGATGTCCGCGCGGCCGGAGGTGGTGAGGGCCGGCATCACGAAGAGTTCGCCCACGCCCGGCACGAGATTGCAGCGGACCGCCTCGTACTCCGGGTGTTCGGGGCGCGGGCCGAGGCCGTGGACGTAGGCGACCGCGAGGGCCCGCTGCGGCTCGGCGTACGGGGAGCGGGTGGCGTCCCGGCCGAACATCGACACCAGTTCGCCCTTGCCGGCGGAGACGAGGACCAGGTCGTAGGTGCGGGAGAAGTAGTCCAGGTCGGAGACGGCGGCGCCGTGGATGACGAGTTGGCCGCCGCGCTGGGCGAACGTTTCCATCCAGCCGGCCATCTTCACCCGCTGGTCCACCGACTGCGCATAGCCGTCGAGCCGGCCCACCCAGTCGATGGCGCGCTGTGAGGGCCCGGGGTCGAAGGAGCCGGGGACGGCGACGGACACGCCGAGTCCCTCGATCCTCGGGGCCTCGGACTCCCAGAAGTTCAACTGGAGGTCTCGCTCGTGCTGCAGCGCCGTGTGGAACATGCACTGTGTCGACATCACCCGGCCGCCCCGGATCTCGTCCGCCGTCCGGTTGGACATCAGGGTGACCTCGTATCCGTGCGACTGGAGTCCGAGGGCGAGCTGGAGTCCGGACTGTCCGGCTCCGACGACGAGTATCTTGCGCATGCTTCTGCTGACTCCTACTCCGGAACTCCGGCTGTTCGGGGCTTGGTTGGCGTTGACCGGGCGGGCTGTGCGTTACTCGGGGCTGACGGCGAGCGCGTGGCCGACGAGGGCCAGGAGGGTCTCGATCGCCGAGATCCGGCGGCGCGCATCCATGATCATGACGGGTATGTGCGGGGGGATCGTGAGGGCCTCGCGCACGTCCTCCGGCTGGAACCGCTCGCTGCCGTCGAAGTGGTTGACGGCGACCATGTACGGCAGTCCGCAGCTCTCGAAGTAGTCGAGTGCCGGGAAGCAGTCGGACAGCCGTCGGGTGTCCGCCATGACGACCGCGCCGATCGCACCGCGCACCAGGTCGTCCCACATGAACCAGAACCGCTGCTGTCCCGGCGTGCCGAAGAGGTAGAGGACCAGGTCGTCGTCGAGCGTGATGCGGCCGAAGTCCATGGCCACCGTGGTGGTGGTCTTGCCCGGGGTGGCCGTGAGGTCGTCGGTCTCCTCACTGGCCTCGGTCATCAGCGCCTCGGTCTGCAGGGGCGCGATCTCGGAGACCGCGGTGACCAGGGTGGTCTTGCCGACCCCGAAGCCTCCCGCGACCACGATCTTGGTGGCTATGGGGGCCCGGGTGCGGTCGGTCTGCCAGGCCTTCAACTCCTCCTCGGGCTCCGGCTCCACAAGCCCTGTGACACGGGAGACGTCAGAGACGACGGAGTCCACTCAGCACCCTTTCCAGCAGAGCGCGGTCCGGCCGCCCCGGGCCGTGACCGGTTCCGGTTCCGTACACACGGATCTTTCCCTGGTCCGCGAGGTCGCTGAGGAGCACACGGACCACGCCGAGCGGCATTTTCAGCAGCGCGGCGATCTCGGCGACCGTCCGCATCCGGCGGCACAGTTCGACGATGGCCTGCATCTCGGGCATCACCCGGGTCGTCAGTGAGCCCTTGGGCAGTTCCTTGCGCTCCTCGGGGGCTTCGAGCGCGGCCGTGCTCGTCACGAACGTCTCGACGAGCAGCACGTGGCCGAAGCGGGTGCGGCCGCCGGTCAGCGAGTACGGCCGGACCCGGGCGGGTTTGCGGTCTCCGCCGCGCACCGGCAGCCGCGGCGTGGTCACTGGGCGCTCCCCATCGACTTGGCCTCCATCGACTGGCGCAGTTCGGTGCGGAGTTCGGGGGTGAGGACGTGTCCGGCGCGGCCCACGAAGAGCGCCATGTGGTACGCGACCACGCTCATGTCGCAGTCCGGGGCGCCGTGCACACCGAGAAGCGACCCGTCACTGATCGACATCACGAAGAGGCTGCCCTCGTCCATCGCGACCATCGTCTGCTTGACCGCGCCACCGTCCATCAGCCTGGCGGCACCGATGGTGAGGCTGGCGATGCCGGAGACCACGGTGGCGAGGTCGGCGGACGAGCCGCGTGGCCCCGCGGCCGGCGCGGTGTGCTGCTGCTGGGTCCTCCCGGGGTCGGAGGAGAGCAGCAGCAGACCGTCGGAGGAGACCACCGCGACCGACAGCAGCCCCGGCACCTCCTCCACGAGGTTCGTCAGCAGCCAGTGCAGATTGCGGGCTTCGCTGCTCAGTCCATAGGTACTGGGCGCAGTCAACTGCGTGCCTCCTCGACTGTGTCCCCCTTGACTTCTCCGGTACGTTCCCGGGGCCCACCGGCGGCTTCCCCCGTTGCCGGTCCCGGCTCGGCCTGTTCCCCCATGCGTTCGGCGATCTCCGCCTCGACATCGCGGTGGCCGGCGGCGGCGCCCTGGTGGAAGCCGCTGAGCCGCCTGCGCAGCGCCTCGGCGTCCACACCCCCCGCGCGCGCCGTCGGCATCCGGACCTGTGGGCTGATCCTGGGCGTCCGCTTGGGCAGCCCCTTGTCGGTTGTGCGCGGGGCCCTCGCCTCGTCGGCCTCGTCGGGCGTGCGGGCGTGGGCGTCGGGGCCGATGGCATAGGGATCGGCCGGGCTCGCGGCGCGGTACTCGGGCTCGGTGGGCTCGGTGGGCTCGCCCGCGGCCGGTTGCGTGACCTCGGCCGCCGTGGGTTCGGCGGGCTCATCGGCCGCGGGGATCGGCGCGAGCAGTTCCATCGTGGTCTCGGCCGGCAGGGGCTCGTCGGGTCCGCCACCGCCCGGGGTCTCTTCAGGTGCCGGGGTCTGTGCCTGCGCCTCCGCCTGAGCCGGTGCCTGACCCGCCCCGCGCCCGCCGTCCAGTGCGTCGGCCGGTACGCCGTCCAGTGCCTCGGCCGGTACGTCAGGCCGTGCCGCACGCTCCGCCGCCGCGATCAAGGGATCCACCGTGCCGGGTGAACGGCCGTCCAGCCGATTGGAGTTGGCCTCCGCGTCGGCGCCCGGCAGTGACAGGGAGGGTGCGCCGCCGTCCACGGGCGCGACCACGGCCGCGGGCGGGGCGGCGGAGAGCAGGGTCTTCGGCAGGACGACCACCGCGGCGATGCCGCCCTGCTTCTGATCCCGCAACCGCACCCGCACGCCGTGCCGGTGGGCGATCCGGGCGACCACGTAGAGGCCGAGTCCGAGGCCGTCCCCACCGCTGTGGTCGTAGGGCTCGTCGGGGTTGAACTGCCCGAGTCGCAGGTTGAGTTGGGCGAGCCGCTCGGAGCTCGTGCCGATGCCCTCGTCCTGCACCGAGAGCATCACCTCGCCGCTCTCCAGCAGCCACCCGGAGACCTCGACGGGGATGTCCGGCGGCGAGAACGACGTGGCGTTCTCCATGAGTTCGGCCAGCAGGTGCGAGAGGTCGTCGGCCGCGAACCCGGCGATGTGCGCGTGGGGCGGCAGTGCCGCGATCCGCACCCGCTCGTACCGTTCGATCTCGCTGACCGCGGCCCGTACGACGTCGACGAGCGGCACCGGTCCGGGGTGCTGGTGGCCGTGGTCGGCGCCCGCGAGGACGAGGAGGTTCTCGCTGTGCCGGCGCATGACGGTGGCGAAGTGGTCGAGCTTGAAGAGCGTGGCGAGCCGGTCGGGGTCCTGCTCCCGCTGCTCCAGTCCTTCGATGACACCGAGTTGGCGCTCCACCAGTCCGAGCGTGCGCAGCGCCAGGTTGACGAAGGTGCCGTGGATGCCGGCCCGCATCCGCTCCAGTTGTGCGGTGGCGTCGGCGAGTTGGGCGCGCAGCCCCTCCCGGTCGTCGGCCATCTTCTGCCGCTGCCCGACCAGGTGCTTGCGGTCGCCTTCGAGGGTCGCGAGCCGCTCCTGGAGCGCGACGGTGTGCGCGTGCAGGGCGTTGACGGACCGTACGACCTGTGCGAACTCGTCATCGCGTCCGTTGAACCGGATCGGCTCTCCGGTGCCGGGCTCGCCGGCCAGCCGGGCGGAGCCGAGGCGCAGCACGGCGAGCGGCCGGGTGAGGGTGCGGGCCACGGCCATGGCGAAGCCGACCGCGACGAGCAGGATGACACCGATGAGGGCGATGCGGATCTCCAGCGCGGTGACGTCGTCGTCGCGCAGTTTCTCCAGGTCCTTGGTGCGCCGGTCGTTCAGCGCCGACTCGGCCCCGCGCATCAGGTCGATGCGGGCGGACAGCGTCCTGTCCAGCCTGTCGGCGTTGGTGTCGAGCTCATCGGCGGAGAGGGTCGGCTGGTCGGTGAGCCGCTTCAGGTACTTCTCGGCCTGGACGACGTCCGGCCCGGTGACCGTGGAGTCGTAGGCGCCGCGGGTGGCCTTGGGGGCGGCGTCGCGGAAGTCGGCGAGCGCGGCCTCCTCGCGGACGTGGGCCTGCTGTGCGGCGGCGCTGAGGGCGGCCCGCTGCCTGGTGTCCGACGGTGAGGAGCCGGTGGTGGTCTCGGGCAGACCGGTGATCGGGTCGATCGTGGTGGTGGTCCTGGTCGGCACGGCGAGCGCGGCGAGCAGCAGTCCGCGGGCGGCGGCGGCCTGCTGGACGGCGAGGTCGAGGTCGGCGAGGGCGTGTGCGCCGCCGCCCGCCCGGGGCGGCAGCTGTTCGGCCAGCCGTTCGGCGAGGGCGTGGAGCTCGGCGATGGTGCCGGAGTACTCCTGGTGCGCCTCGAGGGCGCTGCTCTTTCCGGTGAGCGATGCGCGGCGGACGGCCGCGATGGCGTCGAGTTCCCTCCGCAGTTCGGCCGGGGCGTCGGTGCGCAGTTCCTCGATCTGCCGGTCGACGCGGGAGCTGCGCTGCTCGGATGGCCCCTTGCCCTTGGGGCGGCCCTGCGCGACGTAGACGGTGACCTCGTCGCGCTCGTCGGCCAGCGAGTGGGCGAGGGTGAGGGCGTGCTGGGTCTGCTCGGCTAGGGTGACCAGGTTCTGCGCGTCGTGCAGCTGGGCGGAGGCGGCGAGGACGGTCGGCGCGCCGGCCCCGGCGATCGCGGCGGCCACCACGGCGACGGCGATGATCAGTCGGTTGCGCACATGGGCCGGGCGCCCCCGGCCCGTGGGCTCCGTGTCCGGCGTGAGGCCCGGGGTGAGCTGCCCGTCGGGGCCCGTCTTCCTGCCTTTGCGCCGAGTCCGCGTCTTCTGCACCGGTGCTCGCATCCTTGAACTCGTGTACCCAATGGGCCCGGGTGACGATCCGTCAACTCGGGCGTCCCCCGGTACGGCTCCCGACCATCCCAGTGCCGGTGGGCAGCGGTCCCGCATCGCCAGACCCGCCACCCGAAGGAGTGAACATCGAGCGGGAGTTGTCCGGCAAGTTCCCCCGGCGCCCGCGTCCGGCCCTTTCCGGGGCGCCGGTTGGACGTCTCCAGCAGGCTTTGGCAGGATGCCCCGCCACGGCCCACCGGAGGACATCATTCCACCTCAAATCCGGCTTCTGACCAGCCCGTCCGGACCGATTCCGCAACTGTTGCCAGCCATTGGCGGAGACTGTGAAGGGGTCGTGCAGACTGGCCGAATGCGTACTGAGCTCGCCTGTGAACCCGGCGACCGGGACCGCCCCAATGAGGACTACGCGTCGGTAGCTCTCCCGGCCTCCGGACAGGGTGGATCACTCGTCGTGCTCGACGGTGTGACGCCACCGGCGGGCGACGACGGCTGTCTGCATTCCGTCCCCTGGTTCACGGCGCGACTGGGCGGCGCACTGGGTGAAATGTGCGTTTCCCTACGAGATCTGACACTCCCCGAGATCCTGTCCCGCGCGATCGCCCGTACGGCCGGGACCCATGCCGGGACCTGTGACCTTTCTCACCCGCGCACCCCGCAGGCGACGGTGGTCCTGGCCCGCTGGGACCCGGCCCACGTGGAGTACCTGGTCCTCTCCGACTCGGCGCTCCTCGTGGAGAGCGCCTCCGGCGAGGTGACGGCCCTGCTCGACGACCGGCTGGCCCTCCTGCCCGGTACGGCCCTGACCTCGCACACGGTCATCGACGCGACCTTCCGGAACAAGGAGGGCGGCTTCTTCACGGCCGCGGCCGACCCCGCGGTGGCCGAGCGGGCGGTGACCGGCCGGCTGGACCGGGACGGCGTCCGCACCCTGACCGCCCTGACGGACGGCGCCATGCGCTGGACGGAGCGGTTCGGCGAGGGTGACTGGCGGGAACTGGTCGCGCTGGTGCGCAAGGAGGGCGGCCAGGCACTGGTCGACCGGGTTCGCGCGCTGGAACTGGCCGGGTCCGAGGGCACGTCGGCCCGGCGCGGCAAGACCCATGACGACGCGACGGTGGTGTACGTGGAGCTGTGAGCGACCCTCAAGCCCGGCTACCACTCCGGCCACCACTCACTGTTGCCGGCCGGCTAACCGCTTACCGGCTCATCGCTCGCCGGCTCACCTCTCCATGCCCTCGTTCAATTGCCGTAGCAGTCGGGCGAGTTCGGCGACCTCGGTCCGGTCCCAGTTCTTCAGCTGGCGTACGTAGCGGGCCCGCCGGGCATCGCGAACGGAGTTGAAGCGGTCCCGGCCCAGGTCCGTGAGCTGGATGAGCCAGGCGCGGCCGTCGGCGGGGTCCGGCTCGCGGTAGACAAGGCCCAGTTCTTCCAGGGCACGCAACTGCCGGGACATCGTGGCCTTGCCGACCCCGACGTACGCCGCCAGCTCGGTGGCGCGCGTCCGGCCCGACTCCGCGAGCAGCGCCAGCAGCCCGTACGCCGCCGACTCCAGGTCGGGGTGCACCTCGCGGGCCATCTCCCCGGAAGAGGCGCGGGCCCGCCGCAGAAGGACGGTCAGCTCGCGCTCCAGCTCCAGGAACTCCCGGTCCGCGGCGCTGCCCGGTCCCTCGGATGCCTCACGGTGTTCGCCGTTTCCGTCCTCGTGCACGTCAGCACTCCGCTTTCGTCGACCGACCCTCAAAGGTCCTGAAGTTGTCCACAGCGACCGCCGTCGCCGCAGCTGGGACAGTATTTCGCAGCGACCGGCGCGGACATGAGTCGGCCGGGCACGAGCCACCCGCAGGGCGACACCGACAAGTCCGGAGACGGGAACACATCGGGCGACGCGAACACATCAAGGGCCGGGACCACATTGGGCGACGCGAACACATCAGGGGCCGGGACCACATTGGGCGACGCGAACACATCAGGGGCCGGGAACACGTCGGGCCCGGATCCCCTCGCGGGGCCCGGGCCCGTGCGCACCGGCAGCGTCCGTCACGCCGCTGCCGGAACCTCCGGGGCGGCGCCGTTGGCCGCCGGGGTGAGCGCCAGCTCCAGCACCTGGCGGACGTCCGTCACGGCGTGCACGTTCAGCTTCTCCAGCACCTCCGCCGGCACGTCGTCCAGGTCGGGCTCGTTGCGCTTCGGGATCACGACGGTGGTGATCCCGGCCCGGTGGGCGGCCAGCAGCTTCTGCTTCACACCGCCGATCGGCAGCACCCGGCCGGTGAGCGAGACCTCACCGGTCATCGCCACGTCCGTACGGACCAGCCGGCCGCTCAGCAGCGAGGCCAGGGCGGTCGTCATGGTGACGCCCGCGCTCGGACCGTCCTTGGGAACGGCACCCGCCGGGAAGTGGATGTGCACACCCCGGTCCTTCAGGTCGCCGACGGGCAGTTCGAGCTCGGCCCCGTGGGAGCGCAGGAAGCTCAGCGCGATCTGCGCCGACTCCTTCATGACGTCGCCCAGCTGACCGGTGAGGGTCAGCCCCGCCGCGCCCGTCTCGGGGTCGGCCAGCGAAGCCTCCACGTACAGGACGTCGCCGCCCGCGCCGGTGACCGCGAGCCCGGTGGCCACACCGGGGACGGCTGTGCGCCGCTCGGCCGGCTCCTGCGCGGACTCGGGCACGTGGTGCGGACGTCCGATCAGCGCGCGCAGATCACCCTCGGTGACCGTGAACGGCAGCTCCCGCTCACCCAGTTCGTGCTGGGCCGCGATCTTGCGCAGCAGCCGTGCGACGGACCGCTCCAGGTTCCGTACGCCCGCCTCGCGGGTGTACTCGCCGGCGAGCTTACGCAGCGCGCCCTCCTCCAGAGTGACCTCGTCCTTCTGCAGGCCGGCCCGCTCCAGCTGGCGCGGGAGCAGGTGGTCGCGGGCGATGACGACCTTCTCGTCCTCGGTGTACCCGTCGAGCCGGACCAGCTCCATACGGTCGAGCAGCGCCTCGGGGATGGCTTCCAGGACGTTGGCGGTGGCCAGGAAGACCACGTCGGACAGGTCGAGTTCCACCTCGAGGTAGTGGTCGCGGAAGGTGTGGTTCTGCGCGGGGTCGAGGACTTCGAGGAGGGCGGCGGCGGGGTCGCCCCGGAAGTCGGAGCCGACCTTGTCGATCTCGTCGAGCAGGACGACGGGGTTCATGGACCCTGCCTCCTTGATGGCCCGGACGATACGGCCGGGCAGCGCCCCCACGTAGGTGCGCCGGTGGCCGCGGATCTCGGCCTCGTCCCGCACGCCGCCGAGCGCGACCCGCACGAACTTCCGCCCCATGGCATGGGCGACGGACTCCCCGAGGCTCGTCTTGCCGACACCGGGCGGACCCACGAGCGCGAGGACGGCACCGCCGCGGCGGCCGCCGACGACACCCAGACCCCGGTCGGAACGCCGCTTGCGCACGGCGAGGTACTCGGTGATGCGCTCCTTAACGTCCTCCAGACCGGAGTGCTCGGCGTCGAGCACGGCCTTGGCGCCCCGGATGTCGTACGCATCCTCGGTGCGCTCGTTCCAGGGCAGTTCGAGGACGGTGTCGAGCCAGGTCCGGATCCAGGAGCCCTCGGGCGACTGGTCGGAGGACCGCTCGAGCTTGTCGACCTCCTTCAGCGCCGCGTCACGGACCTTCTCGGGAAGGTCGGCGGCTTCGACGCGTGCCCGGTAGTCGTCGGACTCCTCACCCTCCTTCTCACCGTTCAGCTCACGCAGTTCCTTGCGGACGGCTTCGAGCTGACGGCGCAGCAGGAACTCGCGCTGCTGCTTGTCGACGCCCTCCTGGACGTCCTTGGCGATGGACTCGGCGACGTCCTGCTCGGCAAGGTGCTCGCGCAGCTGCTCGGTGGCGAGCTTCAGCCGGGCGACGGGGTCCGCCGTCTCCAGCAGGGAGACCTTCTGATCGGTGGTCAGGAAGGGCGAGTAGCCGGAGTTGTCGGCGAGCGCGGAGACGTCGTCGATCTGCTGCACCCGGTCCACGACCTGCCAGGCGCCGCGCTTGCGCAGCCAGCTGGTGGCAAGGGCCTTGTACTCCTTGACAAGTTCGACGACGGAACCCGGCAGCGGGTCGGGCACGCTCTCCTCGAGGCGGGTCCCCTCGACCCACAGGGCGGCCCCCGGCCCGGTCGTGCCGGCGCCGATCCGTACCCGCCCGCGCCCGCGGATGAGCGCCCCCGGATCACCGTCGGCGAGCCGGCCGACCTGCTCGACCGTGCCCAGCACGCCGGTGCTCGCGTACGTCCCGTCGATGCGCGGGACCAGCAGCACCTTGGGCTTGCCGGGCGTCGACCGGGCTGCGGCCTGCGCGGCTTCCACCGCCGCCCGCACGTCGGCGTCGTTGAGGTCCAGAGGAACCACCATCCCGGGCAGCACGACCTCGTCGTCGAGCGGCAGCACAGGCAGGGTGAGCGGTGTGAACGCCGCGGACTCAGCAGCCATGATCTCCCCTTCGGCAGTCAAGTTGAGTTATGTGGACTCAATGCCTGAGGAGCCTCGGTTGTTCCCGGGCGCGAGGGCGTTCGCTGTGAGCGATCATTTCTGCCGCCCGCCCCCTGCGCCCGCATAGCCTTCCGCAGTAACGGCCGTTGCCGAATGCATCCACTACGCGGGGTGGGGCTGTGCTGGACAAGCTCGTGCGGGCCTGGGTCGACGGCTGGGTGGTCTCGCGCGGAGCGGCGCCGCCACGGGTCGAGCCGTGGGGATAC
Organism: Streptomyces cavernae; assembly: GCF_004023625.1. Classification (GTDB taxonomy): domain Bacteria; phylum Actinomycetota; class Actinomycetes; order Streptomycetales; family Streptomycetaceae; genus Streptomyces; species Streptomyces cavernae. Next base: position 25,067 of record NZ_RPDJ01000042.1, on the reverse strand, counting down.
ACGGTCGACGTCGGGACGGCCGAGCAGGTCACACGTCATGTGCTCAGCGCCGTGGACGGGGAGGCCGAGGAGGCCACGGTCCGCGGCGTGGCGGAGGCGGTGACCGGCGCCGGGGTGTGGCTCAAGGTCTTCGCGGAGCGGTCCTCGGTCGAGAAGTGGCTGGGCGTCGGCTGGTGGGTCGATCCGGAACCGGGCTATCTCATGTCGGCCCCGCTGCTGTCACCGGCGACGGAGACCCCCTCTCCGCCGCGACTGCCGTGGCCGCGCCGGAGGGCTACCGGATGCGCACCTGGTCGCGCGGCGGTGTGACCCGGACGCTCGTCACGACCCCGGACGGAAGCTGGGCGGCACGCGGACAGATCGCGGCCGTCGGCGCGACGGCGGTCGTCGACCAGGTCGAGTCCTCCGCGGCCCACCGCCGCCGGGGTCTGGGCTCCCTGGTGATGCACACGCTCGCACACACCGCCGTCGAACAGGGTGCGGAGACCGGCGTACTGGCCGGGACGCCCCAGGGGCGCGCGCTGTACGAGTCGCTGGGCTGGACGGTGGCGGCGCCGCTGACCAGTGCGAGGTTCGCGGGAGGGTGAACAGCTGTGAACCACGCTCACACCCACGACCTCAAGTCTGTCGCGCCCGCGTCGACAGCCCCGTCCCGGCCGAGAGTCCCGTCCGTTCGGTCAGCGCCGTCCCCGGGGACAGCCCCGTCCCTGTGAGCAGCCCCGTCCCCGCCACCGTGATCGACCGCAGCAACCTGTCCAGGTACGCACGGAACCGTCCCACCATGTCGAATCCGGCCGGATCCAGTACCCACTGCAGCTGGAGCCCGTCCATCATCGCGGCGGTCTCCTGCGCCAGCGCCAGGCAGTCGGTGTCCGCCCGCAGCTCTCCGTCGTCGACCCCCCGCCGCAGTGCCGCCTCGGTGGACTTGACCACATCCGCGTACCGCGCGACGAAGTAGGCGTGCGCCGGATGTCCGGGGTCCCCCGCCTCGGCCGCCAGCACGTTGAACATCTTGGTGCGGCCCAGGCGCCGGCTGTTGTACTCGGCGAGCGCGAGGAGGGTGTCGAAGAGCGCCGCCGCGGAGTCGAACTCCGCGGGGAAGAACTTCCGCACGTCGTGCTCGTCGAAGCGCTCCAGGACCGCGACGAGAAGGTCCTCCTTGCTGCGGAAGTGGTGCAGCAGGCCGCCCTGGGTGATGTCGACGTCCTTGGCGATACGCGCCAGCGAGGAGGCATGGAAGCCCCACTGCGCGAAATGCTCCACCGCGGCATCCACGATGCGCGAGCGCCGCTCGTTCCCCACGGCGTACGTGCCCCGGGGCCCCGATCGGTCCCCCGACCTCTGGTTCTGCACCATGCCCGTCACCCTAACGGCAGACGGATACGCCGCGTTACCGCCGATTACACGAGTCGACCACACCCCGTTTTCAAGCCATCCACACAGCGATTCCGGCCACGCGTGTCACAGGCCGACACCTGAGCCACTTCAAGCTGATCGGCCAGTACGGCGTGCGAGAGCAGCACGGCGTGCCTTCGCCCCCGACCCCGACGCCCGCAGGCGATTCCCACCCCCGGGAGGTGAAATACCCGCGCCCCAGCGCGACTCGGAGTGTCAGGATGGACTGATGACCGCCGCCTACGACCCGACCACGCCCCCGGCCCCGACCGCCGCCCCCGGTGCTCCCGAAGCCGTGGGCATCCCCCAGGTCATCGACCGCCGCGAGGGCCCCTACGGCGAGGTCGTACTGCGGCGGCACGGACAGTTGTGGCAGATCATCGCCAACGGGTGCTTCCTGATGGACACTTCGGACGGCCGCTCCGAACGCCTGCTGGTCGACGCCGCACTCGATGCTCTGGGCGGACTCGGGAAGGACGGGCTCGAGAAGGGCGGACTCGACACCGGCACCCCCGCTCACCTCGGACCCAGCCTCCTCCTCGGCGGCCTCGGCGTGGGCTTCTCGCTCGCCCGCGCCGCCGGACAACCCCACTGGAAACGCATCACCGTTGTCGAACGCGAACGAGCGATCATCGACTGGCACCGGACCGGACCCCTCCGCGAGGTGTCCGGACCGGCCCTGACGGACCCCCGTGTCGAGATCGTCGAGGCCGATCTGGTCGACCACGTCAATGAGATTTACGCCACATACGACACACTCTGTCTCGACATCGACAACGGCCCCGACTGGACGGTCACGGAGGACAACGCCAACCTTTACGCACCGGCCGGACTCGCCGCCTGCGCAAGGGCGTTGGTGCCTGGTGGAGTGCTTGCCGTATGGTCCGCGAAGCCCTCACCGGAATTCGAGGGAAGGCTACGGAATGCCGGGTTCCGTCAGGTGCGTACCAAAGAGATCCCGGTTGCCCGAGGCGTTCCCGACGTTGTGCACCTCGCGGTCAGACCTGGATAGCCGAGCGGTGCGAACTGCCCGTACTCTGCTGACGCACGCGGATCATTCAAGCGTCAAGCGCAGTCATGGAATCACCCCACGGATTCCGGAAAGCACACCTCAGGGGCGGCCGATCGATGGAGCAGACACACACCACCCACAACGGCACCGCGGCGACGCCCGGAGCGCAGCGCCGTGTGCTGGTGGTCGAGGACGACCCGACGATCGTCGACGCAATCGCCGCCCGGTTGCGCGCGGAAGGGTTCCTGGTCCAGACGGCGATGGACGGCCCCGCCGCCGTGGACACCGCGGAGGCCTGGCAGCCCGACCTGCTGATCCTCGACATCATGCTGCCGGGCTTCGACGGACTGGAGGTCTGCCGTCGGGTCCAGGCCCAGCGCCCCGTTCCGGTGATGATGCTGACGGCCCGCGACGACGAGACGGACATGCTGGTCGGCCTCGGCGTGGGCGCCGACGACTACATGACGAAGCCTTTCTCCATGCGTGAACTGGCCGCCCGCGTACACGTCCTGCTGCGCCGCGTGGAGCGCGCGGCGCTCGCCGCGGCGACCCCGCGCTCGGGAATCCTGCGCCTGGGCGAGCTGGAGATCGACCACGCGCAGCGCCGGGTGCGGGTGCGCAGCGAGGACGTGCATCTGACGCCCACCGAGTTCGATCTCCTGGTCTGCCTCGCCAACACCCCGCGTGCGGTACTCTCCCGCGAGCAGTTGCTCGCCGAGGTGTGGGACTGGGCGGACGCGTCCGGGACGCGGACCGTGGACAGCCACATCAAGGCGCTGCGCCGGAAGATCGGTGCGGAGCGTATCCGTACGGTGCACGGCGTCGGCTACGCGCTGGAGACCCCGACTCCCTGAGCCGGGGCAGGCCTTCGACCCGGCTCCGTGCCGGGGCGGCGGAGCCGGCCGAGCACCAGGGGTTCGCGTGTCACGACGGCGAGCAGGGCTGGAGAACCACGGCTCGGTGCCGTCGCAGCGGTGAGCCGGGCGGCAGCGCCCGGTTTCGATCGCCCAGCGGCAGGCCGGGCCGCAGACCCGGTTCGGTGCCGTGACGGCGGCGGAGCCGGGACGGCAGATCCCGGCTCCCCGAGGAGCCGGGCTTCCCATGGGGGCTGATGTCATGAGCGGTGCGGTCGGGCCGGCGTCACGCAGGAACCCCGGAGCCAGGGACGCCGGAGCCAACCCCGGATCCAGGAACGGCGGGTCGTCCTGGGGCGGACTGCGTCCGTTCTCCATCAAGACCAAGCTGGGCGCCCTGGTCGTGATCTCGGTACTGATCACCACCGGCCTGCTGCTGATCGCGGTGCGCACGGAGACCGAACTGCGCTTCATCACGGTCTTCTCGATGATCGCGACCCTGCTGATCACCCAGTTCGTGGCGCACTCGCTGACCCACCCACTGGACGAGATGAACGCCGTCGCCCGGTCCATCTCGCACGGCGACTACACCCGCCGGGTACGCGAGAACCGCCGCGACGAACTGGGCGACCTCGCCCACACGATCAACCTCATGGCCGACGAGCTGGAGGCCCAGGACCGCCAGCGCAAGGAGCTGGTGGCGAACGTCTCGCACGAGCTGCGCACCCCCATCGCGGGCCTGCGCGCGGTCCTGGAGAACATCGTCGACGGCATCTCGGCCGCCGACCCCGAGACCATGCGCATCGCCCTGAAGCAGACCGAGCGCCTCGGCCGGCTGGTGGAGACGCTGCTGGACCTCTCCCGCCTCGACAACGGCGTCGTTCCGCTGAAGAAGCGCCGCTTCGAGGTGTGGCCGTATCTCTCGGGCGTCCTGAAGGAGGCGAACATGGTCGCCTCGGCGCGGGCCGGCATCGCGTCCGGCTCCGGCAGCCACACCCGTACCGACGTCCATCTGCACCTGGACGTCTCACCGCCCGAGCTGACCGCTTTGGCGGACCCCGAGCGCATCCACCAGGTGGTCGCCAACCTCATCGACAACGCGGTCAAGCACAGTCCCCCGCACGGCCGGGTCACGGTGAAGGCCCGGCGCGGTACGGCGCCCGAGTCGCTGGACCTCGAGGTCCTGGACGAGGGCCCCGGCATCCCGGAGTCGGAGCGGCACCGGGTCTTCGAGCGCTTCAACCGCGGTGGCGTGAGCGCCCCGCACGGCCCGGGCAGCGACGGCGGCACGGGACTGGGGCTGGCCATCGCCCGCTGGGCGGTCGATCTGCATGGTGGCCGGATCGGTGTGGCCGAATCGATACAGGGTTGCCGGATCCAGGTCACCCTTCCGGGAGAGACGCAGCGGCAAAGTTGACGTAAGGTTCGAATCGTAAGCACAAGATCGACGTACGAACGGGCAGCGGGACACGTGTCATCGAGCCCGCATCGAGTACGCGTGTGCTCGGGCCGCGCCCCCGCGTCAGGTCGACGGATGCATTTCGGAGCGAAACCCCGCTTGTTTCCCGCCATTTCCACCGCCGAAACACTCAGTTAGATGTGACTTACACGACGATGAGTGGCCCGGCCTGCACCTCTCGGCCACGTAGGCGTAGCCTTTATTCCCGCTGTCCATCACCTTGTGAAGCGGAAGAGGGCGGTTGCCGCCGTGTCGCCACAGTCCCCCAGTAACTCGAGCATCTCGACCGACGACCAAGCCGGGAAGAACCCCGCTGCCGCGTTCGGTCCCAACGAGTGGCTCGTCGACGAGATCTATCAGCAGTACCTCCAGGACCCGAATTCGGTAGACCGCGCCTGGTGGGACTTCTTCGCCGACTACAAGCCGGGGGCGCCCGCCGCCTCGGCTCCGGCGGGTACTGCGGCCGCGGGGGCCGCAGCGACCACCACCACTGCCCCGGCCGCGCCCACCGCACCGGCACCCGCGAAGCCCTCCGCCCCGGCACCTGCTCCGGCGGCCCCCAAGCCCGCCGCTGCCGCCCCGGCCCCGGCCGCGAAGCCCGCCGCCACGAAGCCGGCCGCCGCGCCCGCAAAGCCGAAGGCCGCGCCCGCAACCGAGGCCAAGGAAGGCCCGGAGTACGTGACGCTGCGCGGCCCGTCCGCCGCGGTCGCGAAGAACATGAACGCCTCGCTGGAGCTGCCCACGGCCACCTCCGTGCGCGCGGTCCCGGTGAAGCTGCTGTTCGACAACCGCATCGTCATCAACAACCACCTGAAGCGGGCCCGGGGCGGGAAGATCTCCTTCACCCACCTCATCGGCTACGCGATGGTGCAGGCCATCAAGGCCATGCCGTCGATGAACTGGCACTACGCCGAGAAGGACGGCAAGCCGACGCTGGTCAAGCCGGAGCACATCAACTTCGGCCTGGCGATCGACCTGGTGAAGCCGAACGGCGACCGCCAGCTCGTGGTGGCCGGCATCAAGAAGGCCGAGACGCTGAACTTCTTCGAGTTCTGGCAGGCCTACGAGGACATCGTCCGCCGCGCCCGCGACGGCAAGCTGACGATGGAGGACTTCACCGGCGTCACGGTCTCCCTGACCAACCCCGGCGGCCTCGGCACCGTGCACTCCGTGCCCCGTCTGATGCCCGGCCAGTCCGTGATCATGGGCGTCGGTTCCATGGACTACCCGGCGGAGTTCCAGGGCACCTCCCAGGACACCCTGAACAAGCTCGGCATCTCGAAGGTCATGACCCTGACGTCGACCTACGACCACCGGGTCATCCAGGGCGCCGCCTCCGGCGAGTTCCTGCGCATCGTCGCGAACATGCTGCTCGGCGAGAACGGCTTCTACGACGAGATCTTCGAGGCCCTGCGCATCCCCTACGAGCCGGTCCGCTGGCTCAAGGACATCGACGCCAGCCACGACGACGACGTCACCAAGGCCGCCCGCGTCTTCGAGCTGATCCACTCCTACCGGGTCCGCGGCCACGTCATGGCCGACACCGACCCGCTGGAGTACCGCCAGCGCAAGCACCCCGACCTGGACATCACCGAGCACGGCCTCACCCTGTGGGACCTTGAGCGCGAGTTCGCGGTCGGCGGCTTCGCCGGCAAGTCCCTGATGAAGCTGCGCGACATCCTCGGCGTGCTGCGCGACTCGTACTGCCGTACCACCGGCATCGAGTTCATGCACATCCAGGACCCCAAGCAGCGCAAGTGGATCCAGGACCGCATCGAGCGCTCGCACTCCAAGCCGGAGCGTGAGGAGCAGCTGCGCATCCTGCGCCGGCTGAACGCGGCGGAGGCCTTCGAGACCTTCCTGCAGACGAAGTACGTCGGCCAGAAGCGCTTCTCCCTGGAGGGCGGCGAGTCCGTCATCCCGCTGCTCGACGCGGTGATCGACTCCGCGGCCGAGTCCCGTCTGGACGAGGTCGTCATCGGCATGGCCCACCGTGGCCGGCTGAACGTCCTCGCCAACATCGTCGGCAAGTCGTACGCGCAGATCTTCCGCGAGTTCGAGGGCAACCTCGACCCGAAGTCGATGCACGGCTCCGGCGACGTGAAGTACCACCTGGGCGCCGAGGGCGTCTTCACGGGCCTGGACGGCGAGCAGATCAAGGTCTCGCTCACCGCCAACCCCTCGCACCTCGAGGCGGTGGACCCGGTCCTGGAGGGCGTCGCCCGCGCCAAGCAGGACATCATCAACAAGGGCGGCACGGACTTCACCGTCCTGCCGGTGGCCCTGCACGGCGACGCGGCCTTCGCGGGCCAGGGCGTGGTGGCCGAGACCCTGAACATGTCGCAGCTGCGCGGCTACCGCACCGGCGGCACGGTCCACGTGGTCATCAACAACCAGGTCGGCTTCACCGCCGCACCGGAGTCCTCCCGGTCCTCGATGTACGCCACGGACGTGGCCCGCATGATCGAGGCCCCGATCTTCCACGTGAACGGCGACGACCCCGAGGCGGTCGTCCGGGTCGCCCGTCTGGCCTTCGAGTTCCGCCAGGCGTTCAACAAGGACGTGGTGATCGACCTCATCTGCTACCGCCGCCGCGGTCACAACGAGTCGGACAACCCGGCCTTCACCCAGCCGCTGATGTACGACCTGATCGACAAGAAGCGCTCGGTGCGCAAGCTCTACACCGAGTCCCTGATCGGTCGTGGCGACATCACCCTGGAAGAGGCCGAGCAGGCCCTCCAGGACTACCAGGGCCAGCTGGAGAAGGTCTTCACGGAGGTCCGCGAGGCCACCTCGCAGCCGGCGCCCGGCGAGTCCTACGACCCGCAGGACGGCTTCCCGGTCCCGGTGAACACCGCCGTCTCCACGGAGGTCGTCAAGCGGATCGCCGAGTCCCAGGTCAACATCCCCGACACCATCACCGTGCACCCGCGGCTGCTGCCGCAGCTGCAGCGCCGTGCGTCGATGGTCGAGGACGGCACGATCGACTGGGGCATGGGCGAGACCCTCGCCATCGGCTCCCTGCTGCTGGAGGGCGTCCCGGTCCGGCTGTCCGGCCAGGACTCCCGCCGCGGCACGTTCGGCCAGCGCCACGCGGTGCTGATCGACCGCGAGACCGGCGCCGACTACACCCCGCTGCTGTACCTGTCGGAGGACCAGGCACGCTACAACGTCTACGACTCGCTGCTCTCCGAGTACGCGGCGATGGGCTTCGAGTACGGCTACTCGCTGGCTCGTCCGGAGTCGCTGGTGATGTGGGAGGCCCAGTTCGGCGACTTCGTCAACGGCGCCCAGACGGTCGTGGACGAGTTCATCTCCTCCGCCGAGCAGAAGTGGGGCCAGACGAGCGGTGTGACGCTGCTCCTCCCCCACGGCTACGAGGGCCAGGGACCGGACCACTCGTCCGCGCGTCCCGAGCGGTTCCTGCAGCTCTGCGCGCAGAACAACATGACGGTCGCGATGCCGACCCTGCCGTCGAACTACTTCCACCTCCTCAGGTGGCAGGTGCACAACCCGCACCACAAGCCGCTGGTGGTCTTCACCCCGAAGTCGATGCTGCGCCTGAAGGCGGCGGCCTCGAAGGCGGAGGAGTTCACGACGGGCCAGTTCCGCCCGGTCATCGGCGACTCGTCGGTGGACCCGGCCGCGGTCCGCAAGGTCGTCTTCACGGCGGGCAAGGTCTACTACGACCTCGACGCCGAGCGTCAGAAGCGCGGCATCACGGACACGGCGATCATCCGCCTCGAGCGGCTGTACCCGCTGCCGGGCGCGGAGCTCCAGGCCGAGATCCGCAAGTACCCGAACGCGGAGAAGTACCTGTGGGCCCAGGAGGAGCCGGCGAACCAGGGTGCCTGGCCGTTCATCGCCCTCAACCTGATCGACCACCTGGATCTGGCGGTCGGCGCGGACGTCCCTCACGGGGAGCGTCTGCGGCGCATCTCCCGCCCGCACTCGTCGTCCCCCGCGGTGGGTTCGGCGAAGCGGCACCAGGCCGAGCAGGAGCAGCTGGTGCGCGAGGTGTTCGAGGCGTGACCCGCTGACGACACCTGAACCTGGGGCCGGCCCCACCACCGTCGAGGTGGTGGGGCCGGCTCTTTGTCCGCGGCACGGCGCATAACCTTGAGGGGTACGTCCGACACGTCCGACCACCGGGGCCGTCCCGGTCCGTCCCAGGAGAGCAGCCGTGTACTTCACCGACCGTGGCATCGAGGAGCTGGAGAAGCGGCGCGGCGAAGAAGAGATCACCTTCGAGTGGCTCGCCGAGCAGCTGCGCACCTTCGTCGACCTGAACCCCGACTTCGAGGTGCCGGTGGAGCGGCTGGCGACCTGGCTGGCGCGGCTGGACGACGAGGACGACGACGAGTAGGGGCAGACGGGGACGACGCGCAGCGGCAGGCAGCGTCAGGTCGATCACCACGCCCGCCGCCGGGCAGGGCAGGCACTCCGGCGCGGTCGGCGGGAGCGGCGGGGGTAGCGGGGTCGCTGGGGTCGGTCTCGGTCAGTCCCGGGGGCGCGCGAGAGCGTACGAGAGCCCGAGCGCACCGTGCGCCGCGAGGAGCGCCCCCGCCGTGAACCAGCCGCCGTCGCGGTGCCGTGCGCCCCATACGGCGAGCGGGAGCCCGACGGCCAGCTCGACGACGGCCAGCGTCTGCGCCTCGGTCCGCCGCGTCCAGTGCGGCCACAGCCCCCGGCCGGTACCGGCCCTTGCGGGCACGTCGTCGCGGTCGGCCGACTGGGGCACGTCGTCGCGGTCGGCCGACTCGGGCACGTCGTCACGATCGGCCGACTCGGGCACGTCGTCACGATCGGCCGACTCACTGGTGCGCTCGCCGGCGGGCTCGTCTTTCCGTTCGCCGCGCCGTTCGCCGTGCCGTCCGCCGTGCCGTTCAGTGATCCGCTCGGTTTTCCGCTCGCCGGCGCGCTCGCCGATCGGTTCCGTGGTTCGCTCGCCGATCGGTTCGGTGGTTCCCTCGGTGATCGGCTCGGTGGTGCGCCGGGCCCCGGCCAACGCGAGCGCGACCTCGCGGAGGCGCTCTGCGGACTCACCCGGAGTGAGCCCGCCGGGCAGTGCCACTCCCGCACGCTCGAGGACGGCCAGCAGCCCGAGCAGCCGCTTCCGGGCGTCCACGTCGACGTCCCCTTTGGTCAGCGCGTCCAGGGCCTGTACATCGAGTACGGGATCCAGGCCCAGACGGCCCGCGAAGGTGCGCATCGCCTCGTCCTCGCCCAACGGCGTGCCGCCCGCGAGCCACTCGTAGCCGACGGGGCGGCGGAAGCCCGAGGCCAGGGTGTAGCCGCTGTGGTCGGGCTCCCACCACAGGGCCAGCACGGGCCAGCCCCCGGCGACGGCCAGGGCGGAGGCCCACCCGCTGAGCACCCGCTCGACCGGCTCCCCCTCGGGTGACCAGGGTGTCGCTTCCGGTACGAGCACACTCCACCCGTCGCCCGCCGCGACGACGAGCATGGGCTCCCGCAGGAGCCGGGCGACGGGGGCGACTGCCGTCGGGTCGGCCCGGCACAGCAGCAACGCCCCGGGAGCGGCTCCGGGAGCGGCCCTGAGGCGGGACGCAGCGAATGGCATGGTTTTACGCTAGGGCAATTTGTGCCGTTTTGACTGGCGTATACGAGGGATGAGCGGCACATCCTCGCCGTCGGGCCCACCCGAAGGAGTGCCTTGACTTTCCCTTTCCGCGATATATCGTGTGTAGAGAAGACGCGATATGGCGCGTCACGCGGCAGGCAGGGTTCGAGGAGGTCAGTGCCATGTCAGAGTGGTCCGTCGCAGAGCCCAAGAAGCTCGTCGTCGACGCCCCCGTGACGGAGCTCCACGTACGCATCGTCAACGGAACGGTCAACGTCGTGGGCACCGAAGGGGTTTCCGCCAGGCTCCAGGTCTCGGAGATCGAGGGCCCGCCCCTGGTGGTGACCCACGAGGGCGGCACCCTGACGGTGTCCTACGAGGACCTGCCCTGGCCCGGGATGCTGAAGTGGCTGGACCGCAAAGGTCGGCGGCGCCACGTGGTGGTCTCCCTGGCCGTCCCCGCCGACACGAGCGTGGAGGTGGGCATGCTCGGCGCCGGCGCGATGGTGTCGGGGATCGAGGGCCGGACCCAGGTCAAGGGGGTCAACGGGGACACCACCCTGGTCGGCCTCTCCGGCCCGGTCCGCGTGGAGACGGTGTCCGGAAACCTGGAAGCACAGGCCGTCACGGGGGACCTCCGGTTCAGCTCGGTCTCCGGGGACCTGACCGTCGTGGAGGGCGCGGGTTCCTCCGTGAAGGCCGAATCGGTGAGCGGCTCGATGATCGTGGACCTGGACCCGGCTGGCCGGCCCACGGACATCAGCCTGGCGAACGTCTCCGGCGAGATCGCCATCCGTCTGCCCCACCCGGCGGACGCGGAGGTGGAGGCGAACACCGCGAGCGGGGCGGTCTCCAGCGCATTCGAGGACCTGAGGGTGACCGGCCAGTGGGGCGCGAAGAAGATCACGGGCCGCCTGGGCGCGGGCAACGGCAAGCTCAAGGCTACGACGGCGTCCGGCTCGATCGCCCTGCTACGGAGGCCCCCCACGAAGGAGGAACCCTGGGACGGGGGTGCGGAGCGGCCCACCGAGAAGCCTGCAAGCCCGGGACCAGCCGATTCAATACCCGGCGGCGCGATGCCGCATGATGCCAGGACGCAGAACGCGGGGCCGGAAGAGGCCGTATCGGGGGGCGAGGCGCAGCACGGCAGCAGCGCCGGGAACGACACGGCGAGCACCACCGCCCCGCGGGACGCGGCGACCGATTCGAAGGACTCGACCGAGGCCCCGACCGACAAGAAGGTGCTCTGACATGCCCCCCGTCTTCGCACACGGACGACTGCGGCTGTATCTGCTGAAGCTGCTGGACGAGGCACCACGCCATGGGTACGAGGTGATCCGGCTGCTGGAGGAGCGCTTCCAGGGCCTGTACGCACCGTCGGCGGGCACCGTGTACCCGCGGCTGGCGAAGCTGGAGGCCGAGGGGCTGGTCACCCACACCACCGAGGGCGGCCGCAAGGTGTACGCGATCACCGACGCGGGCCGTGCCGAACTGGCCGACCGCAGTGGCGAACTGGCCGATCTGGAGCTGGAGATCCGTGAGTCGGTGGCTGAGCTCGCGGCGGAGATCCGCGCGGACGTCCGGGGGGCGGCCGGGGACCTGCGCCGCGAGATGCGGGCCGCGGCCAGCGAGGCCCGCCGCGGCTCGGCCGACGCCAAGGGGCAGGGCGGCGAGGGGCCGTTCGGCGAGTGGGGCGAGTTCGGTGACAAGGAGGCCTGGCGTGCCGCGAAGGAAGAGATGCGCCGCGCCAAGCAGGAGTGGAAGGAACAGGCCCGGCGGGCGAAGGACGAGAGCCGGCGGGCGCGCGAGGAGGCTCAGCGGGCACGCCGACAGGCCAAGGAGGCACAGGAACGGGCACGGACACAGGCGCAGGAGGAGGTCCAGCGCATCGCGAAGCACGTCCAGGAGACCGTGCAGGACCACTTCGCACGGGGCGACTGGCCCACCGGGGTACGCGAGGGCCTCACCGAACTGGCCAAGGAGTTCGGCGACTTCGGCAAGGACATGGGCAGGAACCTCGGCAAGGACTTCGGCTTCGGCCGGACGTCGGAGCCGGCCCCGGAGTACACGGCGACCCGTGACGACTTCCCGGCGGACTACGAGCCGGCCTGGGCCCACGAGGACCCCACCGGTGACCCGGCCCGCGACCTGGACCGCCTCCTGGACCGCTTCCGCGACGACATCCGTGACGCGGCCCGCGACCACGGCGTGACCGAGCCCCAGCTCCGGGAGGCCCGCCACCATCTGTCGACGGCGGCGGCCCACATCGGAGCACTGCTCCGAACGCCTCGAAGCTGAGGCCCGGGACAGCGGGTACAGCGGGTCGGGAAGGCACTTCACCCGGGGCAGAGCCCCGGGGACGGCACCGGACGGGCAGGGGCGAAGGGAACGAAGGCAGCACCTGAGCCCCACCCCCTCGGCCCGCTCTCCCGGGCCCTCAGCCCCACCCTCTCCGCCCCCCTCGCCCTCCGAGGCCCTCAGCCCCAGCCCCTCGGCCCCGCTCGCCACCTCTGCCCGCTTCCCCAGCCTCTCCGTCCGCCATCCCCAGTCCTCAGTCTCCGAGCCACACCCCCTCGGCTTACGGCCCCGGCCCCGCCCTTCGGCCCTCGCCCCAGCCCCGCCCCTCGCCCCAGCCCCGCCCCTCGCCCCTCGCCCCTCGCCCAAACCCTCGGCTTACGGCCCCCAATCCCGCCCTCGGGCCCTCGGGCCCTCAGCCCGCCTTCGCCTCGCCCCCGCCGTACAGCACCCGCCGCACCGACTCATAGGTCACGCCGTGGTCGGCCAGGACTTCGGCCGGGACGCCGGGCCGGGCCGTGATGGCCAGGAGGAGGTGTTCGTCGCCGATGGAGCGGTCACGGTTCGCCAGGGCGATGCGCAGGGAATCCGTCAGGAGGTCCTTGGCACCCCGAGTGAAGGGCCGGTGGCCGGACCGCCGGACCAGGCCCCGGCGTCGGCCCGTGCCGCCACCACCGGTTCCGGAGCGCTCGGCCTTCAACGCCCCCTGCCCGTGTGCCTCTTCGACCCGGGACACGATCTCCGAGAGGTCGATCCCCAGCCCGGAGAGGGCGTCCGCGTCGGCGCGGGACAGTCCCCCACGGCGGCGGGCCTCCGCGAGCGCCCGCTCCACCGACCCGCGCCGGGCGGGGAGCCCGAGCGAGGTCAGCGCGAAGGAGCCCCGACTGCCCTTGCGGTCGAGCAGGGCGAGGAGGAGGTGCGTCTCCTCGACGGTTTCCGCGCCGGCCCGTTTCGCGTGCACCACGGCCTCGGTGACCACGGCGCGCGCGTCCTTGGTGAATCGCTCGAACATCACTGCCTCCCGTACTTCTTGTGCACGGCCTGCCTGCTCACACCGAGCTCCGCGGCGATCTCCTGCCACGACCAGCCCTGGTTGCGAGCACTGCGCACCTGCACGGCTTCGAGTTGCTCCAGCAGCCGCCGCAGAGCGGAGACGGCCCGCAGGCCGACCCGCGGATCGCGGTCGCCCGCTCGCTCGGCGAGATCCGTTGCTTCGGTCATGACGTCAACTTACGTTGACACTCCCGATCCGTCAACCCGAGTTGACAAGCGGCGTCAGAAAGACCCGTGGCGACGTGAGAAAGACCCGTGGCGGACTCGGAAGACCGAGCCCGCCACAGGGAGACATACAGCAGCCTTGAGTGACTAGGCCGGCGTCAGCACGATCTTCCCGAACTGGCCGCCCGAGGCCATCCGTTCGAAGCCTTCGCGGGCGCGGTCCAGCGGAAGGACCTCGTCGATGACGGGCCGCACACCGGTCGTGGCGCAGAAGGCGAGCAGATCCTCCAGTTCGTCCTTCGTGCCCATGGTGGAACCGACGATCCTGAGCTCCAGGAAGAAGATCCGGGTGAGTTCGGCGTGCGAGGGACGGTCGCCGCTGGTCGCGCCGGAGATGACCAGGGTCCCTCCGGGGCGCAGGGACTTGATGGAGTGCGACCAGGTGGCCGCGCCGACCGTCTCGATGACCGCGTCCACCCGCTGCGGCAGCCGTGCCCCCGGCTCCACCGCGTCCACCGCACCGAGTTCGACGGCCCGCTTGCGCTTGGCCTCGTCGCGGCTGGTGGCGTAGACGCGCAGCCCCGCCGCTTTGCCGAGGACGATGGCGGCCGTGGCCACCCCGCCGCCGGCGCCCTGCACGAGAACCGCGTCGCCGGGGCGTACACCGGCGTTGGTGAAGAGCATCCGGTACGCCGTCAGCCAGGCGGTGGGCAGACAGGCGGCCTCCTCGAAGGAGAGGCCCGCGGGCTTGGGCAGGAGGTTCCAGGTCGGCACGGACACCTGTTCGGCGAAGGTGCCCTGGTAGCGCTCGGTGAGGATGGAGCGGGGCTCGCGGGGGCCCACGCCGTGGCCGGTCTGGCCGATGACGGAGTGGAGGACGACCTCGTTGCCGTCCTCGTCGATCCCGGCGGCGTCACAGCCGAGGATCATCGGGAGTTTGTCCTCGCCGAGGCCGACACCGCGCAGCGACCACAGGTCGTGGTGGTTGAGCGAGGCGGCCTTGACGTTCACGGTCGTCCAGCCCGGGCGGGCCTCGGGCGCAGGGCGTTCCCCCAGTTCGAGGCCGCTGAGCGGCTGGTCGCGGTCGATGCGGGCGGCGTAGGCAGCGAACATGGCCCCGACGATAGGGGGCCCAGTTGATCAGCGGAATGGGACGTGCCTGTGACACACGTCCCCCGCGCCCCTGAGGGGCGCGGGGCTGTGCCGTTGGGCGGCTCGGCCGCGTGGGCGCGAACAGCCGGCGACAATCCGCAGTCGCTCACGAGCCGAGCGCCCCGAAAAGCACGGCGAAAAAGCCGGCCTCCGGGGCGAGCACCGACGCCTCGCGACGGCACCACACGACGGCGCCACGCAGCCCACCCAACGCGGCGCACAACCAACACGCCGCGCGACGCGGCCGCACGGCCCGCGGTGACGCCGGGCGAAGCGGCGTGCACCGACGCCGGACGACGTGGCGCGCGCCGAGGCCGAGCGACGTGGCGTGCGGCTAACGCCGCGCGACACCCTCCGCACGCGCCGCCGCAGCGACCGCGGCCGTGACGGCGGGAGCGACTCGCTCGTCGAACGGTGAGGGGATCACGTAGTCCGCGGCGAGGTCGTCCCCGACGACCCCGGCCAGCGCCTCGGCCGCGGCGATCTTCATCCCCTCCGTGATCCGCGAGGCCCGCACCTGCAGCGCCCCCGCGAAGATCCCGGGGAAGGCCAGCACGTTGTTGATCTGGTTGGGGAAGTCGGAGCGCCCGGTGGCGACGACCGCCGCGTACTGGTGGGCGATGTCCGGGTGCACCTCGGGGTTCGGGTTGGCCATGGCGAACACGAACGCGCCCTCGGCCATCGACGCCACCGCCGGCTCCGGCACCGTACCGCCGGAGACCCCGATGAAGACGTCCGCGCCCTCCAGGGCAGCCTCCAGCGAGCCCGAGATGCCGGCCTTGTTGGTGAGCTCGGCCAGCTCCCGCTTCACCGGCGTGAGGTCGTCCCGGTCCGTCGAGACGATGCCCTTGCGGTCCGCGACCGCGACATCCCCGAGCCCGGCCTCCAGCAGGAACTTCGCGATGGCGACCCCGGCCGCGCCGGCACCCGAGATGACGGCCCGCAGATCGCCCAGGCCACGCCCGGTCAGCTTCGCGGCGTTGCGCAGCGCCGCCAGCGTCACCACGGCCGTGCCGTGCTGGTCGTCGTGGAAGACCGGGATGTCCAGCCGCTCCTGCAGCTTCCGCTCGATCTCGAAGCAGCGCGGTGCCGAGATGTCCTCCAGGTTGACGCCGCCGAAGGACGGCGCCATTCGGGCGACGGTCTCGACGATCTCGTCCACGCCGGTGCAGTCGAGCGCGATCGGGACCGCGTCGACCCCGCCGAACTGCTTGAAGAGGATCGCTTTGCCCTCCATGACCGGGAGGGAGGCCTCCGGCCCGATGTCACCGAGGCCGAGCACGGCCGTGCCGTCCGTCACGACGGCCACCACGGACGACTTCCATGTGTAGTCGTGGACGAGGTCCGGCTGGTCGGCGATGGCGCTGCACACTTTGGCGACACCGGGCGTGTAGGCCAGGGACAGGTCGTCCTTGCCGCGCAGCGGCACGGTGGCCTGCACGGCCATCTTGCCGCCCCGGTGCAGGGCGAATGCCGGGTCGAAGGAATCGAGGGGCTCCGCCCCGCCGTCCTGGTCCGTATTGCTGTCGCTGCGAGGATTGACGATCTCCGCTGCCACTTGTTTACCCCTTAAATCTTCAATAGTTGAGGGTGACCACTCCTGGTGAGGGGTGGGCGGGCACCGCGCGAGGCCCGGTAAGTGATACGTACGGGCGGCCTGGCGCGACGGGCGCGCCGCACACGCGCCCTGAGCCCCGGATGAGGGGTGTAAGGAACCTTCTTACCGGACAGAAGGGGCCCCCGACGAGTCGATGCCTCGAAGATCACACGAGGTCGGCCCGTAACGATGGCCGAAACGAGACCCCGTACGCCGAACGGTCGACGACCGTCCGTGCACGTCCGCCCAGGGAAGGACACCTCAGCGTCACCTCAAGGCCACCCAGAAGTCCCCCGAAGTCCACCCGAAAGACCCCTCGTGAGGCGTTCACGTCCCCCAGCAGTGGCCGAAGATCTTCCGGCCGGAGGGACCGATTCCCGCACAAGGTCCGGCGCTATCTACGGGCCTGAGGCGGTTCGGGTTCACCCGTTACCCGATTTTGACATCAACGGTCACCAGAATGCCCAAGTCCAAATGGCAAGATGCGGTAATCGAACGAGGTCGCGACACCCGACGGCGTGTGTTCTCGTGACCATAGGCAACTCCATCCATCCGCCGGAGGACCCACCATGACCGCCAGCACCACCCGCCGTACGACCGCCGCGCGCTCCCGGATAGCCGCGGTCGGCGCAATCGCGGTCGCGGGCACCCTGCTGCTCACCGGCTGCGGTGACCAGACCAAGGACAACGACTCGGGCGGCAGCACAACCACCGAATCGGCTCCGCTCGCCGATCAGCTCCCCAAGGCGATCCGGGACGCCGGTGTCATCAAGGTCGGCTCGGACATCGCCTACGCGCCCGTCGAGTTCAAGGACAGCTCCGGCAAGACGGTCGGTATCGACCCCGACCTCGCCGCCGCGATGGGCAAGCAGCTCGGGGTGAGGTTCGACTTCCAGAACGGAACCTTCGACACGCTGATCACCGGTCTGCGCTCCAAGCGCTATGACATCGCCATGTCCGCGATGACCGACACCAAGGACCGCCAGGAGGGCATCGACTCCGAGACGGGCAAGAAGGTCGGCGAGGGCGTCGACTTCGTCGACTACTTCACCGCCGGTGTCTCGATCTACACCAAGAAGGGCAACGACCAGGGCATCAAGAGCTGGTCCGACCTGTGCGGCAAGAAGATCGCGGTGCAGCGCGGCACGGTCTCCGAGGACCTCGCCAAGGCCGAGACCAAGAAGTGCACGGGCGGGAAGAAGATCACCATCGAGGCGTACGACAACGACCAGCAGGCCCAGACCCGGGTCCGCGCGGGCGGCGCCAACGCCGGCTCCTCGGACTTCCCGGTCGCCGCGTACGCCGTGAAGACCTCGGGCGGCGGCAACGACTTCCAGATCGTCGGCGAGCAGGTCGAGGCCGCCCCGTACGGCATCGCGGTGGCCAAGAACAACACCGAGCTGCGGGACGCCCTGAAGGCCGCGCTCGACGCGATCATCAAGAACGGCGAGTACAAGAAGATCATCGACAAGTGGGGTGTCCAGGACGGCGCGGTGCAGGAAGCCACCATCAACGGAGGCAAGTGACCGCGCGACCCGCGGCACTGGAAGGCAACACCCGTGACTGTTGACATCGACAAAACAGCCCCGGAGGACACGCCCCCGGCCGGACCGGAAGCCATCAAGGCCATTCCGGTCCGGCACTACGGGCGGTACATCTCCGCGGTCATCGCGCTCGGCCTGCTGGCCTCGATCATCTACGCCTTCGCACAGGGCAAGATCAACTGGAGCGCCGTCCCCGACTATTTCTTCGACGAGCGCATCCTCAAGGGCGTCGGCCAGACGCTCCTGCTCACGGTGCTGTCGATGGTGATCGGCATCGTCGGCGGCATCATCCTCGCCGTCATGCGGCTGTCGAAGAACCCTGTGACCTCGTCCATCGCCTGGTTCTACATCTGGTTCTTCCGGGGCACCCCGGTCCTGGTCCAGCTCGTCGTCTGGTTCAACCTGGGCCTGGTCTTCGAGTACATCAACCTCGGACCGATCTACAAGGACTACTGGTCCGACTTCATGACGCCGCTGCTGACGGCGCTGCTCGGCCTGGGCCTGAACGAGGCCGCGTACATGGCCGAGATCTGCCGTGCGGGTCTGCTCTCGGTCGACGAGGGCCAGACCGAGGCGGCGAACGCCCTCGGCATGAGCCACGGCAAGACCCTGCGCCGGATCGTGATCCCGCAGGCGATGCGGGTGATCGTGCCGCCCACGGGCAACGAGGTCATCAACATGCTGAAGACGACCTCGCTGGTGTCGGTGGTCCAGTACACCGAACTCTTCCGCTACGCCCAGGACATCGGTCAGACATCCGGCGCCCCGGTGGAGATGTACTTCCTCGCCGCCGCCTGGTACCTGATCATGACCTCGATCCTCAGCGTCGGCCAGTACTACATCGAGCGGTACTACGCGCGCGGTTCCAGCCGCAGCCTCCCCCCGACGCCGTTCCAGAAGATCAGGGCGAACGTCTTCTCCCTGTCGACCCGTAAGAAGGCCACGGCATGACCGAGAAGGTGAACTCCGGGGCGCGGCAGACGAGTTCCGGCGCCCCCATGGTCAAGGCCGAAGGCGTCCACAAGTCCTTCGGTCTGGTCGAGGTCCTCAAAGGCATCGACCTCGAGGTGAGGACCGGTGAGGTCTTCTGCCTCATCGGCCCCTCCGGCTCCGGCAAGTCGACCTTCCTGAGGTGCATCAACCACCTGGAGAAGATCAACGCCGGCCGGCTGTACGTCGACGGCGAACTGGTCGGCTACCGGCAGAAGGGCGACAAACTCTACGAGCTCAAGGACAGCGAGGTGTCCCTGAAGCGCCGGGACATCGGCATGGTGTTCCAGCGTTTCAACCTGTTCCCGCACATGACCGCCCTGGAGAACGTCATCGAGGCGCCGATCCAGGTCAAGGGCATCAACAGGGCCCAGGCGCGGGAGCGGGCGCACCAGCTCCTGGAGCGGGTGGGCCTCGCCGACAAGGCCGGCAGCTACCCCTCGCAGCTCTCCGGCGGACAGCAGCAGCGCGTGGCGATCGCCCGGGCGCTGGCGATGGACCCGAAGCTGATGCTCTTCGACGAGCCGACCTCGGCCCTCGACCCGGAGCTGGTCGGTGACGTCCTGGACGTCATGCGCGACCTCGCGGAGTCCGGCATGACGATGATCGTCGTCACCCACGAGATGGGCTTCGCCCGCGAGGTCGGCGACTCGCTGGTCTTCATGGACGGCGGGGTGGTGGTCGAATCCGGCAACCCCCGTGATGTTCTGACGAACCCTCAGCACCAGCGGACGCAGTCGTTCCTGTCCAAGGTGCTGTAGGCGGAGGATCACTCACGCAGTTGGGGGTCGGTGCTGAACGACCGACCCCGCATCGCGGATCCCACTGACGGAAACCGCACCGGAACGCCCGTCATCGACCTGTACCGGGCGGGCTGGAACGCTGAGAGCACGGCGGGCGAGTCCGCGTGGCACCTCGTGGTCGCGTCAGTCCGGCCACTTGTGGCCTGGCGAAGGAACCGGGTGAAGAACCGGGCGAAGAAGACCGCACCCGGACCGTCACGGCCGCCGTGTTCGGCGGCCTGTGGTCCGGGTGCGGACAGATGAGCGGTGCGACCCGCGAAACCGCGGGTCAGACGGCCTGGCCAAAGGTCAGGCCTTCTTGGTCTCCCAGAAGATCTTGTCGATCTGGGCGATGTAGTCGAGTGCCTTCTGCCCGGTCGCCGGGTCGGTGGACCCCTTGGCGGCGGAGAGTGCCTTGAGGGCGTCGTTGACCAGCTGGTGCAGCTCCGGGTACTTCTCGAAGTGCGGAGCCTTGAAGTAGTCACTCCACAGCACCGAAACGTGGTGCTTGGCGAGTTCGGCGCGCTGCTCCTTGATGACGGTGGCGCGCGCCTGGAAGTGCGGATCGTCGTTGGCGGCCATCTTCTCCTGTACGGCCTTCACCGACTCCGCCTCGATGCGGGCCTGGGCCGGGTCGTAAACGCCACAGGGCAGGTCGCAGTGGGCGCTGACGGTGACCTTTGGGGCAAACAGGCGGGAGAGCATGGAGCTGTCCTTCCTCGTGATCGTCTTCTCAGGTGGGACATTACTCCCTGCGGGAGGGGTTTTCGCGAGTGCCCCCATGGGCTTAGGACAAAAGTCCGGGGTCAGACTGAGACTGTGGAGGACGGAACCGGGGAGGTGCCGGTGATGCCGGAGCTGACGCAGGAGACCGAGCGCGGGAGGTGGGTCGTGCCGTTGGGAGCCGCCGAGGTGTCCGGCCCGTCGATGGTGCCGACGCTGCATCACGGAGATCTGCTGGTCGTGCACTACGGGGCCCGGATCGGGCCGGGTGACGTGGTGATTCTGCGCCATCCCTTCCAGCAGGACCTGCTGGTGGTCAAGCGCGCGGCCGAGCGGCGTGGGAGCGGCTGGTGGGTGCTCGGTGACAACGCGTACGCGGGCGGGGACAGCACGGACTACGGCACCGTCCCGGAGGACCTCGTCCTCGGGAAGGTGCGCTTCCGCTACCGGCCCCTCAAGCCGGGTCAGCGTTCGCCGTTGGCGCTCGCCCGCTGGCTGGTGTCGGCGGTGCGCCCGGTGTTCTCCGACCGATCGGCCTCGAGGCGCTTGCGGGCGCGGTAGGCGGCGACGTTGGCCCGGGTGGCACAGCGGTCCGAGCAGTAGCGCCGGGAGCGGTTGGTCGAGGTGTCGAGGTAGGCGTTGCGGCACGGCGCGGCCTCGCACAGACCGAGCCGGTCCACGCCGTACTCGGTGAGGTGGAAGGCGAGCCCCATCGCGGCGATGGCGGCGAAGCCGGCGGTCGCGTTCGACGGGTGGTCGGCGAGATGCATGTGCCACAGCGGGCGGCCGTCGTCGTCACGGAAGTCGTGACCGGCGATCTGAGGGCTGACCGGGAACTCCAGCAGGAGCGAGTTCAGCAGGTCCACGGCGAGCGTCTCGTCGCCGCCGTCCGCGGCTTCGAAGACCGCGCGCAGCCGGCCCCGTACGCCCCGGAAGCGGGTGACGTCGGCGTCCGTGGCGCGGCGGGCCGCGGTGGAGTTGCCGCCGAAGAGGTCGCGGACGGCCTCGACCGAGGTGAGCGTGTCCTTGCCCCGGACCGGTTCCTCGGTGTTGACGAGGCGCACGGCATAGTCCGAGTAATAGGCCAGTTCCACTTGTAGTCCTTACGAGGGCGCTCTATTGTCGTGGGTGCGATCAGGTAATGCCTGATCGCCGTTCCAGGGTATTACGCAATGGCGTGGTCACACGGTGGAGCAGGGAGGGTCGCGATGACGGAGCTGACGGGCACGACCGCGTCCGGGGCCGACTGGCAGGCCTGGCAGCGCAGCTGGGACCGGCAGCAGGAGTTGTACCTGCCGGACCGCGAGGAACGCTTCCGGGTGATGCTGGACATGGTCGAGGCCCTGGTGGGCACCGAACCACGCGTCCTGGACCTCGCGTGCGGTACGGGAAGTATCACGGCACGGCTCCTCCAACGGTTCCCCGGAGCCGTCAGCACGGGCGTCGACCTCGACCCCGCGCTGCTCGCCATCGCCGGGGGCACCTTCACCGGAGACGACCGGGTCACCCTCGTCACGGCGGACCTCAAGGACCCACGGTGGCCCGAGCGGCTGCCGTACGAGTCGTACGACGCCGTCCTGACGGCCACCGCCCTGCACTGGCTGCACACCGAACCCCTTGCGGTCCTCTACGGCCAGATCGCGGAACTCGTCCGCGCCGGCGGGGTCTTCATGAACGCGGACCACATGATCGACGAGTCGACGCCCCGGATCAACGCGGCCGAGAGGGCGCTGCGGCACGCGCGGATGGATCAGGCCAAGCGGGACGGCGTCCCCGACTGGTCCGAGTGGTGGGCGCTGGCCGCCCAGGACCCGGTCCTGGGGGAGCCCACGGCCAGCCGCTTCGAGATCTACGGCGAGCACGCCGATGGAGAGACCCCGTCCGTCGAGTGGCACACGCGCGTCCTGCGCGAGAAGGGGTTCGGGGAGGCCCGCCCGGTCTGGCGGTCACCGTCCGACGCCCTGGTACTCGCACTGAAGTGACGCCGTTCGGCCCGGACCTGTGGACGGTGACCGCTCCCATCAGGACGGACGGTCACCGCTCCGCTCAGGACGGAGGGATCTTCGCCGCGCTCAGGACAGTCGGTGACCGCCATCGACGAGGAAGGTCGGCTGCTGGTCACGCGGGTCGAGTTGTCCAGGCACCTGCCGCGCGACGACCGGCTGTTGTGTCAGTGGGGCGTGCCATGCTGGTGGCATGACGCTGGAGGACCTGGTGCGGTTGCGGCGGGCGCGGGACCGGATGGACCGGGAGTACGCGCTGCCGTTGGACGTGCCGGCGCTCGCGCGGACGGCGTTGATGTCGCCCGGCCACTTCGCGCGCAGTTTTCGCGCGGCCTTCGGGGAGACTCCGTACGGCTATCTGATGACGCGCCGCGTGGAGCGCGCGAAGGCGCTGCTGCGGCGGGGCGACCTGAGCGTGACGGAGGTGTGTCTGGCGGTGGGGTGCACCTCGCTGGGCTCGTTCAGTTCGCGCTTCACGGAGCTGGTCGGCGAGACGCCGAGCGCGTACCGGGCGCGCGACCACGAGGAGGTCGCGGCGATACCCCCGTGCGTGGCCCGCATGTACACCCGCCCCGTACGGAACCGGTGGGCGGACCGAGCCGATCGCGCCTAGCGTGAGGTCATGGACCTCAAACTGGCTCAGTGTTTCATCGCCGTCGACGACCATGACAAGGCGCTGGCGTTCTATCGCGACGTCCTCGGCCTCGAAGTCCGGGGCGACGTGGGCTTCGAGGGCATGCGCTGGGTGACGGTCGGATCGCCGCTGCAACCGGACGTGGAGATCGTCCTGGAGCCGCCCGCGGCCAGCCCGGACACTTCCCCGGCCGACCGCCGCGCCATTGCGGAGCTGCTCGCCAAGGGCCTGCTGCGGGGGGTCATCTTCACCACGGAGGACTGCGACGCGCTCTTCGCCCGAGTCCGGGAGGCCGGCGCGGACGTCCTCCAGGAGCCGATGGACCAGCCGTACGGCGTCCGCGACTGCGCCTTCCGGGACCCGGCGGGCAACCTGCTGCGCTTCATGGAGCGCGGGAAGAGCTGATGCCGCGGGCTTGGTGAGCGGCAACTGGCCTTCCACCACTGCCAGTTGGGCAAGTGCCGCCTCGGTCGTCGGAAGCGCCTCCTGGACGGCGTCCTCGGCCGCGTAAGGGGTCCTTTCACTATGAGCGTCCGATCAGGTCGCGTGGTCTGGTGCCGTGCATCGCAAGGCGCCGGAAGGTCCTCGTAGCGGGGCTACTAGGACCTTTTGGCAACGCGGCGATGGGGGTGCCCCCTGCTCGAGCGCAGCCGAGAGCTTGGGGGAGCGGTGCCAGACCACGCGACCCGGGCGGGCATAGTGAAAGGACCCGTAAGGGCTCGCCGATAAATAATTCGTCGGCGAGCATCGCTCCTGAGCTGCGGTGTCAAGACCTGGAGCACGCAAGTTATTTCCCGGCAAGCCCTAAGGCCTCAGATGTCGCCCGCGCCGTCCAGGACGGGCCGGATCACGATCGGGTACTCGGTGAGTCCCTGCGGACCGGGGCACTTGGTGATCCGCGCGGCGATCTCGGTGGCGCGCTCCAGGCTCGCGCAGTCCACGACCCAGTATCCGGCGAGCACCTCCTCCGTCTCGCCGTACGGCCCGTCGGTGATCACGGGGTTGCCGTCGTTGTCGGTGGTGACCCACCTCGCCTGCGCGGGCTCGGAGAGACCCTGGCCGTCGACCCATTCTCCGGACTCGGCGAGGTCGTCGTTGACGCCGCCCATGAAGGCGTACATCGCCTGCAGTTCCTCCTCGGTCCAGGCGG
Organism: Streptomyces cavernae; assembly: GCF_004023625.1. Taxonomy (GTDB): domain Bacteria; phylum Actinomycetota; class Actinomycetes; order Streptomycetales; family Streptomycetaceae; genus Streptomyces; species Streptomyces cavernae. The sequence goes on along the minus strand of NZ_RPDJ01000042.1, from coordinate 678 downwards.
GGCTGGTCTCGGAGGCCTTGCCGCGCATGCCTTCGTAGTCGGCCTGCGTGCCCTGCAGCATGATCAGGTACTTCATGAGTCCGCTCCTTCGGCTCGGACCGCCCGTGGTGGACGGCTCTCACCTGAGACGTCGGAGCCGCCCCCGGCTTTTCCACACACCCGGCCGGATGGATGTCCGACGCGCGGGGCGGCGGACCTTCATCCGGGTTTGTCGGAGGCGGGCGCGGAGTTCCCGGGCGAGGACGGTTCGGCCTTGCCGGGCGGGGCGGGCTCGGTCCGCCCCCGCGGGCCGGGCTCGGTGACGCGGGCGGAGGAAGGGGCGGGGGTGTGCTCCGCCTGCTCCTCATAGGCCTCGCACCGCGGGTTCCGGCAGGGGCCGGGCCTCCAGACAGGGACGAACACGCCCAGCGTCTTGTGGCGCCGGAGGACTTTCGCGACGGGCTGCCCGCAGATCGGACAGACGGGTTCCTTGCTGTCCATGACACCAGAGTAGGGCGGTCAGCGCTTGCGCGCGCTCCTGCGTACGAGAACTCGGTTGTCCGGCCTCCGCGCCGGGCACGGCAAGCTGCCCGCGGAGCGCGGAGAGCGGCCCGCGGAGCGCCGCCGACGGCGGGAGGCGAGCGGCGGGCGGCGGGCGGCGGGGCGAGCCCGGCCCCGGCGATCCGGCCGCGCCCGGGT
>NZ_RPDJ01000041.1 GCF_004023625.1 Streptomyces cavernae | reverse complement strand
CCGTTACCGGCGACGCACGCGGACCTGGGGACTGACCTTGGACACCGGCCAGAGAGCTGCCCTCTCATATCTCTGCGGAGCAGCCCCACTTAAACGGTGCGACTTCGCGTCGCACCCACACGTACCGGGCATGCGCGCAGTGCAGCAGCATCTGCCGCTCCTGCTCGCTCGTCGGGTACATCCGAAACCGTGCCACGGCGCGAACCTAGACCACACCTTCCCCCGCCGCGCACACCATCGATCACCATCACCCGGGCGAGTGACCACGCCCGGCCGGCACCAGCCACCGACCCAGGCCCCTCAACTCCCCCTCACCACCACCTGCCTGTGGCCACCTCTCGGCATCACGGCGTCCACGCCGAATCGCCCTGACGGCGATTCGGCTTGCCCTGCCCCGCTCCGCGGGAGCGGGCATTCACCCCGGCCCTGAAGGACCGGGCACCCTGCCCGAAAGCAAGGTGGCAGCCGCCGCGGCGTTGGCTCCGGCGCTGGCCGCGGCCCCGGCCGCCTCTCCCGCCGCCTCCGCGGCGATACCGGCCTGCTCGGCCGCCTTGGCCGCCTTCCGCGCGCCCTGAGCGGCTGCGTTCGCGTTCTGCGCGGCGATGCGGGCGTCCTTCGCCCGCTGGGCGTCGGCGGCCGTCGCCGCAGCGGCGGAGCGGGCCGTGGACGCCGCGCTGCCCGCCCGGCCGGCCGCATACGCCGCCTGTGCGGCAGCCGTGGCGGCCACCCGCGCCGCCTTGTTGGCCGCCGCGGCCGACGACACCGCGGTACGAGCCGCCTGAGCCGCCCGGTCGGCGGCGGACGCGGCACGCGACGCGGCAGCCGCAGCCCGGCTGGCCGACGACTTCGCCTCCTCGGCCTCCTTCGCCGCGACCTGCGCCGCCTCCTTGGCCCGTAGTGTCGCCTTCGCCGCCTTGGCCGCCTCCTCCTTGGCCTCCTCGGTCAGCCGGGTCGCCTGCTTCTGCGCCTTGTCGGCGAGCACGGCCAACTGGGCGACGGTCAGGGTCTCCTGGTCCCGCGCGGCGGCGACCTGCCAGCCCTCGTCGAGGAATTCCTGTACGTCCTCAGGCGTGCCGTCCAGGACCTGGTTGGCGACCTTCTTCACATTCGGGCCGCCCGCCGCCATCAGCTGGGCGACCTGAACCCGGTTGTCCTCCTCCCGCGCCTTGTGCTGGCCCTGGTCGATGAACTTCTTCCAGTCGTCGGCGGAACCGTTGAGCGCCTTGTTCGCGGCTTCCTTGACGCCTGGTCCGCCCGCGGCCATGATCTGCGCGACCTGGACCCGCAGGTCGTCGTCGTAGGGCTGGACGATTCCCTCGTCCAGGAACTTCCGAAGCTCCTCGGCCCCACCGTCGAGCGCGGTGTTGGCGGCCTCCCGCACACCGGGGCCGCCGGTGGCCAGGATCTGCGCCACCTGAACGCGCAGATCCTCCTCCAGGAGGTCCGGCAGATCCTCGTTCATGAACGTGTCGACGTCCTGACCAGGGCTGAGCAGGACGGCCTCGGCGGCACGCCGAACACCCGGGCCGCCGTACTGCCATTCCCAGAGGATGTCGGATCTGTCGTACGCGGGCACCTCGTCGTCCGCGGCGGCGGCACTCAGGTCCGCCCCGCGACCAGCACCAGAGCCATCAGCGACGCCACGCCGGCCCGGCGAACCTCTGAATGTCCTCACCGATTCCCTCTTCTTCGGTTTCAACGACACGTCAGTTCTCGACACAGTTGCTGTCCCGCCACGGCACAAACCGCTCCGGCGCATTGGTGATGAGCCCGTCGACGCCCCACGAAGCCGCTGTCTTCCACTGGCTTTCGCTGTCGACCGTCCAGACGAACACATCGACCCCGGCCGCCCTCAACTGGTCCACCACGGCGGGACGGGCGGAGAGGCCGGTGAATTTCACCGCGTACGTGCTGAGCTTGAACGCGCGGGCCGTGGCCACCGGATCGGCGTCGAGTGTGGAGCGCAGCAGCGCGACTTCGGTCTTGTACGGGGAGGCCGCCGCGTCCCGGACGATGTTCTCGTCGAATGACTGCAGCAGCGTGCGCTCGGTCATCCCGGCCTCGGAGACGAGCCGGAGAGCGGTGTCGACGGCCGCGGTCGTCTGCGGGCCCTTGATCTCCAGCAGGAGACGGGAAGGCTTGACCTTCAGCGCGGACAGCGCCTGTTCCAGGGTCGGGACGCGTCCACCGCCGTCCACGGTGAGCTGGGCGATCTGCTCTGCGGTGAGTTCGTCGACGCGGCCCGTGCCGTTGGTCGTCCGGTCGACGGTCGCGTCGTGCATCAGGACCGGCTTGCCGTCCTTGGTGAACTGCACATCGGTCTCGACCCACTCCGCACCGGCGTCCGCCGCCGCCTCCAGCGCCGGGAGGGTGTTCTCCGGGGCGATGGCGGGTGCGCCGCGATGTCCGACCGCGTCCGTGCCCGCGCAGCCCATCACCACGGCCTGGTCCCAGACGCGGACGTTGTCGATGGTTCCGGCGAAGTTCTCCTGGAAGGCTCCCTTGTAGGCGAGCCGGCCGATCTGCAGTCCACCCGCGGCACGCCACGGAGTGGTGAAGGCGGCCGCCGTTTGCGGTGTGCCGTTGACGAACAGCTGGACCGTCTTGGCGGACGCGTCATACACACCTGTCAACTGAGTCCACACGCCGACCTGTGCCAGGCCCGAACTGAGTGACCGTACGATCGCCGTGTCGTCGGTGTCCGTGGTGTGCCGGTTGAAGACCCACTTGTCGTAGGCCTTGGAGTAATACAGCTGGAACCCGCTGTTGCGGTCCCCCGCCTGCGACAGGAACGTGTAGTTCTTGTCCTTGTCGTCGAGCTTCACCCACGCCGAGACCGAGAACGACTTCATGGTGTCCACCACCGGACCGGCCGTCGCCGCGTACGCCGTCGTCCCGTTGAGCTTCAGGCCGGTGCCCGTCTTGCCCGCGGCACCAAGTTGGGCACCGCCGCCGGCCACCGTCGCGACCGGACCAGCGCCCATGCCGCCGCTGACCCGCGCCGCGCCCGCGGCCTCGTCCATCGGGAACGACGCCAGCTCCTGGAGATGCGCGGGCAGCGTGCCACCGCCGATCGCCGTGGCATCGGCCTGCGTCACCGCCGACTGCACGAGCCGCACGTCATCGAGCAGTCCGGCCGTGTACTCGTGGTAGCCGCCCTTGTAGTGGAGCCGGCCGATCTGGAGTCCGCCCGAAGCACGCCATGGGGTGGCGGTGAAGGAGGCGGCCGTCTGTGCCTTGCCGTTGACGAAGAGCTGGACCGTCTTCGCCGTCGCGTCGTACACACCTGTGAGGTGGGTCCACACTCCGGTCTGTGCGGTGTCCGTGCTCAGGGACCGCACCAGCGCCGTGTCGTCGGCGTCCTTGGTGTGCCGGTTGAAAACCCACTTGTCATAGGTTGATGAGTAGTAGAGCTGGAAACCGCTCGCCCGCGTTCCCGCCTGCGACAGGAACGTGTGGTTGACGTTCTTGTTGTCCAGCTTCACCCAGGCCGACACCGAGAACGACTTCGTGGTGTCAACGACCGGGCCGGTCGTGGCCGCGTACGCCGTCGTCCCGTTGAGCTTCAGCGCTGTGCCGGTCCTGCCCGCCGCGCCGAGTTGGGCGCCGCCGACCAGACCCGCCGTGAACTCCTGGGGCGCGCCGCCCAGTACGCGCCGCGAACCGGCACCCTCGTCGAGACCGAAGGCGGCGTCCTCCGTGACGGAGGCTGCCCGGCCAGGTGCGGCCTGTGCCTCGGTCGACGTCAGGAGCAGGGAAGTTGACGCCGCCGCCGACATGATCGTCGCCACTGCGGTAGTACGCAGTAATGACCGCGGAATTCCGCGATGTGCATGCATGTGTGATCCAGGTTCGTCAAACAGATGGGGAGCAAGGGAATATGCATCCCGTGCAGGTGAAATCGGTGCCCGCTGCGGCACGTTGCGCGGATCCCGCCGAACGTGTGCGGGCCCCGATGAAGAAACGGAGTTCAGCGTCGGTCAGCCGACCCGGATCCCGTCGTTGAATATCTCGTCGACTCCCACGGCCCGGTCCCAGACACGGACGTTGTCGACGGTTCCGGCGAAGTTCTCCTGGAATCCGCCCTTGTAACCGAGCCGGCGGCTCTGCAGACCGCCGGCAGCCCGCCACGGAGTGGTGAAGTCGGCCGCCGTCTGCGCCTTGCCGTTGACGAACAACTGGATCTTCTTCGTCGACGCGTTAAAACACACATTGCCGCTGTCACGGCTGTTGATCCGCACCAGCTCACTGCCGCCGGCCGCACACTCGGCCAGTGTGATGTTGCCGTCACCGGAGATGAGCTTCAGGCCCTTCTCGGCCAGCAGCTTGTCCCGGTCCGGGTAAGCGAAATCCTCGACCAGGGAGTCCAGTCCCTCACCGGGAGCCGCCTGCGCGAGACCGAGCATCGGCCCCGTACTCCAGGCTGTCGCCGCCACGAGCGATGCCAGGGCCACGGTTCCCATGCGCCCGGGCATGCTTCGCCGTCTCATATACGAAATTCCCCCTGCGTGAACATCAACGATCAGGCATGCCACGTCGCCTGAGGACTCGGGCATGCTGTGCATCGGTGCGGTTCATGGCTGACTCAGCCGACTCCGGGCACCGGGGTCACGCGCCCCGGTCAAAGGCCCGGCGTGACCAACCCGAGGATCCTTACGCGAAGCTCACGGTTTTCACAGGCGAATCACAGCCAACATCGATCACCACTGGCTCATTCAGATCGTTTGGCATCACGTTCTGGTCACTTATGACCGAAGGTGTCGGCGTTCCGGCGTCCTGATCGTGACCTTCGGCCAACCCGTCCTGGTGCATGTGTCATTGCTCCTGGGACGCGGCGACCGACACCATCACGGCCATTCGCCAACGCAGCGAACTCGCCACCCGCCACGCGAAGTCAGCGCCGTCGCTGTGAGCGCCACACGAGGTAGACCGCCGAGAGCGCCGCCGCGCCGCGGATCACCCACGGCCATGTCTCCGCGATCGCGTCGCCCATGTGCCCCTGCGTGATCGGCTCACCCCACCGCTCGGTGGACCGCCCCCACAGCCATGCCATCCCCGCCGCCAGCGCCAGCCCCGGCAGCACCACCACGGCCCACTTGGACTCCGCTGGAGTCAGCCGGCGCGAGGCCCAGGCGATGATCCAGCCGAGGGCCAGCGGCAGCAGATTGCCCATCACGGCCCCACCGACCAGGAGCGCCGCGGCGAGCAGGAGCAGCGGGTTGCTCCAGCCACCGGCTCCGGAAGGGCCCAGCAGACGACGGCGTTTCTCCGGCGCCGCGGCAACCCCTTCCACCACGGGAACGGGCTCCGCCCCGGCCCCGCCCTTCCCCTTTTTCGTCTTCTCCTTCTTCGTCTTCTCTTTCGCCTTGGCCGTCCCCTTCCCGGCCGCCGCATCCGTCTTCTGCGTACCCGCACCGGCATCCGTCTCCGCCTCCGTGGCGGGCGGTGGCTCGAGGAGCTCGGGAATCTCCACGCCCCCGACGAAGCCGGGCACACCGTCCATGGGGCCGAAGGGTCCGCCCTCCACCCGCCACCAGTCGGGCCGCCCGCCCGACCCCAGTTCCTCGGTGCTCGCCAGATGGGGCGGCGACGGTTCCCTGGGAGCGGGGGGCGCGTCCGCGGCCTCCGCAGTACGGGGCCGCGGGAGCATCCGGCGCAGGCCCTTCGGCGGGTCCACGGGCTCACGCACGCGCGGGGCGGGAACGGAGGCGGGCGCCTCGGCGGGCACATCACCGGAAGCGGCCGGAGCCGGACGGCCCGAATCGGTACCACTCGCCGCCGCACCACCGGTCCCCGCACCACCGGTCTCCGCACCACTCGCCGCGGCACCCCTCGCCGCCGCCCCGGACACCACGTCCTCCGGCGTCCCCAGCCGCGCCAGAATGCGGCGCACCGCGGCCGGGCTGTCGGCCTTGGCGCGCCGCCGGTCGATCTCCCCGCGCAACTCGGTCACGAGCCGCATCCGGGCCCCGGAGGGCAGCTGGCGCTGCTGGGCCAGATCGCCGACCCGGCTCAGATAGTCCAAGACCAGCTTGTCGCTCTCGATGCCCACGAAGTCCCCTCCGCCAACGGCGTTTCGGCGGTCCTCACCGACCGTACCGCGCCGGCGGCGGCCCACCTACCACGCAGAGCCGCCCCGGTGGCGCACATGGTCGGCCCCGGCTCCCCGTAACCACCACCCGCTACCGTGGGGCGGATGAGCACCCAGGAGCCCGGCGTCCGGGAGCCCGGTACGGGCCGCACGGACGGTGAGAGGGATCAGGAGACGGACACGCGGTCCGCCTCCCCGGCGGAACCGCGCTCGCTCGCGGAGGACCTCCGCGGCCGCGACGACGCGTCCCTGTCCGCCCTGCTGCGCAGCCGCCCCGACCTGATCACGCCGGTTCCCACGGATCTGACGCAGCTGGCGACCCGGGCGGGCACCCGCGCCTCCGTCGTACGGGCCCTGGAGCGGCTCGACCGGTTCGCGCTGCAGACGGCCGAGGCGCTGGCGGTGGCCCCGGACCCGGCGTCTTACGGGGCACTGCTCGGGCTGATGGCGGGCGACGCCGGCGACCCGGCCGTCGCCGAGGCACTCCCGCGGGCCCTGGCGACCCTGCGCGAACAGGCTCTGGTGTGGGGCACCCAGGACCGGCTGCGGCTGGTGCGCACCGCACGCGAACTGCTCGCCCCCTCGCCCCAGCACCCCTCGCCGACCGGTCTCGGGCCGACGGTCGCCGAGGCGGCGGCGGGCATGTCGCCCGGACGGATCCAGGAGATCGTGGCGGCGGCGGGGCTGCCCTCCACGCACGACTCGGTCTCCGCGGTCGCGTCGCTGACCGAGCTGTTCACCGACCGGACGCGGATGACGGCCCTGCTCGGCGAGGCTCCCGCGGACTCGCTGGAGATCCTGGCGCGGCTGGTGTGGGGGCCACCGTACGGACAGGTCACACCGAATCCCGCGCCCCGGCTGCGCTGGCTGCTCGACCGCGGACTGCTGCTGCCGACCGCGCCCGGCACGGTGGTGCTGCCGCGCGAAGTGGCGGTGCATCTGCGGGCTGGGCGCGCGCACCACACACCGGAGCCGGTGCCGCCCGCGCTGGAGACGTCCGGTGAACCCCGCCCCCAGATCGTGGACGCGACGGCGGCCGCCCAGGCGTACGGCGCGCTGGCGACCGTCGAGGAGCTACTGAAGGACTGGGACGAGGGCGGGCCGCTGGTACTGCGGGCCGGTGGGCTGAGCGTGCGGGACCTTAAGCGGACGGCCGTGGCACTGGACGTGCCGGAGCCGGTCGCCGCGTTCTGGGTGGAACTCGCCTACGCCGCCGGGCTGCTGGCCTCCGACGGCGAGGAGGACGAGCGGTACGCGGCGACACCGGCGTACGACGAGTGGCTCCAGCTGCCCGCCGCCGAGCGCTGGACCCGGCTCGCCACGGCCTGGCTGGCCGCCACCCGCACACCGGGCCTGGTCGGCGGCCGGGACGCCAAGGACCGGACGCTCTCCGCGCTGGGCCCCGGGCTGGACCGCTCCGCCGCGCCCGAGGTGCGCCACCGCGTCCTCTCCCTCCTGGCCGGTCTGCCCGAAGGGCTGGCCCCGTCCGCCGACTCCGTCCTCGCCCGGCTCCGCTGGGAGCGCCCCCTGCGCGGCCCGCAACAGGCCGACCGCCGGGAGGACCGCAAGGACGACGACCTGCGGACACGCCTCGCCCAATGGACCCTGACCGAGGCGGAGTTGCTGGGGGTCACCGGCCGGGGCGCCCTGTCCGCGCACGGGCGGGCGCTGCTGGGGCTGCCGGCCGCACCGGCCAAGTCCGCCCGGCCCTCCGGCGGGCCCGGCGACAAGCTGCCCGTCCACCACAGGCAGCACCCGCCCACCGCGGCCACCGCGCCAGGGTCCGCCACACCCACCGCGCCGGAATCCACCGCGCCCTCCGTGCCGGAATCCACCGCGCCTTCCGCCAAATCCCCCGCCGAGGAGGCCGTCCGTTCCGCCGCCGCGGCCCGTCTCCTCGCCCCGTTGCTCCCCGAGCCCCTCGACCATGTCCTCCTCCAGGCCGACCTGACCGCCGTGGCCCCCGGCCCTCTGCAACGGCCGCTCGCCGACATGCTGGGCGTGCTCGCGGACGTGGAGTCGAAGGGCGGCGCGACCGTCTACCGCTTCACCCCGGGTTCGGTGCGCCGCGCGCTGGACGCCGGCCGCTCCGCCTCGGACCTGCACGCCTTCCTCGCCGCCCACTCCCGCACCCCGATCCCGCAGCCGCTCGCCTATCTGATCGACGACGTGGCCCGCAAACACGGTCATCTGCGGGTCGGCGCGGCCTCCGCGTACGTACGGTGCGACGACGATGCCCTGCTGAACGAGATCCTCGCCGACCGGCGTGCCGCGGCCCTCGGGCTGCGCCGCCTCGCGCCCACCGTGCTGGCCGCCCGGACGGACCCGGCGACACTCCTCGACGGACTGCGTTCCCTGGGCTTCGCACCCGCGGCGGAGTCCGCGGAGGGCGATGTCGTCATCACCCGCGCCCTGGCCCACCGCACCCCGCCCCGGACCCCTCCCGCCCCCGTGCCGGAGGGTCCGCCGGCCCCCGACACCACCTTGCTGACGGCCGCGCTGCGCGCGATCCGGGCGGGCGACCTGGCCTCCACCGCCCCGCGCAAGCCCGCCCCGCAGCGCAGCGGCACCGACCTGCCCCGCACCAGCTCGGCCGAGACCCTCGCCACCATGCAGGCCGCGGTCCTCAGCGGCGAGGCGCTGTGGATCGGCTACGTCAACGCCGAGGGCTCCGCCAGCCAGCGTGTGATCGCCCCGGTGCGCGTGGAGGGCGGCTTCGTGACGGCGTACGACCACACCGCGGACGAGGTCCGCACCTTTCCGCTGCACCGGATCACCGGCGTCGCGGAACTCGCCGACGACCCGGCCTGACGCCTCCCCCCTTCCCCCGCGTGCCTCACTCCTTCGGGCGTACGCGGGGGTTCATGCACGCCATGCCGGAGGTTTCCCACGCTTGAGGGACCTTGCCGAGCGTCCCGCATCGCATCGCGCGCCCCCGGGCAGCCAACGGGTGTCCTGACCCGGCCCGCCGGCGAAGCCGACAACGGGCTCCGGGTCGAACAAGAGCAACAGAGAGGGTAGTTCCATGCGCGCTGCTCGTCGTATCGCCACCGTACTGACCGCGACCGCCGCGATGGTCGGAGCGTTGGCCACCCAGGCCGCGGCGATCGGCATCGATCTCGGCGGGGGCCTGACGCTCTGACCCCCGCCCGTCCAGGGGCCGGTCTCGGCGTACCGGGGCCGGCCCGCCCCTCCCAGCCGTCAGCGCGAATCCCCGAAAGGTCCGTCGCACCCGATGCGTTCCAGGCACACCAAGTACTCCGGGCGCTCCGAACGTTCCGAGCGTCCCGAGCTCCCCGTCGTCACGGCCGATAAAGCCCCCAGCACCGGCAAGCGCACCGACACCAATGCCGGCAAGCGCACCGACACCAGCACCGGCACCCGCACCCGCTCCGCCGTCATCGCCTCCGCCACCGCCGTCCTCTCGGCCGCCGCCCTCCTCGGTGCGCTCGCTCCCCAGGCCACGGCGGCTCCGGGCGCCCTGCCGCTGCCCCTGCCGGCCGCCGGGTTGCCCGTGGTCGGCGAACCCCTGGTCACCGAGGGCGTCACCGTGGAGGGGCCACTGCTCAACAACGTCACTCTGCCCATGCTGAAGTAGCGCGGCGCGTCCGGTAGCTGTCCCCTTCGAGCCGGACGATCTCGGCGTGGTGCACAAGACGGTCGACCATCGCGGCCGCGGCCGAACCGCCGAAGACGTCGTCCCAGCGGCCGAGCGGACGATCGCTGGTCACGATCAGCGAGCCCCGCTCGTAGCGGTGGGCGACCAGCCGGAAGAAGAGCCGGGCGGTGTCCGCGTCGAAGGAGAGGTAGCCGACCTCGTCGACGATCAGCACCGGATAGTCGTCGAGAGCGGCCAGTTCCTCGCCCAGCCGGCCCTCCGCGCGTGCGGCGGCCAGCCGGTCGGCCCACTCACCGGCGGTCGCGAACAGCACCCTGTGCCCGGCCTGGCAGGCGCGAACGCCGAGGCCGATGGCGAGATGCGTCTTGCCGGTACCGGGGCCGCCGACGAACACCACGTTCCGCCGGGCACCGACGAACTCCAGCTTGCCCAGCCGGGCCAGCGCCTCCCTGTCGAAGGAGCGGGGGTGGTCCTCGTCGAATTCCTCCAGCAGCTTCCGGAAGGGAAACCTCGCGGCGCGCATCCGGGCCTCGGCACCCGTCTCGGGAAGGTCACGGGCAGGCGCCCGGTTTCCCGCGTGCGCGCCATGACCGTCGGCGGGGCGGCTCCGCAGAACGTGGGTCTCGTATGCGGGACCGGCCGCCTCGGACCCGATCCTGTGCGATCCGGGCTCATCCTCGTAACCGCGCCGGCCCGGATCGTCGTCGTAACCGCGCGAGCCCGGATCGTCCTCGTACCGGCGCGAACCCGGATCGTCCTCGCGACCGCGCCGGCCCGGATCGTCCGCGTACTCGCGCGAGGCGGCCGACTGGGTCGGCAGGCCGATCCTGGCCAGCACGGCCGGTGACACCCGGCCCGAAGCGGCGGCCCCGCCGGACGGGCGCACCTCGCGCCCGCCGTACGTGCCGTGCGCCCCGCCCGCGCCGTGCACGCCGCCCCCGCCGTGCACTTCGTGCTCGCCGTCATCCCCGGCGCCCTCGTCCCTGTGCACCCCGTGCACCCCGTCGTCCGGGAGTTCCCTGCGCTCCCGGTGCCCGTGGTCGGTCCGCCCCACCATCGGTCCGGACATGTACGCCAGGATCGCCGCGGACGCGATGAAGGCCATGTGGATCACCGTCCCCCACAGCAGTGCGTGGCGTGCGGTGTGGTGCACGTCCACGAACATCTGCAGCAGGTGCACCGAGGAGATGCCGACGATGGCGGTGGCGAGTTTGACCTTCAGCACGTTGGAGTTGACGTGCGAGAGCCATTCGGGCTGGTCGCGGTGGCCCTGTAGACCGATGCGGGAGACGAACGTCTCGTAACCCCCGACGATCACCATGATCAGCAGATTGGCGATCATGACGACGTCGACCAGCTTGAGCACGGCGAGCATGACGTACGTCTCGGTCGCCTGCCCGGTCACGCACCGCAGGATTAAATTCCACAGCTCGTTGAAGAACTTGTAGACGTAGACGCCCTGCGCGGCCACCAGCCCGAAGTACAGCGGGGCCTGGAGCCAGCGGGTGGCGAACAGGGCGTACCCGAGCGTCGTGGACGGCGGCGACGGGGCGGACCCCAGGGCCGGGCTGTGAGAGGGCATCGGACTCCACTCCAAGGACCGGCGGACCGGATCACGCCCGGCGCGCCACGGACAAGGCACGGCCGCCACTGGCCCCACGAACAGGAACTCACCTGCGGACAGGACCGGAACCGACCCGCACGATCGGCCATTCTGGGGACCCGATGCCGTCCATCTGAAATGCACGCCACTCATTGGAATGAATAGACATCCAGTAGGACGGGACGTCGACACCATCGACCGGCCCCGGTCCGTCCCGGCCCGCCCGGACGATCAGGCACACTGGACGTTTGGCCGCGGACATCGCTCCGCGCGGAAGGGATGGATGCCTACGTGAACGGTCCCCTCATCGTCCAGTCCGACAAAACCCTGCTCCTGGAAGTCGACCACGAACAGGCCGGCGACTGCCGTCGGGCCATCGCGCCCTTCGCCGAGCTGGAGCGCGCGCCCGAGCACATCCACACCTACCGGGTCACCCCGCTCGGGCTGTGGAACGCGCGCGCCGCCGGGCACGACGCCGAGCAGGTCGTGGACGCGCTGGTGCAGTACAGCCGGTATCCGGTGCCGCACGCGCTGCTCGTCGACATCGCCGAGACGATGGACCGCTACGGCAGGCTCTCCCTCACCAAGCACCCCGCGCACGGCCTCGTCCTGACCACCACCGACCGGCCGGTGCTGGAGGAGATCCTGCGTTCCAAGCGGATCGCGCCGCTCGTCGGCGCCCGGATCGACCCGGACACCGTGGCCGTGCATCCCTCGGAGCGCGGGCAGATCAAGCAGGTGCTGCTGAAGCTGGGCTGGCCGGCCGAGGACCTCGCCGGCTACGTGGACGGCGAGGCGCACCCCATCGAGTTGCACGAGGACGGCTGGGCGCTGCGCCCGTACCAGAAGCAGGCGGTGGAGAACTTCTGGCACGGCGGCAGCGGGGTCGTCGTGCTGCCGTGCGGCGCGGGCAAGACACTGGTCGGCGCCGGTTCCATGGCCCAGGCCAAGGCGACCACGCTGATCCTCGTCACCAACACCGTCTCGGCCCGGCAGTGGAAGCACGAGCTGGTGAAGCGGACCTCGCTCACCGAGGACGAGATCGGCGAGTACAGCGGCACGCGCAAGGAGATCCGTCCGGTCACCATCGCCACGTACCAGGTGCTGACGACCAAGCGGAAGGGCATCTACCCGCACCTGGAGCTGTTCGACTCCCGGGACTGGGGGCTGATCGTCTACGACGAGGTGCATCTGCTGCCCGCGCCGGTCTTCAAGTTCACCGCCGACCTGCAGGCCCGCCGCCGCCTGGGGCTCACCGCGACGCTGGTACGGGAGGACGGCCGCGAGTCGGACGTGTTCTCGCTCATCGGCCCGAAGCGGTTCGACGCGCCGTGGAAGGAGATCGAGGCACAGGGTTACATCGCGCCCGCGGACTGCGTCGAGGTTCGGGTGAACCTGACCGACTCCGAACGGCTCGCTTACGCGACGGCCGAGACGGAGGAGAAGTACCGCTTCTGCGCGACGACGGACACCAAGCGGAGGGTGACGGAGGCGCTGGTGCGCAAGCACCAGGGGCAGCAGACCCTCGTCATCGGCCAGTACATCGACCAGCTCGACGAGTTGGGCGAGCACCTGGACGCGCCGGTGATCAAGGGTGAGACGAGCAACGCGCAGCGGGAGAAGCTCTTCGACGCGTTCCGGGAGGGCGAGATCAGCGTCCTCGTGGTGTCCAAGGTCGCGAACTTCTCCATCGACCTGCCGGAGGCGACGGTCGCGATCCAGGTGTCGGGCACGTTCGGGTCACGGCAGGAGGAGGCCCAGCGGCTGGGCCGCGTACTACGCCCGAAGGCGGACGGTCACCAGGCGATCTTCTACTCGGTCGTGGCCCGCGACACCATCGACCAGGACTTCGCGGCCCATCGCCAGCGTTTCCTGGCGGAGCAGGGCTATGCGTACCGGATCGTGGACTCGGACGAACTGCTGGCGGGCGAGGAGGCCTGACCGGCGGGCGACGCGGCCTGACCCGGCGGGCGGGTGGCCGGGGCGGTGGAGCCTGGACGGGTGGAGCCGGGGCGTGCGTTGGCTCACCGACGGCGGACGCCCGCCTCCTCCGCGTACTCGCCGAGGACGACCACTCGGAACAGGGCGTCCGCGAACACCTTCACAGCACGCAGGGCGTTGGCGAGGCGGTGGGGGTGCGGGACTCCGGTCGCGGCGGAGGCGCCGCTCGGGGGGCCGGTATGGGCTGGGGTAAATGTCGCTGCACTCATACCTCCATGATGGGATCCGGTCGTTCCAGATTCATCGGCCCACGGATGTAAGCCGCGCACCGGGCATCTCCCTCTCATGGCGGACGCCGTCCCCTAGGGATCCTCCTGCATGGCTACGGGACCCGGGATGGGACTGGTGGCGCTGCCGGGGGGCGGCTGGGGCGGCCGGACGGCGGGGCAGCCGGGGCAGCCAGGGCAGCCGGGGCGACCGGACGGCGGGGGCTACCGGACAGCAGGACAGCCGCACGGCGGGGGCTACCGGACAGCAGGACAGCCGCACGGCGGGGGCTACCGGACAGCAGGACAGCCGCACGGCGGGGGCTACCGGACAGCAGGACAGCCGCACGGCGGGACAGCCGGAGCGGCAGGGGCGAAAAATCATTTGGCAACCCCACCCCCGCTCCGTAAACTCTCGGCCCTTGCCCGCCTCCCTCGCGGAGTGCCGCCGCCCGGACGGAAACCGGGGGCTCCTCACCGCACACAGCGAACCCACTCCCGGAGGCACCCGTGTCACCCGCGTCCCTCGTGTCCAGCGCGCCCGGAGCGCCCGACGACACCCCTCTCTCCCGCGAACGCGCCCACCTGGGCGCATCCCGCGCCGCCCTGCGCGCCATGCGCGAGGACGTGGAGAACCTCGACATCCGGGACGTCACCGCGAACTGGGTCAACGCCGAAGTCCTCGCCCACCAGATCGACGAGCGCATCAAGGCCCTCGCCGACCTCGCCCACACCCCGCTCTTCTTCGGCCGCCTCGACTACCTCCATTCCCCCGGCGCCGACCAGGCGGAAGGCGCGGAGGGGGAACGCTTCTACATCGGCCGCCGGCACGTGCACGACGCCGACGGCGACCCGATGGTCATCGACTGGCGCGCCCCGGTGTCCCAGCCGTTCTACCGGGCGTCGAAGAACGACCCGATGGACATCTCCCTGCGCCGTCGCTTCGGTTACACCGGCGGCGACCTCACGGCGTACGAGGACGAGCACCTCTCCGACCCGACGGAGGCGGCCGCCACCAGCAAGCTCCTCCAGCAGGAGATCGAACGCCCGCGTGTGGGCCCGATGCGCGACATCGTGGCGACCATCCAGCCGGAGCAGGACGAGATCGTCCGCAGCGACCTGTCCGGCACGCTGTGCGTCCAGGGCGGCCCGGGCACGGGGAAGACGGCCGTGGGCCTGCACCGGGTCGCGTACCTCCTCTACGCCCACCGCGAGCGGCTCGCCCGCACCGGCACCCTGGTCATCGGCCCGAACCGGTCCTTCCTCCACTACATCGAGCAGGTCCTCCCGGCGCTGGGCGAGTTGGAGGTGAAGCAGGCGACGGTCGACGACCTCGTGGCCCATGTAGAGGTACGCGGCACGGACGACGCGGACGCGGCCGTCGTCAAGGGCGACGCCCGCATGGCCGAGATCCTGCGCCGCGCCCTCCGCTCCCATGTCTCCCTCCCCACCGAGCCGGTCGTGGTGGTCCGCGGCTCGCGTCGCTGGCGGGTGCCCGCGTACGAACTCGAGGCGATCGTGCGGGAGTTGCTGGACCGCGACATCCGCTACGGGGCCGCTCGCGATGCCCTGCCGCAGCGCATCGCGCACGCCGTCCTCGTCCAGATGGAGCGTTCCGGCGAGGCCCCGGACGACCGGGTGCAGGACGCGGTGGCCCGCAACGCCGCGGTGAAGGCGGCGGTCAAGGCGATCTGGCCGCCGGTCGACCCCGCGAAGCTTGTGCTGCGGCTGCTCGCCGACGCCGACTTCCTCGCCGAACACGCCGACGGGCTCCTCACCGAGGAGGAACAGAAGAAGATCCTCTGGGCCAGGCCGGCGCGCGCGGTGAAGTCCGCCAAGTGGTCGGCGGCGGACGCGGTGCTGATCGACGAGGCGACGGACCTGGTGCAGCGTACCCACTCCCTCGGGCACGTCGTCCTCGACGAGGCGCAGGACCTGTCGCCGATGCAGTACCGGGCGGTGGGCCGGCGCTGCACGACGGGGTCGGCGACGGTGCTCGGCGACCTGGCCCAGGGCACGACCCCGTGGGCGACGCGCAGTTGGGGCGAGGCTTTGACGCACCTCGGCAAGCCGGAGGCGGCGGTCGAGGAGCTGACGGCCGGTTTCCGTGTCCCGACCGACGTCATCGCCTACGCCTCCCGGCTGCTGCCGCACATCGCGCCGGGCCTGGCGCCGGTGGCGTCGGTCCGTGAGAACCCGGGCGTCTTCGAGGTCCGGGCCACCACCGCCGACTCCGAAGTGGTGGCCGCCTGCGAGGAGTTGCTGCGCAACGAGGGCTCGACCGGGCTCATCGCCGCCGACGCCCGCGTCCCCGCCCTGGCCGAGGCGCTGACGGCGGCCGGGATCGGCTACCTCGGGCCCGGCGAGGAGACCACGCACGACACCCGCCTCACCCTCGTACCGGCCTCACTGGCGAAGGGCCTGGAGTACGACTACGTGGTCCTCGACGAGCCGCAGGCTGTGGTCGACGCGGAACCCGACGAACGCACCGGCCTGCGCCGTCTGTACGTATCCCTCACCCGAGCGGTCTCGGGCCTGATCGTCACCCACAAGTCCCCGCTGCCACCCCAGCTCTCCTGACCGCCCGGAACCTTCCTGACCAGTCCGGAGCGCTCCTGACCGCCCTTGACCAGCTGGAGCGCTCCTGACCGTCCGTCGGTGTCAGACGTCCAGGGCGGTCCGCCACTTCAGGACCGCTTCGGCTGAGACCGGTGAGTTCCAGCCGTCGAGGCGGGCCGCGCCACCGATGTGGAAGGCGTCGATGCCGGCCGCCCGCAGCTGCGGTACCTGTTCGATGCGCAGCCCGCCGCCCACCATCAGCCGTGGCTCGTAGCCGGGCTCGCCGCGCCGGGCGGCCTCGGCGAGCAGGGTCGGCATGCCGTCGTCCACCCCGGCCGCCGACCCGGCCGTGAGATAGGTGTCAAGGCCCGGCAGGTCCGCGAGTTGCTTGCGCAGGGCGTCACGGTCCGCGGCGCGGTCGATGGCACGGTGGAAGGTCCAGCGGCAACCGTCCAGTTCGGCGAGGAGTGCCTCGACGGTCGGCAGATCCGCGTTGCCCGACTCGTCCAGGAATCCCAGGACGAACTCGTCCGCGCCGGCCTGCCGCAACTCCCGCGCGATCCGCGCGAGCGCGGCCACATCCCCGGCGGCACCGGCCGCGAAGCCGTCGGCCAGGCGCAGCATCACGCGCAGCGGGATGTCCACGGCGGCACGGATCCCGGAGAACGTCTCCACCGGAGGGGTGAGTCCGTCGGCCGCCATGTCGGCGACGAGTTCGAGGCGGTCCGCGCCTCCGGCCGCGGCGGCGATCGCGTCCTCCCGATCGAGGGCGATCACCTCCAGGACTGCACGTTTGCTCATGGGACCTCATTCCTGAATTCCGGAGTGACAACGATGCCTGTGTTGCTGGATGTCCAGAGAGGTCTAGTCCACTACAGGTCTAGTCCATTCGCAAGCGCGGGTTTGTGCCGTGCCACGACCGGCCAGGACCTTGGCGAGGAGGGCGGTGGTGGTGTACGCGGCGGTGGAGCGGCTCATGGGCTCATGACGGTCGCGCCGGCCGCGCGGCGCCGACAGCCTCGATTCGGCTTGCGGGGGCGCTGACCCGGGCGAGGCGGCGTCGGCGATTGCGGCAGGTTCCATCAATTGCGGGGAAGTTTCAATTCGGTGGTCCACTCCTCGGCCACCTGCCCCCCAACGCTGCCGAGAACACCCGAGTAAACCCCAGTCAAGGTCAGCGTTTCGCCGGCAGCGGTGGACTGGAGGATGTCGCAGATCTGTGCCATTGATTTCACCGGCTCATCCCTTACGGTCGTAATGACATCCCCTCCCGAGAGTTTGGCCTTGGCTGCAGGAGAGTCCGCCCTCACATAGAGGGCCATCACCCCCTCGATTCCTCGGCTCTGGAAGTCTTTGAACGCCGCCGCGTCCTCAGGGCTGTCGATCTCCTCGAACACACTGGGGAGAATTGGATCCGTCAGATCAAGGAGGAGCCATCCAGGATCATTCTTCTTCTCGCCCGCCGCCAATGCGGCCAGTTTGGGCTCCGCATGATCACTGGCGATTGCGTAGAACTGTCCCTCAGCACCCGCGTAGCCCAATACGTTCAGGCCCACCACTTTCCCCTCGCTATTCAGCAGTGGCCCTCCCGAATTGCCTGGATTCAGCGTGGCGGAATGCTGGATCAACGCGGGATAGCGCGGCAGGGACGGGAAAGGATCCGCGGATACAGCCCGCGACTGCACAGCTCCTGAGGTGAAGGCGGCGTTCTGGGTCGACGAACCTCCCTCCACCGACTCCGGATAACCGAGTGCCGTGACTGCGTCTGCCGTCTCGACCTTACCGCTGTCACCGAATTCCAGTTCCTTCAGATCTTTCTGGGGAGATGCAAACTTGAGTACGGCAAGGTCCTCACAGGGGTCGATTCCAACCACTCGCACAGGAGCCGGCTGCCTGTTTTCCACGACGGCTTTCAGCGCGGCTTCTCCTTGCACGACATGGGCGTTGGTAACGGTGAGTCCCTTTTCGGAGTCGTAGATGAATCCGGTGCCCGAGCCGTTCGACCCAATGACGTGGACAGTGCCAGGCGCGGCTTTTTCATAGATCTCTTTTGGCGATGGATCGTCCGCATGCGCCACCGCTGTTCCCCACACAGCGAGCACCATCGCCGACGTAGCAGCGACAATGCCCCTAGCTGTTGAGCTCATCTCGACGACCCCTTTCGACGGAGGGCCCGGTGCCGCATCCGGACCCAGCCCGGAAAATGCTGCTGTTTTCGCCGTGGCCCTACATCAGGAAAGGCCGAGTGCTGCCGCAGCTCCTGGCCAGTAGCGGATGATGCACCTGGTGGGCTCTCCCGTGTTGTACCCCTCCTCGAAGGCAGCCTGCCGCTCATCGGGGGTACCGTGACTCGCTACTCCCGGGGGGTCACCGATGGCCCGCACGGAGTCGATGGCTTCGTCGTAGTCGCCGGGCTCCACGAACCCTTTGTAGTAGGCGCTGAACGCCCAGGTTCCGGCGAAGCAGTCGGCTATCAGTTCCTTGTTCTTGTCGTTTCTCTTGTAATTAGGCACAGGCACACCACGCTCGTTGTACTGCTTGAGGATCTCATCTTGTATGTGGTGACCGAATTCGTGTACGACCACAAACGCCGCCGCGAAGTCCCCCGTGTTCTTGGGTGCTCGACCGAAGAAGTCTCCCTGCCAAATCCTCGCGAAGGTGTTGACGGGCAGGACAATATCCCCTTCGCCAGTCGAGCAGTAGTACGCGTTTTTGTGATCAGTGTCGATCGTGGCGCCCCCGCACGCCCGCGAGAGGGTGTACGTGGGCTCCTGAGTCGTTCCCACGAGGTGATATGTGACGAACGGTTCCTCCAGGCCGGGTGTTTGAGCGAAATAATCCACCCAGACCCGATCGGCATCCTGGGTCACCTTGGAGAGGAATCTGGGGACATTGATCTCGCCGCCCGACTTGGAGCTTCTCAGAGCTTCCCTGTTCTCCGCCTCGGGCAGCTCTTCCTCCTCCGGGGGAGGCGGGGTCGGCTGGCTGGGCAGACTGCTCATCCGGGCCGGCGAGAAGGCGGCATCTGTGGAAGAGGCTTCCGCTACGGGTGCGACCCCCATCGCTGCGCCGACAATGGCAGCCAACAGCAGTCGGGCTCTGAGTCTGGTTTTCATAGAGATCACCACTAACCGCATTGCGGCCAGGGTCCGTCACCAACCCGTAGGCTCGGCGAAATTCAGACCTGAAGGGTGTCCCCCATGCCCGGCGAGCGTGCGACTTCAGCGGCACCTGGCCTCTCGGAGCATCCGGAGACACCAAGCATGAGGGTGACCCTGGGTTTACGATGCGCCGCATCTGACGTCGCACGGCGATTCACAGGGGACTTATGGGGCGCCGTCGAAAACCTCAGTCGTCCGCTTTCATGCACAGAGCTTGAGTAAGGTGTCAAGCATCCGTAGGTCATTACTCCGCAAAGCAGCGTCTTTGTGGAAAGTCGATTGCGGCACGCAAACTGGTTTTCGGCACTTCACAACAAGTACCCGCGAGTGTCGAGTTATGCGACACAACGACGATACTGCCGGTCCGGCGCGTACGCATCTCGATCGATGAGCACTATGAGCACTACACGTGCTCCTCGGCGCCCTGAGCACCCTCGCCGCCGAGCGGGGTCAGCCGAGCCCCGACCACGCCGCCCGCGCACTCGTGCTGTCGACCGACAGCGCCAGGCAGGGCGGGCAATTCAACGACTGCGCAGTGGTCCTGGCCAGTTCACTCGCCTCACCATTGGCACCGCCACCGCCCCCGCCGTAGTCCGCGTCGCCGTCTCCCTCCGTGTAGCCACCGGCGTATCCGTCCGGGTGCGAACCACCTCCGGACCGGCGCCCCATTTGCCCGGATGTAGAGCGCGCGCCGACGCCGTCTCATACGCGTTTCATACCCAGATGACCTTGAGGACGATTAGGCCGAGGATGATGATCAGCCAGCCGTACCAAGCCATTCTCGACACCTCCAGCCCTATGCCCACGATATGAGCCGATGCGTACCGCGGCATCTGAGCATGCTCTGGTCAGGCTGGCGGGCACCGGCACAAACGCCCGCCTGGATCTCCCCTGGCGAGCGGCGCGCCTGCTCGTCACTCCGTCCTCGGCGTTCAACTGCTGTCCGCGTCCACCGAGCACCTGCGCAGCGCCCGCCGTGAGGCGTTCAACTCCGATGTCGCCCTCGTTCTCGATGGAGTCAATGCGGCGTGACGCACGTCACTCGGTCGTCCACGGGATTGTCGCGAGCGACCGACAACCTCGAGGGGCTTCGGACGTCTGTCGGGGTGGAGGCGCCTCCAGCAGAGGGCCGCCGCAGGGAAGCCATCCCTGACGAGCGGTCAGTCGACTGAACCACTCATGATTCGAGGACCGAAATGTCAGGCCGTCACGCCGCCCCGCGAAGCCCCCGCCGCAACCGGGTCCGCACCGCTCTGGGCACCTCCGCCGTGGGAGCCGCACTGGCCATCGGCGGCACCTTCACCGCCACCGCCCACGCCACGGACGGCGCTCCCGCCACCGCCCACGCCCCCACCGCCACCCCGGACGCCACCGCGGGCACCGGCACTGGCACTGGCAACGCGAGCGCGAACGCCAGCGCGGGTGCGAGTGCGAGCGAGAGCCACGCCGCCGCCACCGCCCAGAAGCATGCCAAGCCCGCCACCGCCAAGGCCCACAAGTCGGCCTCGGCCTCCCCGGCCGCGTCCGCCACCGCCGGCAAGCACGCCACCGCAAGTAAGCACGCCACCCCGAGCAAGCACGCCAAGCTGGCCCACGCCACCGCTCAGCCCAAGGGGAAGCACACCGCCGCGACCAGGCACGCGAAGCCCGTCGCCAAGCCCGCCCACAACACCCCCGGCCCGGCCGAGGGCACCCGCGGTGCGGCCACCGCGACCCCCGCTCCGGCCACCGCAACCCAGGCCCCGGCCACCCCCACCCACAGCCCGGCAACAGGCACCCACGCCCCCGCCACCGCAACCCACGCCCCCGCCACAGCCACCCAGGCACCGGCCAGCGCAACCCGCTGAACGCTCGAGCGCGGGCAGTAAGGCCCGTCCAGCCCGGGGCCCCGGGCTGGACGGGCCCGGTACCACGACGTCCAGGAGACCCGTGAGGACAGCGACGATTCCAGCCGTTCCCCCGCCGGCCGTCCCCCGGTGGGACGACGTGCGCGAGCCGTTACCCACCCTCGTCCGTGCCGCCGCGGACCTGTTGCGTCGAGTGAGCCGGGTACGGGATCGCCTGGCGCTGCGCTCACCGACGGACCGGCAGGGCTCCGCGGCACCACCCTCCGCGGCACCCCCCGCGTCCACGGCACCCCCCGCTTTCGTGTCCCCCGTCGCGGCCACCGTCGGCGACGAGCCCGGCTTCCAGGACCTCTACCGCCACCGCCGCCTCGCGCTGGTCCGTCTCGCCTTGCTCCTGGTGGACGACCTCCCGACCGCGGAGGACGTGGTGCAGGACGCCTTCGCCG
Source organism: Streptomyces cavernae (assembly GCF_004023625.1). Taxonomy (GTDB): domain Bacteria; phylum Actinomycetota; class Actinomycetes; order Streptomycetales; family Streptomycetaceae; genus Streptomyces; species Streptomyces cavernae. The sequence goes on along the minus strand of NZ_RPDJ01000041.1, from coordinate 83,349 downwards.
CGCTCCTGCGCCGCCACGGCGGTCGGCCGGCGGAACTGGACGACCCCGAGGCCTATCTGCGGACCAGCGTGGTCAACGCCGCCCGCTCGGTCCTGCGCCGCCGTCGGACCGCACGCGCCTACGTCCCCGAGCGTGAGGGCCATGCCCCGTCGGCCGACAAGAACGTGCTGCTCGCCGAGAGCCACCAGGAAGTGATCGACGCGCTGCACCACCTCACCCACCGGCAGCGTGAAGTCCTGGTCCTGCGCTACTGGTCGGAACTCACCGAGGCGCAGATCGCGGAGACCCTCAGAGTTTCCCGGGGGACGGTCAAGTCAACCGCCAGCCGGGCGCTGGACGCTCTCCGAAGACACCTGGAAATACCCCGATGAGCATCCTATGCAGCCTGGAGATGTCCCGATGAGCAGCAGCCCGGCCCACGATCACGAGCCGATCGAACGGAGACTGCGCGAAGCGCTGGAGGCCCGTGCCTACGCGATCGGCCTGGACGACCTGCGGCCCGCCGCGCCTCCCACCGGCTCCCGCCGCCCGTTCCCTCCGGCCCGCCGGACCCTCGTAGTGCTGTTCGGGCTGGCCGCGGCCGTGGCCCTCGTCCTGCTCGTCGTCGCGGAACGGCGCCCGGCGGCGCCGGTCGGACCGGCCGACATCCCATCGCCCGCACAAAGCCCTTCGCCGTCCCCCTCCGCCGCTCACCCGGTCATCCCGTCCCCCTCGGACACGTCCCCGCCCGACGCATCGGCCTCCTCCGCCTCTCCTGCCGGACCCGACCACAGAACCGGTGGACCAGTGGAACAGGCCTCCCCCAACACCGATCCCAACACCGACCCCGCCACGGAGACCGACCCCGACGCCGGCCCCGCCACCGCCACGGAAACCGACAACGCCACCTCGACCGAATCCGACGGCGCCACCGCCACCGCCGACTGACCTCGCCTCGCGGAACAATGGCGGCATGACCGACCTCGACGCGCTGCGCTCCCGCTGGCTGAGGACCCTGCTCGCGGCCCGTGAGGGTGCCCGCCACCCCGACCCGTCCCCCTACGCCGACAACCTCCTGCGGCGCTGGTCGGAGCCGCAGCGGCGGTACCACACCGTGGACCACCTGGCGGCGGTCCTCGACCATGTCGACGTACTGGAGGACCACGCGGCGGACCCGGAAGCGGTGCGTCTGGCCGCCTGGTTCCACGACGCCGTGTACCTCCCGGACCGCGACACCAACGAGGAGCGCTCGGCGCGGCTCGCCGAACGCGCGCTCCCCGAGGCCGGGGTGTCGCAGGCAAGGACGGACGAGGTCGCGCGTCTGGTCCGGCTGACCGTCACCCATGACCCGGAGCCCGGCGACACGAACGGCGCCGTCCTGTGCGACGCCGACCTCGCCGTCCTGGCGAAGCCACCCGCGGAGTACGCCGCCTACGCCGCCGCCGTCCGCGAGGAGTACGGGTTCGTCCCCGACGATGCCTTCCGCGCGGGCCGGGCAGTGGTTCTCAGCCAACTGCTCGACCTGCCGAGGCTGTTCAGGACCCCGTACGGAGCTGAGGTATGGGAGGACGCGGCCCGCCAAAACCTCCGCGCCGAACTGACCCGACTCATCACTTGACCCACCGCCTGCCTCACCCCCAACCCACCGGCCGCCCCACCGCCTGCCTCACCCCCAACCCACAGCGGCCGCCCCACCGCTCTCCAACCCACAGGCCGAAACCCTCCGCACGACGCACCCCGGGGGAATGCCCGCCAACGCCCGCGGGGTTGACGCCCGACATGCCCGCACGCGCTCACCCTCCCAACGACCCCGAAGACCCCGCAGCCCCCACAGCCGCCACAGAACCAGCAGGCCCGGAACCAACAGGCCCGGAACCAACAGGCCCGGAACCAACAGGCCCGGCGGCACCCACAGCCCCCGCAGAACGAGCAATCCCCGTAGCCCCCGGCGGCCTCGCAGAACCAGCCAACCCAGCACGCCCGGCAGCCCCCGCAGGCCTCGCAGGCCTCGCAGGCCTCGCAGACCCAGCAAGCCCACGCCCGGCAGCCCCCAAAGACCCCGCTGCCCGCACCACCGGCACCACTCGTATGCCCCTCGCCGTCTACGTCCTCGGACTCTCCGTCTTCGCACTCGGGACGAGCGAATTCATGCTCTCCGGGCTGCTGCCGCCGATCGCCTCGGACATGGACGTCTCCATCCCCCGGGCCGGTCTGCTGATCTCGGCCTTCGCGATCGGCATGGTCGTCGGCGCCCCGCTGCTCGCCGTGGTGACCCTGCGCCTGCCCCGCCGCACCACCCTCATCACCCTGATCTCCGTCTTCGGCCTGGGCCAGGTGGCCGGTGCCCTCGCCCCGGACTACGCCGTCCTGTTCGCCTCCCGCGTCCTGAGCGCCCTCGCCTGCGCGGGGTTCTGGGCGGTAGGAGCGGCCGTGGCCATCGCGATGGTTCCGGTGAACGCCCGGGCCCGGGCCATGGCGGTGATGATCGGCGGTCTGTCGATCGCCAATGTGCTGGGTGTCCCGGCGGGTGCGTTCCTCGGTGAACACCTGGGCTGGCGCTCGGCGTTCTGGGCCGTGGGGGCGGCCTCCGCGATCGCATTGGTCGGCGTCGTCGCGCTCATCCCCCGCATCGCCCCGCCCGACGAACCGCCTCGCCTCACCCGTGAACTGAGCATCTACCGCGACCGCCAGGTCTGGCTCTCGATCCTGGTCACCGCGCTCTCCGCGGGCGGGGTCTTCTGCGCCTTCAGCTATCTCGCCCCGCTGCTCACGGACGTGGCCGGGCTGTCCGACGGCTGGGTGCCGACGGTCCTCGCGCTGTTCGGCGTCGGCGCCCTGGTGGGCACGGCGATCGGCGGCCGGTTCGCGGACGCGCACCTCTTCGGCGTCATGATCAGCGGTATCGCGGCTTCGACGGTCCTGCTCGGCGCGCTGGCCCTGCTGGCGCAGTACGCGGTGGCCGCCGTCGTGCTCGCCTTCCTGCTGGGTGTCTCCGCCTTCTACACGGCCCCGGCGCTCAACACCCGGATGTTCAATGTCGCGGGCGCCGCCCCCACCCTCGCCGGCGCCACCACCACGGCCACCTTCAACCTCGGCAACACCAGCGGCCCCTGGCTCGGCGGCACGGTCATCGACGCCGGCCTCGGTTTCGAGTCCACGGCCTGGGCGGGCGCCGCGATGACAGCCGCGGCGATCGGCGCGGCAGGGATGTCGCTCAGGCTGCACCGGGCCGGCGAGTCCCGGGCCCGAGTGGTCGCGAGCGGCCGACCGGCGAGAACGGGTGACCGACCGGCGAGAACGGGTGACCGACCGGCGAAAATGGGTGACCGACCGGCGAAAACGAACGGCCGACCGGCGGAAAATAACCCGGCGCGCAGCAGCACCTGACCACCTATCCTCACCCGCATGCTGAGCATGCACGGGCGGGACATGGGCGGGGACCAGGTGACGGAAGCCGTCGCGGGGGCGGTGGCACTGCTGCGGCCGGTGGCCGGACGGGACTGGAGTGTCCCGGCGGGGTCGCTGGAGTGGAGCGTGCGGCAGACGGTCGAACACATCGCGGACGATCTCGTCAAGTACGCGGGGCGACTCGCGGTGTGCGCCAGGGACCGGCGCGCGGGCTTCGAGCTGAAGGTCGAGGACGAGACCGACAACGAGGGCTTGCTGCAGATGGTCGAGATGACCGCCGCCCTGCTGGCCGCCACCGTCCGCAGCGCCCCGCCCCGGGCACGCGCCTTCCACCCCTACCCGTTCGGCAGCGCGGACCGCACGGGCTTCGCCGCGATGGGCGTCGCCGAAGTGCTGCTGCACACGTACGACGCCGCCGCGGGACTGGGCCTCGCCTACGAGCCGCCCGGGGACCTGTGCACGGCGGTCCTCACCCGGCTCTTCCCGCACGTCCGGCCGGGCGCCGACCCCTGGCAGACCCTCCTGTGGGCGACGGGCCGCACCGCTCTCCCGGACCGCCCGCGCCTGACCGAATGGCGCTGGAGCAACAACCTCGTGATCCCCGCCGAACGCCTCACCCTCACCGGCCTCACCCCCGCCTCCGCCGCGGAACTCGCCGCGGGCGGCACCGGCGGCTTCGAGTGGGTGGAGGGCGGCCCGTACGAGGGGACGCGGGAGGCAGCGGGCATGCTCGTCAAGGCCTACGAGGCAGGGGTGCACCGCCCGGAGTGGGGCGTGTTCGTCCTCGTCCGCGAGGAGGACGGCCGAGCGGTCGGCGGCATGGGCTTCCACGGCCCGCCGGGCGAGGAGGACCGCGCCGAGATCGGCTACGACCTGGCGGAAGCGGCCCGCGGCCACGGCTACGCGACGGAGGCGCTGCGCGCGCTGTCGGCGTGGGCGCTGGCACGCGACGACGTCAAGAGCCTCTTCGCGGTCGTCGACCGGACCAACCTCCCCTCCCAAGCGGTCGTCTCCCGCGCCGGGTTCACTCGGGTGAGTGCGGACGGGGAGCGGTTCGCCTACGAGTTGCGGGGCTGAGGATCCTGGGGCTGAGGACCCTGCGCGGGGCGGCCCTTCGGGCGCCGTAGTCCCGCCGCCGTGAGCAGCCGCACCACCTCGCGGCTGCTGACCTCCACCGCCCCCGCCCGCACCACGTCCGCGTACCGGTGCGACGGGATGTCGTAGTGGTCGCGTTCGAAGGCTCGCTCCGGCACGCCCAACCGCCGGGCGAAGGCGTGCAGTTCCTCGAACGAGACGTCGCTGATCAGGTGCGACCACAGCCGGCCGTGGCCCGGCCAGGTGGGCGGGTCGATGTAGACGGCCATCAGGAAGAGGTCATCCCGCCAGTCGCCGGACCCAGCGAGCCCACCGCCGCGACCTTCACCCCGGCCTTGTGGCACACCCAGTGCGGGTCGGGGCCCAGTTCCGGTTCGACCTCCAGGGCGTGCGGGTCGCCGGCGCCGCAGACGGGGCACAGCGGCCAACGGCCGTAGCGGTCCAGCAGCGCGTCCTGGACGTCCTGGGCGATCAGCCCCGCGACGAAGTCCGCGCCGTCCGGCCAGTGCTGGACCCACCAGCGGCGCTGCGCCACGGAGTCCTCGACCAACGAGACGACCTCGGCCTCGGCGACCTCGCCCGAGACGAGATCGGCGAGGACGAGCGCACGAGCGGCGTGCAGCGCCTGCTCCAGGGGACTGACGGGATCCATACGTCCATTGTGCGCCGCGCGCCCCGGCCCGTGCCACGACCGTTCGAGGCCCCTGACCGGCGCACGTGGCCTTGACCACCCTCCGGTGCGAAAATATGTTCCGAAGGTGACCCGTGAAGTGAAGGAAAGTTTCGTCGGCGAGACACCGCCCGCGCCGGCCGCCCTCGCCGCCAAAGTACGCACGCTCGCCCCCTCGATGACCCGCTCCATGCAACGGGTCGCCGAGGCCGTCGCCGGTGACCCGGCCGGCTGCGCGGCCCTCACGGTCACCGGTCTGGCCGAACGCACCGGCACCAGCGAGGCGACGGTGGTCCGCACCGCCCGGCTCCTCGGCTACCCCGGCTACCGCGATCTGCGGCTCGCGCTCGCCGGGCTCGCCGCCCAGCAGCAGTCGGGCCGGGCCCCCGCCGTCACCGCCGACATCGCGGTCGACGATCCGATCTCGGACGTCGTGGCCAAGCTCGCCCGCGACGAACAGCAGACTCTCGCCGACACCGCGGCCGGGCTCGACACCGCCCAACTCGAGGCCGCGGTCGCCGCGCTGTCCGCGGCCCGCCGCATCGACGTCTACGGCGTCGGCGCCTCCGGTCTGGTCGCCCAGGACCTGGTCCAGAAGCTGCTGCGCATCGGCCTGCTCGCCCACGCCCACAGCGACCCGCACCTCGCCGTGACCAACGCGGTCCAACTGCGCGCCGGTGACGTGGCGACAGCCATCACCCACTCGGGCTCGACGGGCGATGTGATCGAGCCGCTCCGGGTCGCCTTCGAGCACGGCGCGACGACGGTCGCCGTCACGGGCCGCCCGGATGGGCCGGTGTCCCAGTACGCGGACCACGTCCTGACCACGTCCACCGCCCGCGAGAGCGAGCTGCGCCCGGCGGCGATGTCGTCCCGCACGAGTCAACTGCTCGTCGTGGACTGCCTGTTCGTAGGGGTCGCGCAACGCACGTACGACGCGGCCGCGCCCGCGCTCGCCGCGTCCTACGAGGCGCTGGCGCACCGGCACCGCCCGCGGGGCGGCGCACGCCGCTGACCGGTGGCCACGGGTTTACAGTCGTGCGGAAAGCGACCAGACCAACGGAACGCACGGGAAAGAGTCGTCCCCCATGACCTCCACCCCTTCCCACGAGGGCCTCCACCACGACCGCGCACCCGGCCGCGGCCCGGAGCCCACCCCCGACCGGCTCCGCGCGGAACTGGACTCGCTGACCACCGAGGCGTTCCGTCCCGAGTTCGCCGAGATCGACCGGCTGCCGACGCTGGAGATCGCGCGGATCATGAACGGCGAGGACGCGACGGTGGCGGGCGCGGTCGCCGCGCGGCTGCCGCAGATCGCCGCCGCGATCGACGCCATCGCGGAGCGCATGGCAGGCGGCGGCCGGCTGGTCTACGCGGGCGCGGGCACGGCAGGGCGACTGGGCATTCTGGACGCCTCCGAGTGCCCGCCCACCTTCAACACCGACCCGTCCCAGGTGGTGGGCCTGATCGCGGGCGGCCCGGAGGCGATCGCGAGTTCCATCGAGGGCGCGGAGGACTCGCGCGAGCTGGCGGTCGAGGACCTCGCGCGACTCACCCTGACGTCCGACGACACGGTGGTCGGCGTCTCTGCGTCGGGCCGCACCCCGTACGCTATCGGCGCGGTCGAACACGCCCGGGCGGCCGGGGCCCTGACGGTCGGTGTGTCCTGCAACGCGGGCAGCGCGCTGGCCGGCGCCGCGGAGCACGGCATCGAGGTCGTCGTGGGCCCCGAACTGCTCACCGGGTCCACCCGGCTGAAGGCGGGCACGGCCCAGAAGCTGGTCCTCAACATGCTCTCTACGATCACGATGATCCGCCTGGGCAAGACCTACGGGAACCTGATGGTCGACGTCCGCGCCTCCAACGACAAGCTCCGCGCCCGCTCCCACCGGATCGTGGCCCTCGCCACGGGTGCGACGGACAAGGAGATCGAGGCGGCGCTGGCGGAGACGGACGGCGAGGTGAAGAACGCGATCCTCACCATCCTCGGCGGGGTGGACGGCCCCACGGCCGCCCGCCTCCTGGCGGAGGGGGACGGCCGACTGCGGACAGCGCTGGCGGCAGCCACTTCCTGACGTCGGTCCTGCGAAGAGGTTGTTCTCGGGGGAAGCGAGGAAAGCGGGCGGGATCGGGTAGCCCGTGGCCCGCTCAAGCGTGGAACCCGCTGTCGGCGTTCGCCCTTCGGACGCGGGCCCGCAGCACCTCCCGCGACGGAGCGGGCCCCAGGGACTCCGGCGGACAGTCCCACTCCCGCCCGCCGGCGACGGGCCGCAGCTGCACGACCCCACCCACATGCCCCATGACCTCGCCGACCCGCCCGTCGCGTTCGTCCACGGCAAACGTGCCCACAGCCGGCCGCTCACCCCGCACCACCGACGCCAGCCGCTCGGCCGTACGCACGTTGCAGCGCCCCAACGCCACCAGGGCGAACGGCTCCTCACTCGCCCCGGTCACCGGATCGACCCGCAGCGAGGGCAGTACGACACCCACGCCCGCGAGTGCCTCCCGCAGCGATTCCACGACTTCCTCGGTCGAGCGCACCTGCTCCTCCATCTCCGACATCTCCACGCAGGGTTCACGGTTCGCAACACAGCGTGTCCGACGGAGCCCTAGCCTGGCCAGGTACGACGTCCAACAACACGGACTGTTGGACGGGGAGCGAAGCAGCGAGGGAACCGCACGCCCGGGCCCAAGGACCTCGACCCATCCTCTTCTCCTCGCGCGCTACTGGGCGCCGAACTCCGCCACGCCCGCGAGAAGGCGGGCCTCAGCCAGGACGAGCTGGGCCAACGCCTGTTCGTGAGCGGCTCGTTCATCGGGCAACTGGAGGCGGGGACGCGGCGGATGCAGCAGGAGTACGCGCGAATGCTGGACGAGGCGCTGGGAACGGAGGACTTCTTCTTACGGAACTGCGGTGCGGCGGCGCGGTCGAAGTATCCGGAGCACTTCGCGGAGGCGGCGGAGGCGGAGGCCGCGGCGACGGAGATCAGGGAGTATGCACCGCTGCTGGTTCCGGGGCTTCTTCAGACTCCTGCCTACGCACGGGCGGTGTGCCGCGCGTATCAGCCGACGGCTCCGGACGAGGTGATCGAGGAGTTGGTGACGGCCCGGATCGAGCGGGCTCGCCTTCTCGACGATCCAACAGATCCTTTGTTGTATACGGTGGTTGACGAAGCGGCGTTGCGCAGAGTGACGGGTGGACCAGAGGTGATGGCGGAGGCGCTGCGCCACATCGTCGGCCTGGTCCGCCGGAACCGGGTCATCGTGCAGGTACTGCCTTTCGAAGCGGGGGCGCACGCGGCGATGGAAGGCGCCCTCAAACTGATGGACTTCGAGGACGCGCCTCCGCTGGTCTATTTCGAAGGCATCGGCACCGGACGGATCGATGATGAACCGACCACGGTGAAGTGCCAGCGGCACACCTACGAACTCCTCACCGCCTGCGCGCTCTCACCCGAGAACTCCCTGGCCCTGATCGAGGCGATGGCGGACGATTACGCCCATGAGGAGCATCCCTGAGTACGACCTGACCGCGGCGACCTGGCATAAATCCAGCTACAGCGGCGGCAGCGGCGGCAACTGCCTCGAAGTGGCCCGCTGGCGCAAGTCGACGTACAGCGGCGGTGACGGAGGCAACTGCCTCGAAGTGGCCGACGGCCACCCCGAGGTGGTCCCCGTCCGCGACTCCAAGAACCCGCACGGCCCGAAGCTCGTGTTCCGGGCGGAGGCGTGGTCGGCGTTCGTCGAAAACCTCAAGCTCGGCTGACCGGAACCGGGCCCGAAGCTCAAGCGGCGAGCTCCGAGCCCTCTTTGCTTGGATTGGGAGTGGGTCTCAACCCACCCACCCACCCCGCGAGTTGACTCGGAGCAGTCGACTTGCCACGCACAGTGACAAGGCTCTAACGTGCGCTGAAAGACGACAGCCCCCGCTAGGTGCGGCAACACCTGCGGGGGCTTAACCAAGCGAGATCGGAAACATCGATCCCATGGCTGAAGCCAAGCTTAGTGCTACCGCCCTCCCCGCGCACGCGACCGCCCATCCAATGGCCAATCCGGGCTATGGAAAGCTCGCCGCGCCGGACCAACTCCCGCGTACGAACCACGACTTCGCACACCTGCCCAACCGCGAAGCGTCGATCGCCTCGTACATCGACCGCCTGCCCAACGGCGCCGACATCTCGGTGAAAACGCTGGCCAAGCAGCTCCCGTACGGGCAATGCGCACTCCGCACGGCCCTCAACAACCTCCACCGGGAAGGCCACTTGCGCCGGGGCCGCGAACAGGTGAGCGCAAGCGACGGCGGCGCACGATGGATCACCCGATCGTGGTGGTCTCGTACGGCGCGTGACGACGGCTGGTGGGCGGCGTTCACACGGGGCGAGGTGCCGAAGGAGCCCGCGGAGCCGCCGGATACTCCAGACATTCCAGATACCCCGGACCGCCCGCGTCAGACCCGTTCCCGCGCTCATATCCTGCTCGCGGCACTCAGCCGCACGGCCCCGGTCCTGACGCTGTCCCACACGGAGTGCATGGAGCTGGCCCCGCTGCTGGCGGAGTGGTTCACGCGGGGCGTTACGGACGAGGCGGTCATCCAGACACTGACGGCCGGCCTCCCGACCCCGGTGCACCACCCGGCCGCCCTGCTCCGCAACCGCCTGACGAACAAACTCCCACCCGTACGAGAACCACGAGAGGCCCCGCCCCCGCCCCGCCGCCTCCTGGAGTGCGCGGAATGCGGCGTCCCGGGCCGCCCGGAGGCCCTGCCGGGCGGCTTCTGCAGAGCGTGCCGGGGCGACCGCGCCCCCGGGCACGAGGGCCCGCCCCTCCCCGACGTCCGGTCCCACGCGGCCGGGATCCGCACCGCGCTGCTGGAGCGGAGACGAGAAAGGCCACCCGTATGACGCCCGAGGACTACGCCGACTGACCCCGTTGTCAGTGGCGCGTGCGAGGCTGGGAGCCGACGCCGAGGTACCGACAGGGGAGGGGCACCACCACCATGAACCACGCACAACTCACCGCCCTCGGCCGAGCCCTGCGCGTCCTCGGTGAGCACGGGGAGGCCTTGACGGCGACCACGCCCGACGCACAGCTGTACGAGGTGAAGGCGGACCTGCGGCGGGCCCTGGACCTGTTGGAGGAGAGCGTCTCCAGCGAGGTGCCCAGCACCCGGTGCCCCGAGCATCCGAACGGGCCGGTGGACAAGGACGCGCCGGACAAGTGCCTGCTGTGCGAGACACGCCGCCGGACCGCCCGCCGCTCACAGCTGAACGGAACCTTTCCGCGCGGCCGTTCGGCGGCCCCGGAGGAGCCCCTGGTGCGCACCCCGTCCCGTTACGGCGTACGCGCGGACCGCCCGCAGCCGCAGCAGCGCTGGCTCCCGGAGATGTGGACGGGCCAGGCTTGGCAACTGTGCGGCACCCCGCGCCGCGACCGCCAGGAGGCGGAGCAGTACCTCGCCGCCCAGCGCCGCGGCTCCCGCCCCGCGATGGCGTACCGCCTCGTCCACGAGTTCACCGACTACGAGGTCCTGCGCATCTGGGGCGAACCGGTCCGGGTGGACATCGAACCGATGGGGAACGTGTGAGCCTCCGCGAGCCGACTCCGCTCTGAAGGCGTCATCGCCGGGTGAACCAGGTGACGGTCACGTCGTTGTCGAACGAGGTGCGGTCGGTGACCCGGAAGAGGGTCGGGTCGAACTCTCCGCTGAACACCGGAATTCCGGACCCGGCGACCACGGGGTAGCTCTTGATGATCAGTTCGTCGATCTCGGGCAGCAGCTGACCGGCGAGGACGCCGCCGCCGCACAGCCAGATGTCCTTGCCCTCCTCCTGTTTGAGTTCGCGGACCAGGGCGAGCGGGTCCTTGGCGACCACGGTGACGGCCGGGTCGATGTCGGGCGCGAGCGTGCTGGACACGACGTACTGGCGCAGGTGGGCGTACGGGCTGGTGAAGCCCGCCTCCAGGCCGGGGCGGTAGGTACCGAGCCCCATCAGCACGGTGTCGAAGCGCTGGTTGGGCGTGTCGGCCAGACCCTGGGCAGCGCGCGCGAAGGTGGGCACTGTCTCGGGTAAGCGGGCATTCATCCACGCCGAGTAGGCAGCGGCCTGCTCCTCGTCGCCGAGCGGGTAGAAGTCGTACTCCCCGCCGGGGCCGGCGATGTAGCCGTCGATGGAGACCGCGATGTAGTAGACGAGCTTTCGCATGCGAACACCTTGATCCGTAGTACTCTGACTGAAGTGGTTTGACCGTAGTACTACAAACGGAGTGGTGTCAATGGTGCGCAGGAACGACGAGCGCAGGGCTGCCCTCATCGATGCCGCGATCGAGGTGCTGGCCAGGGAAGGCGCGCGGGGCCTGACCTTCCGGGCGGTGGACACGGAAGCCGCCGTGCCCGTCGGCACGGCCTCCAACTACTTCGCCAACCGCGACGACCTGCTCATCCAGGCAGGCACCCGCGTCTACGAACGGCTCCAGCCCGACGAGGCGACGGCCGCACGGATGATGGCGAGCACAGTGGACCGGGAAAGCTACGCGAAGCTGATGCGCGAGCTGATCGGCCGGGTCAGCGCGTTCCGCAGCGGCTATCTGGCACTTCTCGAACTGCGCCTCGAGGCCACCCGGCGCCCCGAGCTGCGCACACTGCTGACCGAACGCGTCCGCGCCGACGTCGACGCCATCGTGGCAGGCCACGAGGACTCCGGCCTGCCCGGCGGAGCGACCGCCGCCCGGCTGCTGTACCTGGCCTTCAACTGGCTCGTCGTCGAACAGCTCACCCTGCCCGAGGTGTTCTCGGAGGCCGAGCGCGAACAGCTCGTGCAGGCCGCGGTCGAACGCATCGTGACACCGTGAGCGGTGAGCGGTGAGCGGTGAGCACTGAGCCGGGGACCGTGAGCGGGCAAGAGGCCGGCAGCAGGCCGCAATGACGAGGGCGGCACCCCTGGTATCCGTCTCCGGTACCGGGATGCCGCCCCATCAGCGGAGTGCGGCCGATCAGCTCAGCGTGGTCAGCGACGCCGCGTCGTACGCCGACAGCTCGTCGAAGCGGCCCTGAAGGACCTTCGCCGCCCACTCCGGGTCGGCGAGCAGGGCGCGGCCGATCGCCACGAGGTCGAACTCCTCGGACTCCAGGCGGTCCAGCAGGTCGTCGATGCCCTTGGTGGGGGCACCCTCGCCCACGAAGGCCTTGAGGAAGTCGCCGTCCAGGCCGACCGAGCCGACGGTGATGGCGGGCTTGCCCGTGAGTTTCTTCGTCCAGCCCGCGAGGTTGAGGTCGGAGCCGTCGAACTCGGGCAACCAGTAGCGGCGTGTGGAGGCGTGGAAGGCGTCCACGCCGGCGGCGGCGAGCGGGGTCAGGACGGACTCCAGCTCCTCCGGGGTTTCGGCGATCCGGGCGTCGTAGGCGTCCTGCTTCCACTGGGAGTAACGGAAGAGGACCGGGAAGGACGGGGAGACCGCCGCGCGCACCGCGGCCACGATCTCCGCGGCGAACTTCGTCCGCGCGACCGGGTCGCCGCCGTAGGCGTCGGCACGGCGGTTGGTGCCGGCCCACAGGAACTGGTCGATCAGATAGCCGTGCGCGCCGTGCAGTTCGACGCCGTCGAACCCGATCCGCTCGGCCGCGGCGGCCGACTCGGCGAACGCGGCGATCACATCGTCGAGGTCCTGCTGGGTCATCGCCTTGCCGGTGCCCTCGGTGCCGTCGAGGCGAAGACCGGACGGGCCCATCGCGGGCGCGTCCGCGAACGGCGGCTCGCCCGCGTTGCGCACCATGCCGATGTGCCACAGCTGCGGCACGATCCTGCCGCCCGCCTCGTGCACGGCGTCCGCGACCTTCGCCCACCCCGCGAGCTGCTCCGCACCGTGGAACCGCGGGACCCGGTCGCTCTGCCCGGCCGACTCGTGCCCGACGTAGGTGCCCTCGGTGACGATCAGTCCCACCCCGGCGGCGGCGCGGCGGGCGTAGTACGACACCACGTCCTCGCCGGGGATGCCGCCCGGGGAGAACATGCGGGTCATGGGGGCCATGACGATCCGGTTCGGCACGGTCAGCCCGTTGATGGAGACGGGCCGGGAGAGGATCTCAGCGGCGCGGGAAGAGGTGGCAGTCACAGAGGGACTCCTCGGAGAAGTCGTTCGACGTCGAGCGGCAGTGGGTTCCGTGCGGTATGTGCGTGCGCATCGATCACCCACGGGGGTCAACCGGTCGGCGCGATGCGCCCATTCCGCCACCCCGCCCGCGGCATGTGTGATCCGGACCACGGTCCGGGCCAACCGCGCTGCCGGACCGGGCCGCGCGCGCTGCCCGGCCCGAGCCGGCCGCACCGCCAGTGCGACGAGGCGCGGTCCGGACCGATGCGTGGTCCGCCTTCGTCGACGGCGGGGAAGCGCGGTAGCGTCTGCCACATCAACCGTCTCGCTAGGTCACATGAGTTGACACGCAACCGACATTTCGTCGCATACCTGAGGGGTCGCCGTGATCGGGACACGTGTGGGGGACTACGTGATCGAGCGCGAGTTGGGCACCGGAGGCATGGGCTCGGTCTATCTGGCGCGCTCGCCCTCCGGCCGGGCGGTCGCCGTGAAGGTGATCCACGCCGGGTTGGCTGACCAGCCCCAGTTCAGGGAACGGTTCCGTCACGAGGTGGAGGCGGCCCGCAAGGTCGGCGGCTTCCACACGGCCGCGGTGGTGGCCGCCGATCCCTACGCGGAGTTTCCGTGGATGGCCAGCGCGTACGTCAAGGGTCCGACGCTGTCCGAAGAGGTCTCCGAGAACGGCCCGTTGAACGAGAAGCGGCTCTGGACGCTCGCCGCCGAGCTGGCCGAGGCGCTGGAGGCGATCCACTCCTGCGGGCTGGTGCACCGCGACTTCAAACCGAGCAACATCGTCCTGACCGACGACGGCGCCCGGGTACTGGACTTCGGGATCGCCCGGGCCGCGGAGGGCATACAGCTGACCGCCACCGGCGTGGCACTCGGAACCCCGGGGTTCCTGGCCCCGGAGCAGGCGCTGGGCGAGCCGGTCACCGGAGCGAGTGACGTATTCGCCCTGGGTGCCGTACTGGTCTCGGCGGCGGGCGGCGAGGCGTTCGGGGGCGAGACCCCCTCGCTCGGAGCGATATTCCGCGCGGTGTACGGGGAGCCCGACCTGTCGGCGGTGCCCGAGGCACTGCGTGAGCTGGTCCTGGCCTGTCTCCACAAGGAGCCCGCCATGCGGCCCACACCGCGGCAGGTGTTGCACTGGTGCGCGAACCGCCCCGGCCTCACGCCCGACGACCCGCGTACCCCGTGGCCTTCGGTGGCCGACCACACCCCCGCCACTCCCGCCTCGGACGTGGCCTTCGCCGCACCACCGGCCACCCCCGCCCCGCACGCGGCCTTCCCGGCACCGCACGCGGCCTTCCCCGCACCGCCCTCCACCCCCGCCCCGCACGCGGCCTCAGCCACCCCGCACCCGGCCTCCGCCACCCCGCACCCGGCCTCCGCCACCCCGCACCCGGCTTTCGCCGCACCGCCCGCCGCCTCCACCCCCGCACCCCACGCGGCCTCCGCCGCACCACCGGACGCCCTCTACCAGCACAGCCGAAGAGACTGGGCGCGCTTTATCGGCCGGCAGATGCTCATCGCGTTCGGGCTCGTGGTGGCGTCGGCGGTGAACTTCTACTCGCAGCTGTCCCTTCCGCTGATGGTGTTGACCGTTGTTGCCACGTTCGTCGTGACCGGTCGGCTCATCGGCCTGCTCGTCAGCGGCCATCACGGTGTCGTACTCAACGATGCGGGAATCGGGGTGGGCTCCCCGAAGTGGCCGATCGTGCTGCGCTGGGCCGACACCAAGTCGCTGGAACTGGACACCAATGCCAAGGGGATCCGGCTCACCGTGCGGCTCCGCGGGGGACACCTTCCGCACGGCTTCCTGCGCCCGGCATGGCTGCGCACCAGCCGGAAAAAGGGAATCGCCCGCGTCCGCACGGAACTGCTCACCCCGGTCGGCGACGCTCCCGCTCTCCCCGATGCCGTCCGCGCCTTCGCCGCCCGCCACGGTGTCCCCCTGACGGAGAACCGCCTCAACTGAGCCCCGAAACCCCCGAAAACCGAGCCCCGAAAACTGAGCCCTGAGAACTGAGCCCTGAAGCTCGATGCCGAGATCGCCCCTGCCGATCCACAACGTTCAACAGGCGGCTACGACCTGACGGCGGGGCGCAGCAGCAAGCGCGGGAACACCGCGTGGACCAGGGCCAGGGTGCTGAGGGCGAACATCACCACGCCCAGGGGGACATGGAACGAGGGCACGTGGGCGACGCCCAGCGCGACCTGCGCCGACGCGAGGAGCAGGAAGCCGGTGGCGTACACGACGGGGCGGGGTGATCCGCCGCCTGGGCGCCAGGCCAGGATCGCGGCAACCACGTACAGCATGGCGGCTGCGTACATCACCTTCGATCCGACGTCGTGCATCCGATAGCCGTGGGACGAGGTCAGCAGCATTCCGGCGGTGACCGCCTGGAAGAAGAGCATCAGGGTCTGCAGGGCTATCGCGGTCTTGAGGAAGGTCAGGCCGCCCTGTGCGGCAGTCGTTCGTCTGGTCACGGTGTGGTCCCCCTCTTGTGGTGTGCGGCAGTGGACAGGTGCTGTCCGGGGACGGCAGCGAGCCGCTGCGCGCTGTCCGCATGTGGTTGGTGGCGCCCGAAAGTCCCGGAGCGGTTCATCGCGGCGCGGGACTGCGCCTGACGGCCAGGCGCGGAGCCGCGCCTGGCCGCGGTCGGCGTCGGGTCACCACTGGGCGATGAGCGGCGTGTCCGGTTCGTGCTGCCGCCAGGCTTCGGTGAGGCGGACGAGGCGGGCGGGGGCGGCGATGCCGCGCACGGTTGCGATCCTGCCGTTGGTGATGTCGAACGTCACGGAGCCGACGACCTGGTCGCCGAGCACGGAGAGGATGGCGGGGGTACCGTTGACGACCGCGTAGTGGAAGGCGGGCGTGCCTCCGACGAGTCGCCGTTTCGCGGGTGTGGGTTTGAAGCCGGCCCGTGCGACGGCGGCGACGCGCTGCGGAGTGTCGTACCGCAGCAGCTTCTCGCTCAGGCCGGCGCCGTCGGAGATCGCGGTCGCGTCGTCGGTGAGCAGCGCCACCAGCCGTTCGGTTCGGCCCGAGGAAGCAGCGGCGAGGAATTCCTCGACGATCCTGCGGGCGGATGCCGGGTCGACTTCGCCGCCGCGGCGGGTGGCGGTGATGCGGCGCCGGGCCCGGTGGAGGTGCTGCTGGCTCGCGGACTCGGTGATGTCGAGGATCTCGGCGATCTCGGCGTGGCTGTAGGAGAACGCTTCGCGCAGGACGTAGACGGCCCGCTCGTGGGGTGACAGGCGCTCCATGAGAGTCAGCACGGCCAGGGAGACCGATTCGCGCTGCTCGAACGTGTCGGCCGGGCCGAGCATCGGGTCGCCGTCGAGGAGCGGTTCGGGCAGCCAGGCGCCGACGGTGCGTTCGCGGCGGACCTGTGCCGAACGGAGCCGGTCGAGGCACAGGTTGGTGACGACCTTGGTCAGCCATGCGTCCGGCACCTTGATCCGCTGCCGGTCGGCGGCCTGCCAGTGCAGGAACGCATCCTGCACCGCGTCTTCGGCGTCGGCGGCGGAGCCCAGCAGCCGGTACGCCAGCGAGGCCAGCCTGTTCCGGCCGGCCTCGAACCGGCTGGTGTCCGAGCGATCGGTCGCTGCGCTGTCCACGTTGATCACCCTAGGCGGGTCCCGGTCGGCTGCGCGACCACCTTTTCGGCGGACGCGTCCGGCGCGGCGGCCAGGCGGCGCTTGCGCTTGGGCAGGCCGAAGGTCGGGTGCGAGGTGCCCCACAGCGCCCCCTTTTCGATGGCCGCCTTGATCCGCGCGGCCTTCCGCCCGCCCATGTACTTCGGCTTTGCCTGCCCTTCGTCGTCAACCGACTGCCAGAGCCCGTCCCGCCGCCCGAGGCTGATGGCGTTGTACAGGTAGACCAGCTTGACGTTCGCGATCTTGCGGCCGGTCAGGCGTCCCACGATCGCCTCGATGGCCTGTCGGCCGGTGTAGCCGGCCGAGCCGCAGGACATCGGCAGCGGACGGCCGTTGTCGCCGAGGGCATGGACACTGTCGCCGATGGCGTAGACGTTCGGGTGCGAGACCGACCGCATGGTGCGGTCGACGACGATCCGGCCGTTCTCGGTGACCTCCAGCCCGCTGGCGGCGGCGATGGGGCTGACCGCGAACCCGGCCGTCCAGACGGTTGCGTCGGATGCCAGGGCGGTGCCGTCGGCGCACAGCACCCGTGTCGCTTCGACGGCTTCGACGCTGGTGTGCTCCAGGACGGTGATGCCCAGCCGGTCGCAGGCCTGGCGCAGGTGGCTGCGGGCTCCGGCGGAGAGCCGGCTGCCCAGCTCGCCACGGGCGATCAGCGCCACCGACAGGCTGTGCCGGGCTTCGGCGATCTCGGTGGCGGTCTCGATGCCGGTCAGCCCGTCGCCGACGACCACCACACTCCCGCCTCCGCCCCGCCCGCCCAGGCCGCCCAGGCCGCCCAGGCCGTCCAGGCCGTCCAGGCGCTCACGCAGACGCAGCGCCGAGGGCCTGGCGGCGACGTCGAAGGCGTGCTCGGCCACGCCGGGGACGGCGTGGTCGTCGCCGTGGCTGCCGAGCGCGTACACAAGCGTGTCGTAGCCGAGGTCGCCGCCACCGTCGGCGTCGGCCACCGCAACGACCCGGCGCTCGGGGTCGACAGCGGTCACCAGGGCCACGCGCAGCCGGATCCCCGTGCCGGCGAAGACATCGGCGAGCTGCGGAGCCTCGATGTCCCGGCCGGCCGCCAGCTGGTTCAGCCGCAGCCGCTGGACGAAGTCCGGCACGGCGTTGACCACGGTGATCTCGGTGTCCGCCGAGGACAGCCGACGGGCCAGGTTCCCGGCCACGTAGGCCCCGGCATAGCCGGCGCCGAGGACGACGATGCGGTGCTTCATGTGTCGCTCCTGTCGGTTGGCTTGCTCTCGGTGACTTGAGCGGAACAGCGCCCCGATTCCTGACAGGAACTGCATGTGACATGGGTCACAGAACGGCGGGAGCGCGGGAGCGCGGAAGCGGCAGGAGCGACGGCCGACAATGCCCGCGGCGCGGAGGCGGAGCAACGCCGACCGGCCTCCGGGAACGCCCGAGGGCGGTACCTCCTGCCGCAGCAGGAGGTACCGCCCTCGGTCCTTTACGGACAGTCGATCGACCAGAAGCCGATCAGAAGTCCATGTCACCGCCCGGCATACCGCCACCGGCGGGCGCGGCGGCCTTCTCCGGCTTGTCGGCGATGACGGCCTCGGTGGTGAGGAACAGCGCGGCGATGGAGGCCGCGTTCTGCAGCGCGGAGCGGGTCACCTTGGCGGGGTCGATGATGCCCTCGGCGATCATGTCGACGTACTCACCCGTCGCGGCGTTCAGGCCGTGGCCGACCTGGAGGTTGCGGACCTTCTCCACGACGACGCCACCCTCGAGACCACCGTTGACGGCGATCTGCTTGAGCGGGGCCTCCAGGGCGAGCTTCACGGCGTTGGCGCCGGTCGCCTCGTCACCCTCGAGCTCCAGCTTCTCGAACACCTGGGAGGCCTGCAGCAGGGCCACGCCACCACCGGCGACGATGCCCTCCTCGACGGCCGCCTTCGCGTTGCGGACGGCGTCCTCGATGCGGTGCTTGCGCTCCTTGAGCTCCACCTCGGTGGCGGCACCGGCCTTGATGACCGCGACACCGCCGGCGAGCTTCGCCAGGCGCTCCTGCAGCTTCTCGCGGTCGTAGTCGGAGTCGCTGTTCTCGATCTCGGCGCGGATCTGGTTCACGCGGCCGTTGACCTGCTCGGAGGCACCGGCACCGTCGACGATGGTGGTCTCGTCCTTGGTGATGACCACCTTGCGGGCCTTGCCCAGCAGGTCGATGGTGGCGTTCTCCAGCTTGAGGCCGACCTCCTCGGAGATGACCTCGCCGCCCGTCAGGATGGCGATGTCGACGAGCATGGCCTTGCGGCGGTCACCGAAGCCGGGGGCCTTGACCGCGACCGACTTGAAGGTGCCGCGGATCTTGTTGACGACCAGGGTCGACAGGGCCTCGCCCTCGACGTCCTCGGCGATGATCAGCAGCGGCTTGCCGGACTGCATGACCTTCTCCAGCAGCGGGAGCAGGTCCTTGACGCTCGAGATCTTGGAGTTGGCGATCAGGATGTACGGGTCGTCGAGGACGGCCTCCATACGCTCCATGTCAGTGGCGAAGTACGCCGAGATGTACCCCTTGTCGAAGCGCATACCCTCGGTGAGCTCCAGCTCCAGACCGAAGGTCTGGGACTCCTCGACGGTGATGACGCCTTCCTTGCCGACCTTGTCCATGGCCTCGGCGATCAGCTCGCCGATCTGGGTGTCGGCGGCGGAGATGGAGGCGGTGGAGGCGATCTGCTCCTTGGTCTCCACGTCCTTGGCCTGCTCGAGCAGGGCGCCGGAGACGGCCTCGACGGCCTTCTCGATACCCCGCTTCAGGGCCATCGGGTTGGCGCCGGCGGCTACGTTGCGCAGACCCTCGCGAACCAGGGCCTGGGCGAGGACGGTCGCGGTCGTCGTGCCGTCACCGGCGACGTCGTCCGTCTTCTTCGCGACCTCCTTGACCAGCTCGGCGCCGATCTTCTCGTACGGGTCCTCGAGCTCGATCTCCTTGGCGATGGACACACCATCGTTGGTGATCGTGGGGGCGCCCCACTTCTTCTCGAGGACGACGTTGCGGCCCTTGGGGCCGAGCGTCACCTTGACGGCGTCCGCGAGCTGGTTCATGCCGCGCTCGAGGCCGCGCCGCGCCTCCTCGTCGAACGCGATGATCTTGGCCATGTGAAGTGGTCCTCCCGGACTGGGGTGGATTGCTCCGGACCGCGCTGGCGCCCGCGACGGACGGCCTGCCTGCCTCGTGGTTCCTTGCCCCACCCGGCCTGCGGACCTCACCGACCCGGTCCTCGTTGTCACTCTCACCTTCAGAGTGCTAACGCCAATGATTAGCACTCGGGGTGGTCGAGTGCAAGGCGCGCCCGCGAAGCGGGCTCGTTGGGGGGTGATGGCCGGGAGACGGGCGGGCGCATGAGTGACGGCCCCCGGGCAGACCGAAGGGCTCACGCCCCCTCGGGGGGCGCGAGCCCTTCGTCACGTCAACAAGCAGTCGGCGCGTTACTTCAGCCTGCGAGGCGAACCATGTCCGCCTGCGGACCCTTCTGGCCCTGCGAAATCTCGAACTCGACCCGCTGGCCCTCTTCCAGGGTGCGGTAACCGTCCATCTGGATCGCGCTGTAGTGGACGAAAACATCCGCACCACCGTCGACCGCGATGAAGCCGTACCCCTTCTCCGCGTTGAACCACTTGACGGTGCCCTGAGCCATGCCTAACTCCCCTATTACTGGCCCTTGCACAGATCCACACTTCGCGGACCCGGGTCAGACCTCACCCCCCAACGGTTGGGGGTGTGCGCCGGAACGCGTCGACCGCGGCTGTATGTATCTGTCCAACTGCCGTCTGCAACAGGTCAATCGGACGAGAAATCTGGGCGCGACCGATCCGGAATATATGGAGAATTCGCGAAGTTTCGGGGCAAGTCGGGCCCCATAAATGCCTTATAAGGCTCAAAAGGAAGAGACACTTTGGCTACTTCTTGCCGGAGATCAGGCGGGAACTCATACACGTCCGACACGTGGAAGCGAGGCAGTTCCCCAACTGTACCGCGCTCAACCATACAGAATTGCCCCCTCCGCTTCTCTCACGGAGGGGGCAATTCGATGAACTCTCGGTAATCGGCGTTACCGTGGGTAATGATCAAGCATCAGCCGCCGGCGACCGCCGGGATGATCGACACGCCCGCACCGTCCGGCGTCGCGGTCTCGAGCCCCTGCTCGAAGCGCACGTCGTCGTCGTTCACGTACACGTTGACGAACCGGCGCAGCTTGCCCTGGTCGTCCAGGACCCGGGCCGCGATACCCGTGTGGTTCTTCTCCAGGTCCGCGATGACCTCGGCGAGGGTCGCTCCCTCCGCGGTCACCTCCGCCTGGCCACCGGTGTAGGTACGGAGGATCGTCGGAATGCGAACGTTCACGCTCATGATGCGAGGCCAGCCTCTCGGAAGGAGTCAAGGTTCGGGCGGATGGTGGCGGTGAGCCCGGTGCCGGCCACCGCGTCGAGGGTCTTGAGGCCGTCGCCGGTGTTCAGTACGACCGTGGTGAGGGACGGGTCCAGCACACCGTTCTCGAGCAGCTTCTTCGTCACGCCGACGGTCACCCCGCCCGCGGTCTCCGCGAAGATACCCTCCGTCCGCGCCAGCAGCTTGATCGCCTCGACGATCTGCGGGTCGGTCACGTCCTCCACAGCACCCCCGGTACGCCGCGCGATGTCCAGCACGTACGGACCGTCGGCCGGGTTGCCGATGGCGAGCGACTTGGCGATGGTGTCAGGCTTCTGCGGCCGGACGACGTCGTGGCCGGCCTTGAAGGCCACCGACACCGGCGAGCAGCCCTCGGCCTGCGCGCCGAAGATCTTGTAGGGCTTGTCCTCGACCAGCCCGAGCTTGATCAGCTCCTGGAGCCCCTTGTCGATCTTGGTGAGCTGGGAGCCGGAGGCGATCGGCACGACCAGCTGGTCCGGCAGCTGCCAGCCGAGCTGCTCGCAGATCTCGTACGCCAGCGTCTTGGAGCCCTCGGCGTAGTACGGCCGCAGGTTGACGTTGACGAAGCCCCAGCCCTCGCCGGCCGGGTCGCCGATCAGCTCGGAGCAGAAGCGGTTCACGTCGTCGTAGTTGCCCTCGATGCCGACGAGTTCGCCGCCGTAGACAGCGGCCATGACGACCTTGCCCTGCTCCAGGTCGTGCGGGATGAAGACGCAGGAGCGGAAGCCGGCCCGGGCGGCGGCGGCACCGACGGCCCCGGCCAGGTTGCCCGTCGAGGAGCAGGACAGGGTGGTGAAACCGAAGGCGCGGGCGGCCTCGATCGCCTGGGCGACGACACGGTCCTTGAAGGAGTGCGTCGGGTTGCCGGAGTCGTCCTTCACATACAGGCCGCCGGTCACGCCGAGCTCGCGCGCCAGGTTGTCGGCCTTGACGAGCTGGGTCCAGCCGGGATTGATGTTCGGTTTGTCGGCCACGTCGGCGGGGACGGGCAGCAGCGGGGCGTAACGCCAGATGCTCGAAGGCCCCGCCTCGATCTGCTTGCGGAGCTCTTCGGTTTCGTACGAGGAGAAGTCGTAGGCGATTTCGAGGGGGCCGAAACACTCTTCACAGGCAAACACCGGTCCCAGTGGCACCTGGTGGCCGCATTCGCGGCAGGAGAGCGCGGCGGCGGCGCCGAGGTCTACGGAGTTCGTGGTGCTTGCATCACTGTGCACAGCCATGGAGGCGAGGCCCTTTCTCCTCATCTTCCTCACGGCGCATCTCGCCGCGAGACGGAATTGGCACCTTCCCTAGCCACGAGCCTCGCCGGAATACGACCGTGACGCTGTGCGTTCCGACGCGTGCGGCTGGAGGGTTGCCGGGGCTTCAACGGGCCGTGTCCCTCTGCCCCTCTGGATGAGCGGTATGCGGTTGTTTTCGAGCGTGTGACACCGGGCGGCCACCGACATGCGATGGTCACCGGCGTTGTTCAAGACTGTAACCGAAGGCCAGGACAGTTGAGATAGTCGTCCGAACCGCGAGATGGATCACAGGATGACCGAGTCGTCCGTCGAGCCTCGCTTCGGGCATGATCCCCCCGCCCATCGCGCAACGTAAGGAGCCGCAGACTGTGCTGGAAGAAGTCGAGCGCTGGCTGAAGACCCGCTCCTGGTCTGTGACCGATCGCCCGCTCCACAGGATCCTGGCCGCGAAACGCGCCTCCGGCTCGTCGGTCAGCGTCGTGCTGCCCGCACTGAACGAGGAGGAGACGGTCGGCGAGATCGTCGCCGCCATCCGTCACGACCTGATGCACCAGGCCCCCCTCGTCGACGAGATCGTCGTCGTCGACTCCGGGTCGACCGACCGGACCTCCGCGGTGGCCGCCGCGGCGGGCGCCCGTGTGGTGCACCGGGACGAGATACTGCCGCGCATCCCCACCGTTCCCGGCAAGGGCGAGGTGCTGTGGCGTTCGCTGCTGGCCACCAGCGGCGACATCGTCTGTTTCATCGACGCCGACCTGAAGGAGTTCTCCTCCGACTTCGTCTCCGGGACCGTCGGACCGCTGCTCACCGATCCGGACGTGGACCTGGTCAAGGGGATGTACGACCGCCCGCTGGCCCTGTCCGACGGGCCCGCCTCCGGTAGGACCGCCGCCGGCCAGGGCGGCCGGGTCACGGAGCTGATGGCGCGTCCGCTGCTGAACATGCACTGGCCGCAGCTGGCCGGGTTCGTCCAGCCGCTCGGCGGCGAGTACGCGGCCCGCCGCTCGCTGCTGGAGCGGCTGCCGTTCCCCGTCGGCTACGGCGTCGAGCTCGGCATGCTGGTGGACGCCCTGCACCTGGTCGGCCTGGACGCCCTCGCCCAGGTCGACGTCGGTGTCCGCAAGCACCGTCACCAGGACGGGCAGGCGCTCGGCCGGATGGCCGCGGCGATCTACCGCACGGCCCAGCTACGGCTGGCCCGTGGGCATCTGATCCGTCCCGTCCTCACCCAGTTCGAACGTGGCGCCGAGGGTTTCGAGCCACGGACGTTCTCGGTGGACACCGAGGAGCGGCCGCCGATGGCGGAGATCGAGGAGTACGCGGCACGCCGAGCGGCCTGAACCCTGGGTCGAGCGCGCGGCCCCGTGCCGGAGCCGGGTGTCAACGCGTGCGCCCGTCGCGTGAGCCCATGCGTCGGCGGAACATCGCCGGAACGTGTGTGCTCCCGTGCGCGGGTGCGCGCGTGAGCGTGTGCGCCCCCGTGAACACGTGCGCCGTCCGGCGTAGTCCTGTGACGTGTGTGCGCCTCGTATACGGAGGCGTCGTACGTTTGAGCGTTTCGGCGGCGGGCTAGGTTGTGGCGTATGGCTTCCAAAGGTGCCCGGATCCTGGTCGCGTCCAACCGCGGACCGGTCTCGTTCGCCCTGGACGAGACCGGTGCGCTCACCGCCAAGCGCGGCGGCGGCGGGCTGGTGTCCGGGCTTTCGGCGATCGGCCCCGAGGCGGACGCGGTGTGGGTGTGCTCCGCGCTGAGCGACGCGGACCGCGAGGCGGTGCGCCGCTCCTTGGACGGGCGGCTGCCCTCGGACACGACCGGCGGTCAGCGGGTGCGGATGCTCGACATCGACGCCCGGGTGCACTCCGACGCGTACAACGGCATCGCGAACTCCGTGCTGTGGTTCGTCCACCACATGCTGTACCAGACCCCGCTGGAGCCCGTCTTCGACGCGGAGTTCCGGCGCCAGTGGGCGTCGTACGAGGCCTACAACCGGGCCTTCGCCGAGGCCCTGGCGGAGGAGGCGGCCGACGGCGCCGCCGTGCTCGTCCAGGACTACCACCTCACCCTGGTCCCCCGGATGCTCCGGGAACTCCGCCCCGATCTGCGCATCGGGCACTTCTCGCACACTCCGTGGGCGCCGCCGGAGTACTTCCGGATGCTCCCGGACGACATCCGCGCCCGGTTGGTGTGGGGCATGCTCGGCGCCGACCGGCTGGGGTTCCTGACCTGGCGGTGGGCGCACGCATTCATGCAGTGCGCGGGTGAGATCGACGGGGACCGGATCGCCGTCGGCGTCCCGGGCCGCCCGGGCGAGCCCGGGAGCATCGAGCACACGGACACCGGCCGCCCGCCCCTGAGCACGACATGGATCGGTGTGCACGGCCTCGGCGCCGACGCCGACTTCCTGCGCAAGCGCGCGCACCAGCCGGACGTCGCCGAGCGGATGAACGCGCTGCGCGCGGAGATCGGCGAGGGCCGCAAGACGATCGTGCGCGTGGACCGCACCGAACTCTCCAAGAACATCGTGCGGGGGCTGCTGGCCTACCGGGAACTGCTGGAAACCTGGCCGGAGTGGCGGGAGCGCGTCGTGCACGTCGCCTTCGCCTACCCCTCCCGGCAGGACCTCGCGGTGTACCGCGAGTACACGGCCGAGGTGCAGCGGGTCGCCGAGGAGATCAACGCCACGTACGGCACTCCGGGCTGGACCCCGGTCGTGCTGCACGTCAAGGACGACTTCGCGCGCTCCCTGGCCGCGTACCGGCTCGCCGACGTGGCCCTGGTCAACCCCATCCGCGACGGGATGAACCTGGTCGCCAAGGAGGTCCCCGTCGTCTCCGACGAGGGATGCGTACTGGTCCTCTCCCGCGAGGCGGGGGCGTACGAGGAACTGGCCGAGGACGCGATCGCGGTGAACCCGTACGACGTCCAGGGCACCGCCGCGGCGCTGCACACGGCGCTGACCATGCCGTCCGGGGACCGCGCGGAAGGCACCAAGCGCCTGGCCGACGCGGCGACGGCACTACCGCCGACGCGCTGGTTCCTGGATCAGCTGGAAGCACTGGAGACGAGCGGATAGCCCCTGCCCCGGACGCCCCCGTCCGGGGCGATGGCCGGGCGGGCGGGCCCGACGACCCATGACCGGGCGGGCGGGCCCGACGACCCATGGCCGGGCGGGCGGGCCCGACGACCCATGGCCGGGCGGGCGGGCCCGACGACCCATGACCGGGCGGGCGGGCCCGACGACCCATGACCGGGCGGGCGGGCCCGACGACCCATGACCAGGCGGGCGGGCCCGACGACCCATGACCAGGCGGGCGGGCACGACGACCCATGGCTCGATCGGCCGAGCGGCCGAATGGCCGAATGGCCCGGACGGCTCAGGCGCCCCTCGGCCTAGCGGTTCATCCCGCTCGCCAGTGCTGCCAGCAGGCGTACGACCCCCTCGGCTCCGGCCACGACCAGGTCGGCCCGCTCGGCCAGGTCCGTGACCTCCGTGCTGCCGCTGCACACCAGCACGCCCGGTACGCCGTCGGAGCGGAGCTTCTCGACGGCGGCGAAGGCCGGGAGATCGCCCAGGTCGTCGCCGGCGTAGAGGACCGCCTCGGCGGAGACCTCGCGTACGTGGTCCAGCAGGGCCACGCCCTTGTCCATGCCTGGGGGACGCAGTTCCAGGACCATACGGCCCGGTTCGACGATGAGCCCATGGCGGGCGGCGAGGCCGGCGAGTGGTTCGCGGAGGGCCTCGAAGGCTGCCCACGGATCGTCGGCGCGGCGGGTGTGGACGGCGACCGCGCGCCCCTTCTCCTCGATCCAGATGCCCGGTCCGGCCCCGCTCCGCTCGAGCAACGCGGGGAGTTCGGCGCGGACGGCGGCCACGCCCGGGTGCGGGGGCGGGGCCGTCACGGTGTCCGTCGCCGCGTCCCAGCGCTCGGCGCCGTAGTGGCCGAGGACGACGAGGTGCTCCAGGCCGGGGACGCCGGCGAAGCCGCCGTTGCGGACGGCGACGGCTGCGGGGCGGCCGGTGACGACCGCGACGGACGCCACGTGGGGGGCGAGCGCCGCGAGTGCGGGGATCGCGTCCGGGTGGGCCCGGGCCTGCTCCGGGTCGGCGACGATCGGGGCGAGAGTGCCGTCGAAGTCGAGTGCGATCACGCTCCGCTCGGGTCGGCGCAGCACGGCGTCAAGTCCTGCCCGTCCCGCGGGGGTCCCGGGCGTCGGCAGTTCGTGGCTCCCCATGGTGGTGAACCTATCCGGGGAGCGCGGGCGGTACTCCTGCGAGCCTTCGACCCGACCGAGAAGAGGACAGCGAGAAGAGGACAGAATCTGACCGCTTCCCCTGCCAATGTCGTCCCTGCCACCAGACACGGCGACCAGAAGGACGCGATCACTGTGAAGGTTCTCGACACCAGGGCGCTGGGCCGTGCGACGCTCGCCCGGCAGTTGCTGCTCGATCGCGCCGACATGCCGGTGCTCGACGCCGTGGCGCACCTCGGCGGTCTGCAGGCGCAGGAACCGCAGGAGCCGTTCGTCGGGCTCTGGTCCCGGCTGCGCGCGTTCGACCCGGCGACGCTGTCGGAGCTGCTGACCGGGCGGAGCGTGGTGCGGACGCACCTGATGCGCCGCACCGTCCACCTCGTCACCGCCGACGACGCGCTGGCCTGGCGGGCCCGCCACGAGCCCATGCTGCGCCAACGGGTGCTCGGGGTCTACCGCCGCGAGCTCGACGGGGTGGATCTCGACGAGCTCGCGGCGGCGGCCCGGGCCGTGCTGGCCGACGGGGAGCCCCGCTCGATGTCCGGGCTCGCGCGGGCGCTCGCCGAGCGCTGGCCGGAGCCGGGGCCGCGGGCCCTGGGAGAGATGGTGATCACCGCCCTCGTCCCGGTGGCGCAGCTGCCGCCGCGGGGACTGTGGCGCATGAAGGCGGGGGTGCGTAACCTCCCGCTCTCCTTGTGGCTGGGCCGGGAGGTCGACCCGCCGTCCACGGACGGCTCCGATCCTGTGGGCCGGGCGATGGTGCGGCGTTATCTGGCCGCGTTCGGCCCCGCCGCCTCGGCCGACCTGCGCGCCTGGTGCGGCCTCGCCGGGCTGCCTGCCGCGGTCGCCGCGTTACGCGAGGAGTTGGTCACCTTCCGCGACGAGCGCGGCCGGGAACTGCTGGACCTTCCCGACGCGCCGCGCCCCGACCCCGACACACCCGCCCCGGTGCGGTTCCTGCCGGCGTTCGACAACGCGCTCCTCGGCTACCACGACCGCGGCCGGATCGTCGACGACGCCCACCGCGGCCTGTCGGTCGCCGGTGCTCGCGTCGTGCTGGTCGACGGCCGGGTCGCCGCGACCTGGAGCGTGGAGGCCGGCACCGTACTGGTCACCCCGCTGCGCCCCTTCTCCCGGGACGACCGCACCGCCGTCGCCGAGGAGGGGCGGGCGCTGGCGTCGTTCCTCTCCGAGGGCGACAGCCGACGCGTACGGATCGCGGCGTCCGACAGTTGAGCCCACGGCGCTGGGCGTATCGCCGCGTCCGGACAGCCCCGGGCACTGGGCGCATCGCCGCGTCCGGACCGCTCCGCCCCGGGCACTGGGCGTATCGCCGCGTCCGGACAGCCCTGGGCACTGGGCGCATCGCCGCGTCCGGACCGCTCCGCCCCGGGCACTGGGCGCATCGCCGCGTCCGGACCACTGAGCACGAGCTGTGCCGCTGAGCACCGAGCGCTTGCATGCCGGGTTCCGGGCGGGGCACCCATGGGCCGCGGCTTGCCGCGGGTCAGCGCTCGCTCCGCCGTTCCTCCCGTATCCGCCGCAGCCGATTGACCGTCACCGGGTCGTGCCGCAGGGCTCGCTCGTCGTCGAGGAGGGCGTTCAGGAGCTGGTAGTAGCGCACCGGAGCCAGACCCAGCCGCTCGCGTATGGCGCGCTCCTTGGCGCCGGCGGAAGGCCAGCCCCGCTGTTCCATGGCGAGGATGGCCTTCTCCCGGGCGGCGAGCTCTTCCATGGAGAAGAACGTAACCCGCGCCACCGACAGGGCTACTCCCGGGCCCGCTCCGCCGCGACCGCGTCGCGCTGCAGCTGCCCCAGCACCGCCGTCGGCCCGGCCGACCCCACCGCCTTGCCGATCTGCTTCTTGATGTCCGCCGACACCTCCGCCCAGGACGTCTTGCCCACGGGGTACAGCTCGGAGGTGGTGAGCTGCTCCAGGAACGGCACGAGCGCGGAGTCGGCCTTGTTCTGCCGCATCAGGTCGGACGCGGAGGACGTCACGGGCAGCAGGTTGTACTCGCGGGCGAACTTCAGGACGTTGTCGTCGTTGTAGACGAAGTCCAGGAAGTCCCGGATCTGCTCGCGGTGTTCGTTCTGCTTGAACGCCATCATCCAGTCCGCGACACCCATCGTGGCCTTGGACTTCCCGCCATTGCCGGGCATCGTCACAACGCCGAACTCCACGCCGGTGGACCTGGCCATTCCCATCAGCGTGGGGTGGCCGTTGAGCATCCCGACCTCGCCCCGGGTGAACGCCGCGAACGCCTCGGCACGGTTCAGCTTCCCGGGCGCGACCGGTCCGGTCAGTCCGTTGTCGACGAGGTGTTCCTTCAGCCAGGTGAACGTCTCGATGTTCTGCTCGGAGTCGAGGTTGTAGCCACCGACCTGGTCCGTGTATCCGTCACCCCCGCTGAGCAGCCACATCATCGTCTCCGCCTGCGCCTCCTCGGGCCCGAGCGGAAGCGCGTAGGGGTACTCGACCCCCTGCGCCTTGAGCGCCTCGGCGGCGCTCTGCAGCTGGGACCAGCTCTGCGGCGGGGTCAGCCCGGCCTTCTTGAAGAGGGTCTTGTTGTAGAAGAGCAGCCGCGTGGAAGACACGAAGGGCATGCCGTACTGCACCATGTCGACCTGTCCCGCCCGGCTGAGCTGCGGCAGGAAGTCGGCCTGGGTGGCGATGGAGAGGACGTCGCCGGCCCGGTACAGCGCGTCGTCGGCGGCGTAGTCGGCGTAGGCGCCGATCTGTGCGAGGTCGGGTGCCTTGCCGTCCTCGACCAGCTCCTTGACCTTGGCGTCGACGACGTTCCACGAGTAGACGTCGACGTCCACGTCGATCCCGGGATGGTCGGCCTCGAACTCCTTGACCAGGTCACCCCAGTAGACCTTGGAGCTGTTCGCGGCGGAATCACCGTAGTCCGCCGCAATCAGCTTGAGCGTCACGTCGCCGGTGGCACCCGCGGAGGTGCCGCACCCGGCGAGCGTGCCCGCCATGCCCAACGCGGTCACCACCGCGAGTAGTCCTGTACGCCGCTTCACGTGCTTCCCCAGCCCTGGATCGAAAGGCTCCTCGACGGAGTCCTTGGCTTGATCGACTCCCCGAGAGGAGTCCTCGGGGCCCTCGGCCTGACCGATCCCCGGGAGGAAATCCCTGGCCAAAGGCTCCGTGGAGGGACCCTTGATGCAGGGGCCTCCCAAAGGAACCGTTGGCCTGAAATGTGCTCCATAAGGTCTATACCATGCGAGTGGACTAGACCTCTAGAGGGTTCAAGCGCGACACTGTCACCCGTGAGACATGTCATCGCCCTCGACGTGGGCGGCACCGGGATGAAAGCCGCCCTCGTGGGGGCGGACGGCGGCCTGCTGCACCAGGACCGCCGGGCCACCGGCCGTGAACGCGGACCGGAGGCCGTGATCGAGGCGATCCTCGAGTTCGCGGGCGACCTGCGCGCCCACGGTGAACACCGCTTCGGCGAGCCCGCCGCGGCCGCCGGAGTCGCCGTCCCCGGCATCGTCGACGCCGACCGCGGGATCGCCGCGTACGCCGCCAACCTCGGCTGGCGGGACGTCCCGCTGCGCGACCTGCTCAGTGACCGGCTGTCCGGTATCCCGGTCGCCCTCGGCCACGACGTCCGCACCGGCGGCCTCGCCGAAGGCCGGATCGGCGCCGGCCGCGGCGCCGACCGCTTCCTGTTCGTGCCGCTCGGCACGGGCATAGCGGGCGCCATCGGCATCGACGGCTCGGTCGAGGCGGGAGCGCATGGGTTCGCCGGCGAGATCGGCCATGTCGTCGTACGCCCCGGCGGCACGGACTGCGCCTGCGGTCAGCGCGGCTGTCTGGAGCGGTACGCCTCGGCGTCGGCGGTCAGTCAGGCCTGGGCGCTGGCCAAGGGAGACCCGGACGCGGACGCCGCGGACTGCGCCAGGGCCGTTGCGGCGGGCGACCCCTCGGCGGCGGCCGTCTGGCAGGACGCCGTGGACGCGCTCGCCGACGGTCTTGTCACCGCCCTCACCCTGCTCGACCCGCGCACGCTCATCATCGGCGGCGGGCTCGCCGAGGCCGGGGACACCCTGTTCGTCCCCCTGCGGGAGGCCGTGCGGCGCCGCGTCACCTTCCAGAAACTGCCGGAGATCGTCCCGGCCGCACTCGGGGACGGCGCCGGCTGCCTGGGTGCCGGACTGCTCGCCTGGGACCTCCTGGCGGCCGCCGCGACTCCACCGGCAGCCGGTGGATCCGGCGCGACCCCAGCAGACCCGGCCACCCCAGCCACACCGGCCACCCACGTCGGCCCGAACGGCCCGGCCACCCCGGCGTCCCCCGCCACCCCCACCACCCCCACTGACCTTTCGGAGGTAACCACCTGATGGCCACTAGCAAGGTGCTCACCGGCGCCCGGGTGGTACTGCCCAGCGGGACGATGCCCGATGCCCGGCTGACCGTGGACGGCGCCCGCATCGGAACCGTCGGCCCCACCACCGCCGACGCCACACCCGAGGGCGCAGAGGTGCTGGACCTGACCGGGCACTGGGTGGTCCCCGGCTTCGTCGACCTCCACAACCACGGTGGCGGCGGCGCCTCGTTCACCTCCGGGACGGTCGAGGAGGTCCTCAGGGGCATCCACACCCACCGGCTGCACGGCACCACCACCCTCGTCGCGTCCACCGTCACCGATGAGATGGACCTCCTCGCCCAGCGCGCCGGGCTGCTGTCCGAACTGGCCGAGCAGGGCGACATCGCGGGCATCCACTTCGAGGGTCCGTTCATCTCCCCGTGCCGCAAGGGCGCGCACTCCGAGGCGCTGCTGCGCCACCCGGACCCGGCGGAGGTCCGCAAACTGATCGACGCGGCGCGCGGCCGGGCCGTGATGGTCACGCTCGCCACCGAACTCCCCGGCGGCGTCGACTCCGTACGCCTCCTCGTCGAGCACGGCGTGATCGCCGCGATCGGCCACACGGACGCCTCCTACGAGCAGACCGTCGAGGCCATCGACGCGGGCGCGACCGTGGCGACCCACTTGTTCAACGCGATGCCCGTGCTCGGCCACCGGTCCCCGGGCCCTATCGCGGCACTGCTGCAGGACGAACGGATCACCGTCGAGCTGATCAACGACGGCACCCATCTGCACCCCGCCTCCCTTGAACTGGCGTTCCATCACGCGGGTGCCGGCCGTGTGGCGTTCATCACCGACGCGATGGACGCGGCCGGGTTCGGCGACGGCGTCTACTCGCTCGGCCCCCTCGAGGTCGAGGTGCGCGACGGCGTGGCCCGCCTCGCCGAGGGCGGCTCCATCGCCGGCTCCACGCTCACCCTCGACCGCGCCTTCCAACGAGCCGTCACCGTCGACGAACTGCCGGTCGAGGAAGTCGTCACCGCGATCTCCGCCAACCCTGCCCGGCTGCTCGGCGTCTACGACCGGGTGGGCTCCCTGGAACCGGGCAAGGACGCCGACCTCGTCGTCCTCGACGACACCTTCGCGCTCAAGGGCGTGATGCGGCGCGGCGATTGGGTGGTCCATCCCCAACTGGGGTGATCTGTCCCGTCGTTGGGGGCGGTCGGCCGGCCTCCCGGGGCTGGGCCGACCGCCCCGTTTTTGGCATGATCGGGCCCCGGTATGTCGGCTAGCGCGTGTCGGTCCCCAGGCTGCGCACTACCTTCGGGGGGAGGTCCACGTGATCCTCACGGTCACGCTGAACACCGCTCTCGACATCACCTACCGCGTCCCGGCGCTGCGCCCGCACACCGCGCACCGGGTGACGGAGGTGACCGAACGGCCCGGCGGCAAGGGGGTGAACGTCGCCAGGGTGCTGGCCGCCCTCGGCCACGAGGTGACGGTCACCGGCTTCGCCGGCGGCGCCACGGGCCGCGCCCTGCGGGAGAGGCTCACCGGGGTGCCCCGCCTCACCGACGCCCTTCTCCCGGTCTCCGGCGTGACCCGCCGCACGACGGCCGTGGTCGACGCCACCACGGGTGACACGACTCAGTTCAACGAGCCCGGCCCGACGATTGCACCCACCGAGTGGTCCGGGTTCGTCGAGGTGTACGAGGAACTGGTGGGCGCCGCGTCGGTGGTGGCGCTGTGCGGGAGTCTGCCGCCGGGGGTTCCGGTGGGGGCGTACGCACAACTGGTGCGCGTCGCACGGTCCCTGCACGTCCCGGTGCTGCTGGACACCAGCGGGGAGCCGCTGCGCCGCGGGGTCGCCGCGCGGCCCGACATCGTCAAGCCGAACGCCGAGGAACTGGCCGAACTCACCGGCTCCCACGAGCCGCTGCAGGCCGCCCGCGACGCCCGCCGCCGGGGCGCCCGCACGGTGGTGGCCTCGCTCGGCGAGGCGGGCCTGCTGCTGGAGAACACGGAGGGCCGCTGGCGGGCCGCTCCCCCGCACCGCGTCCAGGGCAACCCCACGGGCGCCGGCGACTCGGCGGTCGCGGGCCTGCTGTCGGGGCTCGTGGAACGCCTGCCGTGGCCAGAGCGCCTGGCCCGCGCGGTGGCCCTGTCCACGGCGACGGTGCTGGCGCCGGTGGCGGGGGAGTTCGACCGGGGGGACTACGAGGCGTTGCTGGAGCGGGTCACGGTGACGGGCGGGGCGTCGGCGGCCTGACGTGCCGCCTGATCGCCGGATTTCCGGCGGACCGCTCGGGTTGCTGAGAACCTACTGCAGCCACACTTGATCAAGGTTGGCGTCACACTGATTCCCTGCGGCGCAGGAGATCTCCAGCACGTTGGTGCCCTCGTTCAGCGTGACGGGCGCCCACGTGGACTGCCAGCCCTTCTCGTAGTCGCCCTTCGGGGAGTTGATGAAGTTCTTCATCCCCAGCGGCTGGGTGTTGGCCTTCCCGTTGACCACGAGCGTGGCGTTGGCGTCCACACCAGGGATGCCATATCGAACATACAACCGATACTTGCCGGCCTTCTCCACACTGGCAGTCCAGGTGACTTTGGCTCCGACGGCGTTGAAGCCCTTTACGTAGATTCCACCGGCCGCCTGCGCACCCTTGATGTCGGAGGCTGTCTCCGGGCCGCCCTCCAGCTTCAGTGCCTTCGCGTCCGCCTTCGGCAGTTCGCCCTCCTCTGCCGCCGACTTGCTGGCGGTCGGGCTCGGCTGAGCGCTCTGCGACTGCCCCACGGACGGCGTGGCACCGGCGTTGTTGCCGGACTTGTCGTCCTCCCCGTCCCCGCCGAGCATCGCCACGCCGATACCGATCACCACGGCCGCGACCACGGCGATCGCGCCGATCAGCAGCCCCTTGGTGTTGGGCCCACGGCCCCGGCCGCCGGACGACGGCGGGGCGTGGCGGACCGGCGCACCGGTGGCCTCGGGCGCGGCGTAGTGCGGGCTGGGCGCCCCGTACGCGCCCTGCTGCGTCTGCTGCGGCACCTGCCCGTACTGGGCGGTCTGCGCGGTCTGCGACGGCGGGGGCGTGTACTGGCGCTCGCCGACCGCACGGACTCGGTTGGCTGAGGAGCGCGGCCCCGGGTAGCCGTAGCCGCCGCCGCTCGGCGGGGTGGCCCCGTTCGCCTGCCCGTCGGCGTACAGGTAGCCGAACGGGTCGTCGTCCTCGGGCGTGCTCGCGCCGTTGTTGCCGGGCGTCATCCCTAGGTACTCCTCAACAAAGTGCGGTTCGGAAACGGCAAAGACATGTGGATGAAGGGCGAGCCTACCCGCTCTTGGTGTACTGAAAGGGTGGCGTGCGCCTCACTGGCTCACCGACCTGCTGATCATCGCGCATCGCCGGGGTCCGAGTACATCGGCTGATCCCCGTGCGTCAGCCGGCACGTCTGTGCTGCCTGGGCCGGGAGCGCTTCTCCACGTACATGCGCTCGTCGGCTGACTTAAGGACCTCGTCGGCGGTCATGCCGCAGTGCGCCCACCCTATGCCGAAGCTGGCTCCCACCCGGACGGCCCGGCCGTCTATGCGGATCGGCGGGATGATCGCGTTGCGCAGCCGGACCGCGAGGTCCTGGGCGTCGGCGCGGCCGAGGCCGTCGGCGAGCACCACGAACTCGTCGCCGCCGAGCCGGGCGACCGTGTCCCCGTCCCGGACGCCGCTGGTCAGCCTGCGGGCGACCTCGACGAGGACGGCGTCGCCGGCGTTGTGCCCGAACCGGTCGTTGATCGACTTGAAGCCGTCGAGGTCGCAGAAGAGCACCGCGAGACCCTTGGTGCCATCGTCCGCCTCCCGCTCGTCGGGGGCGACGGTGTGCACATGGTGGTCGAAGGGGTCGTACGCGCCGGCGCCCGGCCGGGAGCCGAAGTCTCCGTGCCCGGCCAGGTCGTAGGCCCGGTGGTCGGCCGGGAGCTGGTCGTAGGCCGCGTCCAGGGAGTCCACCACGCCCTGCGGCAGGGTGAACGGGCGCTGGCAGAGCCGGGAGCTGAGCCGGGAGCGCAGTTCGGCGGAGTTGGGCAGGCCGGTGAGCGAGTCGTGCGAGGCGCGGTGGGCGAGCTGCAGCTCACGGCGCTTGCGGTCCTCTATGTCCTCGACGTGGGTGAGCAGGAAGCGCGGCCCGTCGGCGGCGTCGGCGACCACGGAGTTGCGCAGGCTCACCCAGACGTAGGAGCCGTCCCGGCGGCACATCCGCAGCTCGGCACGGCCGCCCTCGGCGGAGGTCCGCAGCAGGGTGCCGACGTCCTCCGGGTGGACGAGGTCGGCGAAGGAGTAGCGGCGCATCGCGGAGGCGGGGCGGCCCAGCAGCCGGCACAGCGCGTCGTTGGTGCGCAGGATCCGGCCGTGCTGGTCACCCCCCATCTCGGCGATGGCCATGCCGGAGGGGGCGTACTCGAAGGCCTGCCGGAAGCTTTCCTCGCTGGCGCGCAGGGCCTGCTGCTCGCGCTCCAGGCGGACCAGTGCCCGCTGCATATTTGCACGTAGACGCGCGTTGCTGATTGCTATGGCGGCCTGGAATGCGTACATCTGCAGCGCCTCACGGCCCCATGCGCCGGGCCGGCGGCCGTTGCGGGGCCGGTCCACGGACAGCACGCCGATCAGCTCGCCGCAGGCGCCACCCGGGACACCGGGCGTGTACATCGGGGCGAAGAGGCGGTCGGAGGGGTGCCACTCGTCCTCGAAGCGCGGTTCGGGGCCGTCGGTGTACCACTGCGGGACGTCGTCCTCGTCGAGGATCCAGCCCTCGGTGTGCGGGATGAACCGGAGATCGCCCCAGGCCTCGCCCATCCTCAGCCGACGCTCCCAGGAGGCCCGGGAGCCGACGCGGCCGGTGATGAGCGCCTCGGCGGCGGAGTTGCCCGCGAGCGCGGCCACGACCAGGTCGCCGTCCGGACGCACGAGGTTCACGGCGGCCAGCTCGTAGCCCAGCCCCGTCACCACTCCGTCGGCAACGGTCTGCAGGGTGTCGGCCAGGCTTCGCGCCGTGTTCATGTCCGCCATGACCTGATGCAGCTGCCGCAGGGTCGCAAGACGGACGTACGGCTCCGACTCGGTCTCCATGCTCGCTCTCCCCGAGACCTCGGCAACTCCAGGATTCTGATCGGCCTACTCGTCGTATCGTCACCGCCACTGAATCACAGCGCGCTCCCCACTCGGTACACAGTGTCAACAAAAACGGGCGCTTGTGACTCAAGTCACAGCAAAAGGTGAACAATTGCTGACTGTTTCTGTGTTTACACGCCCGTTTTACTGAGTCGGAATTCGACGCCATGAGAGGCCGACGCGCCCCTGCGGATTCGCTTTTGTGACGGGTATCACAGGGCCGGAATTCACGGTGCCCGCAGCGGCGGGGCCGACGGCAAGACGGCAGCTGCCACGGCGACCGCGGCGTCCTGCCGGCCTGTCCCTGTTCCTGGCCTCCTTGCCCGGCCGTAGCGAGGGTGCAGGGCCGGGGGCAGGGTCCAGGGCAAGGGGCCGGGGGCCCGGGCTACCGGCCGGGGGCCGGGCAAGGGGCCGGGGGCCGGGCTACCGGCCGGGCGCCGGGCCACCGAAACCGAGGACCGGGCCACCGGCCAGGCGCCGGCCAAGGGGCCAGGGGGGCAGGGGCCGGCCCACCGGAACCGAGGACCGGGCCACCGGCCAGGCGCCGAGCCACCGGAACCGGGGACCGGGCCAGCGCCAGGGGCCGGGCCACCCGCCGGGGGCCGGGCTACGGCCCGTAGCCGTGGTCCTAGTCCCGGTCCTAGGACCGGGCTCGGCCCGGGGCCCGATGCGGCGCCCCGGAGCCGGGGGCTAGCGTCTCCGCCGTGCCGAACCTTCGCCCCGCCCCCGCCCTGCCCACCTCCACCGCCCCCGGAGGGCATCCTGTGGGGGTGAGCGAGGACGAGTTCCGGGCCGCCATGTCGCGGCTCGCCGCGGGTGTGGTGCTGGTGACCGCGCACGAGCCCCAACCGGATCCGGAGGGGCCACGCGGCGAGGACGTCGGCATGACCGCGACCGCGTTCATGTCCGTCTCCCTGGACCCGCCACTGGTCCTGGTCAGCCTCCGCGAGGGCTCCCGGATGGACGAGCTGCTCGCCGAACAGCCCCGGTGGGCGGTGTCGGTCCTCGCCGAGAGCCAGCGCACGATAGCCGGCCGCTTCGCGATGAAGGGCCGCATCAGCGACCGCCTCCTGTTCGAGGATCTCCGTCACACCCGCGGCGAGGCCTCCGGCGCCCCCCTGGTCAGCGGCGCCCTGGCCACCCTGGAATGCCACACGGAGCAACGGGTTCCGGCGGGGGACCACACACTGGTGATCGGACGGGTCCTGACGGCATCGCTCCCGAGCGCGGACGGCCCACTGCTGTACTTCCAGGGCCGCTACCGCCAGCTGGGCTAGCCGGGGCTGGACTCACCGACAGGCACCGGCGCCCGCCACCGCCGCCGCCACCACCGCCGCCCGAAAATCGCTTGATCGGTCCGCGGAACACCCTCCTAGGGTGCGGCGTATGACGATCACGCCGCGCCTGGAGAAGATCACCTCGAAGAACCTCGACACCGCCCTCGGGGTGAGGATCCATCCCCACCAGGAGCACCTGGTCGAACCCGTCGTGAAGTCGCTCGCCGAGGCGTACGTCCATCCCGGCGTGGCCTGGCCCCGACTGATCGTGGACGGCGATCGGCCCGTCGGGTTCCTCATGGCCTTCTTCGACATCGACTGGAACGGCGACGGCACGGGAAGCGACCTGCGCTCGGGCCTCTGGCGGCTGAACATCGCCGCCGGCGAACAGGGCAAGGGATACGGCCGATTCGCGGTCGAGTCCGTGGCCGAGGAGATCCGGCGCCGGGGCGGCAGCCTCCTGCACGTCACCTGGCACGCCGGCCCAACGGGCCCCGAGGCCTTCTACAAGGGTCTCGGCTTCCGCCTGACGGGCGAGACGAGCGGGGGCCAGACGGTGGGCGTGCTGGAGCTGTCGCCCACCCCCTAGGGACCCTGGGGGCCCGGGGGTGGGGGAGCAGCTCGGGGACTGGAGAGACCCGGAGAACTCGGAGGGCCCGGGGAGACCCTGGGGACCCTGGGAGCCCGGGGAGATCGGGGGCGGAGGGCCCGGGGAGACCTGGGGGATGGAGGGCCTGGGGAGACCTGGGGAGAGCCTCGGGACCCGGGGAGAGCCGGGGAGACCCGGGAGGCTTTCGAGCCGACGAGGCCCTGGGCAGGGGCCTCAGTCGCCGAGCACCTCCACCTCCAGCCCCTCCAACTGCTCCTCCCCCGCGTACACATCGATCGCCGTGATCCGGTCGTGCGCGATCGTGAACGCCAGCACCCGGACCGGCCGGCCGGCCTCGAGCACCGCGAGGCCCACGTCCCCGTCGACCAGCACGCGCCGCGCCACCTGGGCGAGTTGTGCGTAGAAGCGGGCGCTCGCGGCGACCTCGGCCGCGCCGCGTACCGTCGAGCCCGCCGAACGGGCCACGGCATCCGGGTCCAGAACCGCGACCAGCCCCTCGAAATCGCCGTCGCGCGCGGCGGCCAGGAACGCGTCGACGACCTTGCGCCGGCGGGTGAGGTCCGTCTCGGGCGCATCCGCCGACCGCACCCGGCGCCGGGCCCGGCTGGCCAGTTGGCGGGCCGCCGCGGGAGTGCGCCCGACGATGGGCGCGATGTCGTCGAAGGGCACGGCGAACAGGTCGTGCAGCACGAACGCCAGCCGCTCCGCCGGGGCCAGCGTCTCCAGTACGACGAGCAGGGCCAGTCCCACCGAGTCCGCCAGCAACGCCTCCTGCTCCGGCCCGTCCCCGGCGGTGGGTTCCGGCCGCGACTCCAGGGGCTCCTCACGGCGTGATTTGCGAGCGCGCAGCATGTCGAGGCACACCCGACCCACGACCGTCGTCAACCACCCACCGAGATTCTCGACCCCCGTCGTGTCGGACCGGCTGGCTTTTATCCAGGCTTCCTGAACCGCGTCCTCGGCCTCGGCGGACGAGCCGAGCATGCGGAATGCCACCGCCCGCAACTGGTCGCGCTGCGCCTCGAAACGCTCGGCCAGGAATTCGTGTTCCGTCACTGCCCGCAGCTCCCCCAGTTCCCGCTCTGCCCCCAGTTCCCGCAGTTCCCGCAGTTCCCGCAGTTCCCGCAGTTCCCGCGGATCCCGGTGCTCCCCCGCATCCCGGTGTTCCGGCGACCTCCGCACATCCCGCCGCTCACGACCGTGCACGTCCGACGCCCCACCCCGGAATTCCCCGCCCATGGGTCACATCCCCTCACCGCGATCACCGCGATCACCGCGCTCACCGACTCCGTCACCCCTCCGACGGAGCCGGGACGGCCGATGTGACAACCCTCAGGTCCAGTCGCGACCGGAACGGCCCCGCTTGGTCTCGGAGCGCTGCTTCTTCTCCCGCAGACGGCGCTCGTTGATCCCGCGCGGGATCCGGGTCGGCCTGCGCTGCTTGGGCGGGGGCGCGGTCGCCTCCGCGAGGAGGGCGGCCAGGCGTACGGCGGCGCTCTCGCGGTTGCGCCACTGGGAACGGTGCTCGGACGAGCGCACGGTCACGACCCCGTCGACGAGGCGGTTCGCCAGCCGGGCGAGGGCCCGCTCCTTCCACACCGGGGGCAGCGCCTCGGTGGCGGCGAGGTCGAAGCGCAACTCGACCTGCGAGTCGCTGGTGTTGACGTGCTGTCCGCCGGGACCCGAGGAGCGCGAGAAACGCCACATGAGCTCGGCCTCGGGAAGCGGGACGGAGCCACGGATGACGTAAGGACCGGACATGGCTCCATGGTCCCGTGCCCGTCCGCCCGCAGTCACCCGGTTTTCCTAAGGCGGATCCGGGCGGAGAACCGGCGTACTCGGTAAAGAAAGCAAAGAGAGGGGGAACCTGTGGGACCTCTCTTCGCGTTCATGGTGGTGACGGTAGCTTCGTCCCCAGAACGAAGCCCATACGTACGCCCGCACGCAGCAGTCGTACGGATCGAGGGAAGGGACTCCCAACAATGGCTGTAAGCCTGTCCAAGGGTGGCAACGTCTCGCTCACCAAGGAGGCTCCGGGCCTCACCGCCGTCACCGTGGGCCTCGGCTGGGACGTCCGCACCACCACGGGCACCGACTTCGACCTCGACGCCTCGGCGATCGCGGTCAATCAGCAGGGCAAGGTCTACTCGGACGCCCACTTCGTCTTCTTCAACAACAAGCAGACCCCCGACAACACGATCGTCCACACCGGCGACAACCGCACCGGTGAGGGCGCCGGCGACGACGAGGCGATCAACGTCAACCTCGCGGCCCTGCCCGCCGACATCGACAAGATCGTCTTCCCGGTGTCCATCTACGACGCCGAGAACCGTTCGCAGAACTTCGGCCAGGTCCGCAACGCCTACATCCGCATCATCAACCAGGCCGGTGGCGCCGAGATCGCCCGCTACGACCTGTCGGAGGACGCGGCGACGGAGACGGCGATGGTCTTCGGCGAGCTGTACCGCAACGGCGCGGAGTGGAAGTTCCGCGCGGTGGGCCAGGGCTACGCCTCGGGCCTGGTCGGCATCGCCCAGGACTTCGGCGTCAACGTCTGATCAGCACCACACCACGTGCCCTGCCTGCCGTTCTTCGGAGCCCCCGGTCCCACGGCCGGGGGCTCCGGCACGGTCACCGCTCGGCAGGCTTGCCCTCCCCGTACAGCCAGTCCCGCCAGATCCCGTCGAAGTCCTCGCCCGGCGCCATGTCCTCCACGTACGCCGTGAACGCGGCGGTGTCCGCGTTGCCGTGCCGGTGTGCCTTCGCCCAGCCCTGGATGATGGCGTAGAACCGGTCGTCCCCTACGGTCTCGCGGATCTTGTGCAGGACCATCGCGCCCCCGTAGTACACCGGGATGTCGGAGATCCGTGCCGCGCTGGGCGGCTTCGCCGGCGGAAACGCCCAGACGTCCTCGCTCTGCTCCTCGTCGTCGAAGTAGTCGCCGTCGTAGAGCTCGTCGAAGGTCTGCCGGGCGCTCGGACCGCCGTGGTCCTCCTCCCACAGCCACTCGGCGTAGGTGGCGAAGGACTCGTTGAGCCACATGTCGCGCCAGCTGTCGGGGGTGACGGAGTTTCCGTACCACTGGTGCGCCAGTTCGTGGACGAGCGTGCTGAGGTCGGGAGCGAAGGTGAAGACGGGGCGGTTCTGGGTCTCCAGCGCGTAGCCGACCTCCTCGGCCGGGTCGACGATCGCGCCGACGGAGGAGAAGGGGTACGGACCGAAGTTGTGCTCCGCCCACTCCATGACCTCGGGGATCCGGTCGAGCACCGATGCGCTCTCCCTCGCCTCGGCTGGGTCGACGGCCGTGACGACCGGCAGCCCGCCGGGCAGCGCCGAACGTCGGGTCTCGAAACGGCCGATGGCGACGGTGGCCAGGTAGGTGGCCATCGGTTCGCCGACGTGCCAGACGAAGGTGGTGCGCCCGTCGCGGATCGACTCGCGGGTCGGCTCACCGTTGGAGACGGCCTGAAGTCCCCGCGGGACGGTGACGGTGATGTCGTAACGCGCCTTGTCGGAGGGGTGGTTGTTGCCGGGGAACCAGGCCATGGCCCCGGCCGGCTCACCCAGCGCCAGCGCACCGTCCGCGGTCGGCAGCCAGCCCTCCTGCGAGCCGTCGGGGTCGGTGATGCTCTCGGGCGTACCGGAGTAGCGGACCGTCGCCCGGAACGTACGCTCCTCGCGCAGCACGGCGCGCGGCCGAACCGTCAACTCCTGCCCGTCCCGGCTGAACCGTGCCCGTTTCCCGTCCACGGTGACGCCGTTGACGTGAAGACCTTGAAAGTCCAGGTGAAACGAGCTCAGATCCCGCGTGGCCCGCGCGGTGACGACGGCCGTGCCGACGAGATGCCGTTGCTTCGGCTCGTACGACAGCGTCAGCCCGTAGTGCGTCACGTCGTACCCGCCGTTGCCGAGCTTTCGGAAGTACGGGTCGCCGACACCTGCCGCCCCGGGAGTGCCGTGCGCACCACCGCTGCACCCGGCGAGCACGAGCATCGCCGCGCAGGAGAGCGTGAGTAACGAGCGAGCGGCACCCACGGTGCGCACTCGGGGGTGAGGCATGCCGAGATCCTATGGTCCTCTCGCCCATGACACCATCAGATCTGTGCTCGACATCGGCTACGCCCTCTCCACCCGCTTCCCCGATCCTCCGCAGACCGACTACCGCCGCGCGGACGTTCACACTCTGCGCCACGACCTGTTCTGCGGGGACGTGTACCTCGCCGACACGAAGGCGGACCGGGAGCTGTCCACAGCCTGGGGATGGGTGCCGGTGCTCGACTTCGCGTGGGCGTTGTGCGACATCGTCGAGCGGCTCGACCAGGACCCGATGGGCAGCCGGGCCTCCCGCCCCCAGCACGCGGAGCTGGACTTCACCGAGTCCACCGACCGCATGCACTTCGACCGTCGCTTCGGCTGGGTGGACATCGAGGCGGACTGGATGCACCGCGACGAGGCCCCGCTCACCTTCTCGCACACCGAACTCCGCCGGGAGGCCCGGGACTTCCTCCACGATCTCCTGGCCGACCTCTCCGACATGCACGAGGAGCTACGCGAGAATCCGGCCGTCTGGTCGCTGGAGGCCCGCTTCCCGAGGGTGTCCTGACGTCCCCGTCCCGTCCGCCGTGTCCCGTCCTGTCCCGTCCCTCAGGGTGTCCTGACGCGCCGGGGCCTCCTGGTACCCCGCCCCCAGGCTGTCCTGACGTCCCGGGGGCCTCCTGACAACGCGCGGCTGACGGCTATGGCGCGGGCTCGGGTGGCCCCGCCACAGGGTTCCTGACGTCCCGGGGATGTTTTGGACATCCCGCCCCCAGGCTGTCCTGACCTCCGGCGTCCGTCGTCGCCCCTCACTCCCCCGACAGGCCGACCACCCGCACCCCCAACTGCGCCGCGAACACCCCCGCCAGATCCAGCAGCTGCGCCGGACTGATCACGGCGCCCGCCAACCGGTCCACCCCCCGTTCGATCCCGAGCTCCGCCGCTCTGCGCAGGTCCACGTCCAGCAGAGTCGCCGCGCTGAAGTCCGCCCCCTTCAACGTGCAGTCCACGAACTCCACCCGCTCCAGACGGGCGCCCCCGAAGTCGGGTTCCACCAGTACGCATCCCTCGAAGACGACATCCCTGAGCTTGGCCTTGCGCAGGTTCAGATAGTCGATCTTGCCTCCGCGCACCAGCACCCGCTCCAGCGCCGCCCCGTGCAACTGCACCCCGCCCATCCGGGCGTCCACCAGCTCCACGTCACGCAGCGTCGCCGACGCGAGGTCCGTACCGACGCCCCGTATCCCGGTGAGGACCGTGTCCAGCAGCCGCGCGTGGTGCAGCGAGGTCTCGTCC
Organism: Streptomyces cavernae; assembly: GCF_004023625.1. GTDB lineage: Bacteria > Actinomycetota > Actinomycetes > Streptomycetales > Streptomycetaceae > Streptomyces > Streptomyces cavernae. The sequence continues at coordinate 39,834 of NZ_RPDJ01000041.1, read as the reverse complement.
AGCGCGCACCCCGTCAGCGCGCAGTCCATGAAGCGGGCGCCCGCGCCGTCCTGCCCCACGAGGTCCAGCTCGGCGAACGACAGCCCGTCGTAGTCCCCGTCCGGCTCCAGCTCCCCGCCCTCGTACGCCGCGAGTTCCGGCAGCCGCACCTCCGGCCGCCGCGCACCCTTGACCACCTGACTCCCCGTGCCCGCCCGCGCCACCCGGACCTCCTCACCGCTCGACCACCCACGACCCATCCTGCACCCCACCACTGACAATCCGTTCTGACCTGCGGTTCTCCGGGTGATGTCACATTCCGGGCCAGCCGTTCCGTCCAAGTCGGTGAAAAGGCCCGTCCACCGACGGGCCTTTTCCACTCTGCCCACGGATGAGAGGGAGACCCACAGCCATGCACCGCATCACCGTCATCGGCGGCGGCTTCGCCGGACTCACGGCGGCCATCACCGCCGCCGAGGCAGGCGCCAAGGTCACCTTGTGCGAAGCCCACCACACCCTCGGCGGCCGGGCGCGCACCGCCGACGGGCCGTACCGGACCAACGAAGGCCCGCACGCCCTCTACAACGGCGGACCGCACTGGACGTGGCTCGCGCAGCGCGACCTGATCGGCGCGCTCGCCCCGCTCCCGTCCCTGGAGGCGGCCAGGCTCAGGCTCCATCACAAGGGCGCCCTGCGCCGCACCCCGCCCTTCGCGATGCTCAGGCTGCTGCGTCACACGTCTGCCCAGGCACCCGTGGACGTCGACTTCATGACCTGGGCGACCCGGCAGGCCGGAGAGGAGGGCGCCCGGGCCGCCGCCATCCCCCAAGCTCTCGGCTTCGCTCGAGCAGGGAGGTGCCCCCATCTCCGCCGTCGCCCTCTTCCACCACGACCCCGGATCGCTGTCCGCGGCCTTCGTGCAGGAGCGCCTCCGCCGTGCCACCAAGCTGCCCCCGGAGGCGCACTACCCGCGCGGCGGCTGGGCGAGCGTCATCGACCGGATGGTCGCCCGCGCCCGGAACATGGGTGTCCGTGTCGAGACCCGGGCCCGCGTCGACACCATCCCCGACCAGCGAGGACCCGTCATCGTCGCCACCTCCCTGGCCGCCGCCCGCCGTCTCCTCGCGGACGACTCGCTGACCTGGCCGAGCGGTCGTACCGCACTCGTGGACCTCGCCGTCCGCACCCGCCGCGGCGACGCCTTCGTCGTGTCCGACCTGGACGCACCCGGCTGGCTGGAACAAGTTCACCGCGCAGGACCGCACACTCGCCCCGGCGGGCGAGCAGCTCATCCAGGGCCAGATCCCGATCGCGCCGGGCACCTCCCGAGCCGAAGGCGTCGCCCGCGCCGAGCACCTCATCGACCTCGCCTTCACCGGCTGGCGCGACCGCGTCACCTGGCGCCGGGAGGCCGTGGCGGACGGCCGCACGGGGGCCGTGGACCTGCCCGGCACCAGCTGGCGCGACCGCCCGGCCGTGGACCGCGGCGACGGCGTCTATCTCGTCGGAGACCAGGTCGCGGCCCCGGGCCTGCTCGCCGAGGTCTCCTTCAACAGCGCCCTGGAGACGGTCAGCAGTGCCCTGCGGCTGCGGGCCCTTGACCTCAAGCGCGCTTGACGTCGAAGGCTTCCCGTACACGGCAGCACAACGGCAAGGGGAGCCCATGTACGCCATACGTCAGCACGCCTTCGGCCCGGCCGAGAACCTCTCGTACGAGCAGACCGAGGATCCCGAGCCGGGCCCGGGCCAGATCCGTATCGCGGTGGCCGCCGCCGGAGTCCACCTCCTGGACACGGCCGTACGGGAAGGGATACGGGGCCCGCTGCCCGCCCTCCCCGAACTGCCCGCCATCCCCGGCCGCGAGGTGGCGGGCACGGTGGAGGCCCTCGGCACGGACACCCCCGGGCACTGGCTCGGCAAGCGCGTCGTCGCCCACCTCGGCATGGTTCCCGGAGGTTATGCGGAGCTCGCCGTCACGGATGCCGACCGCCTCCACGAGATCCCCGGCGATCTGGACTTCGCGCAGGCCGTCGCCATGGTCGGAACCGGCCGCACGACGATGGGGATCCTCCAGTTCGCCGAGCCGACGCCCGGCTCGGTGGTCGTCGTCCCCGCCGCGGCAGGCGGCATCGGCACGCTCATCGTGCAGTACGCCAAGCACGCGGGCGCCACCGTGATCGGCCTCGCGGGCGGCCCCGACAAGGTCGCCCGGGTCGCCTCGAACGGCGCCGACCTCGCCGTCGACTACAGGGACCCCGACTGGCCCCGGAAGGTAGAGGAGTATCGCGGGAAGGCCACGGTCGTCTTCGACGGCGTGGGCGGCGACGTCGCGCGCGAGGCCGTCGCGCTCCTCGCGCCGGACGGCCGGCACATCGTCTTCGGCTGGTCCGGCAAGGGACTGCACGACGGCGCGCCGTACCTCGTCGACGGCCTGTCCGAGCAGGTGCTCGGGCCCGTGATGCTGGAGAAGACCGGCGGCCCCGACCCGCTGCGCACACTCGAACTACGCGCCCTGGCGGAAGCCGCGGCCGGGCGTCTCGTGCCCGCCGTCACCCGGTTCCCGCTGGCGCGCGCGGCGGCCGCCCACCGGGCACTGGAGAACCGCGAGACCGTCGGCAAGGTCGTACTGGAACCGTGACGCTCGCACGGGACCCGGCTCACTCCTTGCCGAGCTCCGCCAGCGCCCCGTCCGTGAGCCGGTACACCGTCCACTCGTCCTGCGGACGGGCGCCGAGGGCCTCATAGAAGTCGATCGCCGGCCGGTTCCAGTTCAGCACCGACCACTCCAGGCGCTCGTAACCGCGTTCCACGCAGATGCGGGCCAGTTCGGTGAGCAGCGCCTTGCCGTGACCGCCGCCGCGTGCCTCGGGGCGCACGTAGAGGTCCTCCAGGTAGATGCCGTGGACGCCGCGCCACGTGGAGAAGTTGAGGAACCACAGCGCGAAGCCGACCGGCTCGCCGGACTCGTCCTCGGCGATGTGGGCGAACGCGGCGGGCCGCTCCCCGAACAGCGCCTCCCGCAGCTGCCCGGGCGTGGCCCGAGCCTCGTCCGGCGCCTTCTCGTACGTGGCCAGCTCGCGGATCAGGGCGTGGATCACGGGGACGTCGGCGGGCACGGCGGCACGAATCATGAGCGCAGGCTAACCGGCGGAGCCCCGGCTCATCCCCGGTCCCCCCGGACCCGGCGGGCGATCTCCAGGTCGGTCCCCCCGAGCGGCCGCCCCTCCTCCACGTCCCACAGCGCGTTCTGCAGCACCCGCCCCAGCGTCCACGCCGCGGCCCTGTTCCGGTCCAGGCCCAGCACCTCGGTCATCGCGTCGAACCGCCACCGCACCTCGTCCGGCTCGAACCGGTTGTCCAGCGCCGGCCAGAGGTCGAAGCCGGGGTCGCCCGCCAGCGGCTTGGGGTCGATGGCCAGCCAGGGCTCGCGGTCCGAGGCCAGGACGTTGTCGAAGTGCAGGTCCCAGTGGAGCAGCCGGTCGCCGGGCTCGTCCATGACCTCCCGTACCGCCGCCGCGCAGTCCGCGACCAGTCGCCGGTCGACCGGGTCCGTGATCCGCGCCAGCACCGGCGGGGTCCGCTCCAGCATGTCCGCGGCGATGTCACCGAGCCGTCGCATCCCCTGCGGCGCCGGCCCCGACGTCAGCCGGGCCAGCAGCCGTGCGATCACCAGCACGCCCTCCCGCGTGTCCGGCACGTACGTCAGCATCCGCCCCGCGTCGAGCCGTTCCAGCAGCATGGTCCCGGTCGCCTCGTCGTGGTCGAGAAGCCGTACCGCCCCGTCGCCGTCCCAGACCCGCAGGGCGACCGCCTCGCCCTCGGTCTCCGCATCCAGGTGCTGCAACTTGAGCACAGCCGAGGAACCGTCCGCCCGCACCACCGGCAGGACCAGCGCCGCCACCCCGTGCATCGACGGCCCGTCGATCCGCAGTCCCCAGCGCCCCAGAAACTCCTCCACCCGCCCGGGCAACGCGGCGATGAAGGCCATGCCCTCCTTGTTGTACCGATACTGCGCGGCCACCAACTCTTCCGGAATGTCAATCACACCGCGCCCCCTGACAACCGAAACCTCCACCGCCCTGCCAAACGGTCCAGGCCTTCACCCAGCAACCCACCTACCCCACCTCTCTCGGTTGCGAGGACGTCACTACCTGCTGGCCCGTACTTCGCAGGGCTCGGCGGACGAGCCGGCTAGCGCGCCACCCGGTAGCGGAGATAGACGACTCTCGAGCGGAAAGTGCGGGTCTCGACGAGTTCGAGATCCACCCGGCGCTCATGTTGGGGGAAGAACGGGATGCCGCCGCCAACCAGCACCGGGTAGACCATGGTCCGGTACTCGTCGATCAGGCCCGACGCGGCCGCCTCGGCGGCGAGGGTCGCGCCGCCGATCGCGATCTCGCCCTCCCCCGGCTCGGCTCGCAACCGCTCGATCTCCTCCGCCAGGCCGCCCGAGGCCAGGCGGGCATGGCCCTGCACCGCCGACAGGGTGGTGGAGAACACCACCTTCGGCAGCGGCTTCCACAGTGCGGTCCACTCGAGGTCGGCGTCGTCGAGCGATGGATCCTGGTCGGCGGTCTCCCAGTACAGCATCGTCTCGTACAGCCGTCGTCCCAACAGATGGACGTCGACCTGTCGAATCTCGTCGATCCAGAAGCGAAAGACCTCCTCGTCCGGCTCCCCCCAGTCGAAGCCGCCGTCCGGCCCGACGATGTAGCCGTCAAGTGAGACGCTCATCGAATAGGTCACGCTGCGCATCAGGAGTCCTCCTCGGTGACGGGTTCGACAGTACGACCGCCGGACGCCGCAGAACTCATCGCGACTCGCGGCAGACAGACTCGTGGGGGACAGCACTGAGACCACAGAACTGAGACCACCGACACCCGCGCCGAGCGTGCCCGGCGCCGCCGTCGCGTCCGTCGAACGGCAAAGCCCCGGCTCGGAAGAGATCCGAGCCGGGGCTTTGGTTCGAGCCCCCTGTCGGATTCGAACCGACGACCTACGCATTACAAGTTGTCGGATCTTGGTCCGGGGACGTCCACGCGCGTCCACTGAACGGCTTGCGTGCCTGGTCAGACGACTATGCGGACACAAGCGGACGTCAGTGGACCGGTGCGGATCCACCAGCCATCGAGCCCAGAACTGAGACCACGCAGGCACACACGACGAGGACAGGGAGGCCTGAACCAGCGTGACCGAACGTCACTGGCCTCTAGCGCTAAGTCAGTTGTAGCCGTCACCATGTCCGGATGGACACTCCGAAGGATCGCCGGGCCAACGTACCGGCACCCCGCTCTGATGACACCCTTCCCGCTGTCACGGTCCTGGGTGATAAGGCTTGCAAGGCACGGTTCGGAGTCGCATATGTGCGGGCAATCTTCAGTCAAGCGGGATTCCCTTTCAAGGAGACATCTCCCGACGAAGACGCAATGGCTATCGACGGTGACGTAGATTTCCTCGCCGCCTCCGCCCGCATCCAGATTAAATGCACATCCCAGTTCAAAATATCTGGAAGGGGGGCGACATGGCCTGCGGAAGTCCATTGGCGCGACCGGTGGAATAAATGCAAGATTCCTGTATACTTCATCCTCGTCATACTTGACCACAACGACAGATTTGACTGGGTGCAGCATCATTCGTCCGGAACAGATCAACAGGCAGCCGCCTTCTGGGTTCGCGTGGACAGCATCGGCTCGGCCGATAATGTCGTCATACCCAAAAAACAGCGACTGACAATTGCAACTCTCAACCAATGGGCGGAGGAGGTGGAGGAATGCTTCTCGCCGAGGTGAGTGAAATAACAAATCCAAGGCTTCCCACCATCGATCAGATTCGCGATTACCTTGAGTCTGAGGGTTGGAGCGCAAGGCCCCCAGGGCCCGCTGGGACCATGTGGTTTCGCAGCGGGGGCCGTATCGGAATTCCCGATATCGAAGGAGAGGACCCCTATCTTACTGAAGGAATCCTTGAACGCATCGCAAGGACGGAACAAAAAGACAAGCGCTTTGTGACGAATTACATCAGGTACTACCGAACCGACGTCACCCTATTACAGGCTGCCAGCGAACAGTCCCCGTCCGAGTCCATCCCCCTGGGGGTCGCATCGACGGTCATAAATGCTGCGCGATCAATCCTTAGGGCGAGTGGCACCACAGCGTGGAGCGAGCGCAGTCACATCGCTGGAAATTACGCCAGACAGGGAGACGCAGTCGTAGAGCGAGCCAGAATGGATCACACCGTCCGCGGACCGTTCATGATCCCTGTCTTGGTGCCTCTACCTCGAACGCAGACGCCCGGCATCCCGCATCAGGCGGACGACTCACAGGAGCTCTTCCGTGCGGCACCTGAGCCCTTCGAACGGCGCGTCACACGCACGCTGGCCCAATCGCTACTTGCGGTTCAGGAAGTCATCATCCAACCGGAAAAAATGCCGACGATGAGAGACCTGCATTTTGCAGTCGAACGCGGAGTGAGTCGAGAGTTCTGCACGGCGCTATCCAGAATTTTGGAAGAGCCTACCATTGGAGAATTTAAGGCTCAATTCGAGTGGGCGCCAGCCGTAAGCGCCCCAAAGACCATGCCGCGAACCGTAGAGGTCCCGTCTGGGGCTAAGGAAAAGATTGACCGTGCGGCCGAAATCCTGAAGAAACAGCGCGTCGAGCCACGTTCCATCTTCTCAGGTGGCATTGTTGAGCTTCGCCATGTCGCGGACGAGCCGTGGGGACATGTCACGATTGCCACAGTCCGGCACGGGCGGCCGTGTGAGATTCGCGTTCGGCTGGGCTATGAGCAGTACCAGGAGGCGCTAGCGTGGCACGGCCAGCACCGAGCAGTCATCGTAGAGGGTGCAGTTCGGGAAGGACCGAATCGTCGTCTGGTAGTAGACAAGCCAATTAGTTGCCGTCCAATTGACGAAGCACTCTTGCCGGAGGATAGCGGCCAGCCCTCCGTAATTCCCGAACAAGCTCGGCGCGATAGCTAGATACCGGTTGCTCCCTGAGGGGTGCAGCCCAAGGGATCAGGCCTGTCCCGCTGCCTCTGGCAATAGCCGACTTGTGAATCCGTTGGAGCGCAGTCGCTCGAATGCTGCCGCAACATCGTCAGGGGTTTCCAGTTCAATCATGAATCCCTGCTGGGGGTACACGATCAGCCGCTGCTGAGCACCGACCAGCATGTCAACGACGAGACGCGCATCCTGAATCGACTCAATGTACTCGGAGAGAGTCATTGGCGTGGAAGCACTGACCCACTCAACTTCGGGCCACACCTTCCGCGCCGTCGCATAGGCGCGCCGCTCCTCGTACGGCTTGCTGACAAGAAGGACAGACGAGACGGGTACGCCCTGCTCTCCAAGCAGGCTCCGAGAGAAGCGGATGTTTTCGCCCGTATTCCGGGCTTTCGGTTCGACAATGATGGCGTCGGCAGGAACCCCCAGCTCCACAGCACGGTCACGGTAGTGCTCAGCCTCACCGCGGGGCATCCGCTCACGCGTCGTACGGCTCGTCGCTCCGGTGAAGACGATGAGCGGTGCCATGCCACGGTGGTAGAGGTCTGCGGTCGTGTCGGCAACACCGAGATCGTGGCTGCCGAGTCCGATCGCTACAGAGCATGGGCGCGGCTCATGGCCCATCTGCTGGAAGTCCCAGAGCCGTTGAGCGTCCGCCCATGCCTGCGTTGAGATCACTTCGTGTCGCCTTCCTTGCTCGCCGAGTCGGGCACCTTGAAGTCGTAGGTCCATGCAAAGCGCGTAGCCGCATGGACGCCAATCGCAAACTCCACCACAGTCCCATCCGCGGTGTAGGTGGTGCGGTGCAACTCCACCACCCACTCACCCGGCGAGAGCTGCAAGAGTTGGGCCTCCTCCGCGGTGGGGACGCGCGCGAACAGCGTCTCCTGCATGCGGTCGATCTCGTACCCGGCGTCGTACAGGACTCGGAAGCCACCGCCCCGCCCGGCCGGCCCCGGCGTGGGGTCAACGATTCGCGTCCCTTCAACATGCTCGGGACGGTAATAGCTGGTCAGCGTGTGGGTTGGCTGCGTGCCTTCCTTGACCAGCCGAGCCCGCGCATAGACGTCCGCCCCCTCGGGCAACCCATGCGCTTCGGCCACGACCGCCGGCGCCTTCACCCGGCTGACGGTTTGGGTCTGCTCGTTCCGCCGGTACGTCCGTCCCGACGCGACGCGGTCCGCGATGAATGCGACTTCGTCACCGTCGCGCCACTTGGCCTTGTCGTACCGCGCGATACCAAGCCGTTTGAGGGGCGCGCGCTCACGCACGACGGTGCCATGACCGCGTGAGGAGGTCACCAACCCCTCGGCCTCAAGAGCCTTGTAGGCAGCGTGGACCGTGGCCTTGGAGCCTTCGCCTGCCTCAACCAAGTCTCTGATCTGCGGCAACTGTTGACCAGGTGCGTATTCGCCGGACCGGATCTTCTCCGCAATCCGGTCCGCAAGTTCTCGCCACTTCGGCGCCATGCGGAACCTCCTCTCTACGTGAACCAGTGAAACACAGTCCTAGGACTGTTGACAGTCCTAGGACTGTGGGTGCATGGTCTTCGTGAGCGGTTCGCAGTCCTAGGACAGCGAGTCGGGAGGCCCTTCTTTGGGCTGCTCGGAAAGCCCGGAGGACCCCGTGAAACGGGCCCAAAGGAAGCGTCCGTTGGTTGAGAACTGAACAGCGTATCGAGATCGACGGGGCGCGATTCCCCGTCCCCGTGACGACCGGGTGACAGTCGTCGGCGGCCACTTCGTGGCAGGTGAACATGTCCTGCCCTGCGCATCAGCGCTGGAGAACAGCCTTGGGGATCATCCCACCATTTCTGGAGGTCAGCCCCTCGGATGCCACCTGGTGCGCGCCGCCCTGCTGGCGTCAGAGCAGTGACGATGACGCGCCCGATTCACCGGCTCGGGGCCGGTCCGCTGTGGCAACGGCGGACCGGTGAAGCCTGGTCCGCCCCCGCAGCGCGGTTCCTTGCTGCGGCGGTTGCCTCCCCTGCCCGTCCGGCCCTGGCGGTCGTACGGGCAGGGCGTGGGGAGCCGGATCTTCCGACTTCAACGGCGCACGGCTCCCGGGGTGCCACCCGGGAGCCGTTTCGGGCCGTCCCCCGCTTGGAGAGGAACACGACCCAATGAGCCACATCGTGACTGTTCAGGAAGCTGTTACCGCGTTCGCTGATTGGCTGGAGCCGACGGATGCGGAGCTGGACGCGATCGACCAGGAGATGCCGGTCATCGCCGCGGACATCGAGTTGATGGACGCCTACATCGCCACCCTCGACCGCACCCCGAGCGAGCTGGACACGCGCCGCCTGCGCCGGGCCCGCCGCCGGGCGCTGGCCGCGCGAGTGGAGCTGACGAACCTGTCCGCCCCGGCCACGGGGGTCAGCGCGTGAGTACCGAGACCCCGACGCTGGACGATCTGACCGTGCCCATGCGCGCGCTGCGCCTGCTGGCCGCGGACTTCGGGCACCTCCCGGCGCCGACCGTGAGCATCTCGCCCATCTACCCGGAGCGGCTGGAGCTCTCGCTCCACTCCGGCCTGCCCGGCTTCGAGGCGTGGCGGGAGGCTCTGGGCATCGCCCCGGACGTGGTGCTCTACCGCGAGCAGAGCGACGGTCGCACACGCGTCCTGCGTGCGGTGGCGGCGTATGCGGGCGCGGTGGTGGAGCTGATCGGTTACGGCGACGTCTGCGCTCCGGTGCCGGTCGGGGGTGCGGCATGATCCGCATCGTCACCAGTGGCCGGCTCGCTCGGCTGCACGAGGATGCAGAGCAGGCCCGGACCCGTGCGCGGGAGGTTCAGGGACAGGCGGATGCCGCTTGGGGCCGCCACGTCCGCGAGACGTGGGAGCTGACCGCCCGCGCGGAGACGGCGGAGAGCGACGCCGGGATCCTCCGCGATCACGTATTCGAGCTTGAGGCGGCGCTCAAGGACGCGCGGGCGGCCTTCGCTGAACGCCGTGAGGAGATCCGCCGGCTACGGGAGGAGCTGGAGGCGGCCCGTCTGAACGGGCGGTGGTTGGTGTTGCTGCTGCACTACGGCGAGCCGCACAGCATCCACCGCAGCCAGCAGGACGCCTACGCCTACGCCGCCACCCAGGGTGCCCCCGTTCACGGATGGGTGGCGGGCGATGAACGCCCCGCTGCTGAAGTGTGTTGGCAGTTGATCCCGTTCACGCAGGACGAGGCTGTCACGGGCTTCCGTTCGGTGACGGTCCCCTCCCAAGAGCCGATGGGGGGTGCGGCGTGAACGGTGTTCAGATCCGTTCAGCGGAGCGCGCTTTGTCGGTGGGCATGTGGCTGATCGTGTGCGGCGCCATGCTGTACTCGATCCTCACGGTCACGCCGCTCATGGCCGCTCACACCCCTGAAAAGTGGGAGTGGACGGCCCCCATCCTGCCGCTCGTGGTCGATGCCGCGGTGGTCATCGTGGTCCGCCTGGACTCCGTTCTCGCCCGCCTCGGCGGGGACGGAGGGCGGTGGCCGGTGGCGCTGCGGTGGATGACCGGCGCGATGACGCTCGCCCTGAACACCGCCGACTCCGCACTCAAGAAAGACCTGGTCGGCGTGGCTGTTCATGCGGTGGCGCCGCTGCTGCTGATCGTCACCGCGGAGACCGGGCTTGCCTACCGCCGCGCCATCACCGCCGCCGTAACGACGCTGGAGGACAAGCAGCGGGCCGCCCGCGAACAGCGCGAGCAGGCGGCCCGCGAGCGAGAGGAAGCCTCCCGCCGGCAGGCGCGTGAGGAGCGTGAGCACGCCGCGATGCTGGCGCGTGAACAGCGTGAACACGAGGCCCGGTTGGCCGCTGAAGCGGCGGAGCGGGAGGAACGACGCCGGCGGGAGGAACGCGAGGAACGGGCCGCCCGTGAGCAGGCGGAACGGGAGATCCGTGAACGTCGTGAACGCGAGCGTGAACAGCGCGAGCGGGAGCGTGAACGCACTGAACGGGAAGCCTCCGAACGGGCCGAGCGCGAGCGCCGCGAACGCGAGCAGGCGCGTGCGCGTGAACAGCGCGAGCGTGAGGAGCGCGCCGCCCGTGAACGCGCGTCGCTGTTGGAGCGCGGGCCGGCCGCGGGCAAGCTGCCCGAGGACGAAGCCCGCGCGATCGTGACCGCCGCGTTCGAGGCGGGGTTGGCGGTGCGGGCCGCCGCGGAGTTGTGCGGCTGGTCGGTCGGGTGGGTGTCCACCCGCTACGCCGAACATCGCGACCCCGGCGCTGGCGGCGCTGAGTTGGCGATCGCGAGCCGCTGATGGCCGCCATCCCCGTCTACCGATGGCGGCTCGCCCCGGAAGGGTTGGCCACCCGCCGACAGCTCCGCGCCCTGGATCTACGGCCCGGTGGTCAGGACGTGGTCGCGCAGTTAGAGCGTCCGCGTCGCCGCCGCCCGCCGCTGGTCGCCTACCTGTACGAGATCCAGCGGGCCAAACCAGTCCGGCCCATGACGCCGGCCAAGTGGGCGGCCCTAGCCAAGGCCAACACCGCCCGCCGCACCTGCCCCGAGTGCCGCACGGATGCCGGATACGTCATCCCGCCCGCGCTCGGCAGGTGCGTGAGCTGCGCGTTCCCCGAGGAACAGCGCGCCGCATAAGCCCTGTTCGCAGGCCCGGCCAATCGCCTCCTACAGCACCGGCCGGGCCCTACTCCCCATAAGGAGTGCTCTCAGCATGACGGAACTCAGCACGGAACCGGTAGCCGTCGAGGCTCCCCCAACCACACCGCCCCCGCCGCCGCCCGCACCGCCGGAGAAGGCCCCGGCCGCGGCCGAGGTGGAGCACACGCCCGGTGGCTGGCCCATCGTCCCGCTCGCCCTGTCCGGGGCGAACAGCACGGTCGGCGCGGTCGCTGCTGCTGCCCTGGCTGGTGGACCGATTGCCGCGGCTGTGGCCGCTACCGGCATGGTCGTACTCGGCACGGTCGCCACCACCCGGTCCCGCAAGCCCAACCCGCGTCGTGAAGCCCGCCGGGCCGCTGCGCGCGCCGCCGGCCGCACGGCTGCACGGAACACCGGCGTCCGCCGCGGTGGCCCGGGAGCAGGCGGCAACCGCGGCGGAAGCCGTGCGTCAGGCTCTCGATCCGGCCGCGCCGGCCGGCCCGGCAGTGTGCCGGGCCGGCACCGGCGTGGTACCGGCCCGGCCGGTCGGCAGGGCAGCACCACTACCAGTACAAAGAGCCCCGGTAAGGCCGGTCACGGTGCGTCCAAGCGCACGGCTAGCGCTGTGGGCAAGGTCCCCGGCCGGGGCGCGCAGATCAGGGCCCTCCGGTCGGCGCAGCAAGCCGGGGGCGCATCCCGTGCGGACAAGCGGGCGCAGACCACCGCCGCACGGCGCGCGGTCGCTGACGCTCGCCGCAACGCCAAAGCCACCGTCGGCAAGGGCCAGTTGGGCAAGCGCGGGAACGGCGGGGGTCGCCTGTTGGGTGGTGCCGCCCGCAAGGCCCGCGCCGTACGGGATGCGGCGATCGCCAAGAACCGTGCGAAGCGGGACGCCAAGGCCGGCGACACCGTGGCGGCGCAGCGTGCCGCGGTCCGCAAGGCCCCCGCCCGCAAGGCCGCCCGCAAAGCGCTGCGCAGGTCAGCGGCCCGCTTCCACGGTCGGCGCCTGCTCGCCGCGCTGCTCGCCCTCCCGGTCGGCCTGCTCGGGCTAATCACCACACCAATCGGACGCAAGTTCGATATCCCGTGGCTGATGTACCCCGGGCGCCGCCTGTACTGGGGCCTGGTCAGGTCTGCCACCCAGCAGCGCGCGGAGCGCGACAAGACCACTCGCAAGAACTTGCGCGAACAGGAGGCCGCCGCGGATGCGGAGGCCACCGAGGACGGCACGGAAGGCATCGCGGACAGCGTTGAGCGGCCCGCGGCCACGGTCCCCACCAGCACATCCGAGGTGAGTGAAGGAGAGAACGTGTCCGGTTTCCGGTTCGAAGAGGTCGCTTCCGAGATGGAGCAGGCCGCCAACCAGTACGACCCCGAGAACGCAATGGAGATCCTCGCCATGGTCGAGGGACTCCCGGCCGCGCTGACCAGCGTGGCGAACGTGATGAAGATCCTCGCGGAGCGCTCCGACAGCGAGTTCCCGCTGGAGAAGGAAGTCGCGGACGGCTTCAACGACATCTTCGGCGCCCTGATGAGCGCCGTCGCCGTCGCGGAGGACATGGGCCCGCTGTTCAGGCAGGCGCACGAGCAGGACATCGCCCGGCACGAGGACCCCCGCAACGGCACCGAGGCTGAGAAGGGCTGGAACGTCTGACCATGAGCAGCACCGCCACCGCCAAACAGCAGAGCAGTGGCCCGGTGCTGGACTGGGCGGCCGGTCACGGACCCGTGACCGGCGCCCTGTCCGCCACCACCGGAGCCTTCGCCGTCGCCACCACCGGCGCCGCCACCGCCATGCCCCCCGGCTGGGCACTCGCCGTCGGCGCCGCCGGTGCCCTCGGCCACACCGTCGCCGGTATCCGCGTACGCAACGCCGGCCGCACCCTCGCCACCAAGGCCGCGTCCTGGCTCGTCGGCGCCGGATGGACCACCTGGGCCATGACCCACGGCCCGCTGACCTGGGCCGCCCTCGGCTCGCTCGCCACCATCGGTGTCGGCATCGGCGCCGCCGCACGATCCACCGCCCTCTACGAGGAAGCGCGGGAGGAGGAAGCCATCGCGGCTGAACAGCGCGCCATCTCCGCGGAGTTGTCCGCGGAGCGCCGTGCGATCGCCGCGGAATGGGTCGACCGCATTCAGCGCGTGTGCTCGATCACCGTGCGGGTCGTCGGTGTCGAGATGTGGGAGACCGGCGCCGGGTACTCCATCGACGCTGAACTCCCGCCCGGCGGCGCCACCTGGAACAAGATTGCCGCCGAGTCCCCGCGGCTGTCCGCAGACGCCCGGTTGCCGCACGGCTGCACCGCCACCGCCTCCCCCGGCATCCACCAGGGCCGGGTCATCATCGACGTGACCACGGTCAACGTCCTGGAAGAAGAGCGCACCTACCCCGCCGACTACGGGCCGCTGTCCGTACACACCGGCATCCCGTGGGGCTACCGCACGAATGCTCAGCAGATCCTCGCCTACCTGCGCGAACAGTGCGCGTTGATCGTCGGACCGACCGGATCGGGCAAGACGAACATGGTCCACTCGATCCTCGCCGGGTTCGCCCGCGCCGAAGACATCCTCACGTGGGTGATCGACCTGAACGCCGGATCGGCCGGCCTGCCCTGGGTCCTCCCGGCGATCAACGGGGAGATCCAGCGGGAGGACGGCAAGCCCGTACGGCCCGGCATCGACTGGCTGGCCGGCACATTCGACGAGGCCATGACGATGCTGGAGACAGCCGTGCGCGTGGCCAAGCAGCGCAAGATGGGCTACCAGGACCTTCTTGCCAAGGCCAACACCGATCTGCTGCCGGTCAGCGCGAGGATTCCTCAGATCATGCTCGTCATCGATGAGGGTGCGGAGATCCTGGCCAGCACTGACCGGCAGATCCGCAAACTCGGGGAAAAGATCCTGGAAGTCATCCGGATCGCCCGCGCCATGGGCGTGCGCACCGTCATCACCGCGCTCGGGGCCACCGGCGCCGTGCTGAACAACCTGATGATCCGCCGGGAAGCCAAGGTGCGCGTCGCCCTCACGGGCGGCGAGACCGAGGGCATGGACCTGTCCAAGATGTTCCCCGGCTCCCGCGGCCTGCGTGTGGACCAGGCCCCGCACAAGGGCGCCGGGTTCATGGGCACCCCCGAGTCACCGGCCGCGCTGTTCAAGGCGTGGCGGATCCTGCCGAACCAGATCCGGGAGATCACCGCCGCCACGTCCGACCGGCACCCCCGGCTCGACGACGTCTCCGCCAAGGCCGCCGGGCCCGCCTACGCGCGGCGCTGGGATGCCGACCGCACCGCGTGGATGCGCGACCAGGTCGCGGCGGACGACGCCGACGACCCGTCGTCGGCCGCGCCGGGGGCGCTGCGTCTGTCCGCGCTGAGCGAGCAGCCGGAGTCACCGGAGGATGCGTTGGCACGCCGGTTCCGTGAGGAGATCGACGCGCAGTTCGCCACCGCACCCGACCCCCGCACCCTCGAGCAGCCCGGCGGGGCGGATCGGCCCGCCGGGCTGAACCTGTCCGCGCTGCGGGGTGAGCAGGACAGCCCCGCGCAACAGGCCGCGCTCGCCGCGCTGATCGCCGCCGGGCCCGAAGGCACCGGAGCCTCCGCGATCGCCCGCGCCCTCGCAGACGCCTACGGAACGACCCGTCAGACGGTCGTCGGCTGGCTGAAAACGTGGATGCAGGACGGCACCGCCGTCCGTGTCGGGGAGGGCACCAAAGCCCGCTACGTCCACCGCTCCCACACTGCCGACGACTGATCACTTGTCGCTTGTCGCCCCCGCTTCACCGTAAGCCGATTGCCGGGGCCTGGAGCCTTGGAAACGGCTTGTGACCTGGGAGGCGACAAGCGACAAGACAAGACAAGCGACAAGGCAGACGACAAGCCGCACGACAAGAGAGACGACAAGCAACGCGACAAGCACAGCGTCCATCACGCACTCATCCGCACGGGCCCGCGCCACTCTCGGCGCGGGCCCGCGGCTCACCCGAGGGAGCCTGAAATGAGCCAGCACACCCTGCCCGGACAGATAGCCCCGCATATCCCCGCCGACGACTGGCGGCGCGCTCAGGCGACCGGACAGCCGGTCGTGTTCGTCGTCAACGGCACCCCGCCCGGCATCCCGTGGCGACGCATCGTCCTCCCGTTCGCGATCGCCGGGGCCGTGGTCGCCGGCGGCTGGGGACTGGCCGCCGCCCTGTGCTGGCTGCTCGACGTCGCCGCCCACACCGCCACCGTCATCGCGGGCGCCGCCGGACCGATCGGCATCGGCGGCATCACCCTCAAACTCGCCCGCTCCAAGGACCACTAACTACGCCAAGGGCGGCCCCCATTCCGCCAAGAACGCCGGGGCCGCCCTTGCCAACCAGTCCGCAACAGACCTGTTGGAGGTCTCCCAGCATGACCCAACCCACCGACATCCGGCGAGCCTTACCGCCGCCCGCATCCCGCCCGCCCGCCCGCGGGAGCTCCCGCCGCGAACAGCATGCGGTTCTACCTGACCACCCACAAACGGCACTGGCTGCGCCTCACCGACGTGCCGCTGTTCCTGAAGTCCGAGCACTTCGACCGCGCCGTCAAGTGGGACGTGGCCCAGGGCCCGTACGCGATCGACTCCGGCGGCTTCACGGAGCTCAAAGACAAAGGCACCTGGACCCGATCGCCCCGCCAGTACGTTCAGGACCTGCGCCGCATCTGGGAGCACGTCGGCCCCTACGACTGGGCCGCCCCCCAGGACTGGATGTGCGAGGACGCCATCATCAACGGCGGCTGGTTCGGCGGACAGTACTTCATCGGCACCCACCTCAGCGTCGCCGAACACCAGCGCCGCACTGTCGCCAACTTCCTCGAACTACGCGCCCTCGCCCCTGACCTGCGGATCGCGCCGGTCATCCAGGGCGACACCGTGCCAGCCTACGAGCGCTGTGTGGAGCTGTACGAGAACGCCGGCGTCGACCTGCGGGCAGAACCGGTAGTGGGGCTCGGCTCGGTATGCCGGTTGCAGTCCACCCGCAAGGGCGCCGCGATCGTCACGGCCATGGCCGCGCACGGCTTCAAACTGCACGGCTTCGGCTTCAAGATCCTCGGTCTGGAACGCGTCGGCCACCTGCTGGCCTCCGCGGACTCCGCCGCGTGGAGCTCCCACGCCCGCCGCCGGCCCGCGCTGCCCGGCCACACGCACAAGAACTGTGCCAACTGCATCGACTACGCGCTGCGCTGGCGCGAGCGCGTCCTGGCCGCCATCCCTGCCCAGCGGCAGACCATGCTGACCGACAGGAGCGTGGCATGACCGAACACCTGATGACGGCCGCACTCGCCGCCGCAGAGCGCGGATGGCACGTCTTCCCCCTTCGCCCCGGCACAAAGCGCCCCGCCCTGCATGGAGAAGCCGCATGCCCCCGCAGCGGCCCGTGCGCGGGCGGGCACCGCAAGTGGGAGCAGCGCGCCACCACTGCCCCCGACCGCATCCGGGCCGCCTGGTCTCAGGCCCCGTTCAACGTCGGCATCGCCACCGGTCCCTCCGGGCTGCTGGTCGTCGACCTGGACGTGCCCAAGGACAAGAGCAGTACGGACGCGCCTTGCGGCGCGGCGTCCTTCGGGGCGCTCTGCGAGCGCCACGGGCAGCCCGTCCCCCGTACCCGCACGATCCGGACTGCGAGCGGAGGGCAGCACCTGTACTTCACCCCGCCTCCGGCTGTGCGGCTGCACAACACCGCGGGAACGCTCGCCCCGCTGGTCGACACCCGGGCGTGGGGCGGGTACGTCGTCGCCTCCGGCAGCACCGTGGGTGGCGCCCGGTACGAGACCGTAGGGCCTGCCCTGCTACGGCCCCTGCCCGACTGGCTCAAGACACTCGTGGTGCCACCGCACCCCGCCAACCGGCCGACGGTCACAGCGGGCACCGGGCACCGCCGCCCGTACGTCGATGCCGCCCTCACCCGGGAGACCGCCGCCGTCACCACGGCCGCCGAGGGACGGCGCAACACGACACTGCTGCGCGCAGGCCGGGCCCTGGGACGGTTCGTCGCATCCGGCGACCTGACCCGCCCGGAGGTAGAAGCGGCTCTTCAAAGGGCGGGGGAAGCGGCCGGACTCACCGCCGCCGAGTGCCGCGCCACCCTCCGCAGCGCCCTCGACTGGTCCATCACCCACAACCAGCAGCAGGGGAGGGCGGCATGACCACCCCCGCCCGCCCTCACCTGAAGAGCACCACCAGCACCCCGGACGGCCCCCGCACCGCCCAACCGGCCACACCCCGACCGGCCGTGGGCGAACCGAAAGGCGCCGCCCGCAAGGGCGTCATCATTGCTCTTTGCTCCGGCTGGAAGCGCGGTGACGGCCGGTACCCGGTGGCCTGGCTGCGCATCACCGCGCCCTACGGCGCAGTACCCACCGCCACCTCACGGTGCGAGTGCGGACGAGACCGCAGCGCCGTAGGCCACGCCTGCGTGCTGGCCCTGATCACCGACCACGAAGACCACCGCGCCACCTGCCCGCTCCGGAGCTCCCAGGAAGGAAGGACCGCCGCATGACCGACACCACGCCCGTGCAGCCCATCGACGGCGCCGCACTGCTGGACGAAGTGGAAGCCTTCCACCGCCGCTTCAACGTTTTCCCCACCGAGGCCGCTTACGTCGCCGTCGCGTTGTGGGACGCGCACGCCCACCTGATCGATGCCTTCGACGGCACCGCCCGTCTCGCGTTCCTCTCCCCGGAGCCGGGGTCGGGCAAGTCCCGCGCGCTGGAGATCGTGGAAACCCTCACCCCCCACGCCGCGATCACTGTCAACGCGTCCGCCAACGCCCTGTTCCGGCTGGTCGACGGTACCGACGGGCTCCCAACGCTGCTGTTCGACGAGATCGACACTGTGTTCGGCGCCAAGGCGGCCGGCGACGAACAGGTCCGAGCGTTCCTGAATTCCGGCTACCGCCGCGGCGGCAGTTCGCTGCGCTGCGTCGGGGACGGCTCCAACCAGAACGCCGGATTCTTCTCGTCCTACTGCGCCGTGGCCATGGCAGGACTCGGCTCGCTGCCCGACACGATCCTCACTCGCTCCGTCATCATCCGCATGCGCAAGCGCGCCCCGAACGAGAAGGTCTCTCCCTACCGGCGTCGCATCCACGAGAAGGAAGGCCACGCCCTGCGTGACCGGCTCGCGAAGTGGGCCGACACTGTCCGGGACGCTGTCGCTGAAGCCTGGCCCGAGATGCCCGACGGCGTCTCCGACCGCCCTGCCGATGTGTGGGAACCCCTGCTCGCCGCTGCCGACGCGGCCGGCGGGCACTGGCCCGAGCGGGCCCGCGCCGCCTGCCTCGAACTGGTCCGCGCTGCCAGCGAAGGCGACGATTCCTCCGCCGGTATCCGCCTGTTGACCGACCTCCGCGACAAGGTGTTCTGCGGCGCCGACCGCATGCCCACTGCGGTCATCCTGGAATGCCTGCTCAACCTGGACGACAGTCCCTGGGGCGATCTGGACGACAAGCCCCTGAACGCCCGCACGTTGGCCCGGATGCTCAGCCAGTACGTGACACCGGCCAACAAGCCGATCAAGCCGCGCACGTTCCGCACCGCGTCCGGAACGCCGAAGGGCTACTACGCGGAGGATCTCGCGGACGCGTGGCTGAGGTACTGCCCGCCTCCCCCCGAGAATTCCGCAACATCCGCAACATCCACAACACCGCAGGTCAGCAGGACCGAATCTGTTGCGGATGACCCCCACGGCATCCGCAACACGACCGCTGAAACCGCCACACTCCCGCTCCCCACCGCCATCTGAGCAGCGCGAACCCGACAGCGCCGCCACGTCCACGCGTGGCGGCGCTATCCGCAACATGACGACGATCCGCAACAAATCCGAGCCCCGGACCAGGCATGTTGCGGTGTTGCGGATGTTGCGGATCCCCCAGAGCCCCGGATTGAGCCTGCTGAGGAGGCCCGCCCGAATGAGCACCGCGCTCCCGCCCGCAGACCAACTGCTCTACAAGCCGGAGGAAGCCGCCGCCGTCCTCCGCTTCGGCCGCTCGACCGTCTACGAGCTGATGGCCGAGGGAGTCCTGAAGTACGTCAAGCGAGGCCGCTCCCGCCGCATCCGTCGGAGCGACCTTGAGGCCTACGTGAACAGCCTCGAACCGCAGTCCAACTGAAGCTGAGCGCCCACCGAGGCGGCCCCGGACAACGCGTCCGGGGGCCCCGCGCGCAGGGATGCACACCTGAGCCCCCGCAAAGCGAACATGGAATCGTCCATCTACCTGGGCAGTGACGGTTGGTGGCACGGTCGCGTCACCATGGGCGTCAAGGACGACGGAGGCCCCGACCGGCGCCACCGTCGGGCCAAGACCGAGCCCGAAATCAAGCGCAAGGTCAAAGAGCTGGAGGCGCTCCGCGACAAGGGCCGTGCGCCGAAGGCCGGCCGCGTCCCCACCGTGGCCGGATGGATGGAGACTTACCTCACCGACATCGCGAGCCTGAAGCTCAAGCCGCGTTCCCTCGACGACTACTGGTCGAAGACCCGCAACGACATCATCCCGGGCGTCGGCCGGCACCGCCTCGACAAGCTGGCCCCTGAGCACCTGGAGCGGATGTACCGCGTCATGCTCGACGAGGGACACGCACCCTCCCACGTGCTCAAAGTGCATCGCATCCTTTCGCGCGCCCTGAAAATCGCCCACCGCCGCCGCATCATCACCGAGAACGTGGCCACCCTCGTGGACCCGCCCACCGTCGACGAGATCGAGGCGAACCCCTTCACGATCGAAGAGGCCAAAGCCTTCCTCAAAGCCGCCGCCCAGCGCCCCACCTTCATGCGCTGGATCGTCGGAGTCGGGATGGGGTTCCGGCAGGGGGAAGCCCTCGGTTTTCGGTGGGCGTACGTCGACCTCGAAGGCGAGATGTTCCACCCCCAATGGCAGCTCCAGAGGCTCACATGGCGCCACGGCTGCAAGGACCCGCACGCGTGCGGTGCTCGCCTCCACCGATTCGATCCGTGCCAGCCCGACTGCAAGGCACACAAGGGCTACAAGCGCGGGTGCCCGCAGCCCTGCCCGAAGAAGTGCACCAGGCACGCGAGCACCTGCCCCGAGCGAAAGGACGGCGGACTCGTCTTCACCCGGCCCAAGACGAAGAAGAGCCGGAACTCCGTGCCGATCCCGCCGCCGTTCATCCCCTTCTTGCTCGAGCACAAGGCGCAGCAGGAAGCGTTACGGGCCGCCGCCGGAGACGCGTGGGAGGAACACGGCGCTGTCTTCACCCGGCCGGACGGCCGACCGCTCGACCCGCGAGCCGACTGGGAGGAATTCAAAGAACTGCTCGCCGAGGCCGGCATCGACGATCGCCGCCTCTACGACGGAAGCCGTCACACGGCCGGGACGATCCTGAATGAGCTGGGCGTGGACATGGTCACCATCATGGAGATCCTTCGGCACACCCAGATCAGCCAGACACGGCGGTACGTCAAGGGTCGGTCGCACCTCTCGAAGGACGCGATGCGCCGGATGGGCGATACCTTCATGCCCCCGGTTCAGGCCCCTATTGAGACCACAACTGAGACCACAGACAGCCGTGCGGAGCGTGCCCGGCGCCGCCGTCGCGTCCGCTGAAACAGAAAGCCGCAGCTCGGAAGAGATCCGAGCTGCGGCCCTGGTCAGAGCCCCCTGTCGGATTCGAACCGACGACCTACGCATTACAAGTGCGTTGCTCTGGCCAGCTGAGCTAAGGAGGCGTGCCCGAGCAGTGTACCCAGCCCGCCGGGCGGCCCCGTCGAAAATTTCGGCGAACTTCATGGCACCCGGAGTGCTGACAGAGGACCTGAACGCCAGGTAGCGTCTCGACCCAGTTCACTCGCGTGGACTACACCACTACGGAAGCCCGTGGTGGAACACCACCTTTACAACGGATCGTCCGGCACGTTCCTGCCGGTGAAGGGGGCCTACGACACATGGCCACTGTCTCGTTCGACAAGGCGACCCGGATCTACCCGGGTTCCGAGAAGCCCGCCGTCGACGCGCTCGACATTCAGATCGAGGACGGCGAGTTCCTCGTTCTGGTCGGCCCGTCCGGCTGCGGCAAGTCCACCTCGCTCCGCATGCTCGCCGGCCTCGAGGACGTCAACGCCGGCGCCATCCACATCGGCGACCGCGACGTGACGCACCTGCCGCCGAAGGACCGGGACATCGCCATGGTGTTCCAGAACTACGCGCTCTACCCGCACATGAGCGTCGCCGACAACATGGGCTTCGCGCTCAAGATCGCCGGCGTGAACAAGGCGGAGATCCGCAAGAAGGTCGAGGAGGCCGCGAAGATCCTCGACCTCACCGAGTACCTGGACCGCAAGCCGAAGGCCCTCTCCGGCGGTCAGCGGCAGCGTGTCGCCATGGGCCGCGCCATCGTGCGTGAGCCCCAGGTGTTCCTCATGGACGAGCCGCTGTCCAACCTCGACGCCAAGCTCCGTGTGTCGACCCGTACGCAGATCGCGTCGCTCCAGCGCCGTCTCGGCATCACCACCGTCTACGTCACCCACGACCAGGTCGAGGCCATGACGATGGGCGACCGGGTGGCCGTCCTCAAGGACGGTCTGCTGCAGCAGGTCGACTCGCCGCGGAACATGTACGACCGCCCGGCCAACCTCTTCGTCGCCGGCTTCATCGGCTCCCCGGCCATGAACCTGGTCGAGGTCCCGATCACCGACGGCGGTGTGAAGTTCGGCAACAGCGTGGTGCCGGTCAACCGGGAGGCGCTGAAGGCCGCCTCCGACAAGGGCGACCGCACGGTGACGGTCGGTGTCCGCCCGGAGCACTTCGACGTCGTCGAGCACAACGGCGCCGCCGCCAAGGCCCTCAGCAAGGACAGCGAGGACGCCCCGGCCGGTCTCGCCGTCTCCGTGAACGTCGTCGAGGAGCTCGGCGCCGACGGCTACGTCTACGGCGCCGCCGAGGTCGGCGGCGAGACCAAGGACCTGGTCGTCCGCGTCAGCGGCCGCGCGGTCCCGGACAAGGGTGCCACGCTGCACGTCGTGCCGCGGCCGGGCGAGACCCACGTGTTCTCGACCTCCACGGGCGAGCGCCTGTCGGACTGACGCCGCACGCCGGGCCGAAGCCCCGGTAGGCAGGTCCAGCTGGACGATGCGGGCCCCGCGAATTCCGCGGGGCCCGTTTCCTTTGCCGACGGACACCCTGCCGCCCGTCCCCAATACCCGACCAGAGCGGTCATTTCGAGCATCGACGTCAACCCCACTCCGGGAATCCACCGGTTCGGAGTCCCTCGACAGAGTGACTAAATGTCGCCAAAACATTACGGGGCGCTACCCTCACTCGCGTGAAGCACTCCACTACCCACCCCGGGACCAGGAACCGGCACGGCCACGGCCCCGCTCGCCGGATCGGCCGGTCCCTCGCGCTCGTCCTGCCTGTCGTCCTGGTGCTGTCCGGGACCCTCGCGGTCACCCAAGTCAACTGGTCGGGGAACTCCTCGAACTCGGTGCTCACCGCCTCCGAGGTCTCCGAGGACGCCGCCGGTTCCGCGGCCTCCTCGAAGACGACGGCCGACTCCACGCACCGCGCGGCCCCGCAGGACGTCCTGCGCGACAAGCTGCTGCTGGAGCTGCACGAGAAGGACCCGGGCGCCGCGCTCACCCAGCTCCAGCAGGCCGTCAACGGCCGCCCGGCGCTGGCGAGGCACTGCACCGCCATCGCCCGCGAGCTGGGCCGGGCCGCCGTCCGCAAGTACGGCCCGTCGCGCGCCCAGTCGTACTCCCGGCCCGTCTGCGACACCGCCTTCGCCTCGGGCGTCGCGGCCGGCCCCAGCTGAACACCGGCGACCGGCACTCCCCGGCACCCCGCGGTGACGACAGCTACTACGGCCGACTGTCGCCTGCCCACAACACGGACACCCTGGACGCGACGTAAAGTGCGGCCATGACCCATCCGAACGCCTCACTGCGCCCTGTCCAGGCGGTCGTCCTGGCCGGTGGCCAGGGCTCCCGGCTGCGCCCGTACACCGACGACCGGCCCAAGCCGATGGTCGAGATCCCCGGCACCGGAACCCCGATCATCGGCCATCAGCTCGCCTGGCTCGCCGAGGAGGGCGTCACCGATGTCGTGGTGAGCTGCGGCCATCTGGCCGAGGTCCTGCAGAAGTGGCTGGAGAACTCCGAACTCCCGGTCAGGGTGACCACCGTCGTGGAGACCGAGCCACTGGGCCGCGGCGGCGGCCTCAAGTTCGCCGCCGCGCATCTACCCCACCCGGACAAGCCCTGGTACGCCACGAACGGCGACATCTGGACCCGTTTCTCGCTGCGCGACATGGCCGACTTCCACACCGAGCGGGGCGCCGTCGCCACCCTCGCCCTGGCCCGTCCGCGCCTCCCCTGGGGCGCCGTGAAGACGGACGGCTTCGGCCACATCACGGACTTCATCGAGGCCCCGCCGTCCACGTTCGAGATCAACGCGGGCGTCTACGTCTTCTCCCCGGAGTTCGCCTCCCTCCTCCCGGAGCGCGGCGACCACGAACGCACCACGTTCCCGCATCTGGCCCGCGAGCGCCGACTGGCCGGCTTCCCCCTCCCGCAGGGCGCCTACTGGCGTGCCATCGACACCGCGAAGGACCTCACGGAGGCCGCGAAGGAGCTGGCGGCACTGGGCCGTTGAGGTCGCGCCGGCCTACCGGACCGGCGAGCCCTGAGCAGTTCGGCCGTGGTACGGCCAAGGCGAAGGGCCCCGCACATCGGATGTGCGGGGCCCTTCGCCGTACCGGCCGCCGGGACGCGGCGGACGCTCAGCCCAGCAACCCACCGACCAGACGGCCGCCCGAGCTGCCCGAGCCACCGCCTCCGCCGCCGTTGCCGCCGCCACCGGAACCGCCTGAACCGCCTGAGCTCGTGCCGCCGCCGCTGCTTCCGGTCCCGCCGGTCACCGCGGAGCCGCCCGAGGACGTGGGACCGGCGCTGGTGCTCGGCGCCTGCTCGACCGGGGAGGAACGCTGCGGCGGGGCCTGGCCCGCCGTGCTGCCCTGGGTCTCACTGGGCACCCCGGCGCTGGTGGCGCCGGCCGTCTCGGGAGCCTCCGCGCCCGGCGTGCTCGCCGCTCCGCTGGGGCTCGCCGTAGTCGCGCCCTGCGTGGGCGAGTTCGAGGCGGACGGGCTCTGCCCGCGGCGCCTCTCACCGGGTTCGAGCGGAAGCGGGGAGCCGGGCAGCTCATTGCGCGGGGCCTCACCGGGTCCGGGCACGGTGACCCGGTCGGCGTCCCGGACCGCACCGCCGAGGAGCGAACCCACCAGCAGGGTGAGCCCGACGACGAGGGTCGCGACGAGCGCGCCGTGGCGCAGGACCCGGCGGCGGAGGTCCCAGATGGGCGCGCGCGGCCCGAGCGTGCGCCAGGCCTTGCCCGCAAGGCGACCGTCCACCGAGTAGACGGGTGCGCCCGCGATGATCAGCGGGGACCAGGCGGCGAGGTAGATGATGTCGGGCGCGTCGTACGCGGGGACGGTCTTCCAGCTCACCGTGACCAGCAGCGCGGCCGACAGCAGGGCGCCGAGGACGGCCGCGACCCGCTGCCACAGCCCCAGCACCGTGAGCACGCCCACGATGACCTGGGCGAAGGCGATGGCGAGCCCGGCGCCCACGGGGTGCTGGAGCGCCCACTCGCGCATCGGCTCGGCCACCGTCCACGGATGCAGCGAGTTCAGCCACTTGACCATGGAGCCGCGCTCACCGCCGTCGAAGTACACGGGGTCGCAGAGCTTGCCCATGCCGGCGTAGATCGAGATGCAGCCGAGGAAGACCCGTAGCGGCAGCAGCACGACCCCGAGGTTCATCCGCCGGCCGGGGTAGTAGGCGTGACGCACGCCCGCCGCGGACCCGCCCGCCGCCGAGTCCGCGTCGTACCCCCGGTGAGCCTGCTCCTCGTACCCGAACTCGTCCTGGCCGTACGGGGATTCGTAGCCCTGGGGACCCTCGTCGCCCTGGTCGCCCTGGTCGTCGTAGCGGGCGTCGTACGCGGACTCGTAGGGATACCCGTACGAGGGCTGGTACGGAGACTGTTGCGAGGACTCGTACGGAGCCCCGTGCGGGGAGTCGTGCGAGGGCTGGTACGACTCGCCGTAGGGAGCCTGGTACGCGGACTCGTGGAGCTCTTCGTAGGCGCTGCCGGCGCTGCGGAGCTGCTGCGGGAGAAGCCGGTGCGGGGGGCCGGTCACGGTGGGCGTCTCGACCGTGGGGTTGTCGAACTGGTCGAAGCGCGGGATGACCTGGGTGGCCCCGGCGTCGCCCAGGGCGTCGTCACCGTAGCGCACGCCGGCGGTGCGGACCGCCTGGAGCAGTCCGGTCGCGCCGGCGTCGCCGGGGGCGGACTTGCCGCTCCAGACGACGGGCGCGCGGCGGCGGGAACCGGCCTGCGCACCGACGACGGGGACGCGCGCGGTGTCCGCGGTGGTGCTCACGCGCCGTGCACCGCGCGCGTTGGGGGCGCGGGTGGCTGTCGGGAGCTGCACGCGGAAGCTCGCATGATTGACGATGACCTGCGCCGGATCGCTCGGCACCTTCACCATGCTCAGCGCGGGAGCGTCGTCGAATCCAGACGAGCGGTCCCCCGTGGGAGTGCGGGGTGTTCTGGTGTCCACACTCATCTAACCGAGTGACGTGTCGTTAGGACACTGCCTTGACCGCCCCGATGTGTCCGGACCCCGTCAAGATCGTCCAGGCCGCCCCGGAACGCTCCGTTCCAGTGTTTTTGCGGCCCTGACGAGGACGTCGCACGAACCCCGGACGGACGGTGGACGGACGGCGGTCAGGCATCGGACGAACCCCGGACCGACTCGCCAGGCGACTCAACTCCAACCCACCGGACAACACGCCAGGCGACGCAACTCGCTGGACCGACCGCCAGGCGACTCACCGGACCGACTGCCAGGCGGCTCGCCGGGCGGACGTCAGGCGCGCCGGCGGGCTGCCTCGTAGAGCACGATGCCTGCGGCCACACCCGCGTTGAGCGACTCCGCGCCGCCCGGCATCGGGATGCGCACCCGGAAGTCGCAGGTCTCGCCGACGAGTCGGGACAGTCCCTTGCCCTCGCTGCCGACCACGACGACCACGGGACCGTCCAGGGCCTCGAGTTCGCCGACCTCGACCTCGCCGTCGGCGGCCAGTCCGACGACCACGATCCCGGCCTTCTGATACGCCTCCAGCGCCCGCGTCAGGTTGGTGGCGCGGGCGACCGGCGTACGCGCGGCGGTTCCCGCCGACGTCTTCCAGGCGCCGGCGGTCATCCCGGCGGCGCGCCGCTCGGGAACGACGACGCCATGGCCGCCGAAAGCGGACACGGAGCGGACCACGGCACCGAGGTTGCGCGGGTCCGTGACTCCGTCGAGCGCGACGATCAGCGGTTCCTCACCGGCGTCGTACGCGGCCTCGGCCAGGTCCTCCGGGTGTGCGTACTCGTAGGGCGGGACCTGGAGGACCAGGCCCTGGTGGTTGAGCCCGTTCGTCATCCGGTCCAGCTCCGGACGCGGGGCCTCCATGAGGTTGATCCCGCCGCGTTCGGCCGCGAGCTGCAGTGCTTCCCGGACCCGCTCGTCGTTGTCGATGAACTGCTGCACGTAGAGCGTGGAGGCGGGCACGCCCTCCCGCAACGCCTCGACGACCGGGTTGCGGCCGACGACCAGTTCGGAGTTCGACCTGCCGCCACGTCCCCGGGGCGCCGACCGGCCCTGGGCCCGCCGGGCCTTCGCCTGCGCGGCCCGCTGTTTGGCGTGGCCCTTGCGCATTTCGGCGGGCGGCGTGGGGCCCTTGCCCTCAAGGCCCCGGCGCCGCTGGCCGCCACTGCCGACCTGCGCGCCCTTCTTGCCGGACATGCGGCGGTTGTTCGCGGCCATGACCTACCTGTCTCTGTGATGCGTCCTGCGGATGTGTACGCGGAACAACGGTTTGTCGTACGGGTGTTGTAGGGGCGCTGCGTCAGCGTGGTCCGAGGGTCCAGCGCGGACCCTGCGGGCCGTCCTCGATGACGAGTCCGGACTGGTTGAGCTGGTCGCGGATGGCGTCGGCGGTGGCCCAGTCCTTGCGGGCGCGGGCGGACTCGCGCTGCTGGAGGACCAGCTGTACGAGGCTGTCGACCACGCCGTGCAGGTCCTCACCCCGGTCGGACTCGCCGGCCCAGTGCGGGTCGAGCGGGTCCAGTCCGAGGACGCCGAGCATGGCGCGGACCTCGGCGAGGCGGGCCACGGCGGCTTCCTTGTCGTCGGCCGCGAGCGCGGAGTTGCCCTGGCGGACCGTGGTGTGGACCACGGCGAGCGCCTGCGGGACGCCCAGGTCGTCGTCCATCGCCTCGGCGAACGCGGGCGGCACCTCGGCGGCGGGTTCGACGACGCCTCCGGCCTTCTCCACCACGCGCTGTACGAAGCCCTCGATGCGCGCGAACGCGGACTCGGCCTCGCGCAGGGCCTCTTCGCTGTACTCGATGGTCGAGCGGTAGTGCGGGGTGCCCAGGTAGTAGCGGAGCACGATGGGCCGCCACTGCTTGGTCATCTCGCTGACGAGGACGGAGTTGCCGAGCGACTTGGACATCTTCTCGCCGCTCATGGTGACCCAGGCGTTGTGCACCCAGTAGTTGGCGAAGTCGTCCCCGAAGGCCTTGGCCTGGGCGATCTCGTTCTCGTGGTGCGGGAAGATCAGGTCCAGGCCGCCGCCGTGGATGTCGAAGGCGCTGCCCAGGTACTTGTGGGCCATGGCGGAGCACTCCAGGTGCCACCCGGGGCGCCCTCGTCCCCACGGCGTCTCCCAGCTCGGCTCCCCCGGCTTCTCCGCCTTCCACATGGCGAAGTCGCGCGGGTCCCGCTTGCCGGTCTCGCCCTCCTCCGAGGGCTGGCGCAGCTCGTCCAGGTCCTGGTTGGACAGCGAGAGGTAGCCCGGCAGGGAGCGGACGTCGAAGTAGACGTTGCCGTCGGCCTCGTAGGCGTGGCCCCGCTCGATGAGACCGCGCATCATCTCGACCATTTCCGTCACATGGCCGGTGGCGCGCGGTTCGTAGCTGGGCGGTAGGCAGCCGAGCACGGTGTAGCCGTCGTTGAACGCGCGCTCGTTCTCGTAGCCGATGGACCACCAGGGGCGCTTCTGTTCGGCCGCCTTCCTAATGATCTTGTCGTCGATGTCCGTGACGTTCCTGATGAACGTCACGTCGAAGCCGCGGTAGGTGAACCAGCGGCGCATGATGTCGAAGTTCAGGCCCGACCGGATGTGCCCGATGTGCGGTGCGCTCTGCACGGTGGCGCCACACAGGTAGATCGAGACACAGCCCGGCTTGAGCGGGGTGAAGTCACGGATCTGCCGGGCGCTGGTGTCGTACAGGCGAATAGTCACCCCTCCAGGGTAGTAGGCGCCGGGCCGTGCCCCGCGCCCCTTCCCTCGCTGAGGCACTCATTCGTGACATCCGTGGGCGCTTCCCTGAGCGCTCAGAGACTGCCGACGACCTTCCTCGGCCTGATCCGTACGACGACCCGCTCGGCGTCCTGGTCGGCGACGGGGTTGAACTCGGCGTACTTCTTGCCGGTGTACTTCAGCGACAGTTCGTCGATGAGGTGCTGCCCGCCTTCGGTGGTGGTCTCGGCGGTGCCGCGGATCTCGGCGTAGTCGTACGGCGAGTCCGCGGGCTGGGCGAGGACGGTCACGCGGGGATCGCGCCTGAGGTTCTCGTACTTGCGGCGGTCCACGGTGGTGGAGACGAGGATGTCGTCGCCGTCCCGCTTCACCCACACCGGGGACACCTGAGGGCTGCCGTCGGGCTGGATGGTGGCGAGGTCGATGAAGACGGGGCCGTCGAGCAGGGCCCTGAGCTTGTCGGAAAGTAAGGCTGCCACGGAGCACCTCCGCAATCGGGGACACACAAGCCCGGGACGCGTACCCCACCAGGCTGCGCTCATCCGCACGTCCTCCCGGCTCGCCCCTCCCGCTCGCCGAAGCCTCGCCGTAGAACCGCCGGCCCCGACGACCGTTCGGCTCACCCGGTCACGCGGGTCGGCACGCGGTTCCAGCGCCAAGCGCACGCAGCACAGCACGCGGTCACGCCGCCATCACGCCGTCATGCAGCCCGTCAGGCAGCGGTCGTGCGGCCGTCAACCGGTCACTCGGCTCGGGCCACGAGCGCCGTGGCCACCGCCATCAGTCCCTCCTCACGGCCGGGAAAGCCGAGCCCGTCCGTCGTCGCGCCCGAGACGGAGACGGGAGCGCCCGCGGCGGCCGAGAGGATCTTCTGGGCCTCCTCACGGCGCTTGCCGATCTTGGGTCGGGGGCCGATGACCTGGACCGCGATGTTGCCGATGGTGAAGCCGGCGGCACGGACGATCCGGGCGGCCTCCGTGAGGAGCGTCACCCCGGACGCCCCGGACCACTCGGGGCGTCCGGTGCCGAAGTGCTGCCCGAGGTCCCCCATCCCCGCCGCCGAGAACAGCGCGTTGCAGGCGGCGTGCGCGACGACGTCCGCGTCGGAGTGGCCGGCCAGGCCGGGGCCCTCGCCCTCCCAGAGCAGCCCGGCGCACCACAGCTCCCGGCCCTCCTCGAAGGCGTGGATGTCGGTGCCGATGCCGACCTGCGGCAAGGGGTACGGGTGCGGCTGCGACTGCCGCTGCGGCTGCGGCTGCGGCTGCGGCTGCGGCTGCTCAGAAGCCATCGTTGGCCCTCCGGCGTGCCAGGACCGCCTCGGCGAGGACGAGATCCAGGGGGCGGGTCACCTTGAAGGCCTCCTCGTGCCCGGGCACCACCACGACCCGCAGCCCCAGTTGCTCGACCATGCTGGCGTCGTCGGTGACGTTGTCCGTGACGGTCTCGTGGGCGCGGATGAGCGTGTCGCGGTCGAAACCCTGCGGGGTCTGCACGGCGCGCAGCCGGGACCGCTCGGGGGTGGCGACCACGGGCTCCGGCTCCCCCGGGACGACCGCGGCCTCGACCTGCTTGACCGTGTCCGCGAGGGGCAGTGCCGGTACGACCGCTACGGCGCCGTCCCGTACCGCTTCGATGACCGTGTCCACGGTGTCCACGGGCACCAGGGGACGGGCCGCGTCGTGCACGAGGACGATGTCGATTCCGGGGGGCAGGGCGTCCAGCCCCAGCTTCACCGACTCCTGGCGGCTGTCACCGCCCGGCACCACGAGGAAGTCCGTCCGTTCGGGCAGCGCGTGCGCGTCGAGCAGCGACTTGACCTCGCCCAGCCCTTCCGGCGGGGCCACCACCACGACCAGCGAGACCGCACGCGAGGCGGCCATCGCGCGGACCGCGTGGACCAGCATCGGGGTGCCGCTCAGTGCGCGGAGCGCTTTGGGGGCGCCGGGGCCGAGGCGCACGCCCCGTCCGGCGGCCGGAATCACGACCGCGGTGCGCGAAGGGCGCGTTTCGTGAGACATCGGTTCCTGTCAGGTTTGTGTGCTCGGCCCTGGTGGGTATGGCCTGGGCGTGCCCCGTGCTCGAGCGAATGCGAGAGCCGGGGGAGTGCCGGGCGCGAGCCTTGACCGGACCCTTCCGTGACTTCTGGTCGAGCCAGCCGCCCGGGCCCGGCACGCCAAGTATCGGGGATGAACAAGGGCTTACGGCAATTCGGGGCAGAACGCCCGGGACAGAACACCGGGCACGAACATGCCGCAGCGCCCGGCGACAGCTAATGCGTCATCGGGCACCGCGGCATTTCACTGCCCCAGAATCGTCCGGCGTGGGGACTGCTCGGTTGAGCCAGACCGGTTCGGATCTGAACGTCTGAGCACATCGGGGTGACGTGTCAGGTCTGATCGGACCGAATCGGACTCAGGCGGTCACCAGCGGTCAGGACGCGAGGACTTCGTCGAGGAGTGCCTCGGCCTTGTCCTCGTTCGTGTTCTCCGCGAGAGCGAGTTCGCTGACCAGGATCTGCCTGGCCTTGGCGAGCATGCGCTTCTCACCCGCGGACAGTCCGCGCTCGCGCTCACGACGCCACAGGTCACGCACCACTTCGGCGACCTTGATGACATCGCCGGAGGCGAGCTTCTCCAGATTTGCCTTGTAACGACGCGACCAGTTCGTGGGCTCCTCGGCGTACGGCGCGCGCAGCACCTCGAAGACCCGGTCCAGCCCGTCCTGACCGACCACATCACGTACGCCGACGAACTCCGCATTGTCCGCTGGCACACGCACCGTCAGATCGCCCTGAGCGACCTTCAGCACCAAGTAGGTCTTGTCCACGCCTTTGATCTGGCGAGTTTCGATGGCCTCGATCAGCGCGGCCCCGTGATGGGGATAGACCACGGTGTCGCCAACCTTGAACGTCATGTGACAGGTACCCCTTCCGTGGCTATCCAGGGTAACACGGATACGGCGTCTTCTGAATGGCGTTTTCGCAGGTCAGGGCATATCTCGGGGCTTGACAACAACAACAGGAACGTGCTGCGAGGGGGTACCGGAAGAGGGTATTCGCAGGTCGGAGCGGCTCTTCGGGCGGGGTGAAACGCGCACGTTACAACGGTTCAACCCGTCCTCCGGACGGTCGAACATCCCGGTTTGTCTGTTTCCCGGGGTGCGACTTCCGCTACTCCGTTCGGCCTGTGGCGGACGGTACGAGACGAATCCGAAATTGATCACCGGAGCATGGTGATCAAATTGTCGGTACGGCACTGCATTCCTTGCCGGAAAATCTGGTCCGCCGGGGCTGGAGGGCTTA
Source organism: Streptomyces cavernae (assembly GCF_004023625.1). Lineage (GTDB taxonomy): Bacteria > Actinomycetota > Actinomycetes > Streptomycetales > Streptomycetaceae > Streptomyces > Streptomyces cavernae. Next base: position 7,609 of record NZ_RPDJ01000041.1, on the reverse strand, counting down.
GCGGGGCTTATGTGAATGCCGAGCCGGCGGGATCCGCGGCCGGATTCCCTGCCGGGTGCCGCGGGCGCCGGACGGCGTGCCGAGGGGCGGGCCAGCGGGCCAGCGGGCCAGCGGGCCAGCGGGCCAGCGGGCCAGCGGGCCAGCGGCGCGAACGGTGGGACCGGGGCCGGGGGCGCGCGGGCGGTGGGCCGGGCCGCGGAAGACGGACCCGGGCGCGGAAGACGGACCGGGCCACGGGCGGTGGCCCGGGCTGGGAGGCCCGGCGGGATAGAGGCGGGTCGGGTGCGGCGCCGTCCGGGTGGGTCGATAACCTATGCCCGCTGACAGCCTCTGGGGGCGGCTTGACAAGGGAGTCGCCCTGCACCGTCCACGTACAAAAGGAGTTGCCGCCGCCGTGAGCAGCAGCCTTCGACGCGGCGCCCTCGCCGCCGCCGCCATCGCGTTCTCGATCGCCTCGCTCGCCGCGTGCGGCGCCGGCAACAACGCCCAGACGCTCCAGATCCAGCCGGACAACGCCGCCACCTCGGTCGGTGACGTCAAGATCCAGAACGCGATCGTCATCACTCAGCCCGACGCCGAGGCGACGGGCCCGTCGGCGGTCTCGGCGACGCTGTTCAACAACGGCAGCACCGACCAGACCGTGGACTCCATCACGGTCGCCGGCGAGTCGGCGGTGCTGAAGCCCGCCGAGGGCTCCGGCAACGTGACCGTCCCTGCGGGCGGCTCGGTCATCCTCGGCGGCGAAGGCAACGCCTCGGCGGTGCTGTCCACCACCCCGGAGGACGTCAAGGACGGCAACGCGCAGCCGGTCACGTTCACCTTCAGCAGGACGGGCGAAGTCAAGCTGCGGGCCTTCGTCGTCCCGGCCGAGCACTACTTCAAGGAGTGGGGCCCCGCCGAGGTCCCGCAGGCGCCGGGTTCGACCGCCTCGGGGACGCCGTCCGAACCGGCCTCGGGCTCGCCGTCCGCATCCACGTCGACCTCGCCGGGCTCCACGCCGTCCGGTGCGGCGTCCGCGAGCACCGGAGCCACCCCGAGCGACTCGGCGTCGCAGTCGGCCGCCGGACAGTGACGCGGACGAACACCGCGTACTGGCGGAGCAGGTTCACGCAGGCCAGGTGCACCTGGGGCAGGTACAACCGGAACACGGACACATAGAAGAGGCGGCACCCCATCGGGTGCCGCCTCTTTCCGTGTGCACGTACGGGCATCGCCCGGCACGGCCTACGGCTCGAACTTGTAACCGAGGCCACGGACCGTCACCAGGTAGCGCGGCGCCCCGGGGTCCGGCTCGATCTTGGCGCGCAGCCGCTTGACGTGGACGTCCAGGGTCTTGGTGTCACCCACGTAGTCCGCGCCCCAGACGCGGTCGATGAGCTGCATACGGGTCAGCACGCGGCCCGCGTTGCGCAGCAGCATCTCCAGCAGGTCGAACTCCTTGAGCGGCAGGTCGACCTTGGAGCCGGAGACGGTGACCACGTGCCGGTCGACGTCCATCCGGACCGGACCGGCCTCCAGTGCGGCCGGCGTGACCTCCTCCGGCTCGCCGCGGCGGCGCAGGACGGCCCGGATGCGGGCGACCAGCTCGCGGGAGGAGAAGGGCTTGGTGACGTAGTCGTCCGCTCCTATTTCGAGCCCCACGACCTTGTCGATCTCGCTGTCCTTGGCGGTGACCATGATCACCGGGACGTTGGACCGGCCGCGGAGCTGGCGGCAGACCTCCGTGCCCGGCAGCCCGGGCAGCATCAGGTCGAGCAGGACGAGGTCGGCGCCGTTGCGCTCGAACTCGTCCAGACCGTCGGGCCCCGTGGTCGCGATGGCGACCTCGAAGCCCTCCTTGCGGAGCATGTAGGACAGGGCGTCGCTGAAGGACTCCTCGTCCTCGACGACGAGCACTCGGGTCACGGAAGGACCTCCGGGGCAGGAAGCGGTTCGTACGGGGAATTGACGGTGGTCGTCCCGTCTGACTCGCCGGTCTCGTCTTCTTCGTCGAGTCCGGGCATGTGCGTCGCGCGGTCGCGGGCCGCGCCCGCCTCCGGCAGCCGCAGGGTGAAGGTGGAGCCCTGTCCCTCCGAGCTCCACACCGTGACCTCCCCGCCGTGCGAGGCGGCCACGTGCTTGACGATCGCCAGCCCGAGCCCCGTACCGCCGGTCTGGCGGGAGCGGGCCGGGTCGACGCGGTAGAAGCGCTCGAAGACGCGCTCCCGGTCCTTCTCGGAGATGCCGATGCCCTGATCGGTGACGGCGATCTCGATGAGGTCCCCGCCGTTCGCGGGCACCCTGCGCGCGGCTATCCCGACCCGGGTGCGGGCCGGTGAGTAGTTGACGGCGTTCTCGACGAGGTTGCCGAGGGCGGCGGCGAGCTGGCCGCGGTGGCCGAAGACGTGCAGGTCGGCGGTGCCGCCCGCGGCCATGGTGATGTGCTTGGTGCCGGCCTGGTGGCGGCAGCGGTCGATGGCCTCGGCGACCAGTTCGTCGACGCGCACCGGCTCGGCGTCCTCCAGCGGGTCGTCGTTCTGCACCCGGGAGAGGTCGATGAGCTCCTGGACGAGGTTGGTGAGCCGGGTGGCCTCTATCTGCATGCGCCCGGCGAAGCGCTCCACCGCCTCCGGGTCGTCGGAGGCGTCCATCACGGCCTCCGAGAGCAGGGAGAGGGCTCCGACCGGGGTCTTGAGCTCATGGCTGACGTTGGCGACGAAGTCGCGTCGTACGGCTTCGATACGGCGTGCCTCGGTCAGGTCCTCGACGAGCAGGAGGACGAGCCGCGAGCCGAGGGGGGCCACTCTGGCGGAGACGGCGAGCGCCTCGCCACGTCCGTTCCCGCGCCGCGGGAGGTCCAGCTCGACCTGGCGTATCTCCCCGTCCCGTCGCGTGTCACGTGCCATCTGGAGCATCGGTTCGACGGCGAGCTTCCCGCCCCGGACGAGACCGAGGGCGTACGCGGCCGAACTCGCCTTGACGACGGCGTCGGCCTCGTCGAGCACGACGGCGGACGAGCGCAGCACGGACAGCACCGTGTCGACACCGGGCGGCAGCACGGGGTCCGTGTGCAGGGAAGTCCGGGTCGGTCGTTGCTGGTCGCGCTCGCTCCAGCGGAACGCCAGCATCGCGATCACGCCGGTGCACACCCCGGCGATCGCTGCCGCTGCGGCGACCGCCGCGTTCACGTCCATGCGTCAAGGTTATGCACGGTGCAACCTCCGGCCACAGCGTTCGAGGGCCGACCTGGGAGACTCGTCGCCCAGAGTTCACTGCCAGGACAATGCGGGTTCACTTGGTCCGCAGGAGGCGGATTCCGTGCGTTCGGGGACCAACCGGGAATCTATTATGACTGGCCGGATAACGGGTTGCGTCGGGCTGCGACTGACCGGATGGCGGACGGTTCAAGGGCCTGCCCGAGCGGTCGGCTCCAGTGCTCGGCTCCAGCGGTCGGCCTGGTGGTACACCTGGACATCGCACCGTCGCAGCGCCGTCGTACCGACGCCATATCGCCGTCGTACCGACGTCGTCCGCTCGCCGTCGCGACGCGGTGCGGGCAGGTCCTGCGAGATGAGGGCTGGGCGGGCCGGGCGAAGATGCGGGCGGCAGATGCCAGGTCGCCCAGAGTTCACCTCTGGGCCAATGGTGATTCACCTTAGGTGACGGAAAAGGATGCGTACGGGCCGGAAAGTGGGAACGTGGGGGTCACGGGCCCCTCGGCACCCCGACACGACCCCCGATGACACGTAAGCGAGGCACTCAGATGCGGGACGCGTACCACGAGGAACTTGACTCGATCGGTGACAGCCTGGTGGACATGGCCAGGCTCGTCGGGTCGGCGATCGGGCGCGCCACCACGGCCATCCTCGACGCCGATCTGAAGCTGGCCGAGACGGTGATCGCAGCCGACCAGAAGGTCGACGACCTGCAGCACGACCTGGAGGCCCGTGCGATAGCCCTGCTGGCGCGCCAGCAGCCGGTGGCGACGGACCTGCGCATCGTCGTGACGTCGCTGCGCATGTCCGCGGACCTGGAGCGCTCGGGGGACCTCGCCCAGCACGTGGCGAAGCTGGCCCGGCTGCGCTTCCCCGACCGCGCGGTCCCGCACGACCTGCACGCCACCATCCTGGAGATGGGCCAGCTCGCCCAGCGTCTGATGGCGAAGGCCGCGGAGGTCATCGTCACCAAGGACGTCGACCTGGCGCTGCAGCTGGAGACGGACGACGACGAGATGGACCTGCTGCACCGCACGCTCTTCCAGCACCTGATCGACGACCGCTGGAAGCACGGCATCGAAACGGCCGTCGACGTCACGCTGCTGGGCCGCTACTACGAGCGCTTCGCGGACCACGCGGTGTCGGTGGCGAAGCGGGTGGTGTACCTGGTGACCGGCGAACACGCGGACGACCTCCAGTCGGAGATGCCGGTGGGCGGCGTCGAGGGGGCGTGAGCCTCCGGGACGGCACATGAGCCGTGGGTACGCGCCCGCCCGGATCACGCGGGCGCGTAGCCTCCGCCTGTCCTTCCCCTGCGCGTCCCTCCGCGCCCACGCGCGTCCGTGCGCCGTTGATGCGCCCGACCAAGGGGTCGTCCAATGGCCGTAGGCACAAGCGCCGTAGGCACCAGCCTTCGAGGAGGGACCATGGCCGAATCCGCCAGGACGGACACCCCGTACGAGAAGAACCACGACCACACCCCCCAAGCACCCCGACTGCCCCTGCTGGGCGCCTGCGGCTGTGGCTCGGGGTGCGGCTGCGGCTGTCAGTCGGGGGCCCCTTGCCAGTGCGGCGGGTGCTGCGGCTGACCGTCTCGTCGGGGTGCTGCGCCGTGCCGGGCTGTGTCGTTCCGGACTGTGTGGTGCCGCGTAGCGCCGTGCCGGGCTGCGCCGCGCCAGGCGTGCCGGGCTGTGTCGTGTGATGCCCTTCCGTGGCGAGCAGGTCAGTTCGTACTGATCTCCGGCTTCACGGCGCCCCCCGGCACGGGCTCCGTGTCCGGCTCACGCGTTGCAGGCTCCCGGTCCGCCGACACCTGCTCCGCCGACTCCCGCGCCACCGACTGCTCCGCCGGCACCTGCTCCGCCGGCTCAGGCGGCAGCCTCCGCATCAGCGCCCCGTACCCGAGCGCCGCCGCCGTCCCGACCACCGCGCACATCCCCCACAGCCACTCGGCCCCGAACCGGTCGATGATCCAGCCCGCCATCAGCGGGGCGACGAGCGCGGCCACCGACCAGGACAGCGTGTACACGCCCTGGTAGCGGCCGCGGCCGTGGAGCGGGGAGAGGCGCACCACCAGGCTCGTCTGGGTGGGCGCGTTGATCATCTCGCCGAGCGTCCACACGCACACCGTCAGCACGAAGGCGCCGAGCGAGCCCGCGAAGGCGGTGATGCCGAAGCCGTAGCCCGCGATGAGGGAGGAGACGATGAGGAGGCGGCGCGGGTCCCGGTGTTCGATGAAGCGGGTGAGCGGGATCTGCAGGGCGACGATCAGTACGCCGTTGACGCCGATGGCCATGCCGAAGTCGGCCGGCGAGAACCCGGCCTGCCCCATGGCCACCGGCAGCCCCAGCCACCCTTGCTGGAAGATCAGCGCGACCAGGAACGACAGCCCGACGACACCCATGAACCGACCGTCGCGCAGCACGGTCCCGAGACCGGCCTCCGACGCGGCCTCCTTCTCCATCGGCTTGGACTCCGGCAGCCGGGCGAAGACGACGATCGCGCAGACGAACGTCATCCCGGCCTCGATCAGAAACCCGGCGAGGTAGCTGAACTCGGCGATGAAGCCCGCGCCCATGGCCGAGACCGCGAACCCCAGGTTGATCGCCCAGTAGTTGAGGGAGAAGGCACGGACCCGGTCCTCGGGCCGGACGATGTCCGCCATCATCGCCTGCACGGCGGGCCGGGAGGCGTTGGCGGCCATTCCGACCAGGAAGGCGACGGCCGCGATCGTGACCGGGTCCCGCATGAAACCGAGCAGCGCCACGAAGCCGGCGGTCGCCAACTGCGCGATGAGGAGGGTGGGTCGCCGTCCCAGCCGGTCGGTCATCACTCCGGCACCGATGGAGGAGATGACCCCGCCGAGACCGTGGAGCGCGACGACGAGACCGGCGTAACTCGCCGAGTAGCCACGGTCGAGCGTCAGATAGAGCGTCATGAAGGTGGCGACGAATGCGCCGAGTCGGTTGACGAGCGTGCTGGTCCATAACCACCAGAAAGCGCGGGGCAGACCGGAGACGGACTCTCGGACGGCGCGCCGAGCGCGGCTGACGGCGGTGAGTGGCATGCGGGTCCCTGCGGTGAGGTGAGCGGCTTGCCGTGTCGGCGCGCTCACGCCGTAAGTGGCTCTCTTGGCATGTACAAGTTACAAACTCGAGCCAACGCGGGACCAGTGAATAACGCCTGCCGCATACCGTCCGGCCTGCGGGCAGCCACACGAGCGGATGAAGCGGTGGATTACGCTCGGGGCATGGCCGACGCACCGTACAAGCTGATCCTCCTCCGCCACGGCGAGAGCGAGTGGAACGCGAAGAACCTGTTCACCGGTTGGGTGGACGTGAACCTCAACGAGAAGGGCGAGAAGGAGGCGGTCCGCGGCGGTGAGCTGCTCAAGGACGCCGGCCTGCTGCCCGACGTGGTCCACACGTCCCTCCTGAAGCGCGCGATCCGCACCGCGCAGCTCGCCCTGGAGGCGGCCGACCTCCTCTGGCTCCCGGTCCACCGCTCCTGGCGCCTGAACGAGCGCCACTACGGCGCCCTGCAGGGCAAGGACAAGGCGCAGACGCTCGCGGAGTTCGGCGAGGACCAGTTCATGCTGTGGCGCCGCTCCTACGACACCCCTCCGCCGCCGCTGCCGAACGACGCCGAGTACTCCCAGTTCGACGACCCGCGCTACGCCACGCTCCCGCCGGAGCTGCGCCCGCAGACCGAGTGCCTCAAGGACGTCGTCGTCCGGATGCTGCCGTACTGGTTCGACAACATCGTCCCCGACCTCCTGGCCGGCCGCACGGTCCTGGTCGCCGCCCACGGCAACAGCCTCCGCGCCCTGGTCAAGCACCTCGACGGCATCTCGGACTCGGACATCGCGGGCCTCAACATCCCCACCGGCATCCCCCTCTCCTACGAACTGGACGCCGACTTCAAGCCCCTCAACCCGGGCGGCACCTACCTCGACCCCGAGGCGGCCGCGGCGGCCATCGAGGCGGTCAAGAATCAGGGCAAGAAGAAGTAGCCTTTTTGATCATGCCCCCGACCTGCGCTGATGGCGCGGATCGGGGGCATTCTCACGGCCCGGGCCCACTGTGGGCAGTGTGCGGGCCGTGTCGAGAGGTCGAGACGCTGGCTTCGTGTCGGTGGCCAATCCGGGATCCTCACGCACGGCCACACCAGCGATCACCTGCCTGCGGAGAGGTCCCCGTAAAGGAGCCGGCCCGTGAGTTCGATGCACCGTGTGCGGGCCGCGGAGAAGCCATAGGGCATCTTGGTTACCGCTTCCAGGACACTCATCTGGGTGTCCTCCTCGTCGCCCGTCAGGTCGGCGTCGTAGATCTCGAAGAGCTTCTCCTCGGCCTCGTCCATTCCGGCCGCTTCCATGGCCTGTTCCAGGGCCTTGTGGTGGGCGCAGTGCTGCGCGG
>NZ_RPDJ01000040.1 GCF_004023625.1 Streptomyces cavernae | reverse complement strand
CGGGGCGGGCGGGCCGAGCGGCGCGACCGGCGGGCCGCGGTGCACCGGCGGCGGCGTCGGGCCGTGCTGCTGATCGGCGCGGGCGTGGTACTGGCCGCGGGCGGGCTGGGGCTGGTGGAGCTGGGCGGCGAGGCACCCGGGGACGAGTCGAGGAACGCGGCGGCGGCGGACGAGGGCGCGTCGGCCACCGCGGACGGCGGAGCCCGCGCGGGTGTGCCCGAGCCCGGTTCGAGCGCGGTCCCGGGTGGTGTCTCCGGCGACTCCTCCGGATCCCCGTCGGCCTCGACGCCGACGAAGACCGCGTCACCGACGAAGGAGCCGTCGAAACGCCCGTCGACGACGGCCCCCGCGGCACCGCCCCCCGCCCGGACGGTGCGCCCGTCCTCCGCACCACCGAAGCCGAAGCCCACCCCGACCTCGAACGATCCCTCCACCGCCCCAGTCCCGACCCCCGATCCCACGCAGACCTGCAAGCGCTTCCTGTGGTGGTGCACCTGACGGCGGCGGCCGGGCGTCGGGGCGGCCGGCCGATGGCCGAACGAAGTGCACACTGGCCGGGCGTCGGTGGCCGGCCGAAGTGCCCACTGGCCGGCTGACGCTCGGTCAGGGCACCTGTGACCGAGCGCCGGGCTTGGGGCCGGTGGGCCGGAGCTCCTTCTCCAGCAGCGTGAAGGACTTCGGCGCCCCGCCCGGCTGCGGCTTTCCCTCCTTGCGGCCCACAACGCGGTAACCGGCGTCCCGGTAGTAGTCGTTGAGGCGCGCGTTGCCTGCCAGGCAGTCCAGGCGCACCCTTGTCCGTCCCGCCGCGGCCACTCGGCGTTCCGCGGCCCTCAGCAACAGCCGGCCCGTACCGCGCGCGGCGGTGCCCCGGTCAATCATGAGTCGGTGCACGTACCCGGCCACGGGCGGCTGTGTACCCCAGGCGGCCTCGTCCTCCCACCACAGCTCCCACGCCCCGGTGACGCGCCCGTCGGCCTGTGCGAGCCAGACCTCGCCATGCGCCATGATCCGGCGGAAGTGGTCCTCGTCCAGCTCCCCGGGCCGCCACTGCCCGGTGATACCGCGGGCCAGCATCCAGCGGGCCGCGTCGTCGCGGAGGCGGACGAGGGTGGCCAGATCGGCCTCGGTTGCCGGGCGGACACGTAGATCATTCACGCGGGGATCCTCGCAGGCCTGTCGATGGCGGTCCGTCGGATCCGTGCCGCTCCCGCCCGGTGACCGGCACGGGTGTACGTGCCCATGTGCTCCCTGGGGCCCCATCGGGCAACGTGCGCCCCGTCGCGACGCCGGGGGCGCCGGCTTGCGATCGCACGCACCACGCCCCGCTCCCTGATCCGGATCACAACCCCAGACCGGCCCTGGGCCCTGTCGTCACATTCCCGTCTGCCGCGCGACGCCATGCACGCTCCCCCAAGCTCTCCGAGCAGGGGGACCTCCACTCGCCGCACCGGGCGAAACCCAAGTACATCCAGTACGAGGACTTCCGCCCGGCACTTCCCCAGCCTCCGGCCGGGAGTACCCCCAGAGCACGCTCCCTCAAGCTCTCGACTTCTCCCCCACTCTCGGCTGCGCTCGAGCGGGGGACCCCCATGAGCAGGGGGGACCCCATGACGCCGCGCGGCCCGCCCTCCGGGCGGACGACGGGAATTCGACGACAGGACCTAGCCGGCCAGCATCCGCTGCAGCAGATCCCGCAGGGAGACGCGTTCCTCGGGAGACAGCGACCCGAGCGGCTCACGCGCGAAGTGGAGTGAGTCGCGCAGCCGGCGAGCCACCATCCGCCCTTCCTCCGTCGCCGCGGCCAGCTTGACCCGGCGGTCCGCGGGGTCGGGGCGCCGTTCCACCAGCCCTCGTGACTCCAGTCGGTCCACGATCCCGGTGACGTTCGACGGCTCACACTTCAGTTCCTGCGCGATACGGCGCATGGGAAGCGGCTCGAGGGACAGCAGACTCAGCAGGCGGGCCTGCGCCCCCGTGAGGGAGTGCTCCGCGGCGGCCTCGTCGTACTCCTCGTGGTAGCGAGCCACAACCGAACCGATCAGTTCGACAACCTCACGGGAGACGGGGTCGACGCGCGCTTGTCCTGTGGCCATGCTCTCCACTTTACCCCTTTACTTGACAGACTTAAATATTAAGGAGCATGGTTGTTTCATGTGCTGAAACATTGCTCGAGGCACACAAGTGGTCCCATAAGGAAACCCGGAAGGAAAGGCACCCGCGATGCCCACCACCCCTCAGCTCCCGGCCACCAGCCGCGAATGGCACCTGCTCAGCCGTCCGGTCGGCTGGCCCAAGCCGGAGGACTTCGCCCTGGTGGAGAGGGAGCTCCCGCAGCCCGGTGAGGGACAGGTGCTGGTGCGGAACAGGTACCTCTCGGTCGATCCGTACATGCGCGGCCGGATGAGCGCCGCCAAGTCCTACGTCGCCCCCTACGAACTGGGTGAGCCCATGCAGGGCGGCGCCGTCGGCGAGGTCGTGGTCTCGAACGCCGAGGGCATCGAGCCCGGCGACCACGTCCTGCACTTCATGGGCTGGCGCGAATACGCCATCGTCGCCGCCAAGCAGGCCGTCAAGGTCGACGCGCAGGCCGCGCCGCTGTCCACGTACCTCGGCGTGCTGGGCATGACCGGGCTGACCGCGTACGCGGGCCTGCTGCGCACCGCCTCCTTCAAGGAGGGCGACTCCGTCTTCGTCTCCGGCGCGGCCGGCGCTGTCGGCAGCCAGGTCGGCCAGATCGCCAGGCTCAAGGGCGCCTCGCGGGTCATCGGCTCCGCGGGCTCCGACGACAAGGTCAAGCTGCTCGTCGAGGAGTACGGCTTCGACGCCGCCTTCAACTACAAGAACGGCCCCGTCGGCGAGCAGCTCCGCGCGGCCGCTCCGGACGGCGTTGACGTCTACTTCGACAATGTGGGCGGCGACCACCTGGAGGCCGCCATCGGATCCCTGAACCGGAACGGCCGGATCGCCGTCTGCGGCATGATCTCCGTGTACAACAACACCGAGCCCGCCCCCGGCCCGAAGAACCTCGCCCGGCTGATCCAGACCCGCGGCCGTATCGAGGGCTTCCTCGTCGGCGACCACTACGACCTGCAGCCGCAGTTCGTCCAGGAGGTCGGCCCCTGGGTCGGCTCCGGGGAGCTGAAGTACCGCGAGACCGTGGTCGAGGGCATCGAGAACAACCTGGAGGCGTTCCTCGGTGTGCTGCGCGGCGACAACACCGGCAAGATGATCGTCAAGCTCGCGGACTGAGCCGCGAGGGCTCACGCGAGGAGAGGCCGCACCCCGGCGGGGTGCGGCCTCCGCCGCTCGAGGGCGGCAGCGCTGCGGGGCGGCAGCGATCGAGGGCCTGAGCCCTGAGGGCCGAGGGCGCCATCCCTGAAGGGCCGAGGGCGTCAGCCCTGAAGGGTCAAGGGCGTCGGCTCTGAGGGGCGCCGGTACCAAACGGCGTCAGCCTTGACGGGCGCCGGTGCCCAACGGTGTCAGCCTTGACGGGCGCCGGTGTTCAACGGTGTCAGCCCCGAAGGGCGCCGGCCTCCACTGGCGTCAGACCGCCCTCGCCGCCCTGTGCACCACGTAAGCCAGCCGCTCGTTCTCCGGCGCCGCGCCGCCCGGGTAGGCGAAGCGGCGGCGCGTGTAGCCGTAGGTGAGGCCGGCGCGCGGGTCGGCGAAGGCCTGGGAGCCGGCCGCCCCGCTGTGGCCGAAGCTGCCCGCCCCGAGGAAGGGGTACTTGTCGGCGGTCGCCTGGAAACCGAGCCCGAACGCCCCGTGGTCACGGATGATCAGGTCACGGCCGACCGAATGGATCTGTCCCACCTCGGCGATCGTGTCCGGCTTCAGCAGCGGTGCCCGGCCGTCCACCTCGCTGATCGCCGCCGCGTACATCCCCGCGAGGCCCCGGGCGCTCGCGATCCCGCCCGCGGAGGCCTGCCCGGCGGCGCGTACGGCACGCAGATTGGCGAACTCCTCGAGCGAGCCGGGCTCCGGGCCGCGCTGGTTGAACGATATGGAGCCGAGGCTGTCCGGGCCGGTCAGGGCAGCGTCCAGCTCGGCCTGCTGGACCGGCGTGGGCAGCATCGGCTGCACACTGCGGAACCGGCCCTCCAGTTCCTCCGGCAGCCCCAGGAAGAAGTCCAGCCCGTAAGGGGCCCGGACGCGCTCCTCGTACACCTCCTGGAGCGTGCTGCCGGTGGCACGGAACACCACCTCACCCGTCAGCGCGCCGATGACGAGCGCGTGGTACCCGAAGGCCGTACCGGGCCGCCAGAATGGCCGCTGGGCGGCGAGCCGTTCGGCGAGAGCGCGGTCGTCGGAGAGTTCGGCGCCGGTGTAGGCGGAGTCCGGACCGATCAAGCCCGCACGGTGGGAAATGAGTTCGCGCAGGGTCACCGCCGACTTCCCGGCCGCCGCGAACTCCGGCCAGTAGTAAGCGACTTCGCGGTCCAGCTCCAGGATGCCGTCCTGGACCAGCAGGGCGACCACCAGATGCGCGGCACCCTTCGTGGACGAATACACCGCGTAGAGCGCGTCCCGGTCACCGGCCCAGAGGTCGACCACCCGCCGTCCGTCCTGAAAGACGCACAACTGCCCTTCATAGTCCGCCTGTTCACCGCCGACGAAGGCCGCGAACTCCTCCCGGACCGTCTCGAACCCGTCCGCGACCGTGCCGTTGATCTCCACCATCAACCCCACTCCCTCGACAAGACGCCGGACCCGGCCGACGCCACCCCGCTCCACCGACTTTCAGGACACGGTGATCAACGCCCGCCCCACCTGCGCGAATTCCCCCTTCGGATGATCCCGGAAGAGCGGCTCGGTTCCGAACAGCACCACGCCCGAGCCACTGACCACCGAGGGCCGTCCCGCCGCGTCGGAGGGCCCGCCGGGGGCCCGCCAGTGCCCGGCGACCAGCGGATTGCCCGTCGCGTACGACTGCTCGACCCGCACCCCGGGCCCGAGGTCCGTGAACCACACGGGGGCGTAGACGAATCCGTGGTCGGGGGCGCCCGCGGTGACCGGCCCCGAGTTCACCACGCGCACCACGCCGTTGGCGTCCGGGTTGCCCGCCACGGGCCTGGCGGCGAGCAGTCCGGCGGCGGAGCTGAGCGCCGCGCCCGTGGTGCCCCGGCCGACGAGTCCCCCGGTCTTGAGGAAGGCGTCGAGCGCCGCGCGCGCCGTCGGGTTCAGGGCGGCGCGGTCCAGGCCGGACGAGACGAACAGGACGTCGGCCTTCGACCAGTCGAAGCCCGCGTTGAGCACGGCCGTCGACACCGGCACCACCTCGAAGTTCATCTCGCGCAGCGCGAAGAGCTCGCCGGGGGTGACGGCTGCGGCGACGCGGGTGCGGTGCAGCGGGACGGTGCCCTTGGCCTGTGTGGCGTCGAAGACCACGTCGTAGGTGCGCGCCAGCCGCTCCGCCCGCGCCCGCGCCGAGGCCGGCACGATCGCACTGCCGTCGGCCGCCTGCCGTACCGGAACCCCCGCGGCGAGCAGGGAGTTGAGAGCCGCGATCTCGCCCGGATCGGCCAGCCGCAGCCGGAGGTCGCCGCGCGGTGCCACGTAACCGGCCTTCGCCGCCGACCGCACCGGGGTGACCGGGACCGCCGGCCATGCGCCGCGCACGTCCGTCACGGTCGCGCCCCACAGCCGGCCCAGGCTCCAGCCCGAGATGTCGTACATCGTCGACACCCTGCCGCTGATGTCACGCCCGTCCGCCAGCAGCACATTGGCCAGTCCCCGCTTGGGCTGGCGCATGTCGACCACGTACGAGCCCTTGGCGTACGCGCGCCCCGCGAGCCGGAAGTCACGGGTGGCGCGGGTGACTCGGACGTCATTGGCCAGCAGATGGCCAACCAGCCGCGCGGCGGCCGTCGCCGAGCGCTGGCCGGCGCCCACCGGGATCACATACGCGCGCGGGAAGTCGGTGGTGTACACGTCCTCCGGGCCGATGCCCGGCACGCCCGGGACCGTCGCCGGCGAGACCGGCACCTGCGGTGCGCCCGTGGCTCCCCGGCGGAAGACCTCGATCTGGTCGGCGAGCAGGGACGCCCGGTGCGTGCGCGTGTAGTCGAGGGCCGCCCGCATCGCCGCTCCCGCGACGGCGACGTTGATCGCCGACCGGCGCCTCAGCTCGGTCACCGGCAGCGTGTCGTAGGCCGCGTTGTTCACCTGCATCGGGAACTCGATGGTGTGCGCGGCGACCGCGCCGTGGAACGGCATGTACTGCGGGGTGAAGATCGGCGGCCAGTCGTCCCAGCCCTCCTGCGAGTCCCGGAACGGGATCTGCGCCGGCTGCACGCCGTCCTTGGCCGGTGTGTAGCCGAGTCCGTTGACCGCGGCCTCCATACCGAGGGCGTTGGCGTAGGAGTTCTTCAGGAACAGGTCGTACTCGTAGTTCTCGCCGTGCGGCGGGGTCGTCGGCTCGATCAGGGTGCCGTTGACGTAGCCGTGCAGGTCGAGCATGACCGCGGGCTGCTTGTCGATCGCGATCTGCCGCATCGCGCGCACCTCGGGCTGCGAGGCGGTGACGAAGTCACGGTTCAGGTCGAAGCCGTTCGCGTTGGCCCGGGTGCCGGCGATGCGCCCGTCCGGGTTCGCGGTGATGTTGAAGTAGAGGCGGTGGCGGGCGAGGAGGTCCCTGGTGGTGGCGTCCTTCGCCGTGGCGAGCCGCTCGATCAGACCGAGGGCGGCGTCCGTGCCCTCCCACTCGTTGCCGTGGATGTTGTTGTTGATGAACAGGGGCGTCTTGTAGGCCTTCTTGACCGTCGCGTTCCCGGCCGCCCGCCCAGCCTCGATGAGTTCGCGCATGCGTTCCTGAGCCTGGGCCTCGCCCGCCGACTCCGGGGCGGTGACGGTGACCAGGTACAGGCGGTGACCGCCGGCCGAACGGCCCGCGATCTCCACGCTGACCCGGTCGCCCAACCGCTGTAAGGCGTTCAGCTTCGGCGCGATGGCGTGATACGGCGTCAGACCCAGCTTGACGGACTTGTCGGCGGGGTTGACCGGGTCGGGTGCGAGCACCTGCTCGCGGGGATAGCCGCGGCCGCCGGTGAGCTCGGTGACCGGGGCGGTCAGGGCCCTGCGGGCCGCCGCGGCCGGGGACTTCGCGGCGCTGTCGGCCGCCGTGAGCGGGGAGCCCTCCCGTACCGGTGTCCTCGGCGTGGGGTCGGCCGTGGCGGGGGAGTGCGGGGTGAGAAGGGCCGCGGTGGCGGCCAGAGTGACGATCAGGACAGGTCTCGGCAGGCGCACGCGTACCTCCGCTGGAAGTGCCTGAGATCGGTACGCGAGATGTACCTGTTCGACTCTCCCGCAACAAGAGCGCCTCGCGGCCACACCAAGCGGGCACCGCCGTCACGGAAGCACCGGAAAGGGCTAAGGGGTCCTCGCACGATGCCCGCCCGGGTCGCGTGGTCTGGCACCGCTCCCCCAAGCTCTCGGCTCCGCTCGAGCAGGGGGCACCCCCATCCAGGGCTCTCCGGCGCCTTGCGATGCACGGCACCAGACCACGCGACCTGATCGGACGCTCATGTGCGAGGACCCATCACAGTGCAAGGGCCCCTGAGCGGTCACCCGGACGGCGCGCACCGGGGCGGCCTGCCAAGGGCCGGGGGAGCGCCGCGCGTGTGGCAGGACCTGTCCGGAAACAGCCCCGGACATCCTCGGCGGACGGCCTCGGTAGAGTTCCGCCCATGCGCGATCTCGGGGTGGGCTTCAACTACCTGCTGAAGGGCCAGCGATGGGTGGCCCGGCACGGCAAGCAGTACGGGTTCGGGCTGGTCCCGGGCCTGATCACACTGGTCCTGTACGCCGCCGCCCTGGTAGCGCTCGCCCTGTGGGGCGAGGACCTCGTCACCTGGTCCACCCCCTTCGCGGACGACTGGTCCAGCCCCTGGCTCGGCCTCTTCCGCGGCTTCCTCACCGCCGTGCTCTTCGCCCTCGGCCTGCTGCTCGCGGTGATCACCTTCACCGCCGTGACGCTGCTGATCGGCCAGCCCTTCTACGAGAACCTGTCCGAGAAGGTCGACCGCGACGTCTCACCGGACGGCACCGCCCCCGAGTCGGGACTCCCGCTGTGGCGCGAACTGTGGATCTCCGCCCGCGACAGCCTCCGGATCGTGATCAGGGCGGCGCTCTGGGCTGTCCTGCTCTTCGCCCTCGGCTTCCTGCCGTTCGTCGGGCAGACCGTGATCCCGGTGCTCGGCTTCGTCGTCACCGGCTTCTTCCTCACCGAGGAGCTCACCGCCGTCGCCCTCCAGCGCCGCCGTGTCGAACTCCGGGACCGGCTCGGCCTGTTGCGTGCCCGCAAGACCCTGATCTGGGGCTTCGGCACCCCGCTCGCGCTTGCCTTCGTGATTCCCCTCGTCGCCGTCTTCCTGATGCCGGGAGCGGTCGCGGGCGCCACGCTGATGGCCCGCGACCTGCTCGGCGAGGAGATCCGGGAACCCGGCGACGAGGACGGTGACGGCGACCGCGACGGCCGTGGCGGCCGCTACGGCCAGACCGACACCACCGCCTGAGTCAGCGGGTCGCGTCGGCGGCCACCGTGAGGATCGCCCGCACCTGGGCGATGATGTCCAGCCGGTTCTGTACGAACTCGGGATCGGTGACCGCGCCGGTCGCGGGATTCGTGTTCCCGGCGCCGAACTGCAGCACCGGCGTGTGCACATGCCCGCCCGGCAGCCGGTCGCGCAGGCCCAGCCGGTCGCGCAGCAGCGTCGCCCGGTAGGCGATCTCGTTGGAGAGGTAGTTTCCGCCGCCGCCCGCCCGGGCCGTGGAACCGGGGGTGGGACCGTCCGGCCGTACCACCTGCTCGGTGCCGCCGGCCGGGATCTCCGTCACCGACGTGTTGTCGTACACGGGGAAGCGGCCGGTGTTCGCCGCCACGATCGCCTGGAACGGCAGGGTGGTCGTGGTCCACTGCGGCTGCGAGGCCGCGTCGCTCACCGGGATGGTCTCGGTACGGCCGATGTTCTCGTTGTCGGGGAACCCGCCGCGCCAGGCGCCGTTGGTGCGCTCGATGTCGAAGCGGCCCACCCGGCCCTGGCTGACGGTGGTGAACAGGTCCACCCGTGGCAGATACGGCCGAAGCGTGCGTTCCACCGTGCCTCCCCCGGAGCCGAATGCCTGGGAGGTGCCTCCGGTGAAGTCCTGCCAGCGGACCGGGAAGACGGCCGTCTCGATCCGGGCCGGGCCGTCCGCGGTCCGGATCACCGTGCCGTCGAGGGCGAGCGCGGTGGCGCCGGACGGGTTGGATATCCGTACGTCCCGGTCGAGCGTGAACGGGTCGAACCCGGTCAGCAGGATCCGCTTGACCCCCTTTTCCCGGGGAAACCGTATGGCGTTCTGCCCGCGTGAGGAACGCTCCAACTCATCGAGCAGCCTGCCGCGCTGTGTGTCCGACAGATTGAATTCCGGCTGCCAGGACCGTACTTCACGCGTCATCCCGAGCCGGGCCCAGTACAGCGGCCGGTCGTCGTCCCGGCTGATGTCCCCGCCCGCGAGTCCCCGCCCCTGCGCCCGGTCCACCGCCCGTCGCCACAGCCCCGATCCCTGCCGCAGAACGATGTGCTCCGCCTGCGCGTACGACCGGGCCCCGGCGAGCGCCCGGGCGAACCGCGGTGCCACGGCGTCGAATCCGGAGCGCCGCAGGATCTCCTGGGGCGCCGCCCGGTCGAGCCGCAGTTCCTCCACGGTGGGCGCGGCGACTGAGTTGCCGGCGGTGGTGACGGTGTCGGTGGTGGTGGCGGTGTCGGCGGCGGCGACCGGTGGCGCCGCCAGCCCGGCGAGCAGTGCGAGACCGGCGGTGCCGAGGCGTATTCGTATGTGGGACACGGGAGTTGAGGTCCTTCCGTGGGGGTGTCGCCGCAGTATCGCGTGACTGGATGGACCTGCGCCATGGGGCGTGACCAGAGTTAACAGCGTGGCGCCGAGCGCACGTCCGGGGGTCCCGGCGCGGTGTGCGCCGGAACCCCCGGTCCCCCGTTCCCCCGTTCCCCCGTCCCCCGTTCCCCCGTCCCTGGTTCCTCAGTGGGGTGCCCGACCGTTCCTCGAAGGGGGCGTCAGGGCCTGGCGGTCGAGTGACTCAGCCGGTGGTGTCGATCCATGGCTCGCCGATGATGCGGCCGCTGTTGCAGCGCAGGCTGGTGGGCTGGCTGGTGCGCTTCCAGGCGGACCACTTCCAGTCTCCGTCGGTGCACCTGATGCCGAGCCGCCACCTGCCGCCGTCGGACATGTCGCTGCACGCGCCCCGCCCGAAGGAGGGGCTGGTCTTCTCGGTCCAGCAGCCGGCGGGGTCGGCGTGGGCGGGTGCGGCCACGACCCCGACCGAGAGGGCCGCCCCCAGCGCGGTGATCGCGACAGCTTGACGTATACGCATGACTCTCCTTGCAGTGTGGGGAGTTTGCCTCACTTCGTCTGGTATGCGGTGAGGTTGATATGAGCATGCGGCACGCCGTTCAGGAAGTCGTTGACCGTCCTCGCACAGCCGTTGACGATTCCCGCACGGCACCCCCGCCGCTCAGTGCCATCCGCCGGTACTGCCCAGGTGGCACCCCGTACGCGGCGCGGAAGACCCGTCCGAAGTGCGCGGCGTCGGGGAAGCCCCAGCGGGCGGCGACGGCGTGGACGGGGCGGCTGCGCAGGAGGGGATCCGCCAGATCGCGTCTGCAGTGGTCGAGACGGCGCCGGCGGATCCAGCCGGCCACGGTCAGGCCGTGGTCCTGGAAGAGCTTGTACAGGTAGCGGGTGGAGATCTGGTGCGCGGCGGCGACGGAGTCGGGGGAGAGGCCCGGGTCGCTCAGATGCCGTTCCACGAAGGCCCGCAGACGGGGCATCAGCGAGTCGGGGGCCGGTTCGTGCGGTGCGGGAGACGCGATCCCGGCAGCCTCCAGTTCATGGGTCAGCACGGCACTCACCAGGTCGAGCAGGACGCCACCGAGGCGGGCGGCGTCGGAGGGCCGGTACCCCTCGGCCTCTTCGTGCAGACGGATCACGAAGTCCGCCAGCAGGGCTCCGACCCCCGTCCAGCCGGGCAGCCGCTTGCCGACCACCTGTCCGATCCGCTCCTGCGGCAGGGGCAGCAGCGCCTTGGGGAAGCGGACATGGATGAGTTCGGCGGTGCCCCACGTGGTGACCACTCCGGACACCGGCCGGCAACTGTCGTAGAGCCGCATGTCGCGCTGGGGTGCGCGCAGCCGCAGAGCCAGCCGGTACAGCGGAGGATCGGACGTCGGGACGGCGGCCGGGACCTGATCTCGCCGGTCCGGGTGCGGTCGGTCGGCAATGGCGGCCAGGGACACTGCGCCCAGCTTCAGCGTGCGTGGTGTCGCCTCGGTCTGAGACAAGGGTGGGCCTCTCTCCTGGTGCGGGAGGTTCGGTCGGGACTGGCGCGCCATCGCTGACAGAGCCTCCGAGCCGTACCGTCCCCGGGGCAAGAGCGCTTGGCTGTCCCGGACAGCCGAGGCGTGTCCGGCCTGGTCAGGAGCCTGTCCCGGACAGGAGGCGGCGGCCGGGGGTGACGGGGTTCCCCGCCGACCGGAGGGTGGCGGGGTCCGGATCGCTCCCGGGAACAGAAAGGGCGGGCAAGGACGCGGGCATGGGCAGACAACACCCGCTTCCGCGGCACAGCGACGTGCACGGGGGAGCGCGCGTGGAGTTCCTGGTCGATGCCCTGGACTGAGCCAATCCCCCGACTGAGCGGGTCCCTCGACTGACCGGACCCCTGGGCAGCCCATGACCGAACCCCTGGGCAGCTTGTGACCGGACCCCGAGGCAGCGCGTGACCGAACCCCCGGGCAGCCCGTGACCGGACCCCGAGGCCCATGACCGGCCTCCAGGGCGGCCCATGACCGGCCTCCAGGGCCGGTCCGACGGCCTACGCCCCCGCTTCACCCAGCAACGCGAGGAAGTCCCGGAACGCACCGGGCATGTCCACCGACTCCGGATCCAGCAGCCACTGGTACTGCAGTCCGTCCATCACGGCCACGAGCAGCGGGGCGGCCCGCTCCGGTGTCAGTCCGCCGGGCAGCCGCTCCCCGTACTCCAGGCGCAGCATCGCCGCCATGTTGGCCCGCACGTTCCCGTACCGCTCGGTGAAGAACTCCCGTGCCGGGTGCCCCTCGGTGACGCTCTCCCCGAGCAGCGCCGAGAAGGTCTGCACGATCCCGGGTCGCATCGCGTTGTACTCGACCAGCGAGGCCAGCAGGTCCATCCGCCACCGGCTGTCCGGCACCGCGTCCCACTGGTCGCGTTCCTCCAGCACCGCCACCAACAGGGCGTCCTTGGTGCGGAAGTAGTGCAGCAGTCCCTGCTGGGTCAGCCCCACGCGCTCGGCCACCGCAGCCATGCTCGCGCCCCGGTAACCGCGCTCGGCGATCACCTCCAGCGCCGCACGCAGAATCTCGGCCCGCCGCTCCTCGGTCCTGGCCCTGCTCGTCATGGCGACACCGTACGGCATGATTCATAACGGAAAGATAACGAAATCTAATCTCTTACAGGAAACGGGGCAGCATGGAGAAATCCAGCCCGGCTCGTCGCCGATGCCCGGCCGGACGCCAACGGACTTCAAGGAGGAGGTGCCGCCGTGGCGGAGACGATCGCGCCGACGACGGGGACGAACGGGGAGGACGACAGCGACCGGGCCCGCGAGGCCGTGGTCGAGACCGCGCTCGGCAAGCTCGACCTGGACGCCAAGACCCGGCTGCTGGCGGGTGAGGGCATGTGGAGGCTGCCCGCACTCGAGGAGATCGGGCTCGGGTCATTGGTGATGTCCGACGGCCCGATCGGCGTCCGCGGAGTGCGCTGGACCGCCGACGACCCCTCCATCGCCCTGCCGTCCCCGACCGCCCTCGCCGCCACCTGGGACCCCGCCCTCGCCCGCCGCGCGGGCCGGCTCCTCGCCCAGGAGGCCCGCCGCAAGCACGTCCACGTCCTGCTCGCCCCCACCGTCAACCTGCACCGGTCCCCGCTCGGCGGCCGCCACTTCGAGGCGTACAGCGAGGACCCGTACCTGACCGGACGCATCGGGACCGGGTACGTCCGGGGCGTACAGGACGGCGGCGTCGGCACCACCGTCAAGCACTTCGTCGCCAACGACGCCGAGACCGACCGGTTCACCGTCGACAACCGCGTCTCCGAGCGCGCCCTGCGCGAGCTCTACCTCGCCCCCTTCGAGGCCATCGTCGAAAACGCCCACCCGTGGGGCATCATGACCGCCTACAACACGGTCAACGGCACCACCATGACCGAGCACCGGTACCTGGTGAATGAGGTCCTGCGCGGCGAATGGGGCTTCGACGGCGTCAACGTCTCCGACTGGCTGGCCGCCCGCTCCACCACCGGCGCCATCGAGGGCGGCCTGGACATGGCGATGCCCGGCCCGCGGACGGTCTACGGTCAGGCGCTCGCCGACGCGGTACGCGACGGCCGGGTCGCCGAGGAGACCGTCGACGCCGCCGTCCGCAACGTGCTGCGGCTCGCCGCCCGCGTCGGCATCCTCCAGGGCGTGCGGCCGGTGGTCACCGAGCCGCCCGCGGACATCGACGGAAAGGCGCTGGCCCGGGAGATCGCCCGCCGCGCCTTCGTCCTCGTACGCAACGAGGGCGCCCTGCCGCTGCCCGAAGGGCGCACGGTCGCCCTCGTCGGCGCCGCCGCCCGCGACGCCCGCGTACTCGGCGGCGGCTCCGCCACCGTCTTCCCCGACCGCGTCGTCTCCCCGCTGGACGGCCTCACCGAGGCCCTCCCCGAAGGCAGCCTCAGCTACGCCGTCGGAGCCGACCCGAACACCGAACTGCTCCCCGCCGACAAGGGATTCAGCCTGCGTGCCGTCTGCCGGGACGCGGCCGGCGACATCATCGGCACCGCCTCCGTACCCGGCGGACAGATTCAGTGGCTGGGCGACGACCTCCCCGAGGGCGTCAGTTACGACACCCTGCACAGCGTCGAACTCACCGGCACCTTCACCCCGCGCGAGAGCGGGCGGCACACCTTCGGCATCAAGGGCGTGGGGGAGTTCACCCTCCGGGTGGCCGGCACCACCTACTTCGACGGCCCCCAACTCCCCGCAGGGGGCGACCCGTTCGAGGCGTTCTTCGCGCCGCCCGTGCCCCGTGCCGAGGCGGAACTCCGCGTTGGCGAGCCGGTGGAGGTGTCCCTCCGGTACGCTCCCGACCTCCCGGAGGACGTCCCGTTGAAGGCCATCGGCTTCACGCTCGCCCACCAGGAACCGCAGCACGACCCGGACGAACTCATCGCCGAGGCCGTCCGGGCGGCCCGAGCCGCGGACACCGCGGTCGTCGTGGTCGCCACCACCGACCGCGTGGAGTCCGAGGGCTTCGACCGCACGGACCTGCGGCTGCCCGGCCGCCAGGACGACCTGGTCCGCGCGGTGGCCGCCGCCAACCCCAACACCGTGGTCGTCGTCAACTCCGGCTCCCCCGTGGAGCTGCCCTGGCGGGACGAGGTCGCCGCCGTGCTGCTGACCTGGTTCCCCGGCCAGGAGGGCGGGGCCGCCCTCGCCGACGTACTGACCGGCGCCCATGAGCCCGGCGGGCGACTGCCCACCACCTGGGGTTCGCTCGACGACGCGCCCGTCACCGAGGTCGTGCCCACCGACGGCAGGCTCGAATACACCGAGGGCGTCTACATCGGCTACCGAGCCTGGGACCGGGCCGGCGCCACCACCGCCTACCCCTTCGGGCACGGCCTCGGCTACACCGACTGGCGCTACGAGTCGATCGAGACCTCGGGCACCACCGTCCGGGTCCGCCTCCGCAACACCGGCGAACGGCCCGGCCGGGAGGTCGTCCAGCTGTATCTGGCCCCCTCGCGGCCCGATCCCGAACGTCCCGCCCGCTGGCTGGCCGGCTTCGCGGCCGTGGAGGCGGGACCCGGCGAGACGGTGGAGGCGGTGGTCGAACTCCCGCGGCGCGCCTTCGAGATCTGGGACGAGACCGCGGGCTCCTGGTCGCACGTCCCGGGCCTGTACGAGCTGCGGGCCGCGCACTCGATCGTCGATACGCGGATCACGACGACCGTGAAGGTGTGAGCCCGCCGGGGGCCCGACCGGTGAACCCGACCGCGCCGGCCCCCACCGTCACCCCCTCTGTCACCCCCCACCGTCAATCCGCCGCCCGCTTCGCCGTCACCACCCGGTACGCCATCTCCGCCAGCCGCGCCTGGCCGTTCTTGCTCGGATGGAACCAGTCCCACTGGCTCAGCTGTGCCTCGCCGAAGCGGTAGTCGAAGACCGCGC
The DNA here is from genome assembly GCF_004023625.1 of Streptomyces cavernae. Classification (GTDB taxonomy): domain Bacteria; phylum Actinomycetota; class Actinomycetes; order Streptomycetales; family Streptomycetaceae; genus Streptomyces; species Streptomyces cavernae. The sequence continues at coordinate 90,639 of NZ_RPDJ01000040.1, read as the reverse complement.
CGCCGTCGAAGCGGCAGCGGCGGTCCTTCGCGCAGACCTCCTTCAGCACCTTGTTGTAGGCGATGACCCGGTCCTGCACCTGGGTGCGACGGCCGTTCGCGGCCGAGTCCAGGGCGTCCGGGTCGGCCAGCATCGACGGACAGATGCCCAGGCTCCACACCCGCTTGCTCAGCGGGTTGGCGCGCCCCGTCGACCACAGCCGCATCAGGTCCGGAACGCTCGCCACATAGACCTGCGCCCGGGGCAGGGCGCTGCGCAACGTGTGCAGGGCCTCCTCGAAGTCGGCGCGGAACTCCGCCACCGGAGTCATCGCGGAGACCGAGACCCGGCAGGCGTCGTTCGCCCCCGCCAGCACGGTCACCAGTTCCGGTTTGCGCGTGACGGCCCGGGCCATCTGACCGGGCAGGTCCGCCATCCGCGAGCCGGTCACCGCGTAGTTCCAGCTGCGCTCCGCGGCCCCGGTGCGCCCCAGCAGCCGTACGGCGAGGCTCTTGACGCCTGCGTCGGTGCCGGTGGCCCAGGACGCCTCCGGGCAGTCCGAGAGCACCGAGCAGGCGTCGAAACCCCGGGTGATCGAATCACCGACGGCGGCCAGCGACCGTGGGCTGGTGTCCCAGGTGGGCGAGGGCTTGGGGGAGGGTCTCGCGGAGGCGGAGGCGTCCTTCGGAGCGGGCGAGTCACCACCGACGGCGTCGCACCCGGCGATGCCCAGCAGTGCGGCCGTCCCCGCCGCCAGCGCGGCGGTGGCGGCGGCAAAAGCTCCCCGGCCTCGTTTGCGCATCCGCGAATTCCCCTCTGTCGTCGTGCAACGGGCTGCCCCTCAGTACGCGTCCCACCGAGTGAAACCTCAGCGTTTCGCGGCGCCAGGACCGACGGTACGTCACACTCCCGGCGCCGCCGCGCGGTAGCCTCGCCCCCGTGGCCGCCCTGCCACTGCTGTTTCGCCAAGTTACAAGATGTCCTGATCTGTCCGGAGGTTCGGGTGACGACACGTGGAGTCCTGTACGTGCACTCCGCGCCGCGCGCGCTCTGCCCGCACGTCGAATGGGCAATCGCGGGCGTGCTCGGTACGCGCGTCAACCTCGACTGGATCAGGCAGCCCGCCGCTCCCGGCACTTGGAGATCGGAGTTCTCCTGGCAGGGCGAGGCCGGCACCGCCTCCAAGCTTGCGTCCGCGCTGCGCGGCTGGCAGATGCTGCGCTTCGAAGTCACCGCCGAGCCGTGCGCCACGGCTGAGGGCGAGCGCTACAGCTGCACCCCCGAACTGGGCATCTTCCACGCGGTCACCGGTATCCACGGCGACATTCTGATCCCCGAGGACCGGCTGCGCGCGGCCCTCGCCCGCTCCCAGCGCGGCGAGACCAGCCTGGAGTCCGATCTCGCGAGGCTCCTCGGCAAGCCCTGGGACGACGAACTGGAACCCTTCCGCTACGCCGGCGAGGGCGCTCCCGTCCGCTGGCTGCACCAGGTCGTCTGAAACTCGTCTGACCACCCTTCAGTTCCCTTTCGGGCGGCGCGGTCTCCGCGGTCGTCGTCCGCTCGAAGCCCTCGTGTGTCCCGTCGACCGGCTCCCAGCCACCCCCAGCGCACGCGGGCCCCTCGAACGCCTGAAGGGCCCCACCGACCGGTGGGGCCCTTTCACAGTCCTGCGGGTTCACGATCGTGCGGGTCGACAGCCCTGCGCGTTCACAACCCTGCGGGGGGATTAACTCCCCCCGCTGACTCAGACGGTCCGGAACGCCAGCACCACGTTGTGCCCGCCGAACCCGAACGAGTCGTTCAGCGCCGCGATCCGGCCCTCGACGGGCAGCTTGCGGGCCTCACCGCGGACGATGTCGGCGTCCGCCTCGGGGTCGAGGTTGTCGATGTTGATCGTGGGCGGAGCGATCCGGTGGTACAGCGCCAGGATCGACGCGACGGACTCGATACCGCCGGCGCCGCCGAGCAGATGCCCTGTCATCGACTTGGTGCCGGAGACGGCCATGTGGTCGGTGTCGTCGCCGAACACCTTCCGCAGGGCCTTCAGTTCCGCGATGTCACCCGCGGGTGTCGAGGTGGCGTGCGCGTTGACGTGCATGATCTCGGCGGCGGCCAGGTCGGTGCAGTCCATCAGGTTCTGCAGGGCGTGCGAGATGCCACGGCCCTCCGGCTCCGGCTGCACGATGTCGTGGCCGTCGGCCGAGATGCCCTGGCCGACCGCCTCCGCGTAGACGCGGGCGCCGCGCTTGGCGGCGTGCTCGGCCGACTCCAGGACGATCACACCGGCGCCCTCGCCGAGGACGAAGCCGTCGCGGGCGACGTCGTAAGGACGCGAGGCGCCCTCGGGGTCGTCGTTGTTCTTGGACATCGCCATCATGTTGCCGAACGCGGCGATCGGCAGCGGGTGGATCGCCGCCTCCGTGCCGCCCGCCACCACCACGTCGGCGCGGCCCGAACGGATCATCTCGATGGCGTAGCCGATGGCCTCCGCGCCCGAGGCGCACGCCGAGACCGGGGTGTGCACACCGGCGCGGGCGCCCACGGCGAGGCCCACGTTGGCGGACGGACCGTTCGGCATCAGCATCGGCACGGTGTGCGGGGAGACCCGGCGCACACCCTTGTCACGCAGTACGTCGTACTGGTCGAGCAGCGTGGTGACACCGCCGATGCCGGAGGCGATGACCGCGCCGAGCCGGTCCGGGTCCACGGACGTGTCGTCACCGGCCTTGTCGGTGAAGCCTGCGTCGGCCCACGCCTCCTTGGCCGCGATCAGCGCGAACTGCGCCGAACGGTCCAGCCGGCGGGCCTGCGGGCGCGGAATGACCTCGCCCGGCTCCACGGCGATCTGCGCGGCGATCTTCACGGGAAGGTCGGCCGCCCAGTCCTGCTCCAGGGGGCGGACGCCGGACCGGCCGGCGATCAGTCCCTCCCAGGTGGAGGCCACGTCGCCACCCAGCGGTGTGGTTGCGCCGATACCGGTGACGACCACGGTGCGATTGGTCGAGCTCACGGGAATTCTTTCTCCAGCGGTACGAGGATTCAGAGGATTCAAACGGCGCCACCGCCGGGTGGCGGGGCCTCAGGGCCTGATCGGCGGATCAGCCCTGGTGCTTGAGGATGTAGTCGGTCGCGTCGCCGACGGTCTTGAGGTTCTTGACGTCGTCGTCGGGGATCTTGACGTCGAAGCGCTCCTCGGCGGCGACGACGACCTCGACCATGGACAGCGAGTCGACGTCCAGGTCGTCGGTGAAGGACTTGTCCAGCTGGACGTCCTCGACCGGAATCCCGGCGATCTCGTTCACGATCTCCGCGAGACCGGCGACGATCTCTTCCTGAGTGGCGGCCATGTCAGGCGCTCCTTCGTATGTATCCAGAGGGTGTGGCGGTAATCCGTGCCGGACCGGGTGATCCGACAGCGGTGCCTAGGGGAGGGTAACGACCGTGGCGGCGTAGACGAGACCCGCCCCGAAGCCGATGACGAGCGCGGTGTCGCCGCTCTTCGCCTCGCCGGTCGCCAGGAGCCGCTCCATCGCGAGCGGGATCGAGGCGGCCGAGGTGTTGCCGGTGGTCTCCACGTCCCGGGCGACCGTGACGTGCTCCGGCAGTTTGAGGGTCTTCACCATCGAGTCGATGATCCGCATGTTGGCCTGGTGCGGGATGAAGACGTCCAGGTCGTCCGGGGTGATCCCGGCCGCGTCCAGCGCCTGCTGGGCGACCTTCGCCATCTCGAACACGGCCCAGCGGAACACCGCCTGGCCCTCCTGCGTGATCGCGGGGAACTTGACGTTGCCCTCGCTGTCCAGCGGCAGGGTGGAGAGATCACCGGTCCGGAAGCGGTCCCACGGAACGGTCTGCTTGATCGTGCCGGCCTTGTCGCCCTCCGAACCCCACACGGTCGGGCCGATGTGCGGTTCCTGGGAGGGGCCCACGACGACCGCGCCCGCGCCATCACCGAACAGGAACGCCGTCGCGCGGTCCTCCAGGTCGGTCAGGTCGCTCAGCCGCTCGACACCGATGACGAGGACGTACTCCGCCGAACCCTCGACGACCATGCCCTTGGCGAGCGTGAGCCCGTACCCGAATCCGGCGCAGCCCGCCGAGATGTCGAACGCGGCGGCCTTGTCCGTGCCGAGCTTGTCCGCGATCTCGGTCGCCACCGCGGGGGTCTGGCTGAAGTGCGAGACGGTGGAGACGATCACGGCGCCGACCTGCTCCGCGGAGATCCCGGCGTCGGCGATCGCCTTGCCGGACGCCTCGATCGACATCGCGGCGACGGTCTCCTCGTCGTTCGCCCAGTGCCGGGTCGCGATGCCGGAGCGCGAGCGGATCCACTCGTCCGAGGAGTCGATCTTCTCCAGGATCACCTCGTTGGGCACCACCCGAACGGGGCGGTAGCCGCCCACGCCGAGGATGCGTGCGTACGGCGCGCCCTTGCTCGGCTTGATCTTCGACATGCTCTCGGGCTCCTTGTCAGGCGCTCTGCTCGGCGATGAGCTCGCGAGCGGCATCGAGGTCGTCGGGGGTCTTCAAGGCGATCGTTCGTACTCCCGGCAGCGCACGCTTGGCGAGACCGGTCAGGGTGCCGCCGGGGCACACCTCGATCAGCGCCGTCGCACCCAGTTTCTTGAAGGTCTCCATGCACAGGTCCCAGCGGACCGGGTTGGCGACCTGGCCCACCAGCCGCTCCAGCACCTCCGCGCCGGTCGCCACGGACTGCCCGTCCTTGTTCGACACGTACGCGACCTTCGGGTCCGCGGGCGTCAGCGCCTGCGCGGCCTGCTTCAGGGCCTGCACCGCGGGCGCCATGTGGTGCGTGTGGAACGCGCCCGCGACCTTGAGCGCCACCACCCGGCGGACACCCTCGGGCTTGTTCTCGTCCAGTGCCTTGAGTTCCTCGGCGGTGCCGGCGGCCACGATCTGGCCAGCGCCGTTCACGTTCGCCGCGGTCAGACCGAGCTTCTCCAGGTGCGGAAGGACCACGTCGGGCTCGCCGCCGAGCAGCGCCGCCATCCCGGTCTCGGTGACGGCGGCGGCTTCGGCCATGGCCAGGCCCCGTTTGCGTACGAGGGTCAGGGCGGCCGTGTCGTCGAGGACACCGGCGAAACCGGCGGCGGTGATCTCGCCGACGCTGTGCCCCGCGACGGCGCCCGGGGTGCACTCGCCGAGCGCGGACGCCGACAGCAGCCCCGCCGCGACCAGCAGCGGCTGAGCCACCGCCGTGTCACGGATGGCCTCCGCGTCGGCCTGTGTGCCGTAGTGGGCGAGGTCGAGACCGATGGCGTCCGACCAGGCGGCGATGCGGTCGGCGGCACCGGGGAGTTCGAGCCAAGGGGTCAGGAAGCCGGGCGTCTGGGCGCCCTGGCCGGGAGCGACGAGTACGAGCACTCTCACACTCTCTCTTGTGGACGGTGCGGCACGCCCGTGGGGACAAGGACGAAGAACCGCAAAGGGAATTGTGGAGCCCCGACAAAAGCCTAGAGTTGGGGATCACCTTCGGCCAGACGCCCCAGGATCAGCGCGATCCGCAGTGTGAACGCGGAGCGTACATCAGAAGGCGACCAGCCGGTGACGTCAGTCACACGTCGGAGCCGGTAGCGGACGGTGTTCGGGTGTACGAAGAGCATCCGGGCGGCCCCCTCCAGACTGCTCGCCTGCTCCAGGTAGACACTCAGGGTCTCCAGCAGGGCGGAGCCGGCCTCCTCCAGCGGTCTGTAGATCTCCTCCACCAACTGCTCGCGGGCGAACGGGTCACCGGCGATGGCGCGTTCCGGCAGCAGATCGTCCGCCAGGACCGGCCGCGGGGCGTCCTGCCAGGCGAAACACGCCTTGAGCCCGGCCGCGGCGGCCTGCGCGGAACGCGTCGCGGCCAGCAGGTCGGGCACGATCGGGCCCGCGACCACCGGACCTGCGGCATACGGTCCGATGAGCGCCTTCGCCACCTGCAGCGGATTGTTGCTGCCGCCCGCGATGACGACCAGCCGGTCGCCGAGGACCCCGGTGAGCACCTGCAGCTTGGCGTGCCGGGCGGCCCGCCGGATGGCCTCCACGGTCAGCTCGCTGTCACCGTCCGGAGCGGTGCCGAGGACGACACACACGTGTTCCGGCGAGTTCCACCCGAGGGCCGCGGCCCGCGACACGGCCCCTTCGTCGGCTTCCCCGCTGAGCACCGCGTTCACGACGAGGGACTCGAGCCGTGCGTCCCAGGCGCCACGGGCCTCCGCCGCCTGTGCGTACACCTGGGCGGTGGCGAAGGCGATCTCGCGGGCGTAGACGAGGAGTGCCTCGCGCAGCACGCCCTCGTCACCGGGGGCCGCCACCTCGTCGATGGCGCTCTCCATCACCTCGATGGTGGTGCGCACCATCTCCACCGTCTGCCGCAGGGTGATCGCCCTGGTCAGTTCGCGGGGCGCGGTGCCGAAGACGTCCGTCGAGATCGCCTGCGGGGCGTCCGGGTGCCGGAACCACTCGGTGAACGCGGCGATACCGGCCTGCGCGACGAGACCGATCCAGGAACGGTTCTCCGGGGGCATGGCCCGGTACCACGGCAGGGTCTCGTCCATCCGCGCGATGGCTTGCGCGGCGAGACTGCCGGACGACTTCTCCAGCCGTTTCAGCGTGCCGGCGTGCGGGTGCACGTGATACGCGGTCGGCTGGGTCTTGCGGAGTTCTGGTTCGGGCACGGGACAAGACTGCCTTATCCGGACGGACGCGTGCGGCGGCGGGGCTACCGTGGGGAAGGTGATGGACGTACGGCGCGGTGACGAGCGCTACCGCGGAGGGGATCCAGGGGCCGGGATCCACTCCCTGCACGCCTTCTCCTTCGGGCCGCACTACGACCCCGACAACCTCCGCTTCGGTGCCGTGATCGCCTGCAACCAGGAGCACCTGGCACCCGGCGCCGGTTTCGACGAGCACCCGCACAGCCACACGGAGATCGTGACCTGGGTGGTCGAGGGCGAGCTGACGCACCGCGACTCGACGGGCCACGAGACGGTGGTCCGGCCCGGCGACGTCCAGCGCCTGTCCTCTGCGGGCGGGGTCCGCCACGTCGAGCGCAACGACGCCGACGTCCCCCTCACCTTCATCCAGATGTGGCTGGCGCCGCTGGAACCGGGGGGCGACCCGGCGTACGAGATCGTCCGCGGCATAGCGGACTCGACGCCGTACGCGGTCCCGGAGGCGGGCGCGATGCTGCACGTGCGGCGCCTGGCGGCGGGGGAACGGACGGCGATTCCGGACGCACCGCATGTGTACGTCCATCTGGTGCGCGGCGAACTGCGTCTCGAGGGCACGGAGTTGACCTCCGGGGACGCGGCGCGGATCGCGGGGGCGAAGGACGTGGAGGCGGAGGCGTTGTCGGGGGCGGAGGTGTTGGTGTGGGAGATGTCGGCGTAGGCGCGGGGCGGGCGTGGTCGGCCACATCCCACGCCGGAGCCGGGGATGTGTCAGCCCGTCCGGCACTTGAGGACGAGGCCGTTCAGGCCGATGCGGGGGCCGGGGGCGGCAGCGCCCGGAGTTACGGGAAGGGCAGGGGCGGAGGGGGCGAACAACAACCCACCCCGGCCCCACGCGGGGCTCAGCCCCGCAACTCCGCCAGCACCGCGTCCGTGAACGGCGGCCACGCCTCGACCGCCCACGGCCCGAACGCCCGGTCCGTCAACGCCACACACGCCGCTCTCGCCACCGGGTCCACCCACAGGAACGTGCCCGACTGGCCGAAGTGGCCGAACGTGCCCGGCGACGACGAACTGCCCGTCCAGTGCGGTGACTTGGAGTCGCGGATCTCGAAGCCGAGCCCCCAGTCGTTGGGGTTCTGGTGGCCGTACCCGGGCAACACCCCCTTGGTCCCGGGGAACTGCACCGTCATTGCCTCCGCCACCGTCCGCGGATCCAGCAGCCGTGGCCCCTGCACCTCCGCCGCGAACCGCACCAGGTCGTCGACGGTGGAGACCGCGTCCTTGGCGGGCGAGCCGTCCAGCACCGTGCCGGTCATCCCGAGCGGCTCCAGCACCGCCTGCCGCAGGTACTCCCCGAAGGGGATCTCCGTCGCCTTCGCCACATGGTCGCCGAGTACCTCGAACCCGGCGTTGGAGTACAGCCTCCGCTCCCCGGGCCGGGCCGTCACCCGGTGCTCGTCGAAGGCGAGCCCCGAGGTGTGCGCCAACAGGTGCCGTACCGTCGACCCTTCCGGCCCGGCCGGCTCGTCCAGTTCGATGGCGCCCTCCTCGTACGCGACGAGCACCGCGTACGCGGCCAGCGGCTTGGTGACCGAGGCGAGGGCGAAGGGCCGGTCGACGGCACCGTACGAGCCGACGAGAGAACCGTCCGCCCGCACCACGGCGGCCGCCGCGTGGGGAACGGGCCAGTTCTCGATCGACGCAAGGCTCTGCAGGCTGTTCAGGGGCATACCCCGAGCGTAAGCGGCTCAGGGGTCCTTGCACTATGCCCGCCCGGGTCGCGCGGCCTGGCACCGCTCCCCCAAGCTCTCGGCTGCGCTCGAGCAGGGGGCACCCCCATCGCCGCGTTGCCGAAAAGCCCTAGTGGCTCCTCCCCCACCGTCGACTCCGCTCGAGCGGGGGCACCCCCATAGAGGGCTCTCCAGCGCCTTGCGATGCTCCCCCACAGCCCGAAAGGCGTGGGAGGTGCCCCCAGCACCAGACCACGCGACCTCATCGGACGCTCATAGCGCAAGGACCCCTCAGAGGTGCAGCCGCATGGAGGGGTCCGGCTTGCGTACGAAGCCCAGCGCGGCGTAGAGCGGTTCGGCCTCGGCGGACGCGTTCAGGTCGACCGCGCCCGCGCCCTTCTCACGGAACCAGTCCAGCAGCGACTCCATGCACGCGCGGGCGTAGCCGCGGCGTCGCGCGTCCGGGTCGGTGGCCACGCTGAAGACGTAACCCACCGAGCCGTGCGGATTGTACGAACTGCCGATCCGGTACTCGATGGTTCCGCACGTCAGCGCCGCGAGCGCGTCGGGCCGGTCGGGATGGTCGACGACGAACGCGGCGAAGTCCCCGTCGACCGAGGCGAGTCGGGCACGTAGGGTCGGCAGCGACTCGGCGTGCCACTCGGTGGACCCCCCGCCCCCGAATACCGAATCGATCATCACCTGACGCAGGCGGAGCAGTTCCTGGGCGTCCTCGGGGAGGGCACGGCGTACGAGACTCATGATCCGCACGGTAGCCAGCGGGGCCGTGCGCCGTCGTCGGAATTTCATAGGAATCGGCTTGCTTGGAGTCCACTCCAAGGCCATAGCGTGGGAGCCATGACGGTGATGGAGACCTCAGCCACCAGTACCGACAGTTGTGCGGGCCCGCGCCATGCGGACCGACGCCCCGACGGACAGGACAACTACACCATCAGCGAGGTCGCGGCCTTCACCGGTCTCACCGCGCATACCCTGCGCTGGTACGAGCGGATCGGGCTGATGCCGCACATCGACCGCTCCCACACCGGGCAGCGCCGCTACAGCAACCGCGACCTCGACTGGCTCGACCTCGTCGGCAAGCTCCGGCTGACGGGTATGCCGGTGGCCGACATGGTGCGGTACGCCGAGCTGGTGCGCGAGGGAGACCACACCTATTCGGACCGCTTCGAGCTGCTTCAGGCGACCCGCCGGGACGTACTGGACCGGATCGCCGAACTCCAGGACACGCTCGCGGTCCTCGACCGAAAGATCAACTTCTACGCGGACGCCGGGCGCGCCCTGGCTTCTGAGAGGGCCTGATGACGGACGGGCAGACGGATCGACAGACGGACCGACAGACGGATCGGCAGGCGGGGCACCGGCTGCCGAAGGTGGCGCTGGGCTCGGACGGCCCCGAGGTCGGGGTGCAGGGGCTCGGCTGCATGGGCATGAGCTTCGCCTACGGCCCCACGGACGCGGACGCGGCCCGGGGCACCCTGGAGCGGGCGCTGCAACTGGGCGTCACGCTGTACGACACGGCGGACGCCTACGGGGACGGCGAGAACGAGCGGTTCCTGGCCCCCTTCGTCAAGGCGCACCGTGACGAGGTGGTGATCGCGACCAAGTTCGCCCTCACCGTGCCACCGGGCGAGCCGACGAAACGGATCATCCGCAACGACCCGCCCTACATCAGGCAGGCCGTCGAGGCGAGCCTGAAGCGGCTCGACGTCGATGTGATCGACCTCTACTACATGCACCGGCGCGATGTGAATGTGCCGATCGAGGAGACCGTCGGCGTGATGGCCGAACTGGTCCGCGACGGCAAGGTCAAGCACCTGGGACTCAGCGAGGTCACCGCGAAGGAGCTGCGCGCGGCCCACGCCGTGCACCCGATCGCCGCCGTGCAGTCGGAGTGGTCCCTGTTCAGCCGGGACATCGAGCGCAGCGTGGTACCGGCCGTGCGGGAGCTCGGTGTGACGCTGGTGCCCTACTCGCCGCTCGGCCGCGGCTTCCTCACCGGTTCCTTCGTGAGCGCCGACCAGGAACTTACGGGCGACGACTTCCGCCGCCACATGCCGCGCTTCACGGGCGACAACGCGACCGCGAACGCGGCCCTGCTGGAGCCGGTCCGCGCCGTCGCGGACGCGCACGGTGCCTCACTCGGGCAGGTCGCGCTGGCCTGGGTCCACCGGCAGGCGGAGGTCCATGGCCTGCCGCTCGTACCGATCCCCGGCACCCGCAAGCCCTCGCGGCTGGAGGAGAACGTGGCGGCCGCCCGCCTCGTGCTCACCGAGGAGGACTTGGGACTCCTGGACCCGATCGCCGCGAAGGTCGCGGGCGACCGGTACGCGGACATGTCGTTCACGTCGGCGGGCCGGGAGTAGGGCCAAGGGCAGGGACGGGGGCAACGGCGAGGACGGGGCAAGGGGCAGGGACGAGGCCAAGGGCAGGGCGGGGGAGGGGACCCGGGGCGGGCCTTCCCGCGGGAGCTACCGAACACTTGCCCAGTGCTCCGCCCTTCAGGGTGGCGGTGTAGGGCATCCTTGCCGTAGCGGCCCGGAGGAGAGCAGAACCAGGGCTGGGATCGCGTTGTTCGGACAGGCGGAGCTGTCCGACCTACCGCCGGACGGGCGGAAAGTAACGCCTGTGGAGGCTCATGTAAGACCGGCTCTCGCAAGAGAGCGGGCGAGGGCCTGTGAAACAGGAACCCAAGGTCGCACCGCGCAGCGGTGTGGACCGGAATCGCCTGCGTTCACGCAGGCGAGGGCGTCAAAGCTCGGCCAGCAACTCCGCCTTCTTCGTGGAGAACTCCTCGTCCGTCAGCAGCCCCGCCTGGTGCAGTTCCCCCAGGTGGTGGATGCGTTCGGCGATGTCGGCGGGGTCCCGGCGGGCCGCCCGGCCCGAGCCGGGGCCCGTCGGTCCGGCCGAGCGGACCGCCGCCAGGACCGCCGCCGCGAACGGCAGCGACTCGTGAACGGGTCCATAGCCGAGCCCGAAGACGACAGCGGCGGGATCCTGGTCCACCTGTGCCGGCCGCCCCGGACCGTCCTCGCGCCGCAGCAGCCGCAGATGACCCTCGAACACCTCGGGGGAGCGCCACTCGACCCCGCTCAGTCCGGAGACGGGGAAACTCTGGTCGCCCGCCTTCCACTTCGCCGTCGAGGCCCCCGTCCACGACCATCGGAAGGACACCGACTTCCCGTCGAACGACGCCTTCCCGTCGTACGCCTTGAACCGCCGCGGCGCCTCGGGCGGCGCCACCAGATAGCGCTCGGCGGGCTCGTCGCCCGCGCCCGCCGGAAGCATCGCCCGCAGCTCGTCCGCGTAGTACTCGGCGAGCGTCTCCCGCTCCGCGGGGAGCACCAGCCGGTACGGGTCGCAGCTCTCCCTGAGCTGGCCCGCCGCGGCGTCCATCAGTGGATCGGCGCCCTGCCGGGGAACGGCGTGCAGCACCACGGTCCCGCGCTTGCCCGGAGTGAGGGTCACCTCCGAGATCGCATCGAGCGGGACACGCCGTTCGCCGAGCGCCTGGAACAGCTTCGGCGTGCGAATTCCCCGTTCGAAGCGGATGAGCACGGAGTCGGACTCGAACTCCCAAGCGGCATGAAATCCGGCCAGTACGTCACCCATGCGGGTCATCGTAAGCGGGGAGCCCATCTCGCGTCCCGCCCTCGGGCGGCCGCGATTCTTCCGGGCTCTACGCGCGTCCGACTGCCACCGCGCCCGGCAGACCGGTCAGACACGCGTCATCCTTCGCACACGCGACAGCTCGGTACGCGCCAACTCCGATCGCCGCGAGGTTGCGCAGGCTCGTCGTGCCGGGGGTGAAGTAGCCGGCGTGACCGTGCGCGCCGTCCGCGGACAGCAGCCGTGCGCCGAAGGCGCCGGAGACCGGGTCGGCGCCGTGGCCGATGCCGCCGAACTCCAGGTGCGGCACGTCCTGGATCCAGTCGCTCGCGTCCCGCATGGCCCACACCTGGGCGGAGGTGCGCAGCCCGGCGGCCGTCGCGGCGCGCATCCCGGGGCTGCCCGCCACGGCGATGTCCGTGACCCGGTCGGGCAGGTCGTGCGCGGCGACCCCGCAGACCACCGAGCCGTAGCTGTGGCAGTACAGCGCGACCGACGAGCGGCCGGGCAGCGTGCGGACCAGCTCGTTCAGCCGTACCGCGCCGTCGTCCGCGCGCATCGCGGTGGCCGCGTCCATGCCGAGGCCGCTGGGCGAGGTGTAGTCGGCCCAGGCGATCACGGCGGTACGTACCGAGGGATCGGCCGTGCGCTCCTGCTCGAACAGCGCGCCCGCCATGCCGACCGGTGCCGAGTACGGGCGGTTGGTGCGCTGGAACGTGAGCAGGTCGGTGTCCACGCCCGGCACCACGACCGAGATGCGGTCGGCGCGGTCCAGGTCGCCGAAGACCTCCGCGATCCGCCCCGACCCCATCGGGTCGAAGGCGAGGATCTGGCGGCCCGCCCCGAGCAGGTCCTCGTAGCGGTGCATACGGCGGCCCGCCAGCTGCTGCCCGCCCGGCGAGAGCCGGCTGTCGCGCATGCGTTTACGTTCCAACCTGCGCTGTTGCTCGATCGCGAGGCGGTTGGCGCGATAGCGCAGCTCCACCGGGGCACCCTCCATGTTGCCGACCGCGAGGGGATAGCGGGCGGCGAGCCGGGTGCGCTGGGCGGCGGTGAGCGTGGCGAAGAAGTGGGCGAGGTATCCGGCCGACGCATCGGGGTCGGGCAGCCGGTGTCCGCCCAGGTGGCCGCGCTCCCAGGCGGAGAGGGAGGCTTCGAGCGGTGAGGCCCCCCGGTGGTTGCGCACGGCGGTCCAGCCGGTGGTCGCCAGCATGACGAACACCACGGCCAGCGCGAGCAGGGCGCGCCACACGTTGAGCTGCGGGGAGGAGTCGAAGGAAGTCACTGACAGGACACACTAGGAGACGGGGAGACCTTCTCGTGACATGCGTGAGACAGATCACGTTTCACGGGGGGTAATTGGGGCGTTCAGGGCGCGATCGGGATGGGCGTCCTTATGTGCTGTTTAAGTTAGCGAACGTGGAGTGGCCTTGTGGTGACGGGTGGTTGGCGGGGGAGTGCTGCTCGCCCACGGCTGCTCACGGGATGTGAGCGAACGTGAAACACGTCACGGCGTGAGGTGTTTCACACGAGCGGCCCGCTTGCCGGGTTCGCGCGGACCCGGGTCCCCGGCGGTGACGGCATTCCGGCCGGAGTGAGCGACCGGTCGACGACCTCGTCGGTCTCGAAGGCGGCCACCGTCATCGATGTCCGCCGCCGGCCCGGCGGTCGCGGGTTGCGTCTGCCGGGCCGGTCGCCGCGCGCGGCCGCGGAACCGGTGTGGCTTGTCGGGCAGTTCCCCGCACCCCTGAGCGGCCTCCCGCCGTCCCAGCCCGGAGGGCGACCCCGACTGCGGCCGACCTCGGCTCCGGTGCGCGCACCGCGGCTCCGGTCCGCGGACCTCAGCGTCGGTCCTCGCCGTGCCAGTTCTCCATGAGGGCCGGTCCCACCTGGTCCAGGTATCTGGCCGTCAGTTCGCGGATCGCGGCCACGCTGTAGTCCTCGCCGGCGCCCCAGAGCCGGCCCGTCACCCGCATCACCCCGCCGAACGCGGCCACCGCGACCCGGGGTCGTGGGTCGGTGTCCACGTCCACGCCCTCGCGGTCGGCGATGAGTGCCGCGATCCGTTCCTCCATCTCCTCCGAGCGGCGCAGATGGACGGCGAGCAGGGCGGGCGTCGACTCGATCAACCGGTAGGTCCGCATGTGCAGTTCGATCGGGATGATCTCCTCGACGGCATCCCCGATGTTGTCCCAGCTCTCCAGGACCGCCTTGCGCAGCGCCTCCAAAGGCCCCTCGTGCGGCGGGCGTTGGCGTACCGCGTCGAGGAAGTGCGATTCGACCATGTCCTGCACCGCGAAGGCCGCCTCCTCCTTGCCGGCGAAGTACCGGAAGAAGGTGCGCTGCGAGACGTCAACGGCCTCGGCGATCTCGTCGACCGTGGTCCGCTCGTACCCCTTGGTCGTGAACAGTTCGAGGGCGGCCCGCAGCAGGGCGTCCCGGGTCCGCTGCTTCTTGCGCTCGCGCAGGCCCGGCACCACCGTCCCGGGGTGCTGTGGGGCTGCCTCCCGGATCTGTTGGCCCGTCTTCACTCCAAGGCCCTCTTTTCGTCAATTTGTGCAGCTCAAAATACCTGTGAGCTACATGACAGTTACCGACTTGTGAAATGGTTTGTCAACTGTCAGTGGCTGTCATTAGCCTCGACGCATGACTAGTCAGACCACCGTCGACGCCACCGGGCCGGCCGACAAGATACCGGTCGCCCCGTCCGACCCGACCCCGGCCAAGGGGCTGCGCGGCCACCCCTGGCTGACGCTCTTCGCCGTGGCGATCGGCGTCATGATGGTGGCCCTCGACGGCACCATCGTGGCCATCGCCAACCCCGCCATCCAGAAAGACCTGGGCGCCAGTTTCGCCGACGTCCAGTGGATCACCAACGGTTACTTCCTCGCTCTCGCCGTCACCCTGATCACCGCGGGCAAGCTCGGTGACCGCTTCGGCCACCGCCAGACCTTCCTCATCGGCGTGGTCGGCTTCGCCGCCGCCTCCGCCGCCATCGGACTGTCCAGCAGCATCGCCCTCGTCGTCACCTTCCGGGTCTTCCAGGGCCTGTTCGGCGCGCTGCTGATGCCGGCCGCGCTCGGTCTGCTGCGCGCGACCTTCCCCGCCGAGAAGCTCAACATGGCGATCGGTATCTGGGGCATGGTGATCGGTGCCTCCACCGCCGGCGGACCGATCCTCGGCGGTGTGCTGGTGGAGCACGTGAGCTGGCAGTCCGTGTTCTTCATCAACGTGCCGGTCGGCGTCATCGCGCTCGTCTTCGGTCTGTGGATCCTGCTGGACCACCGCGCGGAGAACGCCCCGCGCTCCTTCGACATCCTCGGCATCGCGCTGCTCTCCGCCGCCATGTTCTGCCTGGTCTGGGCGCTCATCAAGGCCCCGGAGTGGGGCTGGGGCGACGGCAAGACCTGGGCGTTCGTCGTCGCGTCCGTGGCCGGGTTCGTGCTCTTCGCCTTCTGGGAGACCAAGGTGAGCGAGCCGCTGATCCCGCTCGCCCTGTTCCGCTCGGTCGCGCTGTCGGCGGGTGTGGTGCTGATGGTCCTCATGGCCATCGCCTTCATGGGCGGCCTGTTCTTCGTCACCTTCTACCTGCAGAACGTGCACGGCATGAGCCCGATCGACGCGGGTCTGCACCTGCTGCCGCTGACCGGCATGATGATCGTCGGTTCGCCGCTCGCGGGCGCGCTGATCACCAAGCTGGGCCCGCGGATCCCGCTGGCGGGCGGTATGGCGGCCACCGCCATCGCAATGTTCGGCATGTCGACACTGGAGACGGACACCGGAAGCGCCGTCATGTCGATCTGGTTCGCGCTGCTGGGCCTCGGTCTCGCGCCCGTCATGGTCGGCGCCACGGAGGTCATCGTCGGCAACGCGCCCATGGAGCTGTCGGGCGTCGCCGGTGGTCTTCAGCAGGCCGCGATGCAGATCGGCGGCAGCCTCGGTACGGCCGTGCTGGGCGCCGTGATGGCCTCCAAGGTCGACAGCGACCTCGCGGGCAACTGGGCCGACGCCAAGCTGCCGCCGATGAACGAGGCGCAGTTGGCCCAGGCCGCGGAGGCGGTGCAGGTCGGTGTCCCTCCGCTGGCACCCAACACCCCGGCCCCGATCGCCGAGAAGATCACCGCCGTGGCCCACGAGACGTTCATCTCCGGCATGGGCCTGGCCTCCCTGGTCGCCGCGGGAGTCGCCCTGGTGGCGGTGTTCGTCGCCTTCCTGACCAAGCGCGGCGAGAACGCGGAGGCGGGCGCGGGGGTCGGCCACATCTAGCCGCACCGGAGTCATTCCGGCTCGGCGGCGTCGATCCGGCCCTGAGCAGTCCGGCCTGGCGTCGGTCCGGCCTGGCGTCGGTCCGGCCTGGCGTCGGTCCGGCCTGGCGTCGATCCGGCCCTGAGCCGGCCCGGCCCGGTGTCGGTCCGGAACCGGGAGAGCCTTCCGTGCACATCGGTCGAGCCCCGCGGGACGTGTCCCGCGGGGCTCGACGCGTTCTTCCGTACCGCGCCGCACCACCCGCAGCGTGCCCTCCCGATTCGTTCGCCTATCCGGGTGACGCCCTTTCATATCGCTTCCGCCGGGGCCTCGCCGCAGGTCAGAGTGGGTGTCAAGTGATCAGCGGGGCAAGGGGGTTGCGCGTCTTGCATACGACGATCCCGTTACGGAACCCATGTACCGCGTCGCGCTGCCGGAGGGGGACAGCGCGCCGCATGCCTGAGGGGGCCGAACCGGGGTACCCGGCACATCAAGCCCGAACCCACAGGTTCAGTACACGAGGGAGTGATGATGGCGGGCTTCGGACACACGACGCGCAAGCACCCCCGGTCACGTGGCCGGATGAGGTCAGGGGCTGGGCCGGACCGCGCGACGCTCGGAATCATCGGAGTCATCTGCGCGATCGCCGGGTTCTTCGTGCTGGGGATCGTCCTCGGACCGGTCGCGATCGTCTGCGGCTGGCTCGCGATGGGCCGCAGCTGGACCGGAACGCACTCGGTCCCGGCCCTGGTGGCCCTCGTGCTGGGCACTATCGACACGCTCCTGGCCATCCTCTGGCTGGCCGGGGCCACGACTCCCGCGGGCGGAATCTTCTGACCCGCGGGAAGTGAGGGAAAGGCCGCCCGGCGCCGGGGACGCCTGGGGAGGTGCAGCGCCGGGCAGAAATGGGCCCTCGGCAATGTTGCCGAGGGCCCGTTTCGTTCGTCCGCGCGCGTTCCCTGGGCTGGCTGCCCCAGGCATCGTCCCCCAGGGGGACCGCCCCCGGCATCGTCCCGGAGCTCAGCGGCGCCTTCGACGGGGCACGGCGGCCTTCGTCCGTCGGGCCCCGCCTTCGACGGGGCACGGCGGCCTTCGTCCGTCGGGCCCCGTCGGGCCCCGTCTGGTCGTACGGCTGGGGCGCCTTCGACGGCACGGCGGCTTCCTCCGGCGGCCTTCGTACGGCTCTGATCCCAGAAAGGCCGGCTCACCGAGGGCTCACCGAGGGTTCACCGACGGCTCACCTCGGTTGTTCCTCCCGTTCCCGTGCCTCGCTCAGCGCCGCCACCTGGGCCCGGAGGGCACGCACCTCGTGCGTCAGGGCCTCGATCGCCGCCGTCTGCTTCCGTTCCTCCGCGTCGTCCATCTCGAAGCGCGAGATGAACCACGCCGCGATGTTCGCGGTCACCACACCCAGCAGCGCGATCCCGGAGAGCATCAGCCCCACCGCCAGCATGCGTCCGAGGCCCGTCGTGGGGGCGTGGTCCCCGTACCCGACCGTCGTCATGGTGGTGAACGACCACCAGACCGCGTCGCCCAGCGTCTTGATGTTCCCGTCCGGCGACT
The DNA here is from genome assembly GCF_004023625.1 of Streptomyces cavernae. Lineage (GTDB taxonomy): Bacteria > Actinomycetota > Actinomycetes > Streptomycetales > Streptomycetaceae > Streptomyces > Streptomyces cavernae. The sequence continues at coordinate 72,818 of NZ_RPDJ01000040.1, read as the reverse complement.
CCCGCTCCACCGACAGCACGGCCAGCGAGCCGAACATCAGCAGTGCCACCACCGACCCGGCCACATAGGTGGTGAGCCGGATCTGTGAGGCCATCCGCGCCCGCCGTCCCACCAGCAGCAACGTGGAGACGAGCCGCAGCAGTTGCAGCGGCCTGAACAGCGGCAGCAGCACGGCGCACAGGTCCAGCCAGTGGGTCCGCACGAAGTGCACGCGATGGCGGGCGAGCACCAGCCGGACGATGTAGTCGGCGGCGAACGCACCCCACACCGCCCACTCGACCCGAGTACAGGCCTCCGTCAGGGACCGGCCGGCGTCGGGTGCCACGATCGGCACCGCGAACGCGATCGCGAAAACCACCGCCAGTGCCATCAGAGGGCGTTGCGTGCGCCGTTCCCAGCGCTCCTGCGCCGACTGTTCCTTCATGGGCGCATCGTAGAAAAAGCGTGGGGGTGGCGGGACCGAAGTCCCACCACCCCGGACGTCGGTCACCGCTACGCGTCGCCGCCGGCGGCACCCGGATCGGCCGCCGCCACGTCGAGCAGCTGGTAGCGGTCGATGGCCTGCTTCAGCACCGAGCGGTCGGCCTTGCCCTCGCGGGCCAGCTCCGTCAGCACCGTGACCACGATCGACTCGGCGTCGATGTGGAAGTAACGGCGGGCCGCGCCCCGGGTGTCGGCGAAGCCGAACCCGTCCGCGCCGAGCGACTGGTACGTGCCGGGCACCCAGCGCGCGATCTGGTCGGGGACGGACCGCATCCAGTCCGACACCGCCACGAACGGACCCTCTGCACCGGCCAGCTTCTGCGTGATGTACGGGACGCGCTGCTCCTCCTCCGGGTGGAGCAGGTTGTGCCGCTCCACTTCGACGGCCTCGCGCCGCAGTTCGTTCCAGGAAGTCGCCGACCAGACGTCCGCGCGGACGTTCCACTCCTCGCCGAGGATCCGCTGCGCCTCGAGGGCCCACGGGACGGCGACACCGGACGCCATGATCTGCGCCGGGATCGAGCCCGACGTGCCCGCGCCGAGGCGGTGGATGCCCTTGACGATGCCCTCGACGTCGACGTTCTCCGGCTCCGCCGGGTGCTGGATCGGCTCGTTGTAGACCGTCAGGTAGTAGAAGACGTCCTCGCCGTGCGGGTGTTCGGGCGAGGAGCCGTACATCCGGCGCAGACCGTCCTGCACGATGTGCGCGATCTCGTAGCCGTACGCCGGGTCGTACGCGATCGCCGCCGGGTTGGTGGAGGCCAGCAACTGCGAGTGCCCGTCCGCGTGCTGGAGTCCCTCACCGGTCAGCGTCGTACGGCCCGCGGTCGCACCCAGAACGAAACCGCGTGCCAGCTGGTCGGACATCTGCCAGAACTGGTCGCCGGTGCGCTGGAAACCGAACATCGAGTAGAAGACGTAGACCGGGATCAGCGGCTCGCCGTGCGTCGCGTACGCCGAACCCGCCGCGATCAGCGAGGCCGTGCAGCCCGCCTCGGAGATGCCGTCGTGCAGCATCTGCCCCGTCGGCGACTCCTTGTACGCGAGCAGCAGATCACGGTCCACGGCCTCGTACTGCTGGCCCAGCGGGTTGTAGATCTTCGCGCTCGGGAAGAACGAGTCCATGCCGAAGGTGCGGTACTCGTCGGGTGCGATCAGCACGAACCGCTTGCCGATCTCCTTGTCCCGCATGAGGTCCTTCAGCAGCCGGACGAACGCCATGGTTGTGGCGATCGACTGCTGACCCGTCCCCTTCTTCACGGTCGCGTACGTCTTGTCGCCCGGCAGTTCGAGCGGCTTGGACCGCACCACGCGCGTGGGGACGTACCCGCCGAGCGACTTGCGGCGGTCGTGCATGTACTGGATCTCGTCGGAACCGCGGCCCGGGTGGTAGTACGGCGGCAGGCCCGACTCCAGGTCCCTGTCGGCGATCGGCAGGTGCAGCCGGTCCCGGAAGCCCTTGAGGTCGGCGACCGTCAGCTTCTTCATCTGGTGCGTGGCGTTACGGCCCTCGAAGTTCGGGCCGAGCGTCCAGCCCTTGACCGTCTGCGCCAGGATCACCGTCGGCTGGCCCTGGTGCTCCTTCGCCGCCTTGTACGCCGCGAAGATCTTGCGGTGGTCGTGACCGCCGCGACCGAGGTGCAGGATCTGGTCGTCGGTCATGTTCTCGACCATCGCGCGCAGCCGGTGGTCGTCGCCGAAGAAGTGGTCGCGGATGTACGCGCCCGTCTCCGTGGCGTACGTCTGGAACTGGCCGTCCGGCGTGGTGTTCAGCTTGTTGACCAGCACCCCGTCGCGGTCCTGCGCCAGCAGCGGGTCCCAGGTGCGGTCCCACACCAGCTTGATCACGTTCCAGCCGGCGCCCCGGAACTGCGACTCCAGCTCCTGGATGATCTTGCCGTTGCCGCGCACCGGGCCGTCGAGCCGCTGGAGGTTGCAGTTGACCACGAAGGTGAGGTTGTCGAGCCCCTCACGCGCGGCGATCGACAGCTGCCCGAGCGACTCCGGCTCGTCCATCTCGCCGTCCCCGAGGAAGGCCCAGACGTGCGACTTGGAGGTGTCCGCGATCCCGCGGGCCTCCATGTAGCGGTTCATCCGTGCCTGGAAGATCGCGCCGAGCGGGCCGAGACCCATCGACACGGTCGGGAACTCCCAGAAGTCGGGCATCGACCGCGGGTGCGGGTAGCTGGACAGCCCGAACGGCGCCTTCGACTTCTCCTGCCGGAAGGCGTCGAGCTGCTGCTCGTCGAGGCGGTCGAGGAGGAACGCGCGGGCGTAGATGCCCGGCGAGGCGTGCCCCTGGAAGAAGATCTGGTCGCCGCCGTCGCCCTGGTCCTTGCCGCGGAAGAAGTGGTTGAAGCCGACGTCGTACAGCGAGGCCGAGGACGCGAAGGTCGCGATGTGCCCGCCGACGCCGATGCCGGGCCGCTGCGCCCGCGACACCATGACCGCGGCGTTCCACCGGGTCGCGTTGAGGATCTTGCGCTCGATCTCCTCGTTGCCGGGGAAGAACGGCTCGTCCTTGGTCGCGATGGTGTTGACGTAGTCCGTGCTGCGCATCTCGGGCACGGCCACGCGCTTCTCGCGGGCCCGCTCGATCAGGCGCAGCATGAGATAGCGGGCCCGGGCACGGCCGCGCTCGTCGACGGCGGCGTCGAGCGAGTCGAGCCACTCCTGGGTCTCTTCGGGATCGAAGTCAGGAACCTGACTCGGAAGGCCGCCAATGATGATCGGGTTGCGATCGGATCCGGAAGCCACGCTGTTCCTTCGCTGTCTGAGGGGGCTTGAACGCTTTCTCGCGCGCTGGGCGCTCTCTGGGGCCTGCGGGGGCTGGAACTGGACTGTTCCCCATCGTGTACCCCCGACCCCCAAACGTCATCTCTACTGGGAGGTAACCCGGAGGTGTGACGTGCGGCTTGGGGCAGCCGCGGCCAAATCGCAACGATACGCCCAGCCCATGGCGTGTACCGCAAAGTCGTTCGGATCTCAGCCGGATCCGAGGGTCAAAGTCGGCAAAACGGTCGGATCGCTGTGGCGTGTGTCACCCGATGTCCCGATATCCTGCCTGGCATTGCGGCGACACGGCCGGGATCGTCACCGTTTCGGCGGTCTGGAGGGCCGGGTACTTGCGCGATCCGCCCCGCCCGTGTGGACTACGGCCAATGCTTCGCGCACGCGCGTGGCTGAACTTCCCCTACCTTTGACGAGCCGGGGGAGACCCAATACCGCATCAAGATCAGGAGGCAAGCCGTGAGCGCGACCGCGGACCACGCGGAGGAGCGGACGAACCCTGCCGCGAGGCTGGGGTTCCAGCCCGAGCAGGTGGTCCAGGAGATCGGCTACGACGACGACGTCGACCAGGAGCTCCGCGAGTCCATTGAGGAAGTCATCGGCAGCGAGCTGGTGGACGAGGAATATGACGACGTCGCCGATGCCGTCCTACTCTGGTTCCGCGACGAGGACGGCGACCTGACCGACGCGCTGGTCGACGCGCTCTCGCTGGTCGACGACGGGGCCCCGGTCTGGCTGCTGACGCCGAAGACCGGCCGTGACGGCTACGTCGAACCGAGCGACATCAACGACGCCGCGCAGACGGCGGGTCTGTCGCAGACCAAGAGCATCAACGCGGGCAAGGACTGGACCGGGAACCGGCTGGTCACCCCGAAGGCGGCCAAGGGCAAGCGCTGACGCACCCGCCGCGACGTGTTGGACCCCCGCCGGGCGGTTGCCCGGCGGGGGTCTCGTCGGTCCCGGGGTCGGTCCCGGGGTCGGTCCCGGTCCGGATCCGTCGTGTACGGGTCGTGTGCGGTGGTGTACGGCCGGTCGTGTCCACAGGGGCGCGGCCGCATCCGGATCACTGCGTACCCTGGGCCCCACGGAACAGCCCACCGAAGGGAAGCGTGTGACGATGGCGATCGAGGTCGGTACCGAGGCCCCGGACTTCGAGCTGAAGGACAACCACGGAGCGACCGTAAGGCTCTCCGACTTCCGCGGCGAGAAGAACGTGGTCCTGCTCTTCTACCCGTTCGCCTTCACCGGCGTGTGCACCGGCGAGCTCTGCGCGCTGCGCGACGAGCTGCCCACGTTCGTCAACGACGACACCCAGCTCCTGGCCGTGTCCAACGACTCCATCCACACCCTGCGCGTCTTCGCCGAGCAGGAGGGCCTGGAATACCCCCTGCTGTCCGACTTCTGGCCGCACGGCGAGGTCTCGCGCGCGTACGGTGTCTTCGCCGAGGACAAGGGCTGCGCGGTGCGCGGCACCTTCATCATCGACAAGGAGGGCGTCGTCCGCTGGACCGTCGTCAACGCCCTGCCGGACGCCCGTGACCTGAACGAGTACGTGAAGGCGCTCGACACCCTCTGATTCTTCGGTTCCAAGGCCTGCGTGGGGCGGGAACCCGTCACTAGGATCGACTCGTTGATCCGATGGCAACGCACGACGGGGCTCCCCGCCCCTGGACACCAGACAAATATGGAGGACTCGTGGGAGTCAGCCTCAGCAAGGGCGGCAACGTATCGCTGACCAAGGAGGCGCCGGGCCTGACCGCGGTCATCATCGGTCTGGGGTGGGACGTCCGCACCACGACCGGCACCGACTTCGACCTCGACGCCAGCGCACTGCTGCTGAACCCGTCGGGCAAGGTCGGCAGCGATGCGAACTTCGTCTTCTTCAACAACCTCAAGAGCCCGGACGGCTCGGTGGAGCACACCGGCGACAACCTCACCGGTGAGGGCGAGGGCGACGACGAGCAGATCAAGGTCAACCTCGCGGGCGTCCCCGCCGACGTCGAGAAGATCGTCTTCCCGGTGTCGATCTACGACGCCGAGAACCGCCAGCAGTCGTTCGGCCAGGTCCGCAACGCCTTCATCCGCGTGGTGAACCAGGCGGGCGGAGCGGAAATCGCCCGTTACGACCTCTCCGAGGACGCCTCGACGGAGACCGCCATGGTCTTCGGCGAGCTGTACCGGCACGGTGCGGAATGGAAGTTCCGCGCGATCGGTCAGGGGTATGCATCGGGTCTGCGCGGTATCGCGCAGGACTTCGGTGTGAACGTCTGAGCGTTCTGGTGCCGCGGCAGGCAACGTTTGCCCGTCAAGGAGCGGCGTCCGGGGCGTCCTCTGGGGGTACCCCTGCTCGAAGAGCTTGGGGGAGTGCCGGCCGGAAGTCCTCGTACTGGACGTACTTGGGCTTCGGCCGGTGCGGTGAGAGGGCGTCCCGGGCGTCGCGACGGGGCGAACGTTGTCTGTTGCGGCACTAGCTCTCCTCGATCCGGCGCCGCACACCTCGGAGTGCGGCGCCGGACGCGCACATGTACACAGCTTCGACAACTGAACGCTGCAGGACCCGGGCCGGCCGGGGGGCGGGCGCGGGATTCATCTCGGGGAGGACAAGATCATGGGCGTCACGCTCGCCAAGGGGGGCAATGTCTCCCTCTCCAAGGCCGCACCGAACCTCACGCATGTGCTGATCGGGCTCGGCTGGGATGTCCGCACCACCACGGGAGCCGACTTCGACCTCGACGCCAGCGCGCTGCTGTGCAACTCGGGCCGGGTGCTCGGTGACGAGTGGTTCATCTTCTACAACCAGCTCAAGAGCCCGGACGGCTCGGTCGAGCACACCGGCGACAACATCACCGGTGAGGGCGACGGCGACGACGAATCGATCCTGATCGACCTCTCCAAGGTCCCGGCCCACTGCGACAAGATCGTCTTCCCGGTGTCGATCCACGACGCCGACAACCGCGGGCAGACCTTCGGCCAGGTCAGCAACGCCTTCATCCGTGTGGTCAACCAGGCCGACGGCCAGGAACTGGCCCGCTACGACCTCAGTGAGGACGCGTCCACGGAGACTGCCATGATCTTCGGCGAGGTCTACCGCTACGGCGGCGAGTGGAAGTTCCGCGCCGTCGGCCAGGGGTACGCGTCCGGACTGCGCGGCATCGCCCTGGACTTCGGGGTGAACGTCTCCTGAAGACCCTCGGGCCCAGGCCTTCCGGTCGTTCCGGGGCCACTCGGTCCGGCCGGAAGGCGACCCCTCTAGACTCTGTGGTCAACGTTAGGTAAAGCCGAGTACGGCGCGGGGGAGCCCCGTACACATACGGATTGGGTTGCCAGTGGTTCTGAAAACCTTCGGCTGGTCGTTCGCGGTCACCGCGCTCGGCTTGGTCGCGGCGGTGCTCTACGGGGGGTGGACGGGCTTCGGCGTCGTGGCGATCCTGTCCATCCTCGAGATCTCGCTGTCCTTCGACAACGCGGTGGTCAACGCCGGGATCCTGAAGAAGATGAATGCCTTCTGGCAGAAGATCTTCCTCACGATCGGTGTGCTGATCGCCGTCTTCGGCATGCGACTGGTGTTCCCCGTCGTGATCGTCGCCATCAGCGCCAAGATCGGCCCGATCGAGGCCGTCGACCTGGCGCTGTCCGACAAGGACCAGTACAAGGAACTGGTCACCGACGCCCATCCGGCGATCGCCGCCTTCGGTGGCATGTTCCTGCTGATGATCTTCCTCGACTTCATCTTCGAGGACCGCGACATCAAGTGGCTGGCCTGGCTTGAGCGCCCGCTGGCCAAACTCGGCAAGATCGACATGCTGTCGGCCTGTATCGCGCTGATCGTCCTGCTGATCACCTCGATGACCCTGGCGACCGAGGCCCACCTGCACGCCGGACCCGCGGACAAGGCCCAAACGGTCCTGATCTCCGGTGTGGCGGGGCTGATCACCTACATGGTGGTGGGCGGCCTCTCCGGCTACTTCGAGAACAAACTCGAGGAAGAGGAGGAGCGCGAGCACGAGGAGGAGGAAGAGGCCAGGGCCAAGGGCAAGCAGGTCTCGGCCGTCAAGCTCGCCGGCCAGGCCGCGTTCTTCATGTTCCTCTACCTCGAGGTTCTGGACGCCTCCTTCTCCTTCGACGGCGTCATCGGCGCCTTCGCCATCACCAACGACATCGTCCTGATGGCGCTCGGCCTCGGTATCGGCGCCATGTACGTCCGGTCGCTCACCGTCTACCTGGTCCGCCAGGGAACCCTCGACGACTACGTCTACCTGGAGCACGGCGCGCACTACGCGATCGGGGCCCTCGCCGTGATCCTCCTCGTCACGATCAAGTACGAGATCCACGAGGTCATCACCGGCCTCGTCGGTGTCGCCCTGATCGGCTGGTCGTTCTGGTCCTCCGTGCGCCGCAACAGGGCACTCGCCGCTGCTGAGGGAAAAGGTGAGACCTCGGACGACAAGGCCGAGGTGTCGTCCGGGGTGTAATGCCGTGCCGGGCCCGTGGTCGGCCCGTCGACACGGGTGTGAACCGGGCCCGGGTGCGGAACGCTCAGTGCGGGGCGGCCATCGAGGACGAGTCCTCGGGGCCGCCCCGTTGCTGCGGGGCAGAGGGCGCGCATCGGGCATGCGCGCGAGAGCGCGAGCTGGGGGCGGGAATGTCCTTCTGGGACGGTCTGTGGCGTGGGAACCAGACACACTTCGAGTCGGGTAGCTCGGCCACCAATTCCATCGAGCTGACCAAACGGCACCACACGGTCTCACTGACCAAACAGGGCGCGGCCACGGGAAACCTGCGGGTGAACCTCTCCTGGCGGATGCGGACGTCCGACATCGGCGCCTCGAAGCGCGGCAGTCTGCTGAGGCATCCGCTCAAGCTGTTCACGCCCGAGGTGGTGCAGGCGCACACCCAGAGCATGGTCAACGTGGACCTCGACCTGGGCTGCCTGTACGAACTCAGCGACGGCGCCAAGGGCGTTGTGCAGCCCCTGGGCAGCTTCTACGGGGAGCTGAACGCGCCGCCGTACGTCAAACTCAGCGGGGACGACCGCTTCGGCTCGGGCTCCGGTGAGACGATCTTCATCAATCTCGACCACCGTGCCGACATCAAGCGACTGCTGCTGTTCGTCTACATCTACGACCAGACCCCGGCCTTCGACCGTACGCACGCCATCGTCACCCTCTACCCGAGCAACGGCCCCCGCATCGAGATCGGCCTCGACGAACGCCACCCCCAGGCTCGCTCCTGCGCGGTGGTGATGATCGAGAACGTCAAGAACGAACTGATCGTCCGCCGGGAGGTCAAGTTCGTCTACGGCTTTCAGGCCGAACTCGACCGCCTCTACGGCTGGGGCCTGCAGTGGGGGCGCGGCTACAAGTCGAAGGTGGAGCGCTGACCGTCGCCCGCCGACGCCGGTGCGGGCGACGTGCGCCGGTGCGGGCGACGTGCGCCCGGCCGGGAGCCTCAGCGGGCGAGGAACTGGGGGCCCTGCGGTGGCAGACGGAAGTCCGGGTCGGGGAGGGCGGTGACCGGCTGGTGGGGATAGCCGTAGGCCGGGGCCGTCTGGGCCGAGGTCGGCTGCGGGTAGCCGTAAGCGGGCTGGGCTGCCGCGGCCGGCTGCTGCGTGGGCTCCGGTGGATAGCCGTAGCCGGGCTGCTGGGGCGGGAGCGGGAGCGAGACCGGCGGGGACCCCACGGTGGCCGGAGGGGCCACGGTGGCCGTCGGAGCGCCGGTGGGCGCGGCGGCGGCCTCCGACTCGTCGACGGTGATGCCGAAGTCCGTGGCGAGCCCCTGCAGCCCGTTGGTGTACCCCTCGCCGAGCGCCCGGAACTTCCACACCTCGCCGCGCCGATAAACCTCACCGCAGATCAGGGCGGTCTCCTCCCCGGTCTCCGGCTTGATGTCGAAGTACGCCAGCGGCTCGCCGTCGGCGGCCGTGGCGTCGTACAGCAGGATCCGCAGCGAGCGCACCTGGTCGAACGTGACACCGTCCGCCGACGCGACCAGCAGGATCCGCGCCACCGCGGCGTCGAGCCCCGACAGGTCTGTCTGGATCGTGTCGGTCAGGCCCTCGGTGACCCGCTTCTTGCCGAGCCGCCACACCTTCCCGGAGGGGTGCCGCGGCTGGTTGTAGAAGACGAAGTCCTCGTCGGACCGCACGCGTCCGTCGGGCCCGAGGAGCAGTGCCGAGGCGTCGACGTCCGGAACCCCCTGCCCCGCGGTCCAGCGCAGCACGGCGCGCACCGCCGTGGCGTCCAGCGGGACGTTCGATCCCTTCAACATCGCGTGCGTCATGCGGTCATCCTGCCCTCTCGGTTCCGGTCACGACAATGCGGGGGTGGCCTGAACACGGCCGATCCCGCGGGGCACGGCTGGGTACCCGACCTGGTGGAGTTACCTGATGTTCATGCCCGGTGGGAACCCCGGACATGGATCCCTACGTACTATTACCGGCCACAACCGGCCCACATAAATCTGGCCGACTTGTCACCCCGGGGGAGCTTCATGCGTCATTTCGGGCACATCGCCCCTGAGGTGCGGCAGCGCCTCTTCCACCAGGAGCCGTGCGTCTTCACCGCCGACTCCCCGCCCCGAGTGCTCTCCGCCGCTCTCGGGGCCACCCTGTACAGTCCCGCGACCCGTCCCCAGCTCGCCGACGACGTCCTCAAGCAGGCGGGCCGCGGGGTGGTGTCCATGGTGCTGTGCCTGGAGGACTCCATCGACGACGCCGACGTGGCGGACGCCGAGGAGAACCTGGTCCGCCAGTTCGCCGACCTCGCCGACCTCGCCGCCCGGCCGGGCGCCGAGCTGCCGCTGCTGTTCGTCCGGGTCCGCACCGCCGAACAGATCCCCGACCTCGTCCGACGACTCGGCGCAGCCGTACGCCTCCTGTCCGGATTCGTACTGCCGAAGTTCACCGAGGAACGCGGCGTATCGTTTCTGGAGGCGCTCGCCGTCGCCGAGGCCGAGTCCGGACGCCGGCTCTTCGCCATGCCCGTCCTGGAGTCGCCGGACCTGCTGTACCTGGAGTCACGCGTGGAGACCCTCACCGGGATCTTCCGCGTCGTCGACAAGTACCGCGACCGGGTCCTCGCCCTGCGCCTCGGCGTCACCGACTTCTGTTCCTCCTACGGCCTGCGCCGGGCGCCCGACATGACCGCGTACGACGTCCAGATCGTCGCCTCCGTGATCGCCGACGTGGTGAACATGATGGGCCGGGCCGACGGCACCGGCTTCACGGTGACCGGACCGGTCTGGGAATACTTCCGGGTCCAGGAGCGGATGTTCAAGCCGCAGCTGCGGCAGAGCCCCTTCCTGGAGGTGCAGGCCGTGGAACTGCGTGAAGCGCTGATCGAGCACGCGATGGACGGACTGCTGCGGGAGATCTCCCTCGACCAGGCCAACGGTCTGCTCGGCAAGACCTGCATCCACCCCTCGCATGTGCTGCCCGTGCACGCGCTGTCCGTGGTCAGCCACGAGGAGTTCAGCGACGCCCAGGACATCCTGAGGCCCGAGCGGGGCGGCGGGGGCGTGCTGCGGTCCGCTTACACGAACAAGATGAACGAGGTGAAGCCGCACCGCGCCTGGGCCGAGCGGACCATGCTGCGCGCCGAGGTCTTCGGGGTGGCGAACGAGGACGTCGGCTTCGTCGACCTGCTCGCGGCGGGGCTGCCCCGTTGACGGCCGGGGCCCGCGCCCGTGCGCTGTTCGGCGGCACGGCCGCCGGGCGGGCAAAATCGTACTGACGCACCCTTGACGTGCCGCTGAGCCTCGAAGCACTCGTGCGCGAGTACTCACTCCTACGCAAGCACTCACTCCTACGCACCTACGCAAGCAATCACCATCAAGCACTCACTCGTCGACAAGCAGCACTCGTCATCTGGCACTCGGTCGTCATCAAGCAGTCGCACTCAAGGAGTCGATGAACAACGTGGTCTGGTCCGGGACATGGGTCGCCGAGCGGCTCGGAGTCGAACTCGTCGGCGACGCGCAGTTGAGCGATCTCCTGGGGCTCGCGCTCCGGCGCAACCCCAAGCGCGCCCATCTGCTCGTCTCCAACGTGCTGGGCAAGCACGTGCCGCAGTCGCCCGCGGTTATCTACGGGCACGGGTTCACGCTCGGCCGGCGGGTGCGGGAGCTGCTGGGCCCCGAGGGCAGCCCGGCCGCGGTCGTCCTCGGCTACGCCGAGACGGCCACCGGCCTCGGCCACTCGGTCGCCGACGGCCTGGGCGCCGCACCCTGTCTGCACTCGACCCGGCGGCCGGTGCCCGGAGTGGCCCAGGCCGGCGGCTTCGAGGAGTCCCACTCCCACGCCACCTCGCACCTCCTGCTGCCGGAGGACCCGGCGCTGCTCGCGGGCGACGGGCCGCTCGTGCTGGTCGACGACGAGTTCTCCACGGGCAACACGATCATGAACACGATCCGCGCGCTGCACGAGCGCTATCCGCGCGAGCGGTACGTGGTCGTGGCGCTGGTCGACATGCGCTCCGCCGCGGACCAGGGACGGCTGGCGCACTTCGCGCGGGAGATCGGCGCCCGGGTGGACCTGGTGGCGGCGGCGAAGGGGAGCGTACGGCTGCCGGAGGGGATCCTGGAGCGGGGGCAGACCCTGGTGGCCGAGCACGAAGGGGCATCCGGCCCCTCCGAGCCCGTTCCCGGCGGGTCCCCGGACGTCACCCGGGTCGACCTCGGATGGCCGGCCGGAGTGCCCGACGGAGGCCGGCACGGCTTCACGCCCGAGCACCGCACACGCCTCGAAGCGGCCCTCCCCGCCATGGGCGCCCGCCTCGCCGCGGCGCTGCCGGCCGGTGCCCGGCGGGTCCTGGTGCTCGGCTCGGAGGAGCTGATGTACGCGCCGCTGTGCCTCGCACGGCTGCTGGAGCAGACGGTTCCGGCCGAGATACGGTTCTCGACCACCACACGCTCGCCCGTCCTGGCCGTCGACGACCCCGGCTACGCGATACGCAGCCGTCTCGTCTTCCCGGCCCATGACGACCCCGCCGACGGATCCGGCGAACGCTACGCCTACAACGTCGCGGGCGCCGGCTTCGACGCCGTCGTCGCCGTCGTCGACTCCACCGGCGACACGCCCCAACTGCACGCTTCCGAAGGCCTGTTGGCGCAGCTCGCCGCGCACACGCCGAGCGTGCTGCTCGCCGTCGTCCCCTCCTATGTGCCGTCGTACGCGACCTCGTACGTGCCGTCGTACCCGACCTCGTACACGGCTCCTCACGCGACCGAAAGGCCCTCCATGCTGCCCGAGCCCCTCCGCGGCCCAGCCTTCTCCTCGTACGCGCCCGACGAGGTCGGCTGGCTGCTGCAGGACCTCTCGGACGTCACGTTGGAGGCGCCGACCGAGGAGCGCGAGGAGGCGATCCAGAGCGGCGGCGCCCACTACGCGGAGTCGCTGCCGGTGGAGTACCAGCCGAGCGCGCAGTACCAGGAGCTGTTCCGCGCGGCGCTCGACACCTTCGCCGCGCGGATAGCCCAGGCGGTCGGCGTGGTCACCGAGACCGTGCTCGCGGAGCGGTCGGAGCGGTCGGGGCGCTCGGGGCGGTCGGAGCGGTCCGAGCCGTCGGAGTGGTCGGCGCGGCCCGGGGGTCCGGTCCTCGTGTCGCTGGCCCGCGCCGGCACCCCCGTCGGTGTGCTCATGCGCCGCTGGGCGCGCCACCGGCACGGTCTCGACCTGCCGCACTACGCCGTGTCGATCGTGCGCGGCCGGGGCATCGACGCCAACGCGCTGCGCTGGCTCGCCGCCCACCACGACCCCGCCGACGTCGTGTTCGTCGACGGCTGGACCGGCAAGGGCGCCATCACCCGTGAACTCGCCGAGGCTCTGCGGGAGTTCGAGGCGTCCGACGGCATCACCGGCTTCGACCCGGAGATCGCGGTCCTCGCCGACCCGGGCTCCTGCGTGCGGACGTACGGCACCCGCGAGGACTTCCTCATCCCCTCCGCATGCCTCAACTCCACGGTTTCCGGGCTGATTTCGCGTACGGTGCTGCGCTCGGACCTGGTCGGTCCGAACGACTTCCACGGCGCCAAGTTCTACCGCGAACTCGCCGCCGCGGACGTCTCGGTGGACTTCCTGGACGCCGTCTCGGCCCGTTTCGCCGAGGTCGAGGACACGGTCGACACGCAGACCAAGGAACTGCTCGCCGGTGACCGTACGCCGACCTGGGAGGGCTGGGCGGCCGTCGAGCGGATCAGCGAGGAGTACGGGATCCACGACGTGAACCTGGTCAAGCCGGGCGTCGGCGAGACCACTCGGGTGCTGCTGCGTCGCGTACCGTGGAAGATTCTGGCGCGGGCCGGGGCGGGGGCCGACCTGGACCACGTACGCCTGCTCGCCGAGCAGAGGGGGGTACCGGTGGAAGAGGTGGCCGAACTGCCTTACACATGCGTGGGGTTGATCCACCCCAAGTACACGCGGGGTGCGACCGGGGCCGACGGCAAGGCGGTGACGGTCTGATGACGTCGTCCACGAGCGGGACCACTTCGACCGCGTCGGCGTCCACGAGCGGGGCCACGATCGCTGCGGCGTCCACGAGCGGGCCCATGATCACGTCGGCGTCCACGAGCGGGATCACGATCGAGTCGGCGTCCACGAGCGCGACCCCTGCGACCGCTTCGGCGTCCTCCACGTCCACGGTGCTCGTCGCGAGCGATCTCGACCGTACGCTCATCTACTCGTCCGCGGCGCTCGCGCTGACCATGCCCGACGCGCGTGCACCCCGGTTGCTCTGCGTCGAGGTGCACGAGAGCAGGCCGCTGTCGTACATGACCGAGACCGCCGCCCGGCTGCTCACCGACCTCGGCGGGTCCGCGGTCTTCGTGCCCACCACCACCCGCACCCGCAAGCAGTACCAGCGGATCAACCTCCCGGGTCCGCCCCCGAAGTACGCGATCTGCGCCAACGGCGGGCATCTGCTCGTGGACGGCGTCTCGGATCTCGACTGGCACGCCTGGGTGACCGACCGCCTCAGCGACGAGTGCGCGCCGCTGGCCGAGGTGCGGGAGTATCTGACGGTCACCTCGGACCCGTCCTGGGTGCGCAAGCACCGTGTCGCCGAGGACCTCTTCGCCTATCTCGTCGTCGAGCGCGATCTGCTGCCCGAGCAGTGGGTCAAGGAGCTGGCGGTGTGGGCGGACGAGCGTGGCTGGACGGTGTCCGTGCAGGGCCGGAAGGTCTACGCCGTGCCGAAGCCGCTGACCAAGAGCGCGGCCATGCTCGAGGTGGCCCGGCGCACCGGGGCCGGCCTCACCCTCGCGGCCGGTGACTCCCTCCTCGACGCCGACCTGCTCCTCGCCGCGGGCCTGGCCTGGCGCCCCGGCCACGGCGAACTCGCCGACGTCGGCTGGACCGCGCCACACCTCACGTCCGTGCCGGAGGCGGGGGTGCTGGCGGGGGAGGAGATCCTTCGGGGGCTGCTGCGGACGGTGGCCGAGGCCTGACGGGGTTGCTGCGGTCCGTGACCGAGGTCTGACGGGGTTGCTGCGGTCCTGGGGGAGGTCTGACCGGGTTGCTGCGCACCGTGGCGGAGGGGTGAAGGGCCGGCGGGGCTACACGTGCGGCACCCCGTCTCCCGACCTCAGCAGCCGCGCAGCAATCCTCCGCCGCGGCAGCCGTGCCGGGCTTCAGCCGCAGCATCCTCCGCCGCAGCAGCCGCCGCCTCCGCCGCCTGCGGCGGGGGCCTGGCGGGGCGCGGCGGCGTTCGCCGTGCCGCCGACCGCGACGGTCGACAGGAGCTTCACGGTGTCGTCGTGCCCGGCCGGGCAGGCGGCGGGGGCGGAGGACTCGGCCATCGGCCGGCTCATCTCGAAGGTGTCGCCGCAGGTCCGGCAGCGGTATTCGTAGCGAGGCATGGGCACAGGTTAGCGGGCGTGTGCCGGAGGTGGGTCTGTTCGCTGGGTCTGTTCGCCCCCTACGCCGCTCCCTCCCGCTACCTCCGTCCCGCCCTCCACCGCTACCGCTACCTTCCTCCCGCCCTCTGCCGCTCCCTCCCGCCCTCCCGGGCCCGCCGCTCCAGCTCCAGATACCGCGCCCGCCGACTGTCCTGCTCCTTCTCCAGCGCCCGCGCCCGCCGCTCCGCCTCCGCGCGCTCGGGATTGCGGGCCTGCCAGTAGGGGTTGTCGTGCGGCAGGGCCGAGCCGACCCGGCCGTACATTCCGAACCACATCAGCACCACGCCGAACACAAAGCTGAACAGGACGTTCTGGATCCGGAAGGCGAGGAAGTTGAAGCCGGTCTCCAGCAGCGCCAGATTGACGAAGCCGCTGACGACGAAGAGCACGCCCAGGACCATGTTGAGGGTCGAGGCGAAGTTGCCGCCGACCACCATGCCGACGAAGAGCAGCCCCCCGACACAGATGGACAGCACGCTGAGCGCGCCGTTGGTGTTGAGTCCGGCGACGGTGTCGCCGCCGGTGTCGAAGAAGCCGACCTGGTCGAGGAGCCCGAGGATGCCGAACGCGAGCAGCACGAGACCCATCAGGCCCGCGCCGACGCGGTAGACCGTGCTGAGGCGGTGATCGACGGGCAGATGCTCGTCGAGCCGGATCCGGCGCCGCTTCCCCCGACGCAGTCGCTGGGGGGCCATGTCGCCTCCTTCTGATGCACGTACGCGCTTCCGATGCACGTACGCGCTTCTGCCGCACGTCGGGAGGCACCTGGTGGACCCCGGAGGCACTGGCGGAACCCAGAGGCACCAAACGAAGGCACCCAGAGGGCCAAGAGGCACCTGGAGGCTGCGGCATCGGGAGGCACGTACATTCCAGCATCCGCCCGCCACGGTCCGAACGCCACACATCGCCCGCGCCCACGCGCCCTCAGTGCGCGGCCGTGCACGCTC
Organism: Streptomyces cavernae; assembly: GCF_004023625.1. Lineage (GTDB taxonomy): Bacteria > Actinomycetota > Actinomycetes > Streptomycetales > Streptomycetaceae > Streptomyces > Streptomyces cavernae. Next base: position 56,709 of record NZ_RPDJ01000040.1, on the reverse strand, counting down.
CGCCCGCCTGCCCGAGTGCGCGGCCGTGCCACGCCCGCCTGACTGTGCCGACCGCCGCGCCCGGTCGTCTCAGTGCGCTGCCGCGCCCCGCTCGTCACGGATCTGGGCGACGACGTGGGCGACGGTCTGCCGGACCGTCTCGGTCTCGGTGAGGAAGTGCCAGTAGTCCGGATGGCGGCCCTCCAGCGTGGTGATCGCCCGCTCCAGCCGCGCCACCGAGTCGTCCAGGGGGCGGGCGTGCCTCGGGTCGGGGGTCGCGCGGCCCGCCATGGCCAGCCGCTGGGCGTCGCGGATCGCGAACCGGGTGCGGTCGATCTCCTGCTGAGGGTCCTTCTGTACGGCGTTGAGCCGCTTCAGCCGGTCGCCCGCCGCAGACACGGCCTCGTCGGTGGTGTTCAGCAGGGCGCGCACGGTGGACAGCAGGGCGGTCGCGTCGGGCCAGCGCTGGGCGTCCCGGGCGGCCTGGGCCTCCTTCAGCTTGAGCTCGGCCTGGCGGACGTTCTCCGCCGCGTGGTCCGGGACCTGCTGGAGGTCCTGCCAGCAGGCGGCGGCGAACCGGCGGCGCAGTTCGCTGAGGACCGGTTCGACCTGGCCGGCCCGGGTGGTCAGGGCCTGGGCGCGGGTGCGCAGCGAGACCAGCCGGTGGTCGATCTCGGCGGCCCGCTCCGGCAGCCGCTCGGCCTCCGCCCGCACGGCCTCGGCGTCCCGGGCGACCCGCTCGGCGCGCTGAAGCGTCTGCGGTACGCCGTGCTGCCCCGCGCCCTGGTTGAGCTTGGTCAGCTCGGGGCCGAGGGCGGCGAGCCGGGCGGCCAGGTCATCAGCCCTGAGCCCTGAGCCCCGTACGGCATCCAGTGCGTTGGAGGCGGCGAGCAGGGCCTGGCGGGCGCGTTCCACGGCGGGGGCGAGCCGGGCCAGCTGGGTCTCGGCCTTGCTGAGCAGCGGCCCGAGCCCGTCGGCGAACCGGTCCAGGTCCCGTTTGACGTTGTCCAGGTCGTCCTTGGCCCGGGTGAGTTCGGTGCGGGCGCGGGCCGCGACGGAGGACTCGAGGTCGTCACGGTCGAGGTCATGGGCGTCGACGGCGTTGATGTACTGGTGACTGACCTCGTCGATCCGCCGCCCCAGCGCCTCGAAGTCGGAGACGGCGCGGCGGGCGGCGGGCGAGTCGTCGACAGCGGTGATGGTCTCTATCGAGATCCGCAGGTCGCGCTGGGCGGTGTCCAGCTCGTAGAAGGCGGCAGCGGCGGCGTCCTTGGCGGCCTGCGCCTCCGCCCGCTGGCTCTCGGACCGTCCCCCGAACCAGCGCCGGGTGCCGCCGCCGGCGAAGGCGGCGGGAAGGGCGGCGAGGAGGGGGAGGGGGAGAAGCAGGAGGGTGAGCAGGCCCCCGCCCCCCGTGCCGCCACCGCGTCCCGTGGCGGGCTCGGCGCCGGCGCGTCGTGCGGCGGGCGGCTCGGCGCCGATGCGTCCTGTGGCGGGGGGCCCGGCGCCGATTCGCCCTGCGGCGGGCGCGGTGCCGGTAACGGCTCCCGACCCCCCGGTGTTGTGCGCTCGTCGACAAGGCTTGTGTGCACGTCGATGGAGGAGTGGTCGCGCCTCTGGCGCAAACGGTGTGTCCGGCTGGTGAGGTGTCGCCGTCACATCCCTCTCCCGTGCTGTCATCCGTAAGGCCCGGTGCCATTCTCCCACCGGACAAGGACGAACAACACGGGCCGATCAGTTCGCGCTCTTGACCGTGATTTTGCCGTCTCCGGTTCGGGCGGAGACGACGTGCGGGCTGTCGTCGGCACGCGGAACGGATACGTCGACGGAGCCGTCGTTGCTCTCGGCCGACACGCGGTACGACACCTCGCCCGAGCCCTTGGCCGACCCCTGAGCGTCACGCGGCAGCGCGATGCTGATGGAGCCGTCCTTGGTCTGGGACTCCACGAGGTCCGGTACGACGCCGAGTTCCAGGTGGACCGAGCCGTCCCCGGTGCTGGCCTTGACGCGCCGCGCCTCGATGCCGCTCGCTCGGATGGAACCGTCCCCGGTGCGCAGTGTGAGCGGTCCGGAGGCCTCGTCGACCCGTACGGATCCGTCGTCGGTGCGCAGGTTCAGCGGGCCGGAGGATTCCGTGACGCGTACGGAACCGTCGCCCGAGTGGACGTCCACGGCCGTGCGGAAGCCGCGCGCGGTCACGCTGCCGTCGCCGTTCTCCACCTTCACGGCGATCCCCCGCGGGACCTCGATGCGGTGCTTGAGCGAGCAGTTGGCGATCATGCCGCTGCACTTCTTCCGCAGCACGAGCCGGTCCCCGTCGACTTTCCAGGTCACCTTCGGGTCGTCGCCGACGACGACCTCACCGGAGAACCACCGGGTGACCCGCACCTCCTTCACGTCGGCCGCGACGAGCTCGAGAGCGGAGTCGTCCGAGTCGACCGTCAGCGTCCGCCCCTGCAGGGCGAACGACTTGCGATCCGGATGCTCGTCGTCCTCCGCACCCGCACATCCCGCGGCGAGGAGGACCACGGCCGCGACGACCCCGCCGACGGCGACGCCACGTACACGAACGGAACGGTGAGCACGGGTGACGGCCATGGACTTCCCCCTGAGAACCTGTGAACCACTGAAGGCCCGACGACGAGCCAATGACGAGCAACGACGAGCGACGATGAGCAACGACGAGTCAACGCCCCGGCCGACCGGCGGACGCGAGCACCTGAGAACGAATTCGACGGTACGGACGGAACGCCCGGCCCGGGATCCGGTCCGCTCCCGAATCAAGGGTGGGGATAGCCCCCCGGCGCTCCCCCTGACGGCCCTGCCCGCATACGGGTTTCGGCGCAGCCCCCCGGGCCATGTAGGCTTTCCTCTCGTCCCGGGCACGTAGCTCAGCGGTAGAGCGCCGCCCTTACAAGGCGGATGTCGGCGGTTCGAAACCGTCCGTGCCCACTTGATCGAGGACATGAGCGAGGCCCAGGTCAGCGGGTGGTTACCCGGAGACCTGGGCCTCGATCTTTGCTGGCGACTCGGGGCCGCCGTGCCACTTACGTGCCAGATGGGCCACGCGGAGGCCGCTTCACCTTCTTGATCTGACCGTCCACGTAGTCGGCGATCTGATGGTCACGGCCGTTGACGAGGTGCTGATAGATCAGCGCGGCCCGCACCGACGAGTGGCCCATGCGGTGCATCAGCTCGCGCGTGGTCGCGCCACCGGCGTGGACGGGTGCGCGGCCGCAGGTGTGGCGCCGGCGGCAGCGGCGCAGGCGCTCCCGTCTCTGGTGCGCCGCGGAACGCTTCGATCACGGGACCCATCGTGATGGGGTGGGCCTTGTAGCCGGAGCTGGCTTCAGCGCCTCAGGCTGACGATCGCCGAGGCGTCCCCGACGGTGCCGACGCCGATTATCTTGTCGGTGCCCGGGACCGACGTGATGGCGTTCAGACGGAGTGACTGCTTCGGGCCGGATGCGGTTCCGTAGGGGTCCGGCAGTTTCGACTGGGCGATCCCTTCGCAGAGCCCGTCCGCGGTGAGGTACCGGCCGGCATTGAGGACCGCCCCGCGCCTGCCGTCGGTGACCCAGGGGCCGCGGTCGCTGCAGGCTCCCTCGGGCTTCGGCAGCTCGATCCAGCCGGTGCCGTTCCAGCGCCGCCGGATGGTTTCCGCGGCGGGGTCGGACTCGTCGTCCTCGCTGATGGAGGTGTGTTCGCCGTAGACCCGGACGTCGTCCTTCGCCAGCGCGACGACCTCCGTGAAGTAGGCCAGCTGTTCGGGGGCCGGGACCGTGTAGTGGTACTCCGGCGTCCGTACGGGCTGCCAGTCGTGGCCGTCCCAGTGCAGAGTGGCGGGCTGGGCGCCCGGCAACGACAGGTGCTCGTCGGGACCGTCGGGGTAGTCGTAGCCGACCGCCCACAGGTCGTCGGGCGCGACGCCGTCGAGCGCGGTGACGGTGACGGGCAGGTCCATGGCGGTCCAGCCCGTGCCGTCCCAGTGGTACGCCCCGGTCTCGCCGTCGAGGACCCAGATGTCGTCCGCGGTGAAGGCCCGAACGTCAATGACCCGGTGGCCATCGGGGAGTTCGGGCAGCGCAGTCCAGCGCGTGCCGTCCCAGCGGGCCATCCATGACGCGTTCTCGTCGTCGAGGCTCGCCGTGAACAGGAAGCCGCCGGAGTCCACGGCGTCGAAGCGCACATCGTCGAAGACCTTGGCGCCGAACGAGGCCGGCATGGGGCGGTGTTGCCATCCGGTGCCGTCGTAGTGCAGGAGGAGGCCGTCGCCCGCCGCCCACATGTCGTCGTCAACGGTCGCGATCACGGCGGACAGCGTGCCCGTGTCCGTGAAGACCTTGTCGTACTGCCAGGCCTTACCGGAGTCGATCACGGCGCGCAGGGTCACCACGGAGAGGAACAGCAGCAGGAGCACGGCGAGCGCGGCGTTGACCTTGAGGATGCGCGTGTTCGCGTATGTGTCGCCCACCTTCTACCCCCAGCCCCCAGAGCCCAAGCCCAGCCCCAGCCCCCGCCGTGGCCGTGGCCGCAGAGCATACGCTTCGGGCTCCGAGGGGTCCGGTGGCCGGTGCCGCTACTGGTCCCCGGGCTCTTCGGGCGGCAGTTCGTGCGTGTGCTTAAGCCGCATCCGGGCCGTCACCCGTTCCGTCGCGGCGACCTCCGACCAGAAGCGGTGGCACGTCACGAAGACCGCGAGTTCCCGTTCGCGTTCGCGGAGCTTTTCGACCTCCGCCTGTTCGTCGGCGGTCCAGCCCGGGGAGGCGGGACGTTCCACTTTGCGCCAGCCGTGATCGTCGCTGAAGCCGTCCAGCGGCTCCACCGACCAGGGGAGCCGCTTCAGGAGAGCCAGGAGCTCCGCCCGGACCTGGTGCAGCTCCTCCTGACCGGCGAGGAGGTCACTCGGGAAGTCATAGGTCGCAGCCACCCCACAATGGTACGCCTGTTCGAATTTGCGATGCGAGTTTCTTCCGGTAACTCGCGGGGAGGTGCCGGCCGCACCGGTGACCGTGGATTTCGTCGTACGGCGGTCCGTGGGCTGAGGGAGACTGGACGCATGTGCCGCAGCATCAAGACACTCCGTCCGCCCGTGCTCCCCGAAGAGGCCACCGAGGAGGAGATCCGCGCGGCCGCGCTCCAGTACGTGCGCAAGGTCTCCGGCTTCCGTGCCCCGGCCGCGCACAACCGCGAGGTGTTCGACCACGCCGTGGAGGTGATCGCCGCGGCTACGGCCGAGTTGCTGGGCGGCCTCCAGATCCGGGGACAGGGGCAGCAGTCGCAGTCACACCAGCCGCCTCAGTCACGGCCGCAGCCGCAGCCGCAGCCGCCGTCACTGGCGCAGGGCCAGGCTCAGGTTCCGGTCCAGCACGCCGGCTGAGCCAGTCCTGCCCGCCTGACCGTCGTCCCGCCGGACAGTCGTCCCACGTGACCGTCGTCCTGCGCTCAGTCCTGCGCCGCCGGCCTGCGTACCAGGTATGCCGCGCCCGCGCCCGCCCCGAACAGCGCCGCCAGGGACACCGCCGTCGCCAGCCAGGTGGCGCCGAGCCACTGGCCGCCGAAGTAACCCAGTCCCACGCTGTACGCGGCCCACGCCACGCCCGCCAGCATCGACCACGGGAGGAAGTCGCGGACGCTGCGGTGGGCGGCGCCCGCGGAGAAGGAGACGACGGAGCGGCCCGCGGGGGCGAAGCGGGCCAGCACCACCAGGATGCCGCCGCCCCGGGCGAGCGCCGAGCCGAGACGTTCCTGTGCGGTGGTGAGGCGGCGCGAGCGGGCTATCGCACGGTCCAGGCGCTCACCGCCGCGCCAGGCGAGCCGGTAGGCGACGAGGTCGCCGAGGACGGAGGCCGTCGCCGCGGAGAGCAGCAGCACCAGGATGTGGGGCGCCTCCTGCGGCATGTGGCCGGTGGCCGAGCCGGCCGCCGCGGCCGTCGCCGCCGTGATCACGAGCACCCCGCTGGGCAGGACCGGCACAAAGACGTCGAGCAGGACGGACGCACCCACCAGGGCGTATATCCACGGACTGCCGGTCAGTGACCCGACACTCTCAAGCACCGAAACTCCCCACACTTCCCCCGTGACACGGCCCGACCGCGACAGCGCGGGGGCCCAGCGACAGCGCGGGGCGGCAGGGACGGCCTTTTACGGTCATACAGCGTATGCCTGAGGGCAACGCAGCGTACGCGCGGCCCTCGCGCCGAGATCAACCCGAGATCAAGAGGAGTTGGAGCCGTGTCATGCGCGCGCCCGTCTCCCCGTACCGGGAGGCGGGCGCGCGGGTGGTGGATCAGGCCGCGACCGGTGTCTTCTCCGCCTCGGACCGCTGTGCCGTGCGCCCACTGCGCGAGGCGATCAGGCGGTCCAGCCCGAACGCGCCGGAGCCGGTGAAGACGAGCAGCAGCATCGACCAGGAGTACATCGCGGCGCCCTCGCCGTTGTTCTGCTTCGGCCACAGGCCCATGGGCTGGTGGACCTTGAAGTACGCGTACGCCATCGCGCCGGACGCGACGAAGGCGGCGACGCGGGTGCCGAGGCCGAGCAACACCAGGCTGCCGCAGACGAGTTCGATGACGGCCGCGTACCAGTTGGGCCAGGCGCCCGTGGCCACGGTGCCGCCCTTGCCGTCCGCGCCGCCGATCACGCCGAAGAGCGAGGCGGCGCCGTGGCAGGTGAAGAGCAGGCCGATGACGATGCGGAACAGGCCGAGAGCATATGGCTGGGCGCTGTTGAGGCGTCCGGTCATGTGGGGGACTCTCCTTAGGACTGGGTAGTCGGTCTGGGTTTTCGGTCTGTGTCGCCCGGTTGTGTTACTCGTGGGGAGGGAACCGAGCGAGTGGTCCAGGTTAGGAGCGCCTAATCAATACTTGCAAGTTCAACATTCGGCCATGATTCCGCTTCCGCTTCGCCGTCAGAACCGCCGTGCCCAGGCCGGCCAAGGGTTCGTAGCACCGCCCGGGCCACCGCGTCGGCGTCCGAGAGCGTGACCGAGTCCACACCGGGTCGGGCCCCGGCGGCGGTCACCCAGTGCACCCCCTCGGTGGGCACACCCAGCGCGAAACGGCGGGGGTGCGGCCGTCCCCGCCGGTCGATCAGACGGTACGGGCGGGGTGTCACGTCCAGCCCTCCGGTTTCGTAACCGTCGACGGTGTGCGGGCGGCACTGGCCGGTCCTCAGCAGCCGGGCGAGCAGGGCGTCGGCGCTGCGCCGCAGGTCGGGCTCGGGGAGACGGGCCTCGATCAGGGTGGTGGCACGGACGGTCGAGCCGGGGACGTCGGGGGAGTGCGCGACGAACGCACCGTCCTCGGCGCGGAGTTGGAGCCGGGGGCCGACCACCTCCAGCACGCCCGCCTCGATCAGTGCGGCCATCTCCTCGATACGGCGGCGGGGCGGTCCGATGGAGAGGTAGGCGTTGAGCGGGGTGTACCAGCGGTCCAGATGTTCCCTGCGTGAACTCCCGGCGATACCACGGTGGTCCACGATCTGGCGCAATTCGTTGCGCAGGTCTCGCAGTACGTCGAGGGCGGCCTTCAGCGGGCCCCGGACATTGCCGAGGGCGGCCTCGGCGGCGTCCGCGCGCAGATGGCCGAGCAGCCAGCGGCGGAAGTCGCCGGGAGCGGTGAAGACCTCGTCCTTGTACGGGCGGGACAGCCGGTCCCAGCACCAGCGCCGTGCCTCCGGAACCCCGAACTCGTCCAGCAGCGCGGCCTCTTCGGGGCCCCGATGGGCGACGGCGAGAAACCGGAGACCGAAGTCCGCGCCCAACAGCGCGCTGTAGTAGACCCCTTCGACCTCCTTGGCCACCAACGGCCATATCTCCGTGCGGAAGTCGGGGGCGTCGCCGGAGTCCGCGCGTTTCCGGAAGCCCGCGACCACCTCCGGTGTGAGGACGAGCGGGAGGTGACGTCCGTACGGGCCCTTCGCGTTGTCGCCGCGCGCGTGGTACGGAATGCCGCGCCGTGAGCCCGCGTAGAGCTTGGGCTCGCGGCCGGACGGTAGATAGCGCAGCGCGCCGCTCCGCCCGGTGAAGCGGCCGCCGCGGCCCTGCGTCAACAGGGCCATGTGATCGAAGAAGTTGAGGCCGAGACCGCGCAGGAGTACGGGTTCGCCCGGAGCCAACGGGGAGAGGTCGAGGTCGGCGGGGTTGGCCGGGGGCAGATGGCGCAGTCCGGGCCGCTTCGGGTACTCCGTCGGATCGACCACCGCCGGTAGGTGTCCTTGTGTCAGTACGACCGCCGACAGACCGGTCAACTCCCGTCCGTCGTCCAGGAGCAGGGTCTGCGGGCCGTCTCCCGCATCGTCCGAAGGGCCGTTCCCCGACTCGTCCCTCGACTCGTTCCTCGATTGGTCCCACGACTCGTTCACCGACTCGTCGCCCGTGTCGTCCGTCGCGCCGTCGAGCCGGACGGCCCGGGCCCGGTGTACTTCGACCCGCACGGAGGGCGGCGCATCGTGTACGACACGGGCGAAGAACCACTCCAGGTAGCGTCCGTAGAGGGCCCGGGTGGGGTAGTCGTCGGGGCCGAGCTCGCTCGCGCTCCCCTTCGCCCACTCGTAGAGGCTCGGGCCCGGTCTGATCGGGCCGGAGCAGTCCACCGTCTCGTCGGTGAACAGCGTGACCTGGGACGCCACCGTGTTCATCAGGAGTTCCGGTGACTGGGCCGTGCGCCACACCCGGCCCGGGCCCGGTGGCCAGGGGTCCACCACGTGCACGATCAACTGCGTGCGAGCTGGCAGGAGTTCGGGGGCGGAGGCGCAGAGGCGTTCCAGGACGCTGGTGCCGCGCGGGCCGGCGCCGACGACGGCGACGGACCTCGCTGCGATCGCTGCGGACAAAGGGGTGACTCCAGGACGTGGGGGGCACTGGGCGGCAAAATGCTCGCTGGAGGCGGACGTTCCGCCTCATCATGCACGGCGGAACGCGGCACGCCGAGCCTTTGGCCCGTGCGGTGTGGGGCGCGTCACGAGCATCAGGGGCAGCAGGGGCGATCGCCGTATTTACCGGGTGAGTCCGCGTATGTACGGGGGTTCACGGGGTCAGCAGGGACTCCTCCGTGGTGCTCAGACGTGTCGAACCGTCCTGTCCGGCCCGGGCCTGCTCGAGCCGTAGCCGGGCCGAACGCCCTTGCAGTACCAGCGTCATGAGCTGGTTGCCGAACCAAGGGCCGCCGGTCTTGCGCCAGCTGACGGGCGGTCGGTCAAGGCGGCCGTGCCGGGCGAACCGGCGGCCGAGTGCCCGGGCCACGGCGCTCCAGCCGAAACGGAAGCCGACGCGAATCGACAACGGGATGGAGTTGTGGACGGGGGAGCAGGTCAGCTGCAGCACGCGGGCGGTGGGGCCGCCGTCCGGCCAGGAGGGCTCGGCGATATAGGCGTGGTGCACATCACCGGAGAGCACGCACACGGTCGCCGGCGCTTCCGGCCCGGAGCCGGCCTCCGCGAGAAGCGCGGTCAGCGCCTCGAAGGAGGAGGGAAAGGCGGCCCAGTGCTCCAGATCGGCCCGTCTGCGCAGGTCCTCCCCGAACCGCGCCCAGCGCGGCCCGCGTTCACCCCGGCACAGTGCCGCGTTCCAGCCCTCCGCGTCGTGCACGAGGTGGGGCAGCAGCCAGGGCAGGGAGGTGCCGACGAGGAGGTGGTCGCAGGAGCCCGGTGAGTCCAGCGCCTGTTCGCGCAGCCACCGTGCCTCGCCCTCGTCGAGCATGGACCGCTTGTCCTCCTGGAGCACCCGGGCCGCGCGGGTGTCCACCATCAGCAGCCGCACCCGGCCGAAGTCGCGCCGGTAGCTCCAGCGGGCCGTGGTGAAGTCGGCGTCCGCGCGGGCGGCGAAGGCGCGCAGCGCGTCCGTGCCGTCGGGGGTCGCCCGGACCTCCGCGTAGAGCGGGTCCGCGGCCAGGGTGGCCGGTGGGAGGTTGCCGAGGTGCTGGTAGACCCAGTACGACATCAGTCCGCTCAGCACGCGCTCGCGCCACCACGGAGTCTCCCGCATGTCCGCCAGCCAGGAAGCGCTGGTGTTCCAGTCGTCGATCACGTCGTGGTCGTCGAAGATCATGCAGCTGGGCACGGTGGAGAGCAGCCAGCGGATCTCCGGGTCCAGCCAGGATTCGTAGTAGAGGCGGGTGTACTCCTCGTAGTCCGCGACCTGGCTGCCCGGGGGCTCCTCCAGACCGCGGCGGGCGGCGATCCAGCGCTGGGTGGCCTGGGAGGTCTCGTCGGCGTAGATCTGGTCGCCCAGCAGGACGAGCACATCGGGGCGTTCGGCTGCGCCGTCCGGGGTTGCCGCCATGCGCGCGGCCAGTGTGTCGAGGGCGTCCGGACCGACCGGGTCGTGCTCGTCGGCGGGCGGGGCGGCCCAGCGGCAGGAGCCGAACGCGACGCTGACCTCGTCGGAGCCGGGTTCGGGGGTGTGGATCCGGGAGGGCGGGAAGCGGGAGTCCGCGAGCGGCCACACCCGCTCGCCGTCCAGCAGCACCTCGTACGTCGGGCTCGTCCCCGGCGTGAGGCCGTCCACCGGCACCAGCGCGTAGTGGTGCCCGGCGATCTGGAAGGTGCGGGACGTGCCGCCGGCGCCGTCGGCGCAGCGCACCTCGGCCGTACACGGACGGCTCGCCTCGACCCAGACGGTCGCGGACGAGCCGTCCACGTATCTCAGCAGTGGTCCCAGCCGCAGCCTCGCCACAATTGATCACCCTCCTCCGTCGACCCGTACGGTACGGAACGACGGAGGTGATTGGGGAGGTTCCGGGTGAAATCTTGTGGGGAGGCGGTGGGGATCGGCCGGAAGACGGTCGGACGGTTCCGGAAACTGTGCGGGGAACTGCTCGGCTGCCTGGATGTGCTCGGCTGCCGGGAAGCGTTCGGCTGCCTGGATGTGCTCGGCTGCCGGGAACTGTTTGGCTGCCTGGAACTGCCTGGTCGGCGGCCTCGTGCCCAGGCACTTGGCTGCCTGGGACTGCTTGGCTGCCTGGATGTGCTCGGCTGCCGGTAAGCGCTCGGCAACCGGGAACTGCCGGGGAACGGTCAGCAGCTCGCCAGGTAGTTGGTGAGCGCGCTCTTCTCGGCGGAGTCGACCGACAGGTCGTAGTAGTACTTCACCTGCACCCAGGCGCGGACGTACGTGCAGCGGTAGGCGGTGCGGGACGGCATCCACGTGGCCGGGTCCTGGTCGCCCTTCGACTGGTTCACGTTGTCGGTGACGGCGATGAGCTGCGGGCGGGTGAGGTCGTTGGCGAACTGCTGGCGCAGCGAACTGCTCCAGGAGTCGGCGCCGGAGTCCCAGGCCTCGGCCAGCGGGACGAGGTGGTCGATGTCCAGGTCCGAGGCGGCGGTCCAGGTGGCGCCGTCGTAGGGGGAGTACCAGGAGCCGCTGGTCGCGGCGCAGGTGGAGCTGGTGACGACGTTCGTGCCGTCCCGCTTGAGGACCGTCTCGCGGGTGTTGCAGGCGCCGCTGATGGTGATCCAGTGGTTGAACAGGTCGCGGTCGTAGCCGGTGCGGTCCTCGGTGGCCACGGTCAGCGTGGCGAGGTAGCTGCGGGCGGTGGCGGCGCTGACCGGGGTGGGCAGCGCGGCGGAGGCGGTGGGGCCGTTGAACATCCCGGCCATGGCTATCAGGCCGGTGACGGCTGCTAGTATGCTGAGCCGTCGACGCGCGTAGACCTTGGGCATGCGAACTCCCTGGGGATGTGGGGAAGTTGACGATGCGAGCAAGCCAGATGCTCGCGGCACCGCGTTTCCGGAAGATGTGCGTCAGGTGAGAAGTTAATGACGTGGCCATGTCAACGGAAGCCTTTTGACGTGACCTGTGAGCCGCCTGTCCCCCTCGCTCGCCCTCGCCCCGGTCGCTTGCGGGGTCGCGATGCCGGTCGCGTAGCATGGGCGGTGCAGAAGGGGAGTAGCTCTTCGCCGGACCGTCGACATACTGCTCAGCTCGGCTGAGCCGGCGCCCGGAGGCAGCCCCGTGGGGCCCGCCAGCGAGACCTTCGGCAAGCAGTGCATCCGCACCCCGACCAGGTGCGGTTCCGTGTGCTGCCGTGCCGAGGTGTCGTGTCACAGTCAGCGCTCTCGGTGGGGTGGCCCCGACCGATTGAGGCATTTTGATCAGCTTGAGCGTGACGGCGCTCGTCTTCGGCGTCGTCTTCCTCGCCGAACTGCCCGACAAGACCGCCCTCGCGGGGCTCGTCCTCGGGGCGCGTTACCGGGCCTCGTACGTCTTCGCGGGCGTCGCCGCGGCCTTCACCGTCCATGTCGTGCTCGCCGTGGCCGCCGGGTCCGTGCTGACGCTGCTGCCGCAGCGGCTCGTGCACGCGATCACCGGGGTGCTCTTCCTTGGGGGTGCGGTGATGCTGCTGCTGAAGAAGGATGAGGGGGAGGAGCGGGTGGGGCGGCCCGGGGACCAGGGGTTCTGGAAGGTCGCCGGGGCCGGGTTCATGCTCATCCTGGTCGCCGAGTTCGGTGACCTCACCCAGATCATGACGGCCAACCTCGCGGCCCGCTACGACGATCCGGTCTCGGTCGGACTCGGTGCGGTCCTCGCGCTGTGGGCGGTGGCGGGGTTGGGCATCGTCGGCGGAAGGGCGCTGATGAAGCGGGTGCCCTTGGGGCTGATCGCCAGGATGGCCGCGGTGGCGATGGCGGGGCTCGGGGTGTGGAGCCTGTATGGCGCGGTGGTGGGCTGAGGCGTGCCGCTCCCGTCCGTGGGTTTCAAGCGCCCTCATGGACAGGTGCCGTCATGAACAGTGCCGTCATGAACAGTGCCGTCACGAACCAGTGCCCTCGTGAACAAGTGCCCTCATGAATCGGTGGCACGACGGCGAGCTATTTTGTATCGTGGTTAAACAAAGTGGCCCCGCCCACTCTCCCTGACCGGTGGGCGGGGTCGCCTTTTTCTTCGGGGCCGGGGACCGGTCCCTCTCCCGCGTCTGGAGTTCGCCGATGACGGCCACGTCCGTGCTGACCGCCCGTGCCCTCCTGCTCGACATGGACGGCACCCTCGTCAATTCCGATGCCGTGGTGGAGCGGTACTGGCGGCTCTGGGCCGTCGAGCACGGCCTCGATCCCGTCGAGGTGATGAAGGTCGTGCACGGGCGGCAGGCGCACGCCTCGATGGCGTTGCTGCTGCCCGAGCGGCCGATGGCCGAGAACCACGCCGACAACGCGCGCCTGCTCGCACAGGAGACCGCCGACATGGACGGCGTCGTGGCGGTCCCGGGCGCGCCCGCGTTCATGGCCTCGCTCGCGGGGCTGCCGCACGCCCTGGTGACCTCCGCCGATGTCGCGCTGTCCACCGCGCGCATGGCCGCCGTGGGGCTGCCGCTGCCGGAGGTGCGGGTGACGGCGGAGTCGGTCGGCGCGAGCAAGCCGGATCCCGAGGGGTTCCTGAAGGGGGCCGCCGAACTGGGGGTCGCACCCGAGGACTGTGTGGTGTTCGAGGACTCCGGTGCCGGGATCGCGGCGGGGCGCGCCGCCGGGATGCGCGTCGTGGGCGTCGGGCCGCGGGCCCATGCCCACGGGCCGGACGTCGTCGTGGCCGACCTCACCGAGGTCCGCGTCGAAGCAGTGGCCGTTGGGGACGGGACCGTCCGGCTGCGGCTGCACATCGGCTGAGCCGGCCCGCCGGCCCGGCGCGCCTCAGGGCTCCTGTGTCTCCGACTCCAGGCTCTTGCGCGTCACCCTGTCGTACACGCCCGGTTCGGTGACGTCGAGGTCCCGGCTCAGTTGGTAGCGGCGTACGGCGTCCTCGGTCGGGAAGCCGTACTCGCCGTTCGCCTCGCCGAGGAAGAAGTTGATCGAGCGCAGGCGTTCCTGCAGTTCCACGACCTCCTCGCCGGTGTCGCCGGGTCCCAGGAGGGGTGGATCGCTGCGGTCCTGGCCGGACGACGACTCGTCGGCCGTCGGCGTCGGGGTGGGCGAGGGCTCGCTCGGCGTGGAGGCCTTCGACGTGGACGGGGCGGCCGTCGTGGGGTGCGGTGCGGCCGGTCGTGTCGGCTCGCTCCGCGCGGGAGCGCTGGGGGCCGGGGTCGTCGGCGTCGGTTCCGGCGGGGTCGTCGACGGTGCCGCGGGAGACGCGGAGGTGGCCGGCGTGGTGGTCGGAGCGCTGGCCCGGACGTCCTTGGGGAGGGCGTGGTCGTCGGTCGGCGGATCGAAGCTGAGCAGTGCGTTCGCGAACCAGGCGGAGACCACGACGATCACCGCCGCTCCGGCCGTTCCGAGGAGCGCCAGCCGTCGTCCTGACCTCTTCGAGGACTTCGACGACGAGGATTGCGGGTGCTCGGGGTACTCCGCGTAGACGGGGTCGAGGCCGGGGTCGGGGGTGTCGGCGCCCGGTATGGGCCGGGTTTCCGGTGGCGCGGGAGCGCCGAATAAGAACTCGTCCCGGGATGCGTCCGGTACCGGTGCGAGCGGCATGGTCCGCTCGGTGTCGGCAGGGGCGGCGAGCGTGGAAGGGCCGACAGGTATGGAAGGGCCGGCGGGCATGGAAGGGCCGGCGGGCATGGAAGGGCCGGCGGGCGTGGAAGGGCCGACGGGGCCCCCGTGGTCGGCAGGGTGGCCCTGCGTGTGCCCCGGCCACTCCGGGGCCGGGTCGACGGCCCGCTGAGACGATCCTGCCGACGGTGCCAACGGTGCCGACGGTGCCGGCGATCCAGGTGGTCCCGGCGGTCCCGGCGGTGTCGGCGCTCCCGGAGGTGTCGCCGGTGCCGCGGGTGTCGTCGGTGCCGCCCCGGCGGGCGCGCCGTACGCGGGGTAGGTCGTCGCGGGCCCGTGCGGGGCACCGGGCGACGACGAGTACTCCGGTGCCCCGGCCGCCGAGGGGCCGTCCAGCGAGACGTAGGGGCGGATCCGCAGCGGATCGAAGTCCTCCGCTGCCGCCGCCTCCGCCGTGCGCGCCTCCAGCGCCGCTTCCGAGGCCCGCTGGGCGCAGTCGCAGGACGGGGCTCCCGTGGAGCTCCGAGGTGCGTCGCATTCCGGGCAAGTCTGTTCAGGTCGGTCGTTCACACGTGGTCCCTCCCCCCGAGAACTCCAGAGATTATGCGCATCGTCACCACAGGGTCTCCCGACAGCCTTGTGAATCCCCACCGGCGAACAGGACTCAACAGGCCATAACCGGTCACACAGATCAGGATGGAAGTTGGACTCCGGCGGGAGGCACCACGGGAGGTCTCATGGCCCAGGACACGAACCACACGAACACCTCCGTACCCACCCCTTCAACGCGACCCCGTGGCGTCCTGGTTCCCATCGGCGCCCTGCTGCTCGGCATGTTGCTGGCGGCGCTCGACCAGACCATCGTCTCCACCGCCCTTCCCACGATCGTCAGCGAATTGGGGGGCCTGGAGCACCTTTCCTGGGTGGTCACCGCCTATCTGCTCGCCTCCACCGCGGCGACTCCGCTGTGGGGCAAGCTCGGTGACCAGTACGGCCGAAAGAAGCTGTTCCAGGCCGCAATTGTGATCTTTCTCATTGGGTCCGCCTTGTGCGGAATCGCCCAGAACATGCCCGAGTTGATCGCCTTCCGGGCCGTGCAGGGCCTCGGTGGCGGGGGACTGATGGTGCTGTCCATGGCGATCGTCGGCGACTTGGTGCCACCGCGCGAACGCG
Source organism: Streptomyces cavernae (assembly GCF_004023625.1). Taxonomy (GTDB): domain Bacteria; phylum Actinomycetota; class Actinomycetes; order Streptomycetales; family Streptomycetaceae; genus Streptomyces; species Streptomyces cavernae. Next base: position 41,142 of record NZ_RPDJ01000040.1, on the reverse strand, counting down.
GCCGGTACCAAGGCCTGTTCGGGGCGGTCTTCGGCGCCACCAGCGTGCTCGGACCGCTGCTCGGCGGCCTGTTCACCCAGCATCTGAGCTGGCGTTGGGTGTTCTACGTCAACCTGCCGGTGGGAGTGGTCGCGCTCCTCGTGATCGCCGCCGCGCTGCACATCCCGGTACGCGCCGAACGGCAAGTCATCGACTACCTCGGCACGTTCCTGATCGCCTCCGTCGCCACCTGCCTGGTGCTCGTCGCCTCGCTCGGCGGCACCACCTGGGCCTGGGACTCGCCGCAGATCGTCGGCCTTGCCGCGCTGGGCGTCGTACTAGCGGTGTTCTTCGTCCAGGTGGAGCGGCGGGCCGCCGAACCGGTCCTGCCGCTGAAGCTGTTCAGAATCCGCACCTTCACGCTCTCCGCGCTCATCAGCTTCGTCGTGGGCTTCGCGATGTTCGGCGCCATGACCTATCTGCCCACGTTCCTTCAGGTGGTCCAGGGTGTCTCGCCCACCTTGTCCGGGGTGCACATGCTGCCGATGGTGCTCGGTCTGCTGCTCGCCTCCACCGTCTCCGGGCAGATCGTCAGCCGCACCGGCCGCTGGAAGGCGTTCCCGGTCGCGGGCACCGCCGTCACCACAGTCGGCCTGCTGCTGCTCCACGAACTCGACGAGAACAGTTCCACCGCCGAGATGAGCGCGTACTTCTTCGTCTTCGGCCTCGGACTTGGCCTGGTCATGCAGGTGCTGGTGCTGATCGTGCAGAACGCCGTCGCTTACGAGGACCTCGGCGTGGCGACCTCCGGCGCCACCTTCTTCCGCTCCATCGGAGCCTCGTTCGGGGTCGCCGTCTTCGGCACGGTCTTCGCGAACCGGCTCGGCGAACGGCTCGCCGACGCGCTGCGCGGACGCCAACTCCCGCCCGGTACCGGCCCGGACGCCCTGGAGTCCGACCCGCGCGTCATCGCCGAACTGCCGCCCGCGCTGCGCCCGCCGGCCGTGCACGCTTACGCGTCCTCCATCACCGACGTCTTCCTCTACGCCGCCCCGGTTGCGCTGCTCGCCTTCGTGCTCGCCTGGTTCCTGCGCGAGGACCGGCTGCGCGCCTCCGTCACGGCACCCGACATCACCGAGACACTCGCCACCAACCCCGTCGAGCGGTCCTCGTACGACGAGGTGTGCCGGGCGCTGTCGCTGCTCGGCACCCGGGAGGGCCGGCGGGAGATCTATGTGAAGATCACCGAGCGGGCCGGTTACGACCTGCTGCCCGCGGCGAGTTGGCTGCTGCTGCGGATCCGGCGGTACGGGCGGGTCGAACCCGGACGGCTCGCCGAGCGCAGCGCCGTACCGCTGGCCGTGATCATCGAGGCGTCCCGGCAGGTCGAGGAACGGCGCCTCGCCGTGCGCCGGGGACTCGACCTCATGCTCACGGAGCAGGGACGCGAGATCGCCGAACGGCTGTCCGCAGCCCGGGAGGAGTCACTGGCGGAGCTGCTCGGGGACTGGTGGGGTCCCGGCCGCCCTACCGATCTCATCCAGCTGGTACGGGAGTTGAACGGCGAGCTGTGCGGTTCGGACGCGGAACGGCCCCACGAAGAGCAGGGCGGCACCCGGCGGCCGTACGGAGCGGGGGTCTGAGCATCAGCCGGTCAGATTCGCGTGAGCCGCTCGGCTCCTGCGCCGGCCGGTCAGTTCGCGTCAGCCACTCGGCTCTCGCATCAGTCGGTCAGCTCGCGTCAGCCCCTCTCTCTTGCGTCAGCAGGTCAGTTCGCGTGAGCCGCTCAGCTCTGGCGTCAGCCGGTCAGTTCCCGTCAGTCGGTCAGCTCTGCGTCAGCCAGTCCGCTCTCGCGTCAGCCGGTCAGCTTCTTCGTGAACCAGTGCTCGGCGTACTCATGGCCGTTGTACGGCTCCGTCTCCTCGTAACCGAGCCGGGCGTACAGCGCGCGGGCCTCCACCAGGTCGCCTCGCGTGTCCAGGACCATACGCTCGGCACCGAGTGCCCGGGCGGCGTCCTCGGCGGCCGTGACGAGCAGCGCCGCCCCGCCCCTGCCGCGCAGCCCTTCGCGCACGAAGACCCTCTTCAGTTCGGCGGTGGCCGCGTCCAGCAGCCGTACGCCCGCGGTACCGGCCGGCTCACCTCGGTGCCGCGCGATCAGCAACACTCCGCCGGGCGGCCGCAGATAGTGACCGGTGTCAGCGGCCACCTCGCGCTCCAGTTCCTCGGGATCGGTGTCGCGTCCCTCGTACCGCTGGTACCAGCGGTCGCTGACCTCCGTGTAGTACGCGCGCCACAGGTCGGCGGCGGCGGGCGAATCGACGGGCTCGGGGGCGATGTTCCAGGTCACGAGAGCCATTTTCCGGCCGTCATGGTGAGCCGACGCAAGCCGATTTCGTCCAGGTCGACACTTCCAAGTCGACTACGTCCTCGGCTGCTTGCGGCCTCCAGCCGTACGTGGGTGGCCTGTCGGCAGGACCGTCCGGGGAGTTTGCGCTTCGTTTGAGGGCGGGCTTCCCGGCAACCCGGACGAGTAAGACGCCCACTGGGCCGGCCGGGCCCGGTAGGGCCGAGAACCCGGAAGGCATCCATGTCCACAGGCGTGATCATTCTTCTGATCGTGATCGTGGCGGTCGTCGTCGGCGGGGCGCTCGCACTGGCCGTCAGGAACCGTGGGCCCGCAGGCGGGCACACGCTGAAGCGACGCTTCGGGCCCGAGTACGACAGGACCCTCGCTCGGCACGACGGCGACGCCAAGGCCGCGGAGCGCGACCTGAGCGAGCGCGTCAAACGGCACGGGTCGCTGCGCGAGCGACCGCTGGAGCCGGCGGAGCGCGAACAGTACGAGACGCGCTGGGCGGTCATCCAGGAGCGGTTCGTCGACTCGCCGCGCGAGGCGGTCGCCGAGGCGGACCGGCTGCTCGGCGAAGTGGCCGCGGCGCGGGGCTTCCCGGACGGCGGGCGCTACGACGAACAACTCGAGGCCCTGTCCGTGCACCACGCGCATCACGTGCACGGCTACCGGCGCGTGCACCGCGCGGTGCACACGCCGACGGCCGCGGACGGCCGGCCAGGCGCGGACACCACCGGCGGTACCGAGGAACTGCGCGAGGCGCTCGTCGAGGCACGAGGGCTGTTCGATGCGCTGGTGGCGCCGGAGCGCGGAATCGGCACCCGGCGGCACGACGAGCGTTCCCCGCGGCACCGGCAGGCCGGACGTTCGCACAGCGGACGGGGCCATCTTCGGTGGGCGCTCACCAGGAGGTAGGGAAGGGGAGTTGAGGCAGATGACGGATACGACACCTGGTCCGGCGAAGGGCAGGGGTGTTGGTGGGTTCGGCCGGCGTGGCGATGGGGTGGCGCCGTCCGGCGCTGATCCGGACGCCGCACGTCGGCTGGACGCCGATCCCGAGCTCGACCAGCGTTCCGAGCACGGACTCGACCAGCGTTCCGAGCGCGGGCTCGACCAGCGCTCGGAGCGCGGGCTCGACCAAGGTCCCGCTAGCGGGCTCCATCGCGAGCCCGCGCGGGAGTTCAAGCACGGGTCCGGCCGACAGCAGGGGTCCGACCCCAGGCACGGGTCAGAGCACGCGCCCGGGGCCGGTGGTGACGGTCTGCTGGCGCACGGGGCCACGGACAAGCTGGCGCACCGTCTGCACGACGCCGTCAGCGGGTTCGTCGACGGGCCGCGCGGTGCCGTGGAGGAGGCCGACAAGGTACTGAGCGAGGTCGCCGCCCAGCTCGCGGAAGCCGTCGAACACCGTCGCCGTACCCTGCGCACTTCGTGGCAGGCGTCGGCGGACGACGCGGCCGACACGGAGCAGTTGCGGCTGGCGTTGCGCGGGTACCGGGAGATGGCGGAACGGTTGCTCCGCGTCTGAGGACGGCGTGCGTACGGGGCCCCGTGGCCTGTGTGGTCGCGGGGCCCCGTAGTCATGGTCGCAGCCCTGTAGTCATGGTCGCAGCCCTGTAGTCATGGTCGCGGGGCCCCGTAGCCATGGGTCGTGCGGCGTAGCCATGCCGTGCGGCGAGGGTTCGCTCGTCAGCCGGGCGCCCCGTGGTGCCCCCGCCACTCCTCCACCACGGCCTCCACGTCATACGGCTTCAAGCCCAGCGGCGGCCCCGGCGGCGGTTTGAACATCATCTCCTTGATCTTGCCGTTGAGTTCGGTGATGAGCTTGCGTACGACCCGCTCGGAAGGGGCCGCCAGCGCCGCCGCCAAGGTGTCCTCCGCCTCTTTGCGGAGAGCCAGGGTCGGCGGGAGTACGGTCAGGCCCTCGCGGGCCATCTTCTGCTTGACCCACCACATCTCGTCGTAGTCGGTGTCCAAGCCACTCGGGAACGGCTTGCCCGCGCCGGGAAGGCGGGAGAAGTCGCCGCGCGCCTCCGCGTCGCGGATCTGCCTCTCGGCGAAGGACTCGAAGCTGACACCGGGTGGTTTCCGCTCGGTCATGAAGCCATTGTGCCCGGAAGACGTCTCGTACGACTTATCATGCGGCGGCGGCGTCTGGACCACGGTCCACGTGCGGCGTCGTGGAACTGACAGCGGGAAATCGAAGGAGCGGCACGTGCTGGAGCTCACCATGGCCTCGGTCTCCGAGGCGGACACAGGTGCGACGGCCGGGATGCTGATGGCCGACGCACCGAGCGAGCCGGGCACCATGCTGCGCGTGGGCCGGGACCGAGGCGTGTGCCGGCTGGTCACCCCGGACGACTGGCTGTTCGTCTCCCGGGTGCACCTGGAGTTCCTGTGCGGTCCTGACGGCAGCTGGCAGGTCACCTGGCTGCGCGGCTCGGCCGCGGACCCGTCCTCCCAGGTCAGCATGAGCATCGGCAACCAGGCGCCCCAGCCCCTCGCGTACGGCGGCACGGCCCCGCTGCCCCGGGGCGGCAGCGGTGAGATCATCGTCCGGGACCGCACCGCACCACGCAGCGTGAACGTGGGCTTCTACCACGAGGGCTGACCCACCGGCCCCCACGGGGCCTGTCCGCGCTAGGGGGCCGTGTCCTCGCCGCCTGTGACGGCCGTGTCCTCGCCCCCACGGAGGCCGCCCCGCCTCGCCTCTGCCCCTACGGCAGCCCGCGCGTGCCCGTACGGCAGCCCGCGCGTGCCGCTACGGCAGCACGCGCGCCAGTGCGAACCCGTCGTAGCCCTTGCTGCCCACCGTCTGCACGGCCGTCCCGTCCAGGTTCGGGTGCCGGGCGATGAGCTCGAGTGCCGCGCGGGTGCCCTGCACGCTGAGGGCGTCGCTGTCGGGGTTGGTCACCGCGCCGCCGCGGATCACGTTGTCCACGACGATCACACTGCCGGGGCGGGTCAGCTTCAGGGACCACTCCAGGTAGTGCGGGTTGTTCTCCTTGTCGGCGTCGATGAAGACCAGGTCGAACGGGTCCGGGCGCTCGGCCTCCAGTGTGGCCAGGGAGTCCAGTGCGGCACCCACCCTGACCTCGGCGATCTTGTCGAGACCGGCCCGGGCCAGGTTGGCGCGGGCCACTTCCGCGTGCCGGGGCTCGTACTCGAGGGTGATGAGCGTGCCGTCCGCGGGGAGGGCACGGCCCAGCCAGATGGTGCTGTAGCCGCCCAGGGTGCCGATCTCCAGGACGCGGGTCGCGCCCTGGACGCGGGCGATGAGATGGAGCAGCTTGCCCTGGTTCGGGGCGACGTTGATGTGCGGGAGCCCGGCGGCGTCGCTGTCGCGCAGGGCGGCGGTCAGCGCCTCGTCCTCGGGTGCGAGGAGACCGGTGAGGTAGGCGTCGACGTCGTTCCAGAGCTGCGGGTCGCTCATGCGGGAGCCTTTCGAACGTCTAGTTAGACTCGCTAAGTTCATGCGCCACCCAACATAGCGGGCCGCGCCGCCGCACGGAGTGCCGGAACGCCGCGCGAGCGGACGTTCCGCGCCAAGTCGCAGGCACCCCGTCCGAACCTCCCCGTGATCCCATGTTCGCCCCTCTCGGGCGCGAGAGAACCAGCCAACCACCATCGTCATCCGGACTGACCCGGATGAATGGCCGCGGACCCTCAGGTGAAGCCGGGGCAGCCCGCGTCTTCTCTGCGGGGACGGTGCTCGCCGCTTAGTGTGCTGACAAGGGAAGTGAGCAGGTGATGAGCAGGGCGGGAGGGTCGGCTGGGCGTGGCGAACGTGGACCGGAGCAGCCCGGGTAACGCTTCCCGGGCGGGTGTGGCGGGGGCACGGCTTGGGGCCGTCCGAGCCGTGCTCTGGCTGCTCGCGGCCCTGCTGGCGGTACGGCAGACCGCTGAGGTTCTGGGCACCCCGAGGGGCGAGCGGCTGACGGATCTGGAGACCTGGGTCGGTCCCTACGGCGTGCTGCACGTCAGCGGCTCCCTGTACGACTCGACGTACGACTCGACCGAGTTCACCGGAACCCCGTTCGGGGGCCTCGTCCTCAAACCCCTGACCAATGCCGCGGAACAGGCCCTCGGCTGGGGCTGGACCTTCGGCACGCTGCTGCTGGTGGTCGCCCTGGGCCTGGTCGCCGCACGCGCCCTCCCGGGGCCGGTGTCCCGGCGCACCTCACTGCTGGCCGCCCCCGTGGCGATCAGCCTGCTGATGCTCTCGCTGCCGGTGCGCAACACCTTCACCCTCGGCCAGGTCAGCGTGTTGCCGGTGCTGTTGGTGCTGCTCGGCTGCTTCGTGGTCAAGGGCGAGCGCGTCTCCGGGATCCTCATCGGCCTCGGCGCTGCGCTGCAGCCGACCCTGTTGCTGTTCGCCCCGCTGCTGTTGCTGACCAGACGGCGGCGCGCCGCCGTCTCCACCGGCGTCACCTTCGCCGCCACGGCCGCCGTGGCCTGGGTGGCGATGCCCCGTGACTCGTGGACCTACTGGGTGCACCACATGGCGGGCGTGGGCCTCGGCAACGTCTCGGACGGCTTCGCCAACCAGTCCCTGCACGGTGCCCTGCTGCGCTTCGGGCTGCAGGGCCCGGTGGAGGTCCTGGTGTTCTGCCTCCTCGCCGCCGCCGTCACCGTGTTCGGCATGCGGCGCGCGGTGAAGTACGCACGCGACGGTCAGCTGCTCCTCGCGGTGGCCCTGACCGGTTGTGTCTCGGTGGCCATCGCGCCGACCGCCTGGCAGCACCAGCTGCTGTGGGTGCTGCTCGCCGCTGTGGGCCGGGTCGGCAAGCGGTCCGCCGACCGCCCGGTGTGGCCGGTCACGGTCGTCCTGGTGATGACGCTGAGCAGCGAGCTGCTGCTGCCCAAGATGAAGTTCGAGTTCATGCAGAAGGTCGGCGCGACCCTGCCGCTGGCCGTCGCGATCGTCGCCGCCTGCGCGGTGCCGTTCCTGCTGCGGACCTCGGAACACTGGCAGCGGCCCGTCCCGACGGTGTACGAGGCTCCCGTGCCCGCCCGGTGGGCCTGGATTCCACTGCTGCCGTTCTGGCGCCGGGTGCTGAGCCGCCCCAATCTCCTCCTCGAGCTGCTGCTGATCCGGATCGGCTTCGCCGCCTACACGAACGTGCGGGCCGCCGCCACGGGCAGCCGCCCCGCCGCCGAGGAGCACGCCGAGCAGATCCTGACCGTCGAGCGCTTCCTGCACCTGGACTTCGAGCTGGAGATCAACCGCTGGGTGGCGGGCGTGAACTGGCTGGAGGCGGCCTCCGACTACTACTACGAGACCTTCCACTTCCTCTTCCCGCTGCTGATGCTCGGCTTCCTGTACGTGTGGCGGCCCGCGCTCTACCGCTGGGGCCGGACCCCGCTGGGCTTCGCGACCCTGCTGGCACTGCTCGGTTTCTGGCTCTATCCGCTGGCCCCGCCCCGCCTGATGCCGGACATGGGCTTCATCGACACCATCAATGGCGCGCAGGACCTCACCGAACCCAAGTTCGGCGGCCTCACCGAGCTCACCAACCAGTACGCGGCGATGCCCTCGCTGCACATCGGCTGGTCGTTCTGGTTCGGGATCATGTTCTTCTGCGTGATCCGCCACAGAGCGCTCAGACTGCTGGGCTTCCTGCACCCGGCGATCACCCTGTTCACCATCGTGGCCACCGCCAACCACTGGCTCCTGGACGCGGTGGGCGGGGTGGCCGTGGTGGCGGCGGGCTTCGCCCTGCAGTACGTGCTGTGCGGACCGCGCTCGGCGGCCGCGAGCGCAGGAAAGGACCGCGGCGACTCCGTCAGCAGCGCTGCTGCCGTGGCAGTCGGTACGAAGAGCTGATCCGGTACGTGCCCGGCTCGGTCACGGTCAGCCGGGTCCACTCGCCCGCCCGCTCGAGGCAGCCCCGGCCCGTACGCAGCCAGGGGGAGTGGGCGACGCGCACGTCCACCGAGCCGGGCCGCCCGACACGGACGGTGAACCCGGCCCCGTCGGAGCGGACGACGGAACCCGGCCCGGTGACCAGTGGGGTCGCGTCGTCGACGCGGTACACACGCCAGTGCTCGTCCCGCCACACGAGCTCCAGCCAGTCCGGCTCGGCGCGCACCAGGGCCGCCTCCTCCTCGGCGGCCCAGTCGGGGGTGCCCTGCGGCAGTACGACCAGACCGACCGCCCAACGGTCCAGCCAGGCGCGGTAGCGGCGGGCCGAGAAGGATCCGTCGTAGAAGAGCGGCCCGCGTTCCACGTCGAGCTGCCGGTTCCAGCCGCGCGCGGTGTTCACGTACGGGGCGAGGGCGGTGGTCTCGCGGTGGTTGACGGCGGGCACCACCTCCACCCGGGTGCGGTCGGCGCCGAGCCGGTCGAGTGCTGCCACCACGCCACGGGTGTCGGTGGCCCAGGCGGGCACGGGGGTCGACATCCGCAGCACGTCGACGGCGTGCTGTCCCACCCAGTTCACGGAGAACGCCAGCGCGACCGCGAGCGCGCCCCGTCGTATGAGGTGCGGCCCGGGGGCGAGGAGGGCGGCGAGCAGCACGGGTGGGGCGAAGAGCTCCGCGAGCCGGACGACGTTCGACCCGACCGGCGAGGACACCAGCAGGGCCAGCACGACCCCCGCCATGTACACCAGCGTCCCCAACCGCACCACACGCCAGTCGTGCGGTGCCACGAGGACGACGACGGCACCGAGTATCAGGGGTTCCCAGATGTCGCCGGTCCCCATCGGCTGCCGGCCGCCGATGGGGAACAGCAGGGTGGTGGCCGCCACCGTCAGGACCGGAGGCACGAGGAGAGCGGCGGCCTGCGTGAACTCCCGCGCCAGCAGCCATCCCGCTCCGGCGACGAGCAGGAAGAGCCCGGCGGCCGGACTCGCGAGCGTGGCCAGGACGCTCAACAGCGCGGCGAGCACGGGCCGTTGCCGGGCGGCCCGCGGAGCAGAACCCGTGAGTGCCAGACACGCGGCCAGCCCTATGGCCGTACCGATGGCGAACGTCGACCGGCCGGACGCGACGTTGCACCACAGGGTGAGGACGGCGAGCAGCGCGGGTAAGAGGGGCCGGCTCATCCCGCTGCGTACGAAGAGGACGGCCGCGAACCAGGACGCGGCCAGTCCGGCGAGGACCGTGACGGTCCGTACGCCCAGCGCGGCCATCAGATACGGCGTCAGAACGCTGTAGCCGCCGACGTGGCTGCCGCCGTACCAGGAGAGGTTGTACGGGGAGCCGGGATGGCGGGCGACGAAGTCGCTCCAGGCGATCTGCGCCGCCAGATCCCCACCGCCGGTGCCCAGCAACCGGGCCCACAGCACGTAGAGCGGAAGGGCGAGCGCCACCGACAGCACGGGGACGCGGTGCTGTCGCCAGGCCCGTCGGTCGACGGCGGCCGGGAACGACAACTGCTGCTGCCCCGGCATCCCGGCCGACTCGGTGGAGGACGGCACAGGTCGTAGGTCCGTTCCGGGCGGGTGAGCGGGACGGTCGGTAAGACGCCACACGCGATCAAATGGTTCACCGGCGTGGGTGATTGAGTTCGTTCACGCCACGCGGAGGAAGGCGGTTGGCTACCCTCGGCAACTGAGTGGATCCAACCAGCTTCGCGCCAGCGTCGAACCAGCTTCCAAACAGCTTGGAATCCGGGCCGAGTTGTGCATGAAGGAGTGCCGGTGACCCACGTCAACGCCCTCGACCCCAGCGCCTCACCGCTCGACTACTACGGCTTCGAACTGCGCCGCTACCGCGAGGCGGCCGGGCTCACCCAGCAGCAACTGGGGGCCATCGTCAGCTACACGGGTTCATCCAGTCATCGTCTACACCGAGGGCTACGGGGCGGGGCATCCGACGGCCAACCCGGACACTGTCCAGGACTGTTCGCTCCGTTACGATCACCTCCAGGCGGCTGCCCTGTCCATCCATGACTCGGCCGCGCTGATCCGGCGCACAATGGAGGAACGCTATGGAGAGCAGCAACGCTCGTCCGACGGACATCCGTTGGCGTAAGTCGAGTTACAGCGGTGATCAGGGCGGCGAGTGCGTGGAGTGCGCCCCACTCGGCCCGCTCGCCTGGCGCAAGTCCTCGTACAGCGGTGACCAGGGCGGTGATTGCGTAGAGATCGCCCAGACCCCCTCCGCCGCCGTAGCAGTCCGCGACTCCAAGAACCCCGACGGCCCCGCGCTCACCTTCACCCCGGGCGCCTTCGACGCGTTCGTCGGTGCTCTCGGGGGAGGCAGGGGCGGGGCGTAGGGGGGATGGCCCCTGCCTCCCTCGTAGACAGGCCGACGGGGCCGGGAAAGTCCGTCGGCCTGGGTCTTGTCGGCGTCGCTCAACCGGCGGTCACCTGGAGTTCCTTCACGCCGTTGATCCACGCCGAGCGCAGCCGGCGCGGTTCGGCGGCGAGGCGGAGGTTCGGCATGGCGTCCGCGACCGCGTTGAAGATCAGGTCGATCTCCAGTGTGGCCAGGGACTTGCCGAGGCAGAAGTGCGGACCGCCGCCGCCGAAGCCGAGGTGCGGGTTGGGGTCGCGGGTGATGTCGAAGCTGTCGGGGTTCTCGAAGACCTCGGGGTCGTGGTTGGCGGAGGAGTAGAAGATGCCGACCCGGTCGCCCTTCTTGATCCGCTGTCCGCCGAGCTCGGTGTCCTGGGTGGCGGTGCGCTGGAAGGAGTTGACCGGGGTGGCCCAGCGGACGATCTCCTCGGCCGCCGTCGCCGGGCGTTCGCGCTTGAAGAGGTCCCACTGGTCGGGGTGGGTGAGGAACGCGTACATGCCGTGGCTGATGGCGTTGCGGGTGGTCTCGTTGCCCGCGACGGACAGCGCGAGCACGAAGAAGCCGAACTCGTCCGAGGCGAGGTTGCCCTCGTCCTCGGCGGCCACCAGCCTGGTGACGATGTCCTCGGCCGGGCACTGCTTGCGGTCCGCGGCCATGTTCATGGCATAGGCGATGAGTTCGGTTGCCGACTCGGCGCCGACCTCCTCGGTGATCGCGTACTCCGGGTCGTCGTAGGCGATCATCTTGTTGGACCAGTCGAAGATCTTGGCCCGGTCGTCCTGGGGGATGCCGATCAGTTCGGCTATCGCCTGGAGGGGCAGTTCGCTGGCGACCTGGGTGACGAAGTCGAACGAGCCGCTGTGCGTCAGGGCCTGTTCGGCGATCGCGGTGGCCCGGGTGCGCAGTGCTCCCTCCAGGGCGCGGATCGCACGCGGGGTGAAACCGCGCTGCACGATCTGGCGGACCCGGGTGTGCTCGGGCGGGTCCATGTTGAGGATGATCAGCCGCTGGGCGTCGATCGCGTCCCGCTGGATGTGCTCGTTGAAGCGGATGATCGCGGTGTTGAGGGAGGAGGAGAAGAGCTCCGGGTGCGTGGAAACGTACTTGACGTCCGCGTGCCGGGTGACGGCCCAGTAGCCCTCGTCGCCGAAGCCGGCCAGGTTGTGCGGCTGCGGGATCCAGTGGACCGGCTCGGTCCGGCGCAGTTCGGCGAACTCCGGGAGGGACACACGGGTGTGCAGCAGATCGGGGTCGGTGGGGTCGAACCCGTCGGGCAGCGCTGGACAGGGCATCGGCAACTCCAGCTGGTTCCGATTCGTCTGACGGTCAATCAGAAAATGGAATTTGCCGTGACGGTAATAACGCGTTCTACAACTCGCAAGGGGCGCGGGCGTGCCAATCCTGGCGCGGGGGCAAACCGCCGTCGGACGGGCCCTGGGGCATGCGTCGGCCGGCAGGCGCCACTTCCGGCACAGGTCCTACTCCCGTGGGAACTCCGGCAACATCTGTTCCGCCCAGATCTTCTTGCCCGCGGCGGTCTGGCGGGTGCCCCAGCGCTGGGTGAGCTGGGCGACCAGGAGCAGGCCGCGGCCGCCTTCGTCGTAGGTGCGGGCGCGCCGCATGTGGGGCGCGGTACTGCTGGCGTCGGAGACCTCGCAGATGAGGTTCCCCGCCTCACGGATCAGCCGCAGCTCGATCGGTGGCTGGGCGTGCCGGATGGCGTTGGTGATCAGTTCGCTGACGATCAGCTCGGTGACGAACACCGCGTCGTCCAGGCCCCAGGCCTCCAGTTGCGCCACGGCGTCCTTGCGGGTCTGGGCCACTGCCGCGGGCTCGGCCGTCACCGCCCAGGTGGCGACCTGCTGGGCGCTCAGTGCCCTGGTGCGGGCGATGAGCAGGGCGACGTCGTCGGTGGGCCGGGGCGGGAGCAGGTCGCTCAGAACGGTGCCGCACAGGCCGTCCAGAGTGGCCGCCGGGCGGACGAGAGCGCGATGGAGCAGGGACACTCCGGTCTCGATGTCACGCTCGCGGGACGAGACCAGACCGTCGGTGTAGAGCGCGAGCAGACTGCCTTCGGGCAGCTCGACGTCGACCGCCTCGAACGGCAGCCCGCCCAGCCCCAGCGGCGGACCGGCGGGGAGGTCGAGCAGGCGGACGGAGCCGTCCGGGCTCACCACGGCCGGCGGCGGGTGCCCCGCCCGCGCGAGAGAGCAGTGGCGGGAGACCGGGTCGTAGACGGCGTACAGGCAGGTCGTGCCGATGCCGCCGGAGGGTGCTTCCCGGCCGGTCGCCTGCTGGGAGTCCTCACCCTCGGTGGCCAGGCGGGCCACGAGATCGTCGAGACGGGTGAGCAGCTCGTCGGGGGGCAGGTCGATGTCGGCGAGGGTGCGCACGGCGGCCCGCAGCCTGCCCATGGTCGCGGAGGCGTGCAGGCCGTGGCCGACGACATCGCCCACCACCAGCGCCACCCGGGCCGCGGACAGCGGGATCACATCGAACCAGTCCCCGCCCACCCCCGCCCCCGCGGAGGCGGGAAGGTAACGGTGGGCGAACTCCACCGCCGTCTGCTCGGGCAGGCGCTGCGGCAGCAGACTGCGCTGCAGGGTGACCGCCGTGCCGCGCTCGCGGCTGAAGCGCCGGGCGTTGTCGATGGAGACCGCCGCCCGGGCGGCCAGTTCCTCGGCCAGCACCAGGTCGTCCTGCTGGAAGGAATCCGGGCTCCGGTGGCGGACGAAGACGACGACACCGAGGGTGGTGCCGCGTGCCGAGAGAGGCACGGTCATCGCCGAGTGCATGCCGAAGTCGCGGACCCGGGCGGCCCGCAGCGGATCCTTGGCGATCCACTCGCTGATCGCTGGGTCGGTGACATTACGCAGCACGGCCCGCCCCGACCGCAGGCTCTCGACCGGCGGGGATCCTTCCGGATACCGGTCCGTCGCACCCAGGGCGACGGCGGCCTCGGGGATGTCCGGATACACGGACCGGTGGGCGACGCGGCGCAGCGCTATGGGGCCGTCCGCCGCCACCGCGCCCGGGTGCGGCTCGTCCACGTCGTCGAGGGAGGTCAGCAGGTCGACGCTGACGAAGTCGGCCAGCTCCGGGACCACGACCTCGGTCAGTTCCTCGGCCGTCCGCGTCACGTCCAGGGTGGTGCCGATGCGCCGGCCGGCACCGGCGATCACCGCGAGCCGCGTGCGGGCCCAGTACTGGTCCGTCATGTCCTGCCCGGTGGTCAAGACGCCCAGGACCCGGCCGTCCGTGTCCTCCACCCGGACGACATGGACCGACCAGGTGTGCTCGCGTGTCTCCCCGGGAGCGCGAGCGCGGGTCTCGAGGTGCTGCGGCTCTCCGGTCTCCAGCGCCCGCACCATGCTCCGCTCGACGTCCTCCACGTACGGCACGCCGGGCAGCACCTCGGACAGCATGAGACCGCGCAGGGCGTCGTCGTCCAGGCCCAGGGTGCGCTGCCCGCTGTCGTTGGACCGGCGGTGGCGCAGATCCGTGTCGAACACCGACATCGAGCCGCACGGGGACTGTGCGAAGGCCCGCCGCGCCAGGGTGTCGTCCTCGGGGCGCGGTTCGGCCGGGGCCGAGAACAGCAGCCAGTGCCCGCCCCCGTCGTCAGGGGTGCGGTGGTGAGCCAGGACCGGGGCTCCGAGACGGTGGCCGTCGCGGTGCCGCAGCAGGAGCCTGCCGTTCCACCGCGGCAGCCGGGTACGGGTGAGCAGGTCGTGGGCGGCGATCTCCTCGGCCAGCAGAGTCGCCGCCGGCCGGCCCACGATCTCCGCCGACGGATAACCGAGCAACCGCTCGGCGCCCGCGCTCCACTCGGTCACCGTGCCCTGATCGTCGACGACGGCGCGTGCGGTGAACTGTTCCATTGCTCGCTCATCTCGCTCCCGCGGCGATTCCTCCGTCTCTCGCCTCTGGCCCGGGCGAGGAGCCGAAAGCCGACCAAAGTCAAAATCCAGACTATGCCCGGACGGCGATCGAGGCCGGACGCGGCCCCCCCCGTGCGCCCGATGCCCGCACGCCCGATGCCCGCACGCTCGAGGCGCTCCGCGAGGGGGATCCGCCGGCGCCGGGGTGGCGGGCTGCCGACGCCGGGTCCGGCGGATCGGACTCGGATTGCATTTCGCGCATGGTGACCGGGGTCGGGCTCGGTGCCGGGGGAGCGACGGGGGTCGGGGCCGCGGAGGGGGCCGGAGGCGCCGCCGGCCCACGAGGCGATAACGGGTTCTACCGGCCGCCGGGCGGTGCGCTGGCGTGCCCGGGGCCCGTCGCGGGCGTGCGGAGTTCGTGCGGATCACGACTTCGGAGGCTGCAAGACCCTTGCGGCGCGGGGGCTTCGCTCAGCAGACTGCAAGTAGAACTAGAACGCGTACTAGTTCAGCGTGGCGGGTGGGCCGGGACGCCCGCGCCGCGCGGGTGAGCGAGGGCCTGCCCTCGAAGGGCGGGCCTCTAGGAGAGGACTCCATCCCATGGCCGCGGAACCCGTGATCGTCGAAGCCGTACGCACCCCCATCGGCAGGCGCGGCGGCGCGCTCGCCAATCTGCACCCCGCCTATCTGCTGGGCGAGACCTACCGTGAACTCCTCGGCCGCACCGGCATCCCCGCCGACTGCGTCGAGCAGATCGTCGGCGGCACGGTGACCCATGCCGGCGAGCAGTCGATGAACCCGGCACGGACGGCATGGCTGACCATGGGGCTGCCGTACGAGACGGCCGCGACGACCGTGGACTGCCAGTGCGGTTCCTCGCAGCAGGCTTCCCACATGGTGGCCAACATGGTCGGCGTGGGCGCCATCGACGTCGGGATCTCCTGCGGGGTCGAGGCGATGTCGCGGGTGCCGCTGGGGTCGGGGTCCAAGCACGGGCCGGGCAAGCCGTTCCCCGAAGAGTGGAACGTGGACCTGCCGAACCAGTTCGAGGCGGCCGAGCGGATCGCCCGGCGCCGCGGACTGACCCGCGAGAACGTGGACGGGCTCGGGCTGCTCTCCCAGGAACGGGCCGCCGTCGCCTGGTCCGAGGAGCGCTTCAAGCGCGAGACGTTCGCCGTTCAGGTGCCGACGACGGAGGACGAGCAGCGCGCCGGACAGGGAATGTGGCGGCTCGTCGACCACGACGAGGGGCTGCGCGACACCTCCATGGAGGCGCTGGCCGCCCTCAAGCCGATCATGCCGACGGCCGTGCACACCGCGGGCAACTCCTCGCAGATCTCCGACGGCGCCGCGGCCATCATGTGGGCCTCCAAGCGGATGGCCCGCGCGCTCAAGCTCAGGCCGCGCGCACGGATCGTCGCCCAGGCACTGGTCGGCTCCGACCCCCACTTCCACCTCGACGGGCCGATCGACGCGACGCGGGCGGTGCTGGGGAAGGCCGGGATGTCGCTGAAGGACATCGACATCGTCGAGATCAACGAGGCCTTCGCGTCGGTGGTGCTGAGCTGGGCGCAGGTCTTCGAGCAGGACCTCGAGAAGGTCAACGTCAACGGCGGGGCGATCGCCCTCGGCCACCCGGTCGGGGCCACCGGAGCGCGCCTGATCACCACCGCACTGCACGAACTGGAGCGCCGCGACAAGGAGTTCGCGCTCATCACGATGTGCGCGGGCGGGGCGCTGGCTACGGGGACGATCATTCAGCGGCTGTAGGAGCCCGCCGACCGGACTGCCGTGGCGCACGTTCACGTGCGGGATAGGCTCGCGGCCATGCGGACGGGGAGACTGCTCGGCTCGGGGCGTACGGCGGATGTGTACGCGGTCGACGAGGAGTGGGTACTGCGGCGCTATCGGGACGGTTTCGGCGACGCCACGGCCGAGGCGGCGGTGATGGCGCACGTGCGCGGCCACGGCTATCCCGTGCCGGAAGTCCGTTCGGCGACTCGCAGCGACCTGGTGCTGCAACGGCTGTCCGGGCCCACGATGCTGGGGGCGTTCATGGCGGGCACGCTCGCCCCGCGCGAGGGAGGCGAGACGCTCGCGCGGCTCCTCCGCGCCTTGCACGCCGTCCCCGCCCGCCGCTCCGCGGATCCCGGGACCCGCGTCCTGCACCTGGATCTGCACCCGGACAACGTGCTGATGGCCCCCGACGGTCCGCGGGTGATCGACTGGGCCAACGCGGAGGAGGCCTCCCCGGGCCTGGACTGGGGCATGTCGGCCGTCATCCTCGCGCAGGCGGCGGTGGGCGACGAGCCCTACGCCGCCGCGGCCGCCGAGACCCTCGCCGGGCTGCTGGCCGACCCTTCGGACCTGACGGAGCAGGGACTCACGGAGGCCGTCACGCGCCGGGCGGCGAACCCGACGATGAGTCAGCAGGAGGTGCGGCTCCTCGGCTCGGCGGAGAAGCTGATCCGATCGCTGGTGCCCTGACTCAGGCGCGCCGTCATGGCACCCGTACCGGCGCGAGCGTCGGCGCGTTGGACGATCCAGCTGAACTCCGGTCTGGCCCAACGTGACCACGCCCGAGTCGATGGAGCGCAGATGGCGGCCTCGAGCGGCACGGCCCGGACGCGGTGCTGATCGTGGGCGGCGCCCCGGTGCCCCGACGCGGCGTCGTGCAGCCACTCAAGCGGTGTCCGTGGGCAGGCCCGGCCGGTGCCGGGGCCAAAGGACCGGAGCACGGCGCGGTCAGTGGGAGTCTGGTCTGGGGATATGGACGCCGGCGGCGCGGAGCTTGGTTTCGACGAGCGCGGTCAACCGGGCCGCGGCAGGTGCCTGTTCTTCGCCGTGGTGGGCGATCAGTTCGTACCGGGTCGCGGCCTCGGTGCGGGCTTGCAGGCCGGTCACGATTTTCAGCTGTGCGGGGCTGGCGAGGTAGTGGTCGGCCAATGCGGTGGCGAGTTCGGCGATGCGGGGGTCGTCAGGCTCCCAGGCCGCGGATTCGGCGGCGCGCTTGCTCAAGGCGACGAACCGGGGGTCTTGCAGGGCGTGCTCGACATGCGTGAGGTAGTCGTCGAAACCTTCGGGAACCAGAGCCTTGGCGAGCACCCAGCCCTCCCGGGCGGCCGCCACTTGGTCTGTGGTGAAGCCGAGGCCGGGCATCCGCTCCAGAAGCGCCACAGCGCGGTCAGGCAGCAGCGTCCGGTTGCCGTCGGCGAGCCGGAGCAGCGTGTCGCGCCGGGTGATCAACTTCGGCCGCCGGGGCGTCCAGTCTGATCTTGCCCTCGGCCACCAGTTGCAGCACGAGGGCCGCGGTGAAGGTCTTGGTGTTGCTGCCGATCCGGACGCGCCCGTTCGTCGGCGGCTTCGCGGCCTCCCCCAGCTTGCTCACCCCGGCACTGCCGACCCATTCGCCCCGTTCATCGTGCACGCGCAGCGTAATCCCGGTGAGACCTGAATCGACGATCTCTTCCAGGGCCTTGCGGAGCTCCGGGCGATCCTGCTGGCCGGAAAGGGTGATGGGCATGGTGGTCTCTCCCCTGAAACTGTTATGTCCGGGTCGGCTTCGGTGGTGGCGTGCCGACGCGACGAGCGTCCACCCTGACCCGAGGTCAACCTCAACCGTGATCCAGCTCACGTCTGCCTTTTACGGGGTGGTTTCCCGAGTGCCAGCCGCATCTCGCACGGGTTCGGTGGTGTTCCGTAAGGCGATCGGTGACCGTACGGTGGCCGTATGGGGAGGGACGGAGTGCCCCGGCTGCGGCTGATCGTGGTCACAGACGCACCGGGCCACCCATGTGCCTGGGGGTGCGGTGGTCCGCCGATGCCGTCGGCGAAGGCGACGGCCCTGTTCTGTTCGACCGCCTGCGTCCGGGCCGACTCCGCCTACGGCGGGAAACTGGTGACCTGGGTGAAGAAGTACCTCGACATCACGCGGTACGGGGCCTGTTGTAGGCAAGCTGATCGGCATTCCAGTTGGGAACGCCTCTCACCGCAAGGTCCGCGCGCAGGTCGAGCACATCTTCACCCGCATGAAGACCTGGAAGGTCCTCCGCGACTGCCGGCTCAAAGGCGACGGCGTCCACCACGCATTGCTCGGGATCGCTCGCCTGCACAAGCTGACCCTCGCGGGGTGACCGGCAGGAGACAGCCAGGACAGTCAGCACGATGAAGCCCCGGGAAGCAGGCTGGCTATGAATCCTCCCTCAGCCGCGCCCAAGTATGACTGTCCAGGCTGTCATGGGGGCCAATGCGGGAGAGCTCGGCGCCGTCGCGTCCCAGGGCCACGATGACGGGGCGGGCTTTGCGGCTGATACAGGGGGACGTCCAAACAGCGATGAGCTTGCACTGCTCGGGATTCTCGATCCGGCGGGCACCGATGAGAACTTGACCCACATCTCGCCCGAGGCGCACCTTGACGCAACTGATCCACGGGGCTGCGGTGATGGAGCGTGGAGGGACATTGCTGCGGGTGAGGCTGCGGACGCCCCCGCCGTTGCGAACGTCCAGCACATCGACGTTGACAGGATCGTCTCCGGAGCCGCAGCCACCCCCCACGTACCGCCACTGCTCTTCGTACCACTCCAGGACCGCAATGTGCTCACACGTGCGCGGTGACCTCGGACGCCACACCATCCAGACCGCCCCGACACCGGCAGTGGCATCGACGTCCGCCGAGACCACGGTCAGCACGCGCCGCGGAATCCACCACGGCTGTGGCGTATTTCCCGCCAGCACCCGTCGCACCACGCGCCGCAGAAAGGCCTCCGATCGGGGTCCCGTCCACACGGCCTCTCCCCATGCCCGCATGCGCCTGCGATACCCGGCACGCGAGGACATCAAGCCCCAACTGTGCGGATGCAGGCGTCTCGACGGCCGCCCGCCGCGGTCGTGCGTCAGGGCGCGGCCAGGACGAGGCGGGTTCGGCGGTGCCTTGCGGATGGGTGTCGCCCTGCGGAAGGGGTGCCGGTCAGGCCGGGAGGTGGTCGAGGAAGTCGGCGATGAGCGGGGCGATGTCCGGGAGGTGGTCCTCCAGGGCGAAGTGGCCCGTGGGGAAGAGGTGGAGATCCGCTTCGGGTACGTCGCGCAGGTAGGTGCGGGCGCCGGATTCGGTGAAGAAGGGGTCGTTCGTGCCCCAGGTGATGAGGGTGGGCGGGCGGTGCTCGCGCAGCCACGCCTGCCATTCGGGATAGGCGGCGATGTTGCTCTTGTAGTCGTAGAGCAGGGCGAGTTGGGCCTGATTGCGGCCGGGCTGGTCCAGGAAGTGCTGGTCGAGCAGCCAGCCCTCCGGTGCGACCAGCGTGGGGTCGGCGGTGCCGCCCTCGTACTGGCCGCGGGTGGCGGCGAGGGTGAGCAGGTCGCGGATGGCGGCCTCGGCGCCGGGGGTGTCCGGGGTGAGCGCGGTTAAGTCGCGAGCAGCGTCGGACAGTCCCTCGGCGTAGGCATTGCCGTTCTGCACGACGAGTCCGGTCACCCGCTCGGGATGGCGCAGTGCCAGGCGGAAGCCGACCGGGGCGCCGAAGTCGAAGAGGTACATCGCGTACCGGGTCAGTCCGAGCCGTTCGGTGAAGCCCTCGACGATGTCGGTCAGACGGTCGAAGGAGTAGGTGAAGCCGTCGGGGGCGCGGGTGTGCCCGAAGCCGGGGTAGTCGGGCGCGATCAGCCGATAGTGCCTGCCCAGGCTGTCGATCAGTCGCCGGAACTGGTGTGAGGCGGAAGGGAAGCCGTGCAGGAGCAGCACGACGGGGGCGTCCGTGCGCTCCCGCAGTGACTCCCGGTAGAAGACCTCCACGCCGTCGACCTCGACGAAGCGGTGGGTCGCGCGAGCCGGGACCGAGATGTGGGAGAGGGCCGCGGGGATCGTCATTTCACATGCCTCCATAGCGAGTTGATGCATTAGGTATAGCTTCCCAAGTTCTAATGCGTCAACTGACTCATGTACCGTTAGGTGTATGCGTGACAGTGAACCGCTGACCGGCGAGCCCCTGGCCCTGGACCTCGTCAACACCCGCCCGGCAGGCGGAGACGGCCGCATCGACCTGCTCGACACACCGGAACGCCTGGCCGCCTGGCTCGCGCTGGAGGAAGACCGGCTCGGCCCCGAAACGGGCGGCGCCGTACCGACCGAAGCCGACCTCGTCGCCATCCACGCCGTACGCGCCCACATCGAGGCGGCGGTCCAGGCCCTACTGCACGGGCAGCAGCCCCCCACCGACGCTCTGCGTGCCCTGACTGACGCCCAGCGCGCCGCGCCCGCCGTCCGCGAACTCTCCTGGCTGGACGACACGGTGACAGCGACACTCCGTCGCACGGGCCCACTCGGTGTCCGTCTCGCCGCCCTGCTGGCCGAGTCCGCGGCCGACCTGCTCACCGACCCCGCCGCCATCGGCAAACTCCGAGGGTGCGAGGCCGAGGACTGCGTGATGGTCTTCCTGCCCGCCCACCCCCGCCGACGCTGGTGCTCCCCCGCCCGCTGCGGCAACCGTGCCCGCGTCGCCCGCTACTACCAGCGCCACAAACAGCCCGCAGAGCGGCAGCAGTGAGAGCGGCAGCAATGACAGCGGACGTCGACGCG
Source organism: Streptomyces cavernae (assembly GCF_004023625.1). GTDB lineage: Bacteria > Actinomycetota > Actinomycetes > Streptomycetales > Streptomycetaceae > Streptomyces > Streptomyces cavernae. Next base: position 20,111 of record NZ_RPDJ01000040.1, on the reverse strand, counting down.
TGGCCTCCCGGGCGCCTGTGGGAACTCACCGGCGGCAACCGGATGAGCTCACCGGACCTGCGCGCCACCCGCCGCGCCTACGAGGGCCACGTACGCCGCGAGATGGGCGACGGGGCCTACGAGTCGGCGTACGCGGAGGGCCTGTCGATGACGTACGAGGAGGGGCTCGACTACGCGGTCGCGGAGTGAGCCAGCGAGTGAGCCGCGGAGTGAGCCAAGGAATGAGCCGCGGCGTGAATGCCCCCGGGTGCGCGGCCGGGAGCGGGTCAGAGCGCCACGTACGTCACCGGATCGCTCCCCGCCACCGCCTCCGCACGCCCCAGTTTCACCAGTCGTCGCACATGCGCCTCGGCCTCGGAGACCGCGATGTTGCGCGAGCCGAAGGGGATCTGGTCCCAGGGGCGGTTCCACTCCATGCGCTCGGCCAGCTGCCACGGGGTGAGCGGGGTGCCGAGCAGGGCGAGCAGACCGGTCAGGCGCTCCTCGTGGTGCGCGAGCAACTCCCGTACGCGGGCCGGGGCATCGGCGAAGGCGTGCTGGTGGGCCGGGAGCACCTCCGCCGGGGCGAGCCGGCCCACGCGTTCCAGGGAGTCGAGGTAGTCGCCGAGGGGATCGGTCACAGTGGCGTCGTCCGGGTCCTCGTACAGGCCGATGTGCGGGGTGATCTCGGGCAGGAGGTGGTCGCCGGAGAACAGCCGGCCGTGGCCCGGGAGCCGGGCCGGGTGTTCCTCCTCGAGATGGAGGCAGACATGGCCGGGGGTGTGGCCCGGCGTCCAGATCGCGCGGAGGCGGCGGCCCGGCAGTTCGAGGAGTTCGCCGGGGACGATCTCCCGGTCGGGGAGCGCGGGGGAGAACCCGGGGAGGGAACGGCCGCCGCGCGCGGCGCGCAGCGGTGCCACGTGCTCCTCGGGCGCGCCCGCTGCGCTCAGCTTGGCCGTCATGTAGGCGAACCAGCGCTCCGGCCGGTTCTCCCGGGTGCGCCGTACGACGGAGATGTCGGCGGCGTGCATCGCGATCCAGGCGCCGGACGCCTCGCGCACCTTGCCCGACAGACCGTGGTGGTCGGGGTGGTGGTGGGTGATGACGACGCCGTGAATCTCGGCGGCGGAGGTGCCGCAGGCCGCGAGCCCGTCGGTGAGGGCGTCCCAGGACGACGGGTCGTCCCAGCCCGTGTCGATCAGCACCGGGCCGCGGTCGGTGTCGACCACGTACACCAATGTGTGGCCGAGCGGGTTGTCCGGGATCGGAACCCTGAGGGACCGTACGCCCCCGCCGTGATCGGCCGCCTGCGCCATGGGCACCCCAATCCCCGATCGCCGTCTTCCGGGCCACTATAACTAGAACTCGTTACATCCGGAGGCGGCGATGGGCTCCTGAGTAGCCTGCCGGATGTGTCCGGGCCGTGGACTCCTCAGAGTAGAACTGGTATCAGTTCCGATGTCGGCCATGTCTGATGGATCGTCAGAGAGCTTGCCCGGGGAGGCCTTCGGGCGGGGAGGCAGTCGCCATGACGGAGCTCGTGAACCTACGTGAACACGGACAGCTGTTCATCGGCGGGGAGTTGACGGATCCCCTCGGCCAGGACGTCATCGAGGTGATCTCGCCGCACACGGAAGAGGTCATCGGACGCGTCCCGCACGCCTCGGCCGCCGACGTCGACCGGGCCGTCGCCGTCGCCCGCACCGCCTTCGACGAGGGCCCCTGGCCGCGGATGACGCTCGACGAGCGGATCGAGGTCGTCACCCGCATCAAGGACGCGTTCGCCGTGCGTTACGAGGAGATCGCCCGGGTCATCAGCTCCCAGAACGGCACCCCCTACACCTCGTCCGTGATGGTGCAGGCGCTCTCCTCGATGATGGTGTGGGACGCGGCGATCACGACGGCGCGCGGATTCACCTACGAGGAGGGGCGTGACGGCGCACTCGGCAGGATCCTGGTGCGGCGTGAGCCCGTCGGTGTCGTCGCGGCCGTCGTGCCGTGGAACGTGCCGCAGTTCACCGCCGCGGCCAAGCTCGCGCCGGCACTGCTCGCGGGCTGCACCGCGATCCTGAAGGTGTCACCGGAAACCCCGCTCGACGCCTATCTGCTGGCGGACATCGTGACCGAGGCGGGGCTGCCCGAGGGAGTGCTGTCGATCCTTCCGGCGGACCGGGAGGTCAGCGAGTACCTGGTCGGCCACCCCGGCGTCGACAAGGTGTCCTTCACCGGATCGGTCGGCGCGGGCAAGCGCGTCATGGAGGTCTGCGCGCGCAACCTCACCCGGATCACCCTGGAACTGGGCGGCAAGTCGGCCGCGGTGATCCTGCCGGACGCCGACGCCGCCTCAGCGGTGGCGGGCATCGCGCCCTTCGCCTGGATGATCAACGGCCAGGCCTGTGTGGCGCAGACCCGGATCCTCGTGCCGCGCGTCCGCTACGACGAGTTCGCCGAGGCCTTCACCGCCGCCGCGGCCGCCCTGAAGGTCGGGGATCCGCTCGACCCGGAGACGGAGCTGGGACCGCTGGTCGCGCGGCGGCAGCAGCAGCGCAGCCTGGACTACATCCGCATCGGCCAGGAGGAAGGCGCCAAGATCCTCACCGGCGGCGGACGCCCGGCCGGCCTCGACCGCGGCTGGTACGTCGAGCCGACGCTCTTCGGTGACGTCGACAACTCCATGCGGATCGCCCGCGAGGAGATCTTCGGACCCGTCATCTGCCTGCTGCCGTACGGCGACGAGACCGAGGCCGTGAAGATCGCCAACGACTCCGAGTACGGGCTGAGCGGGAGCGTGTGGACCGCGGACGTCGAGCGCGGCATCGAGGTGGCGCGGCAGGTCCGCACGGGCACGTACTCCGTGAACACCTTCAGCCTCGACATGCTCGGCCCGTTCGGCGGCTACAAGAACTCAGGTCTCGGGCGGGAGTTCGGGCCCGAGGGATACAGCGAGTACCTGGAGCACAAGATGATCCACCTGCCCAACGGGTGGGAGGGCTGAGAGGTGGGTGACCGCTGGCACGTGGAGGTGGACCGCTCCCTGTGCATCGGCTCCGCCCAGTGCGTCCACCACGCCCCGGACGGCTTCCGCCTCGACTCGGCCAGACAGTCCCACCCGGCCGACCCGGAGACGGACGCCAACGAGAAGGTACTGGCGGCGGCGGAGAGCTGCCCCGTGGAGGCGATCACGATCACATTGCTGGGGAGCGGGGAGGCGGTGTTTCCGCCCGAGGAGTGACCTCCCCTCGGGCGGGGGTGCCCTCGGGTGGGTGCGCCCCTCGGGTGGGTGTGGCTCTCGGGCCGGTGTGCCCCTCGGGCCGGTGTGGCTCTCGCGTGGGTGTGGCTCTCGGGCCGGTGTGGCTCTCGGGCCGGTGTGCCCCTCGGGCCGGTGTGGCTCTCGCGTGGGTGTGCCCCTCGGGCCGGTGTGGCTCTCGCGTGGGTGTGGCTCTCGGGCCGGTGTGGCTCTCGGGCCGGTGTGCCCCTCGGGCCGGTGTGGCTCTCGGGCCGGTGTGCCCCTCGGGCCGGTGTGGCTCTCGGGCGGGTGTGGCCCTCGGGGGCTATCGCCAGGAGGCGATGGCGCGGGCGACGTCGCGGAGGTCGGCCTCCTGGGCGCGGATCGCTCCCGCCAGCAGGTGGACCTCGTCGCGCTTGGGGTCGACGGGCTGCTCGGAGGCCGCCATGTAGAGCGCTGCGCATGCCCAGCCGATGACGGCGTTGAAGTCCCCGAACGGGCGAAGAAGCAGCGCGGTGTGGAAGAACGTGGCGGCGCGTGCGGCCGGCTCCTCGTAGTAGAGCTGGCCGTGCGGCTGCTCGAAGAGGTGTCGGTCCGCCATGGCGTTGAGAGCACCCCAGTCGGCGACAGGGGTGTTCACGGGCGTGACGTGGGTCTGGATCTCCAGGATCCACCCCGCGTCCACCCGGATGACAGGGCTCAACGCATTCCCTTCGGCATGTCCTTGAACACGTCCATGGCCCACGCCACGGTTTTGTCCGCGTCCTTGAGGAACGCCGCCCGCTGTACATCCGCGAGGATTATGTCGTGCGCGTGGGCGCGCATCGACTTGCCGAGCGAGGCCGCGTGCGCCTTTGCCACGGCGAGCTCTTCCTCGGTGAATTCCACTGTGATCATCGGCATGGACGTCATGCTATCAGCGGTGCAATAAGTGGCGATAGCAACTGTCAATCGCTGGTTGACGGCAGATCGATCAGCCGGCACACCGTCTCGATGTCGATCTTGACCTGGGCGATCGACGCGCGGCCGGAGAGCCAGGTGATCAGGGCCGAGTGCCAGGTGTGGCCGATCACGCGGACCGCCGAGAGCTGGGCCGGGGTCGGGTCCGTGAGACCCATCGCGTCGAGGATGATCGCCGTCGTCTGGCGGGAGACCTGGTCCACCTCGGGGCTCACGCTGCGGTCCGCGAACGTCAGGGCGCGGACCATCGCGTCGGCCAGATGGGGCTCCCGCTGCAGGGCGCGGAAGGCACGCATCAGTGTCTCCGCGACCCGCTCGGCGGGCGTCTCACCGCTCGGCGGCTTCTTGCGCAGGGTGCCGTGCATGTGCTCCAGCTGGTCCTGCATGGTGGCCACCAGAAGATGCACCTTGGACGGGAAGTACCGGTACAGCGTGCCCAGCGCGACCTGCGAGGACTCGGCGACCTCACGCATCTGCACGGCGTCGAAACCGCCCCGGCTGGCCAGCTGCGCGCTTGCGTGCAGGATGCGGCGGCGGCGCGCCTCCTGGCGCTCGGTGAGAGGCGGCGACGGCGACTCCGAGTGCGCGATCTGCGCGATTCTGCTGTCCGCTGGCATGGGTCTCGTTCCGTGACGTGCGGCTGGGAAGAGTGATCAGAGTTTGGCAGGGCCCAGGCCGTGGTGCGAATCACCTGATCCACTGCTCCCAGCCGGGCTACCTGCCGGTAGATTCAATGCTCCCTGAACGATCAAGTCTGTAACTTGTTCTAGATTAGCCTCCCCGCGTAACCTCGCGGGAAATGCAGGGAGAAGGGGGCCCGGAGTGACCGCTGAGGCCATGGAGGCGGGGCCCCAGGAGGGGCCGGCCGCCGACGGTGGAGCACCGTTGCGCATCGCGCTCCTGACCTACAAGGGGAACCCGTTCTGCGGTGGCCAGGGTGTCTACGTACGGCACCTCTCCCGCGAACTCACCCGGCTCGGCCACCGCGTCGAGGTCATCGGCTCCCAGCCGTACCCCGTGCTCGACGAGGGCGCCGGACTCGGCGGGCTGAGCCTGACCGAACTGCCCAGCCTCGACCTGTACCGCCAGCCCGACCCCTTCCGCACCCCGAAGCGGGAGGAGTACCGGGACTGGATCGACGCCCTGGAAGTGGCGACGATGTGGACCGGCGGCTTCCCCGAGCCGCTCACCTTCTCGCTGCGGGCCCGGCGCCATCTGCGCGCCCGGCGCGGCGACTTCGACGTCGTGCACGACAACCAGACCCTCGGCTACGGCCTCCTGGGAGATGTCGGCGCGCCCCTCGTCACGACGATCCATCACCCCATCACGGTGGACCGCCAGTTGGAGCTGAACGCCGCCGAGGGCTTCAAGCGCCGGGCGTCCGTGCGGCGCTGGTACGCCTTCACCCGTATGCAGAAGCGCGTCGCGCGCCGGCTCCCCTCCATCCTCACCGTCTCCGGCAGCTCCCGGCAGGAGATCGTCGACCACCTCGGCGTACGCGACGACCGTGTCCACGTCGTCCATATCGGCGCCGACACCGACCTGTTCGCGCCCGACCCGGCCGTACAGCGGACACCGGGCCGCATCGTCACCACCTCCAGCGCCGACGTGCCGCTCAAGGGCCTGGTCTTCCTCATCGAGGCGCTCGCCAAGGTGCGCACCGAGCAGCCCGCCGCCCACCTCGTCGTCGTCGGCAAGCGGCCCGAGGGCGGGCCCGTGGCACAGGCCATCGAGCGCTACGGCCTCGACGGCGCCGTGTCGTTCGTGAAGGGCATCTCCGACGCCGAGCTGGTCGACCTGGTGCGCTCGGCCCAAGTGGCCTGTGTGCCCTCGCTTTACGAGGGGTTCTCGCTGCCCGCCGCGGAGGCGATGGCGACCGGTACGCCGCTGGTGGCCACCACCGGCGGAGCGATACCCGAGGTCGCCGGCCGTGACGGGGAGACCTGCCTGGCGGTGCCGCCCGGTGACTCCGGGGCGCTCGCCGTGGCCCTGGGCCGGCTCCTGGGCGACGCGGAGCTGCGGGCACGGCTCGGGGCGGCCGGCCGGGAGCGGGTGCTCGAGCGCTTCACCTGGGCGAAGGCCGCCGAGGGCACCGTGGCGCGCTACCGCGAGGCCATGGAGGGCTCCGCGGGCTCCGGCGGAGGCGCCCGAGCCGTCGGAGGCGCCCGAGCCGTCGAAGACGTTGCCGAAGAACAGATCGAAGCCAACCTCGAAAGCAGGGCCACGTGCTGACCGTCGACTTCTCCCGGTTCCCGCTCGCCCCGGGCGACCGTGTGCTGGACCTCGGCTGCGGTGCCGGACGGCACGCGTTCGAGTGCTACCGGCGTGGGGCCCGGGTCGTCGCACTGGACCGCAACGCGGAGGAAATCCGCGAGGTCGCCAAGTGGTTCGCGGCGATGGCGGAGGCGGGCGAGGCACCCGCCGGGGCCACCGCCACCGCGATGGAGGGCGACGCGCTCGCGCTGCCGTTCCCCGACGAGTCCTTCGACGTCGTCATCATCTCCGAGGTGATGGAGCACATCCCCGACGACAAGGGCGTGCTCGCCGAAATGGTCCGCGTGCTGAAGCCGGGCGGACGCATCGCGGTCACCGTCCCGCGCTACGGCCCCGAAAAGGTCTGCTGGACACTCAGCGACGCCTACCACGAGGTCGAGGGCGGCCACATCCGTATCTACAAGGCGGACGAGCTGCTGGCGAAGATGACCGAGGCCGGCCTGGAGCCGTACGGCACCCACCACGCCCACGCCCTGCACTCGCCCTACTGGTGGCTGAAGTGCGCGTTCGGCGTCGACAACGACCAGGCGCTACCGGTCCGCGCGTACCACAAGCTGCTGGTCTGGGACATCATGAAGAAGCCCCTCGCCACCAGGCTCGCCGAACAGGCGCTGAACCCGCTGATCGGCAAGAGCTTCGTGGCCTACGCGACCAAGCCGCACCTGCCCGAACTCGCCGGCGAACAGCCCGCCGAGGCGCACACCACCGAGCAGGACACGAAGGCCCAGCCCGCCGAGCCGGGGCCCGCCAAGGCCCAGCCGTCCAAGGCCCAGCCCGCCAAGGCGCGGCGCTCCAAGGCGGCCGCCAAGTGACCACTCCCCGGACAGAACACCTCGTCCTGCCCGGGGTCCTCACCGCAGAGGAGGCCGCCGCCACGGTTCGCGGCATCCTCGCGGTGCAGCGCGCGGACGGAGCCATACCGTGGTTCCGCGGGCACCACCTCGACCCGTGGGACCACACCGAGGCCGCGATGGCACTGGACGCGGCGGGGGAGCACGACGCGGCGGAACGCGCCTACGAGTGGCTGCGCCGGCACCAGAACGAGGACGGCGCCTGGTACGCCGCCTACGCGGACGGGGACGCCGACGACGTCACCGACCGAGGCTGCGAGACCAACTTCGTCGCGTACGTCGCCGTCGGCGTCTGGCACCACTACCTCGCCACCGGCGACGACACCTTCCTGGACCGCATGTGGCCCATGGTCCACGCCGCCGTCGAGTTCGTGCTGCTGCTCCAGCAGCCCGGCGGACAGATCGGCTGGAAGCGCGAGGCCGACGGCACCGCCACCGAGGACGCGCTGCTGACCGGGAGTTCGTCCATCCACCACGCACTGCGCTGCGCGCTCGCCATCGCCGAACAGCGCGAAGAACCGCAGCCGGACTGGGAGTTGGCGCTCGGCGCGCTGCGGCACGCGATACGCCGGCACCCCGAGCGGTTCCTCGACAAGGACCGCTACTCGATGGACTGGTACTACCCGGTGCTCGGCGGTGCGTTGACCGGTGCCGAGGCCAAGTCCCGTATCGAGGAGGGCTGGGACCGCTTCGTGGTGCCCGGACTCGGCGTCCGCTGCGTCGTCCCCAACCCCTGGGTCACGGGCGGCGAGTCGGCCGAACTCGCCCTCGCGCTCTGGGCGACCGGCGAGTCCGACCGCGCGCTGGAGATCCTCCAGTCCATCCAGCACCTGCGCGATCCCCGGACCGGCCTGTACTGGACCGGATACGTCTACGACGACCGTGCCGTCTGGCCCGAGGAACTCACCACCTGGACGGCCGGCTCGGTCCTCCTCGCCGTGGCCGCGCTCGGCGGCGACGAGCCCACCTGCGCGGTCTTCGGCGGCGAACGCCTACCGACGGGGCTGGCGTTCGACTGCTGCTCCTGACGCCGCTCCCCTTGGGTGCACTTCATCCACGACTCGCTGAACGTGGGAGAAAAGGCGTTCGCCTCCAAAGGCGGGCACTCACCGGTTTCCTCCCGTAGCGCGCACCGCACCGGGGCCGCCCGAGAGGCGGCCCCGGGTGTCGTCGGGCTCCCGTCCGGGTTCAGTGCGGGCTCAGTGGCGGTGCATACGGTTGGCGATCGCGTGGCCCACGAAGAGGTACACGACGGCCGCCAGGCCGTAGCCCGCGACGACCCGTGCCCAGGCCTCGTCGAAGGTGAACAGGTCGCGGGACCAGCCGGCCAGCCAGGTTGCCGCGTCGTGGACGAACTGCACCAGGTCATTGCCCCGGTTGGCGTCCAGCAGGTACATCAGAATCCACAGACCGAGGATGACGGCCATGATGTCCGCAATGATCGCGATGACCGTCCCTGCCTGATTGGAACCGTTGCGAGAATGAGGGGACATACCTCCCGGGTTGCCCTTGAATCCTGAATGAAACCTGGGCATCCCCGTACGGGCCCCGGCAACCCGGGGGTCGGCGTCACGAGTTGAGATCGGCGAGCACCCTCAACGTCTCCGGGTCCCGGGTCAGGACCAGCAGGTCGGTGATCGGGCCCTTGCGCCACGACTCCAGGCGTTCGGCGATGCGTTCGCGGGGGCCGACCAGGGAGATCTCGTCGGCGAAGGCGTCCGGGACGGCGAGCACCGCCTCCTCGCGGCGGCCCTCGAGGAAGAGGCGTTGGATCCTGCGGGCCTCCTCCTCGTATCCCATCCGGGCCATCAGATCGGCATGGAAGTTGCGCGCCGCGTGGCCCATGCCGCCGATGTAGAAGCCGAGCATCGTCTTGACGGGGAGCAGCCCTTCGGAGACGTCGTCGCAGACCCGCACCTGGGCCATCGGCGCCACGAGGAAACCTTCGGGCGCCTCGGCCAGCGAGGCCTCGTACACGTCCGCCCGCTGCGGTGACCAGTACAGCGGCAGCCAGCCGTCGGCGATCCTGGCCGTCTGTGCGATGTTCTTCGGGCCCTCGGCACCCAGGAGCACCGGCAGATCCGCCCGCAGCGGATGCGTGATCGGCTTCAGCGGCTTGCCGAGGCCCGTACCGTCCGCCCCCCGGTAGGGATGCGTGTGGAAGCGGCCGGCCAGTTCGACGGGGGCCTCCCGCCTGAGCACTTGGCGTACGACGTCCACGTACTCCCGGGTCGCGGTCAGTGGCGACTTCGGGAACGGACGCCCGTACCAGCCCTCCACGACCTGCGGCCCCGACAGACCGAGGCCGAGCAGCATCCGCCCGCCGGAGAGATGGTCGAGGGTCAGCGCGTGCATCGCGGTCGTGGTGGGGGAGCGGGCCGCCATCTGGGCGACGGCCGTACCCAGCCGGATGCGCGAGGTGCGCGCGGCGATCCAGGTCAGCGGGGTGAACGCGTCGGACCCCCACGACTCGGCGGTCCACACGGAGTCGTAGCCGAGACGTTCGGCCTCCAGCGCGAGGTCGACGTGGGTCGGGTCGGGGCCGCGGCCCCAGTAGCCGAGTGCGAGACCGAGCCGCATGGCACCTCCAGCGCGCCTGAACCGACTTCTGACGGATCATCAGAACGGATCGTCAGGCGGACTGTACGGCAACGGCCCCACGCCCGGAAGAGCGTGGGGCCGTTGCCGACGGCGAAAGAGGTGCAACAGGCGGAACAGGCGGAACGGACGGGGTGCGACGGGTGGACGGTGCCAACCTCGGTCAGCCGCGCTGGATACCGCTGGTGTCCTGCAGCACGCCCCGACGGCCGTCCTGCGTCTGGGCGATCAGCGCCGGACCGCGGCTCTCGACCGCCAGGTACCAGGTCCCCGGCGCCAGTTCGGCGATCGGCGTGGGCGAGCCGTCCTCCGAGAACAGCGGACGCGGCACCGGCACCGCGAACCAGAACGGGGAGAACTCCGCGGCGGGCTGCGCCGCCTGGGTCTGCTGCGGCTGCTGCTGTGCGGGCTGGCCGCCGTACGGCTGCTGCGGCTGACCGCCGAAGGGCTGGCCCTGGCCCTGCTGGGGCTGCTGGGCTCCCGGGTAGCCGTAGCCACCGGGCGGCTGGGCGCCGTGCGGTTGCTGGGTCTGCGGACGCGGCGCCGGCAGAAGGGCGCCCTTGAGGGCGGGGACGAGCGGGGTGGCGATGGCGGCGGCGGCGAGGAGCACCGAGCCGACCAGCATCAGGATGAGTCCCGCTCCCGCGTCGATGGCCACGCCGCCCCCGTTGTCCGCACCCCCGGCGGGGTCGAAGACGTTGGCGAGCGCGCTCCACGCGGCGAAGACGGCGAACGCGACGCCGAACTGGCCCAGGTCCACACCGGCCGGCTTCGGCAGCTGCATCCCCCTGGAGAGCACGACGAGCACCGCGCCGACGATGCCCGCCAGGACTACGCCCATCAGTACCGGCGCACTCTCCCAGGCGTTCGGGAAGTCGGCGTCGTCCGAAACCCCGTCGACGGAGTAGATGTCGAGGAACGAGGAGATCAACAGCAGAACCGCTGCACCGATCACCACGCCGTCGCCTCGAGTGAGGGAGCGGATATTCACTTCAAGGTCCTTCGTCAGTCGTCTCGTCATCGGTGGAGGCGCCAGCTGTCGCCGATGTCGCCGGCAACGTGTCGCCGTCACGTCGCACTCGCGAAGCGCGGGGATGGCCCCACATCGTACGGTCGACACTATCGCTCGTACGGTCGGGGTGTCTGCCGGGATCGGGCGTAATGCGACTGTCCTTCCTCACCCCCGCCCTACCCCCGCAGGAAACTCACGATTCCCTCAGAGATGCCCTGCGCCGCCTTCTGCCGCCACGCACCACTGGTGAGCAGGGCCGCGTCCTTGGCGTCGCGCATGTTGCCGCACTCGATGAACACCTTGGGGACGGTCGACAGGTTCAGGCCGCCGAGGTCGGTGCGGACGTCCAGGCCGGTGCCGCCGCCGATGTAGTTGGAGGGCGCGCTGCCGGTCTCCCGGAGGAAGTTGCCCGCGATGCGTTCGCCCAGCTCGCGGGAGGCGGCCACGATGGGGCGGGTGTCGGCGCCCCCGGCGTCCACCGACCCCGGCATGATCACGTGGAAGCCGCGGTTGCCGGCACCCGAACCGTCGGCGTGGACGGAGACCACGGCGTCCGCACCCGCACGGTTCCCGAACCTGGCCCGTTCGTCCACGCACGGACCCCAGGGCCGGTCGCCGTCCTGCGTCAGCCTCACCGTGGCGCCCTGCGCCTCGAGGATCGTCCGCAGGCGGCGGGAGACGTCGAGGGTGAACGCGGCCTCGGTGTAACCGTCGTTGGTGGACGTGCCGGTGGTGTCGCACTCCTTGCGGTTGGTGCCGATGTCGACCTGGCGGTTGATCTCGCCGATGTGCTTGGAGTTGCCGGGGTTGTGCCCCGGGTCGATGACGACGACCTTGCCCCGCAGCGGGCCGGACCCGCCGCCGGAGGAGGGCGGAGACGTCCGGGCGGTCACCGAAGGCGCGGAGGGCGCCGCGCTCCGCTTCGCGTCCTCCGTGCCGTCACCACTGGGCGCGGGGTCCGGCGTGTGGTTCAGGACGGACGACGAATCCCCGGCCCCCGGCGTGGACGGCTTGGCCCCGTCGGACCCACCGGCATCCCCCACCGCCTGCCACAGTAGGGTCCCGGCCACCCCGGCGGCCACGAGAGCGGCCACCGTCATGACGAGCGGCCCGCGCCGGGGGCGGCGCGGCGGCTGGGGATCGAAGTCGGGGCCCACGTACGACACGGGTGCCACCTTACGGCGTGCCCGCGGGCGGGCAGGGACCGTGCCGCGCCGCCCGGCCCCGCATGCCCGTGCCGCGGGCCGGTACGCCCGGGCCGGGGTCCCGAACGCTCGGGCCGTGGCTCAGGAACCCAGGTAGTGGAGCACGGCGAGAATACGGCGGCTGTATCCGGTGGTTCCGGTCAGCCGGAGCTTCTCGAAGATCGCGTTGATGTGCTTCTCCACGGCGCTCCGGGAGATGTGCAACTGCTCGGCGATGGCCGCGTTGGTGTGTCCTTGGGCCATCCTGGCGAGCACTTCGTGTTCGCGTTCGGTCAGACGCCGCAGTGGGTCCGTATGGCTGCTGTGGGCCAGCAGACGGCGTACCACCTCGGGGTCGAACGCGGTCCGGCCGGAGGCGACCCGGTCGAGGGCGTCGAGGAACTCGTCGATCTGCACCACTCGGTCCTTCAGCAGGTAGCCGACGCCCTCACCGCTGTCGCCCCCGCTGCCGGTCAGCAGCTCGGTGGCGTACCGCCGCTCCACGTACTGGGACAGCACCAGCACCCCCGTCCCCGGCCAGCGGCGCCGGATCTCCAGGGCGGCGCGGAGCCCCTCGTCGGTGTGGGTGGGCGGCATCCGCACGTCCACCACGACCGCGTCCGGCGGGTCCTCGGCCACGGCGGCCAGCAGGGCGTCGGCGTCCCCGACGGCTGCCGTGATCTCGTGGCCCTCATCCGCCAGCAGCCGTACGAGCCCCTCGCGCAGCAGCGTCGAGTCGTCGGCGAGCATCACCCGCACGGCAGCTCCGCGGTGATGACGGTGGGGCCCGCCGCGGGGCTCACGACCGTGAACCGTCCGTCGAGCGCCGCAACCCGCCGGGCCAGTCCGAGCAGCCCGCCTCCCGTGGGGTCGGCCCCGCCCTTTCCGTTGTCCTCGATACGCACGACCACCATGGTGCCCTGTCGCGTGACGCGGACGGTGACGAGTGTGGCCCCGGAGTGCTTCGCGGCATTGGTGACGGCCTCGGCGACGACGAAGTACGCCACCGTCTGCACGGCGGCGGGCGGCTCGCCGCTCAACTCGCAGGTGAGGCGCACCGGTAGGCCGGCCCGCTCGGCGACCGTCTCCAACGCCGCCGCGAGACCACCCCCGTCGAGCGCCGCCGGGTACACGCGCCAGGCCACGTCCCGCAGTTCGGCCAGCGCCCGCCGTGACTCCTCGTGCGCCTGGCGCAGCAACTCGTGGGCCTTCTCGGGGTCCGTGGCGCGGCGGGAGCGGCCCAACAGCATGCCCAGCGCCACCAGTCGCTGCTGGACGCCGTCGTGCAGGTCGCGTTCGATCCGCCGCCGTTCGTCGTGCACCGCCTCGATCACACCCGCCCGGCTCTCCGTGAGCTCGCCGATCCTGACCTCCAGCAACTCCCGGTCACCGGGCCCGAGGAAACGCCGGGCCAGCCACACGTCCAGCAGACCGACGCCGTACACGCCCTGTGCTGACAGGAACAGCAGGAACAGACCGCCGAACCCAGCGACCACCACATCGCCGGGATGGGCGACGTCCCCGTACACGGGCCACCACCACACCGGCAGGGAGGTGTAGGCGACCCCGGCCAGCAGGCTCAGCAGCACCGCCCCGCCGAGCCCGCCGAGCGCGCACCGCAGGGCCAGGTAGCGCAGGACGGAACCCTCGGCCCGTGGTACGTCCAGTTCGACGCCGTAGTACGCGGCCACCCGGCGCCGTTCGGCGTCGGCCAGCGAGCGGGCCGCGCGGTAAACGGCGGACCGGTGCGGGCCGCCGTCGGCGCGCTGGACCAGCGTGGCCAGCAGCCACAGTCCCCCCACGACCACGAGGACGAGTTCGACGACGGCGGTCAGCGCGCCCAGGAGGACGCCGAGGGTGACCCGTAACCAGCGGCGGAGGAGCGTACGCATGACCGGCAACGTACCCAAGGGGCTCGGCCGTACGGGACTGCGGAAAACCACACGATCGCGCTGTGGGATTCCCTCCCGGAGTCTGTGGTGTTCCCTCCCGGAGTATGCGGGGACCCGCATACCGGAGGGGAGTTCGTCTGCCTAGCGTCAAACGCATGATCTCTGTCGCTGAATCCGAGATGCCCGCGGGTGGCGTCGCAGGCTGGGCCGCCGGCCTCATGGACTCCATCGGCGCCGTGGGCGCCGGGGCGGCCGTCGCCCTGGAGAACCTCTTCCCACCGCTGCCCAGCGAAGTGATTTTGCCGCTCGCGGGTTTCGCGGCGAGTCAGGGCCGGATGAGCCTCCTCGCCGCGGTGCTGTGGACGACCGTCGGATCCGTGGTCGGGGCCCTCGCCCTCTACGCCATCGGTGCGCTGCTCGGCAGGGAGCGCACCATCGCCGTCGCCGCCCGGATCCCCCTGGTGAAGCCCTCCGACATCGAGCGGACCGAGGCGTGGTTCGCCCGGCACGGCACCAAGGCCGTCCTCTTCGGCCGCATGGTCCCCATCTTCCGCAGCATGATCTCGATCCCGGCCGGCGTGGAACGGATGCGCCTGCCCGTCTTCCTCGGCCTGACCACGCTGGGGAGCCTCGTCTGGAACGCCGTCTTCGTCCTCGCCGGCTATCTGCTGGGCAGCCGCTGGCACCAGGTGACCGATCTGGCCGGCCTCTACTCCAAGGTGGTGCTGGCGTTCGCCGCGCTCGCCGTGGCCGCGTTCGCCGGGCTGCGGCTGAGGCTGCGCCTGCGCTTACGCAAGGCGCGCAAGGGGGCCCACCGGGTGACCCGTTGAGTCGTCCGGCGGGGGAGGCGTTCGGCCGTGAGGTGCGTGGCGCGGATGACTTCGGCCGTGCCGCGTCCGGTGGGCAGGCGTCCTCAGATGCCGGGGCCCGTCCGGCGCAGCACGCGCAGGGAGTCGGTGGCCGGGAGCTCGGTGAACGCGCCGGATTCCAGGGCCCGCATATAGACGCGGTACGGGGCCTGGCCGGTGAACTCGTCCACGGGATCGGGGAACACGTCGTGGATCAGCAGGAGGCCGCCCTCGGCGACGTGCGGGGCCCAGCCCTCGTAGTCCGCGGTGGCGTGCTCGTCGGTGTGGCCCCCGTCGATGAAGACCAGACCGAGCGGGGTGCCCCAGATCGCGGCGACCTGCGGGGAACGGCCGACCAGGGCGATCACGTGCTCCTCCAGCCCGGCCCCGTGGAGCGTGCGGCGGAACGTGGGGAGCGTGTCCATGAGGCCGGTCTCTGGGTCCACCGTCTCCGGGTCGTGGTAGTCCCAGCCCGGCTGCTGCTCCTCGCTGCCGCGGTGGTGGTCCACGGTGAGCGCGCTGACGCCCGCCTCGCGGGCCGCGTCGGCGAGCAGGATCGTGGAGCGCCCGCAGTACGTGCCGACCTCCAGCAGCGGCAGGCCCAGCCGCCCCGCCTCGACGGCGGCCCCGTACAGTGCCAGCCCCTCGTGGACGGGCATGAACCCCTTGGCCGCCTCGAAGGCGGCGAGGATCTCGGGCTTGGGGGCCGCGGGCGGCATGGTGGCTCCTGTCGTCGGGCGGGCGGGAGCCCACATCGTGTCGCACCTCCTGGGCGTGGGGGCGCTCGGGGGGCCTACCTACCGTGACCCGCCGGCACCGATGTACTCGGGACGGAGCGCTCGGCTGTGCCCGGGACGGAGCGCTCGGCTGTGCCCGGGACGGAGCGCTCGGCTGTGCCCGGGACGGAGCGCTCGGCTGTGCCCGGGACGGAGCGCTCGGCTGTGCCCGGGACGGAGCGCTCGGCTGTGCCCGGGACAGAGTCTCCCGCGCTGCTCGCACGCAACCGGAGCCGGGACGCCCCGGTGCGCCGCCCGGGCAGGAACACCGCGAAGAGCAGACCGACGACGACCGCGCCGGTGGCGATCAGGAACGAGATCCTGAAGCCCTGCATGCTGGGCACCGCGACCCCGCCCACGGTGTTCGCCGTGTCGGCCAGCACCATGCCGATGACGGCGCTCGACACGGATGTACCGAAGGAACGCATCAGGGTGTTGAGGCCGTTCGCCGCGCCGGTCTCGGACGGGGCGACGGCGCCGACGATCAGCGCGGGGAGCGAGGAGTAGGCGAGGCCGATGCCCGCGCCGAGGACCACCGAGAGGACCACGGTCTGCCAGGCGGCGCTCATCAGGCCGAGGCCGGCGCCGTAGCCGATGGTGATGATCAGCATGCCGATGATGAGGGTGGTCTTCGGGCCGTACCGGGTGGACAGCCGGGCGTAGACGGGGGCGGTGAACATCATCGTCAGGCCCAGCGGTGCCACGCACAGGCCCGCGACCACCATCGACCGGCCGAGCCCGTAGCCGGTGGCCGTGGGCAGTTGCAGCAGCTGGGGCAGGACCAGCGAGACCGCGTAGAACGCGACACCGACCATGATCGAGGCCAGGTTGGTCAGCAGCACCTCGCGGCGGGCGGTGGTGCGCAGGTCCACCAGCGGGGCGTCCTTGCGCAGCTCCAGCAGACCCCACAGCACGAGGACGACGACCGCCGCGCCCAGCAGACCGAGCGTGCGGACCGAACCCCAGCCCCAGTCGCTGCCCTTGGTGATGGGCAGGAGCAGCAGCACCAGGCCGGCCGAGAGCCCGATCGCGCCGAGCCCGTCGAAGCTGCCCTTCGCCTTGACCGTGGACTCCGGTACGAGGAACAGCGTGAGGAGGATCGAGACCGTGCCGAGGGCGGCGGAACCGAAGAAGAGGGCGTGCCAGTCGGCGTGCTGGGCGATCAACGCGGCGGCGGGCAGGGCTAGTCCACCGCCGACGCCGATCGAGGAGCTCATCAGGGCCATCGCGGAGGCGAGCCGTTCGCGGGGGAGCAGGTCGCGCATCAGGCCGATCCCCAGGGGGATGGCGCCCATCGCAAAGCCCTGGAGGGCCCGGCCGACGATCATCACGGGCAACTCGCTGGTGAAACCGCAGATCAGCGAGCCGAACACCATGACCGCGAGGCTGGCGAGCAGCAGCCGCCGCTTGCCGTGCAGGTCGCCGAGCCGGCCCATGATGGGAGTGGCCACGGCGCCCGCGAGAAGCGTGGACGTCATGACCCAGGTCGCGTTGCCGGGAGTGGCGCCCAGCAGCGTCGGCAGATCCTTGATGACGGGGACGAGCAGGGTCTGCATGACCGCGACCACGATGCCCGCGAAGGCGAGCACCGGGACGATGCCCGCGGGTGCGCCTCCGGTCTGGTGCTGCGTCGTGGGCGTCGTGGTGCGAGTCATTGAGCGGGGCCTCCGGGGCGGGGGGCGGGACGCGGCGACGGGCGTCGGGCGGACCTGGGACAGGTGGGATACGTGAGAGATGAACCCCGTGTACCGGGGCAACTATTCCCGTTCGCGAAAGCCTTGTTCGCGAAAGCCTTGTTCGCCAAACCCTTCCGTATCCGTTTGTCTGATGGGTCGTCAGCTATTCCGTAGAAATGCAACGTGTTCTACTCTGACGTCCTTCCGGGCCCGGCAGAGGGCCGTGACCGCGGCCTATGGGGATGCGCATGGGTATCGGAATCACCGGCGAGCAGCAGGAGTTGGCGTCGTCGGTACGCGGCTGGGCCGGACGGGCCGTGCCGCCCGGGGAGGTCCGCAAACTCCTCGACGCCCCCGCCGCCGGCCGCCCGCCCCACTGGGACGCGCTCGCCGCGCAGGGACTGCTCGGGGTCCATCTGCCGGAACCGTACGGTGGCGGCGGGGACCTGGTCGATCTCGCGGTGGTCGTGGAGGAGGCGGGCCGCGCTGCACTTCCGGGGCCGTTCCTGGCGAGCGTCCTGGCATCGGCGGTCCTCGAACGCGCCGGGGCGCCGGAGTTGTTGCGGGCGCTGGCGAGCGGGGAGCGGATCGGAGCCGTCGCACTCGGGCCGGGATCCCTGCGCGCGACCCCCGCCGCCGCCGGTACCTACGTACTCGACGGAACCTCCGAGCCGGTGCTCTCCGGCGGCGACGCCGATGTGCTCGTCCTCGCGGCCGAAGAGGTCCCGCTACCCGGCCGCGCCCCCGACGGCGCCCCGGTCGTCTGGATGGCCGTCGACGCAGGCGAGTTGGCGGTCAGGGCCCACACGAGCGCGGACCCCACGCGCCCCACCGCCGAGGTGTCCGCCACCGGCGTACGCGTACCCGCCGACCGCGTGCTGCGCATCGACTCGGCACTCGTACGCGACCTCGCCGCCGTCCTGTTCGCCGCCGACGCCTGCGGCACGGCCGCCTGGGCGCTGCACACGGCCGCCGAACACGCCAAGACACGCGAGCAGTTCGGCCACCCCATCGGCCGCTTCCAGGGCGTCAAGCACCTCTGCGCCGACATGCTCGTCCGCCTCGAACAGGCCCGCGCCCTGACCTGGGACGCGGCCCGCTCCCTCAGTGAACGCTCCGGTGAGGGCGGTGAGGGCGGTGAGGGCGGTGAGGGCGGTGAGGGCGGTCAGGCCGTTGAGGCCGGTCATGAGACTGGTGAGGCACCCGCGACCCCCGAGGAGGCCGGTGAGGCGCCTGCGCCCCCCGAGGAGGCCCCCGAGGCTCGCCGGGAGGCCCGCGAACTGGTCGTCGCGCTCGCCGCGGGAGCCGCTCTCGACGCCGCCCTCTCCTGCGCCAAGGACTGCGTGCAGATCCTCGGGGGCATTGGCTTCACCTGGGAACACGACGCCCATCTGTATCTCCGACGGGCCCTCGTGGCACGCCAGTTGGCGGGCACCGGCGACGCACACCGCGCACGCGCGCTGCGGCTGGCGGAGGCCGGAGCGCGCCGGGAGCTGCGCCTCGAACTCCCGCCGGAGGCGGACGCGTACCGCCGCGGGACCCGCCAGGCGATCGGCGGCGCACACGGCCTCGACCCCGCCGCGGTGCGTCGGCTGCTCGCCCCCACCGGCTACGCCGCCCCCCATCTGCCGCCGCCTTACGGACTCGGCGCCGGAGCCGTCCAACAGCTCGCCATCCAGGACGAGTTGGCCCGTGCCGGGCTCCGGCTCAGCGACCTGGGGATCGCCACCTGGGTCGTCCCGTCCCTCATCGCCTATGGGACCGAGGAGCAGCGGAAGCGCTACCTGCTGCCCACGCTCAGCGGTGAGCTGCTGTGGTGCCAGCTGTTCTCCGAACCGGACGCCGGGTCCGACCTGGCTTCGCTGCGCACGAGGGCCGAGGCCCTGCCGGACGGACGCTGGCGGATCAACGGGCAGAAGGTCTGGACGAGTTCCGCCCACCGCGCCGACCACGGCATCCTGCTGGCCCGCACCAATCCGGACGCGCCGAAGCACAAGGGGCTCACCTACTTCGTCGTCGACATGAAGAACACCGACGGCATCGACGTCCGCCCGCTGAAGGAGATCACCGGCGAGGAACTGTTCAACGAGGTCTACTTCGACGACGTCCTGCTGCCCGCCGACGCCGTGGTCGGCGCCGTCGACGACGGCTGGCGCGTCGCCCGCAACACGCTCGGCAACGAACGCGTGCACATGGCCGACCAGTTGACCTTCGACACCGGCCTCGAAGCGCTGCTGACCCGCACCCCCGCCGCCGACGGGCCCGCACGCGTCCGGGCCGCCGTGCTGCTGTCCGAGGCGCACGCGCTCGCCTGTATCGCGCTGCGCACCACCCTGCGGCAGGTGTCCGGTGTGGAGCCGGGTGCCGGGGCCTCGATCCGCAAGCTGGTGCAGACCGCGCACCAGCAGAAGGTGGCCGAACTGGCCCTCGAACTCCTCGGACCCGCGGGCGCCGTGTGCGAAGGCCCCGCAGCCCGCGCCGTCCACGGATTCCTGCTCTCCCGCTGTCTGACCATCGCGGGCGGCACGACACAGGTGCAGTTGAACGTGGTGGCCGAGCGGATCCTGGGGTTGCCGAGGGACTAGGCCGTTTCGTTTGGATCAGCGGGCCGACCACAGGAAGATGCCAGCGATGTGGAGTCCGGCCAGGTAGATCGTTGCGGTCTTCTCGTAGCGGGTGGCGATGCCTCGCCACTGCTTGAGGCGGTAGGCCGCGTGCTGGTGGGCACGCACGATGGTGGAGTCCACCGAGACGGCCCAGTCGAGGTCCTCATCGGCGCCGGCCATGGGCCGTCAGCGCGGTGAACACCCGCTCCCAGGTGCCGTCAACGGCCCA
>NZ_ML137716.1:43517-106948 GCF_004023625.1 Streptomyces cavernae | reverse complement strand
GGGGCTGCCGCCGGAGCGGCACCCGGGGCGCCGATCACGGCCAGCTTGGCGCCGACCTCGGCGGTCTCGTCCTCGCCGACCACGATCTCGAGCAGCACACCGGAGGCGGGCGCCGGGATCTCGGTGTCGACCTTGTCCGTGGAGACCTCGAGCAGCGGCTCGTCGGCCTCGACGCTCTCGCCGACCTCCTTGAGCCAGCGGGTGACGGTGCCCTCGGTGACGGACTCGCCCAGCGCGGGCAGGACGACGTCGGTGCCCTCGGCCGAGCCGGCGCCGGCGGCGGCCTCGGCGGTCGGGGCCGGAGCGGGGGCGGCCTGCTCGGTGGACGGGACGGCCTGCGGGGCCGGCTCCGGAGCGGGCGCGGGGGCCTGCTCGGCGGCGGGGGCCGGGGCCGCGGCCGGGGCGCCCGTGCCGTCGTCGATGACGGCGAGCTCCGCGCCGACCTCGACCGTCTCGTCCTCGGCGACCTTGATGGACGCCAGCACGCCGGCGGCGGGGGAGGGGATCTCGGTGTCGACCTTGTCGGTCGACACCTCCAGCAGCGGCTCGTCGGCCTCTACGCGCTCGCCCTCGGCCTTCAGCCAGCGGGTGACAGTGCCCTCGGTGACGCTCTCACCGAGCGCCGGAAGGGTTACGGAAACCGCCATGGTTTCGGTTGCTCCTTACGAATGTGCACGTATGTGCGGAAGTCTGTGGTCGTCGCGCCCGTGTGCGACGCGGTGACTGGGGGAAGGCGGTCCGCGAAGGACCACCCGGCCGGTCAGTCGTGCGAGTGCAGCGGCTTGCCCGCGAGGGCCAGGTGGGCCTCGCCGAGCGCCTCGCTCTGCGTCGGGTGGGCGTGGATGAGCTGGGCGACCTCGGCGGGCAGCGCCTCCCAGTTGTAGATCAACTGGGCCTCGCCGACCTGCTCGCCCATGCGGTCGCCGACCATGTGGACGCCGACCACGGCTCCGTCCTTGACCTGGACGAGCTTGATCTCGCCCGCGGTCTTCAGGATCTTGCTCTTGCCGTTGCCCGCCAGGTTGTACTTCAGGGCGACGACCTTGTCCGCACCGTAGATCTCCTTGGCCTTGGCCTCGGTGATACCCACGGAGGCGACCTCCGGGTGGCAGTACGTCACCCGCGGGACACCGTCGTAGTCGATCGGGACGGTCTTCAGACCGGCCAGCCGCTCCGCCACCAGGATGCCCTCGGCGAAGCCGACGTGCGCGAGCTGGAGCGTCGGGACCAGGTCGCCGACGGCGGAGATGGTGGGCACGTTGGTACGCATGTACTCGTCGACGAGGACGTAGCCGCGGTCCATGGCGACACCGGCCTCCTCGTAGCCGAGACCCTGCGAGACCGGGCCGCGGCCGACGGCGACGAGGAGGATCTCCGCCTCGAAGGCCTTGCCGTCGGCGAGCGTGACACGGACGCCGTCCGCGGTGTACTCGGCCTTCTCGAAGAAGGTGCCCAGGTTGAACTTGATACCGCGCTTGCGGAAGGCGCGCTCCAGGAGCTTGGAGGAGTTCTCGTCCTCGACCGGGACGAGGTGCTTCAGGCCCTCGATGACGGTGATGTCCGAGCCGAAGGACTTCCAGGCGGAGGCGAACTCGACGCCGATGACACCGCCGCCGAGCACGATCGCGGACTTCGGCACGCGGTCCAGGACGAGGGCGTGGTCGGAGGAGATGATGCGGTCGCCGTCGATCTCCAGGCCCGGCAGCGACTTCGGAACGGAGCCGGTCGCGAGCAGGATGTGACGGCCCTGGATGCGCTGGCCGTTGACGTCGACGGTGGTCGGCGAGGACAGGCGGCCGGCGCCCTCGATGTAGGTGACCTTGCGGGAGGCGATCAGACCCTGCAGGCCCTTGTAGAGGCCGGAGATGACCTCGTCCTTGTACTTGTGTACGGCAGGTACGTCGATGCCCTCGAGGGTGGCCTTGACGCCGAACTGCTCGCTCTCGCGGGCCTGGTCGGCGATCTCGCCCGCGTGCAGCAGGGCCTTGGTGGGGATGCATCCTCGGTGCAGGCAGGTACCGCCGACCTTGTCCTTCTCGATCAGGGCGACGTCCAGGCCCAGCTGCGCTCCGCGCAGCGCGGCGGCGTAACCGCCGCTACCACCGCCGAGGATCACTAGGTCGAAAACGGTGCTGGCGTCGTTCGCCACGTCACGTCCTCCATGCATGTGCGCCGTGCGCCGGGCTCCCCGTCCCATGAGGGAGATGACCGGTCGGTCGGCTGGTGTCCGGCCGCTCTTGCTACGGCCCTGTGGTGGGGGCCCTGTCCTGCCGAGAACCCATCTTTGCACCTGTCGGCCGTTGTGGGGACGCCGGGCCCGGGTGTGAGACACCTCTCTTGTCGAGGCTCGGGTCCCCCACGGGGCGCCGGAGCCGGTGTCGAGAGCCCGATCGCGCACGGCCCTTCGGGCCTCCAGGCGTTCCGTCTCTCGACACCGGCGTGCTCCTTCGCTCACTCGCCGGCCACGTACGACGGCATGGAGCGGCCGCGTCAGCCCAGGTCGCCCGCCGCCGCCCGCTCCGCGAGGCGCACCAGCGTGCGCACCGCCGTGCCGGTGCCGCCCTTGGGGGTGTAGCCGAAGGGGGCCGCCTCGTTGAAGGCCGGGCCCGCGATGTCGAGGTGGGCCCAGGTGATGCCCTCGCCGACGAACTCGCGCAGGAACAGCCCGGCGACCAGGCCGCCGCCGTAGCGCTCGCCCATGTTGGCGATGTCGGCCGTGGGGGAGTCCATGCCCTTGCGCAGGTGCTCCGGCAGCGGCATCGGCCAGGCGTCCTCGCCGACCTCGGCCGCGGTCTCGTGGACGGCAGTGCGGAACGCGTCGTCGTTGGCCATGACCCCGAAGGTGCGGTTGCCGAGCGCCAGCATCATGGCGCCGGTCAGCGTCGCCACGTCGACGATCGCGTCCGGCTTGTCCTCGGACGCCTTCCACAGCGCGTCGGCGAGCACGAGCCGGCCCTCGGCGTCGGTGTTGAGCACCTCGACGGTCTTGCCGCTGTACATGCGCAGCACGTCGCCGGGGCGGGTGGCGGAGCCGGAGGGCATGTTCTCGGCCAGCGCCAGCCAGCCGGTGACCTTGACGGGCAGCTGCAGCCGCGCGGCGGCCACGACCGCGGCGAACACGGCGGCGGCACCGCTCATGTCGCACTTCATCGTCTCGTTGTGACCGGCCGGCTTCAGGGAGATGCCGCCGGAGTCGTAGGTGATGCCCTTGCCGACGAAGGCGAGGTGCTTCTTGGCGCCCGGGCCGGAATACGTGAGCTGCACCAGCCGGGGAGCGGAGGCGGAGCCCGCGCCCACACCGAGGATGCCGCCGTAGCCGCCCTTGGCGAGCGCCTTCTCGTCGAGCACGGTCACCTTGATGCCGTTCTCCTTGGCCGCGGCCTGCGCGACGGCGGCGAAGGCCTCCGGATTGAGGTCGTTCGGCGGGGTGTTGATCAGGTCCCGGGCGCGGTTGAGCTCCTCGGAGACGGCGAGGGCGCGCTCGACGGCCGCCCGGTAGGCCTTGTCGCGGGGCTTCCCGCCGAGCAGGGCGATCTCGGCGAGCGGGGCCTTGCCGTTCTTGGCCTTGCTGCCGTTCCTGCCGTTCTCCTTGTACGCGTCGAAGGAGTACGCGCCCAGCAGCGCACCCTCGGCGACGGCGCCCGCGTCCGCGGCCTCGGCGAGCGGCAGCGCGAACGCGGCCTTCTTCGAGCCGGCCAGTGCCCGGGCGGCGGCACCGGCGGCGCGGCGCAGCGCCTCCGCCGAGTAGGCGGAGTCCTTCTCCGGCTCCGCGCCGAGGCCGACCGCCACCAGGACGGGAGCCTTGAAGCCGGCGGGGGCGGGCAGCTTCGTCACCTCGCCCTCGGCGCCGGAGGCACCGAGGGTTTCCAGGACGCCGGCGAGCTTGCCGTCGTACGCCTGGTCCACGGCCTCGGCGCCCGGGGCCACGACGGGGCCCTGGGCGCCCTTCGCGACACCCACGACGATCGCGTCGGCCCGCAGGCCGGGCGCGGCGGCGGTGCTGAGAGTGAGAGCAGTCACGGTGGTGAAATCTCGCTTCCGTTGAGTTACGGCGTTACGGCGTAACGGCGTTTCGGCGTTGCAGTTGGCCGATCTGGGTGGGTCGGCCGGGCCCGACGACAGTTTCTTGATCTGGCCGAAAACCGACCTGCACAGCCGGGGCTGCGAACTGGCCCGGGTCGAGCCTACGCGGCGGAGCGGGTTCCGATCATGTCGGCGGTGGCCTGAGGCCCCGTTCTGACATGGCCACTTCTCGCTCTCCCAGGTTTTTCCCGGTTGGCTCACAGGCGGTGGAATCGGGTATTCATGGCGCTCGCTGCTTCACATGATTTTCACGGATCCTCCTCCAATCGATGGCCCGTCGACGACGAAGGGATCCGTCGGGTGAATGGGGTCCATAGGGTGCATAGAGTGCGCCGCTGCAGAAACGTTGCGGCTACGCTGACGGTCGCCGGGTTATCGGCGCTGGGTGTGGGGGTGCCCACGGTGTCCCCGGCGGTCGCGGCCGTGGAGCCACGGATCGACTTGAAGGTACTCGTCGTGGACGACGGCGACAGCCCGGTTCAAGCCATCACCGCCGAACTGAAGAGCACAGGCATCCCGTACACCACGATCGACCTGACGGCGGCGAACCGTCCCACCATCGACGCGGCCTTCCTGAGCGACACCGTACAAGGCGTCCCGCGGGCCAGGTACCAGGGTGTGGTACTCCCCAACGAGGCGCCGTTCGGGGCCGGTTCGGCCGAGCAGGCGGCACTGGAGAGCTACGAGAAGACGTTCGGCGTCCCGCAGGTCGACGCCTACACCTGGGCGCACCCGGAGGTCGGCCTCGACTACACCAGCGAGGGCGGCTGGGCGGGCACACTCGACGGCCGCACCGCGGGGGTCACCGCGGCCGGCCGGTCGGGCCCCTTCGGGTACCTCGACGGAAGCCTGAGCTTCGAGGACAACTCCCCCTCCTTGCAGGAGAGTTACGGCTACGTCGGCCGACCGCGCACCGGCTTCACCAGCTATGTCGACATCGCCGTCCCGGGCGGCGCCGGACGCGGCAGCCTGATCGGCGAGTACGCCCACGACGGCCGCCGCGAACTGGTGGTGACCTTCGCCTACAACCAGCACCAGCGCGAGTTCAAGGTCCTGGCGCGCGGGATCGTCGAATGGCTGACACAGGGTGTGCACCTGGGCACCAACCGCAACTATTTCGCCGTCCACGTCGACGACGTGTTCGCCCCCGACAGCCGCTGGGACACCGAACGCAACTGCACGCCCGGCGGCTTCGACTGCGCGGACGGCGACGGCGAGGGCACCACACCGATCCGGATGACGGCGGCCGACGCGGCGTACGCCGCCCAGTGGCAGCGCTCCACCGGCTTCACCCTCGACATGGTGTACAACGCCGGCTCCGGCGAGGAGTTCAAGAGCCAGAACGGCGGCACCGACGAACTCACCGAGCAACTCCTCGCCGACAAGAACCAGTACCGCTGGATCAACCACACCTACACCCACCCCTACCTGGGCTGCGTCCAGGACACCACGACCGTGCCGTGGACCTGCGCCAAGGACGCCGGCGGCCGCACCCGGTGGACGAGCCGAGCGGACATCGCCGCCCAGATCAGGGACAACCACGACTGGGCCGTCGCCAAGGGACTTCCGGTGCAGCGCGGCGAACTGGTGACCGGTGAGCACTCCGGCCTGAAGACGCTGCCGCAGATGCCCGAGGACAACCCCAACCTCGCGGGCGCCCTCGCCGACAACGGCGTCACCTGGATCGCCTCCGACAACTCCCGCGAATCCGACCAGCGTTCGGTGGGCAGCGCGCTGACCGTGCCCCGCTACCCGATGAACGTCTACTACAACGTCGGCACCGCGGCCGAGATGACCGACGAATACAACTGGATCTACACCTCCAAGGCCGACGGCGGCAGCGGCGCCTGCGAGTCCAACGCCTCCTCGACCTGCCTCGACGCCCCGCTGGACACCGCCACCGGATACGCCTCGTACATCGTCCCGCAGGAGGCCAACGCCGCGCTGAAGCACGCCATCGGCAACGACCCGCGCCCGCACTACGCACACCAGTCCAACCTCGCCGAGGACCGGCTGCTGTACCCGGTGATGGACAAGGTGCTGGCGGACTACCGCGCGCTCTACGCCGACAACACCCCGCTGGAGAACCTGCGGCAGAGCGCGATCGGGGCCGAGCTGCAGAATCGTGCCGCCTGGCGGTCGGCGGTCTCCGGAGGCAAGGTCACCGCGTACCGGATCGGCAAGACCGTCACGGTCACGGCACCCTCCGGGACGAAGATCCCGGTCACCGCCCCCGAGGGAACGCGTCAGCAACTCCTGTTCAGCACCCCCGCGTTCGGCACGCCGTACGCGGGGGGTCGTTCGGCCTGGACCACGCCGGACTTCCTGCAGTCCGCGCTCACCCTGCGCCTGCCCTGACCGGCACAGCAGGAGCGCACGCACCCCGGCCCGACCAGCCGGGGTGCGGCATGTAACGCGCACTCCGGCCCGCCCGCCCGGAGCGCGTCATTCGTCGTACGTCCGCAGGGGGGAACCCGCATGATGCGCACCGGCCGTCATGTCACCATGCTCACCGAAGGCACCTATCCGCACGTCCACGGGGGCGTCAGCACCTGGTGCGACCAACTCGTACGGGGCATGCCCGAGGTCGACTTCAACGTCGTGTCGCTGACCGGCAACGGACGGGAACCCGTCACCTGGGACCTCCCGCGCAACGTCCACCGGCACACCTCCGTGCCGACCTGGGGCCCGCGCCCCGGCCACCACAGGGCCCCCCGGGGCCGGCTCCGCCGCCGCTTCGAGGACGCCTACGAGCGGCTCCTGACCGCCTTCCTCGACCCGGTGCCCCCCTGCGACTTCGGCGAGGCACTGTACGATCTCGCCGAACTCGCCCGCGGCGGCCACCTCTCGGCCGCACTGCGCACCGAGTCCGCGCTGCGCCTGCTGGTCCGGCTGTGGAACCGGCCAGGACTGCCGACCGCCGCCGCCCGGCCCACCGTGCACGACGCGCTCACCGCGACCGATCTGCTCGAACACGCCCTGCGCCCGCTCGGTGTGCGTCTGCCGGAGGACTGCGTCGCCCACTCGGTCAGCTCCGGCCTCGCCACCCTGCCCGCCCTCGCCGCCCGCGAACTGGACGGCACGCCTTTCCTGCTCACCGAGCACGGCATTTATCTGCGGGAACGCTACCTCGGCTACCGGAACGCGCCCCAGACCTGGCCCGTGAAGGCGTTCATGCTCGGCTTCTACCGCGAGCTGAACTCCCTCGGCTACCGCGCCGCCGACCTGATCACCCCGTGCAACCAGTACAACCGGCGCTGGGAGGAACGCGGTGGCGCCGACGCGGGCAAGATCCGCACCGTCTACAACGGCGTCGACCCCCACGCCTTCCCGCACGCCGGACCCGAACCGGAGGTGCCCACACTCACCTGGTGCGGCCGGATCGACCCCATCAAGGACCTGGAAACCCTGATCCGCGCCTATGCCCTGGTGCGCGCCCAACTCCCCAACACCAGACTGCGGTTGTTCGGCCCGGTACCGCCCGGCGGGGAGGAGTACCGGAGCCTGCTGGAGAAGCTCGCCGCCGACCTCGGCGTCGGCGACGGAGTGAGCTTCGAGGGCCGCATCAGCGAGGTGGCACGTGCATACGGGGCCGGCCACCTGGTGATGCTCTCCTCCATATCCGAGGGCTTCCCGTTCTCCATCATCGAGGCGATGTCCTGCGGCCGGACCACCGTCTCCACGGACGTCGGCGGAGTGCGCGAGGCCGTCGGCGACACCGGGATCGTGGTGCCGCCGCGGGAACCCGGGAAGATGGCAGACGCCGCGCTGACGCTGCTGCGCGACCACGAACGGCGCCGGCGCCTCGGCCGTCTCGCCCGGCAGCGGGTCATCGACCGCTTCACCCTGCGCCGCTCCGTCGACGCCTTCCGCACCATCTACCAGGAACTGGCCGGCGCCGAGCGGAGATACGAGCCGTCCGTGGAGACCGTCGCCGACTGGACCATGGAACTGCGCAGCCCCTGGTACCGGAACCTCGCCACGTCGGCCGGTGAGCCGAAGGAGCGCGTCGAGGACGAGGACGCATGGGAGTCCCCCCTGCTCGAGCGCGTTCGAGAGCTTGGAGGAGCGCGGACGGCCCGGCCGAGGAGCGACCGAGCACGACCCGGTCCTGGCCCCCGATACCAGCGCCCCGGAGGCGAACCGAGCCCGGCACTCGGAGCGTCCCGTTGAGCGGTTCGCTGTGGATCCCGCCCGGCGCCGGGCCGGACACCCTGCCCTACGTACCCCGGCAGAGCCCCGCCCCCGGCCGGGCCGTGTCCGACCCCGTCGGTGAACTCGCCTCCCGGCTCGAGGAGTTCATCGCCGCGGCCGTCCATCCCGACGAGATCGCCGCACTGCTGGAGTCCGACGGCATGTCCGACGACCAGATACGCGAGCGCTACGGCTGCAAGGACTCCTTCACCCTCGCCACCGAGCTCTACGCGCGGGTCGAACGCCGTCATCCGGAACCGGACGGCCCTTCGAACGACCCGTGGCGGATCAGCCTGCTGAGCTGTCTGCTGCGCGGAGTCGTCTTCGCCCTGCCCGGCCTCGGCTACATCCTCGGAGCGCCCCTGCTCAACGGAGCCCGGGACCCCTTCGCCCTGCCCGCGGGAACGATCCCGCTGCTGGCGAGCGCCGTGTTCGGCTGGGCCTGGAACCAGGGCCTGTCCCACCGCGCCTACTCCTGGCTGGGCCTCGGCGACCGGGCCGCCGCCCGCCGCTCCCTCCTCGTCGGAGCCCCCGCGGGCGCGACCCTGGCCTCCCTGTGCGCGCTGGCCGTCGCACCGGACCGGCCCGGCGCGGTCGCCTTCGCCACCGGACAGTCCTGGTACCTGGCCGCGGCCACGGTCCTGCTCGTCATGGGCCGCGAACGGGCCCTGCTGACGGCCCTGACCCCGCTCGCGGCCGGCACCGCCCTCGCCGCCCTCCACGACCTCGGCACCACCGCCCGGGTCACCCTGCTGCTGGGCTCCGTCGCCGCCGTGGTCGTCCTGGCCGCCCGCGAGACCCTGCCCACCACGCGGGACACGGAGCACGGACAGCGCATCGACTGGGCGGCGGGCTTCGCCGGACTGCCCGCGATCGGCAGACCCGGCACCGGCGCCCACCGCAAGCCCCCGGCGCGCGCCGTTCGCGACGAGGGACTGGCCGCCACCCCCTGGCTCGTCGCCGCGCTCCCCTACGCGCTCTTCGGCCTCGGAAGCGGCATCCTGGTGCTGTTCGCCTCCCTCGCCGACCTGCTCACCGGACAGAACACGGAGGGCTTCGCCGCCCCCGCCGCCGTGGCACTCACCCTCAGCATGGGCCCCGCCGAATGGCTGCTGCACCACTTCCGCAGCCGCAGCCTCACCGGACTGCGCGCCAGCAACACCACACAGGACTTCGCCCGCGCCACCGCCGCCAACCTCGCCCGCTGCCTCACCGCCTACCTCGCCCTGCTGCTCGTCCTCTCCCTCGCCACCGCGGCGCTCTGGCCGGACGCCACCGGCCTCGACACCGTCCGCCTCGCCGGACTGCTCCTGCTCGGCGTGGTGCTCTGGACGGGGCTGCTGCTGCAGTCCTTCGGCGCGGTCATGAGCGCCGCCGTGGTGTGCTGTGCCGCGGCCCTCGCGCAGAGCCTGGCCCTCGCCACGGACGCGGCCGGCCCGGCGACCACCGGCCTGATCGTCCACGGAACCTCGGCCGCGGTACTCGCCGGGCTGGTCGGGACCCTGCTGGGAAAGGTGACGGCCCACCGATGAGCACGCGCGGAACGACCGGCACGCTGCTGGTTCCCTACTATGAGCACCCCCTGATCCGCCCCGCCGAATGGGAGGCGGTCCTCGCCGCCGCGCCCCGCCTCCACGGTGTGGTGCTCAACCCGGCCAGCGGCCCCGGAGACCACCCCGACCCGGCCTTCGCCGCCCTCGCCGAACGGCTGCGCACGGCCGGCGTCCGGGTACTCGGATACGCCGACACCGCCTACGGCGCCCGCCCGCACCACCAGGTCGTACGCGACATCCAACGCCACCGCGACTGGTACGGCGCCGACGGAGTCTTCTTCGACCAGACCGCCTCAGGACCCGACGGGTTCCCCCACTACCAGGCGCTCGCCTCCGCGGCCTGGGCCGCCGGCTGCGCCCACCTGGTCCTCAACCCCGGGGTGCCACCGCATCCCTGGTACGGCAGGATCGCCGACGTCCTGGTCACCTTCGAGGGCACCTGGGACACGTACCGCGGACTTCCGCCCACCGCCTGGGCGGGGACGCCGACCCGTCAGTGCCACCTGGTGTACGGGGTCCCGGCGGAGGCGGGAGACACCGTGGCGGAACTGGCCCGCGCGCGGGGCGCGGCGGTCCACTGCGCGGTGCCCGGGGGCGGCCGGCACCCGTGGGGCACCCTGCCGTACGGTCTTTCTTCCCTTCCATCTCCGGTGAGGCCCGCGCCATGAGACGCATCAGGCCACTGACGCTCCTGCTCCCCCTCCTGCTGCTCGCGGGCTGCACCTCGGACGGCTCGGGCACCGACAGCCGCGCCGACAACGACCGCCGCTGGCAGCCCCGGCCCGGGGTGGCCTGGCAGTGGCAGCTCAGCGGCAGGCTGGACACGTCGGTGGACGTCCCCGTCTACGACATCGACGGCTTCGACCACTCCACCAAGACGGTCGCCGCGCTGCACCGCGCGGACCGCAAGGTCATCTGCTACGTCTCCACCGGCGCCTGGGAGGACTTCCGCCCGGACGCACGGAAGTTCCCCCGGGAGGTGCTGGGCCGGGGCAACGGCTGGGAGGGCGAGCGCTGGCTGGACATCCGGCGCACCGACGTACTCGAACCGCTGATGGCGGCCCGCCTGGACATGTGCCGCGACAAGGGCTTCGACGCGGTCGAGCCCGACAACATGGACGGCTACCTCAACCGCACCGGATTCCCCCTGACGGCGAAGGACCAGCTCCGCTACAACCGGCTCATCGCCCGGATGGCCCATGACCGCGGCATGGCCGTGGGCCTCAAGAACGACCTGGAGCAGATCCCGCAACTCGTGGGGGACTTCGACTTCGCGGTCAACGAACAATGCGCCCAGTACGACGAGTGTGCCGCGCTCAAACCCTTCGTTACGGCCCGCAAAGCGGTCTTCCACGCCGAGTACGAACTCCCCACGAGCCGCTTCTGCGCCGAGGCGCTCCGCCTGCGGCTGAGTTCGCTGCAGAAGAAGTACGAGCTGGGGAGCTGGCGGCGGGCCTGCTGAGCGTTCGCCCGCCTCCTCAGCCCAGCGCCAGCAGCACCAGCGCGACGGTGAGCGCCGTCTCCTCCAACGCCCCGAACACATCCCCCGTGACCCCGCCGAAGCGCCGCACGCAGTGCCGCAGCAGCAGTTCGGCGGCCCCCAGCGCGCACCCGGCAGCGACAACCGTGCGCACCGCACCGTACGAGCCCAGGAGGGCCCCGGCCGCCACCGAGGCCACGGCGACCGCCACGGCGACGAGCAGCGCCCCCCGCCACGGGACGGCCCCGGCGACCGCCGCCCCGAGGCCTTCCGGGCGGGCCGGCGGGACACCCGCCCGGGAGGCGAGGGTGAGCGCGGCCCGGGCCACCGTCGCCGAGACGACCGCCGCGACGGCGCCCCGCGCCCACGAGTCCCCGTACGCCTGCGCCAACGCCGCCACCTGGCCGATCAACACGAACACCAGCGTGATGACCCCGAACGGCCCGATGTCCGACTGCTTCATGATGCGCAGGGCGTCCTCCGCGGGCCTGCCGCTGCCCAGGCCGTCGGCGGTGTCGGCGAGCCCGTCCAGATGCAGTCCCCGGGTGAGCACGGCCGGCACGGCCACCCCGGCCGTCGCGGCGAGCAGCGGACCGGCGCCCAGGAGCAGCAGCACGCAGGAGAGGGCGGCCGAGGACAAGCCGATCACCAGCCCGGCGACCGGGGCACTGAGCATCCCGGCCCGGGCGGCCGCACGGTCCCACCGGTGCACGGTGACGGGCAGCACGGTGAGCGTGCCGAAGGCGAAGCGCAGCCCGTCGGTGGGAGAGGAGGACACTCCGGGTGACCCGGAAGCCGGCTCGGAAGGGGAGGGGGACACCGCCGCAGGGTACGTCACGCGCTGCGGAGCCCCGCCCGCGCCCTCACACTGGCCCCATGGGCGACTGGTGGTACCGCAACATCGAGGAGCCGGGAAAGCTCCCGCTGCTCCTGGCGCTGACCTCGTTCGCCCTGACCTTCCTGATCACGCGCATGATCACCCGCATGATCCGCGCGGGCAAGGGCCCCTTCCGCAACGTGGAGAGCGGCGGCGTGCACATCCACCACGTCGTCCCGGGCGTGATCCTCACGGTCCTCGGCGGCTTCGGCGGCGTCGCGACCGGGTACGGCGCCGGCGCCATCGTCTTCGCGGTGATCTTCGGCATCGGCGCCGGCCTGCTGCTCGACGAGTTCGCCCTGATCCTGCACCTGGACGACGTCTACTGGAGCGAACAGGGCCGCAAGAGCGTCGAGGTCGTGGTGCTCACCATGACGCTCGTCGTGCTGGTCCTCGCCGGCTACGCCCCGCTCGGCGTCAACGACCTGAGCGAGGACGAGGTCCAGGACCGCCGGCTCCTCCTGCTGACGCTCGTGTTCAACTTCCTCCTCGTCCTCGTCGCCCTCGTCAAGGGCAAGTTCCTGATGGCGGTGATCGGCACCCTCGTCCCCGTCGTGGCCCTCATCGGCGCCCTGCGCCTGGCCCGCCCCGGCTCCCCGTGGGCCAAGCGGGCCTACCGCCGCCGCCCGCGCGCCCGCGCCCGGTCGATCCTGCGTTCCTTCCACCACGACCGCCGCTGGGCGGGACGCAGCCGCAGATTCCAGGACATGATCGGAGGCAGACCCGACCCAAGCCCCGCACGCGTCCCGACCCGCCGCTGAGGCTTGCTCTTCCGCCGGGACAGAGGCCGAGGCCCCACGACCGGCAGCCGCAACGGCCTGGGCCCCGGCGCCTTTGGAACGCGCCAGTCCGAGGAGAGGAGGGGAGGGGAGAACCCGGCGCGGCCCCGACCCGCTTTCGGGGGTTCCCACCGGTCCCCGAGTCCTCGGGGTTACTCCCGCTCGCCCGCGCCCTCGACGAACGCTTCGTCCTCGTCCTTCTCGGCCTCCTCCGGCTTGACCTCGGCG
The DNA here is from genome assembly GCF_004023625.1 of Streptomyces cavernae. Classification (GTDB taxonomy): domain Bacteria; phylum Actinomycetota; class Actinomycetes; order Streptomycetales; family Streptomycetaceae; genus Streptomyces; species Streptomyces cavernae. The sequence goes on along the minus strand of NZ_ML137716.1, from coordinate 93,754 downwards.
ACCTCCGGAAGCTCCGCCGCGAGCGAGGCCGCCGCCTGCACCAGGGGCAGGGCCAGCAGCCCGCCCAGGCCCTCGCCCACCTTCACCCCCTGGTCGACGAGTGGCTCGATCGCCATCCGGTCCAGCGCCTTGGCCTGAGCGGGCTCCCCGCTCGCGTGCCCGGCCAGCCACCAGTCCGGTGCCCGGAACGCGATCCGCTGCCCCACCAGCGCACACGCCGCGGCGACGACCCCGTCGAGGATCACCGGCGTCTTGCGCACCGCGCACTGCAGCAGGAACCCGGTCATCGCCGCCAGATCGGCCCCGCCCACCGTGGCCAGCAGCTGCAACTGGTCGCCGAGCACGGGCCGGGCCCGGCGCAGTGCGTCGCGGATCGCGGCGCACTTGCGCATCCACGCCAGGTCGTCGATGGCCCGTCCGCCGCGCCCGGTGACCACTGAGGCGTCGGTGCCGCACAGCGCGGCGACCAGCACGGCCGCCGGTGTCGTCCCGCCGACGCTGATGTCCCCGAGCACCACCAGATCCGTCCCGGCGTCGGCCTCCTCGTCGGCGACGGCGACCCCGGCGCGGAAGGCCGCCTCGGCCTCCTCGATGCTCAGCGCGTCCGCCACGTCGATCCGCCCCGAGCCGCGCCGCACCCGGTGGCCCCCGACCTCCGCCGGGAGCGCCTCCGGCTCGCAGTCCAGTGCCATGTCGACCACCCGGACCGGCACCCCGAGCCGCCGCGCGAGCACGGAGACCGCGCTGCCGCCCTCCAGCACCGCCCGCACCAGCTCCCGGGCACTGCCCGCGGGCCGTGCGGAGACGCCCAGTTCGGCGATCCCGTGATCGCCCGCGAACAGCACCACCCGCGGCCGTTCCACCGGCCGCACCGGCACGGCGCCCTGCGCCGCCGCCAGCCACTCGCCCAGTTCGTCCAGGCGCCCCAGCGCCCCGGGCGGTACGACCTGACGCTCCCGGCGCGCCTCCGCGTCGCGGCGGACCCCGCCGTCCGGGCGCTCGATCAGATCGGTGAAGTCGTCGAGATTAAGCGAGCTCATTCGCCGAACAGTACCGGCAGGGATCCGCCCCGGCAGATGACGGTCGCCAACAGGCGGCCAACATCCGTCGACCGTCCTCGCGCAGTCGGCCCACGCCTCGGGTGAATCCCCCGCCCGACGGCGTCATTGCGCCACCCGGCGGGCATCTCTTTCCACACGTTTTGTTGCGAATTGTCGTACGAGGTCGCCTCGCACGCGGACGTACCCCAGGAGCACCGCCATGGCCCCCGCAGCCCCCGCCCCCACCCCGAAGGACAGCGCCGCGCGGCGCTCCGCGTACCTCAGTGAACTGGCCCAGGGCATCGACCGATTCCACGAGCCGCGCCGCCCCGACTGCCCCTGGTGCGGCTCGGAGCGGCTGCGCACCCGGCTGCGGACGACGGACCTGCTCCAGCGCAGGCCCGGCACCTTCGTCGTCGAGGAGTGCCACGACTGCGCGCACGCCTTCCAGAACCCCCGCCTCAGCCGCGAAGGGCTGGACTTCTACTACCGCGACTTCCACGACGAGCTCGGCGACTGGTTCCCCGCCGGCGCCGCCGAGCGGATCCTCGGCACCCGCGGCTCCCGCAAGCGCCATCTGGCCGGCGCCCGCGCCATGCTCCGCTTCCCCGAGGCGGAGAGCTGGCTCGACGTCGGCACCGGGCACGGCCACTTCCCGGCCGTCGCCAAGGAACTGCACCCGTACACGTCCTTCGACGGACTCGATGACAGCGCCCGCGTCCACAAGGCGCGGACCGCCGGGCGCATCGAGGAGGCCCACCACGGCCGGCTCACCGACCTCGCCGAGCGGCTGAAGGGCCGCTACGACGTGGTGAGCATGCTCCACCACCTGGAGCACAGCGCCGATCCGCGCGAGGAACTGCGCGCCTCCACGACCGTGCTGCGGCGCGGCGGGCACCTCTTGATCGAGGTCCCGGACCCCGACTGCGCGTTCAGCAGCCTGCTCGGCCGGTGGTGGGTGTCCTACTTCCAGCCCCAGCACCTGCATCTGATGCCGCTGCGGAACCTCCTCGGCGAGCTGGAGTCCCTCGGATACGTGATCGTCGCCACCGACCGCCGTGAGCCGCACGTCCCCACCGACCTCGCCGGCGCACTCGCGCTCGCCATCGGCCACCATCTGCCGGCCCCCGACGCGCCCTGGCACCCCGAGCCCGCGACCGGGCTTCAGCGCGGTCTGCGCTCGGCGCTGTTGCGTGCCAGCTCGCCGCTGGTGGCTTCCGCGTCCGCGCTGGACCAACTCCTCGCCCCGGTCACCCGGCGCACCCGCTTCTCCAACGCGTACCGGATCATCGCTCGGCGGACGTGGTGAGTGGGCCGGCCAAGTTCGCGCGGGTGTGGCGCTGTTGAGTTCGCGGGGTGCGGGGCTCCCTGGTTCGCGGTGCGGGGCTCGTCGGTTCGCGGTGCGGGGGCTGCCGCGGTTCAGCCGCGCAGCCGTAGTGGCCGGCCCGCCACCACCAGCAGCACATGCTCGCACTCCGCCGCGAACGCCGCGTTCAGGCGCCCGAGTTCGTCCCGGTAGCGGCGCCCGGACGCGGTCGCCGGGACGATCCCCGAACCGACCTCGTTGGAGACCGCGACGACGGTCCGCCGGGTGCCGCGCACGGCCGCGGTGAGCTCCTCCACCCGCTTGTGCAGCGCGCTCTCGCCGCCGCTCGCCCACTCCGCGTCGTCCCAGGCGTTCACGGTGTCCATCGTGTCGGTCAGCCACAGCGACAGGCAGTCGATGAGCAGCGGCGGGCCGTCCTCGTCGTCGAGGAGGGGCACGAGGTCGCACGTCTCGGCCGTGCGCCAGGAACCGGGCCTGCGGTCCCGGTGGGCCTGAACCCGGGCCGCCCATTCCGTGTCCCCGCCCCGGGACCCGCCCGTCGCCACGTACAGCACGTCCGGGAAGGCCTCCAGCCGCCGTTCGGCCTCCGCCGACTTCCCCGAGCGCGCGCCGCCGAGCACCAGGGTCCGGCGCGGTACGTCGGGTACGTCCTGGTACACGCCGACGATCAGGGTCGCGCCGTCCGGCACCGCCCGGGCGCCCGCGGCGGCGAGGCGGCGGCGCAGTTCCGTGCCCGGGAACACGTCGTGGTCGAGATGCACCGCGACCACGTCCGTCGTCGCCCCGACGGCTCCGGCCGCGCGCAGTCTGGCGAGGGCGTCGGGGCGGTGGACGACATCGGCGAGGACCATGTCGTACGCGCCCGGGTGTCCCAGCGGGCCCGGGTGTCCCGCACCCGGGGCGATGCCCGCGGGGGCGGCGCCGGGTGGGAGGTACAGGAGGCGTTGGCCGTCCGGTCCGGTCACTGCGTACCCGGTGCCGGGTGCGTCCATCGGTATCGCACGCACCCGGTGGCCCGTCAGCAACGCCAGCTCCCGCCCGTCCGGCACTCGGCCCGGCTGCGGCAGCCCGGCGGGGACCTCCAGGGGTGGTCCGTCGTGCGGATGCGACAGCAGTACTTGCCGCACACCGGCCAGCGAGTGCCCCGCCCGGGCGGCGGCGAACGCGGCTCCCGGTGTGAGGTCGATCAGGACGGCTCCGTCCACCAGCAGCGCGGTCGCTGCGCGGGCGTCGCCGTTCAACGAGGCCGCGCAGGCCGCGCAGGGGCAGTCGGGCCTGGGCAGCCCCTCCGGGCCACCGGTACCGAGCAGAGTCACTTCCACGTTTCCGATTTTCCCGCTCCCGGGGTGTGGGCGTCTTGCTGGGGGCCGACGGCGTTGCGCCTGCCGGTTCGTGGGTGTTGCACGGAGGGGTACGAGTGACCCGACGCCGTTGCGCTCGCTGGTTGGTGGGCCGGGGCCACGCCGGACTCTCCGTCCTCGGTCCGGCCGTTTCGTGTTGCATGGAGGAGTACGAGCCGAGGGCGCCGTTGCGCCTGCTGCCGGGGCGGGGACCGGGGCCGCGCCGGACTCTCCGTCCTCGGTCATGGGGGTGCCCCCTGCTCATGGGGTCCCCCCGCTCGAGCGCAGCCGAGAGTGGGGGAGAAGTCGAGAGCTTGGGGGAGCGTTTCGTGTTGCACGGAGGAGTACGAGTGACCCGAGCGCCCGCCGCTGCGGGCGGAGAGTCCGGCACCTCCCCTTCCGCTGGTTCGTGGCTGCGGGTCGTGGGGGTGCGCGACGGCCGATGCGGGTTTGCGGGGTGCGGGGTGTGGCGTGCTTGAAGCCGATGAGAGGTTTGGGGCGCGGCCCTTCGTGACGATAAGAGGGCCGGGGACACAGCGCCCTCTGTCGGACTCCGAGGTTGGAGGTCAGGTGACGCGGGGCAGGCGGCAAAGTGGCGGCAGGCCATAGGCTTCGGACGGAGTCTGATCTTGTCCGGCTCTAGCCAACATCTTGGAGGCGTACATGGTGGCATGGACGTGGCGGTTCGAGACGGCCGACGGGAGGGAGGTCCAGCCCGCGGTGCAGCCGGAGGAATTCACCACGCAGGGTGACGCCGAGTCCTGGATCGGCGAACACTGGAAGGCACTCCTCGACGGAGGCGTCGACCAGGTGCGGCTCTTCGAGGACACCACGGAGATCTACGGCCCGATGAGCCTCCACGCGGAGGACCAGCGGGCCTGACCGCCCGCACGGTTGCCGGGGCCCGGCCCCGGCAACCCCTAGGGCCCTTCTGATGGATCTCCGCGGCTTCGCGACGCCCGGCACGCTCCCCCAAGCTCTTCGAGCAGGGGGTACCCCCAGAGCACGCACCGAACGCCGCTCCTTCTCCCACGGAGACCCATCAGAAGGGCCCTAGCCCTGCCCTAGCCCCGCACCCCGCACAGGTGCAGCAACGCCGCCACTCCCCGGTAGGGATCCGTCTTTCCGGCCCGTTCCTCCACCGCCAGGAGCGCGTCCAGGTCCTGGGGGACCGGGGCATCGTCCGCCGCCGTGTCCGTGAAGACCCGCACCCCGTACCAGTTGTGCAGGGGTGCCCCGATTCCGGCCAGCGTGGCCGTGAGCGCGGCCAGGCGGTCCGCGCGGACTTTGAGTCCGAGCCGGTTGGTGTACGCCACCGTGTCGAAGGCGGCGAGAGCCGTGGTCCAGTCCGCCTGCAGCCCCGGCCGAAGGGCCAGCGCGTCCCCGTTGCGTACCAGGAGGGAGAGCAGTCCGCCGGGGGCGAGCATTCGGGCCAGCCCCGCCAGGAGCGGGTCCGGCTCCTCCACGTACATCAGCACCCCGTGACACAGCACCACGTCGAAGCTGCCCGGAAGGAAGTGCACGCCGGTGTCCTGGCCGTCGCCCTCGATGAGACGGACGCGCTCCCGGATCCCTTCGGGCTCCGCCGCCAGCGCCTCCCGCGCCGCGGCGAGCATCTTCGGGTCCTGTTCCAGCCCGGTGACCTTGTGCCCGGCCCGTGCCAGCCGCAGCGCCTGGGTGCCCTGGCCCATGCCCACATCGAGCACCCGCAGCCGCTGACCCACGGGATACCGGCCGACTATCTGCTCGTCGAGCTGCCGGGCCACCAGTTCCTGCCGTACCACGTCACGCAGTCCGCCCAGCTTGCTCAGCCAGGCCTCCGCGCCCCCCGCGAAAGAAGCCGTGCTCAGGGCCGCTCCCCGCGCTTGACCTGAGGCTTGGGCAGCCGCAGCCGCCGCATCTGGAGCGAACGCATCAGGGCGTACGCGACCGCGCCCTTCTTCGGCTCGTCCGGGTAGCGCTCCTTCAGCTGCTTCTTCAGCCGGAACGCGATGCCGAAGGAGTCGACCACGATCAGCACGATCACGAAGAGCCACAGCAGCAGTGCCGCGTTCTGCAGCGCCGGCACGCGGACCATGCTCAGGACGAGGATGACCACCGCCATCGGCAGGAAGAACTCCGCGATGCAGAACCGCGAGTCCACGAAGTCGCGCGCGAGCTTGCGCACCGGGCCCTTGTCACGGACCGGCAGATAGCGCTCGTCACCCCCGGCCAGCGCCTGCCGTTGCCGCTCCAGCTGGGCGCGGCGGTCGTCGCGCTGCCGCTTGGCGGCCTCCTTGCGCGTCGTCGGCGTGTTGGCGACGCTTCGGCGCTGGGCCTGGGCCTCACTGCGCTTCGGCGTGGGGCGGCCCTTGGGGGCCTGCGGGTCACGGGGCTGCTGCGAGTCGGTCACCTGCGCCTTGTCGGCGGGTGCCTTCTCTTCCTTGGCACGGCTACGGAACACAAAACCCAAGGGTACGGGGTGCGGGGGCATGGACCCCAGTCCTGCGGGGAACGATCCGGCAACACCAGTCGTCTGTAAGGGGACAGAGTGGCCTGAAAGGGAAGACGGCGGCGCACGACTCAGGGGGAGGGTGAGCCATTCCGGGAGTCACCCCGTACTCAACCTCGGGGAGACCCTGGGGGCGACCCTGGGAGACACCTACTCCCTACGCCGGAGCAGTGCCGTACGCAGTCGTCCTCGGGGATGAGCACATCCGTCCCCGAACAGTGCGGTAATGGATGCAGGGCCCGTACTGTGGGTTCTGTCGCAGACCTGTGAGCTGGAGTCCGTCAGAAGGGGGCGCGCGAAGCCCATGAGCGGTGTCATGAAGCGTATGGGGATGATCTTCCGCGCGAAGGCGAACAAGGCCCTTGACCGGGCCGAGGACCCGCGCGAAACCCTCGATTACTCGTACCAGAAGCAGCTTGAGCTGCTGCAGAAGGTGCGCCGCGGCGTCGCCGACGTGGCGACCAGCCGCAAGCGCCTCGAACTGCAGCTCAACCAGCTCCAGTCGCAGTCGTCGAAGCTGGAGGACCAGGGGCGCAAGGCGCTCGCGCTCGGGCGCGAGGACCTGGCGCGCGAGGCGCTCTCGCGCCGGGCCGCGCTCCAGCAGCAGGTGACGGACCTGGAGACCCAGCACCAGACCCTCCAGGGCGAGGAGGAGAAGCTCACCCTCGCGGCCCAGCGACTCCAGGCCAAGGTGGACGCCTTCCGTACGAAGAAGGAGACCATCAAGGCGACGTACACCGCGGCCCAGGCGCAGACCCGTATCGGCGAGGCGTTCTCCGGTATCTCCGAGGAGATGGGCGACGTCGGCCTCGCGATCCAGCGCGCCGAGGACAAGACCGCCCAGCTCCAGGCCCGGGCCGGCGCCATCGACGAACTGCTCGCCTCCGGCGCCCTCGACGACCCCTCCGGCATGGCCAAGGACGACATCCAGGCCGAGCTGGACCGGCTCTCCGGTGGTACTGATGTGGAGCTGGAACTGCAGCGCATGAAGGCTGAGCTGGCCGGTGGTTCGTCCGCGCAGCAGCAGGCCATCGAGGGCGGCACCGGTCAGTCGGGCCAGTCGACCGCTCAGCAGCCGCAGGACACTCCGCGCTTCGACAAGCAGTAGTCCCCGCAGGAGCAGGCAGCCGGGCCCACGCCGAGGAGGGCGACATGATCGTAAGGGTCATGGGGGAGGGACAGGTGATTCTGGCGGACAGCCACCTCACCGAGCTGAACAAGCTGGACGACGAACTACTGGCCGAGATGGAGAACGGCGACGGCCCCGGCTTCCGCCGTACTCTCCAGGCACTTCTGGCCAAGGTCCACGAACTGGGCGAGCCCTTGCCGGACGACTCCCTGGAGCCCTCCGCGCTGATCCTCCCCTCTCCCGAGGCGACCCTTGAGGAAGTAAGGGAGATGCTGAGCGATGACGGGCTGATCCCCGGCTGAGCGGGACCGCTCCCGTGGGTCGGCGCCGCCACCGCCGTCGGCCCCGCCCTCACCGGGGCCGCCTTCGACGCGCAGCCCGCGCACCCGGTAGCGCGAGTTCCGCCACGCGCGAGCGCCCCGTACCGTAAGCGGAGTGAACACCCTCCGGCGCGCCAGGCAGTGGCTGCATGCCCACCCCATGGTGGGGGACGCCGTCCTGGCGGCGATGGTGCTGACCGCCATGGTCGTCCTGTCCTTCGCCGACCGCCAGGGCGGCCCGCACGGCCGGACGACATGGGGCGCCCGTACCCCGGACGCCCTCAGCCTGACGCTGATGGCACTCGGCGCCGTGGCGCTGGTCTTCCGCCGTCGCGCCCCCATGCCGGTCCTGGCGTTCACCGCCGTGGTCTCACTCGTGGAGCTGGTCACCGGCGACCCGCGCGCTCCCGTCGCGATGTCCGTGGTCGTCGCCCTCTACACCGTCGCCGCCCACACCGACCGCCCCACCACCGTGCGCGTCGGTCTGCTCACCATGAGTGTGCTGACCGGCGCCGCCATGCTCGGCAGTCTCGGCGGCGGCGCCCTGCCCTGGTACGACCAGGAGAACCTCGGTCTCTTCGCGTGGACGGGGATGGCCGCGGCGGCGGGCGACGCCGTACGCAGCAGACGGGACTTCGTGCAGGCCATCAAGGAACGGGCCGAGCGGGCCGAACGCACCCGTGAGGAGGAGGCCCGGCGCCGGGTCGCCGAGGAGCGCCTCAGGATCGCCCGCGATCTGCACGACGTCGTCGCCCACCACATCGCCCTGGTCAATGTGCAGGCCGGAGTCGCGGCCCACGTCATGGACAAGCGACCGGACCAGGCCAAGGAGGCGCTCGCCCACGTACGGGAGGCCAGCCGCTCGGCCCTGAACGAACTGCGCGCCACCGTCGGCCTGCTCCGGCAGTCCGGCGATCCCGAGGCACCCACCGAACCCGCCCCGGGTCTGGACCGCCTCGAGGAGCTCGTCGGCACCTTCCGCAACGCGGGTCTGCCCGTCGAGGTGGCCCGTGCCGACCACGGCACCACCCTGCCCGCCGCCGTCGACCTGGCCGCGTACCGCGTCATCCAGGAGGCGTTGACCAATGTGCAGAAGCACGCGGGCGAGGAGGCGAAGGCCGAGGTCAGTGTCGTCCGCGTGGGACCGAATGTGGAGATCACGGTCCTCGACAGCGGGCCCGGGCCCGGCACCGCGGAACCGGACGGCCCGTCCCGGGAGGGTGGCGGGCACGGGCTGCTCGGCATGCGGGAACGCGTCACCGCGCTCGGTGGCAGTTGCACCGCCGGACCCCGTTACGGCGGCGGTTTCCGGGTCCATGCGATCCTGCCGGTCAAGACCGCCTCGCCCGCCACGGGCAAGGCCGGATGACCGAGATCCTGTGACGGGGGAGACCCTATGACCATCCGCGTCCTGCTCGCCGACGACCAGGCGCTGCTGCGCAGCGCGTTCCGGGTGCTGGTCGACTCCGAGCCGGACATGGAGGTCGTCGGGGAGGCGTCCGACGGTGCGGAGGCGGTGCGGCTGGCGCGTGACGAGCGCGCCGACGTGGTGCTGATGGACATCCGTATGCCCGGCACCGACGGGCTCGCCGCAACCCGGCTGATCAGCGCCGACCCGGGCCTCTCCCATGTGCGGGTGGTCATGCTGACGACGTTCGAGGTCGACGAGTACGTGGTGCAGTCGCTGCGCGCCGGCGCCTCGGGCTTCCTCGGCAAGGGGTCCGAGCCGGAGGAACTGCTGACCGCGATCCGGGTCGCGGCGGGCGGCGAGGCACTGTTGTCGCCCGCGGCCACCAAAGGGCTGATCGCCAAGTTCCTCGCGCAGGGCGACGGATCGGACGGCCCGGACCCGGTGCACGCCGAGCGGCTGCGGGCGCTGACCGTGCGGGAGCGCGAGGTGCTGGTCCAGGTGGCCGGCGGCCACTCCAACGACGAGATCGCCGAACGGCTGGAGGTCAGCCCGCTGACCGTGAAGACCCACGTCAACCGGGCCATGGCCAAGCTCGGCGCGCGCGACCGGGCGCAACTCGTCGTCATCGCCTACGAGTCGGGGCTGGTACGTCCAAGGGTGGAGTGACCGCGCGACCGCGTACTCCGCATGCAGTAGCGACCCCATGAGGAAATGGACCTGGGAGCTACGGGTTGCCCCTGAAGCATGGCTCAAGGTGTAACAGGGGGTGCTCATCTGTGCCTCTCCTGCCGCGCTCGTCACGGAAGAGAGACCCTGACCCATGTCCTGGCTGTCGAGATTCAGCCTCGCGCAACGGGCCCTGATAGGGCTGATGTCGATCGTCGCGCTCGCCTTCGGAGCGATCGCGATCCCACAGCTCAAACAGCAACTGCTGCCCACCATCGAACTGCCCGTGGTGTCCGTCCTGGCCCCCTACCAGGGTGCCTCGCCGGATGTGGTGGAGAAGCAGGTCGTCGAACCGATCGAGGACAGCCTCGAGGCGGTCGACGGCATCTCGGGCGTCACCTCCACGGCCAGCGAGGGCAATGCCGTGATCATGGCGTCCTTCGACTACGGCAATGACACCAAGCAGCTCGTCGCCGATGTCCAGCAGGCCGTGAACCGAGCCCGGGTGATGCTCCCGGACGATGTGGACCCGCAGGTGGTCGCCGGTTCGACGGACGACATCCCGACCGTGGTCCTCGCCGTCACCTCCGACAAGGACCAGCAGGCCCTCGCCGACCAGCTCGACCGCACGGTCGTCCCCGCCCTCGAGGGCATCGACGGGGTCGGCCAGGTCACCGTCGACGGCGTCCGGGACCTGCAGGTCACCGTCACGCCGGACGACGAGAAGATGGCGAGGGCGGGTGTCACGACGGCCGCGCTCGGCCAGGCCCTGCAGGCGGGCGGCGCGACCGTCCCGGCCGGTTCCTTCGACGAGGACGGCGCGAACCGCACCGTCCAGGTCGGCGGCGGCTTCACCTCGCTGAAGCAGATCCAGGACCTGATGATCACCGGCACCGCTTCCGGCGCGGGAACCGGCGACGGCGCCGGCTCCGGAGGGGGCACCTCCGCGAAGCCGGTGCGCCTCGGTGATCTCGCCGTCGTCAAGGAGGGGCCCGCCCGCGCGGATTCCGTCACCCGCACCAACGGCAAGCCCAGCCTCGCGGTGGCCGTCACCATGGACCACGACGGCAGCGCGGTCGCGGTCTCCGAGGCCGTCGAGGACAAACTTCCGGGACTGCGCGAGGCCTTGGGCTCGGGAGCCACCCTCACCGTCGTCAGCGACCAGGGCCCGGCCGTCTCCAAGTCCATCAAGGGACTGACGACGGAGGGCGCGCTCGGCCTGCTCTTCGCGGTCCTCGTGATCCTGGTCTTCCTGGCCTCGATCCGCTCGACCCTGGTCACCGCTGTCTCCATCCCGCTGTCGGTGGTCCTCGCGCTGATCGTGCTGTGGACCCGCGGCGAATCCCTCAACATCCTCACCCTGGGCGCCCTGACCATCGCCATCGGCCGGGTCGTCGACGACTCGATCGTGGTGCTGGAGAACATCAAGCGACACCTCGGCTACGGCGAGGAGCGCCGGGAGGCGATCATCGGCGCGGTGCGGGAGGTGTCCGGCGCGGTCACGTCCTCGACCCTCACCACGGTCGCGGTCTTCCTGCCCATCGGTCTGACCGGCGGCATGGTCGGCGAACTGTTCGGACCGTTCTCGCTCACGGTGACCGCGGCCCTGCTGGCCTCGCTCCTCGTCTCGCTGACGGTCGTGCCGGTGCTGTCGTACTGGTTCCTGCGCGCCCCGAAGGACGTGCGGGGCATCGACCCCGACGACGCTCGGCGCAAGGCCGAGGAGAAGGAGGCCCGCAGCCGACTGACGCGCCTCTACGTCCCCGTCCTGCGCTTCGCCACCCGCCGCCGGCTGACGAGCGTGGCGATCGCGGTCGTCGTCCTGCTCGGTACGTTCGGTATGACGCCCCTGCTGAAGACCAACTTCTTCGACCAGGGCGAGCAGGAAGTCCTCACTGTCAAGCAGGAGTTGAAGCCCGGCACCAGCCTGGCCGCGACCGACGCCGCGGCGCGGAAGGTCGAGCAGATGCTCGACGGCGTCGACGGCGTGGAGGACTACCAGGTCACCGTCGGATCCTCCGGCTTCATGGCGGCCTTCGGCGGCGGCACGGACACCAACCAGGCCTCGTACCAGGTCAGGCTCGCGGACTCGGCGTCGTACGAGGCGGTGCAGAAGCGCATCGAGGACGGGCTCGGCAAGCTCTCCGGGGTCGGTACGACCACCGTCGCGGCCGGCGACGGCTTCGGCAGCCAGGACCTGAGCGTGGTGGTGAAGGCCGCGGACGCGCAGGTGCTGCGGGAGGCGGCGGAGGAGGTGCGCGACGAGGTCGCGAAGCTTGACGACGTCACGGACGTCACCAGCGACCTGGCGCAGAGCGTCCCGCGCATCTCGGTGAAGGCCAACTCCCGCGCCGCCGAGGCCGGTTTCAACGACGCCACGCTCGGCGCCGCCGTCACCCAGGCGGTTCGTGGCACCACGAGCGGCAAGGCGATCCTGGACGACACCGAGCGGGATGTCGTGATCAGGTCGGAGAAGCCGGCGGCGACTCTGGAGGAGCTGAGGGACCTGCGGCTCGGCGCGGTGAAGCTGAGCGACATCGCGGACGTGAAGCTGGTGGACGGCCCGGTGTCGATGACCCGCATCGACGGCCAGCGCGCGGCCACCATCACGGCGAAGCCGACGGGTGACAACACGGGCGCGGTGAGCACCGACCTGACGGCCAGGCTGGACGCCCTGAAGCTGCCCGAGGGCGTCACCGCCGAGATCGGCGGTGTCTCCCAGGACCAGGACGAGGCGTTCGCCAACCTGGGCCTGGCGATGCTGGCGGCGATCGCGATCGTCTTCATGCTGCTGGTCGCGACGTTCCGCTCGCTGGTCCAGCCGCTGATCCTGCTGGTCTCGATCCCCTTCGCCGCGACGGGCGCGATCGGTCTGCTGGTCATCACGGGCACCCCGATGGGCGTCCCCGCGATGATCGGCATGCTGATGCTGATCGGCATCGTGGTGACGAACGCGATCGTGCTGATCGACCTGATCAACCAGTACCGGGCACAGGGCCACGGGGTCGTGGAGGCCGTGGTCGAGGGCGGCCGCCATCGTCTGCGCCCCATCCTGATGACGGCCCTGGCGACGATCTTCGCCCTGCTTCCCATGGCCATGGGGATCACCGGCGAGGGCGGCTTCATCGCCCAGCCCCTGGCGGTGGTCGTGATCGGCGGTCTGGTCACGTCCACCCTGCTGACGCTGCTGCTCGTGCCGACGCTGTACGCGATGCTGGAGCTCCGCAAGGAGCGCCGGGCGAAGAAGCGCGAGGCGAAGCGGGCCGGTAAGGCGGGCACCCCGGCGGAGTCCACGGACGCGGGGGACCCGGATCCGGACCCGGAGCCGGCGCACGTCTAGGAGCTGAGGAGGGGGTGCCCCACCGCAGGGTGGGGCACCCCCTCAGGCGTGCCTGACCGCCGGTCCGGCCGGTGTCGCGGACGGCGACGGCAAGGCAACGGCACCGGCTACGGCAGCGCCAGCATCCGCTCCAGCGCCAGCTTGGCGAACGCCTCCGTCTCCTTGTCGACCTCGATGCGGTTCACCAGGTTGCCCTCGGCCAGGGACTCCAGGGCCCACACCAGGTGGGGGAGGTCGATGCGGTTCATCGTGGAGCAGAAGCAGACCGTCTTGTCGAGAAAGACGATCTCCTTGCCCTCCGGGGCGAAACGGTTCGCCAGGCGGCGGACCAGGTTCAGCTCCGTGCCGATCGCCCACTTGGAGCCCGCCGGCGCCGCCTCCAGGGCCTTGATGATGTACTCGGTCGAGCCGACGTAGTCCGCCGCGGCCACGACCTCGTGCTTGCACTCGGGGTGGACGAGGACGTTGACGCCGGGGATGCGCTCGCGCACGTCGTTCACCGAATCCAGGCTGAAGCGGCCGTGCACCGAGCAGTGGCCGCGCCACAGGATCATCTTCGCGGCGCGCAGCTCGTCGGCCGTCAGCCCGCCGTTCGGCTTGTGCGGGTTGTAGACGACGCAGTCCTCCAGGGACATGCCCATGTCCCGCACGGCGGTGTTGCGCCCGAGGTGCTGGTCGGGCAGGAAGAGGACCTTCTCGCCCTGCTCGAAGGCCCAGTCCAGGGCCCGCTTGGCGTTGGACGAGGTGCAGATCGTGCCGCCGTGCTTGCCCGTGAACGCCTTGATGTCGGCGGACGAGTTCATGTATGAGACGGGCACGACCTGGTCGGCGATCCCGGCCTCGGTCAGCACGTCCCAGCACTCGGCGACCTGCTCGGCCGTCGCCATGTCGGCCATCGAGCAGCCTGCGGCGAGGTCGGGCAGGACCACCTTCTGGTCGTCCGAGGTCAGGATGTCGGCCGACTCCGCCATGAAGTGCACACCGCAGAAGACGATGTACTCGGCCTCGGGCCGCGCCGCAGCCTCCCGGGCCAGTTTGAACGAGTCACCGGTCACGTCGGCGAACTGGATGACCTCGTCGCGCTGGTAGTGGTGGCCGAGCACGAAGACCTTGTCCCCGAGCTTCTCCTTGGCCGTGCGGGCGCGCTCCACCAGGTCCGGGTCGGACGGCGAGGGCAGGTCTCCGGGACACTCGACACCGCGCTCGCTCCTCGGGTCGGCCTCACGGCCGAGCAGCAGCAGGGCGAGGGGCGACGGCTGGACGTCGAGATCCTGGGTCTGGGCGGTGGTCACGACACGCACCCTTTCTTCTTCCGCGGCTCGCTTCGATCGGGATGGATCAAGCGGAACAAAGCCTTTTCGTCGAATTGACGCTATCTATCATAACCGCTTCACGTCAGTTTGACGATGCCCATAACGTCTGTGTGACGTGAATCCCGATGCGGCCCGGCGCGACCCCGGTGCACCCATGCGAACCCGGTGCAGCTCGGGCGTTCCGGCCCATACGCCTCGAAACCCACGCGGCCCTGCCTTCGCCAGGCACTCGTGACGTCGTCCACAGGTCCGTGTTCTGTCCGCCGGGCATGTGCGAGCATGAAGTGGAGAGACGAAAGACATGCGCGGCCCGGAATGAATCCGTGGCTGAGCCGGTTGCAACCGTCGGCAAGCAGTCTCCGTACAACCCGGGAGAGATGTAGATGTCCGTATCGGACGAGACCACCACCGTCACCGACGGCATCATCCTGACCGACGCCGCCGCGGCCAAGGTCAAGGCCCTGCTCGACCAGGAAGGCCGTGACGACCTGGCGCTGCGCGTCGCCGTTCAGCCCGGCGGCTGCTCCGGCCTGCGCTACCAGCTCTTCTTCGACGAGCGCTCCCTCGACGGCGACGTGGAGAAGGACTTCGGCGGGGTCAAGGTCGTCACCGACCGGATGAGCGCTCCGTACCTGGGCGGCGCCACCGTCGACTTCGTCGACACCATCGAGAAGCAGGGCTTCACCATCGACAACCCGAACGCGACGGGGTCCTGCGCCTGCGGCGACTCCTTCAGCTGAGCCCGGGCGTACACCACGCACCTCACAGGTGTGAACAGCGCGAAGGCGGCGACTCCCTCCGACGGGAGTCGCCGCCTTCGCCGTCTCCATGACCACGACCTTCGTGCGGTGACACTCACACGTACGGCCCAGCGGGCCGTACGTGGTGGCTGCTGGTCGCTGCTGTCACTGCCAGGCCGCGGTCGCTGCCGGCCGCTCTCGCTTCAGAGGCCCGCCCGCTCCCAGGACCCGCTCCCCACTGATGCCCGCCCGCCACCGGGGCCCACCCGCTACGGAGGCGCGCCCACCACTGAGACTCACCCGCTACTGCGGCCCGCTGGGTACCTTCGGCAGGGTCTTCTCGCTCGGCACCGGCTTGCCGTCCGTGCCGACCACCTTGCGGTCACCGAGCGGCTTGTCCAGCGTCAGCTTCGCGTAGGAAATCTTGGCGATCATGATGCAGACCTGGTTCTCTTTCCATGGCCTCTCGGTCACCTTCACGGTCACCTCGTCCGCGGACTCGCTTACCGACGCCGTGTACTCACTGCACACGCCGGCGGTGTAGCGCACGGTCAGCTTCTTGCCGTCCTTGTCGTCGACGCGGTATGCCTCCACCTGGACGTCCCGCGGCGTTCCCTCGGGTTCACCGGAGGGCCCGCCCGGCCGCGGGGTCGGGGTGGGCGTGGGAGCCGGTGTCGGTGAGGTGCCGGGCTCCCCGGGCTGTCCCGGGTCCGACGGCGAGGTGACGAACGCCGGGTCCACCGCCGCGTGCGTCACGGTGACGCTCTCCTTCGCCCCGGCCGGCGTCACCTCGAACAGCCACGACGGCACCAGCGTCCGGCGGCCGTCCACCATGTGCACCGCGAGCCCGAAGGTGGCTCCTTCGACCGCCACCGTCGTCTTCTTGGGCTCCGCCGTAGGCGCCGTGCACGACGGCTCGTCCCGCTCCTTCAGCGGAACCGGACTGGCGCAGCCTCCGATGCCCACCGGCCCGCCCGCGCCACCGCCGGGCCGGTTCAGCAGCTCCAGGGTCTCCCTGGCGTTGATCACGGGGTACGAGTCCCCCTGCACCGGCGCCTTCAGTTCGCCGCTGCCGCCGATCACCTGGCCGTTCTTCGCCACCTGGATGCCCGTCGTCCAGCCGAAGGTGGGCAGGTCGCCGATGAGCGGATCGGCGTTCACCACGCGGATCGCACCCATCAGCTGCTTTGCGTCCAGCTTGGCGTCGTCCTGCCCGAGTGCCTTCAGAAGGGGCGCCGCGGCCTTCTTCGCCGCCGCCTCGCCGATCGCCCCGTCTTCGCCGGGGGCTGTCCTCTGCGAGCACACCGTGGTGCTCTCGCAGGGCACCTCACCGGGCGCGTACCGGGAGAAGGTCCAGGTGCCGGGCGCCTTCCGGGACACCGTCAGGGCCGGGCCGGAACCGTCCTCGGCGGCCCCGACCCGCCATGCCCCGTCCGTCGCCCGCGGTGTGCCCGTGACCCCCAGCGCCTTCGCCAGCCGGGCGACCTCGGCCCGGGTGACCTCTCCCTGGGCCCGGTACACCGGCGCCGCGTCGGGTCCCTCGGGGAGCGGGCCGTCGGCGCGGTAGACCGTGCCGTTGGGGTCGGGCTCGCCGACGGCGATGCCGTTCGAGCCGTCCGAACCCGTGCCCTGCGTATCCGAGCCGTAGCCCTCGAGGGGGAGCGGGGGTGGGGTGCGGTCGGCGGACGGGGCACCGGAACCGCTGCCGCCGCTGGACGCCGTGGTGGCGAAGTAGGCCCCACCACCGCCGACGACCAGCACCGCCGCCGCGACCGAGGCGACGATCAACGGGGAACGCCGCCGTGGAGGCGTCGCCGCCTCGTCCTTCTCGGGTCGCTCGGTGTCCACCGCATCGCTCCTTAGCCCGAACCGCTGTCCCGTGAGCCCCGGCCCCACGGACGATCGGGGCAGTGGGGTCGTATGCCGCATCCCCTCAAGGGGGGACAGCGATGGGACGCAGCGGGGGAGCGCACGGTTCCCTGCGGGCCGCCCCGACCGGCCCGCCCGGCCGCCGGCCCCGCTCAGTCCCCGTACTCGGACATGGCGTCCAGCATCCGCGCCGAGGCCGGCGGTACGGTCACCCCGTGGATCAGGGACGGGGAGACCGGGCGGGGGGCGAGCCGGTCGGGCGCGGCCCAGTGCGGAACCATCCGGGCGCAGTCGCCGCGCAGTGACGCCAGGTCCTCCTCCGGGCCGAGCGGGGCGGAGCCGTGGATCTTGAAGTTCGTCATGTACGCACCGTAAGCACCGCAGGGTCCCCGAAAATAGCCCTACTATCGGGTAGTTTTTCCTGCTTCAGCGTGCATGCGAACCAGTTCGGCGCTTCATCGTGAGCATGGCTACCGATAGCGTGGACTGTCCATCCTCTCCCCTCGCAGGAGCGTGTCCTAGCCGTGCGTATCGCAGTCACCGGCTCCATCGCCACCGATCACCTCATGACCTTCCCCGGCCGTTTCGCCGACCAGCTGGTCGCGGATCAGTTGCACACGGTCTCCCTCTCCTTCCTCGTCGACAAGCTCGACGTGCGCAGGGGCGGCGTGGGAGCGAACATCGCCTTCGGCATGGGCCAGCTCGGCTCGTCCCCGGTCCTGGTCGGTGCCGCGGGCTCCGACTTCGACGAGTACCGGGCCTGGCTGGAGCGGCACGGCGTCGACTGCGACTCCGTACGCATCTCCGAGGTGCTGCACACCGCCCGCTTCGTCGTCACCACCGACGCCGACCACAACCAGATCGGCTCCTTCTACACGGGCGCCATGAGCGAGGCCCGGCTCATCGAGCTGAAGTCGGTGGCCGACCGGGTGGGCGGGCTCGACCTGGTGCTCATCGGCGCGGACGACCCGGAGGCGATGCTCCGCCACACCGAGGAGTGCCGCTCGCGCGGTATCCCGTTCGCCGCGGACTTCTCCCAGCAGATCGCGCGCATGAGCGGGGACGAGATCCGGATACTGCTGGACGGGGCGACCTACCTCTTCTCCAACGAGTACGAGAAGGGGCTCATCGAGTCCAAGACCGGCTGGGACGACGCGGAGATCCTGTCCCGGGTGGGAACCCGGGTCACCACGCTCGGATCGCGCGGGGTGCGCATCGAGCGGGTCGGAGAGGACCCGATCGAGGTCGGGGTCCCGGACGAGACGGCCAAGGTGGACCCGACCGGCGTCGGCGACGCCTTCCGCGCGGGCTTCCTCTCCGGGCTCGCCTGGGGGGTCTCGCTGGAGCGGGCGGCACAGGTCGGCTGCATGCTCGCCACCCTGGTGATCGAGACGCTGGGCACCCAGGAGTACCAGCTGCGCCGGGCCCACTTCATGGACCGGTTCACCAAGGCCTACGGCGATGAGGCGGCGGAGGAGGTGCGGGCGCACCTGGGCTGAGGCCCGGGCGCGCCCACCCGTCCCGTGGGTCCGAACGGTCTGCGACTGTCGACGCCGTTCCGCCGGTCCGCACGCGGCCCGGGAACCGGCCCGGCCGCGCACCTCGGCGACGCCTGAGGCCGAGGGAACCTACGACCGACGCCGCACCACATACACCGCCCCCCGCTCCGCCGCCTCCTCCCCGACGTACTCCTGCCCCCGCATCTCGCACCACGCCGGGATGTCCAGCCGGGCGGCCTCGTCGTCGGCGAGGACGCGGACCGTGCCGCCGACCGGGACGTCGCCGATCACCTTCGCCAGTTCGATGACCGGGATCGGGCAGCGCCTGCCGAGGGAGTCGACGGTGAGGGTGTCGGTGGCGGCGGGGGTCGCGAGGGACTCCGGCGGGGCGCCGAGCTTCTCGCGGACCGCGGAGACCGCCGGGGGGAGGACCGTGAGGAAGCGGTCCACGTCCTCGGCGGGGATTCCCGGCGGGAGCGACACCCGGACGTTTCCCTCACTCAGCACGCCCATCGCGCGCAGCACATGGCTGGGTACGAGGGTGCTGCTCGTGCAGGAGGAGCCGGACGAGACGGAGAAACCTGCGCGGTCCAGTTCGTGCAGAAGGCTCTCGCCGTCCACGTACAGGCAGGAGAAGGTGACGATGCCGGGGAGCCGGCGCACCGGGTCGCCGACCACCTCCACGTCCGGTACGAGTGCCGGTACCCGGGTGCGGATCCGGTCCGTCAGCTCGCGCAACCGGGCCGCCTCCGCGGCGGCCTCGGCCCGCACGGCCCGCAGACCGGCCGCCGCCGCGACGATCGCCGGGACGTTCTCGAAGCCGGTGGCCCGCCCCGACTCCCGTTCGTCGACGGGGCCTTGGGGCGCGAACCGCACGCCCTTGCGAACGACGAGCAGACCCACGCCGGCCGGGCCGCCCCATTTGTGCGCGCTTCCGGTGAGGAGCGACCAGTCGCCGTCCACGGGACCCCACGCGAGTGACTGCGCCGCGTCCACCAGGAGCGGGACCCCCGCTCCACGGCACACGTCGGCCACGGCCTCCACGGGTTGCACGGTACCCACCTCGTGGTTGGCCGACTGGAGGCAGGCGAGCGCGGTGTCGGGGCGCAGGGCATCGGCGTACGAGTCGGCGGCCGCGGCGCCCGAGCGGTCCACCGGGACCTCGGTGACCTCTTCCGCGTAGGCCTCGGCGGAGTGCAGGACCGAAGAGTGTTCGACCGCGGACACGATCAGGTGGCGTCCCACCCGGCGGCGGCCGGCCAGGGCGCCGGCGATCCCGGCGTGCACCGCGCTCGTCCCGGAGGAGGTGAAGACCAGTTCGTCCGTGCGGCATCCGACGGCCTCGGCGACCGCTTCCCGCGCGGCGTCCAGCAGCAGCCTGGCCCGCCGGCCCTCCCGGTAGAGACGGGCGGGGTCGGCCCATCCCTCGTCCAGGGAGGCCAGGAGGGCCTGCCGGGCTACGGGATGCAGTGGGGCGGCGGAAGCCGCGTCGAAGTAGGCCACGCCGCCACGCTAACTCCCCGCCGGGTTCGCCCGCCCCTTCGGTGCGGGCGAGGTGTCCCC
Source organism: Streptomyces cavernae (assembly GCF_004023625.1). Taxonomy (GTDB): domain Bacteria; phylum Actinomycetota; class Actinomycetes; order Streptomycetales; family Streptomycetaceae; genus Streptomyces; species Streptomyces cavernae. The sequence goes on along the minus strand of NZ_ML137716.1, from coordinate 73,706 downwards.
ACGGGGACGGGCGGGGACGGGCAGGGCCGCGGGGGCGAAAGACCGTGTCCCGGCCGACCCGGACGCCCACCTCGGATCGGAAAAGTAAGGAATTGTCCGGAAAGTCCGTCAAACTACCCTCCGACTGGGGGATTCCACTCCTTCGGGCATCCTTCGGAGCGGGGGCGGCGCGTTGGGCACCCTCCCCGCGTGGCCCCGAATGGCGTCCAGTAGGGTTTGGTCCGCATAAACATCCAAACCCCTGCCCGTCGCAGGGCGGCGACCGACCAGCGAGAAGGCCGCAGCCAGCAGCGCGGGCGAGACTCTCGGGAAGGCGCTACGTGAGTCCCAACGGCTCCGACCGCTCGCCGCGGCGCCCGATGCGGCGGAAGCTGCTGCAGGCACTGACCGCGGGCCTGGTCCTGGCGACCGCCACCGGTTGCACATACAAGGACTTCCCCCGCCTTGGTATGCCCACCCCGACCACGGAGGAGGCTCCTCGGATCCTCTCCCTGTGGCAGGGGTCGTGGGCGGCCGCGCTCGCCGTCGGCGTGCTGGTGTGGGGCTTGATCCTGTGGAGCGCAATGTTCCACCGGCGCAGCCGCACCAAGGTCGAAGTCCCCCCACAGACCCGGTACAACATGCCCATCGAGGCGCTGTACACCGTGGTCCCGCTGATCATCGTCTCGGTGCTCTTCTACTTCACCGCCCGCGACGAGTCGAAGCTCCTGAACCTGTCCGACAAGCCGGCCCACACCGTCAACGTGGTCGGCTTCCAGTGGAGTTGGGGCTTCAACTACGTCGAGAACGTCGACGGTTCCACCGGTGACGCCAAGACCGACGAGAACTTGGACGCCATTCCGAACAAGTTCAAGGAAGACTTCCCGGCGAACGCCGGCGGTGTCTACGACGTCGGCACGCCCGGCACGCGGAACCCCCAGACGAACAACCCGGGTCCGACCCTCTGGCTCCCCAAGGGCGAGAAGGTCCGCTTCGTCCTCACCTCGCGTGACGTCATCCACTCCTTCTGGGTGGTGCCGTTCCTGATGAAGATGGACGTCATCCCGGGCCACACCAACGCCTTCGAGGTGACCCCCAGCAAGGAGGGCACCTTCCTCGGCAAGTGCGCCGAACTCTGCGGCGTCGACCACTCCCGCATGCTCTTCAACGTCAAGGTCGTCTCTCCCGAGCGCTACCGGCAGCACCTCCAGGAGCTCGCGGAGAAGGGGCAGACCGGTTACATCCCGGCCGGCATTGAGCAGACGGAGCACGAGAAGAACCGGGAGACGAACATCCTGTGAGCATCCTCAACGAACCTCAGGGTGCCGCCGAGGACTCGTACGAGAACGAGATCCCCGTCCGGCGCAAGCAGCCCGGCAACGTCGTGGTCAAGTGGCTCACCACCACCGACCACAAGACGATCGGCACGCTCTATCTGGTCACGTCGTTCGCGTTCTTCGTGATCGGCGGCGTCATGGCGCTGTTCATGCGTGCCGAGCTCGCCCGGCCCGGTCTGCAGATCATGTCGAACGAGCAGTTCAACCAGGCGTTCACGATGCACGGCACGATCATGCTGCTGATGTTCGCGACGCCGCTGTTCGCCGGCTTCGCCAACTGGATCATGCCGCTGCAGATCGGCGCGCCCGACGTGGCGTTCCCGCGGCTGAACATGTTCGCCTACTGGCTCTACCTGTTCGGCTCGCTCATCGCGGTGGCCGGCTTCCTCACCCCGCAGGGCGCGGCCGACTTCGGCTGGTTCGCCTACAGCCCGCTGTCGGACGCGGTCCGCTCGCCGGGCATCGGCGCCGACATGTGGATCATGGGTCTGGCCTTCTCCGGCTTCGGCACGATCCTCGGCTCGGTCAACTTCATCACCACGATCATCTGCATGCGCGCTCCGGGCATGACCATGTTCCGCATGCCGATCTTCGTGTGGAACGTGCTGCTGACCGGTGTGCTGGTCCTGCTCGCGTTCCCGGTCCTCGCGGCCGCGCTGTTCGCGCTGGAGGCCGACCGTAAGTTCGGTGCCCACATCTTCGACGCCACCAACGGTGGCGCGCTGCTGTGGCAACACCTCTTCTGGTTCTTCGGCCACCCAGAGGTGTACATCATCGCGCTGCCGTTCTTCGGGATCATCTCCGAGGTCATCCCGGTCTTCAGCCGCAAGCCGATGTTCGGTTACATGGGCCTGATCGCCGCCACCATCGCGATCGCCGGTCTGTCCGTGACCGTGTGGGCGCACCACATGTACGTCACCGGCGGTGTGCTGCTGCCGTTCTTCTCCTTCATGACGTTCCTCATCGCCGTACCGACCGGCGTGAAGTTCTTCAACTGGATCGGAACGATGTGGAAGGGCTCGCTGTCCTTCGAGACACCGATGCTCTGGGCCACCGGCTTCCTGATCACCTTCACCTTCGGTGGTCTGACCGGTGTCATCCTGGCCTCGCCCCCGATGGACTTCCACATCTCGGACTCGTACTTCGTGGTGGCGCACTTCCACTACGTCGTCTTCGGCACCGTGGTGTTCGCGATGTTCTCCGGCTTCCACTTCTGGTGGCCGAAGATGACGGGCAAGATGCTCGACGAGCGGCTCGGCAAGATCACCTTCTGGACGCTGTTCATCGGCTTCCACGGCACCTTCCTCGTCCAGCACTGGCTGGGCGCCGAGGGCATGCCGCGCCGGTACGCGGACTACCTCGCGGCCGACGGCTTCACCGCGCTCAACACCATCTCGACGATCTCCTCGTTCCTGCTCGGCCTGTCGATCCTGCCGTTCCTCTACAACGTCTGGAAGACCGCCAAGTACGGCAAGAAGGTCGAGGTCGACGACCCGTGGGGCTACGGCCGTTCGCTGGAGTGGGCGACCTCCTGCCCGCCGCCGCGGCACAACTTCCTCACCCTGCCGCGCATCCGCAGTGAATCGCCGGCGTTCGACCTGCACCACCCGGAGATCGCCGCGCTCGACCAGCTCGGTCACGGCGATCACGGTGCCAGTGCCCTCGCGGGCAGCAAGGAGGCCGGCAAGTGAAGATCCAAGGCAGGATGTTCATCTGGCTGAGCGTCTTCGTCCTCGTCATGGCGATCGTCTACGGCGTGTGGTCGAAGGAGCCGGCCGGTACCACCGCGCTGTTCCTGGCCTTCGGCCTGTGCATCATGATCGGCTACTACCTGGCCTTCACGGCCAGGCGGGTCGACGTGGGCGCCCAGGACAACAAGGAGGCCGACGTCGCGGACGACGCCGGTGAGCTCGGGTTCTTCAGCCCGCACAGCTGGCAGCCGCTCGCCCTCGGTATCGGCGGCGCGTTCGCCTTCATGGGCGTCATCTTCGGCTGGTGGCTGCTGTACTTCTCGCTGCCGATCATCCTGGTCGGTCTGTGGGGCTGGGTCTTCGAGTACTACCACGGAGAGAACCGCACCCAGTGACACCCCGCGGCACCACCCGGTGACGCACCGCGCGTCCGGTAACACGCCGCACGCGCCCGGGAGCCCGGACACTCCACCAGGAGGTCCGGGCTCCCCCGTTTGCCACGCCCGCTTCCCCCGCCCGGCCCACCCACCGCGCCGCCGCGGGGGAGCGTTCCTAGCGTGAAGCCATGAGCCACATACCGCGCATACGCAAGGTCATCGGCTGCGGTCTGCTGGCCGGCGCCCTGGGCGCCGCCGCCGCGGCGTGCACGTCCGATGGCCACTCGCTCTCCGCGAAGCCGTTCGACGCCACGGACCAGATCTCCTTCAACGGACCCAAGGGCAGTGGCGAGGCCGACCCCGACAAACCCCTGGAGATCACCGTCAAGGGCTCGGACGGCAGCCTCACCGATGTGACGGCCACCGACGCGGCGGGCCGGCAGGTGGCGGGCAAACTCTCCGCCGACGGCACCCGCTGGCACAGCACCTCACCCCTGGCCGCGGGAACCCACTACACGGTGCGGGTCAGCACCCAGAACGACGAAGGCGCCCCCGGTCGCAAGGTGCTCGGCTTCGACACCAGCACCCCGACGACGAAGAAGCGCCTCGACGTCACCTTCGGGCCGGAGGCCGGCACCTACGGGGTCGGCCAGCCCGTCACGGCCACCCTCAGCGTCCCCGTCCAGGACCCGAAGGCCCGCGCGGCCGTCGAGCGCTCCCTGCGCGTCGAGTCGGTGCCCTCGGTGGCCGGCTCCTGGCACTGGGTGGACGACAAGACCCTGCACTACCGCCCCAAGGACTACTGGCCCGCGCACGCCACCGTCACCGCCCGCAGCGAGTTGGAGGGCGTGAAGGTCGCCGAACGGCTGTGGGGCGGCAAGGCCAAGAGCCTCACGATCACCACGGGCGACCGGGTGATCGCCGTCACCGACGCGGCCGCCCACCACATGACGGTGTACCGCAACGGTGAGGTGATCAAGGAGATACCGGTCACCACGGGCATGCCCGGCTATGAGACCCGCAACGGAGTCAAGGTCGTACTCGCCAGGGAAGGTACCGTTCGCATGACGAGCGCCAGCATCGGCGCCGCGGACTTCTACGACCTGATGGTCCACTACGCGGTCAGGGTCACCAACAGCGGCGAGTACGTTCACGCGGCGCCCTGGTCGGTCGGCTCCCAGGGGAACGCCAACGTCAGCCACGGCTGCACCGGCATGAGCATGAGCAATGCCCAGTGGTTCTACGACACCATCCGCGTCGGCGACCTGGTCCAGGTCGTCAACTCGAACGGCGAGACGATGGCCCCGTTCGGGAACGGCTTCGGCGACTGGAACCTCGACTGGAAGAACTGGCGAGCCGGCAGCGCCCTCCTGAACGGCACCCCGGACACCGTCCGCCCGGAGGACCGGGCACGCCTGCGCCCGCAGGGCGTATGAGAGCGGTGCCCCGTAAGGGGCGGGGGGCTGCGCCCGACATGCCGCTGCGCCGCGTGGGCGCGAGCAACCACGCCAGGCCCGCGGCCGCCCCAGCAGGTGCAGCCCCCGAGCTCTCAGGCGCTGACTACGCCGACTCTTTTACGGAGCAGAGAGGCCAACGCCTCGGCGAACTCAACAGGCTCCACAGGAAGCGTCACCGCCGCGTCAGCGCGACTCCAGGTGGCAAGCCAGGCATCCTGAGGCCGCCCCATGAGAACCAGCACCGGCGGACAGTTGAAGATCTCGTCCTTGATCTGCCGGCAGATACCCATACCGCCGGCGGGCACCGCCTCACCGTCGAGGACGCAGACGTCGATGCCGCCGCGGTCCAGCTCCTTCAGCACGGCGGCCGGGGTCGCGCACTCCAGGAACTCGACCTGGGGCACGTCCGGGGCGGGCCTGCGGCCGGTCGCGAGGCGGACCTGTTCGCGGGTGTTGGAGTCGTCGCTGTAGACCAGCACCGTGGCGGTCCGCTGCATTGTTCCTCCGTGTCCGTTGGGGTCCCCGTCGTCTTTGATCGGAGAGCCGTAGCGCGGATGCTACTCCTACCGAGCCATGGTCAACAGCGGTCCGCACCCACCTTCGAAGCCCCCTTCGGCCAGGGCATACGCCCGGGAAACCCGCTGGACACTCCGAACAGCACCCCCGGGGGTGAGGGCGGGATAAGCGACCGACATAATGTCGGGCGTGGCGACAGCAACGACAGTAGATACCGGGCACGCGCACCCGTCGGTCAACCGGCCGAACCTCACCAGCGTCGGAACCATCATCTGGTTGAGTTCCGAGCTGATGTTCTTCGCGGCCCTTTTCGCGATGTACTTCACCCTGCGATCGGTGACCGGGCCCGAGTTCTGGTCGGAGAAGGCCTCCGCGCTGAACTTCCCGTTCTCGGCGACGAACACCACGATCCTGGTGCTCTCCTCGCTCACCTGCCAGCTCGGCGTGTTCGCCGCCGAGCGCGGTGACGTGAAGAAGCTCCGGGGCTGGTTCATCGTCACGTTCATCATGGGTGCGATCTTCATCGGCGGCCAGGTGTACGAGTACACCGAGCTGGTCAAGAAGGACGGGCTCTCGCTCTCCTCCGACCCGTACGGCTCGGTCTTCTACCTGACCACCGGTTTCCACGGACTGCACGTGACGGGCGGTCTGATCGCCTTCCTGCTGGTCCTCGGCCGCACCTACGCGGCCCGGAGGTTCACCCACGAGCAGGCGACCGCCGCCATCGTCGTGTCCTACTACTGGCACTTCGTCGACGTCGTCTGGATCGGCCTGTTTGCCACGATCTACATGATCAAGTAGTCGGGCCGGCGCTCTCGGGGCGAACCGATCCATTCCAGAAGCATCGACGCAGAAGATCCTGACACCGGGGTAATCCGTGAAAAAGCTCTCCGCACGACGACGCCATCCGCTGGCGGCTGTCGTCGTCCTACTCCTCGCGCTGGCGGCCACCGGGGGGCTGTACGCCGCGTTCGCGCCCGCGGACAAGGCGCAGGCCGACGAAACCGCCCAGTCCCTGACCATCGAAGAGGGCAAGAAGCTCTACTCGGTGGGCTGCGCCAGCTGCCACGGGACGGGCGGACAGGGCACCACCGACGGGCCCAGCCTGGTCGGTGTGGGTGCGGCCGCGGTCGACTTCCAGGTCGCCACCGGCCGTATGCCGGCCCAGCAGCCCGGCGCTCAGGTGCCGAAGAAGAAGAACATCTACTCGCAGGCCGAGATCGACCAGCTCGCGGCGTACATCGCCTCGCTGGGCGCCGGTCCCGAGGTGCCGACGAAGAGCCAGTACGACCCCGCGGGCGCGGACATCGCCGAGGGCGGTGAGCTCTTCCGGACCAACTGCGCGCAGTGCCACAATTTCACCGGCAAGGGCGGTGCACTGTCCAAGGGCAAGTACGCCCCGGGCCTGGAGGACGTCGACCCGAAGCACATCTACGAGGCCATGCAGACGGGCCCGCAGAACATGCCGTCCTTCCCCGACACCGTGATGTCGGAGGAGAACAAGAAGGACATCATCGCGTACCTGAACGCGGTCAACAGCGACGACACCGTGAACCCCGGAGGCCTCGACCTCGGCGGCCTCGGCCCGGTGAGTGAGGGCCTCTTCGGCTGGATCTTCGGTCTCGGCGCCATGATCGCTGTCGCCGTCTGGGTCGCCGCTCGGACCGCAAAGGCCAAGAAGTCATGAGTAGCCACGAGATTCCAGAAGAGAACCTGCCCGCAGCGCAGGCCGCCGACGACCACGAGCACCGCTCGGTGGCGGTGGCGGACGAGAAGCACCCGTTCGCCGACCCGGGGCTGCCGCCCCACGAGCACCGCATCCAGGACATCGACGAGCGGGCCGCCAGGCGCTCCGAGCGCACGGTAGCCCTGCTGTTCACGGTGTCCATGCTGGCCACGATCGGCTTCATCGCCTCCTTCGTGGCCATCGGGGTGGACGAGAACGTCTACGTGTGGCCCTTCGGCCACACCAACGCCCTGAACATGGCGCTCGGACTGACCCTGGGTCTGGCGCTGTTCTGCATCGGCGCGGGCGCCGTCCACTGGGCGCGCACCCTGATGTCCGATGTGGAGATCGCCGACGAACGGCACGCCATCGAGGCGGCCCCCGAGGTCAAGGCCAAGGTCATGGCCGACTTCAAGCAGGGTGCCGGAGAATCGCAGATCGGCCGTCGCAAGCTGATCCGCAACACGATGCTCGGCGCGCTGGCGATGGTGCCGCTGTCCGGCATCGTCCTGCTGCGCGACCTCGGTCCGCTGCCCGAGGAGAAGCTGCGGCACACGCTGTGGTCCAAGGGCAAGCTGCTCGTCAACATGAACACGAACGAGCCGCTGAAGGCCTCGGACGTGGCGGTCGGCTCCCTCACCTTCGCCATGCCCGAGGGCCTGGAGGAGCACGACGAGGACTTCCAGAAGGAGATCGCCAAGGCCGCCCTGATGATCGTCCGGATCCAGCCGGACAACATCAAGGACAAGCAGGAACTGGAGTGGTCCCACGAGGGCATTGTGGCCTACTCCAAGATCTGCACCCACGTGGGTTGCCCGATCTCCCTCTACGAGCAGCAGACGCACCACGTCCTCTGCCCCTGCCACCAGTCCACCTTCGACCTGTCCGACGGTGGCCGGGTGATCTTCGGTCCCGCCGGCCACGCGTTGCCGCAACTGCGCATCACTGTGAACGACGAGGGTTACCTCGAGGCGCTCGGCGACTTCGCGGAGCCCGTCGGCCCTGCATTCTGGGAGCGCGGATGAGCACTACGTCAGCAAGCTCGCACGGAGAGAGCCGTTCGCGCGGCAAGGCGCCGGCCGGTGAGCGGCTCGCCGACTGGGCCGACGGCCGCCTCGGGATCTACTCCCTGGCCAAGGCCAACCTGCGCAAGATCTTCCCGGACCACTGGTCCTTCATGCTGGGTGAGGTCGCGCTCTACAGCTTCATCATCATCATCCTCACGGGTGTGTACCTGACGCTGTTCTTCCACCCGTCGATGAACGAGGTGGAGTACCACGGCAGCTACGTCCCGCTGCAGGGACAGCTGATGAGTGAGGCGTTCGCGTCCACGCTCGACATCAGCTTCGACGTCCGCGGCGGTCTGCTGATCCGGCAGATCCACCACTGGGCGGCGCTGGTCTTCCTCGCGGCGATGTTCGTGCACATGATGCGCGTCTTCTTCACCGGCGCGTTCCGCAAGCCGCGCGAGGTCAACTGGCTGTTCGGCTTCCTGCTGTTCGTCCTGGGCATGTTCACCGGTTTCACCGGCTACTCGCTCCCGGACGACCTGCTCTCCGGCACCGGTGTCCGCTTCATGGAGGGCGCGATCCTGTCCGTGCCGATCGTCGGCACGTACCTGTCGTTCTTCCTCTTCGGCGGGGAGTTCCCGGGCGGCGACTTCGTGGCCCGCTTCTACTCGGTCCACATCCTGCTGCTGCCGGGCATCATGCTCGGCCTCGTGGTGGCGCACCTGATCCTGGTCTTCTACCACAAGCACACGCAGTTCGCGGGTCCCGGCCGGACCAACAAGAACGTCGTCGGCATGCCGCTGATGCCGGTCTACATGGCCAAGGCCGGAGGCTTCTTCTTCCTGGTCTTCGGTGTCATCTCCGCCATCGCGGCGCTCGTGCAGATCAACCCGATCTGGGCGATGGGCCCGTACCGCCCGGACCAGGTGTCCACCGGTGCGCAGCCCGACTGGTACATGGGCTTCTCCGAGGGCCTCATCCGTGCCATGCCCGGCTGGGAGATCAACTTCGCGGGTCACACGCTCGTCCTGGGTGTGTTCATCCCGCTGGTCATCTTCCCGCTGGTGCTGGTGGCGATCGCGGCCTACCCGTTCATCGAGGCCTGGGTCACCGGCGACAAGCGCGAGCACCACATCGCGGACCGTCCGCGCAACGCCCCGACCCGTACGGCCGTGGGTGTCGCCTGGATCACCTGGTACGTGGTCATGCTGATCGGTGGTGGCAACGACTTGTTCGCCACGCACTTCCACCTGTCGATCAACGCGGTGACCTGGTTCGTCCGCATCGCGTTCTTCGTCGCACCGGTCATCGCGTTCATCGTCACCAAGCGGATCTGCCTCGGCCTGCAGCGCCGGGACAAGGACAAGGTGCTGCACGGTCGCGAGACCGGCATCATCAAGCGCCTGCCGCACGGTGAGTTCATCGAGGTCCACGAGCCGCTCAGCCAGGAGCAGCTGTACTCGCTCACCGCGCACGAGCAGCACGCGCCGGCCGAGCTCGGCCCGACGGTCGACGAGAACGGCGTCGAGCGCAAGATAAAGCGCAAGGACAAGCTGCGCGCGAAGCTCAGCAAGGGCTACTTCGGCGAGGACGGCCAGATCGCCAAGCCGACCGTCGAGGAGTACAAGGAGATCACGAGCGGGCACGGCCACCACTGATCGCCGCCGCGCCTGATCGCTGATCGCCGCGGTCGCCACACCGCGGGCCGGCCGGTCGAGGGCCCCGTCCAGTGCATGGACGGGGCCCTTCGCCGTCCCCGGGCCTGGATAGGGTGTGACGCAAACGGATCGGGTCCCTTACGGGACGGACTCAGGAGCGGTTGATGAGCGCTGTGACCCCCGCTGGAGGCGACACCGCGGCGGGCCGCTCGTGGCCCGCGCTGCTGAACGGACTGCTCGACGGACGAGACCTCACCGCCGACGACACCGCCTGGGCGATGGACCTGATCATGCGCGGCGAGGCGACCGACGCGCAGATCGCCGGCTTCGCGGTGGCGCTGCGGGCCAAGGGCGAGACGGTGGACGAGATCGCCGGACTCGTGCGGACCATGTACGAGCACGCCAACCTGATCGAGGTGCCGGGACGCACGGTCGACATCGTCGGCACCGGCGGCGACGGCGCGAAGACGGTGAACATCTCCACGATGTCGGCGCTCGTCATCGCCGGTACGGGCGCCAAGGTCGTCAAACACGGCAGCCGGGCCGCGTCCTCGGCGTCCGGTGCCTCGGACGTCCTGGGCAAGCTCGGCGTCAATCTGGAACTGACCCCGCAGCGGGTCGCCGAGGTCGCGGAGGAGGCCGGGATCACCTTCTGCTTCGCGGTGAAGTTCCATCCCGCGCTGCGCCATGTCGCGGCGGCACGCGGTCAGTTGGGGATCCGCACCACCTTCAACATCCTCGGTCCGCTCACCAACCCGGCTCGGGTGAAGGCACAGGCGATCGGTGTCGCGGACGCCCGAATGGCGCCGATCGTCGCGGGCGTCTTCGCCGAGCGCGGCAACTCCTCGCTGGTGTTCCGGGGCGACGACGGACTCGACGAGCTGACCACCACCTCGACGTCCCGGGTGTGGATCGTGCGCGACGGCAAGGTGACGGAGGAGTCCTTCGACCCGCGTGACGTCGGCATCGAGCCGGTCCCGCTGGAGGCGCTGCGCGGCGCGGACGCGTCCTACAACGCGGACGTGGCGCGGCGCCTGCTGAACGGCGAGACCGGCCCGGTGCGGGACGCGGTGCTGCTCAACTCGGCGGCGGCGCTGGTGGCCCTGGACCCGGGCTCCGGAACGCTCGCCGAGCAGCTGCGAACGGGCATGGCGAGGGCGGCGGAGTCCATCGACTCGGGCGCCGCACGCCAGGTGCTGGAGCGCTGGGTGTCGGCCACCAACCGCTGACACCGCGGACGGCGGTGCCGGACCCGGGCGACACCCGGGCGCGGCACCGCCGTTCGCGCATCCCGGTATCCGGACATGAGTTGCGAGCCGGTGATCAGCTCGCGTAGGTTCGGAACCAGGTCATGAGTGACAGTCATGAGGCCCCGGCCGACTGTCCGGCAACCCTCCGTCCGTGGCGGGGTGCCCCGGGTGAAGACCAGGCCGCAGGCAGCGAGGTCTGTGGCAAGCGCGGACCCCTCGCACTCTTTCGAGTGGATACACCAGGGGTCCTGGTCGTTCGAGGGAGCCTTCCGTGAGCAAGCGAATGCGATAGGGCGTCGAGCCCCGCCTCCGCACACCCCTTTCCACTGCTCGTGTGCCGTCGACGCCCCTGCGCGGGTGGCCGTCCGGCGCGCGTTCTCGCCTGCCTCGCCCGGGAGTTCGCCATGTCCCTCTCCATTGCTGCCGCCGACCAGTCGCTTTGTTCCCCGCTGCCCGTTCTGGGCAGTGATGTCACTGTTCCGCTCGTGACCGGTGGCGAAGTCACCTACGCCGCCCTCGACTACGCCGCCAGCGCCCCCGCCCTGCAGCGCGTCTGGGACGACGTGGCCGCGTACGCCCCCTACTACGGCAGCGTCCACCGGGGCGCCGGCTACCTGTCCCAGCTGTCCACCGATCTGTTCGAGAACGCCCGGAGGACGGTCGCTGACTTCCTGGACTGCCGAGCGGACGACCAGCTCGTCTTCACCCGCTCCACCACCGACTCCCTCAATCTCCTCGCCACCGCGCTCCCCGCCGACTGCCGGGTCTTCGTCTTCGAGACCGAGCACCACGCCTCCCTGCTGCCCTGGCGGGAGGGCCGGGTGACCTACCTCGACGCCCCGCGTACCCCGGACGAGGCCGTCACCACCCTGGAGCGCGCCCTCGCCGACCGAGACCCCCGCTCACCGGCCCTGGTCTGTGTCACCGGGGCCTCCAACGTCACCGGCGAGCTGTGGCCCGTACGGGAACTCGCCGCCGCGGCACACGCCAACGGTGCGCGGATCGTCCTGGACGCCGCCCAGCTCGCCCCGCACCACCCGGTGTCGGTGCGCGACCTGGACGTCGACTGGGTCGCCTTCTCCGGCCACAAGCTGTACGCGCCCTTCGGCTCCGGAGTCCTCGCGGGCCGCGCCGACTGGCTGTGCGCGGCCGAGCCGTACCTCGCGGGCGGCGGTGCCAGCCGCAGGGTCACCCGGCGCGAGGACGGCGGGGTGGACGTCGACTGGCACGTCACTGCCGCCCGCCACGAGGCCGGCTCGCCCAACGTCATCGGCGCCTACGCCATCGCCTCCGCCTGCAAGGCGCTCACCGAGGCCGGGTTCGACACCCTCGTGGCCCGTGAGCAGCACCTCGTCCGGAAGGTCCGCGAGGGCCTCGCCGAGGTGCCCGAGGTGCGCGTCCTCTCCCTCTTCGGTGACGACGCCCCGCGCGTCGGCGTCCTCTCCTTCGTCGTCGAGGGCTGGAACAGCTCGCACTTCGCCGCCGCACTGTCCGCCGAGTACGGCATCGGCGTCCGCGACGGCCTCTTCTGCGCCCACCCGCTGGTGCGCACCCTCCTCGGCAGCGCCCCGCAGACCGAGGGCGAGTGCGGTGCCCCCGAGGCGGCCCCCGGCGAGAAGTCCCTCAACGCGATCCGGGTCAGCTTCGGCGCGGGCACGCCCGACGAGCACGTCGAGCGGTTCGTCGGCGCGGTGAGGGAACTCGTGCGCGACGGCGCGAAGTGGAACTACCGCACGGAGGACGGGCGTTGCGTACCCGCCGTCTGATCCCCTGACGCGTCCCATGCGTATACGCTCCCCTCGGCGGCCACACGGCGGCGCGGAGACAGGGGGTGCACGGGGTGGAGGCGCTCCGCGATGCGGATCCTCGACGGATCGGACCCTACGAGGTCCTCGGCAGGCTCGGTGCGGGAGGCATGGGCGAGGTCTATCTCGCCCAGTCGCGCACCGGGCTTCGACTGGCCGTCAAGGTGGTCAGGTCCGAGCACGCGGAGGACCGTACCTTCCGGGCCCGGTTCCGCCAGGAGGTGCGGGCCGCGCAGACCATCGGCGGGGCCGGGACCTACACCGCGCGGGTCGTCGACGCGGACACCGAGGCGGAACGGCCCTGGATGGCCACGGAGTTCGTGGACGGCCCGAACCTCCGGGACGCCGTACTGGACGGCGGAGCCCTGCCCGCGGACGCGGTGCGCGTCCTCGCCGCCGCGCTGGCCGAGGCACTCACCGCGATCCACGCCAAGGGCATGGTCCACCGCGACCTGAAACCGTCCAACATCCTGCTGGCGCCCGACGGCCCGCGGGTCATCGACTTCGGGATCGTAAGAGCCCTGGAGGCGACCGCGCTGACCCGGACCGGAACCGTCGTCGGCTCGGTCGGCTATGTCTCGCCGGAGCAGATCCGCAACGGTGCCCAGGTGGGGCCGGCCAGCGATGTCTTCTCGCTGGGCGCGGTCCTCGCGTACGCGGCCGGAGGACGGGAACCGTTCGGCGAGGGGCAGGATTCGGTCGTACTGCTGCGGATTCTGACCGGAGACGTCGATCTGCCCGCAGTCCCGAAGGAGCATCTGCCACTGGTGGAGTCGTGTCTGCGGGACGACCCCGGCGCGCGGCCGACGCCCGCGGACGTGATCGCTGCCACCGGGCACACCACGGGCTCCCTGCGTGAACATCTGCGGGCCGGGTGGTACGCCGCCGGTGCTCCGGACGGGCCCGAGGCCGCCGACGGCGGTGAACGCTGGATCCCGGCACATGACTCGGGGGAGCGGCAGAGCCGGGTCGAGTACGTGGCGCCCATGACGGTCACGGACGTACCGGCGGTCGTGGAGCCCTCACCGCAGCCGCCCTCGCGGCGACGTCTGCTGAGGGCCCTGACCGGGGGTGCGGGGGTGGTGGCGGCCGGGGGTCTCGGCGGGTGGCTGCTGCTGCGGGACTCGTCGGACGGCGGGGGCCGGGCCGCGGGCGGGCCCGGGGCCACGGCCCGCTCCTCACCGTCGAAAACGCCGGGAACGCCCCGGGTGGGCTGGCAGTACAAGGTCCAGGGGCTGGCCGGGCGGCGTGGGCCCTGTGCCGGGCTGTCGCCCGACGGGAAGCGGTTGTACGTGGGCGGTGCGGACGGCTCGCTGCACGCCGTGGACCTGAACGGGGTGAACGTCTGGAACACCGCTCTCGGCGGGGACGTCATGTCGCCGCTCGCCACCGCCGACGGTGTGTACTGCCTGCTGTTCGACGGGCAGGAGGGCGCCTCCAAACTCTGCGCGCTCAGCCACGCCGGGAAGGTGCGCTGGACGAAGCCGCTCGCCGCGGACAACAGCCAGATCCCGGTGGCCTCGGGCCGGCTGGTCCTGGTCTCGTACAGCAGCACGTCGGACGCGGGCGGTGTGCGGGCATTCGCCCCGGACGGCAGCGTGCGGTGGAGCACCCCCACCGGTCCCGCGCCGACCAGCGAGCCCGTGGTGGCGGACGGCGTGGTGTACGTCGGCACCTTCGGGGACGAGGTACAGGCCCTGGACGCGGCGACCGGCAAGCGGCTCTGGTCGGCGCGGGTGGGCACCGACGCCGGGCGGCCCACGGTGGTCGGGGACACGCTCGTGGTCGGATCGAGCGGCGAGCAGCCGCTGCACGGGATCAGCCTGAACGGCTCGCCGCTGTGGAACAGGGGCGACGAAGAGCTGGGCGGTGACCGCTACCTCACCTGGGCTGCCTTCGGCGGCCTCGCCGTCACCGCGAGCAGTTACCAGCTCGTGGCCCTGGACCCCGCCGACGGATCGACGGCGTGGACCTTCCGGCCCGACGACGAGGGAAACCAGTACAGCGATCCCACCGTCTCGGGCGACACCGTCTACATGAGCCACGGCTCGATGCTCTACGGCCTGAACCGCCGGGGCCGCCGGATCTGGCAGAAGCGGGCCGAGGGCGGAGCGTCCCTCGGCACCCAGAGCCCCGTGGTCCACAGGAACCGGATCTACGTCGCCACCGCCGACGGAGTCACGGCCCTCGCGCTGAAGTCCTAGGGCAGGTCCTGGACCAGGCCCTGGGCCCTGTCGTCAAATTCCCGTCTGCCGCGCGACGCCATGCACGCTCCCCCAAGCTCTCCGAGCAGGGGGACCCCCACTCGCCGCACCGGGCGAAAGCCCAAGCGCGTCCAGTACGAGGGCTTCCGCACGGCACTCCCCCAGCCTCCGGCCGGGGGGACCCCCGGAGCACGCTCCCCCAAGCTCTCGGCTTCTCCCCCACTCTCGGCTGCGCTCGAGCGGGGGGACCCCCATGAGCAGGGGGCCCCATGACGCCGCGCGGCCCGCCCTCCGGGCGGACGACGGGAATTTGACGACAGGACCTAGCCGTCCAGCCCGATCGCGAAGGCCGCCTCCAGGTCGTGCTGGGAGTAGGTGCGGAACGCCACGTGGGTGTCCGTGGCCTCCACGCCCGGGATCTTGCTGATCCGGCCCGGGATGACCTCCGCCAGCTCGTCGTGGGCCCGTACGCGCACCATGGCGATGAGGTCGTAGGTGCCGGTCACCGAGAAGACCTCGCTGACACTGTCCAGCGCGGCGATCGACTCGGCGATCTCGGGGATCCGGTCCACGCTGGTCTTGATGAGCACGATCGCGGTGATCACTGCGGTTCTTCTCCCTCGGGGGCCGGCGCTGTGGCCCTCACTCTAGTCCCCGGCCGCTGCCACCCCCAGGCGTGGAGAAAGCCCAGGGAGAAGCCCACGAGATGGGCCAGGTACGCCACTCCGGGGCCACTGGTGTCGCGGCCCGCGGCCAGCCACTGCAACGCCGCCCACAACGGCAGCACCACCCAGGCCGGAAACCGCAGCGGCAGGAAGAACAGGAACGGCAGCAGGCTGGTCACCCGCGCTGAGGGGAACAGGTACAGAAAAGCGCCGAGGACCGCGGAGATCGCCCCGGACGCACCGACCAGTGCCCGCTCCGAGCCGGCGTTGGCGACCGCGTACCCGAGCAGCGCCAGCGTGCCGCAGCCGACGTAGAACAGGGTGAACCGCAGCCGGCCCATGCGTTCCTCGGCCATCACCCCGAACACCTGGAGGAACAGCATGTTGCCCAGCAGATGCAACCAGCTGCCGTGCACGAACAGGGCCGTGAGCGGGGTGAACAGGTCCCGTGGCGGCCCGGAGAAGAGCTCGGCCGGCACCACGCCCCAGCGCCGGAAGTAGTCGCCCTGGGCCGTCAGCAGCCGCTCCCCGGTCCCGTACGCCGGACTGAGTCCCGAGGCCGGGCCCACGACGAAGAACAGGCAGCACAGCGCGATGATCCCGTACGTCACCGGAGCCCGCACCGGCCGGAGAGCGGCCCGCCGCCCCATCCACGTATTGATCATGGACAGAGCATGACGTAATCGGACCCACCGGCACAGACCGCCTCGCCGCTCGCCGCCCCAGCGCATGAGGTGCGTTCCAGGCCGTAGGGTTACGAGCCACACGCACCAGGGAAACTGGCGCATCACGGAGACTGGAAGGAAGAGCAGCCACGATGACGACGGTTCCCCTGCCGACCGACACGACCCGCTGGCGCTGCACGCTCTGCGGCAACCTCACGCGTTTCGACGTGACCCGTTCGTCGAAGGTCGTCGAGTATGTGCATCTCGATCTCGCCGGCGCGCCGACCGTCGAGGAGCGCGAGGTGGTCAGTGAGACCATCGAGCAGGTGCGCTGCCGCTGGTGCAACGCTGTGGACCAGGTGGAACTCGTGGACAGGCCGGGCGCCGGCTCCTGAGCGGGAGCGGGCCCCGTGGACATGTGGGGTGACGGATGGTGGAGACCACAGGCGGGGAGCCGGCCGACGGCGCCGCTGAGGTGCTCGACCGGCCGCTGCCCGACGGCGTGCGCCGCCGCGTCGTCCAGATCGTCTCGGACGGCTTCGGCGGCCTGACCGTCGCCGAGCTGCCCGCACAGCTGAGGCAGTACGCCCGGTTCACCCCGACCCGCCGGGCCAAGTTCGCGGGCAACGCGATGGCCGCGGCGCTGGAGACCGACACCCTGTTCCGGCAGCGGATCGGCGAGAGACTCAGAGAGGCCCAGCCGGAGCTCGCCGGCGCCCTGGACTCAGGCTCGCCGCCCCCGGCCGCGGACCCGCTGGACGTGGCGGCCGCGGCCTATGTGCTGCGCCCCACGGGCTGGGTGAAGCTGGTCACCGCGGCCGGCGAGGAGGCCCAGCGGGCGGACGCAGAGCGCGCCGACGAGGAGAACCGCGCCGAGCTGGAGCGGCTGCGTGAGGAACTGGCGCAGGCCCGCGGCCAGACCCGGGCCGAGACCGAGCGGCTGCGCGTGGAGCTGGATTCCACCCGCAAGGAAGCCGAAGCGCTGCACCGGAAGCTGCGCGGAGCGCTCAGCGACGTCAAGCGCGGCGAGGCGGCACTGCGCAAACTGCAGGGCGAGATGGACGCCGTGCGCGCGGACGGCCAGGCCCAGCTGTCCGCCGCCGAAAGCGAGAACCGGCGGCTCAAGGCGCGGCTCGGCGAGGCCGAGGCGGCGCTGGAGGCGACCCGGAAGGCGGCGCGTGAGGGGCGCAGCGTCGAGGACATGCGCGTGCGGCTGCTGTTGGACACCGTGCTCGACGCGGCGCAGGGACTCAGGCGGGAGCTGGCGTTGCCGCCCGTCTCGGTGCGTCCCGCCGAGACGGTGGACGCGGTCGAACCGGGCCGGATGACCCCCAAGGACATCGCCGCCCGTGCGCTGTCCGAGAACGACCCCGCGATCCTTGACCAGTTGCTGGCGCTGCCGCAGGCGCATCTGGTCGTGGACGGCTACAACGTCACCAAGACCGGCTATCCGCAGATGCCGCTGGAGAAGCAGCGGCTGCGACTGCTCGGCCAGCTCTCCCAGCTCGCCGCGCAGACCGGGGCGGAGGTGACGTGCGTCTTCGACGGCGCCGAACTGGCCGCTCCCGTACTGCTCGCGCCGCCGCGCGGGGTACGGGTGTTGTTCTCCAAACCCGGTGTCACCGCGGACGAGTTGATCCGCCAGCTCGTTCGCGCGGAGCCGCCGGGGCGGCCGGTGATCGTCGCCTCCACCGACCGTGAGGTGGCCGACGGGGTCGCCAAGGCGGGGGCGCGGCCTGTCGCCTCACTGGTGCTGCTGAAGCGGTTGTCGCGCGGCTGAGTGCTGCCCTGCCGGCCGGGCGTCGGGGGTTGAAAAAACGCTTGGAGGCATCGACCGCAACCTCCGTCCGAAATGCCCGAATTAGCGAGCTTTCGGTGCGACGTAGCGTCAGAGGCGCATTACGTCTTGTGTGCTGTGTGTAAAGAATGCGCTTGTTCTCCGAGATTTTTCCGACGAGGATTTGAACTGATCACAGGAACATCACTAGGGTCTGGCGCGAACCCCCGCTCGGGCGATCACTCATCGGGAGTGACGGCGGAGGGGCACCGCCCGCCGGCCCGTCGGTAGGCGGCTGAGGGAGAGAAGGAGTTCGCCTCCGTGGCGTCCCACCGTCGACCGAAGCAGCCGAGCCGAGCGCGTGTGACTGTGCTCACCGCGACGGCGGCCGCTGCCGTGGCCCTCACCGCCCAGTCCGCCAACGCCGCCCCAGTCACGAAGCCGAGCAAGGACGAGGTCAAGTCCAAGGTCGACAAGCTCTACGAAGAGGCGGAGAAGGCCACCGAGAAGCTCAACGGGGCCAAGGAGAAGCAGCAGAAGCTCGAGAAGCAGATCGCGACCCTCCAGGACAACGTCGCCCGCGGCCAGGAGGAGCTCAACGAACTGCGCGAGGGCATCGGCACGATGGCCAGCGCCCAGTACCGCACCGGCAGCATCGACCCCTCCCTGCAGCTCTTCCTCTCCTCGGACCCGGACGACTACCTCGACAAGGCGTCCACGATGGACCAGCTGAGCAGTCAGCAGGTCGAGACGCTGAAGAAGATCCAGGAAAAGCAGCGCTCGCTCGCCCAGCAGCGCGCCGAGGCCACCGACAAGCTCGAGGACCTCTCCGCCACCCGGGCCGAACTCAGCAGCAAGAAGAAGGAAGTCCAGTCCCGGCTGGCCCAGGCGCAGAAGCTGCTCAACTCGCTGACGGCACAGGAGAAGGCCGCGCTCCAGGCGGACCAGGACCGCGCCACCCGCACCAGCGAGCGCACCGCCCTCGAGGGCGGCTCCGGCAAGGCCGCCTCCGGCCGCGCGGCCGCCGCGTACGCCGCCGCGCAGAGCAGGCTCGGCTCCCCGTACGTCTACGGCGCCAGCGGCCCGAGCTCCTTCGACTGCTCCGGCCTCACCTCCTGGGCCTACGCCCAGGCGGGCGTCGGCATCTCCCGCACCTCCCAGGCCCAGGCCAACGACGGCACCCGGATCTACTCGGCGAGCGACCTGCAGATCGGTGACCTGGTCTTCTTCTTCAACGACCTGCACCACGTGGGTCTTTACGCGGGCAACGGCCAGATCATCCACGCGCCGCGCACCGGCACCGTCGTGCGCTACGAGTCGATGAACACCATCGGCGGCCCGTTCATGTTCGGCGTCCGCATCTGATCCACACGGCTGATCCCGCGCGTTCGATCCGACGCGTTGATCCCGGGCGTTCGGCCCCACGCGCCTGATCCCGCGCGTCTGATCGCCGTTCCGCCGGCGTCCCGACCGCGCGGCCTCCACGGACAATCAATCGGCGTCAGACTTGCCCACGCACGTCCGCCCGATCGAGCGAATTCCGGCAACGCCCACTGACTCCACACCCCGCCGGTGACCTGCGTCTGAGGCGGGGTGTCCCGTTGTGTACCCGTCCGGGCCTTTTCGCCGTCGCATCCTGGCGCGGCTAGTGTCTGGCGCGTTTCCCCCGCGCAGGGGGCCGTCAGCTCAGTCAGCGGAAGAGGAGAGCGACCGGTCGTGGGCTCCCATCGTCGCCTTGCACCGTCCGGCCCGAACCGGGGCCACGGGCTCACGGTCACCGTACTGTCCGCGGCCACCGCCGCCGCGGCGGCCCTCGGCGTCACACCGGCGGACGCCGAACCACAGGACAGGCCGGCCGACGCCCGGGCGGAGGTCGACCGCCTGTACCGGGAGGCCGAGAAGGCGACCGAGGCGTACAACAAGGCCGACGAGCACGCCGACGCGCTCCGTTCCCAGGTGGCGAAGTCCCGGGACCGGATCGCCCGGCAGCAGGAGCGCGTCAACACCATGCGGGGCGCGCTCGGTTCGCTCGCGGGAGCCCAGTACCGCTCCGGTGGCATCCATCCGTCCGTCGCGCTGATGTTCGCCGACGACCCGGACGACTACCTCGACAAGGCCACCGCCCTGAACCGCATCGGTGTGCGCCAGGCCGGAAAGCTCAGGGACCTCGAGGACGCGCTGCGCGAACTCGCCCAGGAGCGCGCCGAGACCATCCGCGCACTCGGTGAACTGGAGAAGAGCCGCGAGGCCGTGGCCCGCCACAAGCGCACCGTGGAGCGGAAGCTCGCCCGGGCACGCCGGCTGCTCAACACCCTGCCGGACGCCGAACGCGCCGCCTACGAGCGGGCCTCCCGGTCCGGGCGCGCCGGCACACCCGCTCCCCAGGGCGCCGAGCCCGCGTCGGGCCGGGCGGCCGCCGCCGTGGCCGCCGTGCGCTCGGCGCTCGGCAAGCCGTACGTCTGGGGCGCCAACGGCCCGTCGGGCTTCGACTGTTCGGGCCTGATGCAGTGGTCCTACGCGCAGGCCGGGGTCGGTCTGCCGCGCACCTCGCAGGCCCAGCAGCACGCCGGCCGCCAGGTGCCGCTGTCGCAGGCGCAGCCCGGCGACCTCGTCATCTACCGCTCCGATGCGAGCCACGTCGGGATGTACGTCGGCGACGGCCAGGTGATCCACGCGCCCTACCCGGGCGCCCCCGTCCGGCACGACCCGGTCGGCATGATGCCCGTCTCCTCGGTCACCCGGGTCTGACCTCACCGGACGCCCCGTACGATCGGAGCGTGGCTGGTCCAAGCCGTGCGTCCCGGAGGCCGCCCATGAGACCGTCCCCGAGGCCGCGCAGGCGGTCCCCCCGGGCGCTGTCGATGGGCGTCTGCGCGCTGCTGCTCACGGGCCTTGTGGGCTGCGGTTCCACCGCCCCGGACACCACGACGGCGGATGTGCAGCGGCTGCTCGACCGGCGGGCCGCTGCGGTGCTGGACGGTGACGCGGCGGCCTTCGCGGCGACCTCCGACGCCTCCGCGGCGGGCGAACCGGCCGCCGCGCGCGCCGTGTTCGCCAACCTTCGCCACATGCCCCTCGCAGCCTGGTCGTACCGGCTCACCCAACTCCGCCGAAGCGGCACCGGGGCAACCGCCGACGCCGAACTGGGCTACCGCGTCGACGGCTACGACAGGGCCCCCGTCCGGGCCGCCCGCACGCTCAGGCTGACGCGGACCGACGGCCGCTGGTACGTCGCCTCCGACCGGCCCGCCCGGGGCAGCGGGCAGCAACTGTGGGAGCAGGGCCCCGTACGCGCCGTCCACGGCGAACGCAGCCTCGTCCTCGGCGTCGGCCAGCCCCGCGCCGGACTGCGCGACTACGCGGACCTCGCCGACCGTGCCGTGCCCGCCGTCTCGCGCGCCTGGCGCGGCGAATGGTCGCAGCGGGTCGTGGTCCTCGTACCGAAGACACTCGCCGGGATGGCCGCGCTGCTGGGGGCGCCCGCGTCCGGGTACCGGGGCATAGCAGCCGTCACCACCGGGGAGGCCGGTGCCTCCGCGCGGTCGCCCGCGGACCGGATCATCGTCAACCCCGAGGCGTACGGGCTGCTCGGCGATCTCGGCAGACGGGTCGTGCTCACCCACGAGACCACCCACGTGGCCACGCGCGCACAGACGTCGGCGGCGACACCGCTGTGGCTCTCCGAGGGCTACGCGGACTGGGTCGGCTACCTCGGCAGCGGACGTACGGCGGCGCAGGCCGCGCCGGAGCTGCGGACGGCGGTACGGGAGGGCCGGGCGCCCGAGCGGCTGCCGGCCGACGGGGACTTCGCCTTCGCCGGCGACGCCGCGCGACTGGCCCGCGCCTACGAGGGCGGTTGGCTGGCCTGCACCATGATCGCCGGCCGCTGGGGTCCGGACCGCCTCGCCGAGTTCTACCGGGCGGTGGGCACGCACGGCCGGCGCGAGGGCGCGGTGGCGGCCGCGCTGCGTGAGGTGCTCGGCACGACCGAGGAGCGTTTCACGGCGGAGTGGCGGGAGTACGTGGGCGCCCGGCTCCGCTGATCCGGCGCTCGCCGGGTCAGGAGGAGGCCAGCGGGTCCGCGACCGTCCGCGGGGGCGGGGAGGCCGGCTCGTCCCTGGCGACCGTGCCGCGCCACAGGCGTACGGCACCCGTCACCGCCGCCGCCACCAGCAGCCCGTTGCGCAGGAACAGCAGAGTGATCCCCAGGCCGTCACTGCTCACCACGTTCCCGAAGTAGACCGGGAACTCCAGGACCGTCACCGGGCAGGCCACCAGCACCAGGACGGCCGGCGGGGTCATCACGCTGTCCCGGGAGACCAGGCACACCGCCGCGACACCCACCAGCCAGACCAGGTACTGGGGGCTGATCACCCGGCTCGTGACGGTGAACATCAGCACCGCGACCAACGCGGCGTCGGCGAGCGTGTGCGGCGGGAAGTGGCCGGCGCGCAACCGCCAGAACAGCAGCCAGCCGAACGCCAGCAGGGTCAGGACCAGCGCCGCCTGGCTGACGGCGGGCACGTACGGTCCGACGAACTCCACCGACCCGTAGTTGAACTGGACCTCCCCCTCCCAGCCGAAGTGGCGGGCGACGTGGAAGACCAGCGAGCCCAGCGACTCGACCTCGGTGCCCCTCTCCCGCTGGAAGGTCAGGAACGCGAAGGCGCCGGGCATGGTCAGCGCGAAGAGAAGGGACGTCGCCGCGGCCGTCACCCCGGCCCAGGCCCAGGCGCGGCGGCTGCGGGAGCCGACGAGCAGGAGCACCGGCCACACCTTCACCAGCGCGCCGAACCCCGTGAGCGCCCCCATCGCCCGCTCGCTCCGCGTCGCCGCGAGCAGCGCAGCCACCGCGACGGCCGTCACCATCACGTCGTAGCGCGCGTACACGGTGGGCCCGAGCAGCGGGACGCCGAGCACCCACATCCAGGTGCCGCGCCGGGTCCGGCCCCGCTTGAGCCCCGCCGACAGCAGCAGCAGGAAGACCACCGAGTCGGCGAGGAAGACCAGCACGTAGAAGGCGTTGGCGTACGGCAGGAACGGCAGCAGTCCGGGGGAGAGGATCGCCGGCGCGGCGGCGGGCGGGTACTGCCAGGTGACGTCGTCCAGCGGGAACGTTCCGGTGCGCAGCACCTCGTACCAGCCCTGGTAGATCACCGAGACATCGGTGGTGACGTCCGGGCCGGGGAAGACGATCACCTTGAAGACGAACAGGAGCAGCAGCGCCCTGGTGACACCCCAGACGACCAGGAGCCCGACCGGATAACGCGGTTTGCTGCTGTCCGGTTCGCCGCTGTCCGGTTCGCTGCTGTCCACTGGGCCTCACTAGCGGTGATCTCGGTCGATCCTGTGTCCAGTCATGATGACGCAGCCCGCTGTGGAC
Organism: Streptomyces cavernae; assembly: GCF_004023625.1. Taxonomy (GTDB): domain Bacteria; phylum Actinomycetota; class Actinomycetes; order Streptomycetales; family Streptomycetaceae; genus Streptomyces; species Streptomyces cavernae. Next base: position 50,206 of record NZ_ML137716.1, on the reverse strand, counting down.
TGGCCATCGAGGTTCGGCCTTGTCCGGGTTCGGTACTGTCGACCGCGATGCACAAGACCCTGATCGTGACCAACGACTTCCCGCCCAGACCCGGCGGGATCCAGGCCTTCCTGCACAACATGGCGCTGCGTCTGGACCCGGACCGGATCGTCGTCTACGCCTCCACCTGGAAGCGCTCCCGGGAAGGTGTGGAGGCGACCGCGGCCTTCGACGCCGAGCAGCCCTTCATCGTCGTCCGCGACCGCACGACGATGCTGCTGCCCACACCCGCCGCGACCCGCACGGCCGTCGGGCTGCTGCGCGAGCACGGCTGCACGGCGGTGTGGTTCGGGGCGGCCGCGCCGCTCGGCCTGATGGCGCCCGCGCTCCGGCGGGCGGGGGCGAGGAAGCTGGTGGCCACCACGCACGGCCACGAGGCGGGCTGGGCGCAACTGCCCGCAGCGCGGCAGCTGTTGCGCCGGATCGGCGAGTCCACGGACACCATCACCTACCTCGGCGAGTACACCCGCTCCCGGATCGCCACCGCGCTCACCCCCGAGGCGGCCGCGCGGATGGTCCAGCTCCCGCCCGGGGTCGACGAGAAGACCTTCCACCCCGGCTCGGGCGGCGCTCAGGTGCGTGAGCGGCTCGGGCTCACCGACCGGCCGGTGGTCGTCTGCGTATCGCGGCTGGTCCGGCGCAAGGGCCAGGACACCCTGATCCGCGCGATGCCCCGGATCCTCGCCCGGGAGCCGGAGACGGTCCTGCTGATCGTCGGCGGCGGGCCGTACGAGAAGGACCTGCGCACGCTGGCGCACGAGACAGGGGTCGCCGACGCGGTCCTCTTCACCGGGGCGGTGCCCTGGTCCGACCTGCCCGCGCACTACGGCGCCGGGGACGTGTTCGCCATGCCGTGCCGGACCCGTCGGGGCGGTCTGGACGTCGAGGGTCTCGGCATCGTCTATCTGGAGGCCTCCGCGACCGGTCTGCCGGTCGTCGCGGGCGACTCGGGCGGGGCGCCCGACGCGGTGCTCGACGGCGAGACCGGCTGGGTGGTGCGCGGGGGTTCGGCGGAGAAGGCGGCCGACCGGATCCTGGCCCTCCTCGGCGACGCCGAACTGCGCCGCCGCATGGGGGAGCGCGGCCGGGAATGGGTCGAGGAGCGGTGGCGGTGGGACCTGCTGGGCGAGAGGCTCAAGCTGTTGCTGAAGTGACAAAAGCGGGCATCGAGTACCCCTAGTAGGAACGTGCGAGTCCGCACATCCTGCGTACATGACAGAAGAATTGACGAACCGTCAGAACAGTGGGCTGTCGAGACGCCGCCTCCTGGGCGTCGCCGCGCTCCAGTCCGCCGCCGTGCTCGGCCTCACCCGGGTCGGCCTCCAGGCCGCCCGGGCCGCCGAGCCCGCCGCGGCCGACAACGCGCCCGCCATCGTGGTGGGTTCCGGCTACGGCGCCGCCGTCGCCGCCCTCAGACTCGGCCAGGCCGGGATCCGCACGATCGTCCTGGAGATGGGCAGGCTCTGGAACACCGCCGGAGCCGACGGCAAGATCTTCTGCTCCACCGCCGCGCCCGACGAGCGGTCGATGTGGTTCAAGACCCGCACCGAGGCCCCGCTGGCCACCTTCCTCTGGCTGGACGTGGTCAACAGGAACATCACCCCCTACCCGGGCGTCCTGGACAGGGTGCACTTCGGCAACATGTCCGTCTACGCCGGCCGCGGCGTCGGCGGCGGCTCCCTGGTCAACGGCGGTATGGCCGTCACACCGCTCCGGTCGTACTTCACCGAGCAGTTCCCGACGGTGAACGCCACCGAGATGTACAACACGTACTTCCCGCGCGCCCGCGCCATGCTCGGCGTCAACGACATCGACCCGGCCTGGTTCGAGTCCACCGAGTGGTACCAGTTCAGCCGGGTCTCCCGGAAGCACGCCCAGAAGGCCGGCCTGAAGACGACGTTCGTGCCCAACGTCTACGACTTCTCCTACATGGAGCGCGAGGCCGCCGGCACCGCCACCAAGTCCGCGCTCGGCCAGGAGGTCATCTACGGCAACAACCACGGCAAACGCACCCTCGACAAGACCTACCTCGCCGCCGCCCTCGGCACCGGGAACGTCACCATCCACACCCTGGAGAAGGTCAGGGGCATCCGCAGGGCGAGCGACGGGACCTACGTCCTGACCGTCGACCGCATCGACGTTACCGGCAACGTTGTCGAGACCAAGGAATACGGCTGCACCTACCTCTTCCTCGGCGCGGGTGTCGTCGGCACCAGCGAACTGCTGGTCAGGGCCCGGGCCCTCGGCACGCTGCCAGCCCTGGACGCCAGTGTCGGCGCCGGCTTCGGCACCAACGGCAATGTGATGCTCGGCCGCGCCAACCACCTCTGGGACACCGTCGGCGCCAACCAGTCGACCATGCCCGTCATGGGCATCGACGACTGGGCCAACACCGCCAACCCCGTCTTCGCCGAGATCGCCCCGCTGCCCACGGGCCTGGAGCACTGGGTGAGCCTGTACCTGGCGATCACCAAGAACCCCCAGCGGGCCTCCTTCACCTACGACGCGGCGAACGACTCCGTGAAGCTCGGCTGGACCGCCGCCCAGAGCGCGGTGTCGGTGAGCATGGCCAAGAAACTCTTCGACCGGATCAACTCCGCCAACTCGACGATCTACCGCTACGACCTCTTCGGCTCGTCCAGCAAGGTCTTCGCCGACGACTTCACCTACCACCCGCTGGGCGGCTGCGTCCTGGGCAGGGCCACCGACGACTACGGCCGGGTGAAGGGGTATTCGAAGCTGTATGTCACGGACGGCTCACTGGTGCCCGGCTCCATCGGGGTCAACCCGTTCCTCACGATCACGGCACTGGCGGAACGGACGATGGCGCGGGTCATCGCGGAGGACACGGCGGAGTGAACAGCGACCGAGGACGAGGCCGTCCGGGCCGACGGGGACCTGGGGGCGCAGCCCCCAGTACCCGGTCCGGCCGGCACACGGCTGCTCAGCCCCGGTAGATCGCCTCGATCTCGTCGGCGAAGTCCTTCGCCACAACGTTCCGCTTCAGCTTCAGCGAGGGCGTCAGATGGCCCGAGTCCTCGGTGAACTGGGCCGGCAGTACACGGAACTTTCGTACCGATTCCGCCTTGGACACCGCGGCGTTGCCGTCGTCGACCGCGCTCTGGATCGCGGCCATCAGATCCGGGTCCTCGCGCAGCGACGCCGCGGTGGAGCCCGCCGGCTTGCCGTGCTCGGCGGCCCAGCGGCCCAGGAACTCCTCGTCGATGGTGACCAGCGCGCCCACGAACGGCCGCCCGTCACCGACGACCATGCACTCCGCGACCAGCGCGTGGGCGCGGATGCGGTCCTCGATCACCGCCGGGGCGACGTTCTTGCCGCCCGCCGTGACGATGATCTCCTTCTTGCGGCCGGTGATCCTGAGGTAGCCGTCCTCGTCGAGGGTGCCGATGTCACCGGTGTGGAACCAGCCGTCGGCCAGCGCCTCCTCCGTCGCACCCGGGTTGTTCCAGTACTCCTTGAACAGGTGCTCGCCGTGCAGCAGCACCTCGCCGTCGTCCGCGATCCGCACCACCGACCCCGGCAGCGGCTGCCCGACCGTGCCGATCTTCTGCCGGTCCCAGGGGTTGAAGGCGGTCGCCGCGCACGACTCGGTCAGGCCGTAGCCCTCCAGGACCGTGAAGCCGATGCCGCGGAAGAAGTGGCCGAGCCGCTCGCCGAGCGGGGCACCGCCGGAGATCGCGTACTCGCCCTTGCCGCCGAGAACCGCGCGCAGCTTGCCGTAGACGAGTCTGTCGAACGCCATGTGCTTGATCTTCAGCCCGAGCGACGGGCCCGAAGGGGTGTCCAGGGCGCGGCTGTAGGCGATCGCCGTGTCCGCCGCCCTGTCGAAGATCTTGCCCTTGCCGTCCGCCTGGGCCTTGGCCCGCGCGGAGTTGTAGACCTTCTCGAAGACCCGCGGCACACCGAGGATCAGCGTCGGCCGGAACGCAGCCAGTTCCTCCGTGAGGTTCTTGATGTCCGGTACGGTGCCGAGCTTGATCGGCGCCATCATCGGGGCCACCTGCACGAGCCGGCCGAAGACGTGCGCGAGCGGCAGGAAGAGCAGCACCGAGCACTCTCCGGTGCGGAACAGCGGGCGCAGCCGCTCCACGATGTTGCCGCACTCGGCGAAGAAGCTGCGGTGGGTCAGCACACAGCCCTTGGGGCGGCCGGTGGTGCCCGAGGTGTAGACGATGGTCGCCGGGTCGTCCGCCTTGGCCGACGAACTGCGCTCGTCCACCATCTCGTCGGTGACGTCCCGGCCCGCGCGGCTCAGCTCCTCCACCCCGCCGGCCTCGATCTGCCAGACGTGCTTGAGGGCGGGCAGCCGGTCCCGCACGGACTCGACGGCGGCCGCGTGCGAGTCCAGTTCGACGACGCAGGCCGTCGCGCCCGAGTCGCCGAGGATCCACTGCACCTGCTCGGGCGAACTGGTCTCGTACACCGGGACCGTGATCGCTCCGGCCGACCAGATCGCGAAGTCCAGCAGCGTCCACTCGTAGCGGGTGCGCGACATGAGGCCGACCCGGTCACCCGGCAGGACGCCCGAGGCGATCAGGCCCTTGGCCGCGGACCTGACCTCGGCGAGGAAGTCCGTGGCGGTGACGTCCTGCCAAGTCCCGCCCACCTTGCGGGCGATGACGGCGACGTCGGGATGCTGCGCGGCGTTTCTGCGGACGATGTCGGTCAGATTGCCGTCCGCAGGGACCTCGTACAAAGCCGGAAGGCTGAACTCGCGCAAAACTGCTGCTCCTCACAAGGCGCCGGCGCCACGACGGGGTGTGCTGCTCCGGTGCGGTCCAAGGCTGGGGCGGGTGCTCGGGACTCAGTTTGGTTGAAATCCAGAGCACAACTGGACTGGCCGGACGTTACCCACCGGTACGGGTTCTCCGATAGGGGGTCCTGGCGAGATGTTCGCTGCGTCACACGCCCGGGTGGTGCTCATCAATCCAGTGTTCCACGCCGTTCGCGACGGTGAGTTACCGCCGTCCGGGCGCCCCTGTTCACATGTGTGGCGCCGCCCTTAGGGTTGATCGACATGGGAGCGACCCGCAGCAATCGTGTCCATGTGGTGAGCGACGTGCACGGCAACGCCCGTGACCTGGCCCGGGCCGGGGAGGGCGCCGACGCGCTGATCTGCCTGGGCGACCTCGTCCTCTTCCTCGACTACGCCGATCATTCACGAGGTATTTTCCCGGACCTCTTCGGTGTGGAGAACGCGGACCGGATTGTGGAGCTTCGGACCGCGCGCCGGTTCGAGGAGGCGCGGGAGTTCGGCGCACGGCTGTGGGCGGGGATGGACCGTGAGCGGGCCATCGAGAAAGCGGTACGCAAGCAGTACGCCGAGATGTTCGCGGTGCTCCCCACACCTACGTACGCCACCTACGGCAACGTCGACATCCCGGCCCTGTGGCCGGAGTACGCCGGCCCGGGCACCACCGTCGTGGACGGCGGACGCGTGGAGATCGGCGGCTGGGCCTTCGGCTTCGTCGGCGGCGGTCTGCGCAGCCCTATGCGAACGCCCTACGAGATCGACGACGAGGAGTACGCGGCCAAGATCGAGGCCGTCGGCGAGGTGGACGTGCTGTGCACCCATATCCCGCCGGACGTACCGGAGTTGGTCTACGACACGGTGCCGCGGCGCTTCGAACGGGGCAGCCGCGCCCTGCTGGACGCCATCCGCAAGACCCGCCCCCGCTACTCCCTCTTCGGCCATGTGCACCAGCCACTGGCCCGCAGGATGCGGATCGGGCGCACCGAATGCGTCAACGTGGGCCACTTCGCGGGAACAGGGAGGCCCTGGGTGCTCGAGTGGTGACGGTTCGACCCGGGGCGGGCGACGTGAGGGGTCCCCAGCGCGGTAGCCTGCACGCTGCGTCTATATCCGCACGTACCGGCAGTACTTTCTTCCTGGCCGGACCGCATCTGGAGGAGCCACGGCGATGGCGGAACACACCAGCTCGAGCATCACGATCGAGGCGGCGCCGGCCGACGTCATGAAGGTCATCGCCGACTTCGCCCGCTACCCCGACTGGACGGGTGAGGTGAAGGAGGCGGAGGTCATCGCCACCGACGCGCAGGGCCGCGCGGAGCAGGTCCGCCTGGTCATGGACGCGGGCGCGATCAAGGACGACCAGACCCTGGCGTACACCTGGACCGGCGACCACGAGGTCTCATGGACCCTGGTCAAGTCCCAGATGCTGCGCTCCCTGGACGGCACCTACGCCCTCAAGCCCTCGACGTCGGGCGGCACCGAGGTCACCTACCAGCTCACGGTGGACGTCAAGATCCCGATGCTCGGCATGATCAAGCGCAAGGCCGAGAAGGTCATCATCGACCGGGCGCTGGCAGGGCTGAAGAAGCGGGTGGAGTCGGGCGAGGCGTGACGCTCGCCGCCGGTGGGGCAGCGCCCCGTGAGGGGCGCGGGGCCTGACATCGGGGTGGCTCCGCCACGTGGGCGCCCAGCCGCGAACGCCCGCACCCGCGGACGCCGGCTGCAGGAGCAGACCTGAACGCCGGCTGTAGGAGCAGACCTGAACGCCGGCTGTAGGAGCAGACCTGAACGCCGGCTGTAGGAGCAGACCTGAACGCCGGCTGTAGGAGCAGACCTGAACGCCGGCTGTAGGAGCAGACCTGAACGCCGGCTGTAG
>NZ_ML137716.1:0-43507 GCF_004023625.1 Streptomyces cavernae | reverse complement strand
CGCCGGCTGTAGGAGCAGACCTGAACGCCGGCTGTAGGAGCAGACCTGAACGCCGGCTGTAGGAGCAGACCTGAACGCCGGCTGTAGGAGCAGACCTGAACGCCGGCTGTAGGAGCAGACCTGAACGCCGGCTGTAGGAGCAGACCTGAACGCCGGCTGAGGGAGCAGGACCTGAACACCGGGTCAAGGAGCAGGATCTTGGGCGCTCCCTGCCGCGGGCCGGAGGCACCCCGCAGGTAACGTTCCCCCTCATGCGCACCATCCTGATCACCGGCCCCGGCGGCGTCGGCCGCACCACGGTCGCCGCAGCCACCGCCCTCAACGCCGCCCGCGAGGGCCAGCGCACCCTCATCATCAGCGCCGACCGCACGGACACCCTCGGCGCGATCCTCGGCATTCCCACGGGCGAGGAACCGGTGGAGGTGGAGGACGCGCCGGGCCTCACCGCCTGGCGCCCCGACGCCGCCGCCGACTTCCGCGACGACCTCACCGCCTTCCAGGAACGCGCCGGCACCGCCCTCGATCTGCTCGGCGCCGCCCGGCTCGAACCGGAAGAGCTCACCCCGCTCCCCGGAGCCGAGGAACTCGCCCTGCTGCGTGCCCTGCGCGACGCGGCGACGGCGGACGAGTACGGCCTCGTCGTCGTGGACCTGCCCCCGATCCCGCAGGCCCTCGCCGTCCTCGCCCTCCCCGAGGAACTGCGCCGCTATCTGCGCCGGCTCCTTCCGGCGGAACGCCAGGCCGCCCGCGCCCTGCGCCCCGTGCTCGGCAGACTGGCCGGCGTCCCGCTCCCCGCGGACTGGCTGTACGAGACCGCGGCCCGCTGGGACCTCGAACTCGCCGCCGTCCAGGCCGTCGTCGAGGACCGGCACACCACCGTCCGGCTGGTCGCCGAACCCGGCCCGGCGGGTGCCGACGCGGTGCGCGCCGCCGCCACCGCCCTCGCCCTGCGGGGCCTGCGCTCCGACCCCCTCGTCGCCAACCGGGTCCTGCCGGCCGACACCGGCGACACCTGGCTCGCCGCCCTCACCGCACAGCAGCACAAGGCCCTCGACGAGTGGCGTGAGGCCCACGACGTCCAGGAGGTGCCCCATCTGGGCCGCGACCCGAGGGGCACCGAGGACCTGACCGCGCTCCCCGTGCCCGGCGTCGGGCCGGCCCCGTCGCCGGTCCAGTGGCCCGTCACCGACCGGACGGCCGACGACGGCGTGCTGATCTGGCACATTCCGCTGCCCGGCGCCACCCGCGACGACCTCGATCTGATCCGGCGCGACCACGAGATCGTGATCACCGCCGGACGGCAGCGCCGTATCGTGGCGCTGCCGTCCGTGCTGCGCCGCTGCACGGTCGAGGGTGCGGCCCTGCGCGACGGCGAACTGCGCATCAGGTTCACACCCGATCCCGATCTGTGGCCCCGGACCCCGTGAACGGCGTACCGCCGTTCGGGTAACGTCGGAGGTACGAACCGTAGGCAGGAGTCCGCCATGAGCGAAGACCGCCCCACGTCCGGCCCCGCACACGAAGCGGACGACAAGATGGGGGTCCCCCCGCTCGAGCCGAACCAGGTGGAGCAGGGGAAAGCGACCGACGCCGACGCCTGGGCAACCGCCTGCGCCGAAGACCTCGCCGCGGAGAAGGCCCGCCGCCGGGCACAGTACGGGCCACCGCCCGGCTCCGCCGCCGAGGAGCTGAAGAAGTTCGTCGACGCCGTCGCGGACAAGCTCTCCGGGCTGCAGTCCCCGCTGTTCGGGGCCGTGGCCCAGGGCACGGCGCAGCAGATGGTCAACCAGGTCGTCCGGCAGGCCAAGGCCGCCGTCGAACCGGTGATCGAGCGCAATCCGGACGTCTTCGACCATCTCGCGGCAGCCGGGTCGGAACTGCTCGCCGCCTACCGTTCCGCCGTGGCCGCCCAGGAGCGGCGCTGGACGACGGCACGGGACCAGGACCGGGGCCCGGGCGAGTCGGGAACCGGCCGCGGTGAACACATCGACCTGGACTGAAGCCCCTCGGGTACGGTTGGCCGTAGCGGGGCTCGACCGGAACTGAGGGATTCATGGGACTGACCATCGGCGTCGACATCGGCGGCACGAAGATCGCGGCCGGCGTGGTCGACGAGGAAGGCAACATCCTTTCGACCTTCAAGGTGCCGACCCCGGGCACACCGCAAGCCATCGTGGACGCCATCGCCTCCGCCGTCGAGGGCGCCCGGGCCGGCCACGAGATCGTCGGAGTCGGCATCGGCGCCGCCGGATACGTCAACCGCCAGCGCTCCACCGTCTACTTCGCACCCAATATCGACTGGCGGCAGGAGCCCCTGAAGGGCGAGGTCGAGCAGCGTGTCGGCCTGCCCGTCGTCGTGGAGAACGACGCCAACGCGGCGGCCTGGGGCGAGTACAAGTTCGGCGCCGGCAAGGGCCACCGCAACGTCATCTGCATCACGCTCGGCACCGGCCTCGGCGGCGGCATCATCATCGGCAACAAGCTGCGCCGCGGCCACTTCGGCGTGGCCGCCGAGTTCGGCCACATCCGGATGGTCCCCGACGGTCTGCTGTGCGGCTGCGGCTCGCAGGGCTGCTGGGAGCAGTACGCGTCCGGCCGCGCCCTCGTCCGGTACGCCAAGCAGCGCGCCAACGCCACCCCGGAGAACGCCGAACTGCTGCTTTCCCTCGGCGACGGCACCCCCGACGGCATCGAGGGCAAGCACATCTCGATGGCCGCCCGCCAGGGCGACCGCGTCGCCGTTGACTCCTACCGCGAGCTGGCCCGCTGGGCGGGCGCCGGCCTCGCGGACCTCGCCTCGCTCTTCGACCCGTCCGCGTTCATCGTCGGCGGCGGCCTCTCCGACGAGGGCGAACTGGTCCTCGGGCCGATCCGGAAGTCCTACAAGCGCTGGCTGGTCGGCGGGAACTGGCGTCCGGTGGCCGAGGTGATCGCCGCTCAGCTCGGCAACGAGGCCGGGATGGTGGGCGCCGCGGACCTCGCCCGGGAGCCCGACCCCATCATGTGACCCACGGGTCCGGGCACGGATCCGAGCGCGCGGGCACCGTACCCGCGCTCGCACCCCGCGCTACGGACGAGCGTTGCCTGTCGGAGTACAAGCCCGCCGCGCCCCTCGGGTACGGCGGGCCGGCGACTCCTCCGGGCGTAAGTTGACCGTCATGGCGATCAGCATGCAGCTGCCCAACTCCGCTACCGACGCCGACGGTTCGGCCGTCATCAGAGTTCTCAGCTACAACATCCGCTCCCAGCGCGACGACACCGGCGCGCTGGCCCGGGTCATCACCGCCTGCGCACCCGACCTGGTCCTCGTCCAGGAAGCACCGCGGTTCTTCCGCTGGCGCAAGAAGCTGGCCCGCCTCGCCGCGGCCTCCGGCCTGGTGACCCTGACCGGCGGCGCGACCGCCGCGGGCCCGGCCCTGCTCTGCACCCTCCGGGCCACGGTCGAACGCACCGAGGACGTGCTCCTGCCCCTCACCCCCGGTGAGCACCGCCGCGGCTTCGCCACCGCCGTAGTGCGCTTCGGCGGGGCCCGGCTCGGCGTGGTCAGCTTCCACCTCTCCCTGCGGCAGGACGAGCGGTACGAGCAGGGCGGCATGCTCCTGGACCGGCTGGCCGGACTCGGCACCCCGTACGCGATCGCGGGCGGCGACCTCAACGAGCGTCCGTCCGGCCGCACCTTCCGGCGCCTTGCCGGTCATCTCCAGGACGCCTGGGCCACCGCCCCCCGCGGCGGCGAACACACCTGGACCCGGACCCCTCCGGACCGCCGCATCGACGCCATCTTCGCCACCCAGGGCATCGAGGTACTGGGCTGCGGGGTCCCGTTGGGCCATCCGGGTGTGACGGAGGCGGACCTGAGGGCGGCCACGGACCACCTGCCGGTCCTGGCCGCTCTCAGAGTGCCCGCCGCCACCCCCTAGGGGACGAACCGACGCCTCCGCAACCTTCGGCGAGGGGGAAGCCAACCTGCGGCGAAGGGGGACGCCCGGTGGCTAGGGCCGGGAGTGGTCCGGTGTCAGACCACCGCGCCCCGGCCGGGATCCTCGTCCTCCTCGTCGTCGCCCCGCATCCGCATCACCAGCGTCGCGAAACCGCCCAGGAATCCGCCGATGCCGACCGTGGCCAGCCACCACGTCATTTGCCAGCCGAACACCACCGCGAGCAGCAGCAGTACCGGCCCGCCGATCACCCCGAGCCAGGCGAACTTCGCCGTGGTGTCGGCGGCCGGCAGCGGAGGCGGCTCCGGCGGGACGAAATGGCCCTCGTCGTCCTCGTCGAAGTCCTCCTCCGCCGGCTCGGGGGCACGGTAGTCCCGCGGGCCGGTGCCCACGCCCGGGGCGAAGGCGACCGAGCTGCCCAGCGGCCTGGCCGGGGGAGTCTCGTCCTTCAGGTCGTCATGGCTCGGGGCGCTCTGCTCGGGGGCGTCGTTGGTCTCCGGTTCCAGCAGCGCCAGGTCCTCGACGGACTTGAACGGCTTGGCGCCGGGCGGGTCCGGCGGCTCCTCGCCGTACCCCGCGACGATCGCCGCCCAGGCGGCCGCCTCGTCGAAGGCGGGGGCCTGTTCGTCCCCGCCCGGGCCCGGCGCGCCCTCCGCGCCGCCGACGCGCGCGCCCTTGTCGTTCTCGGCGTCCCCGACGGGCGAGCCCAGCCCCTTGCCGAGCTCACCGGGAGGAGTCTCCTCCGGCTCGCGGTCCGCCTCGTGCTCAGCCACCGGTGGCCGTCCCTTCCTGCTGCCCGAGTTCCTCGCGGCCGGAGTCCATTCCGGCGGCGGGCGCGAGCCGGCCGATGAACGCGTAGCTCTCCTCGAAGATCCGGTCCGCGTCATGATCCAACGTCGCGACGTGGTAACTCTGTTCCAGCAGGATCTCGGTGACATCCGTGGAGGACACCCGGCTCAGGATCCGCGCGGAGTCGGCGGGGGGCACCACGTGGTCCTGCGGACTGTGCAGCAGCAGCAACGGCTGGGTGACCTGCGGCAGCTCGCCGTCCAGCAGCCGGAGGAAGTTCCGCAGCGAGTGCGCCGCGTGCAGGGGCACCCGGTCGTACCCCACCTCGAAGCCGCCCTCCTTCGCGATGTCGCTGGTCAGCCCCTTGGTCGTCCGGACGAGATGCCGCGCCACCGGCAGGGCGTACGCCGACAGTCCGTGCACCTTGTTCGCCGGGTTGACGAGCACGGTGCCCGAGATCGCCTCCCCGTGCCGGGCGGCCAGCCGCAGCGTCAGCGCGCCGCCCATGGACAGGCCGAAGACGAACACCCGCGAGCAGCGCCCGCGCAGGGCCCGCAGCTCGCGGTCCACCTCCGCGTACCAGTCCTGCCAGCCGGTGAGCTGCATGTCCTCCCAGCGTGTGCCGTGCCCCGGCAGCAGCGGCAGCGCCACCGTCAGCCCGCGCTCGGCGAGGTAGTCCGCCCACGGCCGCAGCGACTGCGGGGAGCCGGTGAAACCGTGACAGAGGAGGACGCCGACCTCGCCGCCCTCGTGGCGGAACGGCTCGGCTCCAGGAAGGACCGGCACCATCGGTCTCCTGTTCATGAGGTGGGTGATCACGAAGAAGGGCATGCCCGGGGTCCCCGGGAGACCCCACATCCTCGACGTCCTCGGGGCCCTCGAGGTTCCCGGCGACCCAGGCGTCCCCGGTGTCCCAAGCATTTCCGGGCGCCCCGGGGAGGGCCGGGGTTCCGGAACGGCGCGGTTCCCGAGGTCTCGGGTCTCCGAGGTCCCCGAGGGTTTCGAGGCGTACTTCACCGTACGCGACGGCACCGACACCGACCAGGGCCGCAGGGCTCATTGCCGGTGCTCCGGGTTAAGGTCTGATCTACAGACAGGGAGGCAATCCGTTGTTGTACGGCGCGATGAAGGTGGTGGTCGGGGGGCCGCTGAAGCTCGCCTTCAGGCCCTGGGTGGAGGGCCTGGAGAACGTCCCCGCCGAGGGCCCCGCCATACTGGCGAGCAATCACCTCTCCTTCTCCGACTCGTTCTTCCTGCCCGCGGTCCTCGACCGCAAGGTCACCTTCATCGCGAAGGCCGAGTACTTCACCACGCCCGGCATAAAGGGCCGCATGACCGCGGCCTTCTTCAAGGGCGTCGGCCAGCTCCCCGTGGACCGCTCCGGCGCGCGCGGCGCGGGCGAGGCCGCCATCAAGAGCGGCATCGAGGTCATCGAACGCGGCGAACTGTTCGGCATCTACCCGGAGGGCACCCGCTCGCCCGACGGACGGCTCTACCGGGGCAAGCCCGGCGGCCTCGCCCGGGTGGCCCTCGCCACCGGCGCGCCCGTCATCCCCGTCGCGATGATCGACACGGAGAAGATCCAGCCGCCCGGCAAGGTCGTGCCCAAGCTGATGCGCCCCGGCATCCGCATCGGCGAGCCCCTGGACTTCAGCCGTTACCAGGGCATGGAACACGACCGCTTCGTGCTGCGCGCGGTGACCGACGAAGTGATGTACGAAATCATGAAGCTCTCCGGCCAGGAGTACGTGGACATCTACGCGACGGCCGCCAAGCGGCAGATCGCGGAGGCCGCTAAGGCCGAGAAGCAGGCGCTGAAGGAAGCGCAGAAGCAGGCCCAGAAGGAGCAGGCTCACCAGGAGCAGGCCCGGAAGGAGCAGGCTCGGAGGGACCAGGCCCACAAGGGCGCAGGGTAAGCCGGGCGAGGAAGGCCCGACGGGAACGGTCCGGCGGCCGGCCGAGTCCGCTCAGGGGTGGGGTGGGTGGGGATGGCACCAGGCGAGAGAGCCAAGCGCGAGACAGTCGGACGCGAGGCAGTCAAGCATGAGGCAGTCAAGCGCGGAAGAGTCATGAGGATGTCGGTCGAGCAGCCGCTGTGGCGTGCGCTCTCGGGGTACCGCGTCCTCACCATGCTGTACGCGATCGGCCTCTTCGTCACCGCGTACGACGAGTTCCCCCGCCCCTGGGTGGCGATCACCTACTACGTGGTGCTGTTCGGGTGGACCCTGGCGACCCTGCCCAAGGTCTCGACCGCCGCCAACTGCACCAAGCGGTTCCTCGCCGCCGACCTCACCATCGCGCTCGCCGGCATCCTGCTCACCCGTGCCGCCGACGCCGCGTCCCGGATCGAGTCCGGGGGACCGACCCTGCCGTCGATCTGGACCGCGGGCTCCGTTCTGGCCTTCGCGATCAAGGGCGGCTGGCGGTGGGCGGCCTTCGCGTCCACGCTCGTTGCCGCGGCGAACCTCGTCGAGCGCGGCGCACCCACCCGGGACACCGTGCACAACGTCATCCTCGTCTGGGTCGCCTCCATCGCCATCGGCTACGTCGTCGAGGTCGCCCGCGCCTCCGAGCGCACCCTCGCCCGGGCCCTGGAGATCGAGGCCGCGACCCGGGAGCGGGAGCGGCTGGCCCGTGACATCCACGACGGAGTGCTCCAGGTGCTCGCCATGGTGCAGCGGCGCGGCACCAACCTCGGGGGCGAGGCCGCGGAGCTCGGACGGATGGCGGGCGAACAGGAGGTCGCGCTGCGCACGCTGGTCTCCGGAGGCCTGGTGCCCGTGCCTCGGGTGCCGGAGGACGGGGCGCGAGGCGCCCTCGGACGGGCCGTCGACGACCCGGGGGACCGGAGGGACCCGGCCGCGCCGGACGACGGGTCGGGCGACTCGGTCCCCTGCGACGTGCGCACCCTGCTCGCCGCCTACGCCACCGCCACGGTGACGTTCTCCGAGCCCGGCTCCCCGGTGCCACTCCCCGCGGCCGCAGCGCGTGAGCTGGCCGCCGCCGTCGGCGCCGCCCTGGACAATGTCCGCAAGCACGCGGGGGAGGGCGCCCGCGCCTGGATCCTGCTCGAGGACGAGCCCGACGAACTGATCGTGACGGTACGGGACGACGGCCCGGGCATCCCGGAAGGCCGGCTCGCCCAGGCGGAGGGGGAGGGGCGGCTGGGCGTGGCCCAGTCGATCCGCGGCCGCCTGCGGGACATCGGGGGCACGGCGGAACTGGTGTCGGTGCCGGGACAGGGCACGGAGGTCGAGCTGAAGGTACCGAAGCTCCCCGCGAAGGCCAGGCGCTCGTGAGGCGGCTCTCGCCCCCTCCGTCCCCGAGCGCGGAGACCCCGGGGCGGACAGCAGCGAACACACGGCAGCGGCAAGGCGGAGGAGAGAGATGACAACGGGGTCGGCGGAGTCGGCGGGTTCGGTGGAGTCGGCGGGGACGGCGGAATCGGCGGAATCGGCGGGGACGGTCGAGCCGACGGAGCTGGTGGAGCCGGCAGGGTCGGCGGAGCCGGCGAGTTCGGTGGAGCCGACGGGCCCGGTGCCGGGGACCGGCAGTGGGGGACTACAGGACCCGATCAGGGTCATGGTCGTGGACGACCACCCCATGTGGCGTGACGCGGTCGCCCGCGACCTGGCCGAGTCCGGCTTCGCCGTCGTCGCCACAGCCGGCGACGGCGACCAGGCGGTCCGGCGCGCCCGCGCCACCAACCCCGACGTCCTCGTCCTGGACCTCAACCTCCCCGCCAAACCGGGCGTCCAGGTCTGCAAGGAACTCGTCGGCACCAACCCGGCCCTGCGTGTCCTGGTGCTCTCGGCCAGCGGTGAGCACGCCGACGTCCTGGAGGCGGTCAAGTCCGGCGCCACCGGCTACCTGGTCAAGTCGGCGTCCACGGAGGAACTCATCGACGCGGTGCGCCGCACGGCCGTGGGCGATCCGGTCTTCACCCCGGGCCTCGCCGGCCTGGTCCTCGGCGAGTACCGCCGCCTCGCCTCGGAGCCGGCCCCCGCCGCGGGCACCGACGAACCCAAGGCGCCGCGGCTCACCGACCGCGAGACGGAGGTGCTCCGGCTGGTCGCCAAGGGCCTGAGCTACAAGCAGATCGCCGAACGCCTGGTCATCTCGCACCGCACGGTGCAGAACCACGTCCAGAACACTCTGGGCAAGCTCCAGCTGCACAACCGGGTGGAACTGGTGCGCTACGCGATAGAGCGCGGCCTCGACGAGGAGTGACGAGGACTGGCGAGGAGCGACGAGAATGACGAGGCGCAAAGAGGAGTAAATCCGCATCCACCCGTACTTGCCCCACCTTCGAGTGAATGCGGCTGATCAACACCCGCACATTTCGCCGGAATTGACCTTCCAGGCCATGCCGGAGTGACCTGGGTCACGATTAGCGTGACCTTCACCAGGCAACCGCGGCGAAGGGACATTTCCATGCGGGTCGGAGTACTGACCGGAGGCGGCGACTGCCCCGGGCTCAACGCCGTCATCCGGGGCGTCGTCCGCAAGGGCGTGCAGGAGTACGGCTACGACTTCACCGGCTTCCGGGACGGCTGGCGGGGTCCGCTGGAGGGTGACACCCTCCGGCTCGACATTCCCGCCGTGCGCGGCATCCTGCCCCGCGGCGGCACCATCCTCGGCTCCTCACGGACCAACCCCCTCAAGGTCGAGGGCGGCATCCGCCGGATCAAGGAGAACCTCGGCAAGTACGAGGTCGACGCGCTGATCGCGATCGGCGGCGAGGACACCCTCGGCGTCGCCGCACGCCTCGCCGACGACTACGGCATCAACGTCGTCGGCGTCCCCAAGACCATCGACAACGATCTCTCCGCCACCGACTACACCTTCGGCTTCGACACGGCCGTCGGCATCGCCACCGAGGCCATCGACCGCCTCCACACCACCGCCGAGTCGCACATGCGCGTCCTGGTCGTCGAGGTGATGGGCCGGCACGCGGGCTGGATCGCCCTCCACTCCGGACTGGCCGGCGGCGCCAACGTCATCCTCATCCCCGAACAGCGCTTCGACGTCGACCAGGTCTGCGCCTGGGTCACCTCCCGCTTCAAGGCCTCGTACGCCCCCATCGTCGTCGTCGCCGAGGGCGCCATGCCCAAGGACGGCGACATGATCCTCAAGGACTCCTCGCTCGACTCCTTCGGGCACGTCCGGCTCTCCGGGGTCGGCGAGTGGCTGTCCAAGGAGATCGAGCGGCGCACCGGCAAGGAGGCCCGAACCACGGTCCTCGGTCACGTCCAGCGCGGTGGCACGCCGAGCGCCTTCGACCGCTGGCTCGCGACCCGCTTCGGGCTGCACGCGATCGAGGCCGTGCGCGACGGCGACTTCGGCAAGATGGTCGCGCTGCGCGGCACCGACATCGTCCGCGTCCCGATCGCGGATGCCACCGCCAAGCTGAAGACGGTGGACCCCGCACTGTACGAAGAGGTCGGGGTGTTCTTCGGCTGAACCGGCGTCCCGCGGGGTCGTGCTGCCCGACCCCGACCCCGCGGGACCCCGCCTCACGGTGCTGTCCGCCGTTCCGGCTGCCGCAGCCCGGCCAGCAACTCCCGTACCACCGCGGCACCGTTCAGGGACAGTACCGACTCCGGATGGAACTGCACTCCCGCGAACCGGGGCCCACGCAGCGCATGCACCTCCCCGCTCCCGCTCCGGCTGACGTCGACGTCGTGTGCGGCCAGCTCCGCCGCCGTCTCGTCGTCGCAGTGCGCCACGAAGCTGTTGTAGAAGCCGACGGTCTCCGTCCGCCCGAAGAGGTCGATCTCCGTCTGGGCGCCCTGGTACGGCACTTCCTTCCGTACGATCTCCAGCCCCAGCTCCGCCGCGATCAGCTCATGCCCCAGGCAGACACCCAGGACACCGTGCTGGTGGGACCGGAGGACGTCGGCCGTGAGCCCGCGCAGCAAGCGCATCTTGGGGTCGGCGGCGTCCGAGGGGTCACCGGGACCGGGCCCCAGCACCACCGGCCCGTCGTGCCGTCGCACGGTCTCCCGCAGGCCGGGTTCGTCGTACCGCAGCACGGTCACCTCCAGTCCGCCCGAGCGCAGCACATGGGCGAGCATCGCCGTGAAGGTGTCCTCGCCGTCGACCACGAGGGCGTGCCCGGTCAGCTCGTGCGTCTGCTCCTGCATCCGCAGCCAGAACGGCGCGAGCGAGGCCCGGCGGCCGTCCAGCGCCGCCCGCACCCGCGGGTCTTCGGACAGCCGGGGCCGGGCGTGCTGCTCCCGCGGACGCCCCGGACGCACCCCCAGCGCCGCCAGCACCCCGGCCGCCTTGGCATGCGTCTCCGCGACCTCGCTCGCCGGGTCCGAGCCCCGTACGAGCGTGGCCCCGACGGGCACCCGCAGATGTCCGTCGGCGTCGATGCCGGCGGTGCGGATCAGGATGGGCGAGTCGAGGGTCTGGGACCCGCCCGCATCCCGGCCGAGCAGCGCGAGCGCCCCCGCGTAGTACCCGCGTCCGCCGGCCTCGTACCGCTCGATGACCCGGCACGCGTTCTGTACGGGGGAGCCGGTGACGGTCGCCGCGAACATGGTCTCGCGCAGTACCTCGCGCACGTCCAGCGACGACCTGCCGCGCAACTCGTACTCGGTGTGGGCCAGATGGGCCATCTCCTTCAGCCGCGGCCCGATGACGACCCCGCCCATGTCGCCGACGGTGCACATCATCTTCAGCTCCTCGTCGACGACCATCGACAACTCCTCGATCTCCTTGCCGTCGGCGAGGAAGCGGAGCAGGTCGTCGGGGGTCGGCCCGCCGGCCGGATAGCGGTAGGTCCCGCTGATCGGATTCATCACGACGGTCCCGCCGGACATGCGCACATGAACTTCGGGACTGGCCCCGACGAGGGTCCGCTCCCCGGTGTGCACGAGGAACGTCCAGTAGGCACCGCGCTCACCGACGAGGAGGCTGCGGAACAACGCCAGGGCATCGGCCCGGCCGAACCCGGGGATCTCCCCCTCATAGGTCCGCCGGATCACGAAGTTGGCGCCCTCGCCGCGCCCGATCTCGTCGCGCAGGACGCGGCCCACGATCCCTGCGTATTCGTCGTCCGCGACGTCGAACCCGCCGTCCTCGACCCGCACTTCATGCGCGGGCAATTCGGCGAGGGCCTGTTCCAGGGTGAACTCACGGACCTCGTCGGGGACCAGGACGGTCAGCGGCGTACCGTCGTCGCGCACGTCGAAGCCGCGCTCGCGGATCTGCCGGTAGGGGATGAGGGCGAGCCCTTCGCCGGGCAACTCGGCGAGCCGTTCGTACGTGGCCACGGGGCCGAGGAGCACCTCCACCGTGTCGTGATCGTGGCCGGGGGTGCGGCGCCGCAGCAGCGCGAACGGACGGGGATCGTCCGCCAGGTCGAGCAGGTTCATGGGCGTGTTCCTTCATTCGGGGAGGAACGGCCCAGGTGTCCGGTGGTGGAAACACTGAAGGCCGCCCCTCGGGCGGCCTTCGCGAAGACTGTGGTTGCGCGCAGTCAGTGGGCCGCCGGACGAGCGGTCCACCACCAGTTCTGGTTCGAGTGCGCGAGCATGCCCCGCACCTTATCGCACGCGCGGTCCACACGGTTGCATGTCACCTGTGTGGCCAGGAAAATCACGGGGCTGAACCAAGTTGCGCCTGAGTTGATCGAAGGAGACTTCCCTTGGCCCGGACCATGACCAGGCCGCTGCGCCGTGATGCGCGCCTATGGGCTCTGCCCCTGTCCGTCGTGGCGCTCCTGTGCACGGTGGAGATGGGCTGCGTGTACCTCTTCGGCACCGGATTCGTCGTGGGCGCCGACGCCTGCGAGGAGAGCGCGGAGCGGATGGCGCAGCTGTCGTCCCCCGGCCTGCTCCCCGCTGCGCCGTCCGGAGCCGCCGCTCTCGACGGGCACGCCGACGCGGGCAGTGAGTGCGTGGACGACAGCAGCGGAGACCCGTGGCTCGTCGTCGACCACTACTACCGGTTCGACGGTGACAGGGAAGCGGTGGTGGCCCACTACCGGAAGGCCGCGGCGAGGGCCGGCTGGAAGCCCGCCGATGCCGACTCCGCGGGGGCGGCCGTCAGCGACTGGTCGGCCGATCTCTGCTTCGACACGGACGTCTCCGGTGAACCGGCCTCCCTGTCCGTGTACTTCGAACCGGCGAAGACGATCCTGATCAGCATCCAGTCCTCGCTCGACGGAACACCGATGGGCTGCTGAGGCACGCGCGGGCCAGCCGGTGCCGTCTCACCTGACGAGCACCGGGGTGTACCGGCGACACGACCCCGTAATGTGGGGTGGGTGACCGTGAACGCTAAGACCAGCGCGAGTGCTGGCAACACCTGGCGAGACCTGCCCGCGGCGCAGCAGCCCGAGTACCCCGACCCCGAGGCTCTGCGCGCAGTGATCGCGGACCTCGAGTCGTATCCGCCGCTCGTCTTCGCGGGCGAGTGCGACCAGCTGCGCGCCCGGATGGGAGCCGTCGCCAAGGGCGAGGCGTTCCTGCTCCAGGGCGGCGACTGTGCCGAGGCCTTCGACGCGGTGTCCGCCGACCACATCCGCAACAAGCTCAAGACCCTGCTTCAGATGGGCGCCGTGCTCACCTACGCGGCCTCGGTGCCGGTGGTGAAGGTCGGCCGGATCGCCGGCCAGTACTCCAAGCCGCGCTCCAAGCCGACCGAGACCCGCGACGGCGTGACCCTGCCCACCTACCGCGGCGACTCCGTCAACGGCTTCGACTTCACCGAAGAGGCCCGCGTCCCGGACCCCGAGCGGCTGAAGCGGATGTACAACGCCTCCGCCTCCACGCTCAACCTGGTGCGCGCCTTCACCACCGGCGGTTACGCCGACCTGCGCCAGGTGCACGCCTGGAACCAGGACTTCGTGAAGTCGTCCCCCTCCGGGCAGCGCTACGAGCAGCTCGCCCGCGAGATCGACAACGCGCTGAACTTCATGCACGCCTGCGGGACCGACCCGGAGGAGTTCAAGACCGTCGAGTTCTACTCCTCGCACGAGGCGCTGCTGCTCGACTACGAGTCCGCGCTGACCAGGGTCGACTCACGTACGGGGCGGCTGTACGACGTCTCCGCGCACATGGTGTGGATCGGTGAGCGCACCCGGCAGCTGGACCACGCGCACATCGAGTTCGCCTCCAAGATCCGCAACCCCATCGGGATCAAGCTCGGCCCGACCACGACGGCCGAGGAGGCGCTGCAGTACATCGAGCGCCTCGACCCCGACCGCGAGCCCGGCAGGCTGACCTTCATCGTCCGGATGGGTGCCGACAAGATCCGCGACCGGCTCCCCGAGCTGGTGGAGAAGGTCACGGCGTCCGGCGCGGTGGTGGCCTGGGTGACCGACCCGATGCACGGCAACACCTTCGAGGCGGCCTCCGGCCACAAGACCCGTCGCTTCGACGACGTGCTGGACGAGGTCAAGGGCTTCTTCGAGGTCCACAAGGGCCTCGGCACCCACCCCGGCGGCATCCATGTGGAGCTGACCGGCGACGACGTCACCGAGTGCGTGGGCGGCGGCGACGAGATCTTCGTCGACGACCTCCACCAGCGTTACGAGACGGCCTGCGACCCCCGCCTCAACCGCAGCCAGTCGCTCGACCTGGCGTTCCTCGTCGCGGAGATGTACCGGGACCAGTAACCGTCTCATTCGTTACAGGCGCATGCAGTGGGGCGCGGATCACATACGATCCGCGCCCCGCTCCACTTTTGCGCCCACCACCCGGCGGGTAAGGTTAGGTTAGCCTCACCGATTCATCGGGACGGCTCAGCCAGCATGTCCGTCGGGAGGTGAACCGCGTGTACGTCTGCAACTGCTTCGGTGTGACCGAGGCGCAGGTGAAGAAGCACGCGGAGGCCGGCGCCTGCACTCCTCGCCAGATCGCGTCGGCCTGCAAGGCGGGCACCGACTGCGGTTCGTGCGTACGCCGCATCCAGGCACTGCTCGGCCGGGGGGCATGTCCCAAGCCGGAGTCGGCCAACAGGGTCGAGCCCGCTCTCGCCGAGCCCGCTCTCGCCGAACTGGAAGAAGCCGCCTGAGACCGCGTGAGGCCGCCTGAGGCTGCCTGTCAGCTTTCCGGCTGTTCGATGAGCTGGGCGATGTAGAGCGCCTCGCCGAGCTTGTCCACCAGCTCCAGCTGGGTGTCCAGGTAGTCGATGTGGTGCTCCTCGTCCGCGAGGATCGACTCGAAGATGTTCGCCGAGGTCACGTCCCCCTTGGAGCGCATCAGCTCGATGCCGCGCCGCAGCCGGTCGATCGCCTCGACCTCGACCTGACGATCGGCCTGGAACATCTCGGTGACCGTCTGGCCCACCCGCACATGGAAGAGGCGCTGGTAGTTGGGCAGCCCCTCCAGGAACAGGATCCGGTCGGTGAGCACCTCGGCGTGCTTCATCTCGTCGAACGACTCGGCCCTCGTGTACTTCGCGAGCTTGGTCCAGCCGAAGTTCTCCTGCATCTTCGCGTGCAGGAAGTACTGGTTGATCGCGGTCAGCTCGGCGGTCAGCTGCTCGTTGAGGAATTCGAGGACCTCGGGATCGCCCTGCATGGCAGAGGCTCCTTCCAGCCTGAGTGACGGGGGAGGTTGGGGCGATCCTTGCACCGGCACCGGGGGCAGTCCAGTAAGTGCATGCTTAGTAGGGGATGACCGAATCCGGACAGGGTTGGTCATGTCCACCCTCTCGGGTCTGTCAGGATGGAGACATGGGTCAGCCGGTGGGTCGCGAAACGGGAGAAGCAGTACAGCCGGATCTTCCGCCGGGACAGCGACTGCAACGAGGCTGGCCGGTCACGCACTACGGGCCCGTACCCAAGTTCCGCCCGGAACGCTGGGAGTTCCGTGTCTTCGGGGCCACCGCCGACGGCGACAAGCGCTGCTGGAACCACGAGGAGTTCACGGCGCTCGCATACGCCACCGTCGTGGCCGATCTGCACTGTGTGACGAAGTTCAGCATGATCGGGGCCGAGTGGGGCGGGATCCCGGCCCGGACCATCCTGGAACTCGCCCCGCCCGCGCCGACGGTCACGCATGTGATGGTCTGGGCCGAGTACGGCTTCAGCACGAATCTGCGCCTCGCCGACTTCGCCTCCGAACGCACGATCTTCGCCACCCACAAGGACGGTGAGCTGCTCACCGCCGAGCATGGCTTCCCGGTGCGGCTCGTGGTGCCGCACCTGTACGCGTGGAAGGGCCCCAAATGGGTTCGCGGTGTCGAATACATGACCGCCGACAGACGCGGGTTCTGGGAGGAACGGGGCTACCACAACATCGGCGACCCCTGGCGCGAGCAGCGCTACTCCTACCAGGAAGGGCCCGGGGACGGCCCCGAGCTCTGAGGTTCCCGTCGTCAGCCGTCAGCCGTCAGCGGTGAGCCGTCACCCGTCAGCGGTGAGCCGTCACCCGTGAGCCGTGAGCTCTCAGCCGTCGGTCCCACTCGTCACTCGTCCCCACCCGTGACTCGTCGCGTAGGTCTCACTCGTCGCGAAGCTTCTTGAGCCGGGCCACGTCCGCCGCGTGCCCCTCCTTACCGCCGGGCGTCTCGATGACGAGCGGGACACCCTCGGTGGCGGGATGCGTCATCAGAGCACGGAACGGGTCCTCGCCGATGTGACCGGCGCCTATGTTCTCGTGCCGGTCCTTGTGCGCCCCGACCACGTCCTTGGAGTCATTGGCGTGGATCAGCTTCAGCCGCCCCGCACCCACGGTCTCCACGAGCAGATCGAGTGTCTGGTGCATACCGCTCGGCCCGGTGAGATCGTGTCCGGCCGCGAAGACATGACAGGTGTCGAGGCAGACGCCGAGCTTGGGGTGGGCGTCCAGGGCGTCGAAGTAGGGCCCGAAGTCCCAGGTGCGGGAGCACAGCGAGGCGCCCTGGCCGGCGGTCGACTCCAACAGCAGGAACGGATCGTCGTCGTGGGTCAGTTCGTCGAGCAGCGGCCGCAGGTACGTCCGCACCTGCGCGAGCGCCACGGCCCGCTCCCGCCCCCCGGTGGCGCTCCCGGTGTGCACGACCACTCCACGGGCCCCGATCTCCCGGCCCCGCCGCAACGAGTGCCGCAGTGACTCGACGGACCGCTCCGCGGTCGCCGCGGTGTGCGAACCGAAGTTGATCAGATAGGGCGCGTGGACGTAGACGGGGATCGACTCCTGCGCACAGGCGTCCCGGAAGGCCGCGTCCTGCCGCGCGTTCCCGACGGGGGTCGCCCACCCGCGCGGGTTGGCCACGAAGACCTGGACGACCTCGGCCTCCAGGTCCCGGGCGTACCCGAGCCCGACCGAGCTGAGCCCACCGGCCACCGGGACGTGCGCACCGACGGGGTTGCGGGATACGAAAGGTGCTCTGTTCATGTCGGGAACCAGCATGCCAGGACGAGCACGGAGCCCTGCCGACACGGGTACACCAGGCGGCAGGCGGCAGGCACCAGGCGGCAGGCGGCAGGCGGCAGGCGGCGGGGAGCCGGGGGGCACGGCACGGCCCACGGGGCACGGCGGTACTGGCCCAGCGACCGTGGCCGGGAAGTCCGGGAAGTCCCGGCAAGTGCAGGGCCAGGGTACGGCCCGAGGCGACAGGGACGACGGGGCGGACCCGAGCCTCGACCCGTGACCCGCGGAGTCAGCGAATCACGATGGTGATCGTCGACCCCTTGGGTGCCTCCTCGCCGCCCTCCACCGACTGGCTCTCCACCTTGTCCCCGAAGAGCCCCAGCAGCCCCCGGTCCTCCTCGACCCGGAACCCGGCGTCCTCCAGCTTCTCCGTCGCCTTGTCGACCTTGTCTCCCACGACGTCGGGGACCTCGATCATCTCCGGGCCCTTGGAGACCGTCAGCGTCACGGTGTCGCCCTCGACGGCCTGCGTGTCCGGGTCCGGCGACTGCTGGGCCACCTCGCCCTGGTCGAACTCGGACGTGACCTGCTCGGGGGCGATCTCCACCTTCAGGCCGGCGTCCTGGAGCTCCGCCGTGGCGTCCTCCACGGAGTCACCAGTGACATCGGGCACGTCGACGGGCTGCCCCTGGCTGACGGTGAGGGCGACCGCCGAACCCGAACGGCGCTCGGTGCCCGGTTCCGGTTCGGTGCTGATCACCGCGCCCCTGGGGACGTCCTCGTCGAAGTCCCGGGTGACCATCCCGGCCGCCAGTCCGTCCTTCTTCAGCTGCTCCTTGGCCTTGTCCAGCGGATATCCCCGCAGCTGCGGCACCCGCACGGTCTCGGGGCCCCTGGAGACGGTCAGCGTCACCGTGTCGTTGCCCCGGATCCGCTCGCCCACCTCGGGGTCGCTGGATATGACCGAACCCCGCTCGACCGTGTCGCTGTAGGCCGTCCTGATCCTCGCTTCCAGCCCCGCGTCCTCGAGCTGCTTCGTGGCCTCGGCCCGGGGCTTCGCCAGCACCGGCGGGACCTCGGTGAACTGTCCGGCGTTGATGTACCACACGCCCCCGCCGACCCCCAGCACCAGCAGAACGGCGGCGATGATCACCAGCAGGCCGCGCCGGGGGCGCGGGGGGCGCCGCGGCGGCGCGGGCGGCGGGGTCTCGAACACGCTGGTCCGGTTGAACGGCTCGTCCCCGCCCACGGGGAGTGGACGAGGCACCGACAGCGAGCGCGGGATCACACTGGTGCGGTCCTCGGCGTTGTCGTGCCGCGCGGAGAGCGCCTGCGGGGGCACCGCGTCCAACTGCTCCTGGCTGAGCGTCGATCGCGCCTGGAGGACGTGCCCGAGCAGTGCCGCCGCGTCGTACGGGCGCAGCGCGGCGTCACGGACGGTCGCGGCGGCCACCAGGTTGTCCAGCGCGGCCGGCAGCCCGGGCACGGCGGCCGACGGCGGGGGCACGTCCGCGTGGAGGTGCTGGTAGAGCACCTGGGCGGGGGAGCTCCCGGAGTGCGGCTTGTCGCCGGTGAGCATCTCGTAGAGCACGATCCCGCAGGCGTAGACGTCGACGCGGGGGTCGGCCGTGCCGTGCTCGATCTGCTCGGGGGCCAGGTACGAGACGGTGCCGAGGACCGCTCCGGTCGTGTTCGTGACCGTGTCCACGGCCCGTACGAGACCGAAGTCGGCCACCTTGACCCGGCCGTCGTCCCCTATGAGGACGTTCTCCGGCTTCATGTCGCGGTGTACGAACCCAGCGCGGTGCGCGGCGCCGAGCGCGGCGAGCACCGGCTCCAGGATGTCCAGCGCGGCCCGCGGCTGCAGCGCCCCGCGTTCGCGCAGCACGTCGCGCAGGGTGCAGCCGGCCACGTACTCCATCGCGAGATAGACGTACGCCCCGTGCGCCCCCTGGTCGAACACCTGCACAACGTTGGGGTGGGCGAGCCGGGCCACCGACTTTGCCTCACGGATGAAGCGCTCGACGAACGAGACGTCGGCCGCCAGCGTCGGGTGCATCACCTTGAGCGCGAGCACACGGTCGAGTCGGGTGTCCACGGCCCGGTAGACCGTGGCCATCCCGCCGACGGCGATCCGCGCCTCGACGCGGTAGCGGCCGTCGAGCAACTGCCCGACCAGAGGGTCCTGAAGCGTCGTGTCCACGCAGGCGAGTGTACGAGCCACCCCTGTCACGCCGGTCCGCGCGGTTGATATCGGGGCTGGACTGCAGCCGACCTGTGACGCGCGACGCCACGCTCAGAAGGCGGGCCGCTCCGGATCCAGCCGGGCCATCCCCTCCGCCGGCGAGGACGCCTCCGCGAAGTGCCGCCGCGGGATGCGTCCCGCCCGCCGCGCCAGCCGTCCCGCCTCCACCGCGTGCTTCATGGCCTCGGCCATCAGCACCGGCTCCTGGGCCCGCGTCACCGCCGAGGCGAGCATCACCCCCGCGCACCCCAACTCCATGGCGAGCGCCGCGTCGGAGGCCGTACCGGCGCCGGCGTCCAGGATCACCGGCACGCGCGCGTGCTCCACGATCAGCTGGAAGTTGTGGGGGTTACGGATACCGAGGCCGGAGCCGATCGGAGACCCCAGGGGCATGATCGCGGCGCAGCCGACGTCCTGGAGCTTCCGGGCGAGCACGGGATCGTCATTGGTGTAGGGCAGGACCGTGAACCCGTCATCCACCAGGGTCTCGGCGGCGTCCAGCAGTTCGATCGGGTCGGGCAGCAGCGTGCGTTCGTCGGCGATGACCTCCAGCTTGACCAGGTCGGTGCCGAATGCCTCGCGCGCGAGGCGGGCGGTCAGCACGGCCTCCCCGGCGGTGAAGCAGCCCGCCGTGTTCGGCAGCACGCGGATGCCCAGCCGGTCCAGGACGGAGAGCACCGAACCCTGCGTGCCGGGGTCGACGCGCCGCATCGCGACCGTCGTCAGCTCCGTGCCGGACGCCACCAGCGCCCGCTCGAGGACGTCCAGACTGGGCGCACCGCCGGTTCCCATGATCAGCCGGGACGAGAACGATGTGCCGCCGAGGACGAAGGGATCGTCGGCCATGGTCAGCCTCCTTGGACGGCGGTGAGGACTTCGACGCGGTCGCCCTCGGCCAGGGGCGTGGACGCCCACTGCGCGCGCGGGACGACGGTTTCGTTGAGTGCGGCGGCGACTCCGGTGGGCGCCGCGGTGAGTGTGGCGACGAGGGTGTCGAGGGCGGTGCCCGCGGCGATCTGCCGGGGCTCGCCGTTGACCGAGATGTTCATGAGGATCGCTCCGTGAGCCGGGCGGGACGTCGGGAGGGCGGGACGTCGTGCGGATGAGGCGCGGGACGCCGCGCCTGAGGTGGCGCGGGACGTCATACGGGCTGTTCCGTCCGTGCGGCGCTGAACCGTTGGGGGCTGAAGGGGCGGGCCTCGTCCGGGAGTTCACCGGTGGTGAGGACGTGTGCCAGGACGTCCCCGGTGACCGGCGTGAGCAGCACGCCGTTGCGGTAGTGGCCGGTGGCCAGCAGCAGCCCCGGGAGGGCGGTCGGACCGAGCAGTGGCGCGTTGTCGGGGGAGCCGGGGCGCAGGCCCGCGCGGGTCTCGGTGAACGGCAGTTCGGTGATGCCGGGGACGAGGTCGTGGGCGTCGCGCAGCAGTTGGTACACGCCGCCCGCGGTGACCGTTGTGTCCCAGCCCAACTCCTCACTCGTCGCACCGACGACCAGTTCGCCGTTCTCCCGCGGCACCAGATAGACCTGGCTGCCGCGGACGACGGCGCGCACGGTACGGCTCAGGAACGGCGCGTAGGGCCGCGGCACCGTCAGCCGCACAACCTGGCCCTTGACCGGTCGCACCGGCGGCAGCACCTCCTCCGGCACGCCCGCGAGGCGACCGCTGAGGCTGCCCCCGGCCAGCACCACCTGCCCGGCCGTGAACACGGTGCCGTCCGTGGCGACGACCCCGGCAGCCCGGTCCCCCACGACCTCCAGCCGCTCCGCCCAGATCCGGTGGAACACCACGCCGGCCCGCTCGCACGCCACCACCAGCGCCCGGGCGAGCCGCCGCGGATCGACCTGATGGTCGCCGTCGACCCTGAGCCCCCCGCGCACGCCCGGCGCGAGCATCGGTTCCAGGCGCCGGCACTCGCGCCCGGACAACCACTCGGACTCCAGCCCCGACGCGCGCTGCAGCGAGTGCAGTTCGCGCAAGAGCGCGCGGTCGTCGGCGTCCAGCGCCACCGCGAGCGTGCCGCACCGGCGGTAGCCGAGATCCTCCCCGCTCGCCCCGGTCAGCTCGGCGGCGAACTCCGGATAGCGGCGGGCGGAGGCCAGATTGAGGCCGAGCAGGGTCTGCTCGCCGTAGTGCAGTTCGGTGACGGCGGCGAGCA
Organism: Streptomyces cavernae; assembly: GCF_004023625.1. Taxonomy (GTDB): domain Bacteria; phylum Actinomycetota; class Actinomycetes; order Streptomycetales; family Streptomycetaceae; genus Streptomyces; species Streptomyces cavernae. The sequence goes on along the minus strand of NZ_ML137716.1, from coordinate 22,064 downwards.
TCCCGGCCGCCACACGCGCGGCCCCTCCGCCCGGTTCGGGATCCACCAGCGCGGTGGCGAGCCCGCGCTGCGCCGCCCGCCAGGCGGTCACCAGGCCGATGATCCCGCCCCCCACCACGAGGACGTCCGAGGTACGCGACATGGCTGTCCAGCTCCTCCCTTCGCCGGCATGACCCGGATCAGGTTCGTACGGTCGGAGGCCGCTCCAGCCTCCCTCTCAGCCCGCTGCGTGCGGGCTCCCGCGTGTATTTTTTGCGCCGGGTGTCCGGGGGCGCCCCCGGACACGCAGCACGCCGGCCACCCTAGCCCTTTGTCCGCGACCTCCACAGGGAGCCCTCACGCATGGCCAGTTCTCTCGACGGTCTCGTCCTCGCCCCCGTCGCCGACCAGGCGCCGGGCCAGGTGGGTACCCGGACCCGCTTCACCTATCACGAGCAGGGCGGCGTGATCTGGGCCGAGTACGCGGGCGGCGACGTCGTACGCGGGCATCTCGTGGGTACCCGGGAGGACGACCGGCTGGACTTCCGGTACGTCCAGCTGAGGCGGGACGGCACCACCGCGTCGGGGCACTGCGTGTCCGTCGTCGTGGAACTGCCCGACGGGCGGGTGCGGCTGGAGGAGACGTGGCAGTGGGAGTCGCAGGCAGGCAGCGGTACGAGTGCTGTGGAACAGGTCACCGAGCGCGACGGCTGACTGACTGATTGTCAGTTGTCTATGGTGATCGGGTGAGCGAGCAGACGCAGGGACGCATCGGGGCCGCGAGCCGCCGCGTGGTCATCGTGGGCGCGGGCATGGCCGGGGTGCAGACCGCGGTCGCCCTGCGCGAACAGGGCTTCGCCGGAACGGTCACCTTGATCGGAGCCGAACCGCACCAGCCGTACGACCGGCCGCCGCTGTCCAAGGCCGTACTGCTCGGCAAGGCCGAGGGCTCCGCCTTCGACGTCGACTTCGAGGCCCTGGGCGTCGAACTGCAGCTGGGGCGCGAGGTCCTCGGGGTACGGCCCCAGGATCATGAACTCGACACCGTCACCGGGTCGGTGCCCTACGACGTACTGGTCCTCGCCACCGGCGCCGAACCGATCCGGCTCCCCGGGGCCGAGGGTGTGCCCGGTGTCCATCTGCTGCGCACCCTGGACGACGCCGAACGGCTGCGGCCCGTCCTCGCGCGGCAGCACGACATCGTGGTGGTCGGCGCGGGCTGGATCGGCGCGGAGTTCGCCACGGCGGCCCGCGAGGCCGGCTGTGCGGTGACCGTCGTGGAGGCCGCCGACCGTCCGCTCGCCGGGGCGCTGCCGCCGGAGGTCGCCGCGCCGATGGCCCGCTGGTACACCGACGCGGGGGCGGAACTGCGTCTCCACGCGCGCGTGCGGCGGATCGAATCCGGCGCGGTGATCCTCGACGACGGCTCCCGCGTTCCCGCCGAGGCGGTCGTCGTCGGCATCGGGGCACGGCCCGCCACGGCGTGGCTCGCGGACTCCGGGATCGCGCTCGGCGCCCACGGCGAAGCCCTCGCCGACGATCATCTGCGCACCTCCGTGCCGGACGTGTACGCGGTCGGCGACTGCGCGTCCTTCCCGTCCGCTCGGTACGGCGAACGCCTGCTGGTCCACCACTGGGACAACGCCCTCCAGGGCCCTCGGACGGTGGCGGCGAACATCCTGGGGGAGGCCCCGGCGGTCTACGACCCGGTCCCGTACTTCTGGTCCGAGCAGTTCGGCCGCTTCGTCCAGTACGCGGGCCATCACACCTCGGCCGACACGACCGTCTGGCGCGGCGATCCGTCCGCGCCGGCCTGGTCGGTGTGCTGGCTGCGCGAGGGCCGCCTGGTGGCCCTGCTGGCCGTGGGCCGGCCCAGGGACCTCGCCCAGGGCCGCAAGCTGATCGAGGCGGGCACGCCGATGAACCCCGACCTGCTGTCGGACCCGTCGCGGCCGCTGAAGGCGGCGACGGCGTAGCCGCGACGCGCTCCCGTCCGGCGGCCGGAGCAACCCGGCCGGACGGTGTCGGCTACCCACTGTCAGTCCGGGATGGCAGTCTTGTTGGCGTGACCGAGATTGACGCAAAGATCGATGCTCTCGTCCCCGCCTGGCTCACCCTCCCCGACATCGCCGAAGCACTCGACGTCGAGGTGACCCGCGTGCGGCAGCTGGTCAAGGAAGGCCAGCTGATCGCCGTACGCCGTGGTGAGAACCGTGCGCTGCACGTTCCCGCCGCCTTCATCGACGGGAACAGGATCGTCAAGGGCCTCTCCGGAACCCTGACGCTCCTGAGGGACGACGGCTTCACCATCGAAGAGATGCTGGAGTGGCTCTTCACCCCCGACCCGACCCTGCCCGGCACCCCCGTGCAGGCCCTCAGCGAGAATCGCGGCACGGAGGTGAAGCGTCGAGCGCAGGCGCTCGCCGTCTGAACCGAACCAGTCACACCGTCCGGCGTACGGACCGCCGAGCCGCGCGGTCCGTACGCCACCGACCGGGGGGAATCCGTCATGCCCGACACCGCACGCGCACGCCTCGCCGCCGCCCGGGTCTACCTGTGCACGGACGCCCGGAGGAGACAGGGCGATCTCGCCGAGTTCCTGGACGAGGTCCTGGCGAACGGTGTCGACATCGTGCAGTTGCGGGACAAGGGCATGGAGGCGGCCGAGGAACTGGAGCACCTCCAGGTGTTCGCCGAGGCCTGCCGCCGGCACGGCAAGCTGCTCGCGGTCAACGACCGCGCGGACGTCGCGCACGCCGCCGGACCCGACGTGCTGCACCTGGGCCAGGGCGACCTCCCGGTCCCCGCGGCCCGCGCCATCCTCGGCGAGGACATCCTCATAGGCCGCTCCACGCACGCCGAGGCGGAGGCCGCCGCGGCGGCCGTCCAGGACGGCGTGGACTACTTCTGCACGGGCCCCTGCTGGCCCACCCCCACCAAACCGGGCCGGCACGCCCCGGGCCTGGACCTCGTCCGCCACACGGCCGGGCTGGGTACCGACCGTCCCTGGTTCGCCATCGGTGGCATCGACCTCGGCAACCTCGACGAGGTGATCGAGGCGGGCGCCCGCCGGGTGGTCGTCGTACGCGCCATCACGGAGGCCACGGACCCCGGCGCCGCGGCGACGGAATTCGCCAAGCGCCTGCGCGCGACGGACTGACGCCGGACCACCGATTGGCACGCCCGCCGGGACGGGAGTGTCCGAGGGGTGGACAGCAGCCCGGCAAACCGGGCAAAAGGCGGAGGTCAGGTTGGGGGACCGGGCGGGCCTGACTAACCTGCGGGTATGGCCCTCGGCACTGCATCCACCAGGACTGACCGCGCACGCACCGTGCGTGACATGCTCGCAACCGGCAAGAGGACGTTCTCGTTCGAGTTCTACACGCCGAAGACACCCAAGGGCGAGCGCAGCCTGTGGAACGCGCTGCGGAGGGTCGAGGCGGTCGCCCCCGACTTCGTGTCCGTGACCTACGGCGCGGGCGGCTCCACCCGCGCGGGCACCGTCAAGGAGAGCCAGCAGATCGTCGCCGACACCACGCTCACCCCGGTCGCCCACCTCACCGCCGTCAACCACTCCATCGCCGAACTGCGCAACATCATCGGCCAGTACGCGGACGCCGGGATCCGCAACATCCTCGCGGTCCGCGGCGACCCGCCCGGCGACCCCATGGGCGACTGGGTACCGCACCCGCAGGGCCTGACCTACGCGTCGGAACTCGTCCGGCTCATCAAGGAGTCGGGCGACTTCTGCGTCGGCGTGGCGGCCTTCCCGGAGATGCACCCCCGCTCCGCCGACTGGGACCAGGACGTCGAGCACTTCGTCGACAAGTGCCGGGCCGGCGCCGACTACGCGATCACGCAGATGTTCTTCCAGCCCGAGTCCTACCTCCGGCTGCGGGACCGGGTGGCCGACGCGGGCTGCACGACCCCGGTGATCCCCGAGGTGATGCCCGTCACCAGTGTGCGGATGCTCCAGAAGCTGCCCACGCTCAGCAACGCCGCCATCCCGGACGTCCTGAAAGAGCGCATCCTCACAGCCAAAGACGATCCGGCGGCTGTACGCTCGATCGGGATCGAGTTCGCGACGGAGTTCTGTGCACGGCTGCTGGACGAGGGTGTCCCGGGGTTGCACTTCATCACCTTGAACAACTCCACGGCGACGCTGGAAATCTACGAGAACCTGGGCCTGCATCCCGCACAGTAGGTCTGGACCGGCCGCACCCACGTACGACACACTGCGTAGCGGCTTCTGGGAGAGGGGCGTACATGGGCTGGACGGTCCTCTACATCGCGTTCGGCATCGTCGCGTTGTGGCTGCTCGGTGAGGTGCTGCTGCAATACAAGGCCCGCCTGCGCTGGCGGCTGCTGGCCTTCGGCGGTTTCCTCGGCGTCGTGGTGGGGGTTCTGCTGCCCTCGGTGGTCGTCATCGGCCTGGGCGCCGCGGCGTTCGCGGTCGGGCAGACGTACGTCACCCTGTCCTTCCGCCGCGGCTTCTCGACCGGCTGGGCCATCAACGCGGGCTCGCGCGGCGGCAGCAAACGCCGCGGCGCGGACGCGCCGGGGTCGCGTCAGGAGCCCACGCTGTCCGTCTCCGGCCTCGACGAGGCCTCGCCCGACGAGCGGGGCGACGCGCACGACGCCTCGGACGACGACGTGTTCGCCAAGCCCGGCCAGGCCCCCTACGGTCAGTCCGCCGAGGACCGCTTCGTGCAGCGCGCCGCGGCCGAGACCACCGCGGTCTACCAGCCGCAGCCGCTGCCCGACGACACCAGCCAGTACGGCGTCTACGACAACGACGGGGCCTACGCGGCGGCCGCCGACCCGACGTACGCGGCGACCGCGCAGAGCCAGAACTACGGCTACGACGGCTACTCCTCCGGCTACGACCAGCAGCACTACGGCTACGACGCGGGGCAGCAGCAGTACTCGGGCTACTCCGACCAGTACGGCGGCGGGCAGGGCTACAGCTCCTACGACGGCACGTACGACGGCGGCCAGCAGCAGTACGGTCAGCAGGGCTACGGCCAGGACCAGTACGGCACCGGCGCGACCGGCGGCACGGGCGGCACGGGCGGCTACGGAGAGACCCCGCCGGGCGGCGTCTGGGTGCCGAACCAGCGCTCCACGGGCGACCAGGGTTACGGCAACGGCGAGTTCCCGCCGGACCAGCCGTACCCCTACGAGCAGAACAACAACGGTTACGACGAGCAGCAGTACCGTTTCTGAAGCGTTCACGTTCTGGGGCAGCTGACGTCCTGAGGCCGTTCACGTGGCCGGGGTCTACTGCGAGCCAGGCAGCCCGGCGCTCACTGGGAGCCCGGCAGTCGGGCACCCACTGCGAGCCCCGGCAGACGGGTCCTTACTGCGGGGGCCCCGGCAGTCCGGCGCTCACTGCGAGCCCCGGAAGTCCGGCCCTTCCACGATCAGCCCCGCCACCAGCGCACCGGACATGCCCGCGTGCGGCAGACCGCCGCCTGGGTGGGACCAGCCGCCGACCGTGAACAGGCCGGGCACCGCCGTGCTGTTGGACGGGTGCAGCAGCCGTCCGCCTCCCGCCGCCAGGGCCGGGGCGGGCACCGCGCCACCGTCCGCGCCGGTCGCCTCCGCGAAGTCGGCCGGGGAGCGTACCTCGTGCCACAGGAGGCGGTCGCCCAGGTCGGGCACGGCGCGCTCCGCGCAGGCCAGGAGCTGCTGGACGTAGGCCGCGGTCGGCTCGAAACCCGCCGCCACCGTGACCGACAGCGTGACCGCCTCATGGTCCGGGTCCGGGACCTGCGAGGGGTCTCCGGGGCGCAGCACGGTGACCGTCGGATCCTCGGCGGCTTCCGCGTCCTCGAACACTCGCATGAGTTCCGCCACGCTGTCCTCCGGGTGGAGGACCGTCCGATGGGCCGTCCCCTCCGGTCGCCCGCCCCGAAGGGCCAGCAGGACCGTCAGCCGGCTCGACGCGTCGGACTGCGGCGGAACCGCCCCGTCGGCCCGTGCCGGGACGCCCAGACGGTCGAGTACGGCGGGTGCCACGCCCGCCACCACGAAGTCCGCCTCCGCCGCAGCGCCGTCCGCCAGCTCGACGCCCGCCGCCCGGCCGTCCTTCTCCAGGATCCGGGTGACCTCGGCGCCGAAGACGAACTCGACCCTCCGGGCGACGCACCGCTCGTACACCGCGCGCGCCAGCTCGCGCATCCCGCCGCGCACGTACCAGGTGCCGAAGGCGTGCTCCATGTACGGCAGCACGGCCGCGCTCGCCGGGGTGGCACGGGGATCCAGGCCGTAGACCAGGGCGTGGCTCTCCAGCAGGGCCCTCAGACGCGGGTCGCGCAGCTCCCAGGCGCCCACGTCCGCGAGCGTGCGGGCCTTCCTGGTGCGCAGCAGCCGCTTGTGGGGCACGGCCGGATACGGCTCGCGCCCGGCCAGCACCGACCAGTTCGGCCACAGCGGCTCTTCCAGGAGCGGCCGCCGCGTGCGGTCCCAGGCCTCGCGGGCCCGTACCAGGAAGTCGCCCCAGCGCTCGCCCGCCCCGCCGCCCAGGGCCGCCTCCAGCGCCTGCACGGCACCCGCGCGCGAAGCGTTCGGCAGTGAGACCTCGGTGCCGTCCTCGAAGACGTGCCGGGCCGCCGGGTCCACCTGGACCAGCTCGACGCATGCCTCCAGCGGCTCCTTGCCCGTCTTGAGGAACAGGTCGCGGTACACCGCGGGCAGTGGCAGCAGCCCGGGGCCGGTGTCGAAGCCGAAACCGTCCCGCTCGAAGCGGCGCACCGCTCCGCCGTACGTCGCCGCGCGCTCGTACACCACCACCCGGTGGCCCGCGACGGCCAGCCGGGCGGCGGCGGCCAGCGCGCCCATTCCGGCGCCGATCACCGCGATCCGTCCCATGCCCGCGACTTTATCCGCCCCTACCGGCATCACCGCCCGCCCGGGTGGGCTGCCCGCCCGGGTTGGCAGCCGCCCCGTTCGGTGCGGCCGTCGACCGCAGCTCCGCGGCCGGGAAAGTATCGGAACGGAACCATTCGTAACCGATCGGCAACGGGACCGCGTGGGCATGAGTGCGCACTTCTGAGTACGCGTACTTAGTCACCGAGATGAGTAGCCGCGCGGATGGGCCCCCACCTGCCCGGACGGGAGAGTGGGGGCACGGGAGGGGCACGGCACCGGAACCGCCGACACGGGGCGGCGGAAACGGTGCGACGCTCCTGTCCGCTCCTTCCGCCGAGGGTTCGGCGGGAGCGAGACACCCGCGGGGAAACCGGCCGAACCGGTCGGGAGACCTGCGGGAGTACGGGGGAAGCACGGGGGAACGTCGGGGGAGATACGGGGGGGAGCAGGGGGGAACTGCGGGGGAAATACCCGGGGGACCTTACGGGGGGTACGGGGGTATGCGCCGGTTCGAAGTGGCCCGCGGGGGACGCGGCCACCTCGGACCGGCGTTCCCCTGTGTGCCCGGGGCTCCCTCCAGCCCCGGGGGCCAGGACCAGCTGTGCCCGCGTCCCGCTCTCAGCGTCCTCCTGTCAACGTCCTCCGCTCACCCGCCCGTGGAGCAGTCGCGACAGCGCGGCGTGGACGTCGTCCAGGGAGCGCTCCGGCTGGAAGGACTTCCAGTCCAGGGCGGCCACCAGGACCATGCCGACCAGGGCGGCGGCCGTCAGCGGAACGTCGATCTCGTCGCTCAGCTCGCCGCTGCCCACACCGTCCCGCAACACCTCCTCCACGACCGCCACGGCCTCCTGACGGACCACCATCAGGGTCGACTGCCAGGCCCGGTTGGTGCGCCACAGCTCGGCCACGTACAGCTGGGTGAAGGCCGGGTAGCGGTCGATGAAGACGAGCCCGGCGCGGATCATCGCGTCCAGGGCGTCGACCTTGCTGCCGCCCTCGCGCGCGGTCCGCTCGGCCGCCTCACTGAGGGACGCCGTGAGCAGTCCCACGCCGTGCCGCAGCAGCTCTTCGAAGAGGACCGACTTGCTCGCGAAGTTGTAGTAGACCGTGCCCTTCGCCACTCCGGCGCGCTCCGCGATCTCGTCGACCGTGGTGGCCGAGAAGCCCTGCTCGGCGATGAGGGTCACGGCCGCCTCGTACAGCTTCTGCCGGGTGGCCTGCCGGCGCCCGCCACCCCTCTCCGTGAGTTTGCCGCTCTCCGTGGTTCTGCTGCTGCTTTCCATGGCCCTGATTCTCACAGCGCCGGCTCCGGGTGTGGCGGTTCTCGCGGACGTTCTCACAGGCTCAGCTCCGGGTGCAGGCGGTCGAGCGTCCATACCTGCTTGCGGCGCGCGGCGGCCGCGGTGAGGGCGAGGGCACCCGCGGTGAACACGACTAGCACCGCGCACGCCTCCCGGACCGGTCCGAGGCCACCGCCCGTGATCAGCCTCCTGAGGGCGTCGACGACGTAACTCATCGGCATGAAGGGGTGGATCGCGTTGAAGAAGTCCGGGCTGGTCTGCACCGGGTAGGTGCCGCCCGCCGAGGTCAGCTGGAGCATCAGGAAGGCGAGGACGAGGATCCGGCCCGCCGCCCCGAAGCGTGCGTTGAGCCACTGGACGATCGCCGCGAAGCACGCCGTCACCAGGAACAGGAAGGCCACCGTCCCGGCCGCACGGGCCATCCGCAGGCCGACGCCCCAGTGCAGCACCGCCAGCAGGGCGGCGGTCTGCAGCACTCCCAGGGCGGCCACTGGCAGCCAGCCGGCCAGGGCGACGCGCCAGGCGGCGGCACCCATGGCGAGCGCGCGCCGGTTGAGCGGCTGGATCAGCATGTAGGCCACCATCGCGCCCACCCACAGGGAGAGCGGGATGAAGTACGGCGCGAAACCGGTGCCGTAGTTGGGCGCCTTGTGCAGGTCCCTGGAGGCCAGCTGAACCGGGTCGGCCATCACCTCGGTGCGCCGGTCGCGGTCCTTCTCGCCGTAGTCGGGGATCTTGCGCGCCCCGTCGTGCAGGCCGCCCGCGAGCTGCTCGGAGCCGTCGGCGAGCTTGTACATGCCGCCGCTCAGGTCGTAGGCGCCCGTCTTCAGCCTGCCGAGGCCCGCGTCGAGGTCCGACGCGCCCGTCCTGGCGGTCCCGAGGCCGCTGTGCAGGCTTTCGGCGCCTTCGGCGACCTGCGCCGCGCCCTTGCTGAGCGCGTTGATCCTGCCGACCGCGTCGTCGAGGTCTTCGGAGAGGTGCGGCGCGTCGTCGGCGAGCCGCTGAGCCAGCCGCTGGAGGGTGCCGAGGTTGCTGTCGAGCCGTTCGAGGCCGCCGTCCTGGCCGGACACCAGGGCGTTGACGTCGTCGGCGACCTGCGCCGCGTCCGCCGCGGCCTCCTTTGCCTTCTTCAGATCGGCGCAGGCGGGGTCGGCAGGCGTCTGCTCCACGCAGCGCGCGGTGTGGACGGAGTCGAGGGCCTCGGCGGCCTCGCGGGCGCCCCGGGCGGCCTTGGGGGCGGTCTTCACCAGGGTGTCGAGGTTGCGGCGGATCGCGGACGCGGAGTCGGCGACGAGCCGCCCCGTGTCGCCGATCGACTTCTCGTTGTTCCGCAGGAACGGACCCACCTCGCCGGCGAACCCGTTGACCTTGTCGGCGAGCGCCCGGGTGCCGTCCGCGACCGCCCGTGAGCCGTCGGCCAGATCGCCCGCCCCCTTGTCGAGCCTCTTCAAGCCGCCGGACAGCTTGCTGCTGCCCTCCTTGGCGTCCTTGAGCCCGTCCGCGAGGTCCTTGGAGCCCTTCTCGGCCCGGTCGATCCCCCCGGTGAGCTCGTCGGCCCCCTCGGCGGCCTTCTCGGTCCGTCCGTGGATGTCCGAGAACGAGATGAAGATCCTGTCGAGGAACGACCGGGAGGCCTTCGTGGACGCGGCCGTGCGGACCTCGCCGAAGACGGTCCGGGAGATCTGTCCGACGATGTAGTTGTTGGCGTCGTTCGTGCGCACCTGAAGGGCGCTCGTCCCCGGGGCGTCCCCGGAAGCGGAGGCGATCCGCCTGCTGAAGTCGGCGGGCATGGTCAGTGACAGGTAGTACGTGCCGTTCTCGACGCCCCGCGCGGCCTCCTCGGCTCCGACCTCGTGCCACTGGAACGTGTCGCTGTCGCGCAGCCCCCTGGTGATGTCGTCGCCCGCGTACAGCCTTTCGCCGGAGACCGTGGCCCCTCGGTCCTCGTTCACCAGCGCCACGGGGATGCGGTCGAGGCGGCCGTAGGGGTCCCAGAACGACCACAGGTAGAGGGCGCCGTACAGCAGGGGCAGCAGCAGGAGCGAGGCCAGCGCGGCGCGCGGCAGCCGTCCCCTGCCGAAGCGCCTGAGCTCAAGCGCGGCCAGTTTCGGCGAGCGCATCCGCCGTCTCCTTGTCGTTGTCTTCGCTGTCGTTCTCGCTGTCTGCGCCGCCTCCGGCGTCTTCGGCGGCTGCGCTGTCTGCGCCCTCTGCGCCGTCGTTCTCGCTGTCGTTGCCGTCGTTCTCGCTCTCGTTCTCGCCCTCCTCGGGCGTGTCCTGGGCGGGTGCCGCTGACAGCGCGGGCGCGTCCTGGGCGGGTGCCGTGGACACCACGACCGCTCCCTCGGGTGCCTCGCTGCACACCGTCACGACCGTGGTGCCGCCCTCGGCCAGAGAGTTCAACAGCTCCCAGGCCTCGGCCCGTTCCGCGGCCGACAGCTTCAGGTCGGTGTCATCCACGGCGAGCAGCCTCGGACGGCCGATCAGCGCCAGCGCGACGGACAGCCGCAGCGCCTCCAGGCGTTCCAGGTCCCGTACGGCGGTCCGCGCGCCCTTGGGCAGCGCGTCCGGGACGAGACCGGCGGCACTCAGCGCGGTCTCGATCCGCTGCCGGGCCGTTGCCGCGCGCTCACCGCGCGGGCGCAGCAGCCCGCGCGGCGAACCGGTGAACCGCCGTTCCAGCAGGGTCCGTTCCCGCAGGTGCTCGCCGACGGTCAGCGCCGGGTCCAGTTCACTGACGCCCGGAACATGGGCGAGGCCGCTGATCCGGCGCACCGCGGCCATCTGCTTCGGGAGGTGGTGGGATCCGACGGTGGCCCGCCCCTCGCGCGGCCTCATCCGCCCGGTGAGCGTCAGCAGCAGTGAGGTGCGGCCGGAGCCGGACGGCCCCTCCAGCGCGATCAGCGACCCGGGCGGCGCGTCGATACCGACACCCCGGAACACCCAGCCGCGCGGCCCTCTCAGCCCCAAGCCCTCGGCGCTGACGGCGACACCGTCCGGACCGTCCACGGCTTCCCCCTCACCCTCACGCTGCGGGTCCCGCTGCGCGGACCCCCAGCAAGTTTTTGAACTGACTGGTCAGTGCAAAAAGTATCCCGAACGGCCGATCGAAGCAAAAGCCCAGGTCAGGACGGATTGTCAGTGCCATACCTCACGATGGGTACATACGGCCACCAAGCCGTGACAGAGACGACAGGAGGTTCGTCATGGCCAGCTCCAACGCAGCCGCCGCACGCCGGCGCCGCGCCACCGGCCCTGCCCCCTCACTGAACGGCCCGGCGAGCGACGTGCACCCCGTTCTACGCCGCACCACGGCCCCGCCCGCCGCCCTCGACCTGCTCGCCCAGGCCCGTGCCGGGCTGGACGAGGCGGCGGTCCTCGAAACGCCGAACGAGCAGTACGCCACGGCCCATCTGGCCGCGCTGCGCACCGCCGCCGCCGTGCTCGCCGCCCGGGGCCGCCCGGAGCCCACCGCGAGGCGCCGGGCCAAGATACGGAGCGCCTGGGAAGTGCTCCCGGAGATAGCGCCCGAACTGGCCGAGTGGAGCGCGCTGTTCGCGGCGGGAGCCACCCGCCGGGCCCGGGCCGAAGCGGGCATCCGCGGCGCGGCCAGCAGCCGCGACGCGGACGACCTGATACGCGACGTGGCGATGTTCCTGCGCCTCGTCGAGCGGATGCTGGTGCTTCAGCCGGTGCTGCCCCAACCCCGCCCGGACGAGGAGCGGGAGGTGCCGGACGCCGGCTGACCGGGGCCCGGAGGGGCGCTCCCGTGCCATGTGAGACGGGGGACCGGGTTCACGCCCGTAGGCAATAGGGTTGGGGTCGCATGCACCTCACCTGCGCTCACGAGGCAGGGGAGGTACCCCATCGCTCCGCCGTACACCAGGCGGTGCCGCGCCGAGGAGTCAACTGCCGTGTCGGACCCGATGCGCCCCCGCGCCTCCCTCCGTACCGCCGTGGTCTGGGACGTTCTCAAGGACGCCCTCGAACGCCGGGTCAAGGCCACGGGCCGGGAGGCGCTGGACGTCCTCGACACCGGGGGCGGCAGCGGCAACTTCGCGGTGCCCGTCGCCCGGCTCGGCCACCGCGTCACCGTCGTCGATCCCAGCCCCAACGCGCTGTTCGCGCTGGAGCGCCGGGCCGCCGAGGCCGGCGTCGCCGACCGCGTGCGCGGCGTCCAGGGTGACGCGCACGGTCTGTTCGACGTCGTCGAACCCGGCGGTTACGACGTGGTGCTCTGCCACGGCGTGCTGGAGTACGTGGACGACCCGGCCGAGGGCGTCCGCAACGCCGTCCGCGCGCTGCGCTCCGAGGGGGTGCTCAGCGTCCTCGCGGCAGGGCTCGGCGGTGCGGTGCTCGCGCGCGCTCTCGCCGGGCACTTCAAGGAGGCCCGCCAGGCGCTCGACGACCCGGACGGACGCTGGGGCGAGGGTGACCCGATGCCCCGGCGCTTCACCGCCGGGCAACTCACCTCACTCGTCGAGGGCGCGGGCCTCCAGGTCGGCGCCGTGCACGGCGTGCGGGTCTTCGCGGACCTCGTCCCCGGTGTGCTCGTGGACACGGAGCCCGGAGCCCTGGACGCCCTGCTGAAGCTGGAGGCCGCGGCCGCCGAGCTCACCGCCTTCCACTCCGTGGCCACCCAACTTCACGTCCTCGGTGAGACTCCTGGGGCGGCTGGGGCCTGAGCGACACTCCGGGGAAACCGCGCTGATCAGCGCCGCCGAGGCGGATGGAGTACGCCACAGGACCACCCGATCGGACGCTCGGCGCCGTATGATCGAGGGAGACCGTCCGGCATGACACACGGCTCGCTGGGGAATGCACGCCTCAGCGGATCGGGTCGGCCATGGCGGTTTCCGGTTGGCCAATTGGCGCAGAGGGGCGGGTTTCACGGGGGCGATTCCCTGCCTATCCTGAAGGGGACCCCCGGGTCGTCGCCCCAGCGACCGCACGATGAGGAGGACTCCGTGCCGCTCTCGGAGCACGAGCAGCGAATGCTCGAGCAGATGGAGCGAGCGCTGTACGCCGAAGATCCCAAGTTCGCGACAGCGCTTGAGGGAAGCGGGCTGCGTACGTACACCCGACGACGGGTCTACCAGGCGGTCGCTGGCTTCCTGGTGGGTATCGCGCTCCTCATGGCCGGAATGGTCGCCAAGCAGATCTGGGTCAGCGTGGTGGGATTCCTCGTCATGCTGGGCTGCGCGGTTCTCGCCGTCACCGGTTGGCGCAAGGCCCCCAAGCCGGGTGAGCAGACGTCTGCGGCAGGTTCCCCAGCCGCTCGCCGTCAGGGACGGCAGCGCCGCTCCATGATGGACCGCATCGAACAACGCTGGCAGCGGCGGCGCGACGAGCAAGGGCACTAGCCCTCGTCCTGAGTCCTGCCGTGTGGGGGTGACCACCGACCGGTGGTCACCCCCACACGCATGCCCGCGCGGCGATGCCCGGGCGGGCTCTCGGAGGCTCTGTGGAGCCGTGTGGGCCGCCTTGACAGCTGGCCGTGTGGGCCGCCGTGTGGGCCGATGAACGGGCAGGGGTGGGTTTCCGTCGCGTCTGCGGACGGACGGAGTCCCTGCCAGGCCAGCCGCTGCTCCGGGGAGCTGGCCGCGCAGCCCAGGAACCCGAGCCCGGAGGGACGGCATGCGGGACCGCCGGCCCCGGAACGCGGGACCGATCGCAAGGACGGCCCTCGGGGCCGGTAGGGCGGAGCGGCTGAAGAGGGCTGAGGGAACGCGGACTGAGCGGGCTGGGGACTGAGCGGGCTGGGGACTGAGCGGGGGCACCCGTGGCCCCTGCGCGAGGGCAGAGCGGGGGCACCCGGGGGCGAGTTCCTGGAAAGCGACGCATGGGCGGAGCGGGCGAAGAGGGCCGATCGCGCGGAGAGCGGAGCGGGCGGGGCTGGGCGGCAGAGAGGTCGGGGCGGCGGAGAGGTCGGAGAAGGCGAAAAACGAGGGGCGGGGCACGAAGCCCCGCCCCCGGTGGACTGGTCAGGAATGGTCAGCTGCCCTGGCGGGACAACCGTTGCAAGAACGCCGGACGTTTGGCTTTGGCCGTCCAGCGGTCCTGGAGGGCCGCCCAGCGCTCCGACAGCGTCCACATCACCCGGACGGCCGAGCGCGGCGCGAACCGGGCCCTGAACCGCGTTCCACGGCTCACCGAGGCCCCCAGCGCGTCCGACATCCTGCGGACGTCATCCGAAAGCCCCGGAGCGAACCGCGGTCGCGGCGCGTACAGCACCTGCTCCACCGCATCCGCCACCCGGTGCACCGACGCCGCCGTCGTGTGGTCCAGCCGGCCGAGCCGTACGATGCGTGCCGCCGCCTTGCGTGGCGTCAGCGACTCGTCCGGCGCTATCCCGTAGTCCCACGCCGAGTCGGTCGCCTCGAGCCAGACCGCCAGCGTGTGCGCGGCGGCGTCCGCCTCGGTCCGGCCATGGGTACCCAGCCGTTGCGAACGTACCCGCATCCGCCACAGCATCGGGAGCAAGGGCAGTGCCACCAGGGCCAGTCCGGCCAGCGTCAGGCCGAAGATCAGCAGCCACGGCGTGCCGTTCCTGGTGACCCCGAACGCGGCCTGCGGCGACTCGCTCTCACACGCCCCCAGCTCCTTGGCGTCCGACGAGCAGCTCTCCGACGTCGAGGGAGCCGCGGAGGGCGCCGGGGACGCGGCCCGCGAGGGAGTGTCCGGCAGACCGGCCGAGCCGCTGGAGGTCTCCGAGCGGGTGTAGGACGGCACCGTGCCCCGGTTCGGCGTCGGCTCGAAACGGGTCCAGCCGACACCCTCGAAGTACAGCTCGGGCCACGCGTGCGCGTCCCGCAGCGTCACCGAGTTCGTACCGTCGGCCTTCGGCGACCCGGGTGTGAAGCCCACCGCGACCCGCGCCGGTATGTCCAGGGTCCGGGCCATCGCGGCCATCGCGAAGGAAAAGTGGACGCAGAAGCCCTCCTTGTCCCTCAGGAACCGCGCGATCGCCTGCGAACCGCTGCCGACCTGCACCTGCGTGTCGTAGGTGAACCCGCCGTCCACCGCGAACCAGTCCTGGAGCTTGACCGCTCGCTCGTAGTTGTTCTTCGCGCCCTCGGTCAGCTCGCGCGCGGTCCGCGCCACCACGTCCGGCAGTGACTCCGGCACCTTGGTGAACTCCCGCTCGAGGGCCGACGGCGGCCGTGGCGCGTTGGCCAGTTGCTCGGCCGTCGGCTGCACGATCAGGCTCGACACCTGGTACGAGGAACCGCGCGTGGTCTGTCCGTGGTCGCCCACCAGAGTGCGGCCCACCGGCTCGTACCGCCAACTGCCCTTCACGTCCACCTGGCTGACGGGGTACGGCATCGGCAGCCAGTCCTGCGCGTAGTCGCCCGACGCCGAGATGGTCGTCGTGACCTCGGTGCGGCGCACGTCCTGGCCGAGGCCGGGCGGGCTCGGGAACTCCCCCTTCGGCACGTCGGTGATGCTCCGCACCGCCGGCTTCCAGGCCGTCCCGTCGAAGTCGTCGAGCGAGACGATCCGCAGGTACATGTCCTGCGTGTCGTCGGAGTCGGTGCGGTACGACAGGACTTCGCGGTCCTGGTCGACGTTCAGGCTGTCGCGCAGCGAGACCAGCGGGTTCACCGCGGAGATTGTGCCGCCACCCCCGGAGCCCGTGCCGACACCGGCCCCCGTGGCGTCCAGGAGGCCGCCGTTCAGCGCGGGCAGTCCGAGCGGCACTACCAGGGCGATACCGAGCGCGACGACGCCGATCCGGCGACCCGTGCGCAACGGCGCCACCGCGCCGCCCGCCGGCTCCGGACCCGGACCCGGACCCGGGGCGCGGGCCCCCCCACCGAAGACGCGGCCCCACTGGGACAGCCGGTCCCGGCCCTCGGCCAGCAGCAGCACCAGGTAACCGGCGGCGGCCAGCACGAACCACACCCAGCCCGCGCCGCCGTCGGAGAGCCCGGCGGCGACCGAGTACAGCGCGAGCAGCGGCAGCCCGGCCGGGGCGGCGCTGCGGAAGGTCACGGCGAGCGCGTCCACCAGCAGACCGATCACCAGAACGCCGCCGACCAGCATCAGCCGGATGCCGGGGGACAGCGGCGCCGGGGTCGAGTACCGGCTGACGTCCTCGGCACCCGCCTGCAGAAGCTCGCCGAACCGCTGGAACGCCTCGGGCCCCGGCACAAGCCCGATCAGCGACTGCTCGCGCGCGAAGCTCACCGTCAGCATCATCAGGGTGACCAGCGCCTGCGACGCCACGGTCAGCGGCCGGGCCAGCGGCACCCGACGGGTCGCCGCGCCCACACCCGTCTGCACCGCGAGCATGGCCGCCGCCTGCAGGTACCAGGTGGCGGGGGAGACCAGCGGCAGCATCGCGCAGGCCGCCAGCAGCGTGGCCAGCGTGGCGCACAGCGCCAGTCGTGCGCGGCCGCTCATGAGTTCCCTCCAGTAGAAACCGTCGGAGCGGAGACCACACCGGTGCGCTGCTGGTCGGCCTGCCGCCACATGTCGACGATCCCGGCCCCCGGCGGCACCGCGACCGCGGTCCAGCCCGCCTCGCGCAGCATCCGCAGCCGCTCGTCGCCCAGCGCCGGCGAGCCGGGCACATCGGTGGACTCGCGCACCCAGGACTCGCTGTCCAGCAGGAAGGCGATCGCGCCGCCGCTGCGCTGGCGCATCTTGGCGACCACCGTCGCCTGTTCCTCGTCCAGATCGCCGAAGAACGCGATCAGCAGTCCCTCGTTCCCGCCGCGCAGGACGTCGTAGGCACGGGACAGGCCCGTTCCGTCGGAGTGGTCGATGACCGCGAGCGTGTCCATCATCAGACCTGCCGCGTCCGCCGACTCCCCGCTGGCGCCGGCGAACCCGTCACCGCCCTCGCCGGGCACCGAACTGCCGGTGTCGGTCAACAGGCGCACGGAGAAGCCGCGTTCGAGCATGTGCACCAGCGCGGACGCCGCACCGGACACGGCCCATTCGAAGGCCGAGTCCGGGCCCGCGCCCTCGAAGGCGATCTCCCTGGTGTCCAGCAGCACCGTGCAGCGGGCCCGCTGCGGCTGTTCCTCGCGGCGCACCATCAACTCGCCGTAGCGTGCGGTCGAACGCCAGTGCACGCGTCGCAGGTCGTCGCCGTAGCGGTACCCGCGCGGGATGACGTCGTCCTCGCCGGCCAGCGCCAGCGAGCGCTGCCGTCCGTCGCCGTACCCCTTGGCCTCACCGCTCAGCCGCACCGGGGGGAGCGGCTCCACACGCGGGATCACCGTCAGCGTGTCGTACGTCGAGAAGGACCGCGTCAGCTCGCACATCCCGAACGGGTCGCTCAGCCGCAGCTGCAACGGACCCAGCGGATAACGGCCGCGCAGATCAGAACGGACCCGGTAGGACACCTCGCGCCGGCCGCCCGCCTCGACCCGGTCCAGCACGAACCGGGGCCTGGGCCCCAGCACGTACGGCACCCGGTCCTGCAGCATCAGCAGGCCGGTGGGCAGCCGGGAGACGTTGTCCATGCGCAGATGCACCCGGGCCTCGGCACCGGCGGGCACGCGCGCGGGTGACAGCCGGCGGCTGCCCGCGACCCGGTAGCGGGTGCGGTAGAGCACCGTCGCGCAGACCAGCGGCAGCACCGCGAGCAGCAGCCCGACCCGGAGCAGATCGCTCTGCCCGAGGACGTAGGCGCAGATCGCGGCGGCGATGCCGGCGGCCAGGAAGGACCGTCCGCGGGTGGTGAGGCCGGCGAGCGCCGTACGCAGCCCGCCCTTGTCATCCTCGGCCCGCGGCGGCGCCCCTCCGGTGGTCATCACAGCCTCCGGGGCGGCTGCTGGCCGAAGACCGGGGCGCCCTGACCACGGCCCATCGGGAAGCCGGCCTGCGGCTGGGGAGCCGCGGGTACCGGTGTGCGCTGCAGGATCTCCTGGACGACCTGCTCCGCGGTACGGCGGTTGAGCTGGGCCTGGGCGGTCGGCAGCAGCCGGTGGGCCAGCACAGCCACGGCGAGTGCCTGCACGTCGTCCGGCAGGGCGTACTCCCGGCCGCTGAGTGCGGCGGACGCCTTCGCGGCGCGCAGCAGGTGCAGCGTGGCGCGCGGCGAGGCGCCGAGTCTGAGGTCCGGATGCGTGCGCGTGGCGGAGACCAGGTCCACCGCGTAGCGCCGCACCGCCTCGGCCACATGGACGTTGCGCACGGCCTCGATGAGCTTCACGATCTCGTGCGCATGGGCCACGGGCTGCAGGTCCTCCAGCGGCGACACGCCGCCGTGGACGTCCAGCATCTGCAGCTCGGCCTCCGCGCTCGGGTAGCCCACGGAGACCCGTGCCATGAAGCGGTCGCGCTGCGCCTCCGGCAGCGGGTAGGTGCCCTCCATCTCGACCGGGTTCTGGGTGGCCACCACCATGAAGGGGCTGGGCAGTTCGTACGTCTGCCCGTCGATGGTGACCTGGCGCTCCTCCATGGACTCAAGGAGCGCGGACTGCGTCTTCGGCGACGCCCGGTTGATCTCGTCGCCGATCACGATCTGTGCGAAGATCGCGCCCGGTTTGAACTCGAAGTCCCGCCGCTGCTGGTCCCAGATGGACACACCCGTGATGTCCGAGGGCAGCAGGTCGGGCGTGAACTGAATACGCCGCACCGAGCAGTCGATGGACCGCGCCAGTGCCTTGGCCAGCATGGTCTTGCCGACGCCGGGGACATCCTCGATCAGAAGATGTCCCTCGGCGAGCAGCACGGTCAGCGAAAGCCGTACGACCTCAGGCTTGCCCTCGATCACTTCCTCCACCGAACTGCGGACTCGCTCCACGGTGGCGGTCAGATCAGTGAGGCTCGCTCGATCGTCATAGGTCGTCACCCGGCCCTCCTCGGCCCGTTCTTTCTACGGGCCGACGCTCTGCGATGCGGACCGGCCCACCCCGAAACACGGACACCACGCGCGAACAGTTCCGCGTGACGCCACACCCGCATTCTTGTTGCCGTTACCGGTTCGTGTCACTCGCCTGTGGATAACTGGCCGCGATATGTCGGGTCTTTGTCCCTTTGGGTGCCTGCAGGGCGGCGTGAGTTCCGTTACGTAGGGGCTGTGTGAACGCCGGGCGAAGGGATGGAGGCGTCCGATCCCGGCCCGGGAGCCCGGTCCCTAGGCCGGATCGACCTCGCGCAGCAACCCCGTCGTCACGTCGAAGACGAAGCCCCGGACGTCGTCGGTGTACAACAGGAACGGCGAGGTGCGCACCCGCTGCATGGACTGGCGGACGTCCTGCTCGACGTCCCGGAAGGCCTCCACCGCCCACGCCGGGCGCTGGCCGACCTCCATCTCCAGGTCGTGCCGGAACTCCTCCGTCAGCGACTCCAGGCCGCAGCCGGTGTGGTGGATGAGGACCACGCTGCGGGTGCCGAGCGCCCGCTGGCTGATGGTGAGGGAACGGATCACGTCGTCGGTGACGACTCCGCCCGCGTTGCGGATGGTGTGGCAGTCGCCCAGTTCCAGGCCGAGTGCCGCGTGAAGGTCGAGGCGGGCGTCCATGCAGGCCACGACAGCGACGTGCAGGACGGGGCGGGCGTCCATCCCGGGATCGGTGAACGCGGCGGCGTACTGCCGGTTGGCGTCGACGAGGCGGTCGGTGACGGTGCCGTCGGTGGTTATGGCGCCTTCGGGCTCGGTGGGTACGGATGCGGAAGTCGTCATACCTATGACGGTACTGGTCACACGGGGCGCGAGCCCGGTGTGAGGGAGGACAAAGAACGTCATCGCGGCTGGTTGTGAGGCAACCCACACGCCTGGCGCGGACACGGCCGTACGGGCGAATCCAATGGACATTCGGTCGAATCCGCCGGATGTCCGGGTGAATCCGGCGGATCGTAGGAGTCGCCCGACCCCGCGTTCGCAGCCGCCCGCCGGACCCCCGCCTAGGCACGGCGACGCGCAGGCCGGTTGATTGACCGCGCGACACCGTGGACTAAAGTGACGCGAAGCGGGAGACGAGACTCTCCTCGCTGGACTGTTGTTCCCCGAGATCCGGCGGTCTTCGAAGGATTCGTACGGTCTCCCCACGTGCGCGGCGCGTACGTACGGCTCGGCCTCCTCCCGCTCCCGGTCGGCTGACGCTTCCGGCGCCGGCAGGCCTCCCCTTCACGAGCGGGCGGGGACCCGGCGGTGCGTATCGGCGCGCCGGACCTGAGAGGGCCCCTTGAGCGGTAGTCGACACGTCCCGGTGATGCTCCAGCGGTGCCTGGACCTGCTGGCCCCGGCACTCGAGCGGCCCGGAGCGGTCGTCGTCGACTGCACCCTCGGCCTCGGCGGTCACAGCGAGGCCCTGCTCAGCCGCTTCCCCGAGGCCCGGCTCGTCGCGCTGGACCGGGACAAGGAGGCGCTGCGGCTGTCCGGGGAGCGGCTCGCCCCCTACGGCGACCGCGCCACCCTGGTACACGCCGTCTACGACGAACTGCCCACCGTCCTCGACCGGCTGGGCGTGCCGCGTGTCCAGGGGATCCTCTTCGACCTCGGTGTCTCCTCCATGCAGCTCGACGAGGCCGAACGCGGGTTCGCGTACGCGCAGGACGCGCCGCTGGACATGCGCATGGACCAGTCGACCGGGATCAGCGCGGCCGAGGTGCTCAACACCTACCCCGCGGGCGAACTGGTGCGCATCCTGCGGGCCTACGGAGAGGAGAAGCAGGCCAAGCGGATCGTGTCCGCCATCGTGCGCGAGCGCGAGAAAGAGCCGTTCAGCAACAGCGCCAGGCTGGTCGAGCTGATCCGCGAGGCACTGCCGCAGGCTGCCAAGCGCACCGGCGGCAACCCCGCCAAGCGCACCTTCCAGGCCCTGCGGATCGAGGTCAACGGCGAGATCGCCGTCCTGGAGCGGGCCATCCCCGCGGCCGTGCGGGCGCTCGCCGTGGGTGGCCGGATCGCCGTGCTGTCGTACCACTCGCTGGAGGACCGGCTGGTCAAGCAGGTCCTCGCGGCGGGCGCCGCCTCCACCGCCCCGCCCGGCCTGCCGGTCGTCCCCGAGCGCTACCAGCCCCGCCTGAAGCTCCTCACCCGCGGCGCCGAACTGCCCAGCGAGGAAGAGGTCGCGGAGAACCGCCGGGCCGCCCCCGCGCGCCTGCGCGGAGCCCAGCGGATCCGTGAGGACACGGCGGAGTGAGACCAGCCGGAGAAATCCCAGAGGCCGCAGGGGCAGAAGAAACGGAAGGGGCGGAAGAGGCTCAGGGGGCAGAAGCGGCCGGAGAGGGCGCAGACGCCGGGGAAGCGGAACGGGACGCGCTGGGGGAGGCCGCGTGAGGAGGACACCCGAACTACGGGGGCGGGCCGCACGGCTGGCCCGGCTCTTCCCGACCGCCTCGGGAGGCCGGCAGGCCGCCCGAACCCCGTTCGTCGTGCTCGTCGTGCTCCTGCTCGGCGGCGGGCTCATCGGCCTCCTCATGCTGAACTCGGCGCTCAGCGAGGGTTCCTTCCGGCTCGACGACCTCCAGAAGGACACCAAGAACCTCACCGACGAGGAACAGCAACTGCAGCGGGACGTGGACGCCTACTCCGCCCCCGACGCCCTCCACCGCCGCGCCCGCGAACTGGCCATGGTGCCCGGCGGCGACCCGGCCTTCCTCAACCCGGACGGCACCGTCAAGGGCGTACCCAGCGCGGCCGCGCAGTCCTCGGCCCGGACCCCCGCGGTGCGCCCGCCCGAGGTGCTCTCGGACCCGACGCCCACCTCGGCCGCGTCGCGACCGTCCGCGACCGCGCCCGCGCCCTCGACGGGGACTCCCGCACCGCGCCCGCCCTCACCCGCGCCCGGCACCCCCACACCCACCCAGACCGCCTCCCCGACGACCACCGGCAGGTGACGGAAGTGTCCGACAGGCAGCCGCCGCGCCGCCGCGTGCCCGGACCCGCCGGGTCCGCACGCCAGGCACAGCGCCGCCCGGGCCCGGGCGCCCGCCCCGCCCGGCGCCCCA